>NZ_JBIVPU010000015.1:0-158904 GCF_044754805.1 Kitasatospora sp. NPDC092948 | reverse complement strand
GATGCGGGACGCGAAGATCACCCAGATCTACGAGGGCACCAACCAGGTCCAGCGCATCGTCATGGCCCGCAACCTGCCCTAGCGGGCGGCCGGAGGGCACGAACCGGGGGCACGGGGAGACTCGCGCGGGCGGTTGGGCATGAACCGGTGGCGCGGGGAGACTCGCGCGGGCGGTTGGGCATGAACCGGTGGCGCGGGGAGACTCGCGCGAGCGGTTGGGCATGAATCAGGGGCGCGGGGAACTGCGCGAGGCGGAAGGCATCCGTCAGCAAGATCGCGACGCAGGGCAATGACCTGCACTTGATCGCGACCTTGCGGACGTGACTTGCGCTTGTCGCGCAGTTCCCCGCGCCCCTGTTTTCGCGCCCACCTGCTCGCGTGAGCCTCCCCGCGCCTCTGTTTTCGTGCCCGCCTGCTTGTGCGAGTCTCCCCGCGCCTCTGTTTTCGTGCCCGCCTGCTTGTGCGAGTCTCCCCGCGCCTCTGTTTTCGTGCCCACCTGCTTGTGCGGGTCTTGTCGTGTCGGTCGTTTTCGTGCCCGTCGTGCGTGGGTCTTGCGGTGTCGGTCGTTTTTGGGCCGGCCCGCGCGGGAGTCTCGCAGAGGCGGTCGTTTTCGGGTCTGCGTGCTCGTGCGGGTCGCGCCGAGGTGGCTGTTTTCGCGGCCGCCAGAGTGAATGCGATCAGCGGGTGGTCCATTGAGCGTATTTGACGGATTTTCAGACGAGATGCCCGCTTGTATGGTCGCGGTGAGTGATGACTCATGTGCATTGCGTGATGCCATGGCCCGCCCGACCGAGAGGATCCGTCATGAGACGCCGTCGACCCATCAGCGAGCGCGCGCCCGGACGCCATGGGCCGGCCGCGATCCGCGGCCGTCTCGCGGGGAAGGTGCTGCCGCTCGCTGTCGCGTTCGCCACGGCGACGGCGTCTCTCGTCGGGCTTGTGACGGTGCATCCGCCGGCGGCCGCGCGCCCCGCGGCCCCGGTGCCGGTGACGCTGTCCAAGACCGGTACCGACGTCGCCACCGGGAGTACGACCGACACCACGCACGGAGGCACCGTCCGGTGGGTGGTCTCCAAGACCAACCCGGGCACCACCCCGGTCGATGTGACGGTCACCGATGTGATCCAGGGCGGACCGGGCAGCACCCCGCAGAGCCAGACGTACGTGCCCGGCTCGCTCCAGGCGCCGCCCGGCTTCACCAAGCAGTGGTCGACCGATGGCGGCGCGTCCTTCACCGGCACCGATCAGGGCGTCGCGACCAACGTGGTCCAGGCCCACAACCCCGAGTTCTCGGCGCCCGCGACCGGCCTGGTGGTCCAGATCCCGCCGCCGTTCACCCCGGTCAACACGGCCACCGGCGGCGACGGCTTCACGCCGATCCTGTACACCGCCACGATCAACGGCGTCCGGACGCCCGAGATCTGGAACATCTACCACCACGGCTTCGCCGACCCGGCCAGCGTGGTCTGCACCGACCTGCTCACCAACGGCGGCTGTCCGGCCCCGGACGGATCCCCCGCCACCTGGCCGCAGGCGCTGAACTCCGCGGCCCCCGGGGCGACCACCGGTGACCTCGGCAGCACCCGCACCCCGACCTACGTGCAGATCGGCTCCAAGCTGTACTACGCCGCGATCAGCCGGGTCGCGTTCGCCGAGATCGGCGTCGGCTGCATCGACCTCCAGGCGCAGGCCAGCTGCGGCTTCACCGAGCTCCAGAACGGCACCGGACAGGTGGTGGGCGGCGTCGTCCAGGCACCGAACCAGCACCTCTACGTGGTCTCAGGAACCGGCGAGATCCTCTGCTACGATGCCGGCGCCAACGCCCCCTGCGGCACCTTCGACATCGGCCTGCCGCCCAACGAGGGCCAGGTCGCCTTCACCGGCGACTACGCCGGCATCATGCGGACCATCGACGGCAAGATCTACATCACCGACAATCAACTGTCCCCGCTGCCAACGGTGATGTCCTGCTTCGACCCGTCCACGAACGCCGCGTGCGCCGGCTGGGCCACCCCCAAGACCATCGTCACCCCGACCAACTCGGATGCCGTGGCCCGGGCCGACAACATCTTCGAGATGTACGACCCGGCGGGCACCGTCACCGGCGTCTGCACGATCGTCGGCGGCCTCTACCAGGAGGTCGACCCGGTCGTCGGCACCGTCACGTGCTTCGACCTGCTCGGCAACGCCATTGCCGCGCCGCCCGGCCTCAGCGCCCTGGTCAGCACCAATGTCGCCCTGGGCGAGGCCAACTTCCAGGTGCCGCTGACGATCACCGCCCCCAACGGGCACCTGGAGACCGAGTTCCCGTTCTGGATCTACCGGGGCATCACGCCGACCCTCAACAGCACCTCGTACTGCTACGACTGGACCACCCAGGCCCCCTGTGCCCAGTACGGCACCAACGGCGTCGTCAACGGCCCGCCCAACGTCAACGGCGGCAACACCAGCCCGTACGGCTACGCCTACGACGGCCAGTGCAAGTACGGCCTCGGCGACACCGGTTACCTGTTCTCGATCGACCCCGTCACCGGCGCCTCGCCCTGCCAGAAGACCCGGGCCCAGGGCACCCTCGACCCCGCCGCGTACTACTGCGACGGGCTGACGGGGCACGTCAGGTCGTACGGGGCGGTGAGTCTGCTCGGCATCGACCCGACCACCGTCGACTTCACCCAGTCCTCGGTGACGGTGCTCGCCGCGGACGGCACCACCGTCGGCACCTTCCCGTTCGACCCGGTGACCGAGAAGGCGGACATCTCGTCCGTCCCGATCGCCGACTCGCCGATCCAGGTGATCGCCAACCTCACCTTCACCGGCGGGGCGTCCTTCCCGCCCGGAGCGCGGATGGAGGTCACCTTCGACGGCGACGCGCCGCAGATCTGCTTCGAGACGACGGTGGCAGCCGACTGCTCCATCACCTCCGTCTCCGACCAGGCCTCCGCCGTCACCGACGGCCAGGCGCCCGTCCTCTCCAACACCGCCACCCTCCGGGTGGCCGCCGGCCCCGAGTGCGCCGCGGCGCTGACCATCGTGAAGGAGGTCTGCACCTCCACCAACCCGCTCGACTGCGGCTCGGGCGGCCCAGGCCCATGGGCGGCAACAACCACCCTCCCCCCGGGATCCACCGCCTACTGGCGCATCACCGTCACCAACGTGGGCCCCGTCGCCGTCAACGGCATCACCATCACCGACCCCGTCACCCCCATCTGCGCGGCGATCGCCGGCTCCTTCAGCCTGGCACCCGGTGACTCCCATCAGATCTTCTGCGATCTTCCGGGTGTCACGCAGACCACCACCAACACCGCCACCGCCACCTTCACGGGCCCGGACGGCACCACCGTGACCACGCCGCCGGCGGACGCGACCGTCGTCGTGCAGGGCGTCGGGGCGTTGACCCTCCAGAAGACACCGGATTCCCCCGGACCGTTCCGCCTCGGCGACACGGTCTCGTACACCTACACGGTGACCAACACCGGCACCGCGACCGTGCACAACGTGACGGTGACCGACGACCGAGTGACGCCGGTGACGTGCGACACGACGACGCTGGACCCGGGCCAGAGCACGCTCTGCCACGGCACGTACGTCATCACGGCGGCCGATGTGACGGCCGGTCAGGTGACGAACACCGCCCACGTGACCGGCACCACCCCCGACGGCGACCAGGTGGTGAGCCCGCCGACCAAGGCGGTCGTCCCGGTGGTCGGCGACGTGGTGCTGACGCTCACGAAGGCGGCGGACAGCCCCGGTCCGTTCCGCCTCGGGGACACCATCAGCTACACGTACACGGTGACGAACTCGGGCACGGCGCGAGTGGACAACCTCGTCGTCGTGGACGACCACGTCGTGACGGTGACGTGTGGCGCGACCTCGCTGAACCCCGGCGAGAGCACCACCTGCCACGGGACGTACGTCGTCACCGAGGCCGATGTGACGGCCGGTCATGTGACGAACACCGCGCACGTCGAGGGCACGGACCCGGTGGGCGACACGGTGCAGAGTCCGCCGGTCCAGGTGACCGTTCCGGTGATCGGCGAGGTGCTGCTGGTCCTGGAGAAGACTCCGGACAGCCCCGGCCCGTTCCGCCTCGGCGACACGGTGGCGTACACCTACACCATCACCAACAAGGGCACCGCGACCGTGCACGACCTGGCGCTGAGCGACGACCACGTGGGGTCGGTGACCTGCGACGCCACGACGCTGGACCCGGGTCAGAGCACGCTGTGCCACGGCACGTACGTCATCACGGCGGCCGACGTGACGGCGGGCCATGTGACGAACACCGCGCACGTGACGGGCACGGATCCGCAGGGCGAGGCCGTGGAGAGCCCTCCTGTCCAGGCCACCGTCCCGGTGATCGGCACCGCGGAGCTGACCCTCCAGAAGACTCCGGACAGCCCCGGCCCGTTCCGCCTCGGTGACACGGTCTCCTACACCTACACGGTGACCAACACCGGCACCGCGACCGTGCACAACGTGATCGTGACGGACGACCACGTGGTGTCCGTGACGTGCGACCTCACGACGCTGAACCCGGGCGAGATCACCCACTGCCACGGCACCTATGTGGTGACGGCGGCGGACGTGACGGCCGGTCATGTGACGAACACCGCGCACGTCGAGGGCGCGGATCCCGAGGGCCAGCTGGTGACGAGCCCGCCGGCCGAGGCGACCGTCCCGGTGATCGGCGAGGCCGTGCTGGTGCTGGAGAAGACCCCGAACAGCGCGGGTCCGTTCCGGCTGGGGGAGGTCGTGCCGTACACGTACACCGTCACCAACACGGGCACGGCCGCCGTCCACGATCTCACCGTGACGGACGACCACATCGCGCCGGTGACCTGCGACACGACGGTGCTGAACCCGGGCGAGAGCACGCTCTGCCACGGCCTGTACGTGGTGATGAGCGCCGATGTGGCGGCGGGTCACGTGACCAACACCGCTCACGCGAGCGGCACCGACCCGGAGGGCCAGACGGTGGTGAGCCCGCCGGCCGAGGCGACCGTTCCGGTGGTCGGCGAGGTGGTGCTGTCGCTCACGAAGGCGGCGGACAGCGCGGGCCCGTTCCACCTCGGTGAGACGGTCTCCTACACGTACACCGTCACCAACACCGGCACCGCCGCGGCGACCAACCTGGTGGTGAACGACGACCACGTTGCGTCCGTGACGTGCGGGACGACGACGTTGAACCCGGGCGAGAGCACGGTCTGCCACGGTTTGTACGTGGTCACGGCGGCGGATGTGGCGGCCGGTCATGTGACGAACACGGCGCATGCGGAGGGTACCGACCCGGAGGGTCAGACGGTGCCGAGTCCGCCGGCCGAGGCGACCGTCCCGGTGGTCGGCGAGGTGGTGCTGTCGCTCACGAAGGCGGCGGACAGCCCTGGCCCGTTCCGCCTCGGAGACACGGTTTCGTACACCTACACCGTCACCAACACCGGCACGGCGGCCGTGCAGAACCTGGCCGTGATCGACGACCACGTGGCACCGGTGACGTGCGACGCGACGGCGCTGAACCCGGGCGAGGGCACGCTGTGCCACGGCACGTACGTCGTCACGGCGGCGGACGTGGCGGCCGGTCATGTGACGAACACGGCGCATGCGGAGGGTACGGACCCGCAGGGCCAGGGCGTGAAGAGCCCGCCGGCCGAGGCCACCGTCCCGGTGATCGGCAGCGCGGAACTGACCGTCCAGAAGACGGCGGACAGCGCGGGCCCGTTCCACCTCGGTGAGACGGTCTCCTACACGTACACCGTCACCAACACCGGCACCGCGGCCGTGCACAGCCTGACTGTCGCCGACGACCATGTCGCGTCGGTGACATGCGGGGTGACGACGTTGAACCCGGGCGAGAGTACGACCTGCCACGGTTTGTACGTGGTCACGGCGGCGGACGTGACGGCTGGTCATGTGACGAACTCCGCGCATTCGGAGGGCACGGATCCCGAGGGTCAGACGGTGGTGAGTCCGCCGGCCGAGGTGACCGTTCCGGTGGTGGGCGAGGCGCTGCTGGCCATCGAGAAGACTCCGGACAGTGCGGGCCCGTTCCGCCTCGGTGACTCGGTTTCGTACACGTACACGGTGACGAACACGGGTACCGCTGCGGTGACCAACCTGGCTGTGGTCGACGACCATGTCGCGTCGGTGACGTGCGGGGTGACGACGTTGAACCCGGGCGAGAGCACGACCTGCCACGGTTCGTACGTGGTCACGGCGGCCGATGTGACGGCCGGCCATGTCACGAACACGGCGCATGCGGAGGGTACGGACCCGCAGGGCCAGGCGGTAACGAGTCCGCCGGCCGAGGCCACTGTCCCGGTGGTCGGTATCGCGGAGCTGACCGTCCAGAAGGCGGCGGACAGCGCTGGTCCGTTCCATGTGGGTGAGACGGTCTCCTACACCTACACCGTCACCAACACGGGGACGGCGGCGGTCAACAACCTCACGGTGAGCGATGACCACGTCGCGTCGGTGACGTGTGCGGTGACGACGTTGAACCCGGGCGAGAGCACGACCTGCCACGGTTCGTACGTGGTCACGGCGGCGGATGTGACGGCTGGTCATGTGACGAACTCCGCGCATGCGGAGGGGACGGATCCCGAGGGTCAGACGGTGGTGAGTCCGCCGGCCGAGGTGACCGTTCCGGTGGTGGGCGAGGCGTTGCTGGCCATCGAGAAGACTCCGGACAGCGCGGGCCCGTTCCGCCTCGGTGACACGGTTTCGTACACGTACACGGTGACGAACACGGGCACCGCTGCGGTGACCAACCTGGCCGTGGTCGACGACCATGTCGCGTTGGTGACGTGCGCGGTGACGACGTTGAACCCGGGCGAGAGCACCACCTGTCACGGTTCGTACGTGGTCACGGCGGCCGATGTGACGGCCGGCCATGTCACGAACACGGCGCATGCGGAGGGTACGGACCCGCAGGGCCAGGCGGTAACGAGTCCGCCGGCCGAGGCCACTGTCCCGGTGGTCGGTATCGCGGAGCTGACCGTCCAGAAGACGGCGGACAGCGCGGGCCCGTTCCATGTGGGCGACACCGTCAGCTACACGTACACGGTGACCAACCCGGGTACCGCTGCGGTGACCAACCTGACCGTCGCCGACGACCATGTCGCGTCGGTGACGTGTGCGGTGACGACGTTGAACCCGGGCGAGAGCACCACCTGCCACGGTTCGTACGTCGTCACGGCGGCGGACGTGACGGCCGGAAGCGTGACCAACACGGCGCACGCCGAGGGCACGGACCCCGAGGGTCAGACGGTGGTGAGCCCGCCGGCCGAGGCGACCGTCCCGGTGGTGGGCGAGGCGCTGCTGGTCCTCCAGAAGGCGGCCGACAGCGCAGGCCCGTTCCACGTGGGCGACACCGTGCCCTACACGTACACGGTGACGAACACGGGCACGGCCACCGTGACCAACCTGACGGTGACGGACGACCACATCACGTCCGTGACCTGCGACACGACCACGCTGACCCCGGGCGCCAGCACGTTCTGCCACGGCACGTACGTGATCACCGCGGCGGACGTCACGGCCGGTTCGGTGACCAACACCGCGCACGCGAACGGCACCGACCCGCAAGGTCAGTCGGTGCAGAGCCCGCCCGGTGAAGCCACCATCGAGATCGCGGGCGACGCCGCGCTGACCATCGAGAAGGTGGCGGAGAGCGCGGGCCCGTTCCACCTCGGCGACACGGTGACGTACACGTACACGGTGACCAACGCGGGCACCGCTGTCGTGACCAACCTGGTGGTGACGGACGACCACGTTGCCCCGGTGACGTGTGACTCGACCACGCTGAACCCCGGCACGAACACGCTGTGCCACGGCACGTACGTGATCACGGCGGCAGACGTCGCAGCCGGTCACGTGACCAACACCGCGCACGCGGACGGCACGGACCCGCAGGGGCAGACGGTCACCAGCCCGACGACCGAGGCCACCGTCCCGGTGGTGGGGGAGGGCGTGCTGACGCTGCAGAAGGTGGCGGACAGCGCCGGTCCGTTCCACGTGGGCGACACCGTGAGTTACACGTACACGGTGACGAACACGGGCACGGCGGCGGTCAGCAACATCACCGTGAGTGACGATCACGTCGCGTCGGTGACGTGTGCCGCGACCTCGTTGAACCCGGGCGAGAGCACGACCTGCCACGGTACGTACGTGGTGACGGCTGCCGATGTGACGGCTGGTCATGTGACGAACTCCGCGCACGCGGAGGGCACGGATCCGCAGGGTCAGACGGTGACCAGCCCGCCGGCCGAGGTGACTGTGCCGGTGGTGGGCGAGGCGCTGCTGACCATCGAGAAGGCGGCGGACAGCGCCGGTCCGTTCCACGTGGGCGACACCGTGAACTACACGTACACGGTGACGAACACGGGCACGGCCGCAGTGAACGCCCTCACGGTGACGGACGACCATGTCGCTTCGGTGACGTGTGCGGTGACGACGCTCAACCCCGGTGACAGCACGCTCTGCCACGGTTCGTACGTGGTGACGGCTGCCGATGTGACGGCCGGTCATGTGACCAACACCGCGCACGCGAACGGCACGGACCCGCAGGGCCAGTCGGTGACCAGCCCGCCCGGTGAGGCCACCGTTCCGGTGGTCGGCATTGCGGAGCTGGCCATTCAGAAGGTGGCGGACACCGCTGGTCCGTTCCACGTGGGTGACACCGTGAGTTACACGTACACGGTGACGAACACTGGGACGGCGGCGGTCAGTAGCCTTACCGTGAGTGACGATCATGTGGCGTCGGTGACGTGTGCAGCGACTTCGTTGAACCCGGGCGAGAGCACCACCTGCCATGGTTCGTACGTGGTGACGGCTGCCGATGTGACGGCTGGTCATGTGACGAACTCCGCGCACGCGGAGGGCACGGACCCGCAGGGTCAGACGGTGACGAGTCCGCCGGCCGAGGTGACTGTGCCGGTGGTGGGCGAGGCGCTGCTGACCATCGAGAAGGCGGCGGACAGTGCCGGTCCGTTCCACGGGGGCGACACCGTGAACTACACGTACACGGTGACCAACACGGGTACGGCGGCGGTGACCAACCTGGTGGTGACCGATGACCATGTCACGTCGGTGACGTGCGACTCGACCACCTTGAACCCGGGTGCGAGCACGCTGTGCCACGGTTCGTACGTGATCACGGCAGCGGATGTGACGGCCGGTCACGTGACGAACTCCGCGCACGCGGAGGGGACGGATCCGCAGGGCCAGCTGGTGACCAGCCCGCCCGGTGAGGCCACCGTTCCGGTGGTCGGCATTGCGGAGCTGGCCATTCAGAAGGTGGCGGACAGTGCTGGTCCGTTCCACGTGGGCGACACGGTGAGTTACACGTACACGGTGACGAACACGGGTACGGCGGCGGTGAACGCCCTCACGGTGAGTGACGATCATGTCGCGTCGGTGACGTGTGCCGCGACTTCGTTGAACCCGGGCGAGAGCACCACCTGCCACGGTTCGTACGTGGTGACGGCTGCCGATGTGACGGCGGGGCATGTGACGAACTCCGCGCACGCGGAGGGCACGGATCCGCAGGGTCAGACGGTGACCAGCCCGCCCGGTGAGGCCACCGTTCCGGTGGTCGGCGAGGCGCTGCTGACCATCGAGAAGGTCGCGGACGGCACGGGCCCGTTCCACGTGGGTGACACCGTGAACTACACGTACACGGTGACCAACACGGGTACGGCGGTGGTCAGCGCCCTCAAGGTGGTGGATGACCACGTCGTCTCGGTGACGTGTGCCGCGACCACGTTGAACCCGGGTGCGAGCACGCTGTGCCACGGTTCGTACGTGGTCACGGCGGCCGATGTGACGGCCGGCCATGTGACCAACACTGCTCACGCGAGCGGCACGGACCCGCAGGGTCAGTCGGTGACCAGTCCGCCTGGCGAGGCCACCGTTCCGGTGGCGGGCATTGCGGAGTTGGCCATTCAGAAGGTGGCGGACAGCGCTGGTCCGTTCCACGTGGGCGACACGGTGAGTTACACGTACACGGTGACGAACACGGGTACGGCGGTGGTGAACGCCCTCACCGTTGCGGACGATCACGTTGTGTCCGTGGCGTGTGCCGCTACGACGCTCAACCCTGGTGAGAGCACGACCTGCCACGGTTCGTACGTCGTTACGGCTGCCGATGTGACAGCGGGGCATGTGACGAACTCCGCGCACGCGGAGGGCACGGACCCGCAGGGTCAGACGGTGGTGAGCCCGCCGGCCGAGGCGACCGTCCCCGTGGCGGGCGAGGCGCTGCTGACCATCGAGAAGGTCGCGGACGGCACGGGCCCGTTCCACGTGGGTGACACCGTGAACTACACCTACACGGTGGCCAACACGGGTACCGCCGCCGTTCACGGCCTTACCGTGACGGACGACCACGTTGCTTCGGTGACGTGCGACTCGACCACGTTGAACCCGGGTGCGAGCACGCTGTGCCACGGTTCGTACGTGATCACGGCGGCGGATGTGACGGCCGGTCATGTGACCAACTCCGCGCACGCGGACGGCACGGACCCGGATGGCAAGCCGGTGACCAGCCCGCCCGGCGAGGCTACCGTTCCGGTTGCCGGCGTTGCTGAGCTGGCCATTCAGAAGGCGGCGGACAGTGCCGGTCCGTTCCACGTGGGCGACACCGTGAACTACACGTACACGGTGACGAACACGGGTACGGCGGTGGTGAACGCCCTCAAGGTGGTGGACGATCACGTTGCCTCGGTGACGTGTGACTCGACCACGTTGAACCCGGGTACGAGCACGCTGTGCCACGGTTCGTACGTGATCACGGCGGCGGATGTGACGGCGGGTCATGTGACGAACTCCGCGCACGCGGAGGGCACGGACCCGCAGGGCCAGACGGTGACGAGCCCGCCTGGTGAGGCGACGGTCCCAGTGGCCGGCGAGGCCTTGCTGACCATCGAGAAGACGGCCGACAGCGCTGGTCCGTTCCACGTGGGTGACACCGTGAACTACACGTACACGGTGACGAACACGGGTACGGCCGTGGTGAACGCCCTCAAGGTGGTGGATGACCACGTTGCCTCGGTGACGTGTGCCGCCACCACTCTCAACCCGGGTGCGAGCACGCTGTGCCACGGCAGCTATGTGATCACGGCGGCGGACGTCACGGCCGGTCATGTGACGAACTCCGCGCACGCGGAGGGCACGGGCCCGGACGGCCAACTGGTGACGAGCCCGCCCGGCGAGGCCACTGTCCCTGTTGCCGGCGTTGCTGAGCTGGCCATTCAGAAGGCGGCGGACAGCGCTGGTCCGTTCCACGTCGGCGACACCGTCAGCTACACGTACACGGTGACGAACACGGGTACGGCCGTGGTGAACGCCCTCAAGGTGGTGGATGACCACGTCGTCTCGGTGACGTGTGCCGCCACGACGTTGAACCCGGGTGCGAGCACGCTGTGCCACGGCAGTTACGTGATCACGGCGGCGGACGTCACGGCCGGTCATGTGACCAACTCCGCGCACGCGGAGGGCACGGACCCGCAGGGTCAGACGGTGACGAGCCCGCCTGGTGAGGCGACGGTGCCGGTGGTCGGCGAGGCCTTGCTGACCATCGAGAAGACGGCCGACAGCGCTGGTCCGTTCCACGTGGGTGACACCGTGAACTACACGTACACGGTGACCAACACGGGCACGGCGGTGGTGAACGCCCTCAAGGTGGTGGACGATCACGTTGCCTCGGTGACGTGTGACTCGACGACGTTGAACCCGGGTACGAGCACGCTCTGCCACGGTTCGTACGTGGTGACGGCGGCCGATGTGGCGGCCGGTCATGTGACCAACTCCGCGCACGCGGAGGGCACGGACCCGGATGGCAAGCCGGTGACGAGCCCGCCCGGCGAGGCCACCGTCTCCGTCGTGGGCGCTGCGGAGCTGAGCCTCCAGAAGGTGGCGGACAGCGCCGGTCCGTTCCACGTCGGCGACACCGTGAACTACACGTACACGGTGACGAACTCCGGCACCGCCGCCGTCAGCAATGTGACGGTGACGGACGACCATGTCGCGTCGGTGACGTGTGGCGCGACGACGCTGAACCCGGGGCAGAGCACGACCTGCCACGGCAGCTACGTGATCACCGCGGCCGATGCCGAGGCGGGTCATGTGATGAACAAGGCCCACGCGAGTGGTACCGATCCTTCGGGCAACCCGGTGGAGAGTCCTTCGGAGGAGGTGGACGTTCCGGTGGCGGGCCAGGCCCAGTTGTCCCTCGTGAAGAAGGCAGATGCCGCCGGCCCGTTCCGTGCGGGTGACACGGTGAATTACACGTACACGGTGACCAACACGGGTACGGCGGTCGTTTCCCAGGTGACGGTCTCGGACGACCGTGTCGCGGCGGTGTCCTGTGACGCGACGACGTTGAACCCGGGCGCGAGCACGCTGTGCCACGGCACGTACGTGGTGACGGCGGCCGATGTGGCGGCCGGTCACGTGACCAACACCGCGCACGCCGGCGGTACCGACCCCGAGGGCCGGCCGGTGGTGAGTCCTCCCGGCGAGGTGACGGTGGAGACGGTGCCGAGCGCGTCGTCGCTGTCGGTGGTGAAGCAGTCCGACGTGAAGGGCTCTGCACGCGCCGGTGACACGGTGACGTACACGTACACGGTGACGAACACCGGGTCGACGGTGCTGACGGACGTCGCGGTTCGCGACGACCGGGTGGCGTCGGTGGTGTGCGACGCGACGACGCTGGAGCCCGGTCAGAGCACGACCTGCCGCGGGACGTACCTGGTCACGGAGGAGGACGCGAAGGCGGGCCATGTGACGAACAGGGCGACCGCTTCCGGCCGTGACCCGGAGGGCCAGCTGGTGGAGAGCCAGTCGGTGGAGCTGTGCGTCACGGTGTCGGAGTGCCCGGAGAAGGAGGCCTGCGGAAAGCTGCCCCACCCGTCGGAGCCGCCGCACGGCGGCGGGAAGGGCCACCTGCCGGACACCGGTTCGCCGGCAGTGGTCGCGGCCGCGGGCCTGGCCGGTGGCGGTCTGCTCACGGTGGGCGGTGTGCTGCTCTACCGGGCACGCCGCCGCAGGGAGGAGGACCGGTTCGTGGGGTAGTGCCCGCGACGTCACCGCATGACCGGTGACACGGACCGCCCCCGGCGCCTTCGCGCCCCGGGGGCGGTCCCCTGTCGTTCGCGGCGCGCTGTGGGACGCGGGGCAGGGACGGGCGGTTCGGGGTGGTGGAGTTGACGTGGGGTCGGGGCGTGGCTCCGGTCACATCCGGGGGGTGGGGGTGGGTTTCGGGTGGGGGTGAACTGGGGTGGGGGGTGGGGAGGTTGGCCGGAAGGTGCAGGTCGGTGGGGTGGGGGTGGGGGGTGGGTGGTCTCGACCCCGGGTGATGGGGGATCTAAGGTATGCCTTAGCTTACTGAGCGGCGCCGGGGCCGAGTTCTCCGGTGGCCGTGGAGTCCGCCGTACCCTCGTCCCTGGAGTGAGCATGCCCGCCCGCCGTACGACTGCCGCGACCTTCCTCGTTCTCGCTGTGGCGGGTGCCGCGTTGGTGGGGTGCTCGAAGAAGGATGACGGGAAGGTGTCCGCGGACGGCAGCGGGCCGGTGCAGGTGACGGCGACGGACAGTTCGTGCGAGCTGTCGAAGACGTCGTTCCCGGCGGGGCACGTCGAGCTGGCGGTGGCGAACAAGGGCAGCAAGGTCACCGAGGTGTACGTGTACGCCGAGGGCGACAAGATCGTCACCGAGCGGGAGAACATCGGCCCGGGCACCAAGGTGAACATCAACGCGGAGATCAAGGCCGGCACCTACGAGGTGGCGTGCAAGCCGGGCATGGCCGGCGACGGCATCCGGCAGAAGATCACCGTGACGGCGGCCGCGGGTGCGCCGGCGAAGACGGACGACCGGCTGACGCAGGCGGTCGCGGACTACCGGAAGTACGCGCAGGAGCAGGCGGACGCCACCATCCCGGTGGTGGAGCAGTTCGCGGCGGCGATCACCGCGGGCGACGTGGAGAAGGCGAAGTCGCTGTACGCGTCGTCCCGGGTGGGCTGGGAGCGGACCGAGCCGGTGGCGGAGAGCTTCGGTGACATCGACCCGAAGACCGACGTCCGCGAGGACGCGCTGGAGGAGGGTCAGCAGTGGACCGGCTGGCACCGCCTGGAGAAGGCGCTGTGGGCGGACGGCAAGGTCGGCGACGAGGAGAAGACCCTCGCCGGCCAGCTGGTCAACGACCTGAAGGACTGGCAGAAGCGCATCCCGGACGCGGAGATCACCCCGACCGGCATGGCGAACGGCGCCAAGGAGCTGCTGGACGAGGTCTCCAAGAACAAGATCACCGGTGAGGAGGACCGCTACAGCCACACCGACCTGTCGGACTTCGCCGCCAACGTGGAGGGCGCCCGCCAGGCCTACGAGCTGCTGAAGCCGGTCGCCGCCGAGAACGACCCGACGCTGTCGAAGACCCTGGACACCGAGTTCGAGAAGATCACCGATCTGCTCGCCAAGTACCGCCAGGCCGACGGCACCTACACCTCGTACGACAAGGTGACCGACAACGAGCGCAAGACCTTCTCCGACGCCGTGAACGCGCTGGGCGAGCCGCTGTCGAAGCTGGCCGCGGCCGTCGTGGTGAAGTAAGGACAGCGTAAGCTAACCCGGGTCAGGGCCGGATCCGAGCAGGTCACGTGCGAGAGGGAACGTCACAGATGGACGCCGAGAACGAGCAGCAGGCGGCTCCCGCCGAGACCGGCGGGGCCCAGCAGCGTGCCGGGCTCAGCCGACGGGCCGTCATCGGCTGGGCCGGCGCGGGTGTCGCGCTCGGCGCGGCCGGGGTGGGCACGGTGGCTGCCGCGACCATGGGCAGCGACAGCACGGCCGCCGCGCCGCAGAACCAGGACGTGCCGTTCTGGGGCGAGCACCAGGCCGGGATCTCGACGCCCGTTCAGGACCGGCTGCACTTCGCCGCGTTCGACGTGATCACCGACGACCGCGACAAGCTGGTCGCGATGCTCAAGGAGTGGACCAAGGCGGCCGCCTCGATCACCGGCGGCCGCGAGGTCGGCGGCGGCGCGGTGGGCGTGCTCCCCGAGTCGCCGCCGGACGACACCGGCGAGGCGCTCGGCCTGCCGGCGTCCCGGCTGACGCTGACCATCGGCTTCGGCGCGACGCTGTTCGAGAAGGACGGCCAGGACCGGTTCGGCCTGAAGGCGAAGCGCCCGGAGGCGCTGGTGGACCTGCCGAAGTTCAAGGGCGACCGGTTGGAGGCGAACCGCAGCGGCGGTGACATCTGCATCCAGGCGTGCGCGGACGACCCGCAGGTCGCGGTGCACGCGGTCCGCAACCTGGCCCGGATAGGCATGGGCGTGGTGAACGTCCGCTGGTCGCAGCTCGGCTTCGGCAAGACCTCGTCGACCACGCCCGACAGCCAGACCCCGCGCAACCTGATGGGCTTCAAGGACGGCACCCACAACATCGCCGGGACGGACGCGGACGGCCTCGGCAAGCACGTGTGGGTGGCGCCCGGCGACGGCCAGGACTGGATGACCGGCGGCTCCTACCTGGTGGCGCGGCGGATCCGGATGACCATCGAGACCTGGGACCGCGCCTCGCTGCAGGACCAGGAGGACACCTTCGGTCGCACCAAGATCGAGGGCGCCCCGTACGGCAAGCAGAAGGAACGCGACGCGCCCGACCTGTCCGCGATGCCGGCCACCGCGCACGTGCGGCTGGCCCACCCGGACAGCAACGACGGGCTGATGATCCTGCGCCGCGGCTACTCGTTCACCGACGGCACCGACGGTCTCGGCCGCCTGGACGCCGGCCTGTTCTTCCTGGCGTACCAGCGCGACACCCGCAAGGCGTTCGTGCCGCTGCAGACCAAGCTGGCGGCGAGCGACAAGCTGAACGAGTACATCACGCACGTCGGATCCGCCCACTTCGCCTGCCCGCCCGGCGTCCGCAAGCCCGGCGAGTGGTGGGGCCAGACCCTGTTCGGCTGACCCCCGCCCCCGTCTCCCTCACGCCCCCACGCCTTACCGAGGAGAACCGCCGTGTTCGCCAACTACCTGATCGGCCTTCGAGAAGGCCTCGAAGCCAGCCTGGTGGTCTGCATTCTGATCGCCTACCTGGTCAAGACCGGCCGCAAGGACCGGCTCGGCCCGGTGTGGACCGGTGTCGCCGCCGCCGTCGTCGTCTCCATGGTGTTCGGCGCGGTGCTGCAGTTCGGCTCCAACCAGCTGTCCTTCGAGGCGCAGGAGGCGCTCGGCGGCAGCCTGTCGATCATCGCGGTCGGTCTGGTCACCTGGATGGTGTTCTGGATGAAGCGCACCGCCCGGCACCTGAAGAGCGAGCTGCACGGCAAGCTGGACGCCGCGCTCGCGATGGGCACCGTCGCGCTGGTCGTCACCTCCTTCCTGGCCGTCGGCCGGGAGGGCCTGGAGACCGCGCTGTTCATCTGGACCGCCGTCCAGGCCACCGGCGACGGCTGGAACCCGCTGGTCGGCGCGATCCTCGGCCTGCTCACCTCGGCCGTGCTGGGCTGGCTGTTCTACCGCGGCGCGCTCAAGATCAATCTGGCGAAGTTCTTCACCTGGACCGGCGGCATGCTGGTGGTCGTCGCCGCGGGCGTCCTCGCCTACGGTGTGCACGACCTGCAGGAGGCCGGCTGGATCCCCGGCCTGCACGAGCTGGCGTTCGACATCTCCTCCACGATTCCGGCCGACAGCTGGTACGGCACGCTGCTGAAGGGCGTGTTCAACTTCCAGCCGAACCCGACGGTGGTCCAGGTGGTGATCTGGCTGATGTACCTGGCGCCGACGCTGTACTTCTTCTTCCGCAAGCCGAAGGCCGCCGGCCCCGCGCCGAAGCCCGCCGCGTCGGTGGAGGCGAAGACCGCCTGACGGCGCGTCGCCCACGGACGAGCGAAGGGCCGAACGGCCGGACGGCCGAAGGGCCGAAGGGTCGAAGGGCCGAAGGGTCGAACGAACCGCCTGGTTGTCGCAGTTGATGCGGCAGCCGGGCGGTTCGGCGTTTCCGGGGGCGCGGTCCGGTCAGGCGGCGGGCCAGGTGCGGAGGACGAAGTCCACGGTGCGCAGCAGCTGTTCGGCCGGGGTGCCGTCGGCGGCGCGGACGGCGAGGCCGTGGGTGAGGGTGGTCAGGTAGTCGGCGAGCACGGCCGGGTCGGCGCCGGGCGCGAACTCGCCCGCCTCGGCGGCCCGTTCGAGGCGGGCACGGAGGGCGGCGCGCCCCTCGGCGCGGACGGCGGCGGAGCCCTCGCCGGTGGCCAGTGCGCCGTTCACCAGCAGGCAGCCCGGGCCCTCCTCGCGCGTCACCACGGCGACGGTGCCGCGCAGCAGCTGTTCGGCGACGGCCCGGCCGGTGGGCTGGTCGAGCGCCTCCCGCACGTGCCGGGCGGGCCCGCGGTGGTAGTGGTCCAGGGACTGCCGGAACAGCGCCTCCTTGTTGCCGTACGCGGCGTACAGGCCTTGTATCGCGGGGGAGATCGCTGATGCCCGTCAGGGTGGCCCGGATCGGGTCGATTTGGTCGGTGTGTCGATGTGGCGGGCCCTGGTGGGAGGGCGGTGTTCTGTCAGGGGAGTTGGCCGGGGGGGAGGGTGCTGATGCCGGCGGACAGGAAGGCCATGGCGGTGTCGAGGTGGGCCTCGGTGGGGCGGAGGTAGAGCTCGCAGACGACGGCGGCGGCGGTGGCGGCGACCATGCGGGGGGTGAAGTCGTCGGGGGCGTCGCCGCGTTCGGCGGCGAAGATGCGGGCGCCCTCCTGGATGGCCTCGGTCAGGCGGCTGTTGGCGACGGCGCGCAGCTGGGGGTTGCGGTCGAGCATGGTCTCCCAGAGGGCGTCGAGCTCCTGGTCGCCGGGGTTCTCGGCGAGGTCGGTGCGCAGCCAGTGCTCCAGTGCCTCCAGGGTGGTGGTGCCGGGTTCGCGGTGGTGGAGGGCGTGGCCGAGGCGGGCGGTGAACTCGGCGAGGTGGGAGGTAGCCAGGTCGAGTTTGGTGGGGAAGTAGAGGGTGACGGTCCGCGCCGACACCTCGGCCCGGTCGGCGATGTCGGCGATGGTGGTCGCCTCGAAGCCGTGCTCCGCGAACAGCTGGTAGGCCGCCCGCAGGATGGCCTCCCGCCGGCGGGCCTTGCCGCGTTCCCTCGCTCCCTCGGTCATGCGATGCATGGTAGCGGACGTTACCGGTGACGGTAATTTTGCAGCCGACTGCAAAGTTACCTTAGAGTGCAAAAATCCACACTGGTTTCGAGCACGAGGGGGCGCGATGGCGTCGGTCCTGTACGCATGGGGACGGTGGGCGGTACGCCGCCGCGGTCGGGTGATCGGCCTGTGGCTGCTGCTGCTCGCGACGATCGGCGCCCTCGGCACCACCCTGGCCGGGCCCACCAGCACCGAGTTCACCGTCCCCGGGATCGAGTCGCAGCAGGCCCAGGACCTGTTGGAGCGTCAACTGCCGGAGTCCGCCGGCGGCACCGCCCGCCTGGTGGTCGCCGCACCTGCCGGGCAGAGCCTGGACACCCCCGCCGCCAAGGCCGCGCTCCAGGACGGGCTGCGCCGGGCCGCCGCGATACCCGGCGTGGTGCATGTCGCCGACCCGTTCGAGAGCCGGACCGTCTCGCCGGACCTGCGGATCGCCTTCGCCGACGTGCAGTTCGACCGGCCCGCGCACGACGTCCCGCAGAGCGCCAAGGACGCGCTGGGCGATGCGGCCGCGCCGCTGCGCGAGGCCGGGTTGCAGGCCGAGTTCGGCGGCACCGTGATGGAACCGGCCGTCGAGGTCGGCGGCCCCGCCGAGGCGATCGGCGTGGTGGTCGCGTTCGCCGTGCTGGCCGTCGCGCTCGGCTCGCTGGTCGCCGCCGGGCTGCCGCTGCTGACCGCCCTGGTCGGCGTCGGCATCGGCGTGCTGGGCGCCGGGCTGTTCGCCAACGTGGTGGAGATGACCGGCACCGCGACTGTGCTCGCGCTGATGATCGGCCTGGCCGTCGGCATCGACTACGCGCTGTTCATCATCGCCCGGCACCGCGAGCAACTGGCCGAGCCCGGCAGCGAGATCGAGGAGTCGGCGGCCCGCGCCACCGCCACCGCGGGCAGCGCCGTGGTGTTCGCCGGCGCCACCGTGATCATCGCGCTGGCCGCGCTCGCCGTCACCGGCATCCCGTTCCTGACCGTGATGGGCCTGGCCGCCGCCGCGACCGTGCTGCTCGCCGTGCTGGTCGCCGTCACCCTGGTGCCCGCGCTGCTCGGGCTGCTCGGCGAACGCCTGCGGCCCCGGCCCCGGGTGAAGGCAGCGAAGCCGGCCGGCGCCTGGTCGGCGGCCTGGGCGCGCGCCGTCACCCGCAAGCCGCTGCTGGTGCTGCTGGCCGGCGTGGTCGGGCTGCTCGCGCTCGCGCTGCCCGCCCGCGACCTGCGGCTCGGCCTGCCCGGCAACGCCTCGCAGCCCGCCGCCAGCACCCAGCACAAGAGCTACGACCTGCTCAGCGAGGGCTTCGGCCCCGGCTTCAACGCCACCCTGGTCGCCGTCGTCGACGCCACCGGCATCCCCGCCGAGCGCCGCGAGGCCGTGCTCACCGACCTGCACGCCTCGCTCTCCGCCGACCCGGGCGTCGCCGCCGTCGGCAGGCCCGTGGCGAACGCGGACGGCAGCACCGTCGCCGTGCCCGTCGTCCCCCGCACCGGGCCGGACGACAGGGCCACCGGCGACCTGGTCGACCGGCTGCGCGCCCACAAGGCCGGCGTCACCGCCGACGGCGGCACGCTGTACATCGCCGGGGCGACCGCCGCCGCGATCGACGTGTCCGGCAAACTCGCCGACGCGCTGCCGCTGTTCGTCGGGCTGATCGTGGTCCTCGCGCTGGCCCTGCTGACTGTCGCGTTCCGTTCGGTGCTGGTGCCGCTCAAGGCGGTGCTCGGGTTCCTGCTGTCGGTGGCCGCCGCGCTCGGCATCACCGTGTGGGTGTTCCAGGACGGGCACCTGAACGGCCTGCTCGACATCCCGTCCGCGGCGCCCGTGACGAGTTTTCTGCCGGTCCTGCTGATCGGCGTGCTGTTCGGCCTGGCGATGGACTACGAGGTGTTCCTGGTCAGCCGGATGCGCGAGCACCACCAGCACACCGGCGACGCCGCCGGGGCCGTCACGCACGGCGTCGCGCGCAGCGGACGGGTCGTCACCGCCGCCGCGCTGATCATGGTCGCGGTGTTCGGCGGCTTCGTGTTCAACCACGACCCGATCATCAAGTCGATCGGATTCGCGCTCGCCGTGGGCGTGTTCATCGACGCCTTCGTGGTCCGGATGACCCTGGTGCCCGCCGCGATGGCCCTGCTCGGCAGCCGCGCCTGGCGCCTGCCCGGGTGGCTCGACCGGATCACCCCGGATGTCGACCTGGAGGGCGCGAGCCTTCCGGTGGCCCCGGAGCGTTCGGAGTGCGTCGCCGAACGGGTCTGACGGAACGGAACGCGGGCCGGGCCCGGGAGAGGGGACTCCCGGGCCCGGTTCGTGCGTGCTCGGCTCAGCAGGCGACCGTGGCGTTGACGGTCACCGGGGACGGGCCCCAGCCGAACTTGGTGACGGCGAAGGTGCCGCTGACGGTGGAGCCGCACGCGACGGTGCCGGTCGGGCCGGTGACGGTGACGGTGCTCGCGAGGAAGTTCACGTTCTGGGCGGTCGAGCCGAGCGAGGCGCCGCCGGCGACCTGGCCGGAGAGGGTGGTGGAGAGCACCTGGGGCTGCGGCGGGAAGTCGGGGCTGGGCGGGCCGGCCAGGCCGACCCGGCCGAGGAACTGGACGCTGTCACCGGTGATCGCGGCGCAGACCTGGGTCGCCAGCCCGGACTGGAGCGACCACGGGCTGCAGGTCTCCGCGGTCGTGGTGGCGGTCGTGGTCGCGGCGGTGGTGGCGGCCTGGGCGGGAGCGGCCATCAGGGCGCCGGCGGTGGCCGTGCCTGCGGCGAGCAGGGTCAGGCCCTTCAGCGAACGGCGGTTCATCGCGCGTTCTCCTTCATGTGGTGGTGCCCAGCTGGGGCACGTGCTACTGAACTGTCACATGTGAAATGTCACAGGTGCATGACTTAAGTTGCCACAAGTTCGAATGCCTGGCGGGCCTTCAGGGAAGGAAATGGTGCGCTCGGCCGGAAAATGACCATGGATGGCGGGATCGTGCGGCGATTGCCGACAGTTGGTGAAGTCCTGATGTCGCCTCCCCCCGGGAACCCCGCCGGTCGTTCGGGCAAGGTTTCCCGGGGGGAGTGGCGGCACCGGCCGCGCGCCGCTACGCCGCGGCCGGCCCGTACACCATGTGCACGGTGCCGCCGGCGAACGCCCGGCAGGACAGCAGCGTCAGCTCGATCGGGTCGGCGGTCTCGTCGAACAGGCGGATGCCGTTGCCGCGGGCCACCGGGTGGACGAACAGGTTCAGCTCGTCGAGCAGGCCCGCCGCCAGCAGCCGGCGCACCACCGAGATCGAACCGGACATGCCGATCGGGCCGCCCTCCTCCTGCTTCAGCGCCCGGACGCCCTCGATCAGGTCGCCCTTCAGGACCTCGGAGTTGCGCCAGGTGAAGGAGAGGTCCTGGTGCGAGACCACGACCTTGCGCATGTCGCCGAGCGACTTCGCGAAGCCCGCGTCCTCACCGCCCGCGGCCTCCCGCTCCGGCCAGGCGCCCGCGAAGATGTCGTACGTGGTGCGGCCCAGCAGCAGGGTGTCCGACACCCCGACCTGCGCGCCCACCGCCGCGCCCACCTCGTCGTCGAAGTACGGCAGATGCCACTGCTCGGGGCTGCCCACCACGCCGTCGGCGGAGATGAACAGGCCCGCGGTGATCTTCCTCATTGCTCGATGCTCCTTGGTCGGTGACGCCTGATCAGGTGAGGGACGACTACTCGGCGGCGGACGCGGGCCCGTACACCATGTGCACGGTGCCGCCGGCGAACGCCCGGCAGGACAGCAGCTTCAGCTCGATCGGGTCGGCGGTCTCGTCGAACAGCCGCAGGCCGGCGCCGCGGGCCACCGGGTGGACGAACAGGTTCAGCTCGTCGAGCAGGCCCGCCGCCAGCAGCCGGCGCACCACCGAGACCGAACCGGACATGCCGATCGGGCCGCCCTCCTCCTGCTTCAGCGCCCGGACGCCCTCGATCAGGTCGCCCTTCAGCTGCTCGGAGTTGCGCCAGGTGAAGGAGAGGTCCTGGTGCGAGACCACGATCTTGCGGGTGTCGCCTATCGCCTTGGCCATCCCGGCCTCCTCCCCGCCCGCCTCCTCGACGGCCGGCCAGGTGCCCGCGAACACGTCGTAGGTGGCGCGGCCCATCAGCACGGTGTCCGACGCGCCCAGCAGCTCACCCACCGCCGCGCCCAACTCGGCGTCGAAGTACTTGAAGTGCCACTGCTCGGGGGACTCCACGACGCCGTCGGCGGAGATGAACAGACCGGCGGTGATCTTCCTCATGGGTGGTGCTCCTTGCTGGTTCCGGTGTGCGTTGCACGCTTGCAACCGGTCAGACGGAGCTCGCGCGCCGGACTCATCGGTCCCGGCGAAGAAATCCGAAAAACTTTTCTTCGGCCCGCTCGTCGCCCCACCGATGAGTCCGCGAGCGCCGACCGGTCAGCACCGGCATGCCCACCGATGACACCGTCGAGTTCGACGTCCCCCCGGAGCACGCCGCCCGCCCGGCCCCGGAAGAGCGGTTCGCCGCCCTGCTGGCCGCCCACCACCCGCCCGTACGGATCGCCCTGCTGGTCGAAGACCTGCTGCGGCCCGCCCCCGGCGACCTCCAACGCCTGTGCAGGCTGGGAGTGCTCGGCCGGCGGGCGGGCCACCAGGTGGTGCTGCGCGGCGTCGGCCCCCGGCTGAGAGCGCTGCTCGACCTCACCGGGCTGGCCGACACCCTCCCCGAGGGCTGACGCCGTGTCAGCGCCGCGGATCCTCCGTCAACCGCATCGGCAGACCCCACAGCGGGAACAGCCGCTCGACATCCATGTGATTGGACATGGTGGCTATCCGGCCGTCCACCACCTCCAGCACCATGATCGCCCACGGCGTCCAGCCGTTGCCGTCCTCCGCCGCCCGGTACTGCGCGAACGCCGGCGAACCGTTCGCCTCCACCGGCACCAGCCGCGAGTTCATGCACCCGCGACCCGGACCGCGCCACCACACCTCGAGCTCGTCGAGGCCCCGCAGCCACATCCGGAACGGCGGCATGTTCAGCACCGCGTCCTCGTGCAGCAGCCGCTTCAACCCCTCGATGTCGAACGACTCGAACGCCTGCACATAGCGGGCCAGCAGCGCACGCTGCGCCTCGTCCAACGGCTTGAACGTGTCACCCGCTGCCGAGCCGCCGTCCGCCAGCGTCGCCCGGGCCCGCTGCAGGGCGCTGTTCACCGACGCCACCGACGTCTCCAGCAACTCCGCCGTCTCCGCCGCCGACCAGGCCAGCACCTCGCGCAGGATCAGCACCGCACGCTGCCGGGCCGGCAGCTTCTGCAACGCCGAGACGAACGCCAGCCGGATCGACTCCCGGCCCACCGCCACCTCCGCCGGATCCCCCGCCAGCACCCGCCCGTCCGGCACCGGGCCCACCCAGATCTGCTCCTCCAGCTGCGTCAGATCCGGCGCCGCCGTCGAGCACGGCGACGTCAGATCCATCGGCCGGGCCCGCCGCTGCGCAGCCGGACCCATGTCCAGACACACATTGGTGGCGATCCGGTACAGCCACGTCCGCAACGCCGCGCGCCCCTCGAACCCGTCGAACTTCGACCAGGCGCGGACCATCGTCTCCTGCACCGCGTCCTCGGCCTCGAAGGCCGACCCCAACATGCGGTAGCAGTACGCCGTCAGCTCCCGCCGGAACGGCTCCAGCCGCTCCGCAACCCCGTCACGATCCATGATCACTGGCACGACCGACACCGTAGACGGCGGCACTGACAGTCCGACCCCTGCGCCATCATGACCAGGTGGAACTCGACGCGCACAGAAGCGAACTGACGGCCCATTGCTACCGGATGACCGGCTCCTTCCAGGACGCCGAGGACCTGGTCCAGGACACCCTGCTGCGCGCCTGGAACGCCCGCGACCGCTACGACCCCACCCGGGCCTCGGTCCGCACCTGGCTGTACCGGATCGCCACCAACGCCTGCCTCACCGCCCTCGAAGGCCGGGCCCGCCGCCCCCTGCCGTCCGGACTCGGCGCCCCCGGCGACGACCCCGGCGCACCCCTGACCCCAGCCCCCGAGGTGCCCTGGCTGCAACCCTTTCCCGACGGCCGGTACGACATCGAGGCCCGCGCCGGACTGCGCCTCGCCTGGGTCGCCGCCGTCCAACTGCTGCCCGCCCGGCAGCGCGCCGTCCTGATCCTGCGCGACGTCCTCGCGTTCACCGCCGCCGAAGTCGCCGAACAGCTCGACACCACCGTCGCCGCCGTCCACAGCGCACTCCGGCGCGCCCGTTCCACCGTCGCCGCCGGATCGCCCGACGCCCTGCGCGAATCGGACGCCCCGGCGCAGCGGGCCGCCGTCGACCGCTACCTGGCCGCGTTCGAAGCCGCCGACGTGCCCGCCCTGGTCGAGCTGCTCGCCGCGGACGCCGTGCTCGAAATGCCGCCGCTGGCACTCTGGTTCCGCGGCCCGCAGGCCTACGGCGCCTTCATGGCCCGGCTGTACCGCCTGCGCGGCACCGACTGGCTGGCCCGCCCCGCCCGCGCCAACGGCCAACCCGCCTTCGCCGCCTACGTGCTGGACGGCGGGCGGCACCGGCTGCACAGCGTCCAGGTGCTCGACCTGGCCGGCGCGCTGATCACCCGCAACACCGTCTTCACCGACCCCGCCACGCTGCGCACCTTCGCACTGCCGGAGACGATCTGAAGATTTCCCCGCCGACGGCGACGAGTTCCGGCCGCGCCGCCGGTACATACCGGCGAGCGCTGCCGGAACCTCGGCGGCCACCGCACCGACGCAAGGAAGGACGGACGCGCCATGAGCGTCATCGTCATCGGCTTCACCACCCTGGACGGCCGGACCGCCGACCCGGACGGCTCCGACGGAACCCCCGGCGGCGGCTGGATGTTCCGCCACGGACCGGAACACGTCTCCGGCGACAAGTTCCGCCTCGGCGCCACCCTCGACAACGGGGTCCTGCTGCTCGGCCGCCGCACCTGGCAGCACTTCGGCGCGCTCTGGCCCGCCCGCGACGACGCGTTCTCCACCCGGATGAACGCCGCCGCCAAACTGGTCGCCACCCGCACCCTCACCGACACCTCCGCCTGGGCCAACTCCCGCGTCCTGGAAGGAGATCTGCTCACCGCCGTGAAGGCCGAGCAGCGCGACGTCATCGTCACCGGCAGCGTCGGCGTGGTGCACCGGCTGATCGCGGCCGACCTGGTCGACGAGTACCGCACCCTCACCGTCCCGGTCGTGCTCGGCACCGGCTCGCGACTGTTCCCCGACGGCGCGCCCGCCGCCGACCTGCGCTGCGTCGAGGCCGAGCAGGTCGGGCCGATGCTGTACGCCCGCTACCGGCGCAGCTGACGGACCGCCGGGCTCCGGCCGGGGACTGCCCGGCCCCCGGAGGGGCGCCGGGCTCCCCGGCCGGGGGCTCTCGGGCCTCCGGCCGGGGGCTCTCGGGCCTCCGGCCGGGCGCGTGGTGGCTGCGGCCGGAAACCCGACCCGGCGCGGCGGGACGACAGGTACAGTCCGAGACGATCGCGCGTTCGATCACGGACGACCCCAACCGACCTGCCGGAGGCACTTCCTGATGGACAATCAGCGCTGCCCGTTCCGCCTCGACACCGCCGGAAACGACCTGCCCGCCGAAGCCGCCGCGCTGCGCGCCCTCGGGCCCGCCACCCCCGTCGAACTGCCCGGCGGCGTCCCCGCCTGGTCCGTCACCGACCCCGCCCTGATCAAGCGCCTGCTCACCGACCCCCGGGTCTCCAAGGACGCCCACCAGCACTGGCCCGCCTACATCAACGGCGAGATAGCCGAGGACTGGCCGCTGCGGATGTGGACCGACGTCCGCAGCGCCCTCACCGCCTACGGGCCCGAACACGGCCGGCTGCGCCGCCTGATCAGCCCCGCCTTCACCGCGCGGCGGATCCGCGCCCTCACCCCCGAGATCGAGCGGATCACCGCCGAGCTGATCGACCGGCTCGCCGCGCACCCGCAGGACGACGTGGTCGACCTGCGCGAGGAATTCACCTGGGTGCTGCCGCTGATGGTGGTCAACACCCTGCTCGGCGTCCCCGAGGAGCTGCACGACGCGTTCCGCTCCACCGTCGGCCGGCTCTTCGACACCGACGCCACCCCCGAGGAGTCCGTCCGCAACGGCGAGGCCGTCTACGTCCAGCTCGCCAACCTGGTCGAGGCCAAGCGGCAGGCCCCCGGCGAGGACGTCACCACCGCGCTCATCCAGGCCCACGACGAGGAGACCGGCACCGGCCTCACCGAACGCGAACTCCTGGACAGCCTGCTGCTGTTGATCGGCGCCGGCCACGAGACCACGGTCAACCTGCTGGGCAGCGCGATCACCGCCCTGACCGCCCACCCCGAACAGCTCGACGCCCTGCGCAAGGACCCCGCCCGCTGGCCGGACGCCGTCGAGGAGACGCTGCGCCTGCGCCCGCCGGTCGCCAACATCCTGCCGCGGTTCGCCACCGAGGACCTGCACGACGAGGCCAGCGGCATCACGTTCGCGCGCGGCGACCTGCTGGTGATCAACTTCACCGCCACCGGCCGGGAGGAGGCCCTGCACGGCCCCGACGCCGACCGGTGGGACCACACCCGCGCCACCCGCCGCGACCACCTCTCCTTCGGCCACGGCACCCACTACTGCCTCGGCGCCGAACTCGCCCGCCTGGAGGCCCGGATCGCCCTCGCCGCGCTCTTCGACCGCTTCCCGCAGCTCGCCCTCACCACCCCCGCCGCCGAACTGCCCCGGCTGGAGTCGTTCATCTCCGACGGCCCCCGCGAACTCCCCGTCCGGCTGTACGGCTGAGTGGGGCGCCGCGTCCGGCTGCACGGCTGAGCGGAGCGCCGCCGACCTGCGGGGGCGGGGAGTGCGTGGCAGGCTGACACCACTCGAAGCCACCCAATCACAGGGAGTAGTCATGGGTATCGGCGACAAGTTCAAGGACAAGGCCAAGCAGGCGGAGGAGCAGGCCAAGCAGCGGGCCGGCCAGCAGCAGCCGCAGCAGGACGACGACCAGCAGCGGCAGGGACAGCAGCAGGGCCAGCAGAACCTGGACGACCAGACGGACGACGTCGAGGACCAGCAGTAGCGGCTTCCCGGGCTCCGGCTCCCGGCACGGACTTCGCGCCGGGAGCCGTGTCGTGTCGTGCGGTCGCCGGGGCTGGTCGACGGCGTCGGTCCGGAGTAATTTAGTTCACATCAGCTAATTATCATTCTGGCTTCCAGGGGTGGGGCGGGAGATGGCCGACGTGAGCAAGGGACCGGGCGGGCTGGGGCGGATCGGGGTGGAGCATCCGCGCTACAAGTGGATCGCGCTGTCGAACACCACCCTCGGGATGCTGATCGCCACCATCAACTCCTCGATCGTGCTGATCTCGCTGCCCGCGATCTTCAACGGCATCCACCTGAACCCGCTGCAGCCCGGCAACGTCAGCTACCTGCTGTGGATGCTGATGGGATACATGCTGGTCACCGCCGTGCTGGTGGTGACGCTCGGACGGCTCGGGGACATCTGGGGGCGGGTGCGGATCTACAACGCCGGCTTCCTGATCTTCACCGTCACCTCGGTGATCCTCTCGCTCGACCCGATGGGCGGCGCCGGCGGCGCGCTCTGGCTGATCGGCTGGCGGGTCGTCCAGGCCGTCGGCGGCGCGATGCTGATGGCCAACTCGGCGGCGATCATCACCGACGCGTTCCCGGCCCGGCAGCGCGGCATGGCACTCGGCGTCAACATGGTGGCGGCGATTGCCGGTTCGTTCGTCGGACTGGTGCTGGGCGGGCTGCTCGCCGAGTGGAACTGGCGGTCGATCTTCTGGGTCAACGTCCCGATCGGCATCATCGGCACCGTCTGGGCCTACCGCTCGCTGCACGAGACCGGCGTCCGCCGCCCCGGACGGATCGACTGGTGGGGCAACATCAGCTTCGCCGTCGGCCTGACGGCACTGCTCGCCGCCATCACCTACGGCATCCAGCCCTACGGCGGCCACACCATGGGCTGGACCAACCCGTGGGTGCTGGCCGGGCTGATCGGCGGCACCGCCGTACTGATCGCGTTCTGCGTGATCGAGACCAGGGTCGCCGAACCGATGTTCCCGCTGCGGCTGTTCCGCGACCCGGTGTTCGCCGGCGGCAACCTCGCCACCCTGCTCGGCTCCGTCGCCCGCGGCGGCCTCCAGTTCATGCTGATCGTCTGGCTTCAGGGCATCTGGCTGCCGCTGCACGGCTACGACTACGCCGACACCCCGCTGTGGGCCGGCATCTACCTCGTCCCGCTGACCGTCGGCTTCCTCGCCGCCGGCCCGATCGCCGGGCACCTCTCCGACCGGTTCGGCGCCCGGCTGTTCGCGGCCGGCGGCCTGGTGGTGATGGCCGCCTCGTTCGCCGGACTGCTGCTCCTGCCCACCGACTTCGGCTACCTGTGGTTCGCCCTGCTGGTGTTCCTGAACGGCCTCGGCGGCGGCCTGTTCGCCGCGCCGAACACCGCGCTGGTGATGTCCAGCGTCCCCGCCGCCGACCGGGGCGCCGCCTCCGGCATGCGGGCCACCTTCCAGAACGCCGGCATGGTGCTGTCCATCGGCGTCTTCTTCTCGCTGATGGTGGCCGGCCTGGCCGGCTCCCTGCCGGGGACGCTGACCGGCGGACTCACCGCCCAGGGCGTCTCCCCGGCGGACGCCCACGCGGTGGCGGGGCTGCCGCCCGTCGGCACGCTGTTCGCGGCGTTCCTCGGCTACAACCCGATCCGCGAACTGCTCGGCCCGCACGTGCTGTCCACGCTGCCCGCGGCCAACGCGCAGACCCTGACCGGCCGCGAGTTCTTCCCCCACCTGATCTCCGGCCCGTTCCACGACGGACTGATGGTGGTGTTCGCGCTGGCCATCGCCATGTCGCTGGTCGCCGCCGTAGCCTCACTGCTGCGCAGCCGCACCGGCCGGCCCGGGCCGGAGGGCGCGGCCGCCGAGGATTCCACTGTGGCGCAGGAGGCGGCATGAACGGCACGGCGAAGTACAGGAGTTCGGCGAGCGAGGGCCCGGTGCGGGGGAGACCGGCGAGCGACGGTTCGACGAGCAACGGTGCGGCGGGCGGGGGCTCGGCGCGCGAGGGTGCGGCGGGCGGGGGCTCGGTGCGTGAGGGCGGGACGGCCGTGGGTGGGCTCGACCCGGCTGCGGTGGTTCGGCTGCGGCTGGTGGTCGCGCGCCTGCACCGGCAGCTCGCGCAGGCGTCCGATCGGCGGGACTTCACCTTCGCGCAGCTCTCCGCGCTGGCCCGGATCGAGGCGCACGGCCCGATCCGGCTCGGTGAACTCGCCGCCCGGGAACGGGTCGCCGCTCCGTCGATGACCCGGACCGTCGCCCCGCTGGTCGCCTCCCAACTGGTCACCCGGCTGCCCGATCCGGACGACGGACGCTCCGCGCTGGTCGAACTCTCACCGGAGGGAGTCGAGTTGCTCGCCGAGATCCGCGAGCGCCGCTCGGAGGTGCTGGCCCGCCGCACCGCCGACCTCGACGCGCGCGAGCGTGCCGTGCTGCTGGAGGCGCTGCCGGTGCTGGAGCGGCTGGTGGCGTTCGAAGACTGAGCCGGTCCGGCGGAGTCGACGGCGCGTCAGCACCAGCGGGCCGAACCCGGTGAGTGACGCCGCAGGTACGCCGACTCCCCGAACCGCCAGCGGCGCACCAGCAGGCCCAGGCCCGCCGTCATCGCCATGACGCCCAGCCAGGCCAGGAAGGCGTCCGTCCGCCAGGTCCGGTCGTCGTGCGGCCGGTACACCGTGCCCCGGAAGTCCACTCCGGCCGCCTGCTCTCCGGCGCGGCGCACCCCCAGGTCGCCGTCCGCGAGCTGGAGGGTGGGCAGTTGCTGCCGGGTGTCGTCCGGGACGAAGCTGCCCGCGACCCCGCACATGGTGTTCCGGCCGCCGCACTTGCGCGGCTCCTCCTGCGTCACGGTGAAGAAGCCCGGCCGGCCCGCCCCGTGCGCCACCTGCCAGCCCGCCCGGCTCCGGACGGTCTCCATCGCTGTGAAGACGCCTGCGAGCAGCAGCACACCCAGCCCGAGCATCGAGACCCGGCGGACCCATCGCGCCGTCACGCCCATTCCATCCCCCAGTTGTCGGAGCGTCATGATGCCACGCCGAAGGCCGTGGATCATCCGATCGCTCGACAGAATGATCGGCAGTTCGCTGCACCGGTCCCGTGCCGATGCTCGCCATCTCCCGGAGTCGGAGACCGCTCTGACGCAGATACTGGTGCGGGAGCACGAGCCGAGGGTCCGACACGCCGGCGCAGCGGTCCTGTTCCTGCTGGCCGCCGCCGCACAGCGGTGGGAGCAGCGCCCCGCGCGCCGCCGCGCCCCCCGGAAGCGGACGGTCCGGGACAGGCTGGGGACCGGCGCCGTCGCCGAGACGAAGCGCCGTGTGCTGCCGAAGTGAGATCCGGGCCGGACCTCCGTGCCCGACCCGCCGGTGGGTGCGGCGGGTGGGACGGCGGGGCAGCGTCACCAGGGTTGCGGTGGGGGCGGTGTCCGGCAACCCCATTCGGGGGGAATGGCCGGGGGAGCGTCGGCCTGGCCGGAGTCGTTCGGCCGTCTGCGCGAAAGGGCCGGGGGATCAGGACGTCTGTGCGGCACTCAGCGGCGCGGGTGCGGCGGGCGGGTGGGCCGCTTGGTGCAGGCCGCCGCACCGGCCGGGTGGGTGCTACTTGACCAGGTACCAGCTCTGGTAGGGATTGTTCCGATTGCAGCCCTCCTCGTGGTAGAGGTACGGGCTGTTGTTGCCGTTGTCCAGGCAGGAGCGGACGGCGAAGTTGAAGAACTGGGTGCCGATCGCGCCCTGCGTCATCGCCCAGATCTGGTACGGGTCCTGGCTGTTGCAGGACTTCATCTGGACGCTGGAGGAGCTCATCGCCCGGATGCAGCGCCCGCTGCTGTCGTTGCGGAGCTGGACGTTCGGATAGCCGGTGTCGGGGGCGCCGGACGCGACCTTCCAGCGCAGGTTGGCCGCCGAGGTGCTGTACGTGGTCGAGCTCAACTCGTAGCTGCCGTAGACGCTGCCGAGGTGGTGGTCGATGAACTGTTCGCTGCCGATGACGATGTTGTCCTCGTTCACGTAGGCGTTGGCCGTGCCGGAACCGGCGACCAGGGAGACGAGTGCCGCCGCCGTGCCGAGCGCGGCCGCAAGACGCAGCTTCATTGCTCTGACCCTCCGTGGGGGATGGGGGCCTGGATCTGCCTCCACGCTAGCGGCGGGCCCCCGGCCTGCGGCAGCGGCGGGCGGTGCGCGGACGGAGTGTTCGGGTGCGGCGGAGCGCCCCCTCGGTGAGGAGGGGGCGGGCGGGGGAGTGAGATCCTGTGGGGATGAGCACGCTTTCAAGCACGCCGCCGGACGGACTGCCCCGCTACCGCGTCCTGACCGGCCCGGACGACGCCGCGTTCTGCCACCGGGTCAGCGAAGCGCTCGACCTGGGCTACGAGTTGCACGAGGGGCCCGCCGTCACGTTCGACGGCGAGCGGGTCATCGTGGCGCAGGCGGTGCGCTGGCCGCGGTCGTGACGGCCGTCAGCCGGCGGGCAGCAGCCGGCACGGGTGGAGCAGGTACGGCCCGAGCAGGCCCGCGCGGTCGCCGTTCTTGTAGGCGGCGGCGCGGCCGGCCAGCCCGCCGTCCTCGGCCCGGAGTTCCACGCCGAACGACGGGCTGTTCAACCGGGCGTCGGCGGTGGGGAGTTGGAGGTCGGTGCCGAGCCGGACGTCCCAGCGGTCGGAGGCGATCGCCGGGACGGTGGCCGGCGCGAGATCGGCGAGCGTGACGCGGACCCGACGGTCGGGCAGGACGTCGAGACGCAGCGGGATCTCGCCGTCCGGGGACTCGACGTGGCCCGCCCAGCTGCCCGGGGCGAGGGTGAAGTCCCGGGTCCGGTCGGAGGCTGGCGCGAGGTGGCCGGGGTCGAACTCGGGGGCGAGGCCGGCCATCAGATGGAGGACCACGGCGTCGCGGGCCGCCTTGTCGGTGGAGTTGGCCAGGACGGCGAGGGAGAGCTCGCGGTCGGGCAGGTCGATCATCATGGCGGCGACGCCGCCCATGCCGCCGCCGTGGCTGGAGATCACCGAACCGCCCTCGCGCTGGACGACCCGGCCGAGGCCGTACCCGAGACGCTCGTTGATGGGCGGGCCGTCCAGCACCGCCGCCGCCGTGGCCGGCCGGAGCAGCCCGGCGGAGCGGCGGGCGAACAGCGCGATGTCCCCGGCCGTGGCCCAGCCCGCCCCCGCGGACGGGTGACTGGTGAGGCAGTCCGGCAGGACGCGACCGCCGGCGGTGTAGCGCTCGGCGACCGGGGCGGGGCCGGCGTAGGCGTCGGCCAGGTCGAAGGACGTCAGGCCGAGCGGCTCGGCGATCTGCTCCCGCAGGTAGGTGCGCAGGGGGAGGCCGGTGGCCTGTTCGACGAGTCGGCCGAGCTCCCGGTAGCCGTGGTTGGAGTACTCGAAGTCGCTGCCCGGCGCCCGCACCTGGCGGCGGTAGAAGGCCGGGTCGATCGGCAGCGGGGCAGCGCCGTAGTAGAAGTCGTAGTACCCCGGGAACCCGCCCCGCTGCTGCATCAGCTGACGCGGCGTCGGCACCGCCGCCCACGGGTGCGTGCCGGGCAGCGGCGCGTCCAGGTCGATCAGGCCGCGGTCGGCGGCCAGGCAGACCGCGAGCGCCGTGAACGGCTTGGTGACCGACGCGAGACCGTAGACGGTCTCCGGGGTCGCGGCGCGGCCCGCCGCGACGTCCGCCAGCCCGTAGGCCCGTGCGAACACCAACTCCTCGCCCTGCGCGACGGCCACGCTCACCGACGGACACCCGTGCGCCGCCAACACCTGCCCGCAGAACTCGTCCAGCCCGTCGAACACGCTCATGCCCTCCCCGTCCAGCGGAAACCGTTCCTGGACGGATGATAGTCGGCGGGTTCCGGAACTGCCGTGACGGGAGCGGCTGTTGGGAGCGCCTCGGGCGGGGCGCCGGGGGGTCGGGTGGCGCGGAGGGCCACCTCGAGTTCGAAACGGGCGTCGGGGGAGCCGAGGGACGGGCCGAAGAGGCGGTGGACGCGGTGCAGGCGCTGCCGGGCGGTCTGGGGGTGGATGCCGAGGCGGGCGGCCACCTGCGGGGCGGTGCCGCGGCCGGTCTGGAGCCAGGCGAGGAGGGTGGCGGCCAGCCGGTCGCGCTGTTTGGGGGTCAGCGGGGCGAGCGGGGCCAGGCGGCGTTCGGCGATCAGGCGGACCAGCGCCGGGTCGGTGAGCAGGAGGAGGTCGGCGAGGCGGTCGCGGCAGTCCACCGGCCGGTCCGGCGCCTGCGGCAGCGACTCGCGGACCAGGCGGGCCCAGCGCAGCGACTGCGCGGCCCGGTCCGGCGGGACGGGCGGGCCGATCACCGCGCCGCGCCCGTGCAGGGCCGCCGCGATCCGCGGGTCGGCCAGTGCGGTCGCCGGGTCGGGCAGCAGCAGGTGCGGCTGCGGGCCGTCCAGGTCGGCCAGCACGTGATCGGGGAGCCGGCCGCCACCCCTGGGCCGGGAGCCGAACGAGATCACCCGGGCCAGTGGTTGACGGGGCGTCGGCGGTGGCGCGGGCGGACGGTGGTCGAGCGAGACGCCGGCCAGCAGGGCGGGCAGCGGCCAGTCCGCGGAGTGCGCGGCGGCGGCGAGGTCGGCCGAATCGGCGGCGGCACCCGACAGCAGCAGGTCGAGCAACCGCTGCCGGGCCCGGCCGAGCGCGCCCGCGCGGTCGGTGCGGGCCTCCAGATAGCCCTGGACGCCGGCCGCCGCGACCTCGTCGATGTGCGCGAACACCGCCTCGGCCAGCGTGACCAGCTGCTCCGGGCCGAGACCGCGGCGGCGGGCCACCCGGGCGTACCGCCGCCAGGCGATCCGGGCGCCGAGGCGGAACGCGGCCTGGAGGGCGTCCAGGCTGCGGCCCTCGGCGAGTTCGCCCCGGCCGAGCGCCCGGTAGACCCGGACCTGGCGCGGGCCGGGGCCGGGCAGGCCGGCCACCCGGTCGGCGAACTCGGCGAGCGCGGTCTCCACGCCCTGCTGGATTCCGGCGCCGAATTGGCCGGAGAGCGGGCGGGCGAATTCCGGGACGGCGGACCGGATCTCCCGGATGATCTCGGCCGTCAAGGATTGCTGCTCCGCCCTGAGTTCGGCCGATAAATCGCGCGGAAGTCCCTCCCAGGGCCCAGCCAATTCCGATCCTCCCGGTAGCGATAATCCGTTTCACCGGCGTCCCGTGAACACCCGGTGGCGGTCGGCGACAGGGGGAGTATGCGGCGAAGGCACCCACCGGTCAATAGGCCCGACGCGCGCATGCGGGCCCCGTCGGGGAGGCAGGACGGGCGGAAACGCTTCTTGGCGGGGCAGTTCCGGGGGAGTGGTGAAGCCAATTTCCGGCGGCCGTCGATGTCCTTTGCCTGCCATGGAGCGAGCAAGGGGTGACGGATCGTCGGTCGAAGGGGCGGAATTCCGGGCCGGGCCGAAAGCGGCGGCCGGGGAGGGGTGCGGCCGGAATGCCGGAAAAGCGCGGTGGAGTCGGCGAACTCGCTTGCTGTGCAAGCGGGTTGGGCGTCATTCAAGGGCTACGGGGGTGCCCAGGCGCGGTGCCGGCAGCAGGGTGACGGCGAGGGACGCGACGGCCAGCGCGGTGATCGCGGTGGCGGGGGAGGTCCGTTCGGCGACGGCGCCGGCCAGGGCGGCCCCGACGCCCTGCATGGCGAGCATGCCCGAGCCGTGCAACCCGAAGGCGTGGCCGCCGAGTTCGTCCGGAGTCAGGGCCATCAGGCGGTCCTGGAAGATCAGGCCGGTCGAGTAGCCGACGGCGGCGACGGCGACGGCCGCGAGCAGCACGCGCAGGCCCGGATGCAGCGCGAACAGCAGGAACGGCGCGGCGAGCGGCAGACACAGCGGAACGCCGAGCCGGGCCTGCCGCGCCCTGGGCAGGAAGCGGCCTACGGCGACGTCCCCGGCCGGCATGCCGACCGCCCCGGCGGCGAACAGCGGCCCGGCGTCCTTCGGCGCGTAGGGGACGTACAGCGACTCGCAGCCGACCACCAGCCCGTTGGACACCCAGAGCGCCAGGTAGACCGGCCGGCGAGGACGCGAGGACCACAGCCGGGCGTTGGTCCGCCAGGTCTCCGCGATCGAGGCGCCCCCCGCCGGCCGCGGCGGCCGGGCGGCGAGCCCGAACCGGGCGGCGGCGGCGGTGAGCAGGTACAGGCCGGCGCCGGTGAGCAGGACGCCGCGTGGGGACAGCGCGGTCAGCAGCGCGCCGCCGAGCGCGAAGCCGCGGATCTGGACGGCGGCGGGAGTCGCCTGCAGATCACCGCGGGCGACCACCCGCCGATGGAACTCGCCGGGGCGAGCCTGCTGTTCGTCCCCGTGACGCCCCGGCGGAGCTGGGTGTGCTGGGACACCTCGGCGGTGGACGTGGGCGGCCGCGGGTGCGACCGGTACGCCGTGGTCCACCCGTGCTCCGGCGTACTGGCCGAGGCCGGCCGGGCCCGCGCCCCCGAGGCGCTGGGCCGGCTGCTCGGCCCGGCCCGGGCGGACGTCCTGGTGCTGCTGGGCGCTCCGAAGACCACCACCCAGCTGGTCGCGCTGACCGGGCAGGGCCTGGGCTCGGTGGGCCGGCACCTGAAGGTCCTGTTCGACGCCCGGCTGGTGCGGCGCAGGCGCACCGGGCGGTCCGTGCTCCACTTCCGCACCGACGCCGGCGAGGTGCTGGTGCGGGCCCAGTCCGAGACCGATTGACAGGGTGTCAATTCGGCTTGGTGGGGCGCACTGTGGCGCGCGGGACGGGTGGTTCGCGGTCAACCTGAGTTGCCGTGATGTCATCCGGATGGCAAACCGGACGGCGGCACTCCCAATCCTCACGGGGGGAAGATTCACCTGATCGGGTGCACCCTCGGCCCCGTGGGCGGTCCCGGGCGTGGCGAAGATCTACTGTTCGGGAGGCGGTGGGCGGCACGGCGACCAGAGGTCCCTCCGATTCCCCAGCCATCCCCTTTCTCTTTGCCAAGACCCCAACACACCCACGAATCTGACGCTACGTCAGCTGTCGTGGCGAGACGAAGGAGAGCCCGGCCCAATGTCCGTGGACAGCAGCCCGGAGACTCAGCAGGCGCAGCGCCAGCAGACCAGCCTCACCACCGCCGCCGCACGCAACCTGGCGACCACCACCAAGTCCGCGCCGCAGATGCAGGAGATCACCTCCCGCTGGCTGCTGCGGATGCTGCCCTGGGTGCAGACCTCCGGCGGTACCTACCGGGTCAACCGGCGCCTGACCTACACGGTCGGCGACGGCCGGATCGAGTTCATCCAGACCGGTGGCGACGTCCGGGTCATCCCCCGGGAGCTCGGTGAACTCGCCCTGCTGCGCGGCTACGAGGACGACGACGTGCTGTCCGCGATCGCCGACCGGTGCGTCCAGCGCGAGTTCCGGGCCGGGGAGACCCTGGTCGAGCGCGGCACCCCGTCCGACAAGATCCACCTGATCGCCCACGGCAAGATCAACCAGATCTCCAGCGGCAAGTACGGCGACGACGCGGTGGTCGGCGTCCTCGGCGACGGCGACCGGTTCGGCGAGAACGCCCTGCTGGACGCGGACGCCAGCTGGGACTACACCGCCACCGCCAAGACCTCCGGCACCCTGCTCACCCTCACCCGGGCCGACTTCCAGGCGGTGCTCGGCCAGTCCGAGAGCCTGCAGGAGCACATCCGGAACTTCGCCAGCCTCCCGCTGCAGAAGCAGAACGAGCTCGGCGAGGCCGAGATCGCGATGTCCGCCGGCCACGAGGGCGAGCACCTGCTGCCCACCGCGTTCGTCGACTACGAGCTCAAGCCGCGCGAGTACGAGCTGTCCATCGCACAGACCGTCCTGCGGGTGCACTCCCGCGTCGCGGACCTCTACAACCAGCCGATGAACCAGATCGAGCAGCAGCTCAAGCTCACCGTCGAGGCGCTCCGCGAGCGCCAGGAGCACGAGCTGATCAACAACCGCGAGTTCGGCCTGCTCTCCAACTGCGCCTTCGACCAGCGGATCCAGACCCACGCCGGCCCCGCCACCCCCGACGACCTGGACGAGCTGCTCAGCCGCCGGCGCGACTCCGAGTTCTTCCTCGCCCACCCGAAGACCATCGCCGCGCTCGGCCGCGAGTTCAACTCGCGCGGCCTGTACCCGGACACGGTCGACATCCAGGGCCACAAGGTGCCGGCCTGGCGCGGCGTCCCGATCCTGCCGTGCAACAAGATCCCGATCACCCCGGAGAACACCAGCTCGATCCTGGTGCTGCGGACCGGCGAGGACAATCAGGGCGTGATCGGCCTGCACCAGACCGGCATCCCGGACGAGTACCAGCCCAGCCTGTCGGTCCGCTTCATGGGCATCGACGAGAAGGCCGTCATCAACTACCTGGTCACCGCGTACTACTCCGCGGCCATCATGGTGCCGGACGCGCTCGGCGTGCTGGAGAACGTGGAGATCGCCGTCCGCTGAGGCAGCCGCCGAAGGCCGATTCCAGGAAGACCACGGTGGACCGCCGAAGGCCGTAACCAAACGGCGGTCCACCCAGTTGAGGGTACGTCGGATTGATCATGCAGTTCCGTTTCTGCGGCGGAACGGCACCGATCCTCCGACGTGCCCTCGACTGCGCTCCGGCTCGAAGCCGTACCAGTTCGATCGTCCACAGCCACAGGAAGGTTGGACCACGCCCATGCAGCGGAACGACCGGCCGCCGGGGAGCGGCGGGACAGCGGCGGAGACCTTACCCACCCCCGCAGCACGCCGCCGAGCCCGGGCGGCCGAAGCCAGGGCGATAGGGCTGCGGACGGCCGGGGCGCTCGCCGGGGTCGCCGTGATGTGCGCGGTGCTCACCGGCGCCACCCGGACCGCCGCCACCGACACGACCGGGTACGAGCGGGACGACGGGCATCGGCTGGAGATCTGCGTCCACGTGCACACCGCCGTCGACGCCGCCGGGGCCCGCGTCGAGGTGGACGCCGAGGGCGGGGTCGACGTCCCGCTCCCGCTGCACCCGCAGCAGGGGGGGAGGAACCGGCAGGGGGACGAGGGGAACAAGGGGGATCGGGGGAACGCGGGGGGCCGCGGTCACGGCGGGGGACACGACCAGGGCGGGGACCACCAGGGCGGGGACCACCAGGGCGGGGGCCATCGGGGCGGGGACGGCGACGGGGACGGGCACCACTGCCACCCGAGGCCGACACCCACGCCGACGCCCACACCCCGGCCGAGCCCGACGCCGAGTCCGACCCCCACCCCGTCGCCGACTCCCGTGCCGACTCCTCCGCCCGCGCCGACCCCGCAGCCGCCCGCGCCGCCGGCACCCCGGCCCGCGCAGCCCGCGCCCACCCGCAGCGCCGCGCCGATCGCGCCCGCGCCGCCGACGCCCGAACCGCCCCGGCCCGCGCCCACGGCGTCCGTCCACCTGCCGCCGCCGCTGGTGCACGCCACGCCGCCCGCGCGCCACGGCAGTTCGACCACCACCCGGATGCTAGTGGTCACCGTCCCCGCCGTCGTCGCCGTCGCGGCGCTGCGCCCGGGCGGGAAGTCCCGGGCCGCCGGGCGCCGCGGCCGGTCCTGACTCCCGGCCCGGCCCCGCCCCGGTCCTTCGCTCCTCGCCGTCTGATCTCTGATCGTCGTCAAGTACCCCTTCATTCCGTCGAGTTGTCGAGTCCGACAACAGGAGAGGATTCGTCATGTCCGAATGGGTGGCGCTCGCCATCGTGATGGCCGGCGCGTGCCTGGTCGTCGTCGCGGTCGTGCTGCTGAGGCACCGCAAGGTCGATCTGCACGAGGACACCTCGGAGACGCCCGACGTCATCGAGTACATCACCATGATGATCGGCGTCGTGTACGCCATCGTGCTGGGCCTGGCGATCGCCGGCGTCTGGGAGTCCCGGTCGTCCGCGCAGGACGACGTGCAGCGCGAGGCCCAGTCGCTGCACGAAGTCAGCGCCCGGGCCGAGGTGTTCCCCGCCGACTACCGGGCGGCGGTGGTCAAGGACGTCGACACCTACGTCTCGTTCGTGGTGGACACCGAGTGGCACCACATGCGCACCCACGGGGAGCTCTCCCCCGAGGGCACCGACCTGCTCGCCAAGCTGCGCACCGACGTGGCGTCCCGGGCCCCGCAGAACGACATCGAGGCACAGGCCTACCAGGCGATGATGGACAAGATCGCCACCGTCGACGAGGCCCGCAGCTCCCGTGGCGGCAACACCGGTCCGACCATGCCCGGCGTGGTCTGGTTCGGGCTGATCATCGGCGCCGTGGTCACCATCGGCATGCTGTTCGCCCTGCAGATCCGGCGCTCCGGACGGGAGTTGGTGCTGGCCGGCACGTTCAGCGCGCTGATCGGCTTCCTGCTGTTCCTGATCTGGGACTTCGACGACCCGTTCGGGCGCGGCCTGTCCGTGACCACGCAACCGTTCCTCGACCTGTTCCCGTCCCTCAACCAGTAGGCCGAGTGGCAGAGATGGGGAACATCTGCCCGCCCCCGGCCGATTCGCGCATTACGCTGACCACGGCCGCCCACGAGCAGTCAGGTGCTCGGGCGGCCGACGGGGAGACCGCGCTGCGCGCCGCCACCGGCGGTGCGGGCGCGGCGGCACAACGTGCAACGGGGAGGCACGGCATGGGGGCGCAGGACACCGACGGGCGGCACGGCGGCGAAGCTCATGCGGGGGCGCGGGCCGGGGCCGGTCAGGCCGGGACGGGTGCGGGGAGCAGGTACGCGCGGGTGGAACGGGAGCGGCGCTTCCTGCTCGCCCGGGTCCCCGCGCCCGGAGCCGTCACCTGCGCCCGGCTGATCACCGACCGGTACGTGGACGGCACCCGGCTGCGGCTGCGCCACGTCGAGCGGGTCGACACGGGGGAGTGCGCGCACAAGCTCACCCAGAAGATCCCGGCGCCGCCCGGCGCCACCGGCCCAGTGCAGGGCCTGATCACCAACCTGTACCTGTCCGGCGAGGAGTACGCCCTGCTGCTGGACGCCCTGCCCGGGCGGGAGCTGACCAAGACCCGGCTGAGCGTCCCCCCGCTGGGCGTGGACGTGTTCGACGGCCGGCTGCTCGGGCTGGTGCTGGCGGAGGCGGAGTTCGAGACCACCGAGGACGCAGAAACGTTCGTGCCCCCGGCGGGCTGTCTCGCCGAAGTCACCGACGACCCGCGCTTCACCGGCGGCTCGCTGGCCCGCGCCGAGCGGGCCGAGGTGCGCGACTGGCTCGCGGACTACGGGCTGCTGCTGGCCTGAGACTCCCCGCACCGGCCCGATTGCCTTTGGAGGGACGGGAATTGACGGATATTCGGGCAACGCTCCTGTTGTGCGAAATTCTGTTTCGTGCCCCGTCCGTCAGGTAGGTACCGTCCGGTTCATGGAATGGATGCTCAAGTCGGCCGAAGAACTCACCGCTGCCCTGCGCGCCGGCGAGGTGACCTCGGCGGAACTCACCGACGAGGCGATCGCCCGCATCGAGCGGGACGACAAGGCGATCAACGCGATCTGCGTCCCGGACTTCGAACGCGCCCGCACCGCCGCAGTCGGCGCCGACCGGGCGCGTGCCCGCGGCGAGGACCGGCCGCTGCTCGGCGTCCCGGTGACGGTGAAGGAGTCCTACGACGTCGCCGGGCTGCCCACCACCTGGGGCCTGCCGCAGTACCGGGACTTCGTGCCGGCCGAGGACGCGGTGCAGGTGTCGAGGCTCAAGGCCGCCGGCGCGGTGGTGCTCGGCAAGACCAACGTGCCCAAGGGGCTGCAGGACATCCAGAGCTTCAACGAGATCTACGGCACCACCAACAACCCGTGGAACCACAGCCGCACCTCGGGCGGCTCCTCCGGCGGATCGGCGGCGGCGCTGGCGGCCGGCTTCGGCGCGCTGTCCATCGGCTCCGACCTGGCCGGCTCGCTGCGCACCCCCGCGCACTTCTGCGGCGTCTACGCGCACAAGCCGAGCCTCGGGCTGTCGGCGATGCGCGGCATGGTCCCGCCGCCCGGGCCGGCCCTGCCGGCCGAGCACGACCTCGCCGTGGTCGGCCCGATGGCGCGCACCGCCCGTGACCTGACGCTGCTGCTCGACGTGATGGCCGGGCCGGACCCGCTGACGCACGGTGTGGCGTACCGGCTGGAGCTGCCGCCCGCGCGCCACGAACGGCTGAGCGACTTCCGGGTCCTGGTGCTGGACGAGCACCCGTTCATCCCGACCGGGTCCGCCGTGCGGGCGGGCCTGGACCGGGTGGCAGGCGCGCTCGCGGCCGGCGGCGCCCGGGTCGACCGGCACAGCGCGCTGCTGCCCGACCTCGCCGATGCCGCGGCGCTCTACATGCAGTTCCTGTTCTCCGGCTCCGCCGCGCACTTCCCCGTCGAGGCGGTCGAGCGGCTGCGGGCCCTCGCCGCCGACCTGGGCGCGGACGACCGGGGCCTCGACGCGGCCCGGCTGCGCGGCCTGGTGCTCAGCCACGGCGACTGGCTGAGGATCGACCACCGCCGCGAGCAGCACCGGCACGGCTGGCGGCAGTTGTTCGCCGAGTACGACGCCGTGGTGTGCCCGATCACGCCCACGCCCGCGTACCCGCACGACCACGACCCCGACCCGCTGAAGCGCCGGCTGGACATCGACGGCGTCGAGCGACCGTACTTCGACCAGCTGGTCTGGGCCGGCGTCGCCACCATGCCCGGCCTGCCCGCCACCGCCGTGCCGACGGGGCCGTCCCCCGAGGGACTGCCGGTGGGCGTGCAGATCATCGGCCCGAGGTTCGAGGACCGCACCCCGCTGCGGCTGGCCGAGCTGCTGGAGCGGGAGATCGGCGGCTTCCGGGCACCCAAGTGAGCCTTCGGGGCCGGTCCGGGCCGGGCCGGTCCCGGTGCTCCCGGTGCTTTCGGTGCTTTCGGAGTTTCGGGCGTACCGTGCGCTCTCGGCGGTTCCCGGCGTTCCCGAGCGGGTCGAATGTACAGGCAAACTGTACATTTGGCGGCCGGGAACCTAGGCTGGCCCCATGAGTGCTGCCCCCATGAGCGACGGCCCGGAGGCCGCGCCGTCCGCCGTGCAGGCCTCGCAGCTGGTGCGGTCGGTGATCGGCCGGCTGCGCCGGCGCATCCGGGCCGCCGCCGGAACGGGCGACCTGACGCTCACCCAGGCGTCCGCGATGGGACGGCTGCTGGACAGCGACGGCCAGGGCCTGACCACCAGTGACCTGGCCGTCGCCGAAGGCATGCGCCACCAGTCGATGGCCACCACCATCGCCGCCCTCACCGCGCAGGGCCTGGTGGACCGCCGCCGCGACCCCGAGGACGGCCGCCGGATGCTGATCGTGCTCACCGCCGAGGGCCGCCGCCGCGCCGAGGACGGCCGACGGGCCCGGGGCGAATGGCTCGCCGCCGAACTCCAGGCCAAGTGCACCGAGGCGGAACGGCAGACGGTGATCGCGGCGATGGCCGTGCTGGAACGACTCGGCCACGACTGACCGGGCCCGCCCGACCCGTCCACCGGGGCTGCCTGCCCCGTCCGTTGTGGCCGCCCGCCCCGTCCGTTGTGGCCGCCCGCCCCGTTCTCCGGGCCCGACCGGTCCGATCCGACCCTTTGGGGGCTGTCCATGAGCGACCGCAGCACCGCCGAACGGAGCGAGGCCGCCGACCGGGCGCCGGCCCTCGACCGCCGACTCGTCCCGCCGATGGTGCTGGGCTCCGTCCTCAACCCGATCAACTCCACCATCATCGCCGTCGCACTGGTCCCGATCGGCGTCGCGCTCGGGGCCTCGCCCGCGCAGACCGCCTGGCTGGTGTCCGCGCTGTACCTGGCCACCGCGCTCGGACAGCCCGTGGTCGGCCGACTGATCGACCTGTTCGGCCCCCGCCGACTGTTCCTGTCCGCGACCAGCCTGGTCGGAGTGGCCGGCGTGGTCGGCGCCCTCGCCCCCAACCTCGGCGTGCTGATCGCCTCCCGGGTCGTCCTCGGCTTCGGCACCTGCGCGGGCTACCCCGCCGCGATGGCCCTGCTGCGCGCCGAGTCCGGGCGCACCGGACGGGACACCCCCGCCGGCGTCCTCACCCTGCTCGCCGTCGCCAACCAGACCGTCGCCGTGGTCGGCCCGCTGCTCGGCGGCCTGCTCACCAGCCTCGGCGGCTGGCGCGCCACCTTCGCGCTGAACGTCCCGCTGTCCGTGCTCGCCGTCGTCCTCGGCGCCGTCCGGCTGCCCCGCACACCGGTGGATGCCACCCCCGAACGGCGCCCCGCCGGGCTCGCGCAGCGCATCGACCTGCCCGGCATGGCGCTGTTCGCCGCCCTGCTGCTGACGCTGCTGCTGTTCCTGATGAACCCCCACCCCGACCTCTGGTACCTCCCGGTGATCACCCTCGCCGCCGCAGCCGCCTTCACCGTCCGGGAACGCCACGCCGCCGAACCGTTCATCGACGTGAAGGTGCTCGGCGGCAACACCCCGCTGCTGCTCACCTACGCCCGCGCGCTCGCCGCGTACATCGGCGCATACGCCTTCCTGTACGGCTTCGCCCAGTGGACCGAGGAAGGCTTCGGCCTGACACCGCTTCAGGCCGGACTCGTCCAGGCCCCCACCTTCCTGGTCGGCATCGGCGTCTCCATCGCCGCCGGCCGGCGCGGCGGCATCCGCGCCACCCTGCTGATCGGCGGAATCGGCCAGGTCGCCGCCTGCGCCCTGATGCTCGTCCTCGGCGCGCACAGCCCACTGTGGGCACTGCTGGTGCTCGCCGTGGTCTTCGGCATACCGCAGGGCGCCAACGGACTCGCCCTCCAGAACTCCGTCTTCCAGCAGGCCGACCCCACCCGCACCGGCTCCTCCGCCGGCCTGCTGCGCACCTTCGCCTACCTCGGCTCGATGGTCGCCGCCGCAGCCACCGCCGCCGCGTACGGCGCGCACGCGGGCACCGCCGGGATGCACCGGCTGGCGATGGTGATGCTGGCCGCCGCCGTGCTGTTCCTGCTGCTCACCGTCTTCGACCGCAACCTGCGCAGTACGGCCGCCGGTTGACGGTTGACGGTTGACGCCCGCAGATCGACGGTCGACCCCGGTCGGCGGGTCGGGGAGACTGGGGGCTCGCACCCCTCGGGAGGAACTGTGATGCAGGTAGCCGTGGTCACCTTCGACGGTTTCAACGAACTCGACAGTTTCATCGCCTCCGCGCTGATCAACCGCTGCCGGCGGGACGGCCTGGAGGCCTTCATCACCACGCCCGCACCCGTGGTCACGTCCATGAACGGCGTCGAGGTCACCGGACAGCGTCCGATGGAGTTCGTGACCGAGGCCGACGTCGTGCTGATCGGCAGCGGAGTGAAGACCCGTGACGTGATCGCCGACGACCGGCTGATCTCGCGGCTGCCGCTCGACCCCGATCGACAGCTGATCGGCGCACAGTGCTCGGGCGCGCTGGTGCTCGCCCGGCTCGGACTGCTGAACGACATGCCCGCCTGCACCGACCTCACCACCCGGCCCTTCGTCGAGGCCCGCGGCGTGACGGTGCTGGACACGCCGTTCCACGCCGAGGGGAACATCGCCACGGCGGGTGGCTGCCTGGCGTCCCAGTACCTCGCCACCTGGGTCGTCACCCGCACGCTCGGGGAGGACGCCGCCCGCGACGTCATCGGGTACGTGGCCCCGGTCGGCGAACAGCAGGAGACGATCGCCCGCAACCTCCGCGCCGTGCAGACCGGCGAACCCGCGAGGGGCTGACGTCCCGCGTGGCGCGTTGGGCTGACGCCCTGTCTGCTGTTCGCCGGCCCCGTCGTGCGGACCTGCCGTGGGTCTCGCCGCCGTGCCGCCTAGCGGTCGGCGCGCCCGCCGGTGGCGGCGAGGCCGTCCATGTAGTCGCGGGCATGGACGATCAGGCCGTCGCGGACCCGCATCACCAGGAGGCCGGCGATGGCGAACTCGCCGTGCCCGCCCGTGATCTCACCCCGCACGGTCTGCTCGACCACCAGTACCTCCGGATCGGTCGACCGGTGCACGGCGGTCTCCGTCACCTCCGTCGGCCGGGCGGGAGTCGCCGCCCACGCGGCCTGGTATCCCGCCCGGACCGCCTCCCGCCCCTCGTACCGGGCCGGAAACCCGGGGAAGCGGAACGGGAACTCGTGGACGGCGTCCGGCGCGTAGAGGTCCGCGAGCGCATCGGCGTCCAGCGCCAGCATGGCCTGCCGGTAGCGGGCCAGGATGTCCAGCAGCGGTTCGGTCATGGCGGTGCCCCCCAGATGGGTTGTTCGTGATGGATCGGGTGCAGCGTATGCCTGTCTGACCGTGCGTCACCCGGAAACCTGACAGCTCCGCGAGGATCGGCGCGGCGCGCGTCCGGCCTCTCGGTGCGGGGCGGCACCATCGCCGTCATGGAGCAGGGGCGACGCGTCGCGGACCGGTTCGGGCTGTTCCGCGCTTCCGGTCCCGCCGGTGACATGCCGCGGAAGTCGGTGGTGCTGCTCGGCGGCGACGAGCGGGCGTCCTGGCTGGTGACGGTGCCCGCTGCGGCAGCCGTCGTAGAGCTTCTGGACAGCCCGCTGCTGGGGGCCCGGCGATCCCACCCCGCGTGAGGCGATGCTCGTCCGCCGGTGCGCGGTCGGCGTCGCCGGCGACCTCGGCGTCCGGGCGGGGTCGATCCGGGCCCGGGCCGCGCGCAGCCCGGGCGTGGCCGGACCCGGCGGCCCCGCGAAGGCCGGCCGGCTCAGGCCTTGGACCAGCCTCCTCCGGTGGCGGCCGGGCGGCGTTCCTGCTCGGCCGCCCGCTGGGACGGGACGTCGGGGAGGAGGGCGAGGGCCTCCGCGGCGCGGCCGTGGTCGATCAGGTGCCCGGCGATGTTGCGGGCGGCCTCCGGTGCCCGGGTGCCGCAGGCGGGCAGCAGGGCCGCGGCCTCGTCGAAACGGGCGCCGGCGGCGAGCAGACCGGCGTGGGCGGCGGCGCGCTCCGCGGGGGAGAGGCCAGGGGTGGCCATCAGGTCGGCGACGGCCTCGTCGGTGCGGCCGAGTTCGCTCAGCAGCCACTGGCGGTTGGACGGCACCCAGCGCGCGTTCCGGTCGAGGAACTCCGGGCTGCGATCCGTCAACAGCGCCAACGCCCGCTCGTGCAGGCCGAGTTCGGCGAGTTCGAGGACGACCGGCTGGAGCAGGCTCAGGTCTTCGTCCTCGAACGTGCCGTGGGCCGCCGCGATCGCCTCGTCCACCCGGTGCAGTGCGAGCAGCAGTTCGACCAGCAGGGCCCGGGCGGCAGCGGAGGTGGATGCGGAGTCGAGCCGCTCGCGCAGGAAGGCCTCCGCCTCCGCCGCCCGGCCGGCGTCCCGCAGCGCATCCACGTAGGCCTGCTGCGCCGCGTACGCGTGCCCGCCGAGGACGAGGTCGCGCAGCTCGGGGAGCCGGCCGTGCCGGGCGAGCAGCTCCGCGTACGCGGTCACGGTGTTCTGGGGGACGATGCGGCGGGCGGCGACCACCGCGCCGAGAGTGCGGATCGCCTGCTCCGGCCGGCCCGCGCGCTCCAGCACCTGTGCGTGCAGGATGTGCGCCCGCCAGGAGTCGTACAGACCGGCGTCCGCGACCTGCGCCAGCCGGGCGAGGACGGCTTCGTCCCGGCCCCGACCGTCCGTCAACTCGACCAGGGCGGTGAGTAGACGGGCCTTCGTGACGTGCGGGTCGAGCACGGCAAGGGCCTCGTCCAGCTGCCCGGCGTGCGCCAGCGCCTCGGCCCGGACCCGGTCGCGCTCCTCGCCGTCGGCGCCGCACCGCTCGGCGAGGGCGAGCGCCTCGCCGGCCCGGCCCGCCGCCGCCAGCGCGGTGACCGCAGCCGACACTGCCGGCGCCCAGCCCGTGCGGGCGAACGGCTCCAGCACCGCCCAGGCCCGCTCCGGCTCGCCCGCCGCGCACAGTCGGTCGGCCGCCGCCCGCGCACAGAACCAGTCCGCCCGGTCCTGCGCCGCCCGCACCACCAGCTCCAGCTCGCCGCGCCCCAGTAGGGCGTCCACCAGTCGCGGCAGGACCCCGCCGTAGTTCCGCAGCTGCCAGTCGAGATCGTCGATGTTCACCGGGGCAGTGTAGGAACCCTCGGCAGGACGGCGGCAGGCCGGGCCCGGTGCGGTCGGTCGGTCGGCCGGCCGGCTTCGGGGAGACCGGTCGGTCGAGAGCGCGGCGGGTGACCGGGCTGATCGGGCCGACCGGGCCGATCGGTTCGACGGCCGCCGCGCCGGGGACGCCGCGTTCGCGCAGCACCGTCCCGGCGCAGCACGTCCTGCGCGACCGCGACCGCGACCGTGACCGCGACCGGGCCGCGCCCGTGCGCCGTGTGCAGGCCCGCCGCGATGCTCGACCTTCCGGACCCGCCGGGTCCGCGCACTGCCGCCAGGCCGTGTCCGTGCTGCCCGGCACATCCACCACCGTCGCCGTGGCGCCGAATTGGCCGCCGCCACGGCCGGTGGGCCAGGATGGGCCGGTGGAGATGCCCAGGGTGGTGCCGGAGATCGCGGCGGAGCACGGATTCCGGCTGCGGCGCTGGGAACTGACGGACCGCGCGCTGCTGCGGGAGGCGGCCACCGACCCGTACATTCCGCTGATCACCACCGTGCCCGCGGCGTACTCCGACGCGGAGGCCGACGCGTTCGTGCACCGGCAGTGGCGGCGCACCGAGATCGGGACGGGCTACCCCTTCGTCATCGAGGACGCCGACGGGCAGGCCGTCGGCAATGTCGGTCTGTGGGTCGGCGAACTGCCGTTGCGCGGCTATGCCACCGCCGGCTACTGGGTGGTCGGCGGCGCGCGGGGCCGAGGGGTCGCGCTCGCCGGGCTGAACGCCGTCACCGCCTGGGGGCTGGGCGAACTCGCCGTCCCGCGGATCGAGTTGCACGTCGAGCCGTGGAACACCGGCTCGCTGCGCACCGCCGAACGGGCCGGGTACCGGCGGGAGGAGCTGATGCCCGCGCACCAGGAGGTCGGCGGCGAGCTGCGCGACATGTGGCGGTTCGCGCTCCCGTAGCGGGCGGCGTGGCTCGCACCCGGGGTCGGGCGGCGCCGGCAGGACGGGCGGGCCGGTGCCGGTGCCGGTGTGACGGGTGGTCGACTCCCGGTCGGCCTGACGTACTGTGCCTCGGCATGAGCGACTCCGAGACGGCGATCGGCGAGGAAATGGTCCGCGATCTGCTCCGGGAGCAGCATCCGGACCTGGCCGGGCTGCCCATCCGCGCGGTGGCGGGCGGGTGGGGCAACCAGATGTGGCGCCTCGGCACCGAGCTGGCCGTTCGGATGCAGCGCATGGACACCGGCCCCGAGCTTCAGCTCAAGGAACGCCGGTGGCTGCCGGCTCTGGCCGCGCGGCTGCCGCTGCCGATTCCCGTGCCGGTGCGGGACGGGACGCCGTCCGAGCGCTTCCCCAGGATCTGGACCGTCATGAGCTGGGTCGAGGGCACGCCGCTGGACCACGGCTCGATCACGCGCGGCGACCACGCGGCCGAGACGCTGGCGGGCTTCCTCCGGGCGCTGCACGTGGAGGCGCCCGCCGACGCGCCGCCCGCCTCGGACTTCGGCGCCCACCCCCGGGACTGCACGGGCGGCTTCGAACACTTCTTCCGGAGCGCGGCCCCCGCCGACCTCGCCGGCGAGATCCGCGAGGTGTGGGGCGAAGCGGTGGCCGCCCCGGCGTGGCAGGGCCCGCCGGTGTGGGTGCACGGCGACCTGCACCCGGCGAACGTCGTCGTCGCGGACGGCACCCTGGCGGGCGTCGTCGACTTCGGCGCACTCTTCGCCGGCGACCCGGCGTGGGACCTCTCGGCCGCCTGGCTGCTGCTCCCCGCGGGCGGTGCCGCACGGTTCTTCGACCGCTACCGGCAGGCCGACGAGGCGTCGGTGCGACGGGCCCGCGGACTGGCCGCGATGAAGAGCCTGTTCCTGATGTCGATGGGCCGGAACGGGGAGCTGGGCCTGCCCGGCGGCCAGCCGAACTGGGGGCCGGTGGGCCGGTCCGCCCTCGATCGCGTCCTCCGGGGCCTGTGACGGTGGCGACCCGTCAGGCGCGGTTGCCGCCCGGCCAGGTGAGGCCGCGAGCGAAGTGGCACAGCGCGGTCAGGACCGCCAGGCCGGCCGTGACGGCGGCGAGGGTCATGACGGCGGACGGGGACGTGCGGTCCACGACGCTGCCCCCGACCAGCGCGCCGAGCGAGATCGTCGCCTGGAACGAGGCGGTGAACAGCACCGACGCCGCCTCGGGAGCACCGGGGGCCGCCTTGGCGAACCAGGTCTGCGAGGAGACGGGCACCGCCCCGTAGGCGACACCCCACACGAACAGCAGGGCCACCGCGCCGACGTTCGAGCCGCCCAGCACCGGCAGCAGCAGCGTGGCCCCGGCGAGCAGGGCGGCCGCCGCACCGAAACCGGTGCGGGGACGCCGGGCGACCAGGGAGCCGCCGAGGAAGTTGCCCACGATGCCCGCGGCTCCGTAGACCAGCAGGAGGACGGTGACCAGTCCGGGGCCCGCATGCGTGACCTGTTCGAGGAAGGGCGTCACATAGGTGTACGCCCCGAAGTGGGCCAGCACCACGAGAAGGGTCATCAGCAGGGCGAAGCGGATGTGCACGCTGCCGAACAGGCCGCCCAGCACCCGCAACCGGGTGGCGGGCCCGACCGGCGGCAGCGGCGGCACGACCGCCAGCAGGAGAACGAGCACACCGACCGAGAGCACGCCCAGGACGGCGAACGCCGCACGCCAGCCCGCCACGTCCCCGAGGAACGTGCCGACCGGGACCCCGAGAACGGAACCCAGTGGGACGGCCGCGAAGATCACCGAGACGGCGCGGCCGACCTGCTGCGCAGGCACCAGCCGGTCGGCGAGCCCGGCCGCGATCGACCAGAAGCCGCCGATGGTGACGCCCACCAGGACCCGTGACAAGAGGATCAGCCCGTAGTTCGGCGCAACCGCCGCCAGGCCGTTCGCCAGGGCCAGCAGGGCCATGAACGCGCCCAACAGCGCCCGGCGGTCGATGCGGGTGGTGGCGGCGGTGACCAACGGCGCCGCGAGCGCGGCGAGGAACCCCGGCATGGTCATCATCAGCCCGGCCATCCCGTCCGAGACGGAGAAGGCGGATCCGATCGAGGTGAGCAGGCCGATCGGCAGGATCTCGGTGGTGACGATCGAAAAGATCCCCAGCGTGATCGCCAGGACGGAGAGCCGTTCGACCACCGGCGACCGGGCCGCCCGGTCGGTCGTACGGGGACGCGGAGCGGTGCTGGTGGGAGCCATGGATTCCGTCCTGGGTCAGGCCGTTCGCGGTCCGGCCAGTCCAGCAGGCCCCTCGGGCAGGGGGCTGGCAGCTTTGCGACATCACCGTGGCCGGGGCGGCCGCGACCAGAGGCGATGCGCAGGGAGCTGCGGGGGGGGGGGCGAGGTCGGGGGCCGGGTGTGTGTGGCGGTCGTGTGCGACCTCGTGGCGAACCTCGGGGACGACCTCGTGGCGTACCTCGGGGACCACGCCGAGGCGGCGCAGGCGGCCGGCCGACCGGGAGCAGGACCCGGGCCGTCTGCCGGTCGCAGCGCGTGTTGCCCCGACAGGGGGAGGTGCGGTGCGTACCGTGGGGTGGTGAACGAGGTGACGCCGGGGCCCGGGCAGGCGGACGACATTGCGGCCCAGCTGCTGGTGCTGGCCGGGGCGCGGGACCGGTTGCAGGGACTGTTGTCGGCGGTGCTGGCCATCGGGGGCGACCTGGAGCTGCCGGCGGTGCTGCACCGGATCGTCACGACGGCGATGGAGCTGGCCGGGGCGCGGTACGGGGCGCTCGGCATTCTCGCGCCGTCCGGGGACCGGCTGGAGCAGTTCGTCACGGCGGGGCTGTCGCCGGAGGAGCGGGCGGCGCTGGCCGGGATCGACTTCCCGCGCGGCCGCGGGGTCCTCGGACACCTGATCCACCACCCCGAGCCGCTGCGGGTGGAGGACATCGGCGCGCACCCGGCGTCGGTCGGCTTCCCGCCGGGCCACCCGCCGATGCGGACGCTGCTGGGCGTGGCGATCACCGTCCGGGGGAAGATCTACGGCGACCTGTACCTGTCGGAGCGTCGGGACGGGCGGCCGTTCGACCGGGCCGACGAGGAAGTGGTGCGGGCGCTCGCGGGGGCGGCGGGCATCGCCATCGAGAACGCCCGCCTGTTCGGGTACATGCGGGACAGCGCCGCGCAGTTCCAACGGCTGCTGCTGCCCACACTGCCGGACCTGACGCCGTTCACCGGGGCCGCCGTGTACCGCACCGCCGCCGACCCGGCCGGGGTCGGCGGCGACTGGTACGACGCGGTGATCCTGCCGGACCAGGCGTGCGCCGCCGTCATCGGCGACGTGGTCGGCCACGACCTGCACGCCGCGGCCGCGATGGCCCAGGCCCGCAACATGCTGCGCGCGCTGCTGTACGACCGCCGCAGCCCGCCCAGCTCGGTGCTCGCCCAACTCGACCGCACCGTGGAGGACATCACCGACCTGCCGGTCACCACCGCGTGCCTGGCCCGGATCGAGCCCGCCGCCGGGGACGGCTGGACGGTGCACTGGAGCACCGCCGGGCACCCGCCGCCGCTGGTGCTCGACCCCGACGGGCGCGCCTGGTACCTGGAGGGCGAGCCCGGCATCCCGATCGGCGTCGATCCCGACGTCCCACGGCCCGACCACGCCGATCCGCTGCCCAGCGGCGCCACCGTGCTGTTCTACACCGACGGCCTGGTCGAACGCCCCGACCGCGACATCGACGAAGGGCTCGCCGCCCTCGCCGCGCTCGCCGCCGCGCACGCCGACCGGCCGCTCGACGAACTGGTGCAGACCCTCGCCGACCTGCACCCCGGCGACGGCCACGACGACATGGCGGTGCTGGCCATCCGGACGCCCGCCCGTAGGTGAGGTCCGACGGGCCGGGCCGAACCGCCCGGCGGGGGACGGGCGGTGGAGCAGGGGTAGCGTGGGCGGCCATGCAGAAGAAACTGGTGGAGCAGGCGTTCCGGGCCGAGGCCGGGGCGCTCGGGGCGGCGCTGGCCGGACTGGGAGCGGGGGACCGGTCCCGGGCCACCCGGTGCGAGCCGTGGACGGTGGTGGAGCTGCTGGCGCACGTCCGGGTCGCCGTCGGGCGGGTGGAGGCGATGCTGGCCGCGCCCGAACCCGGGCGGGCCGAGGTGACGGCGGTGGGGTACTACCGGCCCGACGAGCGGTTCGACGCGGCGACGAACGAAGCGCGGATCGCGCTCGCCCGTGATACGGCGGAGGACGACACCGAGGCGGTCGCCGCCTTCGGGCGGACCTGGCAGGACGTGGCGGCCCGGTTCGAGGCGGAGGCCGGGACGCGAGTGGTGCGGACCCGGCACGGCGACCCGATGCTGCTCACCGAGTTCATGATCACCCGGGTGGTGGAGCTGGCCGTGCACGGCCTCGACCTGGCCGACGCGCTCGACCGTCCGGCCTGGCTGACCGACGAGGCCTCCGACGTGCTGGAGAGCCTGCTGCTGAAGGACGCTGACGGGCCGTCGGTGCGGACGGCGCTCGGCTGGGACCGGGCGACGTTCCTGCGCAAGGCGACCGGACGGGCCGAGCTGGACACGGCCGAGCAGGCCGAGGTGGCGCGGGCCGGGATCACCTGGCTGACGCTGGGCTGAGAAGGCCGGCCACGGCCGGCCTCGCGGGGGCGGGTGTCGGAACGCCGGACCTGCCGGGCTGCTCGGCGTCGGCCGCGGGAGCCGTGGGGTGTCGGCGGGGTCGGGTACGGCCTCCCGGGTGGGCGTAGGAACGCCCGGCCCGGGAGGCCGGATTGACGGATCGTCAGGCTCCGAGGGCCTCCGGGTGGGGCCATCGGGCGGTGGTGGGGAGTTCGGTGGCGGGGGCGGGCGGTGCGGCGGGGCCGTGGAGGGTGAACTCGAAGTCCCGGTGTGCCTTGGCGCCCAGGCCCGGCGGCAGCCGGAGCAGGCCGTCGGTCGTCAGGCGTCGCACCCGGGGCCGGCTGAGGCCGAGCCCGAGCATCAGCAGTCGCTCCACCCGGACCGGTGCGGGCAGGTCGAAGGTGACCTGTATGCGCAGCGGGGCGCGGGAGCCGAGGGCGAACAGTGGGGTCCGGGCGTCCAGCGACCAGGTGCCGGTCCAGTCCAGGCGGTAGCCGTGCTTCGCGGCCAGCGCGGCGTTCATCGTCAACTCCCGTACCACGGACGGATCATTGGTCTCGTAGGAGACCAGCCGGGACGGCTCCAGCGTCGAGACGTGGGCGCGTTCGTGGACGGGGACCTTCGAGGTGCGGTCGCAGCCGGCGCAGCTCAGCAGCAGCCAGACGTCGAGCAGTTTGCCGCTCGCGTTGACCCGGATCCTGCCGGTGGGGCGGTGCCGGGTGCCGGGGCAGTCGGGGCAGGGCCGGACGACGGCGGGCAGGGCGGACTGGCGCACGGCCCACTGGGCCTTGCGGTCGGTATGCATGTGGGTGATGGCTTTCAGGACATGGCGGGGACGCTCAACGGCCGGCGCGCAGGCCGGACCGGGCCCCCGCGGTTCGGCGGGTGCACACGAGGGCGCGAAGCATCGCCCCGGGGCCCGGTCGGGGGCTGCGAGGTCGATCGCGCGACAGATCGGCGGTCACTGCGTGGCATCTGCTAAAAGTCCATGCGGTGATCGTGATCGACACCACGCTCCGGCGGCAACTCAATTTCCGTCCCCCGCCCAGGCGTTCGGGTGTCACACTTATGCTGATCCGATGATCGAATCGAGCAAGCCCGTCGAACTGGTGATCTTCGACTGCGACGGCGTCCTGGTGGACAGCGAGCGGATCGCCGTCCGCGTCCAGTGCGAGGTCGGCGCCGCGCTCGGCTGGCCGCTCACCGAGGACGAGGTGGTGCGGCACTTCATCGGACGCTCGCACGCCGCCGCCTGGCAGGTCGTCGCCTCGCGGCTCGGCGACCGCGTCGCAGCCGAATGGGAGCAGCGGTTCGAACAGCGGCACCGGGAACTGGTGGACACCGAACTGGAGCCGGTGGACGGCATCGTGGAGGCGCTCGCCGAGCTCGACCTGCCGTACTGCGTGGCCTCCAGCGGGACGCACCGGAAGATGCGGCACACCCTCGGCCGGACCGGACTGTACGAGCGGTTCGAGGGACGGATCTTCAGCGCCGTCGAAGTGGCGCACGGAAAGCCCGCACCCGACCTGTTCCTGCACGCCGCGCAGCGCATGGGCTTCGCCCCCGAGGTGTGCGCGGTGGTCGAGGACAGCGGCCCCGGCACCCGGGCCGCCCGCGCCGCCGGAATGCGCTGCTTCGGCTACACCGGCGGCCCCACCGGCGCCGACGCGCTCACCGGCCCCGGCACCGTACTCTTCTCCGACATGCGGCAACTGCCCACCCTGCTGCGGCACGCCGCCACCACCGTCATCACCACCGGCTGAAGGAGCCCGTCCCATGGCAGAGGCCCGACTGCCCGCCGGCTACACCGCCCGGCCGATCGACCCGGCCACCGACCTCCCCGCCGTCCAGCACCTGGTCAACACCTGCGAACGCGCACTCGGCGGCACCGCGACCACCGACGCCGGCGCACTCACCGCCGTCCTGAGCCGCCCCGGGCTCGACCCCGCCACCGACACCCTGCTGGTGCACACCGCCGACGGCCGACTCGCCGGCTGGGCCTGGACCGACCGCCGCACCGACGCCGACGTGCACCCCGAGCACCGCGGCCGCGGCCTCGGCACCGCACTGCTGCGCTGGATCGAACAGCGGGCCCGCGAAACCGGCACCGCCGAAATCGCCCAGGTCGTCCCCGACCGCGACACGGCCGCCACCGCACTGCTGGACGCCCACGGCTTCCGCCCCGCCGTCACCAGCTGGCTGCTGGCCATCGACCTCGACGACCTCCCCGACGACCTGCCGCCCGCACCCGAAGGCATCACCGTCCGCCCCTTCCGGGCCGGCGACCCGGCGGACGAGCAGGCCGCACACCGGCTCGTCGAGGACGCCTTCGACGAATGGCAGCAGCGCCGCAAGGACTTCGACGAATGGGCCGCCCACACCGTGCGCCGCCCCACCTTCGCCGCCGACCGCTCCCCGCTCGCCTTCGCCGACGGCCGCCTGGTCGGCGCCGCCCTCGCCCTCGACCTCCCCGACACCGGCGAGGGCTACGTGGAGAACGTCGCCGTCCACGGCGGTCACCGCCACCGCGGCATCGCCCGCCACCTGCTGCACCACACCTTCCACGCCTGCCGCACCGCCGGCCTGGCCGGCTGCACCCTGTGGACGCACTCCGCGACCGGCGCGCTCGACCTGTACCTGAAGGCCGGCATGACGGTCCGGCACAGCTCGACCGTACGGAAGAAGACCCTTCAGTAGTCCAGCAGCGCCCGCAGCCGCGCGGCCTGCCGGTCGGCGGTGCCGGGCGGGTTGCGGGCCTCCGTCGCCGGATCGGTCGTCAGGAACACCAGCCACAGCAGCGCGAACAGCCGCCGGCACTCCCACAGCCGGGCCGACTCCGCCGGACCGAGCACGAAGCGGCCCAGGAACGCCGCCGCGTCCAGATCGGTGTCCACCCAGGCGGAGAGGTGCTCGACCACCTCGGCCAGCTCGTACGGGCGGTCGCTGCGCCCCGAGTCCTCGAAGTCGACCAGCCGCACGTCGGCGCCGTCCCAGAGGAAGTTCGCCAGGTTGCCGTCCGCCTGCCCGAGCACCGGCGCCCCCGTCTCCGCGCCGGCCAGCAGCCCGGGCTCCGCGCCCGCCAGCCAGCGCAGGCCCTCCTCCAGCGCGGGCGACGAGGCCCGCACCGCCCGGCGGCGGATCGCGGCGACCGAGTCGCGCACGTACCAGCGGCGCGCCGGGAGCGCGGCGGCCGTGGCGGACGGGACGGCGTGCAGCAGGCGGTCGACGGCGCGGGCCAGGGCATCCAGGTGAAGGGGCGTCAGCTCGGCTCCGCGCAGCGGGACCCCGGGCAGCCGAGCCATGGTGACGGTGCGGCCGGCCAGCGACAGCGGGCGCGGCGCCAGGCCCGGCGCGTACCGGTCGAGCAGGGTGAGCGCCCGCCACTCGCGGTCCGGCTCCCCGTCGGCGCCCTCGCGGAAGACTTTGCGGACAGCGCCGGGGAGCAACTCGACGCCGTGGGTGGTCCACTGGGTGGTCATGGCGTCAGTCTCCCCGACCGGCCGGGGGCCGGTGCGGAAAGTCGGGTACGGAGGTCGGTGCGGGTCAGTAGGCTTGGGGCGGCAGCCTGCGGACGACGAGGGGTGGCGGCGCGAATGGTGGGGACCGAACTGGCCGAACTGGCGGCCTCGGGAGCGACGGCACTGGTCGGTGCGGTGGCCACCGACCTGTGGGGCCAGGTCCGGGACCGGGTCGGGCGGCTGCTCACCCGTGGCCGGGAGAGCCGGGTCGAGGCGGCCCGCATCGAACTCGCCTACGCCGAGGTGCTGGACGCCGAGGAGAACGGCCTGCCCGAGGTCCGCGAGAACGTCCGCCAGGACTGGGAACAGCGCCTGCTCACCGTGCTGCGCGAGGACCCGACCGCCGTCGCCGAACTGCGCGCCCTGCTCGACGAGATCGCCCCGCAGGGCGGCGGGCAGCGGGTCGACGTGACGGTCGTCCACAACGAGATCAGCGCCGACGTGAACGGCATCGCCCTGCAGATCGGCCGGGTCGACACCAACAATGTGACGATGCGACAGCCCGGCGATCAGACTTCCTGATCGTCCAGCGCGGCGAGCAGCTCCGGCCCCGACCAGCTCGGCGGGGCCGGCGCGGACTCGGCGGCCCGCACCAGCTCCAGCAGCCGCCGGTTGGCGGGCGCGGCCAGCCCGTGCCGCTCGGCGAGCGCCAGCACCTCGCCCTGGAGTTCGCCGATCTCGGTCCGGCGGCCGCGCTGCAGGTCCTCCCACATCGAGGACCGGGCCTGCGCGTCCACCCGCAGACTGGCCGCCGCGAGCCGCCGGAACAGCCCGTCCGGCAGCCCGAGCACGGCCGGCATCCACCCCGCCGGCACCGGGCCGAGCCGGGCCGGCGCCAGCCCCGCCGCCCGGAGCGCCGCCAGCCCCTCCCGCTGACACCGCGCCAGCACCAGCCGGTACGGCCGGCTCCCGAGCTGCTCACGGAGCGGCCGGCCGGACAGCGCGTTCACCGCGTTGTTCAGGTTCAGCAGCAGCTTGGCCGCCTGCACCTGCGGCATGTCGTCGCGCAACTCCACCGGCAGGCCGGCCGCCCGCGCGAGTTCGGCGAACCGCTCCGCGGGGGAGCTGCGTCGGGCGGGCGCGCGGCCCGCGGGCGGCTGCTCGGGTGCAGCGGGCTGCTCCGCGGCGGCGGTGCGCTCCAGCATCAGGCGGCCGTCGGTGCCCTGGTGGAACGCGGCCGCTCCGGTGCGGACGACGTTGTACGGGACCATGCCGGCCAGGACCTGCCGGTCCGGGAGGGCGGCGGCGAGCAACTCGGCGTTGTGCAGGCCGTTCTGGAAGCTGATCACGGTGGTGCGGGCGTCCAGGTGCGGGGCGAGCGCGCGGGCGGCCCCGGCGGTGTCCGCGGACTTCACGGTGACCAGGACGTAGTCGGCGCCCGCCGCGGCCGAGGCGTCCACGGCGGTGGCGGGACGGACGTGCACCCGGCGGTCGCCGGGGCCGGTCAACGTCAGCCCGGTGCGGTCGAGTTCGGCCATCGCGTCCGGGCGGCCGATCAGCGTCACGTCGGCGACGGCGGCGAGCGCCCCGCCGAGGCGGCAGCCGATGCTGCCCGCGCCGAACACGGCGATCCGCAGCGGGGGCACGGAACGGTCCTCGGACACCGGGGCTCCTTCGTCGACGGCAGCGGCCCCCGAGGCTACCGCCCGGTCAGTCGAGGTCGGTCGACGGGTCGTCGGCCGGAGGCGCGTGGCGGGTGGCGAGGAGGGCGGCCACGTCGTCGTCGGCGGGGCCGCCGGCGTAGCGGCGGAGGTCGCGGCGGAGGTTGTCGAGGAGCCGGGCGGACGGGTCGGAGGTCCAGCGGGTGAGCCGGTCGGTGAGGGGGTAGAACTCGCCGCTGCGGTCGCGGGTCTCGGAGATGCCGTCGGTGTAGAGCAGCACCCGGTCGCCGGGGCCGAAGGGGACGGTCTGGGTGCGGTAGTCGGAGGCCACCAGCGCGGACAGGTTGAGCGGCGGCAGCGGCAGTTCCGGCTCCAGGAGCCGGACCCCGTCGGGCTGGATCAGGCCGGGCGGCGGGTGGCCGCAGTTGAGCAGGCGGGCCTCGGGGCGGTCGTCGGGGATCTCCAGCAGGACGGCGGTGGCGAAGCGTTCGGCGGCGTCCGGGGAGGAGGCGCGTTCGGCGTAGCGGCTCAGGCCGGTCTCCAGGCGGCTGGCCAGCGCCGGAAGGTCCTTGGAGTCGTAGGCGGCCTCCCGGAACGAGCCGAGCAGCGCCGCCGCCATCTCGACCGCCGGCAGGCCCTTGCCCTGGACGTCGCCGAGGATGATCCGGACCCCGAACGGGGTGCGGACCGCCTCGTAGAAGTCGCCGCCGATCTGGGCCTGTTCGGCGGCGGCGTTGTAGTACAGATCGAGGTCGACGCCGTTGATCCGGTCCGGCAGCGGGCGCAGCACCACCTCCTGGGCGGCCTGCGCCACCGAGCGGACCATCGCCAGGTCGCGCTCGCGGTGCACCCGCTGCCCGGCGGTGTACGCGGCGGCCAGCGAGACGGTGACGGTCGCGGCGATCACCGAGACGGCGGACGCACCGACCACGCCCTCCCGGATCAGGGCCAGCAGCACTTCCGTCAGCACCGCGATCACGCCGATCATCAGCGTCCCCAGCGGGCCCCAGCTGGCGGCGGCGAGCGCGGGGGCGGCCACCACGAAGCGGTCGTAGCGCTGACCGGCCGGCGTCTCGGAGTCGGCCGCCGCGGCCAGGGCGATCAGCAGGAACGGCGACAGGAGGCTGATGGTGCTCAGCACCGTGCGGGGCCGAGCCGGATCCGGTGCGTCGGTGATCGTGGGCATGACCCGGTGAACGGTACCCGGGCGAGGTGCCCGGGTGTGGGAGGCACGGGCGGGGCCGCCCGGCCGACGTGGCCTCAATGGTCGCCGCCACCATGCCGGACGGCCCGCCGGTGGTGCACCGGGCCATGGGCGGCCGCCCGGGGCGCGCCGATGATTCACGCCAACCGTGCTCGGCCACCCCCCACCCCGGCCCACGAGCACACAGCGAGAACGGAACCCCCACATGGCACGACACACGAGCAGGGCAGGACACGCGAGCAGGGCAGGACGGATCGGACGCTGGGCGAAGGCGCTGGTGGCAGGAGCGGTGCTGACCGCCGGGATGCTGACCGGCGCGCCGCAGGCCTCCGCGGCCGGCCTCGGCCAGGTCACCGGCTTCGGCACCAACCCCGGCAACCTGGCGATGTACAGCTATGTCCCGAGCGGACTGGCCACCGGCAAGCCGCTGGTGGTGGCGCTGCACGGCTGCACCCAGACCGCCACCGACTACTACAACAACTCCGGCTGGGCGCAGCTCGCCGACCGCTGGGGCTTCGCGGTGGTCTTCCCGCAGACCGGCGCCACCAACAACGCGCTGTCCTGCTTCTCCTGGTTCGACAGCAGCAAGGACACCCGCGGCAAGGGCGAGGCGCTGTCGGTCAAGCAGATGGTCGACAAGGCGGTGGCGCTGTACGGCAGCGACCCGTCCCGGGTGTACGTCACCGGCCTGTCGGCGGGCGCGGGCATGGCCGCCGACCTGCTGGCCGACTACCCGGACGTGTTCGCGGGCGGCTCGATCGCCTCCGGCCTGCCCGCGCAGTGCGCCACCGCGCAGGCCGCCGCGTCCGGCTGCCAGAACTCCAACCAGAACCTGACGCCCGCCCAGTGGGGCGACAAGGTGCGGGCGTCCAACCCGGGTTGGACCGGGCCGTGGCCGCGGGTGGCGATCTGGCACGGCAGCTCGGACACCACCGTCGCCCCCGTCAACGCGACCGAGCTGCGCGACCAGTGGACCAACGTGTGGGGCATCCCGCAGACCGCCTCCGCCACCCAGTCGCTGCCCGGCAGCACCACGCTGAGCGTGTACAACGACGCCGCCGGCAAGCCGGCCGTCCAGCTGTACAGCGTCTCCGGGATGGGCCACGGACTGCCCGTCAGCCCGGGCAGCGGCACCGCCAACTGCGGGCAGAGCGGCGCCTACTTCCTGAACACCATCTGCTCGTCGTACTGGACCGGGCTGTTCTGGGGCCTGGACGGCAGCGGCGGCGGCAACAACGGCGGGGGTGACAACGGGGGCGGCGCCCAGCTGCCCGCGCCGGGCGGACTGGCCGTCACCGGCACCACCGACACCACCGCCTCGCTGAGCTGGAACGCGGTGGCCGGGGCGGCGTCCTACACCGTGTACCGGGGCGGCGCGCAGGTCGGCACCACGACCGGCACCACGTACACCGACAGCGGCCTCAGCGCGGGCACCGGGTACGCCTGGACGGTGGCCGCGGTGGACGCCAACGGGCAGGCGGGGACGGCGAGTTCGGCCGTCACCGGGACCACCGCCGGCAGCGTGTTCACGCCCCGGTGCTTCACCGACAACAACTACAACCAGGTCGCCGCAGGTCGGGCCCACCAGAGCGGCGGGTACGCGTACGCCAACGGCTCCAACCAGAACATGGGGCTGTGGAACCTGTTCGTGGTTCACACGTTGAAGGAGTCCCCGGCCGGGTACTTCGTGCTCGCGGACTCCGGATGCGCTGCGTGAGCGGGTGTTAACCGCCCCTGACCAGCGGTGATGTGGGCTCCGCCGGTTTTCCGGCGGGGCCCGCCAGAGTGTCAGGGGGGCATCAAGACGTCTGACAGATTGAACGATTGTCGTACGTCACAGTGGCGACCAGACTCGTGCACCTCACATTCGTGCCGAAACCCGATTGCCAAGGTGAAAATGACCGCCATCCCCGTGGCCCCGCCGGAGAACCGGTGGGCAACGCCCAAGCGCGTGAGCCTGGTTCCCCTCGTCGCCCTGATCTTCTTCGGAGTCTCCGGCGGCGCCTACGGCATCGAGCCGCTGTTCTCGACCTCCGGGCCCGGCATGGGAATCCTGCTGATCCTGATCGCCCCACTGATCTACAGCGTCCCGCACGCCCTGGTCTGCGCCGAACTCGGCACCGCCATCCCCGTCGAGGGCGGCTACTACCACTGGGTCAAGCGCGGCCTCGGCCGGTTCTGGGCCTTCCAGCAGGGCGTGTTGCAGTGGGTGTGCAGCTTCGTCGACATGGCGCTCTACCCGGTCATGTTCACCTCGTACCTGTCCAGCCTGATCAGCGCGGTCGCCCCCGGCGAGCACGTGCTGTTCGAGATCCTCGGGCTGAAGATCGACCTGAACTGGGTGATCTGCGTCGGCGTCATCGTGATCTTCACGCTGCTGAACCTGATGGGCGCGGGCTGGGTCGGCGACTCCTCGGTGGTGTTCGCGATCATCTGCCTCACCCCGATGCTGATCCTCACCGCGATCGGCGGCTACCACCTGCTGACCGACGGCATCAACCCGGTCTCCTCACTGACCGCCGACCAGGGCCAGTCCACCTGGAACGCCTTCGGGTCGGGCCTGTTCATCGTGATGTGGAACTACTCCGGCTGGGACTCGGTCTCCACCGTCGCCGGTGAGATGGAGAACCCGAAGAAGCACCTGCCCAAGGCGCTGTTCTGGTCGGTGCTGCTGATCATCGTCGGCTACCTGCTGCCCTCGGTCGGCGCCCTCGCGGTCGGCGCGGACGGCGACAACGGCTGGAAGGGCTGGAAGGACGGCTCGTTCTCCGACATCGCGGGCCAGCTGGCCGGCCCCTGGCTCCAGTACACCGTCACCATCGGCGGCCTGTTCGCCTCGGTCGCGATGTTCTCCGCGCTGCTCGCCTCGTACTCCCGGCTGCCCTCCGCGCTCTCGCAGGACGGCTACCTGCCCAAGTGGGTCTCCAAGGAGAGCAAGCGCTACAAGATGCCGATGGCGTCGATCATCGGATCGTCCGTCATCTACGCGCTGTTCTGCTTCTCCAGCTTCAGCAACCTGGTGATCTTCGACGTCTTCCTCACCAACATCGGCATCCTGCTGGAGGTCGCCGCGCTGATCATGCTGCGGATCCGGGAGCCCGAGCTGGAGCGCCCGTACAAGATCCCCGGCGGCTGGTGGAGCGTCGGCCTGATCACCGTCAGCCTGACCGCCGTCAGCGTCTGGGCCGCCATCGAGCAGTACAACGCGGAGGGCGCCAAGGCCGTCGTGTACTGCCTGATCGTGGTCGCCGGCGCGGTGGTGCTCTACCCCGTGCTGTCGATGCGCAAGGCCGCCCGGGACGCCGCCGCCGTCGAGCGCGGGGCCGTCGAGTCGGCCGCCGGTGCGGAGGCGTACGGCCTGTCAGAGCGGCAGCCGGACTCGGCACACAGTGACAAGGCCGCGGCCGGCAGCGGAACGGATAGCGTCGAGGCATGATCAACAGCTTCGCCCTGAACGTCGCGGACGCCGAGCTGGAACCCGAACCGCTCGACGCCGAGCAGATCGTCTCCGGCACCCCCGAGGTCACCGGCAAGGTGGTCTGGGAGTCCGCCGACGGCCGCCAGATCCGCGGCATCTGGCAGATCACCCCCGGCGTGGTCACCGACACCGAGGCCGACGAGATGTTCGTCGTCCTCAGCGGCCGGGCCACCATCGCCTTCGAGAACGGCCCCGTCCTGGAGGTCGGCCCCGGCGACCTCGCGGTGCTGCGCGAAGGCGACCGCACCACGTGGACCGTCCACGAGACGCTCCGCAAGGTCTACACCATCAACCTCGGCCCGGAGACGGCCGAGGACGAGGACCGATAACCGCCGCCAACCGGCACAGCAGCCGGCCCGGCCGCCCCCACGGCCGGGCCGGCGCCCCTCCCAAGGCAAGGAACCGAGAACATGGACCCCGTACACGCCCTGCGGGACGCCAAGCCCACCCCGTTCTGGCTGGAGGACCCCGGTCGTCCGCAGGCCAACTCGGCGCTCACCGGAGACGTCCGCTGCGACCTGCTGGTCGTCGGCGGCGGCTACAGCGGCCTGTGGACCGCGCTGATCGCCAAGGAACGCGACCCCGGCTGCGACGTGGTCCTGATCGAGGGCCAGGAGATCGCCTGGGCCGCCTCCGGCCGCAACGGCGGCTTCTGCGCCGCCAGCCTCACCCACGGCCTCGGCAACGGCTACGAGCGCTGGCCGAACGAACTCGCCGCGCTCGAACAGCTCGGCGCCCGCAACCTGCAGTCCATCGAGGACGCCGTCACCAAGTACGGCATCGACTGCGACTGGGAGCGCACCGGCGAACTCGACGTCGCCACCGAGCCGCACCAGGTCGAGGAACTCGCCGAACTGTACGAACTCGCCAAGGAGTACGGCGACTACGAGTTCCTGGACGCCGACGCGGTGCGCGCCCAGGTGAACTCCCCGACCTACCTCGGCGCGCTGTGGGACAAGGACGGCGTGGCGATGGTCCACCCCGCCAAGCTCGCCTGGGGCCTCAAGCAGGCCTGCGAGCAGCTCGGCGTCCGGATCTACGAGCACACCAAGGCCACCGACATCGCCGAGGCCGGCTCCGGCATGGCCGTGCGCACCCCCTACGGCCGGGTGTTCGCCCGCAAGGTCGCGCTCGGCACCAACGTGTTCCCCTCGCTGATCAAGCGGATCCGCCCCTACACCGTGCCGGTGTACGACTACGCGCTGATGACCGAACCGCTCAGCGACGAGCAGCTCGCCGCGATCGGCTGGCAGGGCCGGCAGGGCGTCGGCGACAGCGCCAACCAGTTCCACTACTACCGGATGTCCGCCGACAACCGGATCCTGTGGGGCGGCTACGACGCGATCTACCACTACGGCGCGCGGGTCCGCTCCGAGTACGACCACCGGCCGGCCACCTACCGGACCCTCGCCCGGCACTTCTTCGAGACCTTCCCGCAGCTCGAAGGCCTGCGCTTCACCAACGCCTGGGGCGGCGCGATCGACACCTGCACCCGGTTCTCCGCGTTCTTCGACACCGCGTACCACGGCAAGGTCGCCCTCGCGGCGGGCTTCACCGGACTCGGCGTCGGCGCGACCCGGTTCGGCGCGGAGGTCATGCTCGACCTGCTCGACGGGAAGCCCACCGAGCGCACCACCCTGGAGATGGTCCGCCGCAAGCCGCTGCCGTTCCCGCCCGAGCCCGTCCGCTGGGCCGGCATCGGGATCACCAAGTGGTCCCTGGACCGCGCCGACCGCAACGGCGGCCGCCGCAACCTCTGGCTGAAGACCATGGACACCCTGGGCCTCGGCTTCGACAGCTGACGCTCCGACACCTCCCGAACCGGCCGTCGGCGTGCCTTGAGAAGTGGCCGGCGACATCCTCCGATTCGGCAGCCCGGTGCTCCGATGCCTCCGCCGGCCACTCTTTTGGGTGGCCGGCGGTACGGCGCCGTCAGTCCGGGACGCTCTCGCCCGCCGCGACGGCCGCCGCACGGGCGGCCTGCTCGACCCGGGCGTGGTGGGCCGGCCAGAAGTCGGCGGCGACGTCCGGGAGGACCGGGTCGCCCGGGCGCAGGCCGGTGGAGCCGTCGACGAGCTCGCGGACCAGGTCGAGCTGGCCGGTGTGGCGATGCGTCTCGGCGACCATGTGGAGCAGGATCCGGGCCAGCGTGAGCTTGTTGCGCGGGGGCCAGGGAACCTGGCCGAGCGCGTCCAGCGGGAGCGCGTCGATGGTGGCGTCGGCGTGCGCCCAGACACGGCGGTACTCGGCGATCACGGTCTCGCGGCTCTCCTCCGGGCGGGCCCAGAAGTCGCCGTTGGCCTCGTCGGTACCCGCCACCCACAGGCCCGGGGCGCCGTCGAAGGGACGGTCGAAGCTCTCGCCGAAGTACAGGGCCTCCGCGCCCGTCAGGTGCTTCACCACACCGAGCAGGTTCGTTCCCGAGGGAGTCACCGGGCGGCGGACGTCGTACTCCGACAGGCCCTCCAGCTTCCACAGCACCGCATCCCGGGCGTCCTGCAGATAGGTCGTCAGATCTGCTTTGACAGCGTCCAGTTGATTGGTCATGGCCGGAGTCTGGTCAAGCCGGGAACGCGCTCGCAAGCGTTTTTGTGCTCGGATAAGGTCCCCGGCATGGCCATCGACAAGGAACTCGTGGACGCCGCGATCGAACTGACCCGCCGCCGCTTCCCCGGACAGGAGTGGGCCGGCGCGGCGGCACTGCGCCTGGACGACGGCACCGTGCTGACCAGCACCGCGCCCGAACCGCCGAACAACGCGGTGCGGCTGTGCCACGAGACCGGGGCGATCTGCGAGGCGTTCAAGCTGGACCGCCGGGTGGTCGCCTCGGTGTGCGTCACCGCCGCCGACGAAGGCCGCGGATTCTGGGTGCTCGCCCCGTGCGGCGTCTGCCAGGAACGGCTGTTCGCGTACGGCCCCGACGTGGAGGTCGGCGTCCCCGTCCCCGAGGACCCGACCCGGTGGCGCACCCTGCGACTGCGCGACGTCCAACCCCACTGGTTCGCCCGGGTCTTCCCCGACGAGGTGTGGCCCTACCGGCCGCCGCAGTAGCCCCGACAAGGTGTGGCCCTACCGGCCGCCGCAGTAGCCCCGACGGGCGAGCGGCTCCGCGCACACGGCGTGCCGTCTTCCCGGCGGCGGGCCGGTGCCGTACTGTCACGCAGCACGAAACTCCTTTGATTTAAGGGGAGTTGAGGATCAGCCGCCGCCGTCCGACCCAGGGAGCGTGCCCATGCCTCGTACCGACATCCGCGCCGCGCTCAACGACCTCGTCTTCTCCCCGGACCTCGACCTGGACGAGGCCGCCGAACGCCACATCACCCCCGACTACGTCCAGCACACCGACGGCAACCCCCTCGACCGCGACGCCTTCCTCGCCCACATCGCCCACCTCCGCGAGACCGTCGCCTCCGGCGTGATCGACGTCCACCAGGAACTCTTCGACGGCGACCACTACGCCGACCGGCACACCGTCACCATCGCCATGAAAGACGGCTCCACCCTCCACATGGAGGTCCACCTCTTCGGCGAGTTCGCCCCGGACGGCCGCTTCCGCCGCGTCGACGAGACCACCCTCGCCCTCGACGGCCCCGCCGCCGGACACTGAACCGCCGCCGCCGGCGCCGACGCCGACGCCGGGGGGCTGACGCCGATGCCCGGGGCCGGGTGGACCGGAGCACGGTCGGCGTCGACTCGACCTCGGGCCGCGGCCGCCGGCCCGCGGCCGGGCTCCGCGGAGAACGCCCCGGGTTCCGAAAAGGTCGACGGCCCGGCAGTAAGCGCCACGATGAAGAACTTGGCAGCTCCCGGGGCGGTCTGACCCGCAGAGTCCACCTCGCCGGCGCAGGCGGACGCCGACCGACCGCTCGCGCCGCCGATCACCCCGGGCCAGTGCGGCGACAGCCCGCAGCTGCTCCCCGTGCCCCAAAGGAGGGGGTGATGCGGGCGGGTCCCCGGCGGCGGAGCACGCGACTTTGACGATGCGTCGTATGGGTGCGGGCCGAGTGCCGGTGCGGACTGCGGTGCGGACGGCTGGAGCGGTCGACCAAGCTGGCCTCGCCGAGCGCGCGGTGGCGGTCGGCGAGACCTGGAAACGTTCGGCGGCCCGTCGCGGTGGCCAGCCGCCCTCGGCCGCGCAGCGGGCCGGGCGCAGCCGGCCGGTCTCGGTCAGCGGTGCGTTGCGGTGTGGCACGAGGGCCTTTGGGGTCGCTGGTGCAGATGTCGCAATCCGCACCTGGCCAGAGGGCCCGCACCCATTTCAGGATCGCCGTGCCGTGAGCCCCCTTCGCCAACCTCCGTGGTCAGTACACCTAGGAGCTGTCCGGCCGATCAAGCAGTGGAATGATCGCCGGCGTGGAAACAGAGTTCTGGACGGGCGATGTGGATGGCCCGGTGGGTGAGGTACTTCGTCTGGTGTCCACTCAGGTGCCTGAGTTGGTGATCGGGCGCCTGAGCAGCAGCAGTGGCAGAGCAGGCTTCTCGATTCGACTTGAAGGCAGCCTCGAAGCCGTTGAGATCGAGTGCCGGGCGGCTGGCGAGTCGCCGTTCGTCGTCTCGGACGAGTACTCGTGGGTGCAGGTGGACGATCCGGCCGCGGCCGCCGGGGCCGTCCTGGGTCTGCTGCGTGCGTGAACTGCGTCCGGCTTGGGCTGCTGGCTCCGGGATCGTGTGCCGGATACCGCGTCTGCGCAGGTGGTCGCGGCACGGCCCGTTGCTGTATGCCTTGTCGGAGGCCAGACTGTCCGGCTTGGTCCGAGGCCGGCCCGGACCGATCTGCGGGACGCGGATCTTCTCCTGTACAGGCTTGAACCGCGTGCAGTCGGCCCGCTGTCCCGCGGTGGGGATCGGGGACAGCGGGCGGCAGCGGCCGTCCGCACTCAGGTGGATCTTGCCGGTGAACCCGCCCCGCGAGCGGCCAAGGCCCTCACCTCCGGCACCACCTCCGCCAGGCGGGCGACGAGACTCTGCCACGGCGTCCCGCCCTGGTGTTCTCCCGCTCCAGCTCCCTTTGGAGCGAGGGCCGGCGGCGGATCGATGCGTGCACCGGCCGCGTGGTGATGAGCCCGGACGATCGTGGAGTCCACCGAGATGTCCCGGTCGATCCCGACGGCCGCGTCCGCCTCGGACCTGCTGGAGCAGTCGTTCGCATGTCCCGTCGGCCGGCCACAACCGGTGGCGTTCGTGGACCGTCGTCCACGGGCCGAACCGCTCGGGCAGGTCGCGCCAGTGCACGCCGGTCCGAACTCAGTGGAGGATCCCGTCAATCACCTGCCGGTGGTTCCGCCACCGGCCACAACGCCTGTTTCTGACCGGCAGGAACGGCCGCAGCCGTTCCCACTCGGCATCAGTCAGATCACCCCGCCCATGCCTGAGCCAACGACCGGAACAGGCGAAAGTCACATGATCGGCCGGACAGCTCCTGGCCGCAGTCGGCCCAGCCGGCCAGGTCCGAGCGTTTCACGGTCGGACGGGACAGTCCGCACGGCACCGGCGTGGAGTCAGTGATCCAGACCGTATCGGTCCAGAGGTCGCTGTCCCGGGCGAGTTTTCGGACCATGCGTTTGACCAGCGGAAGCGCCGAACGGAGTCGCTTGTTGTAGCCCGCACGATGGGGCAGGCAGGGGAACATGCCGCTCAGGTGTTTGCGGGCGTGGCGCAGCCAGCGGGCCTCGGAGTGGTGGCCGAGGAGTGCCTGCGCGACCGCGAGGCAGACGAGTTCGGAGTAGCTGAGCAGGGGCGGGCGGCCCATCCATCGCGTTCCTCCGATCTCGTCGTCGATCTTCACGTACAGCGCGGTCAAGAGGGTGTTCAGGTCAGTCGCCACAGGCCGATCTTGGACACCCTCGCCCCTTTCACGGGGCGGAACTTCGGATTTACCCGAAGCGCTGGGCGATTACCTGCCCCGCCTGCCTGCGGGCTGTCGTGTCGTACTCCATCAGCGACTCCAAAGTCAGCCGCTCGTGCGGCGGTTCGTACTCGGAAATGACCGCTTCGACCACTTCGTGGATAGCCAGGAACGGTATCCGCGAGTTTCGGAACGCGTCGACGCATACCTCATTCGCCGCGTTGTAGACCGCTGGCGCTGCTCCGGCGAGCCGACCGGCGGTGAAGGCAAGCGAGACCATGGGGCCCAGGTCCTCGTCGAGCGGACTGAGCTCCCAGGTGTGGGCCAGGGTCCAGTCAACCCCCGGCACGACGTCCGCCATGCGGTCCGGCCACTTCAGGCCGAGAGCGATCGGCAGCCGCAGGTCCGGCGGGTTCACCTGGGCGATCGTCGAACCGTCATGGAACTCGACCATCGAGTGGATGTACGCCTGAGGGTGGACGACGACCAGGATCTTGTCGTAGCCGATGTCAAACAGCAGGTTGGCCTCGATGATCTCCAGGCCCTTGTTCGCCATGGTCGCGGAGTTGATGCTGATCACCGGCCCCATGGACCACTTCGGGTGGTCCAGGGCCTGCTCCACGGTGACGTGCTTCAACTCCTCGCGCTTCATACCCCTGAAGGGTCCGCCGGTCGCCGTCACCACCAGCCGCTTCACCTCGGAGTGCCGGCCGCTGCGCAGCGCCTGGGCGAGGGCAGAGTGCTCGGAGTCCACGGGCACAAGCTGGCCCGGCGCGGCCTCGCGCTTGACCAGCTCCCCGCCCATGATCAACGACTCTTTGTTGGCCAGCGCGAGGACCCGTCCCGCCCGCAGCGCCGCCAGGGTGGCGGGCAGCCCGGCGGCACCGGTGATGCCGTTGAGGACAACGTCGGACTCCACCGTAGCCAGCTCGGCCAATGCCTGGTCGCCGCCGAGGTACTCGGGGTGGACGAAACCCGCGCTCGAGGTGTGCGCGACCATGGCGTCAACAGCCGCGCGCACTTCGGCCACCGCCCCGGCGCGGCTCACCGCGACGGTCCGCGGCCGGAACTCCACGATCTGCTCGGCCAAGACCTCCACACTGCCACCGCCGGCCCCCGAGCCCCGCAATGGCGAACTCACCCGGATGCTCGCGAACGACTGCGGCGCACTGCCGTCCCACGGAACCGGTGGAACCGAGCACAACAACGTCTCGTGGAGCCATGAGCAAGCCTCTCGTCACAGGACGGCAGTCCTGGGCGGACGAACAGCTCCCGCGTGCGTCGACGGACGCCCAGAAACACCAGAGCCGCAACAGCATACGTTGCTAAGAATCTTGACTGTCCGTGAGGGCATGCCGGGCTCGACCGCCGAGAGAAGCGCCTCCTGCGACCTCAGGACGACCCCACCCCAGATCGGGGCCGAGGCTGCCGAAACGGCCCGCCCCGATCGTCTACGCCCACCAGCCGACTTCGGAACCACTCGTCTAGACGGTGACGGCGAAGACCAGCAGCCCCTCCGGCGGCTCCGGGAGCACCTCGACGTGTCGGACGGCCGCTCGGGGTGGGCCGTGGTGCATCCAGGCCACCATCTGCTCCACCGGGGCGTCGTCACCCTCGAACACCGCCTCGACGCGGCCGTCCGGGAGGTTGCGCACCCAGCCGACCACGTCTGCCTGCTGGGCCGCCTGGCGGCAGGAGTCGCGGAAGAACACGCCCTGCACCGTGCCCGACACCAGCACCCGCCGCCGGATCACCCGTAGCCACCTCGCCCCGTTCGCCGCCGTCACTGCCCGCCAGATATACCGCAGTCGGCCCGGCCCGCGGCGGCAGGCGGGGCCGGACGGGCCGTCAGTTCGCGACCGGTGCGGGCTGCGGGACGGCGGCGGCGGACGGTTCGGGGTCGTCGATGGAGCGGTTGAACGGGCGCCACGCGAACAGCGTCAGCAGTGCCATCACCACCGCCGAGAACCAGAACGGGCCGGTCAGGCCGAAAGCGCGGGCGAGCGGGCCGCCGATCAGGGCGCCCAGGGCCGAACCGCCCACCGCCAGCGCCATGAAGACGCTCATCACCCGGCCGAACAGCTCACTCGGCACCGCCCGCTGCACCAGCGTCCGGTCCACGCCCATCCACACCGCGCCGTGCACCCCGAACGCCGCCAGCACCAGGCCCGCCACCCATGCCGAACCGGCCAGCGCCAGGCCGACATGCGTCAGCGTCTCCAGCACCAGGCCGACCCGCAGCAGCACCGAGGACGGGAACCGGGCCTGCAGACGCGGTGCCAGCACCGCCCCCAGCAGGCCGCCCACCGCCCCGGACCCCATCAGCACGCCGTAGCCGAACTCCGACAGCCCCAGGTGCTCACGGGCGTACAGCACCATGACGGAGAACCCGGCGATCAGCGTCACGTTCATCAGACACAGCGCCAGCGTCAGCGTCCGCACCGCCGGCTGCCCCCACAGCCAGCGCGCGCCCTCGGTGAACTGACGGCGCATCGGAAGGCGTTCCTGCTTCGGCGGCTCCTCGCGCGGCAGCAGGCGCAGCGCCGAGAGCAGTGCGGCGGCGCCGGCGAAACTCGCCGCGTCGACCGCCATCGGCAGGCCCGCCGCCACCCCGAACAGGGCCGCGCCGAGCGGCGGGCCGCACAGCTTGTTGAGCACCGAATACGCGCCGAAGATCCGGGAGTTGGCGCGCGGCAGCTGCTCGGACGGGACGACGGCGGGCACCAGCGCGGACGAGGCGTTGTCGCCGAGCGCCGCGCAACTGCCCAGCAGCAGACCGACGGTGTAGATCAGCGGCAGCGAGGCCGCGCCCGCGAACACCGCCCCCGCCAGTACCGCCGTCAGCGCGGCCCGCGCCGCGTTCATCGCCACCGTCAGCCGCCGCCGGTCCACCCGGTCCACCAGCACCCCGCTCACCGGGGCGAGCAGCAGCCACGGCGCCTGCTGGACGAACACCGCCAGGCCGACCAGCACCGGATCCCTGGTCAGCGACGTCACCAGCAGCGGGGCCGCCGCCGCGACGATCCCGTCCCCGAGCGTCGACACCGCCGACGCCGACCACAGCAGCCCGAACTGCCGCCCCAGCCCACCGGCCCGCCCCGGCCCACCGGCCTGCCGCATCCCGCATCACCCCGCATCGCACCCGAAGCCCCGAACCCGCAAACGCCCGACGCTAGCCTCCGCGGGCATCCGGGCGCACACGGTTTTCCGGTGGGGCGCGGCGCGGCGCGGCGGGGCGCGGCGGGTGGGACGACGGTCGGAGGCTGTCGCGGGCCGTCGGTGCGCCACGGGGAGGTGAAGCGCTCCGGTGCGAGGTGCCAGGCGGCGAGCAGGGCGCAGAGCAGGGCGGAGGGCAGGCGGAGGGTGAGACCTCGGGCGGCGGGCTGTCGGAGAGCTGCCCTAAGGTGCGGCCGTGATCTTCAAGCGAAAGAAGTCCTCCGGCCTCGCCGACGCCCTGACCGAGCTGGAACAGTCCGTCGCCGCCCGCGACGGGGACCGCACCGAGCGGGCCTTCGGCGCCGCGATCCATGCCCTGCAGCAGGCCGAGGCCGCAGAGTGCGTTGCGGCCGGGCCCCGACTGGCCGGGCTGCTCCCGCAGTTCCCGCCGGTCGGGCCGAAGGCGATGCTGGCCGTCGCCGCCGGGTTCTGCGTCGAACAGGGCGCCGACCCCGCCGCCTGCGCGGAGCCGATCCTCGCCGCCGTCCGGGACGAACTGGCCGCCGCGCTGGAATTCGTCGCCCGCTGGCGGGCCGCCGGCAGCGACGAACTCCCCGAGCCCGACGAGGAGTCGATCGACGACGCGCTGCTCGCCCGGCTCGGCGACGACCAGTACGAGGCGCTGCGGCTCGCCCTCGCCTGGTGCACCGTCGAGCGGTGGCAGGCGCCCGCGCTGGCCGTGCTGGGCCGCAGCGCCGAGGTGCGCCGCCGGTACGCGGCCGCGCTGCTGCCGGCCTCCCGGGAACTGGAGGCGCTGGAGGGGCACGACCTCAAGTGCCTGACGTCGATGCTGGCCGTGTTGGACGACGAGCCCGTGCTGGTGCTGCACCGGCCCACCGGCACCGGCTACCTGGTCCGGATCGGTGGTATGGGCGACAACTTCCAGCTGCACACCCTGCTCGCGCACGTGCTGATCGGCGGCGGCCACCTCCCCGGCACCGCGCCGTCCGCGGACAGCGTCCGCCTCGCCGCCGACCCCGCGCCCGCCGACGGCAGCCGCAGCGGCGTCGTCGCCACCGGCGCGTTCGAACTGCTCGCCCCCGACGGCAGCCGGATCTGGAACGAGGGAACGCCCGACGACATACCCGTGGTCGACGGCCACCGCCTGCTGGTGCTGGACGACCCGGGCTACGCGCGCAGTTGGAACGCCGACCGGTTCTTCCCGATGCTCCCCGGCCGGGCCGAACTCGTCCGGGTGCTGACCGCAGACGAGACCCGCACCTGGTTCGCGCGCACCACCACGGGCTGACCGAGCGTCGACGGCTGATCGCGCGGCGGGCGGCCGCGGGCCGACGGGCACCCGGACGACACCGGCCCGCCGTCCGTCCGCCGTCCGACCGCCGTCCGTCCGCCGTCCGTCCGCCGTCCGACCGCCATCCGTGCGGGCGGTCGGGGAGGTGGGCCGGGCCGGTAGGATCGGGTGGCGCTGACAACGTTGACATACCGTCGGCGCCGCACCCGGCCAAGCCCGCCGGCCCGTCGAATCCCGTCGAACCCCGTTGTGGAGCACCCCCATGCCCTTGGCGCTCGTCGCCCTCGCCATCACCGCGTTCGCCATCGGCACCACCGAGTTCGCCGCCATGGGCCTGCTCCCGCAGGTCGCCGACAGCCTGCACGTCTCCATCCCGCACGCCGGCTGGCTGATCTCGATGTACGCGATCGGCGTGGTGATCGGCGCCCCGCTGCTCACCGTCGGCGCCGCCCGGCTGCCCCGCAAGGCCGTCCTGGTCGGCCTGGCGGCGCTGGTCGCGGGCGGCAACCTGCTGTGCGCGATCGCGCCGAGCTTCGGCTTCCTGGCCGCCGCCCGGCTGATCGCCGGACTCCCGCACGGCGCGTTCTTCGGTGCGGGCGCCGTCGCCGCCGCCGAACTGGTCGCCCCGCACCTGCGGGCCCGCGCCGTCTCGGTGATGTTCTCCGGCCTGACCGTCGCCAACATCCTCGGCGTCCCCGCCGCCACGCTGCTCGGCCAGCGCCTCGGCTGGCGCGCCGCGATGCTCGTCGTGGTCGTGATCGGCCTGCTCGGCACCCTCGCCATCGCCCGCCTCGTCCCGTCGCTGCCCACCCATCCCGGCGGCGGACTGCGCAGCGAACTCGCCGCGTTCCGGAGCGGGCAGCTCTGGTACGCGCTGGCCACCGTGGTGTTCGGCTGCGCCGGACTGTTCGCCTGCTACAGCTACATCACCCCCGTCCTCACCGAGGTGGCCGGCTTCGCCGACTCCTCCGTCACCGTGATCCTCGCGCTGTTCGGCGTCGGCATGACCCTCGGCAACGCGATCGGCGGCTACGCGGCCGACCGGGCACTGCGGCCGTCGCTGTGTGCCGCGTTCCTCGTGATGTCCGGCGCGCTCGCGCTGTTCGCGGTCACCGCGCACGCCCGGTGGTCGGCCGCCGTGACGGTGGTGCTGATCGGCATGGCCGGCTTCGCGGCCGTGCCCACCGTGCAGACCCTGGTCATCCAGAAGGCCCGCTCCGCGCCCACGTTGGCGTCCGCGACCGTGCAGGGGGCGTTCAACCTGGCCAACGCGCAGGGCGCGGCCTACGGCGGGCTGGCCCTCTCCGCCGGTCTCGGCTGGACGTCGCCGACGCTGGTCGGCGCCGGGCTGGCGTTCCTCGGCTTCCTGATCGCGGCCGGCGCCTGGGCGGCGGACCGGGGGGTGCCCGTCTCGGTGGCCGACCAGCCGGTTGCCGCAGAGCCGGCGGTGGCCTCTGCCGGCGTGAGCTGACGGGGCATCACCCAAGGGGCGGGCAGCGCGGCTATCACCCCAGGGGCGGGCGGGGCGGTTGGTACGGGCGGTACGGGCGGTGCGGGGCGGGACGCGGGGGCGGGCTGACGGTATGATCACCCGATTTCCGCGTCGGCGGTGGGGTCGCGCGGAGCCACCCCGGTGAGGAGTCCTCGATGCCCGGTACCGACGCAGTCGTCACGCGAGGCCGGGTCGGCGTCATGCTGCCCCGCGACCTGCCCGCATCCGACCTGATCCCGTACGCGCGCCGAGCAGAGCAGCTGGGCTTCGACGAGGTGTGGGTGGTCGAGGACCTCGGCTGGCGCGGCGGCGTCGCGCAGGCCGCCACCGCGCTCGCCGTCACCGAACGGATCACCGTCGGCATCGGCATCATGCCCGCCGGCGCCCGCAACGTGTGCTTCGCCGCGATGGAACTCGCCACCCTCGCCCAGCTCCACCCCGGCCGGGTGGTCGCCGGCATCGGCCACGGCATGCCCGGCTGGATGCGCGACGCCGGCGCGTGGCCGGCCAGCCCCGTCACGCTGCTGAAGGAGTACACCACCGCGCTGCGCACCCTGCTGCGCGGCGAGCCCGGCCCCGCGAACGGACGTTACGTGCAGTGCGAGGGCGTGCAGTTGACGGAGATCCCGGAACTCGCGCCGCCGGTGATCCTCGGCGTACGCGGCCCCAAGTCGCAGGCCGCGGCCGGCGAGGTCGCCGACGGCCTGCTGCTCGCCGAACCCGCCGCCCCCGCGTACATCGAGAACTCGCGCCTCCACCTCGGCCCCGACGCCACAGTCGTCAGCTACGACGCCGCAGCCGTCGACGAGGACGAGAACGTCGCGCTCGACCGCGTCCGCGACGGCCTGGCAGCCATCGGCGAACCCGACTGGGCCGCCCACATCGCTCCCCTCCCGTTCGCCGCCGAACTCGGCGCCCACCGCGAGGCGAGCGCCGACGGCGCCGAGTTCGCCCGGACCCTCCCCGCCGAGTGGGTCCGCGCCCTCGCCATCACCGGCACCCCGGCCCAGGCCCGCGCGGCGATCGCCGCCCGGCACGCGGCCGGGGCCAGTACCGTCGTCCTCGCCCCGGTCGGGGCGGACGCGCTGCATTCGTTGGAGTCGCTGGCCCGCGTGCTGTCCTGACGGGACGTCGCAGCGGGTGCGGGCGCGAGCGCGGGTGCGGGCGTGGGCGTGAGGTGGCGGCCCGCGTTCGCGCCCTCATCCTCCCGGCCGGCGTTGTCCCACAGCAGATCCGGCATGTCGCCATGCTGCCGGGTCGGCCCGCCCGGGCGCAGCCCGATTTCCTCGACGAACCCCGTAGCGGCACCCCGGGCCCTGGAGCGCGGTGCGTTCGCCGGAGCCCGGGCGGTGGACCGGGCGGAGGTCGGTGACTGCCGCTTCGACGGCGGTCGGGCCCCGGTCCGTTCGCTCAGGCGCCGAGCTCCCGGGAGTGCCCGGCCCACCGGACCACGAGTGGCATGGCCAGTCCGGCCGCGACGAAGACGCCGCCCATGACCAGCCAGCCGGGGACGCCCCAGCTCAGGCAGAGCAGGCCGAGCAGTCCCGGAGCCACGGTGTAGCAGAGGCCCATGCCGATGCCGAACACACCGGAGTACTGGCCCTGCGCGTGCGCGGGGGCCAGCCGGAACCGCAGCTCCATCGACCCGGCCGCGTGCCAGAGCGATCCCACGGTGTGGACGGCGACGCCGGCCGTCATGATCGCCGCGGCGGCCCAGCCGGGCAAGTCCGAGGCCGTCGCGATGACCGCCATGCCGACCAGGAACGCCAGCCCGGCCCGCCGGGTGGCCCGGCCGGCGACCCGGCCGCCGTTGATCCCGCGGCTGGTCCGGACCTGGAGGAGGACCACCATTACGGTGTTGACGGCGAGCGCGACGCCGGTGAACCAGCGCGGTGCATGGGTGTGCAGGACCACCCACAGCGGCAGCGCGTAGGTCACCACCTCGCCCTGGATCCACAGGATGCCGTCCAGCACGACGAACGCCATGTACGGCTTGTCCTTCAGCGCGAGCCACCGGTCCGACCCGGTCGATGCGGGCAGCGGTTCCAGCTTGGGCAGCCGGAGCATGACGGCCGCGCAGCCGAGGAAGGTCAAGGCGTTGGCGACGATGAGCGCGCGGTAGGCGGAGCCGGAGTCGAGCTGGATCACCACACCGGCGGCCAGTGCGCCGAAGGTACTGGCCAGGAAGGCGATCGAGCGCAGGTAGGAGCGGAACTTCGGGACCTCGTCGCCGCCGAACCGGCGGATCATCGGGCCGCGCGCCGCGCCCCCCGAGGCTCCGGCCAGGTCGGTCACCGCCACCGCCAGCACGAACGCCGCGAACGAGTGGGCGAACAGCAGCGACACCATGGCCACGGCCTGGATCAGTAGGGTGACCAGGAAGACGCCGTTCGGGCCGCGGCGGTCGGCGAGGTGCCCGACGGGCGGGCCGGCGAGCAGGCCGACCACCCCCGCGACCCCGAGGCCGAGGCCGACCTGCCCGATCGGCAGGCCGATCACCCGCAGCGCGTACAGCGGCGCCGTCGCCAGGAAGGCCGCGGTGCCGAGCTGGTTGATGAAGCCTCCGAGGGCCAGCCTGCGCCGGGGGCCGGATTCGAGGAGTAACCCTCGGCGCACCAGCCAGGGCCGGCGGTCCGCGGTGGTGGCCTCCTGCAGGCCGTCGGGGGAGAGCGTGCTGCTCCGACTCACGTGGTACTCCTGGATGTCGATCGGACGTCGATCACGGCTGGGTGGGGGAGAGGGGAGGAGAGCGCGGCGCAGCGCCCGGGGGCGAGCCGCGCGGCGAGCGCCTCGGCGAATTCCGGTGAGGGGGTCGGGCGAAGTCACCGCTGTGGATCCGCTCACCGTTGGCCCCGGCCGTCGGGCCGGGGCTCAGTGATCATGCCAGAAGGGAATGTTCGCTGCTCCGGCATCCGGCGATCCGTCAATTCCCTTCGGGAGGCGGCGGTCCGGTCCGGTTCCGGGACGGTGAGGGTGCGTACTTGGGTAAGGCCCTTGTCCCGTAAGCCAATTGGGGGAGGGCGGACGCGATTCTCGATCGGAGTCCGGACGCGGGCATGGACCGGCTGCACGACCTGGTCGGCGTCAAGCTCGGGGCCGATCCCGCGCTGGACCGGGCCCGGGAGGAGGCCGGGCAGGGCGAGCCGGGCGAGCGCACCCGGCAGCGTCTGGTCCTCGCCCTGGAGGAGGCCGTTGAGCAGGACGAGGACTTCGCGCGGGCCCTGGCGTCCGCGGTCGCCGACGTGCAGGCGGCCGGGCCCGTCGACCGGGCGGCCGACACCGGCGCCGCGCACGCGACGGACGGAGGCCGCGCGAGTACCGGTGTGGTGCGGCCGGGCGGTGCGGGGAGCGGATCGGCCACGGCGGAGCGGACCGGCGACGCCACCGCACACGGAGCCGGGAGCAGGGCGAACAGCGGTGTCGACTGCAGCTGACCAGCCGGACACGCCAACACCCGCCCCCCGTCCGGCCGTTGACGGCTCGGCGGCTGCCGGGGCGCGGGTGCGGGCGACGGACACCGGTGCCGCGGACGCGCGGGGCGGCGGGGCGGCCGTGTCGGGTCACCGCGGCCCCGGGCCCGAGACCGGCGACGCCCCGCGGTCGACGCAGGTCTCCAGGACCGGGCCGGCGTACGCGACCGGGGCCGGTGCGACCGCGGTCAGCGGGAACATGATCGTGCAGCAGACGGTGTTCCAGCAGCGGGACCGGCCCGAGCCCGCCGCCTGGCCGCACCAGGTCGGCGTCATTCCGCCCCGCGCACAGTCCTTCCAGCACCGCGCCGAGGCGGACCGGCGGCTCGCGGCAGCATCGCCCGTACAGGCGTCCATGGCTCCCGGAGGAGTGTTCGGCGGCTCGCGGCAGCATCGCCCGTACAGGCGTCCGTGGCTCCCGGCGGAGCGCTCGGCGGCTCGCGGCAGCACCGTCCGCACAGGCGTCCGTGGCTCCCGGAGGAGCGCTCGGCGGCCTGCCGCAGCACCGCCCGCACAGGCCGTCCGCAGTCCCGCAGCGGGCGGCCGGCCATGCCGCCGCCGTGCCTGGTCGGGATGGCCCCGTCCGGCCGGGCGTGCCGGTCACTCTCGCCAGGGCTGTCCACGCCGTGGCTTCGAGGCCCCGTCGGAGGCTCCGCCACCCGTCGCGCCGGTCGCACTGCCCCCGGAGGCCCCGCGCGCCGTGCCGAAGTGCTGCCGGGACGTCATGAGCAACGGGGCGGGGCCTCGGCTTCCGGGTTGCCGCCCCGCCCCGCTCGACCTGCTCATTCGTACTCGGTGCCGCCCTTGCGGGTCAGGTAGCCGGCGCCGACCGCCTTGACGATCGCCCGGCCGCCCAGGACCGGGCTGTGGCGCTCGACGGCGGGCCGGACCACCACGCCCTCCCTGGTGTGCAGTTGACGCCCGGTGACGGTCTCGCGGCCCTCGGCGAGCTCCAGCACGCGGTCCGCGTCGAACGGGCCGCGCCACAGCTCGGGGACCACCGGCAGCTCGCCGGCGAGCAGTCGGGCCGCGTCCAGCCAGTGCAGCTGACCGTCGATCACCGCCGAGACGTCGAACGCCGCGTACCCGGGCGGCTGTTCGGTGCGGCTGCTCGCCCCGTACCCGAGGTCCTGCACGCCGTCGCCGAAGACCTCGCCGAAGATCCCGACCCGGCTCGCCCCCAGCCGGTCGGCGAGCCGGGCGGCCAACTCCGGTATGCCGTGGGCGCGGACGGCGCGCCAGTAGAGGTTGCGCCCGTCCTCCTTGAGGGCGAGCCCCTGCGCCCCGATTCCCTTGGACGAGACCTGGACCGCGCCGGTGTCGGCATGGAAGGTGAGCAGGCAGCAGCTTCCGTGCAGCTTCTCGGTGACCACCACCGGCTCGCCCGGCTCGAAGACGTCGGGGAAGCGCTTGAGGTTCTCGATGTCCACCCAGGGCAGCAGGTCGGGTGCTGCCTCGACCTCGCCGCTCATCATGGTCGGCACCGGCGGCGCCCACTTGGTGACGCCGAGCAGCTCCGCGAAGTCGACGCCCTCCTCGGCCGCCCGGGACAGGTCGACCTCGGCCAGGGCGCGGGGGCGGCACACGATGCCCTGCGACAGCTCGCCGCGCAGCCGTACCGCCTTGACCCGGTCGGCGTTGCCGCCCGCGAGTCGGCCGGTCAGCCCGAGCTCCTCGATCAGCTCGGCCGGCAGCACCGACTGCTCGGGGAGGTAGCACGCGAAGTCCCCGGTCCGGTACGCCCCCTTGGCCACGACGGCCCGGTAGAGGCCGACCTGCGCGAGTTCCAGGGCGTCGGCGTTCGGATGCGCCAGGATGGTCAGGCGCTCGGCGGTCACCCGCAGTGTGGACATGGCGGTTTCGTCCTCCCCTTCTCGGTGCGTCCGCGAACCGGACGAGATCAACCCTGTCGGGTGGACACCCTCCGACGCCACGGGTTTTCGGGTTCTCCTGCCGCATCCTCGGCGGCCTGACCAGGCGGGATGTGCGCGGAGCGCCGCCCGGGCGGGGGAGGTGCGGGCCCGGTCGGCGGGTGGGTCAGGCGGGCGCGGCGCACCGGTCGACCCCGAAGCGGGAGTCGACGGGCTCGTGCCAGGAGGCCAGGCCGAGCAGCTTGGAGCCGAGTTCGGTGAGCCGGGCGGTCGGGTAGCGCTTGGACTCGTGCAGGACCGGGTCGCCCACCAGGGTGCGGTTCCAGCGCGGGGTGCGCAGGTGGCGCCAGGAGTCGACGCGGGACTTGCGCAGCCGCTCGTGGTCCTCCAGCGCGGGCATCATCGACAGGTACTGCACGGCGCGCACGCCCCGCTCGGACAGGTTGCGGGCGACGCCGTGGGCCAGCAGGCCGTTCCAGATCAGCAGGTCGCCGGGGTGCAAGTCCGGCCGGACCAGCGGGAGTTCGGTGCGATCGACGCAGGGGCGGACGGGGTCGCGGTCGGCCGGCTGGGTCAGCTTCCAGGCCTCGAACCGGCGGAACAGCTCCGGGTTGCAGTGGAAGCCGCCGGTCTCCGGCGAGGTGTCGTTGAGCGCGACGATGCCCTGGACACGCTGCGGGGGCACGCCGAGCGAGGTGTCGACGTCCCAGTGCAGGTCGATGTCGGAGCCGCGGTCGGTGGGGTCGATCAGCGCCCGGTCGCGGTTGCCGCGGTTGGGCGGGTTCAGGTTGAGCCGGTCCAGGGTCACCCACAGCTCCTCGCAGTCCCAGACGTCCACGAAGGCGTCGTAGACCCGCTGGTGCTGCCGGCTGTCCCAGAGCAGCTGGTGGTGGTACGCCTCGACGAAGCCGTAGACGTGCAGCTGCTGGTCGAGTTCGGAGCGGAACGGCCGGTGCGCGAACCAGCTGTCCGGGTCCTCGGGGTCCAGCCCCTGGAACTGCCAGGCGAAGTCGAGCATCCGGCGGGCGTGTTCGGCCGGCACGGCCTCGCGGACGATCACGTAGCCGTAGGTCTGCCAGTGTGCGAAGTCCTCCGCGGAGAGCACGCGCAGCGGCCGGGACTTGGTCAGTTCGCGCAGGGTGTGCTGGGCGAGGTACGACTCGCCGTCGCTGCTGAAGTACGGGCGGTCGGTCGCGGCCCGGAACAGATGGGCGCGACGGGAGGGCAGAGACACGGCAGGCCCCTTCGGGGAACAGGCGGGGAGGGCAGGGGAGCGAGAAGGTCCCGTACGAGAGGTCGGGACGGGCGCGGCAGCCCCCGCAGCGGGGCCGGGCGGCGCGATCGGCGGTGGGGAAGGGCGGCGCCGGAAAGGCGCCGCGGCCGCTTCGATCGTCAGATTGGTTCAGACCACAAATCTTGTCAAGTTCCTGACCAGTAACCCGTCCGGCGCACATCGCCGGCCTCCGCCGCCACCTCCCGGGCCTGCCGCCACAGCGCCACCGCGTCCCCGCGCCGCCCCAGCGCCGCGAACGCGTGCCCCAACTGCTCCAGCGCGCAGCCCTGCGCCCGGTGGTCGCCCGCCGCCCGGTGCAGTTCCAGCGACCGCCGCAGACAGCCCACCGCCTGCGGCAGCCGGCCCAGCGCCCGGTGCACCGTGCCCAGGTGCAGCAGCGCCAGCCCCTCGGTCCGGCCGTCCGCGCCGCCCGCGCGCAGCGCCAGCGCCTCCAGCAGCAGCCGCTCCGCCTCCGCCAGCCGGCCCACCCGGAGCGAGGCCTCGCCCAGATTGGTCAGCGTCACCCGCTCCACCCAGCGGTAGCCGATCGCCCGGCCCAGCGCCAGCGCCGGATCCAGCAGCTCCAGCGCCTCCGCGGAACGGCCCTGACGCAGCATCAGCTCGGCCAGGTTGTTGCGCGCCGCGCACTCGCTCGCCGGATCCGCCGCGCCGTCCGCGCACCGTTCGAGCGCCCGCCGCAGGTGGATCTCCGCCTCGACCGGCCGCCCCGCGTGCGACTGCGCCGTTCCCAGCAGCACCAGCGACACCGTCAGCGCCCGCGGATCCGGGCTGTCCGCCGCCGCGGCGACCGCGATCCGCGCCGCGTTCAACCACTGCGCCCGGTAGTGCCGCAGATGGAAGAACGACCACAGCGCGAACGGCAGTTGCCAGGCCGCCGGCGGCCGACCCGCCAGCGCCGCGTACCGGACCACCGACAGCAGGTCCGCCAGATGCGCCTCGCACCACGCCACCGCCTCCTCGACCGAGGCGAACGCCGGCGGCCGCACCCCCGGCGGCGACGCCCCCGTCACCGGGCGGCCGCCCGGCTCCAGCAGCCGGCCCGCCGCGTCCGCACCCTGCCGGTACCAGTCGAACAGCCGGTCCAGCGCCGCCGCCCGGTCCCGCGGCGAATCCTGAGTCTCCGCCAACTCCCGCGCATACACCTGAAGCAGCGCATGGAAGCGGAAACGTTCCGGCGCCTCCACCTCCAGCAGATGAACGTCCGCCAGCAGGTCCAGCAGCTCCCGGGCGTTGCCCGCCGTGGTGCCCAGCAGCGCCGCCGCCGTCCCGCCCGTCAACGCCGCCCCCGGATGCAGGGCCAGCAGGCGGAACGCCCGGGCCGGCTCCGGCGCCAGCGCCCGGTACGACCAGGAGAACACCACCCGCAGCGCCGAATCCCCGTCGTCCGCCGCCGCCAGCACCCGCAGCCGGTCGCGGCCCGAACGCAGCTCCTCGTTCACCCGCGACAGCAGCTGCCCCGGCCGCGCCGCCGCCCGCTCCGCCGCCACCAGCAGCGCCAGCGGCAACCGCCCGCACAGCCGCACCAGTTCCTCCGCCGCGGCCGGCTCCGCGTCCACCCGCTCCGCACCCAGGGTGCGCCGCAGCAGCTCCACCGCGCGGCGCTCCGGCAGCGGCGCCAGCGTCACCCGGCGCGCCCCGTCCCGCACCACCAGCCCCGCCATCCTGGTCCGGCTGGTCACCAGCACCACGCACCCCGGCGCGCCCGGCAGCAGCGGACGCACCTGGGCCGGCGCCGCCGCGTTGTCCAGCACCAGCAGCACCCGGCGCTCCGCCAGCAGCGTCCGCAGCAGCGCACTGCGGTCCGCCAGCCCCGGCGGGATCGCCCCCGGGTCCGCGCCCAGCGCCCGCAGGAAACTGTCCAGCACCTCGCCCGGCTCCCGCGGCTGCCCCGAATCCCCGTGCCCCGCCAGGTCGCTGAACAGCACCCCGTCCGGGAACCGGTCCCGCACCCGGTGCGCCCAGTGCACCGCCAGCGCCGTCTTGCCGACCCCGCCCATCCCGTCGACCACCCACACCCGCGGACCGCCCTCGCCCCAGCGGGACCGGGCCGCGGACAGCGCCGAGTCCAGCTCCGCGAGCGCCGCCTCGCGGCCTGTGAAGACACCCGGCGCGGGCGGCAGCTGCATAGGCACCGGCACCGGCGGCGGCGGTGTCGGTGTCGGTGTCGGTGGCGTCGACGGGGTTGCCACCGGGTTGTCCTCGGCGTTGCCCGGGGCGCCGACCGGGCCCAGCAGCGCCGCGTCCACCCCCAGCGCACCGGCACAGGCCGCCGCCAGCGCCTGCGTGCCGTGCCGCCGGCCGGTCTCCACCCGGCTCAGGTAGCTCTTGCTGTAGTTGGTCGCACGGGCGAGCCCGGCCAGCGAGACCCCCCGCTCCTCCCGCAGCCGCCGCAGCCGCTCGCCGAACGTCACCGGCCCGGCCCCCACTTCCTGATGTGCTGTCACTGCCCGGCGGTGCGGGGGGAGTCGCCGCGGCGTCGCCCGGGCGTTGACACCTGCCCCTGTCAACAGGCAACACCTTGCCGAAGCCCCGCACGAACCCGAAGGATGGAGGAGGCGCCCGGCTCCGCAGCCGCCGTCGCGCCAGCCTATCCGCCGTCAGGGAAGCGGCGGACCGGCCGTCCACCGGAACCGACCAGGCCAGCGGAGTGCGATGTCCCTGCCACCACCACGAGTTGCCCCGGCAGTGCCCGGAAAAACGACCGACTCCGGCGTGCCGCAACAGGCACACTGATGCGATGCTGACCGACCACTGGCCGCTCGCCGGACTGGGCGTGCGCACCCCGCGCCTGGAACTGCGACTGCCCACCGAACCCGAACTCGCCGAACTCGCCGACGTCGCCGCCCGCGGCGTGAACAAGCCCGGCACCCGGCCGTTCCGCTCCGCCTGGTCCTACGAACCCCCCGCCGAGCGGGCCCGCTCCGTCCTGAAGGCGCACTGGCGCTCCCAGGCCGAGTGGACCCGCGAGGACTGGCTGCTGCCGCTGGTGGTCTTCGACGAGGGCCGGCCCGTCGGCGTCCAGTCGCTGCGCGCCACGGACTTCGCGATCCGCCGCGAGACGCTGTCCGGCTCCTGGCTGGGCGTCGAGCATCATGGCCGCGGCCTGGGCACCGAGGCCCGCAGCGCGGTGCTCCACCTCGCCTTCGCCGGCCTGGCCGCCGAGTCGGCGACCTCCGGCTCGTTCACCGACAACGCCGCCTCCGTCGCGATCTCCCGCCGGCTCGGCTACCGGCCCGACGGCCTGGAGCGCGACAACCGCCGCGGCGAACTCGCCCTGACCCAGCGCTTCCGGATGGACCGCGCCGACTGGCAGCCCACCCGCCGCGACGACATCCGGATCACCGGTCTCGACCGCTGCGCCGAACTGTTCGGCCTCACCCCGGAGGACTGAGGAACTGCCGCTCCCGCTACGGACGTTGGACGGACGGACAATCGGACGAGCACCCGGACGGACGACGGAGCGGTGATGCTGCCCTACCTGATCACGCTGGCGGTCCTGGCCGGCGTCGTGACCCTGCTCGCCCTCGGCGGGCAGGCCCTGCGGCGGCACCGCGGAGCCGCCGCCGCGATGGGCGGCATGCTGGTCGCGTACGAGGAGGCGGTGCGCGGCACCTCGTACGCGGCGCACGCCGAACTGCTCGCCGAGGCCGACCGGAAGACGCCCGTCGAGACGCCCGGCGGCCGGTTCGACGGCCTGGCGCTGCTCGCGGACGGCGCCGGCCGCGCGGACCGCCCCGCGCGCGGCAGGTGGCGGACCGTCAGGGCGTGGTGGCGGCGGGGCTGACCACCACGTTCAGGTGCTTCATGATCGGCTGGTCGCTCTGGCTGCTGTAGTCGCCCAGCGCGCACAGCACGTTCATCTCCGGCATGTACCCCGCCGCGCAGCCGCGCGGCAGGTCGTACGGGACGGCCAGGTACCCGTGCAGCGCACGCGTCGACCCGTCCCGGGCGGTCGCCGTGATGTCGACCGGGTCGAGCTCGGCGAGCCGGCGCTCGCGCATGTCCTCGCGGTTCATGAACACCAGCGTGCGCAGGTTCTTGACGCCCCGGTAGCGGTCGTCGTCCGAGTAGATCGTGGTGTTCCACTGGTCGTGCGAGCGCATCGTGCCCAGCACCAGCGTCCCCGGGCCCGGCAGCACGTCCGGCAGCGGCGCGGCGGAGAACTCCGCCTTCCCCGACGGAGTGAGGAACACCAGCTCACGGGCCGGCTGCTTGATCCGGAACCCCAACGGGAGCCGCACCCGCCGGTTGAAGTCCTCGAAACCGTCCAGCACCTTCGCCATGGTGTCGCGGATCCGGTCGTAGTCCTCCACGTACCACTCCCACGGCGTCGCGCTGTCCGGCAGCGCCGCCCGCGCGATGCCCGCGACGATCGCCGGCTCGGACAGCAGCTGCGGGGACGCCGGACGCTTCCGCATGCCCACCGACAGGTGCACCATGCTCATCGAGTCCTCCACCGACGTGGCCTGCACCCCGCCGCGCTGCCGGTCCTGCTCGGTGCGGCCCAGGCACGGCAGGATCAGCGCCCGGCGTCCGTGCACCAGATGACTGCGGTTCAGCTTCGTCGACACGTGCACCGTCAACTCGCAACGGCGCAGTGCCCGGTGGGTGAACTCGGTGTCCGGCGCGGCCATCGCGAAATTGCCGCCCATCCCGACGAACACCGACACCTCGCCGCGCGCCATCGCCCCGATCACCCCCACCGTGTCCAACCCGTGCTCGCGCGGCGGATCGATCCCGCAGACCTTCGCCAACCGGTCCAGGAACTCCGGCTTCGGTCGGTGGTCGATCCCACAGGTCCGGTTGCCCTGCACGTTCGAATGCCCGCGCACCGGCGACGGACCCGCCCCCTCCCGGCCCAGATTCCCGCGCAGCAGCAGCACATTGACGATCTCCCGGACGGTGTCCACCCCGTGCTCGTGCTGCGTCACCCCCAGACACCACGAGAAGATCGACCGGTCCGCCTCCCGGTACACCCGCGCCGCCTCCAGCAGCTGCGCCCGGCTCAGCCCGCTCTGCCGCTCCAACTCCTCCCACGGCGTCCGCTCGCACAGCTCCCGGTACGCGGCGAAGCCGGTGGTGTGCCGCTCGACGAACTCCTCGTCCATCGCCCGCGGGTCGTGCGCCGCCTGCTCCAGCAGCGCCTTCGCCATCGCCCGCAGCAGCGCGAAGTCCCCGCCGATCCGCACCTGGAGATTGAGCGTGCTGGTCGCGGTCGCCCGCATCAGCGCCATGTTCGCGAACTCGTGCGGCACGATGGTGCGGGTCGCCGCCGCCTCCACCAGCGGATTGACGTGCACCACCTGCGCACCCCGCCGGTGCGCGTCCGCCAGCGCGGTCAGCATCCGCGGCGCGTTCGACGCCGCGTTCACCCCGAGGACGAACAGCGCGTCCGCCGCCTCCCAGTCCCGCAGGTCGGCCGTGCCCTTCCCGGTGCCGAGCGCCGCCGTCAGCGCCCGACCGGACGCCTCGTGGCACATGTTCGAACAGTCCGGGAGGTTGTTGGTGCCCAGCTCACGGGCCATCAACTGGTACAGGAACGTCGCCTCGTTGCCCAGCCGCCCCGAGGTGTAGAACGCCGCCCGGTTCGGATCGTCCAGACCGCGCAGGGTGCTGCCGACCAGCTCGAACGCCTGCTGCCAGGTGATCGGCCGGTAGGTGTCCGTCTCCGCGTCGTACACCATCGGCTCGGTCAGCCGCCCCTGGTCCTCCAACGCGAAGTCGCTCCACCCCGACAGCTCGGTGACGGTGTGCGCCGCGAAGAACTCCCGCCCCACCCGCTTGCGGGTCATCTCCCAGGTGACGTGCTTGATGCCGTTCTCGCAGATGTCCAGATGCAGGCCCTTGTAGTCGTCCGGCCACGCACACCCCGGGCAGTCGAACCCGCCGTTCTCGTGGTTCATCCGCAGCACCGCCCGCGGCCCGTCCACCCACTCGCCGGTGCGCGCCAGCACCCGCCCCACCGACTTCGCCGCGCCCCACCCCGCCGCCGGATGCCGGTACGGCTCCACCTTCGGCTCGGCCCGGTCCCGTTCCGCCCCCGGCCGATCCACGGTCGGCTCGGCCCGGTCCGGCTCCTCGGTTTCGGTCACGACGGCACTCCTGGCTCTGCGGGGCGACAACGGCCCGCACGATCCTGCCCTCCCGCCCCGCGCCGGTACGCCCGCCCACGCCAGGCCGCCGCCGTGAACCACCCGGGCGGCGGCCACAATGACGGCATGCACGACACGACGAAGCAGAGCGCCGCGCAGTGGCCGACGGCGCCGCGCAGCTCGGTCGACTGGCTGGCCGAGCTGTGCCAGGACGACGGCCTGACCGGATTCCCGGCACCCGCGATGCCCGACGCCGTATGGGTGCTGAACGCCATGTACCAGCACGACGACGGCCCCGGGCGGGCGAACCCCGAGGACGCGGAGCCGCCCTCCGAGCTGCCCGGCCTGCCCGGCGTGCCGACCGTCGGCGTCGGCGGCGGACTCGGCCGCGCCGACCACCCCGGCCCGGGCTGGCGGCGCCTGCGTTGGGCCGAACTCGCCGAGCGGGTCGGCGACCCCGTCGTCCCCGAGGGCATCCCGCCCTGCTACCGCTGCTTCCCGTCCGTGACGGACAACGGAGGCCGGCCGACCGGCATCGCCTGGCCCACCGAAGGCAGCCTGGACCGGGACACCTGGAACCGGCTGATCGCCGTCCTCACCGCGCACAGCCCCGCCGGCCCCGACACGCCCTGCCTGGCGTACTACAACCCGATGACACTGGGCCTCGACGACTTCAAGACCCAGCACGTCGTCACCGCCCGCCTCGGCGACGCCCTCGCGCTCTTCGACTACCCCGAGGCCGAATTCACCCCCGCCAACTTCTGGCCGCAGGACCGCAGTTGGCTGCTGTGGACGGACTACGACCTGTGGGCGACCAAAGTGGTCGGCCCGACGGCCCTGATCGAAGCCGTCCTCACCGACCCGGAACTCGAGGCCCTGCGGCTGCCCTGGCACCACTGACCCCCCGTCACCGCGAAGCGACACCGACCCGACGGCGGAGGCAGCACCCGGCCCGCCGGCGCCGGTCGTCACTCACTCCTGCTCCTCGCTCTCCGCCACACGCTCGACGGATCCAGCCGCTCCAGCCGGTCCAGGCACTGCCCGATCGCGGCGGCGAGCTCCTCGGCACTCGCGGGGAACTCCTCGGGCCCGGTGCACAGCAGCTCCTCGACGTTCCCGTCCCGGTCCTCGACGGAGAGCGAGGCCTGAAGGTCGGTGCCCGCGGCGTCGAAACGGACGGCCAGGTGGAGAGCCAGCGTCAGGCCGCCGGTCAGTTCGATCAGTCGGCCGTCCGAGTAGGACGCCTGGTCCGGCCGGTCCGACCAGTGCCATTCCGGGCCCAGTGGCATGCGTCCGCGGACCGAGCCGGCGGGGGCGTGCTCCTCCCAGGCGCGGGCGAGCGCCGTCAGCCGGAAGTGGGCGTCGCGGAGCGCCACCACCGCCCCGACCGCGGCCTGTCCGCTGTCGTTCATCACGCCGGATTCCGTCTCTCGTCGTCGGGCGAGCCGTCGACGCCCGCCCCGATGCCCGTGCCGTTCCCGGCGGGGTCGCTCCGGAGGGCCGGGACGAAGTCGGGTGCGATCCCGAGCGTGCGCACCTCGGCCCGGATCGCTTCGACGAACGACGCGACGACCGGCCGAAGGTCCGTCCAGGCCGACGGGGCGGCGCAGGCGTTCGGGGCGAAGACGGAGCCGACCCGCCAACCCCCGTCGGCCGCCGTAATCAGGACCGCGCCGGGCACGTCGTACGACATCGAGTCGAAGGCGAAGTCCTCCCGTTCGTCGTCCGGGAGCCGGAGCCAGTGCGCGAGGGCGCGGGCCAGTTCGGCCACCGGGAAGGCGTCCTCGCGCCACACCGTGCGGTCGCCGTCGGTGACGGCCAGGTCCGCCTCGATGTCCAGGAGCAGCACGGACAGCGGCGCGGTGGCCGCGGTGACTCCGCGGCGGGCCAGATCGGGTGCGCCGAAGTTCCGGTGGGTGAACCGCACCGCTCCGTGCGGCATCGCCGTCACCGCCGTCACCGCCGTCACCGCCGTCACCGCTGGCACCGGGCGGCGCTCGCCCTGCTCGGGGTGGGCTTCCGGTACCGGCTGTCTCCGCATGGCCGCGAGCATATGCCGGACGGACCGGCGCCTCGTGGGGAGGGTCTGCGCCGGGCAACGCGCCGTCACTGGGCGCCCGTTGTGCCCGACCGGCACCACACGCCCCCTGGTCACCACGGGCCGTGCGGCCGCACAATCGGCGGGATGACTCAGACGCGTACGACCTCAACCGACTGGCGTGGCTTGGCCCGTGACCTCGACGGTGCGGTGGTTCGGCCGGGGGAGGAGGGGTACGGCGTGGCGCGGCTGCCGTACAACTCGCGGTTCGACGTCCGGCCGCAGGCGGTGGTGTTCGCCCAGGGCGTCGAGGACGTGCGGCAGACGCTTGCCTTCGCCCGGCGCCGCGGGCTGCCGCTGGCGGCCCGCAGTGGGAGCCACAGCTACGGGGGGTGGTCCACCAGCCCGGGGATCACGCTCGACCTGGGCCGGATGAACGCCGTCACCACCGGGGCCGGGACCGCCGCGATCGGTGGCGGTGCGCTGCTCATCGACGTGTACGACGCGCTGCTCGCCGAGAACCTGAGCATCCCCGCGGGCAGCTGCCCGACCGTCGGCCTCGCCGGGCTGACTCTCGGCGGCGGGCTCGGATCGGTCTGCCGCGCCTACGGGTTGACGTGCGACCGGCTGCTCTCGGCCGAGGTGGTGACGGCGGACGGCCGGGTCCTCCAGTGCTCGGCGGAGCGGGAACCGGAGCTGTTCTGGGCGTTACGCGGCGGCGGGGGCGGCAACTTCGGGGTGGTGACCGGCTTCACCTTCCGCACCCACCCCACGACCGCGATCACCAGGGCGTACCTGCGCTGGAATTGGCGGGACGCGGCCCGGGTGCTGGACGCCTGGCAGCGCTGGGCGCCGGGGCGGCCGGACGAGGAGTGGTCCGCGCTGCGGCTGACCGCCGAACCGCCGGACGGGTGCACGGTGGAGGTGCGGCTGTACGTGCTCGGCGAAGCGCTCGACGTCGTCGACCGGCTGGTCGCCGCCGTCGGGATCGAGCCGGTCGAGCAGAGCAACGAGGTCATCTCCTACCAGGAGATGATCATGTCGATGACGGGCTGTCACGGCACCGTGTCACAGCTCCACCTGACGGGCCGGACACCGGACGCCGTGCTCGACCGGCCGCCGTTCGTCGCGGCGTCCAACTTCTTCCCGGTCCACCTGCCGCCCGCCGGCACCGACGCGCTGGTGGCCGCCGTGACCCGCCGGGCGGCCGACGGCGGCCCCGCGTACGTCCTGCTGGACAGCCTGCGCGGGGCCGTCGGAAGGATCGCCCCGCAGGACACCGCGTTCGTCCACCGGGAGGCGCTGTTCTCCGCGCAGTACCACTGCTCGTTCGACCCCGGCACCCCGCCCGCCGCCCTGGACGAGGCGGCGCGCTGGCTGCGGGACGTGCGGCGCGCCATGCGCCCGTGGGCCGGCGACAGCGCCTACGTCAACTACGCCGACCCGCGGCTCGACGACTACGCCCGCGCGTACTACGGCGCCAACCTGCCACGCCTCGCCGCCGTCAAAGCGGCCTACGACCCGGACGGGTTCTTCGACTTCCCGCAGGCCGTCCCGCCCCGGCGGGCACCCTAGGGCGGGGGAGCGGAGCCCGGAGGAGATCCACCTCGACGGGCCTGGCACCGAACCCGCCGGCCGGCTCCGGTGCCAGGTGGAAGGCCCGGCGCAGCGGGCCCGCCCCGGCCCCGAGGGATGGCCGCGGGGCCGGCCGGGACGGGCCCCCGACGGGAGGCGTCCCGGCCGGCCCGGTCATCGACGGGCCGTCACCGCTTCAGGTGCCGGGCAAAGAACCGGGCGCCGGCGTCGAGTTCGAACTGCGGGACGCCGGTGTGCCCGCCCATGTTGGCGTGCAGGGTCTTCTCCTTCGAACCGAGGGCGTCGAACAGATTCAGCGACGCCTGCCGGTCGTTGCCCTCGTCGTCCCACTGCAACAGGACCAGCAGCGGAACGGCGACCCGGCGCGCCTCCTCGACCATCGACTCCGGCACGAAACTGCCGGCGAACAGGGTCGCGGCCGCGATGCGCGGCTCGACCGCCGCCAGCCGCACGCCGACCGAGATCACGCCGCCCTCGTAGCCGGCCGGGCCGCCGATCTCCGGCAGCGCCAGGCAGGCGTCCAGGGCGGCCTGCCACTCCGGGACGGCCTTCTCGACCAGGGGGAGGACGAGCGCGTCGATGATCTCGCCGCCGACCGGACCGCCGGCCGCCATCGCCTCGCGCAGGCCCGCCCGGGCCTGCTCGATCTCGGGCCAACGGGGCCGCTCACCGCTGCCGGGCAGCTCGATGGTGGCCGCGGCGAAGCCGTACCGCGCCGCGTAGTGGCGGGCCCGCGCCGCCAGCCGGGGATACATCCGGCGCAGCCCGAGCGGCGGGTGGCCGATCAGGATCAGCGTGGCCGGCGCAGCGGCGGACGCGGAACCGGGCGTCCAGAGGATGCCGGGGATGTCACCGAGGGTGAATTCGCGCTCGAGGACGCCGTCGTCGTGGCGCTGCTCGGAAGTGAACTGCAAGTGCACGGTCGTGCCTTTCGGGAGTGCTCGGAAAAACGGCGCTCCCGGACGACGACCTATCGCCCGACCGTGACCCCGGAGGGGAGCACCCATGTCGAAACTGCGTTCACGGGTACCACCTCCCTGTTCTCTCGCACGGCCACCGGAAAGGTAGCAGCGCCCACCCCGCCCCGCCAAACGGATTTCGGCGCGGGCCCGGCGAGACGCCGGAAGACCGTGGAAGACTCGGGCCATGCTGGTGTGGATCAACGGACCCTTCGGCGGCGGCAAGACCCAGACCGCCCACAACCTGGCCCGCCGAGTGCCCGGCGCGGCCGTCTGCGACCCCGAGGAACTCGGCTTCGGCCTGCACCGGATGCTGCCGGCCCCACTACGCGGCGACTTCCAGGACCTCACCGCCTGGCGCGCCGGCACGGTCGACATGCTCGACCTCGCCGTCCGGTGCCACCCCGGACCGGTGATCGTCCCGATGACCGTCACCGAACCCGCGTACTTCGCCGAGACCGTCGGCCGGCTGCGCGAACTCGGCCACGACGTACGGCACTTCACCCTCCTCGCCGACCGCGGCACGGTGCTGCGCCGGCTCGCCGAACGCGAGCCCGTGCACCACCTGCGCCGCCTCGCCGGGCTGCCCGCGCCCTCCCGCGGCGAGAGCTTCGCCGTCCGGCGCCTCGACGACAGCCTGCACCGGCTCGCCGACCCCGCCTTCGCCACCCACCTGCGCACCGACCGGCTGACCGTCACCCAGGTCGCCGACCGGATCGCCGAGCTGGCCGGACTGCGCGCCGCCCCCGACACCGACACCGCACTCCGCGCGACCCTGCGCCGGGCCGCCGTCAAGATCCGCCACCTGCGCCTCGGCTGAAGCCCGCCGGACAGCACCGGGACACCGGGCCCCACGGCCGGTCCCCCCGGGGGCGAAGCGGTCCTCGAAGGCGGTCGGCAGGTCGGCGAGCGCCGTTTCGACGCGGCCCGGCGGACGGTCACGGTGCCGGAAGGGCGGGTCGGTCGAGCCTGCCGCGCCACCGCCCCGGCCCCGAGGGACAGCGCCCCCGGGGCCGGGGGCGGTCACCAGACGGGGGCGAGGAGTTCGCCGGTGGTGGCGTGGCGGACGGCGATGGCCTCGACGGGGCACATCTCGGCGGCCTCGGTGAGGGCGTCGGACGGGGTGGCGGTGGGGCCGAGGGGTGCGGCGCGGCCGTTGGCGGCGAGGGTGAGGGCGTCGGGGGCGGTGCGGGCGCACAGGCCGCTGCCGATGCAGCGGGCCTGATCGACCGTCACGGCGACGGGGTCGGCGCTCACCAGGCGACCTCCAGGCGCAGCGGGCTGCGGGTGAGCAGGCCGGTGCGCCAGGCGATCTCCTCGACGGGGGCGGCCAGCCGCAGCTCGGGCAGGGCGCGCGCCAGGTGGTGCAGGCCGAGTTCGAGTTCCATCCGGGCCAGCCAGGCGCCCAGGCAGTGGTGCGGGCCCGCGCCGAAGGTCAGCGACGGGGTGCCGAGCGGGGCGAACAGGTCGACCGGGCCCGGCGGGTAGACGTCCGGGTCGAGGTTGGCGGCGGCGGCGTCACAGGCGATGATCGCGCCCTCGGGGATCAGCACCCCGCCGATCTCCACGTCGGTGACGGCCCGGCGCAGCTGCCCGGGCGCGGAGGTGCGGTCGCCGAGCGGAACGGTGCGCAGGATCTGCTCGGTGGCCGCGGTCGCCGCCGACAGGTCCGCGCCGATCCGCCGCCAGGCGTCGCCGTGGTCGGCGTCGAGCAGGTACACCAGCGCGTTGCCGAAACTGGTCATGGTGGTCTCGTGGCCGGCCACCACCAGGCCGATGGTCAGCTGGGTCAACTGCACCTCGCTCACCCCGCCGGTCTGGTCGGCCGCCTGCACCAGCGAACTCACCAGGTCCTCACCGGGGTTCGCGCGGCGGGACTGCACCAGCTCGTAGCCGAACGCGCCGAACTCCGCAAGGGCGGTGCGGATCTCCTCCGCGGTGTACGCCGTGGTGGACAGCGCGTGGTCGCTCCAGTGGCCGAGCCGGTCCATGTCCAGCCCGTCCAGCTCCATCAGCCGGCTGATCACCCGCACCGGCAGCGGCTTGGTGAGGCCTGCGACCACGTCCGCGGGCGAACCGGAGGCGACCAGCCCGTCCACCAACTCCCGTACCACGCCGTCCACCCAGGGCCGCCAGCGCTCGATCGCCCGGGGCGTGAACGCGCGCTGCACGGTACGGCGGACCAACTGGTGGTCGGGGCCGTCGCTGTTCAGCATCGACGACGGCTCGTCCAGGATGTTCGGCGTCAAGGTCAGCGGCGGGGCGTCCGGGGCGTACAGCGCGGCCCGGCCGAAGCCGGGGTGCGCCAACGCCTGCCGGACGTCCGCGTGCCGGGTCAGCACCCACACCGGGGTGCCGGTCGGGAGCGCCGCGAGCTTCGGCGGGCCGGGCTGGGCGCGCAGCAGGCAGTGCAGGGGAACCAACGGTTGTGCGGCGGACGCCTCGATGTTCGCGGCGGCGGTCAATTCGGTCCTCCTGGCGAGAGAGCACGGACTGCCGACCGGCAGCCACTCCCGACCGTATGCGGCGCGCCCGCCCCGCAGCAGCACGGAAATCAGCCACCCGTGGAATCCCAACTGGTGGACACGGAGCGGAAATCCGTTCGGAAAAGTGACGACTCGTCAGTTCGCGACGACGGCCAGCGCCTCGATCTCGATCAGAATCTCGGGCCGGAACAGCGCCACCACCTGCATCGCCGAACTCGCCGGCAGCGGCGCCGCGCCGAGGAACGCCTCGCGGGCCTCGCGGACCGCCGGGAGGTACCCGATGTCGGTGACGAAAATGGTCAACTTGACGACGTCCGAGAAGCCTGCACCGGCCGCCGCCAGGCAGCGCTCCAGGTTCGCGAAGACCTGCCGGGCCTGCGCCGGCGGATCGCCGGCGCCGACCACCCGGCCCTGCTCGTCGAGGGCGACCTGCCCGGAGACCTGGACCAGCCGGCCGGTGCCGGTGACCACGTGGGTGTAGGCGGCGGCCGGGGCGACACCCGGGGGCTCGGCGATGTGCGTGAGGTGCGAAGAGCTCATGCCGATCATCCTGGTCCGTCCGGGCCGTCCGGCGCACCCCATTTCGACCGGAAGACCAGCGCTCGACCTCCGGTGCGCCGAGGGACAGTCGGCCGCCACGTGCGCACCGGGACGCCGCGCCGCGCCGTCCGGCGGACATCGACCGGCCGGAGCCGCCGGAGCCGCCGGAGCTGCGGGAGCCGCCGGAGCCGCCGGAGCTGCGGGGCCCAGCAGGCCGCCGGGCTCAGCAGGGCTACGGGCTTCAGCAGGCCGGCGGCACCTGCGGGCACTCCCAGTCGGCGGCGTCGACCGGGTTGCCCGCCCCGTCGGTCAGGTGGTAGCAGGCGCCGAACGGCCGGACCGTGACCGCATCCGGCCGACGATCGACCTCGAAGGGCTCGTGCAGGCGGTTCGCGCCCGGCCACGGACCGCGGTCGTCCGGAGTGTGGGTGAGCACGGTGAACGTCTGCCCCGGTGGGATCCAGCAGCTGTCCGCCCACGGCTCCACCGTCAACTCCAGTGGGGAATCACCGCTGTTGTCCACCAGCAGCCGTGCCGCTGCGCCCTCGACGGCCATGCTCGGTCCCCTCCCGCGTCCGGCCGCCCCGCTCCCCGGGGCGGTGCGCCAGTCACCGGCGGCCGGGCGGGCCACCGGGTGGCTCAGAGAGTACGGCGCATCGCCAGCCGCGGCCAGCGGTCCAACCCGAGCGCCACCTCGCGCGCCCGCACCTCCCGCAACTCCGGCCCCAGCAGCTCCTCCGGCACCGGCCGGAACCCGCAACGGGCGTAGTACGGCGCGTTCCAGGGCACCTCGGCGAACGTCGTCAGCGTCACCGCAGGCAGGCCCTGCTCCCGCGCCACCTGTGCCGCGTGCTCCAGCAGCGCCCGACCGACACCCCGGCGGGCCGCGTCCGGATGCACCGACACCTGCTCCACGTGCAGCGCGTCGTCCACCCGCTCGGCGATCAGGTACGCCACCGGACGGTCCTCGTCGTCCACCGCCACCCAGGCCAGGCCCGCCTTGACGAAACGTGCCAACTCCTCGACCGGCAGCGGCTCGTCCTCCGCGATCTCCGCCATCCCGACCTCGTGGAACCACCGGCCGGCGGCCCGCTCGATGTCCTGAAGCGCCGACAGTTCCCCGACCTGCACCGTTCGTACCTTCATGCGGCCATTGTGCACGGCCGGACACCCGACCCCGGTGGCAGGGCCGCCCGGCCGCCGGACCGGGAACGCGCCGCAGGCCCGCCCGGCGCCCGGCCGTACCATGCCGACATGGCACACGACATCCGCAACCTCGACCCCGCGTACCTGGCCTTCTGGCGCGAGTACCAGCTGTGCACCCTCACCACGCTGCGCCCCGACGGCAGCCCGCACGTCGTACCGGTCGGCGCGACCTTCGACCCGGAGACCGGGATCGCGCGGGTGATCAGCAGCCGGGAGAGCCGCAAGGTCCGCAATGTGCTGGCCGCCGGGGCGGCCGGGCAGCGGGTGGCGATCTGCCAGGTCGACCGGGCCCGTTGGGCCACCCTGGAGGGCCGCGCGGTGATCCGGCAGGACGCCGCGTCGGTCGCCGACGCCGAACGCCGCTACGCCGAGCGCTACCGGCAGCCGCGGGAGAACCCCGAGCGGGTGGTCATCGAGATCACCGTCGACCGGGCCCTCGGCCGCGCCTGAGCCGCGGCGCCGTCCGCGCCGTCCGCGTCATCCGGGCCGTCAGGCGCGGGCGGTGACGACGTGGAAGGTGACGGTGGCCAGGAACGGGCCGGTGGCGAGGTGGGCGAGCCAGCGTTCGGCGTCCGCGGCGGAGAGGTAGCCGGCGGCGACGGCGCGGCGGGTGACCCGCTGCAGGCCCAGGACCCGGTCGGCGGTGGCCACCTCGCGGAACACCGGCGTGAGCGGCTGGACGTCCACCACCTCGAACCCGGCCTCGGCCGCCAGGCGCGGCAGTTGACTGCCGATCCGGGCGTTGCGCACCGCGTGGTCGGTGACGTACCGGGTGTACGCGGACGTCAGCGACGGCTCCGGGTGGTCGATCGTCAGGGTGCCCCAGTCCGGCTCGCCCAGCACCAGCAGGCCGCCGGGCCGCAGCACCCGGCGGGCCTCGCGCAGGGCGAGCGCAGGATCCGCGACGTGCTGGAGCACCCGGTCGGCCCGGGCCCGGTCGCAACTGGCGTCCGCCATCGGCAGATCGTGCACGTCGGCGAGCCGCACCGCGACCTGGAACAGGTGCGCCGTACGGTCGGTGGCCGCGTCCGCCGCCTCCCGGTCGTGGTCCACGCCGTACACGGTGCCCTCCGCGCCGACCGCCTCGGCCAGCGCCGCCAGGTCCGTGCCCGGGCCGCACCCCAGGTCGACCACGGTGTGACCGCGCTGGGCGGCCAGCGCCGTGAGCATCGTCGCCTTGTAGTGCAGACCCGGATCCGAGACGGCCAGTCGATCCAGGTAGGCGATCGGGTCGGGCGGCACGGTCTCGAACACACGGGAGGTCATGACCGGAAGTCAATCAAACCCGGCCGCACCAGGGAAGCGTCTTCCCGCAGGACAAGGGGCGTACGCCGGGGAGGTCAGGGTGTTCGACGGGGGAGCGGTGGCGCGTTCCCGGCCCCGGCGGCCGGCCTCAACACCCCGCGGGCAGCGGGACGGTGAGCTGGCTCTCCGAGTCGAACGTCCGCGCCGCGTCGAAGGTTCCCGTCAAGTCCGGGTGACGGCCGAGCAGTTCGTGCGCCTGCGCGAGAGCGGCCGGCTCCAGGCGGCGGGTCAGCCCCAGGTGCGGCATCCAACGGCCCGGCAGGTACAGCGGATTGGGGTCGGGCGCGGCGGCCAGCAGCCGCCACACCTCGCGGTGCAGCTCCACCAGTGCCGGGCTCGGCACCACGCCCCAGGCCAGCACCCGCCGCCGGCTGCGCGCACCGAACGACAGCAGACCCGAGAACCGCACCTCCAACGGCAGTGCACCGGCCAGGAGTTCACCCAGCGCCGCGAGCACGTCCGGTTCGATCGCCCCGCACGCCGCCAGCGTCAGGTGCGGCCGGTGCGCCGGATGCGGACGGTCCGCCAGCGAATCCACCCCGCCGTCGGCCAACTGCCGCCACACCGTCCGCACCGCCCGGTCCAGCGCCGGGGCGCAGGTCAACTCGATGGTCCGCATACCCCTACGGTAGGGCCCGCCCCGGCCGCACCCGCGGCCGCCCCGTGTGATGGGCTGGGCCGATGCGAACCGGCGACCCGCACCCGACCGAACCCCACCGGCCCCCCGGAACCGCCGGGCTGACGGAGCATCCGACGGGACGCGGCGCCGCCGCGAGGGCCCGGGCCGGCTGGCTGCTGGCCGCCGCGGCCGTCGTCGCGCTGGGCCTGGCCGCGCCCGGGCTGCTGCCGGCCGCCGCCGGGGCGCTGCTCGGCGGAGCGCTCTACACCGTGCTGCTGCACACCCTGCTGATGGCCGCCGCACCGCGGCTGCGGCCGCGGACCGCCGGCGCGGCCGCCCTCGCCGCCAGCTGGGCGGTCGAACTGTTCCAGCTCACCGGCGTCCCCGCGGCGCTCAGCGCCCACAGCCGCCTGGCCCGGCTCGCCCTCGGCACCACCTTCGACCTCTCCGACCTGCTCGGCTACACCCTCGGCGCGGCCGCCGCCGTCGCCGTCCACGCCGCCGCCCGCCGCATCCGCCGCCGGGCGGTGCGCCGCCCGGCGGCCGGGCGTGGCTGACGGGCGTGGCTGAGGGGCGCGGCTGAGGGGCCGGGGAACGCCCGCGAGGACGCGGCGTGCCGGGCGGGCGCGCGGTACGACGCGCCGGAGGGCAGATGGGTACATTTGGGACATTCGGGAGCAGAATCAGGCTTCGCGCGTCCACGCACAGAAGGCCGAACCGCCTTCGGAAAGGGTCTCCATGTACCCCGCCCTCAGCCCCGCCGTCCTCGCCGAGCTGCGCCGGCCGCGCCCGTACCCGGCGGTGTCGATCCTGATGCCCACGCACCGGCGGGAGCCGGACAACGCACAGGACCCGGTCCGGCTGCGCAACCTGGTGGCCGAGGCGAAGGAGCGGGTCCAGAACGACCCCGCGGTCGACCGCGCCGTCCGGATCGACGTGCTCGGGCAGCTCGACCGGGCCCTCACCGAGGTCGACCTGGTGCACGCCGAGGACGGCCTGGCGATCCTCGCCGCGCCCGGCGAGCACCAGGTGTGGTCACTCGGCCGTACCGCCCCCGCCCGGGTGGTCCTGTCCGACACCTTCCTGACCCGCAACCTGGTCGCCGCGCAGATCGCCGAGCGCCCGTACTGGGTGCTCGCCATCGCCGCGGACCGGGTGGTGCTGTGGGGCGGCAACCAGGAGAAGGTCACCGAGGAGAAGGCCCACGGCTTCCCGCTGGTGCGCGAGTACGACAACCCCGACCCGGAACGCCAGGAACAGATCGGCGACACGCCCAGCACCTTCCGCGACGAGGAGACCAAGACCTTCCTGCGGCTGGCCGACGTCGAGACCGCCAAGGTGCTCGCCGCCGACCCCCGCCCGCTGTACGTGGTCGGCGACGCCCCGGCGCTGGCCCTGCTGGACGCCGTCGGCCCGATGAAGAAGGAATCCACCGCGCAGCTCCCGCACGGCGGCCTCGCCCAGGCGAACGCCGAGACCGTCCGCCAGGTGGTCGAGCCCGCCGTCCGCGCCCACGCCGACCAGGAGATCTCCGCCGCGCTCGCCCAGCTCGACAAGGCCCGCGGCCGCAAGGCCTTCGCGGCCGGCCTGGACGAGGTCTGGCAGACCGTCGGCGAGGGCCGGATCGCCCTGCTGGTGGTCGAGGAGAACTTCCGCACCACCGTCCGCGACGACGGCGACCACCTGGTGCCCGCCGATGCCGACCAGCCCGGCGCCCGCGAGGACATCGTCGACGAAGTCATCGAACGCGCCCTCGACGCGGGCGCCAAGGTCAGCTTCGTCCCCGACGGCACCCTCTCCGACGCCGGCCGGATCGCCGCCGACCTGCGCTACTGATCCACCGCCAGGGACGCTCCCGATCCACCGTCAGGGAAGCTCCCGATTCACCGTCAGGGCGTTGCTGATCCACCGTCAGGGGCCCGCACCGCGGCAGCACGCGCGGTACGGGCCCCTGACGCACGCCCGGGCTCACTCCGTGGACGCGCCCAGGATCGTGCCGACCGCGTACGTCACACCCATCGCGATGCCGCCGCCCACCACATTGCGCAGCACCGCCCGGCGTGGATCCGCGTCGCCGAGGCGGGCGCTCTGCCAGCCCGTGAACACCAGGGCCGCCAGCACCGCCACCACGGTGATCCAGATCCGGTGCGTGGGCGGCGGCAGCACGATCGCCAGCAGCGGCAGCAGCGCACCCACCGTGAACGCCACGAAGGACGCCCCCGCGGCGTGCCACGGATTGGTCAACTCGTCCGGGTCGATGCCGAGTTCGACCTCCGCGTGGGCGGCCAGCGCATCGTGCGCGGTCAGTTGCACCGCCACCTGATGGGCCAGCTCCGGATCCAGGCCCTTCGCCTCGTACAGGCCCGCCAGCTCCACCAGCTCCGCCTCCGGCGTGTGCCGCAGTTCGAGCCGCTCCTTCGCCAGCGCCGCCTGCTCGGTGTCCCGCTGGGTGCTCACCGACACGTACTCGCCCGCCGCCATCGACAGCGAACCCGCCAGCAGGCCCGCCAGGCCCGCCGTCAGCAGCTGTGTCGAGGTGGCGTTCGCACCTGCCACGCCCACCACCAGGCCCGCCGTCGACAGCACGCCGTCGTTCGCGCCGAGCACCCCCGCGCGCAGCCAGTTCAGCCGCCCGCCCAGCCCCGGCTCGTGCGCCTCGTCGTGATCGGCCGGGCCCTGCCCGGGGGAAGCAGTCATGCCCCCAGTCTGCCCGCCCGCCGCCCGGCCACCCCGCAACGGCGACGGGACACCGCAGAACGCGTCGCCGGCGGGACACCGGAGAGCGCGTCACGGGCGGCCCGGTTCGGGTGGCCCAGTTCGGGCGGGCGGGCGGACTGGCCAGGACGGACGGACTCGGGCGGTCGGGGGTTCAGGCGGCGGCCAGCCGGCGGGTCAGCTCGCGGTGCACCTGCCGGGTGGTCAGGCCCAGCGTGTGCAGGGCGAACCGGCCCGGGCCGGCCGGGTCCGACTCCAGGACCGCCAGCAGCAGCCGCTCCGTCAGCAGACCCGCCCCCGCCGACGGATCGGCGAGCTGCCGGTGCACCCGGTCCGCGCCCGCGGCGAACGGCGGGAACTCCCCGCGCGGCACCGGCGGCACCGGCCAGCGGTGCTCCTCCCAGGCCTGCACGAGCGCCGACTCCCACGCCTGCTGCGACACCCCCAGCCCCGCGAGCACCGCCGTCGCCGTGCCGTCCGCCGCCGTCAACGCCAGCAGCAGATGGCCGGTGTTGGTCTCGCGGTGGCCCAGCTGCCCGGCCCGCTGCCGCGCCTCGTCCAGCAGCGCGTCCGTCTCGTCCTCCGCCGCCTGCGCCTCCTCCGAGCGGGCCCCGGCCGCCGTCGCCGCCGACCCCGCCGCCGTCAGGTAGTGCTCCACCAGCCGGTGGCCCAGCTCGGTCAACTCCTGCGCCAGCCGGTGCGCGTGAGCGATCCGCCCGACGTCCCCGGCCCCGGCCGTCTCGGCGTCGACCCGGGCCACCCACCCCGCAAGATCCAGATCTGTCATGTCCACCAGGCTGCCCGGGCCGCCGCCGCCCGGTCAAACCGGGGTGAGGAAAGGCCAACGGCGCCCCGCCGCAGTGCCATCACAGCGTGGTCGGGTCCGGATTGCCCTGCGGGCTGCCCGTCCACCAGTTCCCCGGCGCCTGCGGATCGCGGCTGCTCCAGTACTCGACGATCGCGGTGACGAACTCCTGCGGGGACAGCGCGCCGTCACCGTCCCGGTCCAGATGCGCGAACGCGGTGTCCGCGTCCACCCGGCGCAGCTGCGGGAAGTGGCCGCGCTGGAAGAGGAAGAACTCGTCCGCGTCCACCAGCCCGTCGCCGTCCGCGTCCGCCACCGCCAGGAACGCCCGGGCCAGCCCGCCGAGCGCCGCCTCGGCCGCCACTGGGTCGTCCGCCAGCGCCGCCGTGGACTCCAGGAACTGCGCCCGCCCCATCGCCTGCGCCCCGCCGGGCAGTTGCGGCAGGTGGACCTCGCGCCAGATCGCCAGATACCCGTCCACGATCCGCCGCTCCTGCGGCGACCCGGCCGGATGCCCGAGCGACCGCGCCACCGACTGGCCCATCAGGACGTGGTCCTGCTCGGTGAGCAGGCCGTCGCCGTCCGCGTCGAGATGGTCGAAACCGTGACTGATCTTGGCAATGAGCAGGTCCTCGGACACTGATGACCCTCCGTTGGCGAAGAATTGACGGAGAGTCAGTTTAGGGGAGCGCCTGCGCGGGCGGGGAGCGAAGGAGCGATCGGCGTTCGACCTCGAGCGACTTCGATTCCCGGGTCGAGGCACCGCCACCGCACCAGTGCCGTCCGGTGTGCGCCCGCCGCCCGCTCGCCGTCCGGTGTGCGCCCGGCGGTAGGGTCGGGCGGACACCGCCACCGCAGCAGGGAGCCGACGATGTGCCGCACCGAGGACCCGACCGGCGCCCGGATCGCGGTCCACGGGCGGGTCGCCACCGCGCTGGCCCTGCTCGGGGACCGGCAGCTGCGCGAACTCCTGGACACCGAAGGCGAGTCGACCGGCTCCGGGATCGGCGGCCGGGCGGGCGCGGTGGAGATCGACGGCACCCGGGTGTTCGTCAAACGGGTGCCGCTCACCGACCTGGAGCTCGAACCGGACCACGTCCGCAGCACCGCCAACCTGTTCGAGCTGCCCGGGTTCTACCAGTACGGCATCGGCTCCACCGGCTTCGGCGCCTGGCGTGAACTCGCCGCCCACGCCCTCACCACCCACTGGGTGCTCGGCCGCGCCCACCACGGCTTCCCGCTGATGCACCACTGGCGCGTGCTGCCCGACACCCCGCCGACCGGGTTCCTGGACGAGTTCGGCGGACTCGACGGCGCCGTCGCGCACTGGGACGGACACCCGGCTGTCCGGCGCCGCCTGGAGGCACTCGCCGGCGCCTCGCACAGCCTGGTGCTGTTCCTCGAACACCTGCCGCACACCCTCGCCGACTGGCTGCACGACCACCCCGACCGCACCGGCGCCCCGCACCTGTGGGCGGCCGGGGAACTCGCCCACGGCGCCCGGTTCATGGACGGACGCGGCTTCCTGCACTTCGACGCGCACTTCAAGAACGTGCTCACCGACGGCCACCGGATCGCCTTCGCCGACTTCGGCCTCGCCCTCGACGGACGCTTCGACCTCACCCCGGCCGAACGCCGCTTCCACGCCGACCACCGGGGCTACGACCGCCACTACACCGCCGCCCACCTGCTCCGGCACCACCTGCTCGACCGCTACCGCGGCGACACCCCGCGCACCGACTTCCTGCACGCCTGGCTCGACGGGCACCGCCCCGCCGCCGTGCCCGCACCCGCCGCCGCCCTGCTCGACCGGCACGCCCGGACCGCCGTGGTGCTCGACGAGTTCCACCGCCGCCTGCTGACCGAGAGCCGACTCACGCCCTACCCGCAGGCCGAACTGGAACGGGCCCTGCATGGCTGACCGACCGTCAGGACGCCACCAGCGCGCCCGACTTCGCCCAGTTGTCGTGCAGCCGGTCCAGGTACGACCGCGCCTCCGGACCCGGATTGGCGCCCCGCGCGAACGCCAGCATGTTCCCGGCGCCCGTGTTGTAGCCGAGCGCCATCAACTCGTTCCGGTTGTACGACCCCGCCCACTTCGCGGGCAGCTGCGCCCCCAGGTCGTGCAGGTGCCAGGCCGCGGCCTGCACTGCCAGCGCCGGATCGTCCGGCAGGTCCTCCCACGGGCGGTCGGCGAACGGCCGGCCCCGGCGGCACTCCTCGTACGCGGCGCGGTGCATGTTGGCGACGCCGAACGAGGCCTCCGGCTTCATCTTCTGCCAGGACCGTTCGACGTCCGGCCCGTGCGGCTTGTACGACTCGTTGAACAGGATCGCCATCAGCAGCTGCGGGTCGATCCCCGCCTCGGCGGCGTACTTGCGCACCTCCGGGACGAAGTGCGGCGGCGAGTAGTCGGCCGAACTGCGCGGCGAGGACGAGGAGTCGGGCGAGGGCGAGACGGCCGCCGGGGGCGAGGAGACGGCGGGCGGGGCGCCCGCCGAGGGCGGCGGGGAGCCGTCGCCGCGCTCGTACGCCCAGATCGCGAGGACCGCCAGGGCCAGTACTGCCCACGGCCACTTCGCGCCGCGTTCCGCCACCGCCGGGTCTCCTTCCGTCCGGGTCCGCCGGCCCGGTCGCCGATCCGTCGCCGACCGGCGGCCGTGTCCTGCCGACGGCCTGCCGCGTTCTGCCAGGTGTCGCCCCGGACGGGCGGCCCGCCGCGACAACCTGGGGGTGAGCTTACGTACCTGAAACGGATTTGTATGCTTCGCTCGAACCTCTACACCGGTGTAGAGGAACCGGACGGCGTCCGGTGTGCGTCTGTCAGCCCGGAAAGGGCCGGCGGTCGCGCCGAGGACGCGGCAGTGGACGAGGGGTGACGATGACGGGGCGAAGGCCAGCGGGCTCGCGCAACGCAGCGCCGTTGTGGCGGGACGAGAACGGGCAGCAGGCGCCGACGCCGACCCCCGAACCGCACGGACAGCCGGTGCCGTCCCAGCGCGGGGGGCGGCGGCGGTCGGAGCACGCCGACCGGGCGGCCGGGCAGCAGACGGACCACGCCCACCGCGAGCCGGGGGAGCGGCGACGCGCGGCCGACGGGCGTTCGGGAGACGGGCGTTCGGGCGACCGCTCCAGGTCGGCGTCGCGGCGGTCCGACCGCCGGCGGTCGGCGGCCGCGGACACGAACCGGATACCCGCGGTGCTGCCCGCGCTCGGCCTGCCCGTGCTCGGGGCGCTCGCCGACGAGATGCTCGGCGGCGGACTCGGCTGGATCTACGCGACGTGCGCGGTGCTCGGCGCCGGCCTGGCCGCCCTGGTGGCCTCCCGGCGCGGCCGGTGGTGGGTCGTCACCGGCGCGCCGGTGGTCACGCTGACGGTCGCCTTCGCCGTCGACTACCTGGCCCGCGGCGACCGCTACCAGGGCGCCGGACTCGCCACCCAGGGCCTGCAACTGATCAGCGGCCGGTTCTGGCCGATGGTCGTCGCCCTCGTCGCGGCGCTGCTCGGCGCCGCCGTCCGTGCCCGCCGTACCCGGAAGGTCCAGCATGGCTGAGCAACGCAGCACCCGACGGGCCGGCACCCGCCAGCCCCGCACCACCCCGGTGGTGATCGCCGGCCGCACCGCCGCCTGCGGCGTCTCGCTGGCCGTGCTCGCCGTCAGCGGCTTCGCCTGGTACACCGTCAACGACCTGAACGGCGTCACTCGTTCGAACGCCCTGGAAGAGGCGAAGAAGGACGCGCCCAAGCACCTGGACAAGTCCATCAACCTGCTGCTGATCGGCCTGGACAGCCGAAAGGACATGGACGGCAACGACCTGCCCAAGGAGTTCGTCCAGGACGAACTGCACGCCGGCTCCAGCGAGATCGGCGGCTACAACACCAACTCGCTGATCGTGCTGCACATCCCGCCCAGCGGAAAGGTGCAGGCGGTGTCCATCCCGCGCGACGACTGGGTGCAGACGTACGGCGCCGACGGCAAGATGCACAAGGTCAAGGAGGCGTACGGGTACGCCAAGGACGCCGCCGAGCAGAAGTTGCGCGCCAAGGGCGTCAAGGGCGCCGACCTGGAGCACCAGAGCCGGGAGGCCGGGCGCTCCGCCACCATCCAGACCGTGCAGAAGCTGCTCGACATCCCGATCGACCACTTCGCCGAGGTCAACCTGCTCGGCTTCTACGACATCGCCAAGGCGGTCGAGCCGATCACCGTCTGCCTGAACAAGCCCGTCAACGACCCGATCACCTCCCGGGTCACCGACAGCAAGGGCAACGTGATCAAGGAAGGCGGCGGCACCGGCCTGAAACTGCCCGCCGGCGAGAGCCAGTTGGACGCCGCGCAGGCGCTGTCCTTCGTCCGCCAGCGGCACTACCTCCTCAACGGCGACCTCGACCGCACCCACCGCCAGCAGGCCTTCATCGCCTCCGTCGAGTACAAGCTCAAGCAGCAGGGCGTCATGGACGACCTCGGCAAGCTGCAGAAGCTGCTCGACGTGGTCAAGAAGGACGTGGTGATAGACAACGACTGGAACATCCTCGACTTCGCCCAGCAGGCGCCCAACCTGACCGGCGGCAACGTCGAGTTCAACACCCTGCCGATCGACAAGTTCGCCAACATCGGCGGCCAGGAGGTCAACCAGGTCGACGCGGCCAAGCTGCGACGCATCGTCAAGCAGCTGTTCGGCCAGGCCGCCCCCGACCCCGCGCCCGCCCCCGCCACCACCACCGAGGCCCCGGAGGCCGGCCCGCCCGCCAACGCCGCCGAGACCACCGTCGACGTGTTCAACGGCTCGCCCGTCGGCGGGGCCGCCGCGGACGAGTCCAAGGCGCTGACCGCGCTCGGCTATAAGGCCGGAAAGGCCACCAACTCCGAGACCAGGCCCAAGACCACCGTCGTCAAGTACGGCGCCGGGGCCAAGGACGCCGCCCAGCAGATCGCCACCCGCTACGGCGCCACCGCGGTCGCCGCGACCGGCGTCCAGGCCGGGCACGTCCAGATCACCCTCGGCACCGAGTACACCGCCCCCGGCGGCGGAGCCCCGGCCGCCAACAACGGCGCCGACCCCAGCCCCACGGCGACGCTCCAGATGCAGGGCCCGGCGGTCAAGGCCGGCGGAGTGCCCTGCGTGGACTGACCCGACGCCGATCCCCCGGCGCGGGACGGAGACCGCCCGACCGGACGGCGAACGGCCCCGCCACCGGAACGACGAACGGCCCCGCCGGATGGCGGGGCCGTTCGGCGTCCCGGCGGCTACCAGGGCGTGGCGGCCTTCACCAGGAGCACCAGCGCCACCATCGCATTCAGGGCGAAGACCGCCGAGGCCGCCGTACCCGCCGCCGCGACCATCGCCGCCAGGCCGGCCGGACTGGCCGGCGGGGGCCAGCACTCGCCGAGCGCCGGGCTGAGCAGGGCCGTCACCCGGCGCGGGACCGGGCCCGGGGCGGCGAACGCCGCGAACGACGGGGCCGGCCCGGCCGAGCGGGTCACCAGAGCCGCCCGGGCCACCGCGCGGGCCGTCAGCCGGCGGTCGCCCACCGAACCCGCGGCCTCCTCGTCCGCCCACCGCTCCGTCGCATAGCCGACCGCCTTCTGCAACGGCCGCAGGAACGGATTCACACAACTCGCCAACTGCGCCGCCAGCAGATACCGGTGGTGACGGTTCGCCAGGTGCGAGCGCTCGTGCGCCAGCAGCGCACGCTGCTCGTCCTCGTCCAGGCTGTCCATCATCGCCGTCGACACCACCACCCGGCCCGGCACCCCCGGCACCGCGTACGCGTACGGCTCCGGGTCCGGCAGCACCACCAGATCCGAATCCGCCGGCATCGGCGCCAGCGCCCGCTGGGCCCGCGCCCGGATCCGCATGTGACGGCGCAACGAACGCGAACACGCCGTCAACACCACCAGCAGGCCGACCACCGCGGCCGTACCGACCTCCTCGTGGAACGGCACCGCCGTCCGGATCTCCGGATCCGACCAGCTGTCGGGCAGCGGGTTGCCCGGAATCTGCGCGGTGCCCACCACGAACAGCAGCACCAGCGCCAGCGTGCTGCACACCGCCATCGACACGCCGATCCAGGTCAGCATCCGCACCGCGCGGCGCGGATGCAGATGGTGCTCCGCCAGCCACGCGATCGGCCACGACGTCAACGGCAGCACCAGTGGAAGGAAGACGAAGAAACCCATTGATCAACCCCCGCTGCCGCGGCCCGAGCCGTCCTCCGGCGAATCCGTCGCATTCAGCAGCGACCGCAGCAACTGCTCGTCCTCCGGTCGCAACGCCGTCACGAAACTCGCCAGCACCGCATCCCGGTCCGGCTCGGTGTCCAACAGCCGACGCATCCGACGGGCCGTCAACCCGGCCGCGTCCGACGCCGCCGACCACACGTACGCCCGCCCCACCCGGCTGCGCGACACCGCCTGCTTCGCCAACAGCCGCGACAGGATCGTCATCACGGTGGTGTACGCCAGCTCACCGCCCAACTGCTCCTGCACCCAGGACGCCGTCACCGGCCCCGGCGCGCCGTGCAGCACCGTGAGCACCTCGGTCGCCAACTCGCCCTGCCCGCGGCGCCGACGGCCGCCCTCCTCGCCGTCACCGGACTCACCGCTCTCCGGATCGGGGCCCACCAGCTCCATCGGAGACTCCCTCCGCCGCGGCCGCCCCGCGCACTCGATTCGGACTGTTCGGACTGTTCACCCCCATCCTAGGGGCCGCCCGCCCGGCCGGAAGGCAGAGGGAAACCGTTTACCGGGGGCCCGGAAGCCGTTGACCTGCGACCCGCTAGGGTGTGCGAAACCTGCGGTGATCGTTCTCGCCGCGGCCTTCCCCCCACCGTGTTCCACCCTGGAGAGCCCCCTTGTCGCACCGCCGCGCCCGCGAAACGTCCCGCCGCCCCCGCGGGCGCCGTGCCGTGCTGCTCTCCGCCGCCACCGTCCTGGTCATCGGCAGCGGCGTCGCCGCCCTCGCCGCCACCACCAAGGACCACCCCGCCCCGCGCGCCGCCGAACCCGCCGCGAGCACCCCCACCGACACCGACGCCGCGCCCGCACCCGAGGACAGCGCCTCGCCGTCCGCGTCGGCGTCCGCCTCCGCCTCGGCCTCCCCGTCGGCCTCCGCCTCCGCGACGCCCTCCGGCTCCGCCTCGCCCCCGGCCTCCCGCCCGGCCGGCGCGAGCGCCCCCGCGCCCGACCGCAACGCCGCGCCCGTCGCCAAGCCCGGCACCGCACCCGCGACCTTCACCGGACTCGCCTTCGACACCTGCACCGCACCCCCGCTCGCCACCATGAACGCCTGGTACGGCACCTCCCCGTACGGCGCCGCCGCCGTCTACATCGGCGGCAAGAACCGCGGCTGCGCCCAGCCCCAACTCACCGCCGGCTGGGTCAAGTCCGTCACCGGCACCGGCTGGAAGCTGATCCCGCTGTACGTCGGCGCGCAGCCCCCGTGCCAGACCGGCAACAGCCCCGAGAAGCTCACCGCCGACACCGCCACCTCGCTCGGCACCGCCGACGGCAACGACGCCGTCGCCAAGGCCTCCGCCCTCGGCATGCGGGCCGGCAGCACCCTCTACCTCGACGTCGAGGCGTACAACACCGCCGACACCGGCTGCGCCGACGCCGTCCTCGCCTACACCCAGTCCTTCAACCGCGCCGTGCACGGCGCCGGCTACTGGGCCGGGTTCTACGGCTTCGCCTCCTCCAGCGCCGCCGGCATCGCGCAGGCCGCCGGGCAGAACGCCCCCGACCTGCCGGACGCCCTCTGGTACGCCCGCTACGACGGCAACGCCGACACCACCGGCAGCTTCCCGTTCGCCGCCGGCCTGTACACCGGCCACCGCCGCGGCCACCAGTACCAGATCAACCAGAAGGAGACCTACGGCGGCGCCGCGCTCACCATCGACCGCAACGCCTGGGACGCGCCCGTCGCCGTCGTCGGCTGACGGCCCCTGCGGACGGCCTTCGGGGGCACGGGAGTTGACGGTTCGCCCGTGCACTAACGTGCCGTCATGAACAGTGACACCACGGACCCCGGCGGCCTGCTGGCCATGGACAGCACCGCCGGGTACACCGACGCCGCCGAAGCCCTGGTCGAGCAGTACGAGAGCGTGAGCTTCGCGGAGGTCCACCGCGAAGTGCTCCACCTGTTCCCGACCCGGCCCGCCGCCGTCCTCGACATCGGCGCCGGCAGCGGCCGCGACGCCGCCGCGCTCGCCGCCGCCGGGCACCGCGTCACCGCCGCCGAACCCACCGCCGCGATGCGCGAACTCGGCCGCGCCCGGCACGCCCACCACCCCATCGACTGGGTCGACGACGCCCTCCCGGAGCTCCCCCGGCTCACCGCCCGCGGCGAGCGCTACGAGCTGATCCTGCTCACCGCCGTCTGGATGCACCTCGACCCCGACCAGCGCGCCGCCGGCATGGCCGCCGTGGCCCGCCTGCTCGCCGACGGCGGCCGGATCGTCCTCGCGCTGCGGCACGGCCCCGTGCCGCCCGGCCGCCGGATGTTCCCGGTCGACGCGCCCGAGACCGTCGCCCTCGCCCGCGCGCACGGGCTCGCGCCGCTGCACCTCGCCCACCGCGAGGACCCGCACGCCCGGGCCGGCGTCAGCTGGACGTACCTCGCGCTGCACGCCGAGTGACCGTCAGGCGCAGCCCCTTGGCGGCAGGGTGAGCGGGGCCTGGTCGGAGAAGGCGCGAGCAGGTCGTAAGGTGGAGACGCCCGGCGCCCGGCGGGTCGGCCGCGCGGCGTCGGCACCCACTGACCGGCACGGCCCTGGACGGCCGAGCACCGAGGGAAGGACGACCTGCGCCATGGCAGCTGACATCCGGGTGGAGCCCCTGGGCGACCGCGAGTACCTGGTCCGGGTCGAGGAGGGCCCGGCGCAGGCCTCCACCCAGATCCGGGTCACCGACACCGTGTTCGACCGGACCGGACTCCCGGCGGGCGAGGAGAGCCGGGTGGTGCACGAGACCGTGGCGTTCCTGATCGAGCGCCAGCCGGTGATCGACATTCCCCCGATGATCGACCTGGACGACCTCGCCGACGCCTACGGCGACAGCTACCTGGAGGAGCTGGACCGCCGCCTCGGCGGCCGCTGACCGCGAGGGGGCGGCGGCCGGCGCCGCCGTTCGGCCGACCGCAGCCTCACCGCTCGCGGTCGGGGCGGCCCAGGCCGATTCGCCGCCCCTTTCGCCGCGCCTTTCGCCGTCGGCGCCGCCGGGGGGCAGCGGCGGCCGGCGGGGGGAGCGGCGGTGCGGCGATGTCCGTCCGGACGCCGACGGCGCGCAGCTGCGAGGTGACTCGGGCCAGGTAGGCGTGGGCCTCCCCGACCGTGCGGAACCGGCCCACCTGCTCGGCGATCCGCTCGCGCTCGGCGGGGTGCAGGCGGGCGTCGTGGAGTGCCGCGACCTGGACGAAGCCCCGCAGCGTGGGAGTGAGCGGCCGGTCGGCGGCCGCCGCGGGGGCGGGAGGCCCGGCCCGCCGGTCATCACCGCAGGTCAGCTCGGGTGGGTGCGGAGCGGGGAGGGTCAGCGGGGCATCGCGCGGCGTGTCCGCGGACAGCAGGTGGCGGAAGTCGTCGGCGCCGGCATCGCGCGCGGTCAGGCTCGGCAGGCCGTAGAGGCGTTCGACCGTCGCCAGCAGCGATGCGTGGTCGTAGCGGGTGTGGTCGACGAGGTTGCAGTTCCGGTCGTCCGGTCCGCCCGGCGGGACGGCGGGGATCCAGGGCGAGACGACGACGGCCGGGACACGGACCCCGAGCCGATCGAACCGGAAGCCGTGGCGGGTGTTGGCCGGGTCGCAGACATCTCCGGGTGGGACCGCGGAGGGCGGCGCCACGTGGTCGTAGAAGCCGCCGTGCTCGTCGTAGGTGACGACCAGCAGACTCGACTCCCAGTGCGGTGACTGCCGAAGCGACTCGTAGACGTACTTGATCAGGGCCTCGCCGCGGGTCACGTCGTCGATCGGATGCTGGCTGTTGCCGCACTGGAAGCTCTGGCCGTGGGTGATCGCATGGCCGTAGCTGGGCTCGACGAAGACGTACGCGGCGGAGAAGTCGGGGTCCCGCAGGTCGGCGGCGAGCTCGTCCACGCCGTGGAAGTGGGCCGCCATGGCGTACCGGTTCATGCCGGCGAGCGCACCGATCTGCGGCAGGGCGTCGCCGTGGTAGACCCGCCAGTCGTACCCCCTGCGGTCGAGCGCGTCGTAGATCGTCCCGTTCTCGAACTTGTAGCCGTCGACCTCCGAGCCGACCGTCTCCGCGACGTCCGGGCTCCGGTCCAGCCCGCCCGAGGTCGCCGCGTGCAGGAAGAGCCGGTTCGGCCACGTCGGCCCCGGCAGGGACGAGAACCAGTTGTCGCACAGGGCGAACTCGCGGGCGAGCGTGCTGAGCACGGGCACCTGGTCGCCGGTGAAACACGCCAGCACCGCCCCCAGGTCCTGCGAGGCGGCCGCGTTGTTCTCGGCCTCGACCTGGTTGGCGTAGCTGTCCACGAACCCGTCCATGGTGAGCGGCGGGTAGCTGCCGGTGCAGTGGCACTTGTCGCCGTGCGGCGTTCCCGTGATCGGCACCGAGGCGAGCTGCAACTGGACGTCGCAGAACTCGTGCGGCGGGTCGACGGGCATCACCAGCGGCGCACCGGCGCGCACCCGGAAGCCCCGGTTGCCGTCGCTCGCCGACGGCCCGTCGACGGTGGTCCGCAGCCCGGTCAGCGCGTCGATCCCGACGCCCGGCCGGAAGCCGAGCCCGGCGTCGGCCGTGCCGGTGGAGAGGCCGAGCATGTGGTCGAACGAACGGTTCTCCATGACGAGCACGAAGACGTGCTTGATCTTTCCGTCCGGCACCTTCGGACCGCCGAAGAGGCGGCACGGAATCCAGAAGACGCACCGGACGACGGACGCCACCGCCGTGAGGACCTGGTAGAGGGCCCAGGCGCACACCCGGCAGACCCGATCGGCCAGCCCGTAGGCCGCCCGGCAGAGCCACGACCACGGCCACCGGTCACCGCACCGGCCGGAGCCCCGGTCCGCCCACCCGGCACCGGCGTGCACGAGCTGCGCGTGCCACCTGTCCCGGGTGCGGACGATCGCGTACCGGACCTCACCGCAGAACGACATCGTCCGGCGCTCCCGCCCGGGACAGGGCCCGCAGAGTCCGATCCCGGCCGCACCGCCACCGGATCCGCGGGACCGCGACGACCACGCCCGCACCTGCCACTTCGACGCGGATGCTGCCGGACACCTCTTCACCGCCTTCCGGCCGGGCCCCCCGCCTCGTGCTGGGACGCTCCCGGCCTGCGGCCCGCACGCCCCGCCGCGGGGCCGATCGTCCGGATCGCCGGCGACCGGCGCCCGCCCGGGGCCGCCCCGGCCTGGGCCTGGGTCTGGGTCTTGGGCACCCCGGGGCAGGAAAATTCAGCCATTCGGCCCTGTTCCTCCATGTAACCGCCGTTCGGCCACCTGCTCAACTCCACGCCCGGCCACGCCCGCCAGCGCGCGGCCGGGCTCCGCGGAGAGGGCTCAGGGCTCCGCGGAGAGGGCTCAGGGCTCCGCGGAGGGGGGCTCCGGGCGACGGGCCCGTCCGCCGTGTGCCCGGGGGCTCCCGCGGTGGGGTGGACACCGGGCCCGGCCGGCCGTCGCCGGATGCCGGCGCCCGCCGCGCATCCGCCTGACACCGGGACAGGCCGGTGACGTGCCCGCGGGCGAGCCGGTCGCAGCGGGTGGTCGCCGACCGCCGCGGCCCGGCACGAGAAGCCCGGAAACGCCTGGCCGCAAGCGAACTGACGGACCGTCGGCACGGGCGCGGGTGTGCCGCGACAGGGGTGCCCGGATCCACCGGCAATGCGGGATTTGCGTAGATACTGGCAGGTCAAGCAGGCTCTACGCATGAGCACACCCGTGTACCGGGGCCCCGCCCTGCTGCTGGCCGACGGACTGGAGATCCCCGTCCAGGTCGAACTGACCGGAAACGTCCCCGAACTCGGCCTGCCCGGCTGGACCGGCGTCCTGGAGAGCGGCGACACCCGGTTCAGCTCGGGCACGGTCCGCAGCGGGCGGCTGCGGCTGCCCGGTGGGTGGGAGGGCGGCTTCGCGGTGATGCGTCGACTGCTCGGCGTCTCCACGGTCTGGGTGCGGGGCAACGACGTCGAGGCGTCCCCGGCGGACTGGCCGACCTGCTGACGGCACGCCAACGGGGGCGCGAAAGAGGCGCGGAGCGGGCGCGAGAGGCGCACGGTGCACGCGGCCGGTGCGCGGCCGAAGCCGCACGTCCGAGTGGTCCGGCGGCGAACGGCTGTCGCTGACCGGGGTCGACACGCTACGGTCTGTGCTCTGGAGGTGGCCGATGACGGATCAGCAGACCTGCCCGGGCTGCGCCGGGACCCGCGGCACGGAGAAGACCGAGCACACCGTGGAGACCGACGGACAGGGATGGCAGCAGCCCGTGCGGCGCACCTTCTGGTCGCCGTGCACGGTGTGCGCGGGCTCCGGGGTGGTGCACCGATGAGGCTGGTCTTCGTCTGTCAGACCTGCGGCTGCCACTACCTGGTGCCACCTGCCCTGCACTACCCCGACGGCGGTCGGGCCAGCGCCGTCTGGTGCTCCGTCTGCCAGGCCGCGGCAGCCCGCCGCGGCGCCCCCGAACCCGCCGGACTCGCCGCCGTCGCCGTGCTGCTCGCCGTCCGCGCCCTCAAGGCCGCCCTCGCCGCCCGCGACCGGCAGCACCGCGACCAGCCGCGCCCCGACCGCCGCCCCACCCGCCCCGGCCGCACCTCCCGCGGCCGCACCCGCCCCACCGGGGCCCGCACCCGGCTGGCCTGAGCCCGCAACCGGCCGGCCCGGGCCCGCCGAGGGCTGCTGAGGATCGGTCAGTCACGGTCGGCGGACGGTGCGCGGGCCCAGCGGAGTGGCGCCGAGAGCGGTGACGCGCTCCCGCAGGCCGCGGTCGGCGGTGACCACCAGGCAGCGCCCGGGCCGCGCCTCGGCGACCAGCTCGACGATCCGGTCGTCACCGCTGCCGGGGGCGGACTCCACCCGGACACCGGGCACCGACTCCACCCCGCGTGCGGCGCCCTCCACCACCAGAACGACCGTCAGCGGGCCCGGCAGCTCCGGGAGCCCGTCGCGGGCGACCGCCAGCAGGGACTCGCGCAGACGCTCCGCCGCGCCGCGCCGATCGCGCCACCAGCCGTCCGGCACCGAGCCGACCACGTTCGCGCCGTCCACGACCAGCAGTGGCGGCGGAAGTTCGGCCTCGGCCGGGCCGTCGAAGTTCTCCATGGGCGTCAAGACTGCCACGCCGCAGGCGGATCGAGGGCAGATGGAGAGTCCGTGGAGGGAAGAGAAAGGTCGCGTGAAGGGGTTGGTACGGACCAGTAACTGCGGGGCGGTATTGTCTGTGCGGCAAATCCCGCACGAGCATTCGCTTTTTTTGATCGGACCCCCCCTCGCATGAATCACGGCACCATGGCCCATCTCGACGGATTCCAGTACGGGTGGGTGAACCCGGTCATCGCCTACGCCATCGCATGCGTGGGCGCGGCCATCGGACTGCGGTGCACGGCCCGGGCCATGACGCTGGCCCCGCGCAAGCGGGCCGGCTGGCTGGCGCTGGCCGCCGGGGCGTTCGGCTGCGGAATCTGGTCGATGCACTTCATTGCGATGCTTGGCTTCACGGTGGACGCCTCCACCCTGGTGTACGACATTCCGCTGACGCTGCTGAGCCTGCTGGTCGCGGTCGTGGTGGTCGGCCTCGGCATCGGCTACGTCGGCTACCGGGGCCCCGGCACCGGCACCCTGCTGACCAGCGGCGTGCTGACCGGCTGCGGCGTCGCCGTGATGCACTACCTCGGCATGGCCGCGATGCAGGTCGAGGGCAAGGTCTCCTACAACACGCCGCTGGTGGTCGCCTCGGTCGCGATCGCGATCGCCGCCGCCACCGCCGCGCTCTGGATGACGCTGCACATCAAGGGCCTGGCGGCGGCGCTCGGCGCGGCGCTGGTCGCCGGCGTCGCCGTGGTCGCCATGCACTACACCGCGATGGCCGCCGTCACCGTCGCCCTGGACGGCCGCGCCGCTGGCACCGGCGTCCCCGCCTCACAGTTCGCGCTGCCGGTGGCCGTCGGCATCGTGGTAGTGCTCGCCGTGGCCGGCCTGGCCGTCGCCTTCTCCCCGCAGGACCCCGAGCCCGGCACCGGCCCGGCCGTCGAACCGATCCGGGTCGACCTGTTCGGCGGCCAGCAGCGCCACTGATCCCGGGCGCCGGGCGCCGGGCGCCGGTTGCCGGTCGTCGGTCGTCAGTCGCCGGGCGGCCGATTCGGCGGGCGGCGTTCGGAGTTCCGGGCGGCCCGCAGGGCGCGGGGGAGGGTGGGCGCGACGGCACGGAGAGCCGTCGTGCGCCGACGCCCCGGTCGGCCGCGCATCGTGATCGCGGGCTTCCCGGACGTCGGGCTGCTCGGCGTCACGGGCCCGCCGAGGGCTTCGCGGGGACCGGTCGGGAGTCCGACGGCCGGTCCGGCTGCCTGGCTGTAGCTCGCCGGTCCGGCCCGTGTCGGCGCAGGTGTCCGGGCTGCGCATGACGTGATGTTCGATCAGGTGGTTGGGCTGCCGGAGGCCGTGCTCGGTGACGTTGGGCTGCTCGGCGTCACCGGCCCGCTGAGGTTTTCGCGGGGACCGGTCGGGAGTCCGACGGTCGGTCCGGCTGCCCGGCTGGAACTAGCCGGGCCGGCCCGCGCCGGCGCACGCAGCCGGACTTCGCACCGACGTGATGTTCGATCAGGTGGTCAGGCCGCCGGACACCGTGCTCGGCACCGTCCGCCGGTTTGCCTTCGGCGGTGCGTTCTCCGCCGTCGGCGACGTGGCCAGTGCGGCGGCTGCGGCGGCTGGGCTCAGCCCGATGCGGCCGACGGCGTGGGGAGTTCGGTGTCCTGTGCGGCCCCCGGCGTGGTCGTGGCGGCAAGGCGGGCGGCGCTGAAGTGTCGCTGGGCGTAGGCTGCGGCGGTGGTCGCCGCGCCCAGGGTGAGCCAGCCGAGCGGGCCGGTGGAGATCACCGCACCCGTCAGCAGCAGTGGGCCCGCCGCCTTCTCGGTGGACTGGGCCATCCCGGCCACCCCGAGGTACTCGGGGCGGGCCCGCTCCGGGGCCAGCGCCACCGACAACTCCCAGGACACCACCGAGCGCACCAGCTCCGCGAAGGTCAGCAGCACCGCCGCCACCAGCAGCAGCAGCGAGGCGAGCAGCGCCCCCCGGCCGTGCGCCGCGGCCGCCGCCGCACAGCAGCCGAGCACCGTGAGGCCGTACATCGGCACCGCGCGCACCGCCTGACGGGGCGTGCGGACCCGGGCGGAGACCCACAGCTGCGCGGCCACCACCAGCACTGTGTTGATCGCCAGGAACGCCGGGACCAGGGCGTGCGGGGCGCGGGTGGAGTGGATCAGCCACAGCGGCAGGCCGACGTTCAGGATCGCGTCGTCGATGGTCAGCGCGCAGTCCAGGGCCACGAACCGCAGGTAGCCGCCGTCCCGCCACGGGCTCGGCCGGGGCGCGGAGCCGGCGTCCGGCGCGGCCTGCCCGGACCCGGCGACCACCCGGCCGCGGTGCCGCGGCTCCCGGAGGCCCGCCACCATCGCGGCCGACAGCAGGTAGGACAGCACGTCCGCGAGCAGCAGCGCCCGGTACGCGGCGGGGCTGCCGACGGCGAGCCCGATCGCGGCCAGGCCCGCGCCTGCCGCGTACCCCGCGTTCATCGCCGTCCGGGACAGCGCCCGGTAGACCGAACGCCGGTCGCCCGCCACGTCGGTGGCGAACAGCATCTCCATCGCGCGCGCCGCCCGGTCGCCCAGCGCGGACACCGCGACCAGGCCCAGCAGTGCGCCGAACGAGGAGCAGAACAGCACCGCCGCCAGCGACGCCGCCCGCAGCAGGTGACACCCGATCAGCACCGGGCGGCTCCCGAGCGACGCGGCCAGCCGCCCGGCGACCGGCGAGCCGGCGATCCCGGCCACCGAGGCCACGCCGAGCAGCAGTCCGACCCGACCCGCCGTCAGGTGGTCCACCTCGGTGAAGTACAGCACGCAGGCCGCCGCCCACACCCCCGACCCGGTCCGGTCCGCGAACACCACCAGCAGCATCGTCCGCCCGGCCGCCCCGCCCGGCGGATTGCGCAGCTGGGACCACAGCCCACCGCCCCCGTGTCCGCCGTTTCCCATCGCCGCCACCCCGTTCCCGCCCCGCTCCGATCCGTACCCGGAGCACTCTGCCGGAGAAATCTCTCGATATCAAGATGCTTGATGTCGAGACGAAACTGCGCGGGGGCGGACAGTCGGGTGCCCCGGACCGGACCGGCCCGGGGCACCCGACTGTCAACAGCCCTACTCGGGAAGCAGGTTGTACTCGTTCAGCAGCTCGCCGATCTCCGAGGTCTCCAGCCGCTTGTTCAGCCGCTTGCGCAGCACGTGCGGGCCGGGCAGCGCCACCGGCTCGCCGTCCCGCAGCCGGCTCGCCGCGTTCAGCAGCGCCCGCACGTCGTACGTCGAGTTGAACACCTCCGGCACGCCGCGCTCCACGCCCAGCAGCCGGTACGCCGCCTCCATGCCGGTGCGCACCGAGTACTCGGTGGTGAAGATGCAGTCCCGAGTGGTCTCCGCGAACTGCCCGATGAAGGCGAAGTTCACCGCACCCGGCGGCACCACGTCCGGACGGTCACCGGCCTTGCGCGGCATGAAGAACGAGGTCACGTACGGCATCATCACCGGCACGCACTTGGCCGCCTCCGACGCCAGCTCGTCGATCTGCTCCACCGGCACGCCCAGGTGGTACAGCCACTCGCGGGTGATCTCCTCGCCCGTGCACTCCTGCATCGGCTTCTTCACGTAGTCGCCGGGCACGTCCACGAACAGCGAGTACAGCCAGACCACGATCTGGTCCTTCGGCTGCTGCTTGAAGTGCGGCTGCCGGTTGACCGTCCAGCTCAGCAGCCACGACGAGTCGCGGACCGTGACGATGCCGCCCGTCACCACGCCGCCCGAGAACGGGTCGCGCTTGCACACCTTCTGGATGTACTCGGGGATGCGGCGGTCCAGCGTCGTCACCGTCGCCGACTCCCACTTGGTCTGCGGAATGTGCGAGCCGAACACGTCCGGACGGCCGAAGTCCGGGTGCTTGGCCGCGATCCGCCGCCACAGGTCCCAGGCCGGCGCCGGGCCCTCGTCCAGCTTCGCCGGGGTGTGCTGGTCGCCGTTGTCGGAGTTCTCGGTCAGCGAGCCGATGGTGGTGAACACCAGGTCGTCCGCGGTCAGTTCGACACCGCCCCGCTCACCGCCGGAGACCCAGTGCAGCGCCGTCACCTGCTTGCGGTCGCCGTCGAAGGCGAAGTCGACGTCGGTGACCTCGGTGTCGTACCGGAACACCACGCCGTGCTCCTTCAGCCACTTCACCAGCGGCAGCACCAGCGACTCGTACTGGTTGTACTTGGTGAACTTCAGCGCCGAGAAGTCCGGCAGCCCGCCGATGTGGTGGACGAAACGGTGCAGGTAGAGCTTCATCTCCAGGGCCGAGTGCCACGGCTCGAAGGCGAACATGGTGCGCCAGTACAGCCAGAAGTTCGACGCCATGAAGTCCTCGCCGAACACTTCGTCGATCCGCCTGCCCTCCATCTCCTCGCGCGTCGCCATGAACACCTTCATCAAGTCCCGCTGTGCTCGCTCGGTCAGCGCGAACAGGCCGTTGGTGCCCGCGTCCCGGCCCTGCTGGTGGGTGACGCGCTGGAGGGAGAAGTTCGGGTCGTCCTTGTTCAGCCAGTAGAACTCGTCGAGGACGCTCGCCCCCTCGATCTCCATCGACGGAACCGAACGGAACAGGTCCCAGAGGCACTCGAAGTGGTTCTCCATCTCGCGGCCGCCGCGCACCACGAACCCGCGCTCCGGCTCCTCGATGCCGTCCAGCGCACCGCCCGGGATCTTCTGCTGCTCCAGAACGGTGATCCGCTCACCGGCCATCTGCCCGTCCCGGACCAGGAACGCCGCACCCGCCAGCGACGCCAGCCCCGAGCCCACGAACCACGCGCGCTTGTCGTCCACTCCTGCGGGCTTGCGGGGCCGTGCGAACGCCTCGTAGTTGCCGCTGCTGTAGTACATCGAGCGCTCCCTCATCCGTCGTTCCACGGACCGACCAAGATCGCCGGCCTCGTGTTCCACCCAACCCGTCCTTATGTCGGCGCGCACGGCGGGATGCCCGCATTGCGCTGTTCGGGTGAATATGCGTGCCGCCGTGTTCAGGCCTATTTCGCACGGGGCATTGGCACCCGTCGTGCCGCTGCCTAGGGTCGGCAACAGGCCCACGCCGACCGGGGAGGACACCCCATGACCGGTCCGATCGCCCACACCACCAGCTACGGCGCGCTCTACTTCACCGACCGCCACGGCCACCCGTTCCAACTGCGTTCCGCCCGCCACCCCGACCGCTGGCAACTCCCCGGCGGCGACAGCGCCCCCGGCGAAACCCCCTGGCAGACCGCCCTGCGCGGCGCCCGTGAACAGCTCCAACTCGACCCCGAGACCGAACAGTTCGCCACCGGACGCCGCCTGCTCGCGGTCCTCCACCACACCCCCGACGCCCACCGGCCGCTCGCCACGACGGGCTTCGTCTTCGACGGCGGCACCCTCGACGACCGCCAGCTCCACCGCATCCGCCTCACCGCCGAACACGCCGACTGGGCCGTCGACACCCTCTGGCGCTGGCGCCACCGGATGCGCCCCCACGACCACCGGCGCCTGATGCTCGTCGACCGCGCCCGCCGCGCCCGCACCACCCTGTACGCCGAACACCCCGACACCGGCGCCGACGCATTCGAAGGCGTCCTCGTCCTGGTCACCACCCCCGCCCGCGACCGCGTCCTGCTCAACCTGCGCGACGAGCGCCCCGGCATCGCCTGGCCCGGCCACTGGGCCCCGATCGCCGGCTGGCGCGAAGGCCACGAGAGCGCCCGCGACTGCGCCGCCCGGGAGATCCGCGAAGAAGCCGGCATCACCGTCACCGGGCTGCACCCCCTGCCCGCCCCGCGCCACCCGCTGATCGCCGGCACCACCACCGTCCTGCACGCCGTCTATGACGGACCCGAACGCGCCCTCGTCCTCGGCGAGGGCCAGGCCGTTCGGCTGGTGCCCCGCGAGGAGATTCCCGCCCTGCGCACCCCGCCGTATCTGGCCCACTACCTGGCCCACCTCTGACCCGCCGTCGGCAGTCGCGCCGCGCGTCCCGGCCTCGCGGACGCCCCGGCCGGCCGCGCCGCGCAGCCCGGTAAGCAGGCCGAACCGAACGTATGACGGAATGTCAATAGTCGGTGCCCGGACGTTCGGTGTGATCGGTGTGCCGAGTGGATAGGCTTGCAGGCAGCACGGCCACAGCGGCCGATTCACCGAGGGGGAATCCACACCACAATGTCGTACCTGCGCACCTTCCTGCCCTGGATCGTCTTCGCGGTGATCCCGTCCGCCCAATGGAAGTGGGCCGCCCTGGCAGGCCTGGTCGTCGCCGCAGCCGTGATCCTCCAGCAGCGCAAGGCCGGCGCGGCCTTCGACGCGCTGATCATCGAGCTCGGCTCCGCGCTGTTCTTCGCCGCACTCGCCGTCATCGCCTTCGCCGACCCGCACTCCGGCGTCCGCGACTACTCCGCCGCGCTCTCCTCCGGCTGCCTCGCCGCCGTCACCGGCATCTCGCTGCTGATCGGCAAGCCCTTCACGCTCGGCATCGCCAAGCGCACCACCCCGCCCGAGATCTGGCCGCTCAAGCCGTTCATCCGGGTCAACGTCGTCATCACCACGGTGTGGACCGCCGCGTTCGCGGTCACCGCCGTCGTCCTGGCGGTGCTCGCCCACGGCGGCCACGGCCACTCGCTCACCACCCTGCTGGTGCAGATCGCCGGCTTCGTCGTCCCGATGGTGTTCACCGTCCGCTACGTCGCCCTGGTCCAGTCCCGCCGGCCCGACGCCCCGTCGACGTCGACCTGACGGGCCGGCAATTCGCCCACCACGCCCGGCCGCCGGAGATCTCCGGCGGCCGGGCCGTTTTTTGCCCGGAATTCAAAAGTCTCGCAAAGCGGCGGTAGCGAATTCCACCCGAAGTACCAAGAACAGGGATGCCAAGTTGAAAACTGTTGATGCGCAGAGGAGTTGGCAACCTGCCCGGACATGCAGCACCACCTGCGCAGATGTGAATCCTGAAGATTTCCTTAACCTGCTCCATTGACTGTCCGTCAGCGGCTCTGCTTTGCTTCTGGCCGCGGACAGTCAGGAAATGCAGGCGGGCCGAATTCCGGCGCCCGGTATGCGTTTTCCGCTGTCCGGTTCCCGCCCCAGGTATATCGGCCGCACTGCGCCCCACCGAGGTTCGGGCGGCCGGAGGAGAGAGGCCCCCCACCCATGGGAATGTCCCCCACCGCCATGCGGTCGAGGCTTGCGGCGCTGACCGGCGCCGCCTCGCTCGTGATCGCCGCCGCCGGACTGGCCGTCTCGGCCGCCCCGGCGAACGCCGCCACCGCGGCCCAGCCGGCTGCCGCCGCCCCGTCGGTATCCGGTCAGGCCCACCACGGATCCGCCGGGACCGGCGGCATCTCGAACGAGTTCAACCCGTTCGCCCCGGCGCTCACCGACAGCAGCATCCCGGGCATGAAGCAGTACGCCAAGCAGAAGCAGGACCGCATCGCCCACCAACCGCAGGCCGCGGCCACCGGCCAGCAGACCCTGTCGTACGGCGGCGGCGTGGACGGCATAGGCGTGCAGAGCGGCCACTCCAAGGTGTACCTGGTGTTCTACGGCTCCCAGTGGGGCACCCAGGGCACCGACGCCAACGGCAACCTGACGTTCTCCAACGACACGGCGGGCGCCGCGCAGGCCGCGCAGAACATGTTCAAGGGCATCGGCACCAACGGCGAGACCTGGTCCGCCGACCTCACCCAGTGGTGCGACGGCCCCAACGTCGCCGCCGGCGCGGTCAGCTGCCCGTCCAACGCCGCGTTCGTCCCCTACCAGACCGGCGGCGTGCTCTCCGGCGTCTGGTACGACAACGCGGGCGCCGAGCCGACCAACCCCACCGGCCACCAGCTCGGAGTGGAGGCCGTCAACGCGGCCGGCCACTTCGGCAACACCACCGCCGCGGCCAACCGCGACTCGTACTACGTGGTGCTGTCGCCGAAGGGCGCCGACCCGGACAACTACCAGAGCCCGACCCAGGGTTACTGCGCCTGGCACGACTGGAACGGCGACACCACCCTCACCGGCGGCGCGGTCACGTCCAACTACGGCGACATCGCGTTCTCCAACCAGCCGTACAACATGGACATGGGCGCCTCCTGCGGCGTCGGCTTCGTCAACTCGCCCGGAACGCTCGACGGTTGGACGATGACCCTCGGCCACGAGTGGCACGAGATGATGTCCGACCAGAACCCGGCCGGCGGCTGGACCAACCAGGTCTCGGGCTCCTCGTACAACGGCCAGGAGAACTCCGACGAGTGCGCCTGGCTCCAGCCCGGCACCGCCGGCGGCGCCGCCAACGTCAGCTTCGGCTCCTACGGCACCTTCGCCGAGCAGGCCAGCTGGTCGAACGACACCAACTCCTGCGCCATTTCGCACGCCATCCTCACCCACGGCGGCGGCACCACCAACACCGTCACGGTGACCAACCCCGGCACCCAGAGCGGCACCGTCGGCACCGCCGCCAGCCTGCAGATCAAGGCCACCGACTCGGCGTCCGGCCAGACCCTGACCTACGCGGCCACCGGCCTGCCGGCCGGCCTGACCGTCAACTCCTCGACCGGCCTGATCTCCGGCACCCCGACCGCCGCGGGCACCTCCTCCGTCACGGTCACCGCCACCGACACCACCGGCGCGGCCGGCTCCACCAGCTTCAGCTGGACCGAGGCCGGCAGCGGCAGCAGCACCTGCACCGCCGGCCAGCTGCTCGGCAACGCCGGCTTCGAGACCGGCACCGCCGCCCCGTGGAGCACCAGCACCGGCGTGGTCGACAACTCCACCTCCGAGGCCGCCCACAGCGGCTCCTGGAAGGCCTGGCTGGACGGCTACGGCTCCGCCCACACCGACACCCTCTCGCAGACGGTGACCATCCCGACCGGCTGCAAGGCCACCTTCAGCTTCTGGCTGCACGTCGACACCGCGGAGACCAGCACCACCACCGCCTACGACAAGCTGACCGTCCAGGCCAACTCCGCCACCCTGGCCACCTACTCCAACCTGAACGCCGCCACCGGCTACGTCCAGAAGTCCTTCGACCTCTCGTCCTACGCGGGCCAGAGCGTCACCCTGAAGTTCACCGGCGTCGAGGACGCCTCGCTGCAGACCAGCTTCGTCATCGACGACACCGCGCTCAACGTCTCCTGACGCGGCATCACCCCTCCGGGGCGCCGGGGCGGACCCACCACGGGCCCGCCCCGGCGCCGTCGCACGCGCCGGGATCCGAACGGGCCGCCGCCGCGTCCCATCCGCACACGCCCGCCGGCCCGGGCCGCGCCCGACCCGCGAAGAGACGGAGCACCGCCATGACACCGAAGCCCGGCAGAGCCGCCGCCCGCGCCGCCGCCCTGCTCGCCCTCGCCGCGCTGACCGGCTGCGGCACGACGACGACGACCACCGCCGCCGGCCCCGCGACCGGCCCCACCGCGTCCGCGACGGCCGCCGGCTCCGTCGTGCTCGACGAGTCCGCCGACCGCACCCGGATCACCGTCGCCCCCGGCACCGTCATCCGCACCGAACTCCACAGCACCTACTGGTCGCCCGCCACCAGCACCGACCCCGGCCTGCTCGCCCCCACCGGACAGCCCTCCACCGCCGCCGCGCCCTCCTGCCGCCCGGGCAGCGGCTGCGGCACCGTCACCACCGCGTTCACCGCCCGCACCGCCGGCACGGCCCGGCTGACCGCCCACCGCAGCAGCTGCGGCGAGGCCAGGCCCTGCGCGCCCGCCCAGCAGGACTTCACCGTCGACGTGGACATCGCCGCCGGGTGACGGTCCCGCCCGCCGCGCCCGGGTGACGGACCGTCGGCGGCGCGGGTGCGGACGGCGGAAGACCGTCAGCAGCGCGGGTCGACGGGGGAGAGGGTGCCGAGCCGGTCCTCCAGGTGCTGGGCGGCGGCGAGGCAGAGGTCCTCGCAGAACGGCCGGCCCACCAGCTGCACGCCCGTCGGCAGGCCGTCGTCCGCCGGGCCGGTGGGCACCGCCACCGCCGGGACGCCGACGAAGCTGGTCACCGAGCACAGCCGCATGGCGGTGGTGACCCGGTCCCGGCCCTCCTGGTCCCGCGACTCCAGGCCGGGTTCGACCGGCGGCTCGGTGAAGACCGGGCCGAGCAGCAGCGGATACTCCTGAAGGAACTCCGCCCAGCTGCGGCGGATGTTCATCCAGGTGCCCATCAGGGCGATCAGCCCGGCCGCGTCGACCTGCGGGGTGGCGCGCATCGCGAAGCCGATGAAGCGGTCGCCGCCCTCGCCGAGGATCTGCCGCACCGCCGGCCAGGAGGGCGTGAACTCCGCGACGGTGAGCCGGTGGAAGGAGTCGAACGCCTCGTCGAAGCGGGGCACGTCCGCCACCTCGCGGACGTCGTACCCCGCGTCGGCCAGCGCCCCGGCGGCCCGCTCGACGGCCCGTCGGACGGTCGGGTGCACGCCGCGCCCGCCCGGGTCGGCGACCACGGCGACCTTCGGCGGGCCGTCGAGCGGACGGCCGTACAGCGGTACGGGCACGGCCCGCGGATCCCGCGGGTCGGGCCCGGCCAGGGACTCGAACGCCAGCCGCAGATCGCCCACCGTGCGGGCCAACGGGCCGTCCACGACCAGGACCTGGGAGGCCGGTCCCGGGTCGTTCGGGCCCAGCAGGCGCTGGTCGGCGGCGAACCGCCCGGCGGTCGGGTTCAGCGCCGCGACGCCGCAGAACGCGGCGGGGATGCGGACCGAGCCGCCCGAGTCGTCGCCCAGCCCGAGCGCGGCCATGCCGGTGGCGACCGCCACCCCGTCCCCGCCGCTGGTGCCGCCCGGAGTCAGCCCGGCGTCCCACGGGTTGAGGGTGTCGCCGTAGAGCTCGCTGCGGGTGTGCATGCCCGACAGGATCATCGTCGGCATGTTGCTGTGGCCGATCGGGATCGCCCCTGCGGCGCGCAGCCGGGCCACCGGGATCGCGTCGGCCGGGGCCGTCATGCCCGCGAACCGCGGCGTGCCGAAGGTGGTCGCGAAACCCTCGACCCGGATGCACTCCTTGACCGAGAACGGCACCCCGGCGAGCGGCCCGAGCACCTCGCCCGCGGCCCGGCGCCGGTCGGTCCGCCGGGCCTCGGACCGGGCCCGGTCGGCGAACAGCTGGGTGACGGCGTTGACCCGGGGATTCACCTCGGCGATCCGGGCGAGATGGGCGTCCACCACATCGAGCGCGGACACCTCGCCGGCCCGGACGGCGGCGGCGAGAGCGCCGGCGGAGAGCTTCCACATGGTTCGGTCCTCCTGAGTTTTTCCGATGCGATTGCATCGGAACCGAGCGGCACCCTAGCCGACGAACCGATACACTCGCATCGAATAAAACGTCGCGGGATCGAATGGAACGTCGCGGGGAGGCCGCAGCAGATGCCCAAGCAGGTGGACCACGAGGAACGCCGCCGTCACATCGCCGACGCCGTCTGCGCCCTGATCGACGAACAGGGCCTGGAAGCCGCCACCCTCCGCGACGTCGCCGCCCGCGCCGGCGTCTCCATGGGCGCCGTCCAGCGCTGCTTCCGCACCAAGGACGAGATGCTGGAGTTCGCCCTCGCCCACATCGGCCACCAGGTCACCGCCCGGGCCCACGCCCGGCTGCGCGCCGCCCCCGCCCAGTCCCCGGCCAGCACCGTCGGCCACCTCGCCCACGAGGTCGCCCTGCTGCAGACCCGGCACCGCGCCCAGGCCCGCACCTGGCTGGCCTTCCTCGCCGCCGCCGCCGTCAACCCCGCCCTCGCCGCCGGCCTCCGGGCAAGCTACACCGACCTGGAAACCCTGCTCGCCGACCTGATCGCCGCCGCCGACATCCCCGACCCCGCCCGCCAGGCCCGCACCCTGCTCGCCCTCACCGACGGCCTCACCGCCCACGTCCTGATCGGCCACCGCACCCCCGAGGAGGCCGAACACCTCCTGCACGCCCACCTGTCCCAGCTCTGGGGCGACACCGCGGAGTGACCCCGACACCCCGCGCCGGCCGGGAAGAACGGCCGCGCCGCCCCCGGAGACCGTCCGCGGACCCCGAGCCCCTGCCGAGCCGAAGGACGCCACCGTGGCGCTCGCCGGAAAGGCGCTCGCCAGGAAAGGGGCCGCCAGGAAAGGGGCCCGCCGCATCCCCGTCGACGGTGCCGCCCACCGCCCGTGCCCGTCAGGGTTCCTGATACATCGTCAGGACGGCATCCCCGGCCCGGATCCCCGGCGGGCGGCGGGCGGCGCTCCTCCTCGGCGGCGACGGCGGCCCGCCGGGGCGCGTGGTGTTCTGGAGCGGCCGGCGCGGCCGGCCCCGTGTCCGCCCCGCCAGAGGAGCGCTGTCCCGTGAACTCGCCACCCCCGTACCGACGTCACCTCCGCCGCAGCGCCGTCCTCGCCGCCGGCTGCGCGCTGCTGCTCGGCGGGACCGCCCCGTCGGCGCTCGCCGATGCCAAGGCGCCGGACGTCGTCCAGCAGCGGCTGAACACCCTGGTCGCCGGCGACCGACTGCCCGGCGCGCTGGCGGCCGTGCAGGGCAGGGACGGCCGGACCCGCGGCTACACGGCCGGGGTCGGCGACCTGGCCACCGGCGCGAAGGTCCCGGCCGACGGGCAGGTGCGGATAGGCAGCAACACCAAGACGTTCGTGGCGGTGGTCGTCCTCCAGCTGGTGGCGGAGGGCAAGGTGAGCCTGGACGCCTCCCTCGACACCTACCTGCCCGGCCTGATCCACGGCGACGGCATCGACGGGCGGGCCATCACGGTCCGCCAAGTCCTCCAGCACACCAGCGGGTTGGCGGACTACACCGACTTCCTCGACCTCGCCGACCCGGGTCAGTACATCGAGCCGCGCGACCTGCTCGACATCGCCCTCGCGCACCGGCCGGACTTCGCGCCCGGCACCGACTGGAAGTACAGCAACACCGGCTACCTGATCGCCGGACTGATCGTCCAGAAGGTCACCGGACGACCCGTCGGCGAGGAGATCACCAGGCGCGTGATCGACCGGATCGGCCTGCGCCACACCTACTTCCCCGCCCAGGGCGACATGACCGTCCGCGAGCGCCACCCGCACGGCTACGTGATGCCCGAGGAGCCCGGCGACCGGGCGTTCGACATCACCGAGATGGACCCCTCGTGGGCCTGGGCGGCCGGTGCCATGATCTCCACCAACTCCGACCTGAACCGCTTCTTCGCCGCGCTGATCGGCGGTCAACTGCTGCCCCCGGCCCAACTCGCACAGATGCGGACCACCGTCCCGGCCGCCTACATGGGCCCCGGCGCGCGCTACGGGCTGGGCATCGCCAGCCGCCCGCTGTCCTGCGGCGGCCTGTACTGGGGCCACGGCGGCACCATCCCCGGCTACGTCACCCGCGGCGGCGTCACCGAGGACGGCCGCGCCGCGAACATCGCGGTCACCGCGGTCCCCGACCCGGAGGCCAAGCAGCGGGTGGCCGACGCCGTCGACGCGGCGCTGTGCCGCTGAGCCGCTGTGCCGCTGAGCCGCGCTCTGTGCTCTGTGCTGCTGTGCCTCGCTGCGCCGAGTCGGTGAGCCGCGGCGCCGGGCGGTGAGCCGGCTGCGCCCCGAGACGCACATCGACCCGCGGCCGGCCGCAGGGGCCGTGGCACGCGGGTCGAGAGGTGTGGGCGGTGGGCGGTGGGCGGTGTCCGGCGGGCGGGGGAGTCCGCCGGACGCCTGGCCCGGAGTCGGTTCTCAGAAGTGGGCGCCGGCCTCGGTGAAGGAGCCCGAGACGCCGTTGTCGTCCGCCCAGATCCAGAAGTCGTGGTGCTCGACCCCGTGCTCGTCGACGTAGGAGCACTTCTCGGCGAGACCGGCGCCGGACTCGTTGGCGACGAACTGGGTCTTGCCGAAGTGGGCGTCGAAGTCGTCGGCGGAGGCGAGTCCGGCGCAGCCGATCACGAGGGGAGCGGTGAGGGCGCCGACGGCCAGGACACGCTTGAGAGCACGCATGGGAAATCTCCTCCGAGTGGGTGGATCAATGGCAGGGCGCGATGGTGGCCCGCCGATCCCAGGACGACATGGGCCGCACGGGCCCGCAATGCGGCCGTGCGCCCATGTGGTCCTGACGGAGCGTCACCGATCCCTGCGCGGGCACGGCGGGGACGGCGCGAAGCTTCACCCCTGGGTGGCTGCTCGACCGGCTCACCCGGGTCGGCTGCGGCGCCGGCCGGGAGTCGCCCTTCGCGGCCGGCGGGATCCGCCCTTCGCCGCTGGTCTGACGATCGGTCAGTCGTTCTGATGTTCTGTCGCCAAGTCAGATCCATGGCGGCCGGTACGGCATCCCGGGTTAGCGCATCCGAGCGATTCTCTAGGTCCACTGATAGTACAAACTGATAACCGTCGGTAGTGGCTGCGCATAGTCAAGGGCATGACGAGACATCTCCGCGGATCGGGGCGACCGCGACCGCGACTGCGATCGCGAGCGGCCCGCTTCATCAGCGCCGCAGCCACTCTCGGCCTGGTGGGCGCCGGCCTGACGGCCTCCATGGCCGCCCAGGCCGCCGCACCCACCCGCCACCACGTCGCGGCGCCGGCGCCGGAGCGGGTCCGGGCCCTCGGATCCACCCTGCTCCAGGAGGACTTCACCGGCGCGACCGCGGACCCGAGATTCGTCGCCGTCGACGCGGCCTGCCTGACCGGTGCGCCGATCTCACCCCTCGGTCCGGGCGACCACCCGCTGGGCGGCTGCCCGGTCCCGGAGACGGGTCCGGTGCCGCCGCTGGACAGCTCGCCGTTCGGCTACCTGCGGATCACCGACTCCAACTTCGACCAGGACGGCGCGGTCCTGTTCGACCAGGCGCTGCCGGCCGGCGCCGGTCTGGACGTGTCCTTCGACCAGTGGCAGTACGGCAGCACCACGCCCGCCACCCCGGCCGACGGCATTTCGTTCTTCCTGGTCAACGGCGATGTCTCGCTCGCACACCCCGGCGCCTACGGCGGCAGCCTCGGCTACGCGCAGAAGCTGCCCGGCGACGACTCGAACCTGACCTTCCTGCCCGGCGTCGACTCCGGCTACCTCGGCGTCGGCCTCGACGTGCTCGGCAACTACTTCGGCGACTGGGAGCACCGCGGCAACGGCTGCGCCACCCGCTCCCCGGCCGGCACCGGTTTCCGCATCCCGGCGCCGGGCGCCAACATGGTCACCCTCCGGGGCCCCGGTGACGGCCTCGACGGCTACTGCTTCATGACCGCGACGACCAGCAACTTCAGCACCACCGGCCCCTGGCCGTCGACGCTTCCGGGCCTGCTCCAGGGCCCGTTGACCTCGTTGCCGCCCGGTGTGACGCCGGCTCAGGCCCAGGCCCTGCTGGAGCCCTCGCGCCGCCGGGTGCACGTGCACATGACCCCCGCGCCGGCCCCGGTGCTGACCGTCGGCGTCGACTTCAACGACGGCACCGGCGAGCACCAGGTCCTCCAGACCGCGGCGCCGCAACCCGTCCCCCCGACCTACAAGTTCGGCTTCGCCGGCTCGACCGGCTCGTTCACCGACGTGCACCTGATCCGCAACGTGGTGATCGCCACCGACGAGCCGCTGCCCGAACTCAACCTGGTCAAGCAGGCCCACCGGCCGCTGCCCGCCGACCTTACGGTCGGCACCCCCGTCCCGTACGACTTCGTCGTCACCAACTCGGGGAACGTGCCCATCGACAACCTCGCGGTCAACGACCCGAAGATCGGGCCGGTCAGCTGCCCGGTGAGCGTCCTGCAACCCGGCGAGACCGTCACCTGCACGGCGACGTACCTGGTCACCTCGGCGGACGGGGCCGCGGGCCACGTCGCCAACACCGCCCAGGCCACCGGCACGGCGGACGGCAACCCGGTCGTCTCGCCCCCGTCGTCCGAGGACATCCCGGTGATCCAACAGCCGGGCCTCGACATCACCAAGCACGTTGACAGCCCCGGCCCGTTCCACGTCGGCGACACCGTCCCCTACACGTACGTGGTGAGCAACACCGGCGGCACCACGATCACGAACGTCGCCGTGACGGACGACCGGGTCACCGGCATCACCTGCGACACCACGACCCTCGCCCCCCGAGGCAGCCCCGGCGACAGCACCCAGTGCCACGGCAGCTACGTGATCACCGCAGCCGACGCGCTGGCGGGACAGGTGACCAACACCGTCCACGCGAGCGGCACCGCCGACGGCCAGCCGGTCACCTCCCCCGAGACCCAGGCCACCGTCCCGGTCATCGGCCCCAGCTCGATCGACCTGACCAAGCAGGCGGACACCGCGGGCCCCGTCCACGTCGGCGACACCGTCCACTACACGTACGTCGTGACCAACACCGGCCAGACGGTGCTCAACGACGTCCTCGTCACCGATGACCACGCGGACCCGGTCACCTGCGACAGCACCGTCCTCGCCCCCGGTGAGACCACCAAGTGCCACGCCAGCTACGTCGTCACCGACGCCGATCTGGCACTCGGCCACCTCACCAACCGGGCCCAAGCCGCCGGCACCAACCCCGAGGGCGACGTGGTCCTGAGCCCCCCGGCGGAAGTGACCCTCCCCGTCGCCGGCGTCGCCGAACTGGCCCTCCAGAAGACCCCCGACAGCGTGGGCCCGTTCCACGTCGGTGACACCGTCACCTACACCTACACCGTCACCAACGTCGGCAACGCGCCCGTCCACAACCTCACGGTGGCGGACGACCACGTCGCCTCGGTGACGTGCGACACGACGACCGTGGACCCGGGCAACAGCGTCCTGTGCCACGGCTCGTACGTGGTGACGCCCGCCGACGTCACGGCCGGCCACGTCACCAACACCGCCCACGCGGACGGCAACGACCCGGACGGCCAGCCGGTGCAGAGCCCGCCGGCCGAGGCCACCGTCTCCGTCGCGGGCATCGCCGAACTCGCCCTCCAGAAGGCGGCGGACAGTGCGGGCCCGTTCCATGTCGGTGACACCGTTTCCTACACGTACACGGTGACCAACACCGGTACGGCGGTGGTGAGCAACCTCAGCGTCGCGGACGATCACGTTGCCTCGGTGACGTGTTCCGCCACCTCGTTGAATCCCGGTGCCAGCACCGCTTGCCACGGTTCGTACGTGGTGACGGCGGCCGATGTGACGGCCGGTCATGTGACCAACACCGCCCATGCTTCGGGGACGGATCCCGAGGGCCAGACGGTGCAGAGTCCGCCCGGCGAGGCGACTGTCCCGGTCGTGGGCGAGGCGGTGTTGTCGCTGGAGAAGGCGGCCGATGGCACTGGGCCGTTCCATGTCGGTGACACGGTTTCGTACACGTACACGGTGACCAACACCGGTACCGCCGCTGTACATGGCCTCACGGTGACCGATGACCACGTCACGTCGGTGACGTGTGACTCGACGACGCTGAACGCCGGTGCGAGCACGCTGTGCCACGGCTCGTACGTGGTGACGGCCGCCGATGTGACGGCCGGTCATGTGACTAACACCGCGCACGCGAACGGCACCGACCCCGAGGGTCAGCCGGTGCAGAGCCCGCCCGGCGAGGCGACGGTGCCGGTGGCGGGCGAGGGCGTGCTGTCACTTCAGAAGGCGGCGGACAGCGCGGGCCCGTTCCATGTCGGTGACACCGTCTCCTACACGTACACGGTGACCAACACCGGTACGGCGGTGGTGAGCAACCTCAGCGTCGCGGACGATCACGTTGCCTCGGTGACGTGCTCGGCCACTTCGCTGAATCCCGGTGCCAGCACGACCTGTCACGGTTCGTACGTGGTGACGGCCGCCGATGTGACGGCCGGTCACGTGACCAACACCGCGCACGCTGAGGGGACGGACCCCGAGGGCCAGACGGTGCAGAGCCCGCCGGCCGAGGCCACGGTTCCGGTGCTGGGTGAGGCCGTGTTGGCACTTCAGAAGACGGCGGACAGTGCCGGTCCGTTCCACGTGGGCGACACCGTCACCTACACCTACACGGTGACCAACACGGGCACCGCCGCCGTTAACAGCCTCACCGTGACGGACGACCATGTCGCTTCGGTGACGTGTGACTCGACGACGCTGAACGCCGGTGCGAGCACGCTGTGCCACGGCTCGTACGTGGTGACGGCCGCCGATGTGACGGCCGGTCATGTGACCAACACCGCGCACGCGAACGGCACCGACCCCGAGGGTCAGCCGGTGCAGAGCCCGCCCGGCGAGGCGACGGTGCCGGTGGCGGGCGAGGCCGTGTTGGCACTTCAGAAGGCGGCGGACAGCGCCGGTCCGTTCCACGTCGGCGACACGGTCAACTACACGTACACGGTGACCAACACCGGTACGGCGGCGGTGAACAACCTCAGCGTCGCGGACGATCACGTTGCCTCGGTGACGTGTTTTGCTACCTCGTTGAACCCCGGCGCCAGCACCACCTGTCACGGTTCGTACGTGGTGACGGCGGCGGATGTGACGGCCGGTCACGTGACGAACACGGCCCACGCCTCGGGTACCGATCCCGAGGGCCAGACCGTGCAGAGCCCTCCTGGTGAGGCCACTGTCCCGGTCCTGGGCGAGGCCGCGTTGGTCATCCAGAAGGCGGCGGACAGCGCCGGCCCGTTCCACGTCGGGGACACCGTCCCCTACACCTACACCGTCACCAACACCGGTACGGCGGCCGTGCACAGCCTCACCGTCACCGACGACCACATCACCTCGGTGACGTGCGACTCGACGACGCTGAACCCGGGCGACAGCACCTTCTGCCACGGGACCTACGTCATCACGGCGGCGGACGTCACGGCCGGTTCGGTCACCAACACCGCGCACGCGAACGGCACCGATCCCGAAGGCCAGCCCGTGCAGAGCCCGCCCGGTGAAGCCACCATCGAGATCGCGGGCGACGCCGCGCTCACCATCGCGAAAACCGCGGACAGCGGCGGCCCGTTCCACCTCGGCGACACCGTGACGTACACCTACACGGTGACCAACGCGGGCACGGCCGCCGTGCACAACCTGGTGGTGACCGATGACCACGTCGCCTCGGTGACGTGCGACTCGACCACGCTGAACCCGGGCGCGAACACGCTCTGCCACGGTTCGTACGTGGTGACGGCCGCCGATGTGACGGCCGGTCACGTGACCAACACTGCCCACGCGGACGGCACGGACCCGTTGGGACAGCAGATCGAGAGCCGGCCGACCGAGGCCACCGTCCCCGTGGTGGGCGAGGGCGCGCTGACGATCGAGAAGGCGGCTGACAGCGCCGGTCCGTTCCACGTCGGCGACACCGTCTCCTATACGTACACGGTGGCCAACACCGGTACGGCGGCGGTGAACAACCTCACGGTCGCGGACGATCACGTTGCCTCGGTGACGTGTTCCGCCACCTCGTTGAACCCCGGTGCCAGCACGACCTGCCACGGTTCGTACGTGGTGACGGCGGCGGATGTGACGGCCGGTCATGTGACGAACACCGCGCACGCGGAGGGGACGGACCCCGAGGGCCAGACGGTGCAGAGTCCGCCCGGCGAGGCGACTGTCCCGGTGGTGGGCGAGGCGGTGTTGTCGCTGGAGAAGGCGGCCGACGGCACTGGGCCGTTCCATGTCGGTGACACGGTTTCGTACACGTACACGGTGACCAACACCGGTACCGCCGCTGTTCACAGCCTCACGGTGACGGACGACCATGTCGCCTCGGTGACGTGCGACTCGACCACGCTGGATCCGGGCAGCAGCGTCCTGTGCCACGGTTCGTACGTGATCACGGCGGCGGATGTGACGGCCGGCCACGTGACGAACTCCGCGCACGCGAACGGTACCGATCCGCAGGGCGAACCGGTGCAGAGCCCTCCGGGTGAGGCCACTGTTCCGGTGGCGGGCGAGGGCGCACTGACGATCCAGAAGACGGCCGACAGCGCGGGTCCGTTCCACGTGGGCGACACCGTGAACTACACGTACACGGTGACCAATACGGGCACGGCAGCGGTGAGCAACCTCACGGTCGCGGACGATCACGTTGCCTCGGTGACGTGTTCGGCGACCTCGCTGAACCCCGGTGCGAGCACGCTGTGCCATGGTTCGTATGTGGTGACGGCGGCCGATGTGACGGCCGGTCACGTGACCAACACCGCCCGCGCCGAAGGGACGGATCCCGAGGGCCAGACGGTACAGAGTCCTCCTGGTGAGGCGACTGTTCCGGTGGCGGGAGAGGGCGCGCTGACGATCCAGAAGGCGGCGGACAGCGCGGGTCCGTTCCACGTCGGTGACACCGTGAACTACACGTACACGGTGACCAGCACCGGAACGGCGGCGGTGAACAACCTGACCGTGACGGACGACCACGTTGCCTCGGTGACGTGCGCGGTGACCTCGTTGAGCCCGGGTGCGAGCACGCTGTGCCATGGTTCGTATGTGGTGACGGCTGCGGATGTGGCGGCTGGTCATGTGACGAACACGGCTCACGCGAGCGGCACGGACCCGCAGGGGCAGCCGGTGCAGAGTCCGCCTGGTGAGGCGACTGTTCCGGTGGCCGGCGAGGGCGGGCTGACGATCCAGAAGGCTGCTGACAGCGCGGGTCCGTTCCACGTCGGCGACACGGTCAACTACACGTACACCGTGGCCAACACGGGCACGGCGGTCGTCAGCAATGTGACCGTGACGGACGACCACGTCACCTCGGTGACGTGCGGCGCGACGTTGTTGAGCCCGGGCGCGAGCACGCTGTGTCACGGTTCGTATGTGGTGACGGCTGCGGATGTGGCGGCTGGTCATGTGACGAACACGGCTCACGCGAGCGGCACCGATCCCGAGGGGCAGCCGGTGCAGAGTCCGCCCGGTGAGGCGACCGTCACTGTGGTGGGCGAGGCCGCGCTGTCGATGGTGAAGAAGGCCGATGCGGCCGGTCCGTTCCGTCTGGGTGAGACCGTCAACTACACCTACACGGTGACGAATACGGGTACCGCGGCCGTCAGCAGTGTGGTGGTCAGTGACGACCGTGTCGCGTCGGTGACGTGCGGTGCGTCGTCGTTGAACCCGGGGCAGAGCACGACGTGCCACGGCAGTTACACGATCACGGAGGAGGATGTTCAGGCCGGGCACGTGACGAATACGGCTCGTGCGTCGGGTACCGATCCGGAGGGGCGGCCGGTGGAGAGTGCGCCGGGTGAGGCGACGGTGGAGACGACGTCGAGTGCCTCGTCGCTGTCGATCACGAAGCGGGCGGATGTGAAGGGTTCCGCGCGGGTGGGTGACACGGTGACGTACACGTACACGGTGACGAACACCGGGGCGACGGTGCTGACGGGCGTGACGGTCCGTGACGACCGGGTGGCGTCGGTGGTGTGCGAGGCGACGACGCTGAACCCGGGTCAGAGCACCACGTGCCGTGGGACGTACACGGTGACGGAGGCGGATGCGAAGGCCGGTCATGTGACGAACACGGCGACGGCTTCGGCCCGTGATCCGCAGGGTCAGGTGGTCGAGAGTGCGCCGGTGGAGCTGTGCGTGACGGTGTCCGCGTGCCCGGAGAAGGAGGAGTGCGGGAAGCCGCAGCGTCCGTCGGAGCCGCCGCACGGCGGTGGGAAGGGCCATCTGCCGGACACGGGTTCGCCCGAGGGTCTGGTGGGGGCCGGTCTGGCCGGCGGTGGGTTGCTGACGCTGGGCGGTGTGCTGCTGTACCGGGCACGGCGTCGTGCGAACGCGGACCGGTTCGTGGGGTAACTCCCTTAGTTTCACCGTTCGTTCGGTGAATCGGACCGCCTTCGGGGCCTTCGGGCTCCGGGGGCGGTCCGCTGCTGTGCGGGTGGGGTGGGGTGGGGCCGGGTTGCGGGGCGTGGGCCGCGGGGCGGGTGGTCGGCGTGTTCGCCGGTCGGTCGGCTGGGAGGATGGTGGGCGTTCCGCACCGGATCGATACAGCGTCAGAAATGAGATGGTCTTGTCCAAGGTCAAGCTGCACACCAACCACGGCGACATCGTGATCCTCCTGAACGCGCAGAAGGCGCCCGAGACCGTGAAGAACTTTCTCCAGTACGTCGCGGACGGCTTCTACGACGGCACGGTGTTCCACCGGGTGATCGACGGTTTCATGGTTCAGGGCGGCGGGATGGAGCCGGGCCTGCGGCGCAAGGAGACCCGTGCGCCGATCAACAACGAGGCCGACAACGGTCTGAAGAACACGCGGTACTCGGTGGCGATGGCCCGGACGTCGGACCCGCACTCCGCCACCGCCCAGTTCTTCGTGAACGTCGCCGACAACGCTTTCCTGGACCACACCGCGAAGTCCGGCCCGGGCTGGGGCTACGCCGTGTTCGGCGAGGTCGTCGAGGGTCAGGACGTGGTCGACGAGATCAAGTCCGTTCCGACCACTTCCAAGGGCGGGCACGCGGACGTTCCCAAGGATGACGTCGTTCTGGTGAGCGCCGAGGTCGTGGAGTGACCTGCCCGGCCGTGGCCGTCTGCCCGATTGTGGCGGCCCGCCCGGTTCCGCCGGGCTGCGCCCGGGGGCCGGTGGGTCTGCCGGTCTGACGGCCGGCCGGGTTCCGACCGTGCCTCGGCGGGCCGCCCCGCCCCGCTGTCCGGCGGGGCGGCCCGCCGGGGGCGATCGTCGGTGATTGCTCCGGTGTCCCGCCCCGGGGGTGTCACCACTCCGCCGCGGAGCCGTCGGGTTGCAGGAACTCCAGCCGGTTTCCCGAGTTGTCGAGGGCGTGGAAGCGGCGGTGGCCGGGGAAGTTCCCGTCCCACACCACCTCCACCCCGGCAGCGGCGAGCCGCTCGGCCAGGGCGTCGATGTCCGTCACCCGGATGCCGGGGTGGGCCCTGCGGGCCGGTCGGAAGTCCTCCTCCACACCCAGGTGGATCTCCAGGTCGTCCGCACGCACCCACAGGCCGCCACGGGCCGCCAGCACCGGCGGCTTCGTCAGCTCCGTCATGCCGAGCACTCCGACGTAGAACGCGCGACACGCGTCCTCGCTGCCCGGTGCGATGGAGAGCTGCACGTGGTGCAGTCCGAAACCCGTCCCGGTCGGGCACGCCGTGCTGTAGTCCCGCCCCCGCTGCTCACTGTGCTCGTCCAAGACCCCTCCGCCCTCCGCAGGCCCGACTTCGCGGCCCGCACTCCGGGACCCGAGCCGGCCCCCCGACCCGGTGCGTCCCCTGTCGGGCTCATCCTGCTCACGCGGCCCCCGTCCGATCAAGAGCCACTCGCCGTTCGCCGACTCTGCCCCGGCCGGGTGGTCAGGCGGCTGTTCCGTCGTGCAGCAGGTGGCGGATCGAGGCGGTCATTGAGGCGACGAACTTGTCCCGTTGTTCCTGCGGGACGATGTCCAGCGACAGGTAGGGGTTGAGATCTTCCAGCTCGACCAGGAGCAGGTGCCCCTCCGTGGTTCGGCAGGCGTCCACGCGCTGGATGCCGTGGTCGAGGGTGTTCCAGTCGATGAAGCGGCGGGCGAAGGCGAGGTCCTCGGGAGTCGCCGGATAGGACGTCAAGTCCCAGCGGCGGGACGGGTCCGGGGCGTGGAGGGCGTACTGGAAGGCGTCGTCGACGAAGTAGAACGACACCTCGTAGCGGAAGTCGACCAGCGGCTGGACGAGCACACCGCCGTGCGCCGTCCCGGCGAGCGCATCGCGGTCCAGCACGGCCAGGCCGATCGAGTCCGCGCCGGCCCTCGGCTTCACCACGTACCGCCGGGCCCGCGGCAGCAGATCGACGTCGGCCGGGTCGCCGACGGTGGGTATGACCGGATACCCGGCGGCCGTCAGTTCGAGCAGGTAGTCCTTGCCGGCCATGTCTCCGCGGCCCGTCAACGGGTTGTAGACGCGAGTCCCGCGGGCGAGGGCCTGGCGGCGGAACTCGTCGAACTGCTCCTGGTAGTACAGCACCGGCCCGCTGTTGCGGATCACGACCGCGTCGAAACGGTCCATCAACGCGACCGCGTCCCGCGGGTGACACAGCGCCACATCGAACTCCTCGCGCAGCCGCGACGTCAGGAAGACGTCCTCGTCGCCGTACCGGCGCCCCTGCGCGGGGTACGCGAGATCGGTGACGAACAGGATGCTGGAACGCTTGCGCACGACGCAGTCCTTTCCCGGGGCGGGCGGCCACTCTACGCGGTGCCTGCGCACCGGCCCGGGGGAGTGGGGACGTCGCCAGGACGGCCCGGGCGGGGACTTTTTTTGGGGAGGGGTGTCACATCCGGTGCAGGCGCGGGGTCAGGGGAGTGTTCGAGCAAACGCGGCGGAGCGCGGGAGCCGCGAAGCGGGGTAACGGCCCCGGTCTTCGGTCTCTCGTGCCCCGCCGCCTCACCCCTGGAGTGCCTTGTGTCTGTCGCCCATGTCGTTCTTGCCGTCGTCACTGCCGTGTGGGTCGGGTTCTCGGGCGTGTCGCTGGCGCGTCGTGCCGGGTTCGTGACTCAGCCGCTCGTCCAGTACGGCGTTCCGCGCTCGTGGTGGGGCCCGCTGGCGTTCGCGAAGCTCGCCGGCGCGATCGGTCTGCTGGTCGGTCTTGCTGTGTCCGCCCTCGGCGTCGCTGCCGCGGTGGGCCTGGTCCTGTACTTCCTCGGCGCGGTGGTCACCGTTCTGCGGGCCCGCTCCTACAAGACCGTCGTCTTCCCGCTGCTCTACCTGGCCCCGGTCGCGGTCACCCTCGGCCTCGGCGTCGCCGCCTGAACTCCGCTCGCGGCCGTGACAGGCCCGTGCGGACAGCGCCGGCGTTCGCGGGTGCGGGTGCGGGTGCGGGTGCGGGTGCGGGTGCGGGTGCGGGTCTGGGTTCGGGGCCGGGTTCGGGTGCTGCTCGGTGGTGATGCTGCCGGCGCCGGGCGTGGTGAGGACGTCACAGCTGCCGCGCGGCCGGGTCCACGGTGCTGACCGCCGGAGCCGGTCCGTTCCCGACCGGCGCGCGACGGCCCGGACGCGGCCGCTGCCGACGGATCGGACGCCCGGCATCGCATCGGGAGAGCGCCTGTGGCAGACGGGCCGTCTGCCACACCTGTGAGCACAGGCGTTGGCCGTGCCCGGTGGGGCGGCACCCCCGCCGCCCCGCCCACCCGGGGCCCCGGCACCGTACCCGCCCCCGCTCGTTGTCGGGCGTCCTGCGCCCTCTACGGTGGCCGTATGCGTACCGGCCGCCACCCCTGGGACATCCTGCTGATCGGCGGCGCCTCCGGCGTCGGCAAGAGCCGCCTCGCCGCTCGCGTCGCGGCCGACCGTCACGCGTTCACCGTCGAGTTCGACGACGTCGTCGCGGCCCTCGAAGCGGCCACCACCCCGGCCACCCACCCGGCGCTGCACCAGTTCACGGCTCGTCCCGCCTCGGCGGAAGGGGAGCGGGACACCGATCGCATCCTGGAACTCCAGATCGCCACCGCCCAGGCCCTGGACAACGCCCTGCTCGGCGTCGTACGCAACCGGCTGAGCGTCGACATGCCGGCCGTCGTCGAGGGCGACTACCTCACCCCCCGCGCCGCCGCCCAGGCCGCCGAGGAAGCCGCGGCCCTTGGACGACGCCTGCACACGGTCTTCCTCCACGAGGGCGACCCGGCGCGCATCGCCGCCAACTACGCGCACCGCGAGCCCGACCTGGGCCCCCAGACCGCCCGCGCCACGGTCAGCGCCGCCTACTCCCACTGGCTCGCCGCCCAAGCCCGCGCCCACCGCCTGCCCGTACTCGACTGCCACCCCTACGACACGCTCCCGCAGCGCCTGGCTGCCGCCCTGGCCTGAACGCCCCCGTGCCCGGCCCGGAGCGCCGTCCGCCAGATCGGCACCTCCGGCGGCGTCCTGTTCGGCAACGGCAACCGCCCAGGCCAGGTCCTCGCCGACGAAGCCGCCGTCCTGCGCGCCAAGACCTTCTTCAACCGGACCCCGCCCCTGGCGCAGGTCCCCTGGAACTCCTGACCCGCCGTCACCCGGTCCCGCCCGAAGCACCCGAGCACCCGAGAACCCGAGCACCCGAGCATCCGAGTGGCCGAGTGCCGATCCCCGGCCGACCTCGCCGGAATCCCACCGGCGCGTCAACCCGCTGGCTACACTTCCCACGGGCGTCCCGGGACGCCTCCCGTCCGCGGACAGGGCCGAGCCCACCCGGTCGTGCGCCCAGCACCGGCACCGCCCCCGTACCTCCTTTCAGCCCGGCGCAGCGGACCGCGGGCCATGGAAGGAGGCCGCCATGGCGACCGTCATCCGGCTCCCCGACGACCCGAACTTCGAGCAACTGCGCAAGCAGGCGAAGGACTTGCGCGAGCGGGCCGGATCCGGCGCACCGGACGCCCTCGCACTGATCGCCGCCCATCAGCCCACGGGCCCGCACCCGCCGTCCCTGGCCGGCGCACAGCTGGCCGTCGCCCGCCGCTACGGCTTCCCGTCGTGGGCCGCACTCAAGCGGCACGTCCACACCATCCAGCGCCACCGCCGAACCCCGGACCGGATCGACAGCGCGACGTCACCCGCCGACCGGTTCCTCCTGCTGGCCTGCCTCCGCTACAGCCCCGACGACAATCCCGAGCGCTGGACACAGGCCGCCGCGCTCCTCGCCACCCACCCCCATCTCACTGCCACGTCGATCCACGCCGCGGCTGCCGCCGCCGACACCGCCGCACTCACCACGCTGCTCACCGACGATCCGACCCTGGCGGTCACCGAAGGCGGCCCGTTCGCCTGGGAGCCGCTCCTCTACCTCGCCTACGCCCGGCACGACCCCGCCGTCCCGGAAGACGCCGTCGCCGAAACCGCACGTCTGCTCCTCCACCACGGCGCCGACCCGAACGCCGGCTATCTCTGGCACGGCCTGACCACGCCCTTCACCGCACTCGCCGGCGCACTCGGCGGCGGCGAGCACGGCCAACCCCCGCACCCCGCAGCCGACGTCCTCGCCACCGCACTCCTGACCGCCGGCGCCGACCCCAACGACGGACAAGCCCTCTACAACCGCCAGTTCGGCACCGACGACACCCACCTGCGCCTGCTCATCGACCACGGCCTCGGGCGCGACGACGGGCGCGACGACGGACGCGAAGCCAGACGTGGCGACGGGCGCGGCGACAGGCGTGGTGCCGGACGCCGCAGCAATCCATGGCGCACACGTCTGGGCACGGCAATCCCCTCGCCCGCCGACCTGATCGCCGACCAACTCTGGTGGGCCGTCACCCACGACCTCCCCGACCGCGTCCGGCTGCTCGCCGAATGCGCAGACCTGCACGCCCCGTTCCACTTCCCCGACCACCGTCCGGTCCGGCTGCGCGCCTGGAACGGCACCACACCCACCCGCCTGGCCGCCCAGTGCGGCAGCACACGCGTCCTGCGGTACCTGGCCGTTCACGGCGCCCCCTGGTCACCGGCCGACGGCGCGGACTCACTTGTCGCCGCAGCCCTGGCAGGAGAGCGCGCCACCGTCCAACGGCTTCGCCCGCATGCCGACGCCGCACGCCGACGACGGCCCGCCCTGATCGTCTGGGCGGCAGCCCGCAGCGTCTGGCACGCCGTCCCGCTCCTGGTGGAACTCGGATTCGACGTCAACGCTCGCGGTCGCGGCGACATCCCCCTCGAACAACCCTGGGAAACCGCCCTCCACCAGGCCGCGGCCGCCGACGACCTGACCGGCGCACACCTGCTGATCGGCCTGGGCGCCGACCCGAACATCCGTGACACCCGCTTCGACGACACCCCACTCGGCTGGGCCGAACACCTCCGCCACACCCAGGTCGCCCACTACCTTCGCCCCCTGACCGACAGGTGACCCCACACCCCCGGCTCACCGTCACAGCCCGGCGCTGCTCCGTACCCTTCTGCCGCGCTCCAGGAGCGGGTTGATCGGACGCCGGACGGATCCACCGGCTCGTCGTCCACAGCCGGCCGCACCTTGGGCCGCCCATGCTGGTCACCGCCTCCCCGGTGTCACTCCGGGCGGAGCCGGCCCCGGGGGAGCGGTCGCAGGGCTCCCGGAGGCGGGTGAACCCCGACCACCGGTACGGCCGGTCCCGATGTCCGGCGACCGGGAGGAGCCCCGCTGGCAGGATTTCGAGGCAATCAGTCATTTCTGCCAGGTCCGCCGGCCGGGCTTCCCGACACAGAATGCAGAGGAGAGCCGACGGTACGGCTCCTGGACGGAAAGAACCCCCTGTGCGCTTCCTCGACGCCGCCTCCTTCACCGCCGAACGCCCTTGGGGCGCCCTCGATCTCGCCGAGCTCGACGACGCGACCGTCCGGCTGCACTGGACCGACCGGCCCTACCGATGGCACATCAACGACGGCCCGGAGGTCTTCGTCGTCCTCGACGGCGCCGTCGACATGCACTACCGCACCGGCGGCACCGAACAGGTCGAGCGCCTCACCCCCGGCCGGGTCTGCTGCGTGGAGCCCGGCGACGAGCACATGGCCCATCCCGCCCCCGAGGCCCGCATCCTCGTCATCGAGAAGCGCGACAGCGACTGACCCCCGCACCAGCACCTCCACCAGCACCCCGCACGAGCACCCTGCACCAGCACCCCGCAGCGGAGTCTGCCGGTGGCGCCCCCGATGACCCGGCCGACCGGGCAGCCGTGCCCTACGAACCCGGGGACGTCGCCGCCCGTCGCCGCCATACTGGTCGGCCATGGACAAGGTCGAAGTCGTCGTGGCCCACTCCGAGCGCGCAACCCTGCGGGTGGGTGACGTGTTCCTGAAGGTCGACGCGGACCAGGCGCGCATCGATGCCGAGCTCGAAGCGATGTCCCTGGCCCCGGTCCCCACCGCGAGAGTCCTCTGGCGTCGGCCGCCCGTACTCGCGCTCGCCGCCGTGCCCGGAGCGCCTCTCGGACGTCTCGGCGGCCCGTCGACCGGAACGCCCGCGGCGTGGGCCGCAGCGGGCGCCGCCATTCGAACACTCCACGACGCGCCCCTCCCGCCCCGACTCGGCCGGGCCGGCCGCAGCACCGCCGTGCTGGCCGCCGAACTCGACGACGAATGCCGGCTGCTCGTGACGGACGGCCTCCTCCCCGCCGGCCTCGTCGCCCGCAGCCGGCGGGTCGCCGATGCCGCACTGCGCCCGTGGAGCCCGGCCTTCACCCACGGCGACCTCCAGATCGCCCACATCTTCCTCGACGGCGACCACGTCACCGGCATCATCGACTGGTCCGAGGCGGGCCGGGGCGACCCGCTCTACGATCTCGCCACCTTCACCCTCGGCCACACCGACCGCCTCGACGACCTCCTCGCCGGCTACGGCGCCGACATCGACCTCGACCTCGACCTCGTCCGGGCCTGGTGGTCGCTGCGAACCCTGCTCGCCGTCCGCTGGCTCACCGAGCACGGCTTCGACCCCTACGCGCCGGGATGCGAGGTCGACGTCCTGAAGTCCCTGGCGTGAGCCCGCCCGGGCCCCGCACGCCGACAGACCGGTGCCGGGCCGCGGCCGCCGGGCCGGCCCTGATCCTGAGCTGACTCCACCTCAACTTCCGTTGCCGGCATGTCAGGTGCCCGACACCAAGAGGACCGGCAGGTGGGCTACGCTGGCCCACCTCAACCGCCCGACCAGGGCGAATTCGGGGGGACGTCGTGCGCGATGTTCCCCGCTGCTTCGAGGAGAGCACGATTAACCGACACTGGAGAACCGCTGCGGGCGCCCTGCTGTCCGCGGTACTCGGCCTCGGGTCGCTGACGCTGCCCGCGGCCGCGCCGGCGTTCGCGGACAGCTCGATGAGCACCCCGTCGTACGAGAGCCTGAGTTCCGCCACGGCCGGCTCGGACTGGATGAGGCGCGTTCCCGACAGCACGAATCTGGGCGCCATGTCCATCCCCGGGACGCACGAGTCGCTCTCCACCTTCGGCGGCGACTTGACGCAGACCCAGGAGGGCGACTCCACCCAGGCCGGCAACCTGGCCGGCCAACTGGCCGCCGGCGTCCGGGCGTTCGACATCCGGGTCCGGGTCGTCGGCGGGCAGAGCAAGTCGAACGGCGACTACCTCGCCGGCTCGTACGCCGTCCACCACGGAGTCGTCTACCAGCACGCGATGCTGGGCGACGCCCTCGACCAGTTCCAGGCGTTCCTGACCGGTCACCCCGGCGAGACGCTGCTGCTCCGCCTGAAGGCCGAGTGCAGCGGCTCCGGCACCTCGTGCACCGATGACCTGATAGACGCCGAGGCGCCGCCCTCCTACGACCCCGACGGGGGCCTCGTCCCCGCCAGCCCCTCCGACAACGCCAAAACCATCTACCGGCAGAACCTCTTCAGCCACTACCTGGCGCAGTACCCCAACCTGTTCTACGGCCCGTCGGTCGCCTCGACGGCCACCACGGTCAGTCAGGGCGAGGTTCCGACGCTCGGCGCCGTCCGCGGGAAGCTGGTGCTGACGGCCTTCTACGGCCCGGGCGGCGGCGACTACCAGTGGGGCCTGAAGCAGGACTCCGACCTGCAGAACAACGCGGGCGCCAGCCTCGCCGGCGGGGACTGCGGCGACAACACCGACTCCGGCAACCACAGCTGCTTCGTCCAGGACGAGTACGACGTCCCCAACATGATGGCCATCGCCAGCAAGCGCAACTACGTGCGGCGGCAGCTGGACCGGCAGAACAGCGACCCCGACCAGGACCGGAAGCTGTACATCAACTACACCAGCGGAGCATCGGCCTTCGCCTACCCCTACTCGGTCGCCAGCGGCTGCGCCGCCCAGATCTGCACGAGCCAGGGCGTCAACGAGTTCCTGCTGACGTATCTCAACCAGGCCACGGGCACGCACGCCCCGGTGGTCCGCACCGGCGTCGTGATGATGGACTTCCCCGGCGGCGCCCTCATCGACAAGATCGTCGGCTACAACTTCTTCAACCCCGGCACGGGCGGCACGGGCAGTACCACGTCCCCGAGCCCCTCGACGCGCAAGGCCGACTCCTTCCTGCTGAACGCCATCGACCAGTACGGCTCCCAGGACGCGCTCCGCGTCCCGCAGAGCTACAAGGGCGGCTTCTTCGGGCCCGGGGACAAGTTCGGCCCGACCGGGTACCAGGCGTCGTTCACCTACGACAACGCCGTGACCGTCATGGCGCTCCTGACGAACCACTCCGGCACCGACTTCACGCACGCCATCGCCCTCGGCGACAGCCTGCTGTACGCCCAGGACCACGATCCGGTGAACGACGGCCGGATCCGGGCCTCCTACCTGCCGGACCCGTTCATCACCACCCTCGGCCGGGACTACCCGGTCGGCACCCCCTACATCGCCGGCTGGTCCGTCTACACCGGGAACATGGCCTGGGCCGGCATGGCCTTCGCCCACCTCTACAAGGCCACCGGCGACAGCAAGTACCTCAACGGCGCGCTGCGGGCCGCGAACTGGATCCAGGCCAACTCCGCCGACACCCGCGGCGCCGGCGGCTACACCGGCGGCTACGCCGACACCTCCGCGGCGGAGGACGGCAGCGGCCTGGTCCAGCGGACCTGGAAGGCCACCGAGCACAACATCGACGTCGGCGCCTTCTTCGCCATGCTCCACCAGCTCACCGGCGACCAGACCTGGAAGAACCGGTCCGACAACGCCTTCGCGTTCGTCAGGACCATGCAGGCCCCCAACAAGTCCCTGTGGACCGGCACCGGCCTCGACGGGGTCACCACCAACGAGGACGCCGTCCCCGAGGACGTCCAGACCTGGAGCTACCTGGCCACCCTGGACCCGGCCTACGCGCCCTCGGTCGACTTCGCCGCGGGCCGGATGGCCGCCACCGACGGCGGCTTCACCGGCGTCAGCTTCAGCGCCGTCGACACCAGCGGCGTCTGGTTCGAGGGCACCGCCCACCTCCTGGCCGCCTACCAGGCCCGCAACGCCCCCGGTGACGCGGGCCGGGCCGCGGCGCTGATCGCCACCCTGCAGAAGGCCCAGAACGAAGCCCCGCACACCGACGGGTCGGGAATCGTCGCCTCCTCGCACGACGGCCTCGACACCGGACAGGGCGACTACTACTACTCCTCGCTGCACACCGGCGCGACCGCCTGGTACCTCATCGGAGCCCTGGGCGGAAACCCCTTCCGGCTCTGACCCGAGCATCTCCACCCCGCGCGTGCCCGGCCCCGGACCCGTTCCGGGGCCGGGCACGCGCCCGTATACGGGCACGGGAGCGGGGGGCCGGCAGGAACGGACCGGAGAACCGGCGTTGCTGTCAGAAGTTTTGACAGCGAGTGATGAGGGCCGCCGGGGTGCGCGGGTGAGCGATGCCCCGAGGATCGGCTTCCTGAAGGCGGACGTGGCCCGGTCCTGCGACGGCCTTGCGGAGCGGGCCCCCGCGATCCGGCTCCGGCCGGTGGTTCAGCTGCGGGGGCGCCGGGCGAGGTGACGGACGCGGCGTTGGAGGAGGGGACGGCCGCGGCGAAGGCGGACGGCTGGGGGCTGGGGGCTGCGGCAGATCGGCACCCGATGATCGGAGCCAGGACCAGCAGGTCACCGAGTGTCGGCGACAGCCGCACCCGCTCTCGAGGGGTCTGGTGGTGGGCTACGGGGTGTCCCCGGTCAGGTTCTGCCCGGCGGCGATCGGCGTGTGCGCGGCCTCGTGCAGGCGCAGGAAGCCGGTGGGGACCCGGCCGGACAGGGCTGTGCCCGGCGTGTCCCCGGCCCGTCGCCGGCGGTGCGGTTGGGCGTGCGGGCTCGTCGTCAGGAGGGGAACGCGGCGGGGGTGGTGGCGAGGGCCTCGGCGCGCAGTACGGCTGCCACGCGGGCGACGGACTGTTCCGGCGGGTGGGGGAGGCGGGCCAGTAGCAGGCGCCGTTGTTCCTGGGGGCCGCCTCGGACGGGCAGGACGCGCACCCCGGGCGGCGCGACGGACGCGAGTGTGGCCGGCACGGTGGTCAGTCCGCAGCCGGCGGCGACGAGGTGGAGCTTGGCCAGCCAGTCGCGGGCGGTGAGGACGATCTCGGGCCGTTCGTCCAGGCCCGGCCAGACGCCCATCAGCCGGTCCTCGCCCGAGGAGGAGCCGGCGATCCACCGCTGTCCGCGCAGGTCGGCCACATCCACGTAGTCGCCGCGGGCCAGCGGGTGGGCGGCCGGTACCGCGAGGCGCAGAGCGCGTTCGGTCAGCGTCTGCAGGGCGAGCGGGGGCGATTCGGTGTCCGGCGCGCGAAACGGCGGCGCGGAGGCGAGCAGGGCCAGGTCGATGCTGCCGGCCCGCAGGGCGCGCGCCAGCGCGGGAGTGCCGCCCTCGCGGCCGACGACATGCAGATCGGGGTCGGTGCGGCGCAGCTCGGCAAGGGCCCGGGGCACCAGAACGGCGCCCGCGCTGGGCACCCATCCCAGACGTACCGTCCCGCCCTGTCCCGGCAGGCCGGACAGCGCGCGCGCGGTGGCCTCGATCTCGTCGAGCACGGTCGTGGCGCGGCGCATGACGATGCGGCCGGCGTCGGTGAGCCGGACGCCGTCGCGCCGCCGCTCCAGCAGTTCCGCGCCCGCCGCACGCTCGATCGCGGCGATCTGCCGGGAGACCGCCGACTGGGTGTACCCGAGCGATGCGGCGGCCGCGGTGAAGGTTCCTTGTTCGGCCACGGCGCGCAGCACGCGCAGCGCGGTCAGCGACACATCAGCGAAGTCCATGACGTTTACGCATACTACAAGTGCTGAACTTTCGTTGGACTCATGGATGCGGCGTTCCTAGCGTGGAGCCATGAACGCTTCCCGCATCGCCCTGGTCACGGGCGCCAACCAAGGGCTCGGCCGCGCCCTCGTCGAAGGGCTCGCCACCCGCATGCACGAGGACGACCTGGTCCTGCTCACCGGCCGCAGCCAGCAGCGTGTGGCGGCCGCGGCCCGCGAGGTCGCGCAGGCGCCCTCGGCCCGGGCCCGCGTCGAGGGCCAGGTCCTGGACGTCACGGACACCGACGCCGTCGCCCGCCTCGCCGAGGACCTGCGGGTCCGCCACGGCGGCGTCGACATCGTCGTATCCAACGCGGTCGCCCGCCTGCTGCCCGGTGAGTCGCAGGCCGAGCGGGCCGACGAGTTCATCGACGTCTCCAACACCGCCACCCACGCGGTCCTGCGCTCCTTCGGCCCCGTCCTGCGCCCTGGCGGCCGGCTCCTCGTGGTGGCCAGCAGCCTGGGCACTCTCGGCCACCTCACCCCGCGCCTTCAGCACCTCTTCGACGGCGCGAGCCTCGATCAGGTCGAGTGGGCCGTCGAGTCCTGGCGCAGTGCCATCCACCACAGGACGGCCGCCGAGGAAGGCTGGCCACTGTGGTTGAACGTGCCCTCGAAGGTGGCCCAGGTGGCCGCGGTGCGCGCGATCGCCGCCGACCGCCGCGACCGCGACCTGTCCACCGGCACCCTGGTCGCCGCCGTATGCCCCGGCATGGTCGACACCCCCACCTCACGCCCGTGGTTCGACGACTACAGCCAGGCCCAGTCCCCCGCCCGAGCCGCCACAGCCGTACTCGATCTGCTCCTCGCCGAGCACGTCGACCCCGCCCTCTACGGCGAACTGATCCGCTTCGGCCGGGCACTGGACTGGCACTCCGGCACACCGCCGACGGAACAGGACCGCCTGCTCACCCCCTGACCACACCGCAACCACGCACTTCCCCGAGGAGTTCTCCCAATGACCACCATCACCACTCCCTTCGGCTTCAGCACCACCGCTGCCGAAGCCGCGGACGGGATCGACCTCACCGGCCGCCGCGCCGTCGTCACCGGCGCCTCCTCCGGACTGGGCACGGAGACAGCCCGCGCCCTGGCCTCCACCGGCGCGGAGGTCACCCTCGCGGTACGGGACGCGGCGGCGGGCGAACGCGTCGCCGAGGAGATCGCGGCCTCCACCGGGAACCACGAGGTGCGCGTCGCACCCCTCGACCTGACCGATCTCGCGTCGGTCACCGCGTTCGTCGACGCCTGGCAGGGGCCGCTGCACGTCCTGGTCAACAACGCCGGCGTCATGGCCTGCCCCGAGCAGTACACCGAGCAGGGCTGGGAGTGGCAGTTCGCCACCAATCACCTCGGTCACTTCGCCCTCGCCACCGGCCTGCACCACGCACTCGCCGCCGACGGCAACGCCCGCGTGGTGGCCGTCAGCTCCACCGGGCACCAACAGTCGCCGATCGTGTGGGACGACATCAACTTCGCCTTCCGCCCCTACGACCCCTGGCTCGCCTACGGCCAGTCCAAGACCGCCAACGCCCTCTTCGCGGTGGAAGCGAGCCGCCGCTGGGCCGACGACAACATCACCGCCAACGCACTCATGCCCGGCGCCATCTACACGAACCTGCAACGCCACACCGGCGGCCGGGGCAGCGGCCGTGTCCCCGCCGAACTGATCAAGACCGTCCAACAGGGCGCCGCGACCTCCGTCCTCCTTGCGACCTCACCGCTCCTGGAAGGCATCGGGGGCCGCTACTTCGTCGACTGCAACGAGACCGAGGTCGTCGACCGCCGCTCCGGCACCCTGCACGGCGTCGCCCGCTACGCCGTCGACCCGGCGGGCGCGCGCCGTTTGTGGGACCTCTCGCACGACCTGCTCGCGCAAGCGCGCTGACACTGCCCCCTCACCCTGCCTGTCGGCAGACGAGCCCAGGGCTTCCCGGCGGTCCCGGCCCGGCGCAAGGCCCGCCGCGAGTACGAGAGCCGCGTCAACGCGCTCGGGCCCAACAGCTGAAATCGCACGCGGTCGAAATTTCTGACAGCAACACCGGTTCTCTGCTCCGTTCCTGCCGGACCCCCGAGTGCGGGATGCGGGCACGGGAGCGGGGGAGGAGGTCGATACGTCGGGCAGCGGGGCCGAGGGCGGAGACGGGAGTCCTGCCGGAGCGCGGTCGGGCACCCGCGGCGAGGGCCAAACCGTCCTGCCGTTTCAGGTGTAAATGCGGCGTAAAGATTGCCGGATCCTGGCAATGTGGGAGCCGCTCCCCAACTGCGATGATCGCCCTGCGCCCGGATGCGGGAGCGATCAGCGTGAGGCAAGGGGGCGGGGCCGGATGCACGGATTCTTCGAAGCCGCGCTGGGATTCCCGGCGGCCCTGTTCAGCTTCGCGCTGGTGGTGGTCGTCGCGTACTGGGGGCTGGCGCTGCTCGGCGGCCTGGGCGTCGACGTCCTGGACGGGGGCCACGACATCGACGTCCACGGGGGCGTCGATGTCGACGCCCACGGGGGCGTCCTCGCCGGACTCCGACTGGGCGGGGTGCCGGTGACAGTGGCCGGCTCACTGCTGATCGCCATTGCCTGGTTCGTGAGCCTGGCGGGGTCGGCGCTGACCACCGGCCTACCGGCCCGCAGCGCCGTCCTGGCCGCAGCGCTGATCTCGGCATGGGCGGGGACGAAAGCGCTGCTGCGCCCGCTGGCGAAGCTGCTGCGGCAGGAACGTCCGGCCCGGCGGCACGACTTCGTGGGCCGGATCTGCGTGGTGCGCACCGGCCGGGTGACCGGCGACTTCGGGCAGGCCGAAGTCGCCGCCGAGGACGGGTCGACCGCCGTCGTGCAGATCCGCTCCCGCACCGAGGAGGCGGGGCTGACCGCCGGCCGCACCGCCCTGATCTTCGACTACGACTCCGAGGGCGAGTACTTCCTCGTCGCCCCGTTCGACCCCGCGCTGCTCGGCAGCTGACCGCGCCGCCGCGCCGCCGCGACTTCTCTTCATTCAAAGGACCGTGATGAACACCATCGCTGTGGGCTTCGGCGTGCTCGTCGCCGTCGCGCTGCTCATCGTGCTCGCGCTGCTGCTGCTCACCAGCCGCCTGTACCGGAAGGTCGAGCAGGGCAAGGCGCTGATCATCTCCAAGACGAAGAAGGTCGACGTCACCTTCACCGGCGCGATCGTCCTGCCGGTGCTGCACAAGGCCGAGCTGATGGACATCTCGGTGAAGACCATCGAGATCTCCCGGACCGGACGCGACGGCCTGATCTGCCGGGACAACATCCGTGCCGACATCCGGATCTCGTTCTTCGTGCGGGTGAACAAGACCGTCGAGGACGTCATCAAGGTCGCCCAGGCGATCGGCACCGCCCGGGCCAGCGACCAGGGGGCGGTGCAGGACTTCTTCTCCGCCAAGTTCTCCGAGGCGCTGAAGACCGTCGGCAAGCAGCTGGACTTCACAGACCTCTACACGCACCGGCACGAGTTCCGCGACCAGATCATCGCGGTCATCGGCACCGACCTCAACGGCTACAGCCTGGAGGACGCGGCGATCGACCACCTGGAGCAGACCCCGATCACGTCGCTGGACGCCGACAACATCCTCGACGCGCAGGGCATCCGCAAGATCACCGAGCTGACGGCGATCGAGCACGTGCGCACCAACGAGTACCAGCGCACCGAGGAGAAGGAGATCACCCGGCAGAACGTCGACGCCCGCGAGGCCGTCCTCGAACTGGAACGCCGTCAGGCGGACGCGGAGATCCGTCAGCGCCGCGAGATCGAGACCCTGCGCGCCAAGGAGGAAGCGGCGATCGCCTGCGTCCAGGAGGAGGAGCGGCTCAGTGCCCAGGGCGCGTTCCTGAAGACCGAGGAGCAGCTCGGCATCCAGCGCGAGAACCAGGCCCGTGAGGTGGCCGTCGCGCAGAAGAACCGCGAGCGGGTGATCGCCGTGGAGACCGAGCGGATCGAGAAGGACCGGCTGCTGGAGGTAATCGGCCGGGACCGGGAGACGGAGCTCGCGCGGATCGCCAAGGACAAGGAGGTCGAGACGCAGAAGCGGGAGATCGCCGACGTGATCCGCGAGCGGGTCGCGGTGGACCGCACCGTCGCCGAGCAGGAGGAGTCGATCAAGACGCTGCGCGCGGTCGAGGAGGCGGAGCGGCTGCGCAAGTCGATGGTCATCCAGGCCGAGGCCGAGGCGCAGGAGAAGCTGGTCAAGGACATCAAGGCCGCCGAGGCCGCCGAGCAGGCGTCCGCGCACAAGGCCCGTGAGTCGCTGGTCCTCGCGGAGGCGCGCCGGCAGGCGGCGGACCTCGACTCGGCCGCGAAGATCCGCCTCGCCGAGGGCGTCCAGGCGGAGGCCGCCGCCGAGGGCCTGGCGAAGGTGCAGGTGCGCGAGCAGGAAGCGGCGGCGATCGAGAAGATCGGCCGGGCGGAGGCCGTGGTCCTCACCGAGAAGGCGCAGGCCACCGCGTTGGAGATCGGCGCGAAGCTCAAGGCGGAGGCCGAGGGCCTGACCGAGAAGGCCGCCGCGATGGCCGCCCTCGACGAGGCGAGCCGCGGTCACGAGGAGTACCGGCTGCGGCTGGCCGCCGAGAAGGACATCCGCCTGGCGGGCCTGGACGTGCAGCGGCAGATCGCCGAGGCGCAGGCGACGCTGGTCGCCGCCGGGCTGGAGAAGGCGAACATCGACATCGTCGGCGGTGACAGCGTCTTCTTCGACCGCCTGGTGCAGTCCGTGACCGCGGGCAAGGCCGTGGACGCCTTCGTCGCCCACTCCGACACCGCCCGCACCCTCGCCGGCCCGTGGCTGGACGGCGACGCGAGCTTCACCGAGGACCTCACCCGGGTGCTGTCCTCCGTCTCGACCGCGGACGTGCAGAACCTCACCGTCTCCGCACTGCTGATGAAGCTCATCGGCCAGGGCGGCGACCAGAGCGGCCCGCTCACCCAACTGCTCGCGTCCGCACGCAAGTTGGGCATCGCCGAGACGCCGCTCGCGGCCCTCAACGGCACGAAGAAGTAGCCCCCGGCCCGCGGCGGCGCGGGGGAGCGGCTCGCAGGCCGCGGCGGGACGAGGAAGTTGTTCGCGGGCTGCGGCGGTGCGAGGGAGTAGCTCGCAGCTCGTGGCCGGCGACGCGGTACGGGGAAGTGGCTCGTGGCCCGGGTGGCGCGAGGAAGTGGCTCGTGGCCCGGGTGGCGCGAGGAAGTAGCTCGCGGCCCGGGTGGCGCGAGGAAGTGGCTCGCGGCCCGCAACGGCGCGAAGAACCAGAAGGAGCAGCCACGGTGACCGAGGATGTCGTCGACACGGGCACGTACGAGGTGCTGCGCGCGCGGCTGGCCGGGGCCGCGGCCGAGCTGACCGAGCGGGCCGCCGCGCTCAACGCCCGCCGGGTGGCGGAGTTCGGCGCGGGAGAGCTCCAGCTGGTACGCACCGGCCGGCTGGCCACGGCCGGCGCGTGCACGCTGCAGGACGCGGTGGGCCTCGGCGGGCTGCTGCTGGTCGGCCGCAACCCGGCCGCCGCCGACGCGGGCCGCCGCGGCGGCGACATCCTCTCGCTCCACCGTCCGGACCTCACCGACGCCGGCCCGCAGGAGCTGCCCGGCCTGCTCGACGACCCCCGGTTCGTCCAGGACCTCGCCGAGTTGTACCGGTACTTCCGCGACACGCGCCTGGAGCAGCTGCGGCTGGTCGACGGCAGGCTGCTGGCCGTTTTCCGGACCGGCCCGGCGGCCGGGGACCTGCGGGTGCTGCGCTGGCAGCTCGGCCCGGACGGCAGCGTGTCCTACCTGGACGCGCGCGGCGAGCGCAGTCATGTCCCCAGCGGCGGGCAGGAGGTGCAGTGGCGGGCGGTGACCCGTGACGACCACCTCGCCGGCCCGCACCCGCAGGCCGCGCTCGGCGGCGAGCTGCTGCTCGCCACCGCCGGCGGCATTCTCACCCTGAGCACCCCGGCGGGGGTCGTGGTGCACCGGGAGCCGCTGGCCGAGTCGTTGCAGACGCTCGCCGACGCCGATGTCGCCCATGCCCGGCTGGACACGCTGCTGCTGGTCCGGATCCGTCCGTACCAGGAGCAGACGGTCCGTCATCTGGTGTGTCACCTGCCGACCGGCAGGGTCAGCAGGATCGACGCGCTCGGTCAGGCCTGTCTGCTCCTTCCGGGCGGGCAGGGGCTGGCGTTCCCGGGCGGCTACCACCTCACCGACGGCACCGTCCGGATCTTCGACCACCCCACGGCGGGCCTCGGCCACGAGCGGACGGTGCGCTCGCCCAACGGCGAGGACGTCCTGTTCGTGTTCCGGGACCCGGCGGACGGCCGTACGCTGCTGCTGCCGTACAACACGGTCCGTCAGGAGGCGTCGGCCCCGCTCGCCTGCCGGGGCCACGCGCTGCTCGACGACGGCACGCTGATCGCGCTGCGGGGCGGCGACGACGGACCGGCGCTGCTCCACACCGCCCAGGTGTGGCGGACGCCGTTCACCGGCGAGCGGTACCAGGCCGAGCAGCCGGCCGGCAGCGGTCCGCTGGCGCGGATCGGCAATCCGGACCTCGTCCGGGGCCTCGCCGACTGTCTCGCCGTGGCCCGGTTGGCCGCGGCGCCCACCGACACCGCCGTCGGCCACAGCGCCGTCCTCGACGCCTGTGCCCGCGCCGCCGACCGCCACCACTGGCTCGGCGAGCCCGGCCTGGGCGATCTGCACGAGCCGCTGCGGACGATCCGCGACACCGCGCGGCAGGTCCTCGCCGAGTACGAGACGGTGGCCCGTCTCGCCGCGGCGGCCGCGGCAGCCGTCGACCGGGCCGCGCAGCAGGTCGAGACCCTGCTGCGGCTGGCCCGCGGGGAGAGCCCGGACTCGGCGGCCGGCTGGGTCGGCCGGCTCGCCGAACTGCGCCGGGCCCAGGGGCAGGTGGAGGCGCTGCGGGAGGTGCGCCGCGTGGATGCCGGGGACGTCGACCGCCTGGCCGGCCTGCTGCGTGACGGTGTCGCCGACGCGGCGGTCCGCGCGGTCGGCTTCCTCGCCCGGCCCGACGCGTTCACCGACCTGCTCGGGGAGGCCGCCGCGCTCACGGCGGCCGCGGAGTCCCTGGCGACCAGCGCGGAGGGCGGACCGCTCGCCGAGCAGGTCGAGGCGCAGGGCGAGACCGTGCGGGTGGTCGGCGACCTGGTCACCGATCTCGACCTGGCGGACCCTTCGGTCCGTACCGGCATCCTCGACCGGCTCGCCGACGTCCTCGCCGAGACCAACCGGGCCCGTGCCGCGCTCGCCCGGCGCGGCCGCGAGCTGCGTACCCGGGAGGCCGCCGCGGAGTTCGCCGCGGAGGCGTCCCTGCTGGCCCTGGCCGCCGCCGCCGCGCTGGCCGCCGCCGACACGCCGGAGGCGTGCGACGAGCAGCTCGACCGTCTGCTGCTGCGCGTGGAGCAGCTGGAGACCCGTTTCGCGGACGCCGATCCGGTGTTCACCGAACAGCTCGCGGCGCGCCGTACCGAGATCCACGACACGCTCACCGATCGGCGCCAGGCCCTCCTCGACGAACGCGCCCAGCACGCCGAGCGCCTGGCCCGGTCCGCGGACCGCGTCCTCGAAGCCCTGCGCGGCCAGCTGGCGTCGCTGACCGCCGCGGGCGACATCGACGCGGCCGTTGCGGCGGGCCCGACCGCCGCGAAGGTCCGCCAACTCGCCGACCGCCTGCGTGAACTGGGCGACCCGGTGCGTGCCGACGAACTGGCGGGTCGGCTGGAGGCGGCCGGGGAGCAGGCCCGGCGTGCGCTGCGCGACCGTGCGGAGCTGTACACGGGCGACGGCAGGGCGCTGCGGTTGGGCCGTCACCTGTTCACCGTCACCGCGCGGCGCCCCGAACTCACCCTCCTCGCCGGGCCGACGGCCCCCGCGTTCGTCCTCACCGGCACCGACTACCGCTCCCCGGTCACCGATCCCGCCTTCCACGCGGCCCGCCGCTACTGGGACCAGCACCTGGTCTCCGAGACCGCGCGCATCTACCGCGCCGAGTACCTCGCGGCGAGTGTCCTCCTCGCCGCCGAGCCGGGCGGACTCGACGCCCTCCACGAGGCGGACGCCTCCGGGGGGCTGCTCGAGGTGGTCCGCGGGGCCGTCGAGTCGCGGGCGGAGGAGGGCTACCGGCGCGGCGTCCACGACCACGACGCCGCCGCCGTGCTGTCCGCCCTGCTGCGCCTGCACGCCGGCGCCGGGGCGCTGCGCCACCCTGCCGCGGCCCGCAGCGCGGCGCGGTTGTTCTGGGCGCACGGGGCGGAGGAGGCGTCCCGGGCGGCGTGGGCGGCCCGGGCCCGTTCGCTGGTGCTCGCCCGTGACGCCTACGGTCCCGTGCCGGCGCTCGGCGACCTGGCTCTGGAACTCGACGGGGCGGTCGGGGACTTCGCCCGGGCGGCGGCCCTGCCAGTCCCGCCCCAGGGCGCGGCCGGCCGCTACCTGGTCGAGGAGCTCGCCCGGCGCCCGATCGGGTTCGCCGGCCGCCCGGCGGTCCTGGCGCTGCTGGACAAGTTCCGTGCCGCGCCCGACACGGCGGGCCTGACCGACGCCCTGCGCGCCCTGCCCGACGGGCGTGCCGCGCTCCCCGCCCGCCACCAGCTCGCCTCCGCCTGGCTGACCGCGTTCACCGCGGCGGGCGGCCACGACGCCGGGGCGGACGACCTCGCCGAGGCCGCCGCCCTGGTCTGCACCCCCGCGCTCCCGCACTACGCCGCGACCGGCGCCGTCGAGACCACCGTCACCGGCCTGCGCGGCGACCACCCCCGCCTGGAGTCGGGCTCCCTCACCGTCGGCCTCGCCGAACTCCTCACCCGCGCGGCCGACTTCGCCGCGCACGAGGTGCCGGCGTTCCGCGCCCACCGGCGGCTGCGGGCCGAGCTCCTCGACGCGGAGCGGGTCCGGCTGCGCCTGGACCAGTACCGTCCGGCGCCGCTCGACGGCTTCGTCCGCAACCGGCTCGTCGACGAGGTGTACCTCCCGCTGCTGGGCGACAGCCTCGCCAAGCAGCTCGGCACGGCGGACCCCGGCGCCGGCACGGATCGCAGCGGCCTGCTGCTGCTCCTGTCCCCGCCGGGCTACGGCAAGACGACCCTGGTGGAGTACCTGGCCGACCGGCTCGGTCTGCTCCTGGTCAAGGTCGGCGGTCCGGCGCTCGGCCGCCGGGTCACCTCGCTCGATCCCGCCGAGGCTCCCGACGCGACTGCCCGTCAGGAGATCGAGAAGATCAACTTCGCGCTGCACGCGGGCAGCAACGTCCTGCTGTACCTGGACGACGTCCAGCACACCTCGCCCGAATTCCTCCAGTGGTTCATCCCGCTGTGCGACGCGCAGCGCCGCGTCGACGGGGTGTGGGACGGCGGGGCGCGCGAGTGGGACCTGCGCGGCAAGCGCTTCGCCGTCGTCATGGCCGCCAACCCCTACACCGAGTCCGGCCGGCACTTCCGCATCCCCGACATGCTCGCCAACCGCGCCGACGTGTGGAACCTCGGCGACGTCCTGACCGGCCGCGAGGAGCTCTTCGCCCTCAGCTTCGTCGAGAACGCCCTCGCGGCCAATCCCCACCTCGCGCCGCTCGCCGACCGGATCCGCGCCGACCTCCCGGCCCTGCTGCACCGCGCCGGGGGCGGCCCGGACACCGCGCCGCTGTCCCACCCCTGGCCGGCGGACGAACTCGACCGGATCCTTGCCGTCCTTCGCGGCCTCCTGCGCGTGCGCCGCACCGTCCTGGACGTCAACCGCGCCTACATCGCCTCCGCGGCCCAGGCCGACGACACCCGCACCGAGCCGCCGTTCCTCCTCCAGGGCTCCTACCGGAACATGAACAAGATCGCCGGGCGGGTCGCCCCCGTCATGGACGACACCGAACTCGACGCACTGGTCACCGACCACTACCGCGCCGAGGCCCAGGCCCTCGGCGCGGCGGCCGAGGCACAGCTCCTGAAACTCGCCGAACTCCGCGGCACGCTCACCCCCGTCCTCGCCGAGCGGTGGGCCGCCCTCAAGTCCGGCCTCCGACGGACGGGCTGAGGCCGTTGCGGTGCGCGTGCCCTGCCGGCGGGGGGCTGGTCGGCGGTCGGCGGGCACGGGGCGGGGCGGAGGACGCCTTCGCGGCCCGGCAGTCGGCCGCGGGGGCTCTGCCGGGCGACGGGTGACGGGCGGGGCGGGGGATCCGTGGGCGGTGGTGGCGGTCTTCCCGCCGAGCGGGGCGCGGGCGCGCGCTTTCGGGTCGGGCCCGGGGGTGCGCCCCGTGCGGGTGGGGGGATTCAGCAGACCACCGTCTTGTGGTAGGTCCCGACCTTCAGGACGAGTTCACGGCTCGCGCGGTCGGCGAGCCGCAGGCAGCTGCTGTCGTACCAGCCGTCCACGATGACTTTGACGTGCATCGTCTTTCCGCAGTTGTTCTCCAGCCACACGTGCTGGCCGTCCGGCATCTCGTCCACCACCCGGGCGATGCACGCCGGGGCGGTGCCGCCCGCGGCGTACGCGGCGGGCGCGGCGGCGAGGGCGGCGCCGAGAACGGTCAGCGCGGCGGCGGCCGCGGTGACGTGCTTGCGGGAGGGCATCGGGTGCTCCTTTCGGCGGCACGGGCCGCTCGGCGGCGCGGGGTGCGGGAGCCCGTGCCGGCGATCCGCGCCGCTTCGAGCATCGGGCCCGGCACGGAGCACGGTCAATCACTCACAGCGATGACGCGGGTGTTCTCCGTGCCCGATCGGGGCAGTCGCCCGGCGCGCGAACACCGGTCCGCGCCGCCCCGGGGGTGGGCGATGGTGGTGGGTTCCCCGGTGTTCGGGCCACTGGGTGCTCGGCCACAGCGGC
>NZ_JBIVPU010000014.1:117756-171555 GCF_044754805.1 Kitasatospora sp. NPDC092948 | reverse complement strand
AAAGCGAATCCGCCGCAATCTCCGAAAACGCGCACAGCAAATACGAACGGAGACGCGAAAAGGACGCGACCCGTCACGGATCAACTGGGTGGTTCCAAGGGATTGGCTGCCCCGGGACCGTCCACGCAGACGCGTGCTCGGTGCTCCCTGTCAGGCAACTCGAAGAACTCTACACACCTACGGGTGCCGGATCAAGTGCCACCTGGAAGACCAGGACGGCGACATCGTCGTCGTGTTCCGCGGTGACGCCGAGGGCCCGCAGCAGGCGGGCGCAGACGATGTCGGGGGCGGCGACGGGGCCGGTGAGGGTGCGGGCGAGGTCGTCGATGCCCTGGTCGATGTCCTGGTCGCGGCGTTCGACCAGGCCGTCCGTGTAGAGGACGCCGGTGGTGCCGGGGAGCAGGCGGAGGGTGTGGGAGAGGTGGCCGGCGCCGCCGGTGCCGAGGGGTGGGCCGTTCTGTTCCTCGCCGTGCAGGACGGTGCCGTCGGGGGCGCGGAGCAGGAGGGGGAGGTGGCCGGCGGAGGCGTAGACAAGGGTGGTGGTGGCCGGGTCCCAGACGGCGTAGGTGCAGGTGGCGATCTGGTTGGCGTCGATCTCCATGGCGAGGCCGTCGAGCAGGGTCATCACCTCGTGCGGCGGGAGGTCGAGGCGGGCGTAGGCGCGGACGGCGGTGCGGAGCTGGCCCATGACGGCGGCGGCGCGCAGGCCGCGGCCCATGACGTCGCCGATGACGAGGGCGGTGCGTCCGCCGCCGAGGGCGATGACGTCGTACCAGTCGCCGCCCACGGCGGCATCGGCTCCGCCGGGGAGGTAGGTGGCGGCGACGTGGAGATCGGCGGGCTGTTCGAGTTTCTGCGGGAGCAGGCTGTGCTGGAGGGTGACGGCGGCTTCGCGTTGTCGGCGTTCGGCGTCGCGGAGGCGGCCGGCGGCCTGGACCTGGTCGGTGACTTCGGTGGCGAAGATCAGGACGCCGGTGGGGGTGCTCTGTTCGTCGGGGCCGAGCGGGACGCAGGCGATGTTGTAGTAGCGGTTGCCGCCGAGGCCGAGGATGCAGCGGGACTTGACGCTGCGGGGGCGGCCGCTGCGCAGGACCTGGTCGAGCAGGGGGAGGACGCCGAGCGCGGTGAGTTCGGGGAGGGCCTCGGCGACGGGGCGGCCGGGGGTGCGGGTGCCGAACAGGTCGCGGTAGGCGCGGTTGGCGTAGCCGAGCAGGTGGTGGGGGCCGTGGGTGAGGGCGACGGGGGCGGGCAGGCGGCGCAGGACATCGCGGAGGTCGTAGAGCTGTTCGGGGTCGCGGGCGTCGGGGCCGGAGGTGGCGGGGTCGCGCTGGCCGGGGACGGTGACGGGTTCGTCCGCGGTGGTGGGGGTGGTCCGCCACGCGGCTCCGGTGAGCCGGGCGCTCCAGCGCATGAGGTTCAACGTGGGCCGCTTCCTCGGGGAACTGATGTGGGGGTGGTTCCTGCTTCTCGGTCGATTGCGGTGTGAACATCACATTGCGTACCCGGGGCAGCACTCCATGTGATGGGCCGATCCTGTCAGGCTCCGGGGTGATTCCGGAAGTCGGGCCCCCGGTACGGCGCGTTCCGATGGGTGTGCGCCGGGGTGCGCTTCCGTGCGGCCGGCGTGGGGTGCCGGAGGGCCCGGTGTGGGAGCCGAGTACCGGAGTCGGTCAGCTGCCCGGGCCGGTGGTGAACCCGGACTCGAACTCGGCACGCGGGTGCTCGATGGTGCCGAGCGAGACCACCTCGCGCGGGAACAGTCCGCCGAACAGCCAGTCCATCAGCACCCTGATCCGGCGTTCCCGGCTCGGCAGCCGGCGCAGCTGGCGGGCGCGGTGCAGCCACCAGGCGCGCCGGCCGGTGAGGCGGGCGCCGCGCCGGGTGTGGGCGACCGCGCGGCGCAGACCGAGTGAGGTGGAGCAGGCGGGGTCGTCCGGCCGGTAGTCGGTGAGGGGCTGCCCGGCCAGTTCGGCGGCCAGGTTCTCGGCCAGCAGCTTGGCCTGGGCGAGGGCGTGCTGTGCGTTGGGGGCACAGGGTTGGCCGGCCTGGTCGGGGACGGCGGCGCAGTCGCCGGCGGCCCAGGCGTCGGCCAGCGGGCTGCCGTCGGGGTCGGCGATCCGGAGGGTGGGCAGGCAGGTGATCCGGCCGGCCCGGTCGAGCGGGAGGTCGGTGAGCGCGAGGACCGGGGCGGGGCGGATGCCGGCCGTCCAGACCAGGGTGCGGGCGGCGAAGCGGCCTCCGTCGGAGAGCGCCATGACCTGGTCGACGGCGGATTCCAGGGTGGTGGACAGCCGGACGTCGACATTGCGCTCGCGCAGTTCGGCGAGGGTGTGGGTGGCGAGTTCGGGGATCTCCTCGCTGAGGATGCGGTCGGTGGCCTCGACCAGCACCCAGCGCAGGTCGTCGGGAGCCAGGTTGTGGAAGCCCTTGGTGGCGGTGCGCGCCATGTCCTCCAGTTCGGCGAGCGCGCCGACGCCCGCGTAGCCCGCGCCGACGAAGACGAAGGTGAGGGCGGCCTGCCGGAGTGCCGGGTCACGGGTCGAGGACGCGAGGTCGAGCTGTTCCAGGACGTGGTTGCGCAGGGCGACGGCCTCGCCGACGGTGGCGAAGCCCATGCCGTGCTCGGCGAGCCCGGGGACGGGGGCGGTGCGGGAGACCGCGCCGGGGGCCATCACCAGGACGTCGTACGGGACTTCGGTGGGCAGTCGGAGCTCGCCCCGCGGGGCCGCGTCCACCCAGGCGGTGCGGGCGGCGTGATCGATCCTGGTGACGCGGGCGGTGAGCACCCGGCAGTCGGGAAGCGCGGTGCGCAGCGGGACGACCACGTGGCGGGGGTCGATGGAGCCGGCGGCGACCTCGGCCAGCAGCGGCTGGAAGGTGAGGTACGGCTGCGGTTCGACGATCGTGATGTCGATCCGCCGGTCCCTCAACTGTGGTCGCAGCAACTGCTGGAGGCGCAGCGCGGTGCTCAGTCCGGCGCAGCCGCCGCCGATGATCAGGATCCGAATGGGGCACCTCCGGCCGGCCCTCGGGCTGTGACCCGTTTCACGTTCCCCCTATGACGCACCGGGCGGAGGGGTCTTGTCCACAGTCCGGGCCGGATCGGTCCGAATCCGGTCCGGAAAGCGGCCCCGGGGGCGGTGCCGGGCCGCCCTGCCGGACAAGTGGCGGGGGCGGCGCGGCGGTTGGGCGGCCGCCGGTGGGGCCGGCACGGGTTGTCCGGCCGGACTGTTCCGGTTCTCGTCCGGGAGAACGGTGAATCCGTTTCCCCCGGGTTCTGTCTGCCGCATCATGCCCCCCCATGCATTTCGGCAAGATGTGTGGTTGTTGTGCGCGCGCGTGCTGCTCACGGGAGCCGGGAACGGCCGTCCGGCTGGCGAAAACGTGCACGTTCGACCCGCTCGAAAGCGGTGCGGGGCCTGTTTTCGCGGGCCGACGGCCCGTCAAGGCCCGGCGAATGCTGACAAGTCGGATCGAATGCGCGCGGATAGGGGCATATCTGCGCCGATGGCCGGGATCCGATCGGACGGGACGACGGGTGGTCCACTTCTGCGGCGAACTTCCTTGAACTATGGTCGGATTGTGGTTCGGACCGCCGATGGTGCCGGTCCATGTACCTGCGAGCCCGGTGGCATCGGTGCGACTGCCCGGGAGCCATCCGGGGAAGGTAGTGCGCGGACGTCGGACCGACCGGTGTCGACAGCGCACACCAGGGGGCGCAGTGACCGTTCGGGTGCCCGGGACGGGGTGCCTCGGGGGAGGTTGGCATGTCGGAGCAGGAACAGTTGGCCGAGCGGTCGCCGGGTGCGGCGTTCGGGAGGTCCTCGGTGGACGTGGTGCCGGAGCAGCGCGGCCCTGGTGAGCGGGAGCGGTTCGCGTTCCCGCAGGGCGAGCGTGCGGGCGAGGCCGGACGCGGCGCGGGTTCGCGGCTGCGGGTGGACGCCCGGCGGAACCTGGAGAGCGTGCTGCGCGCCGCCCGTGAGGTGTTCGGCGAGCTCGGCTACGGGGCGCCGATGGAGGAGGTCGCGCGCCGCGCCGGGGTGGGGGTCGGCACGGTGTACCGGCGCTTCCCCAGCAAGGAGGTGCTGGTCCAGCGGATCGCCGCCGAGGAGGTGTCCTGGCTGACCGCGCAGGCCCGGGAGTCGCTGTACGGCGGGCTGAACGGTCCGTGGGACGCGCTGGCCGGGTTCCTGCAGCGGGCGGCCGCCTCGGGCGCGGGCCGGCTGCTGCCGCCGGAGGCGTTCCGCTACGCGGAGGAGATCGGCCGGGTGCCGGAGCAGCGCGGCGGCGAGCTCCGGGCGTTCGCCGGGGTGCCGGCGGCCGACGGCGAGCAGAGCGCGGACCCGCGGCTGCTGCTGCAGTTGCTGGCGGCGCTGGTGGCCCGGGCGGGTGCGGCGGGCGAGTTGCGGCCGGGGGTGACGGTGTCCGACGTGGTGCTGGTGCTGACGGCGGCGGTGCCGGTGCACGCGTCGGCGGCGCTGGCGTCCGAGGACGGCGGCGAGGGCAGTGCCGGGAGCCGGCTGCTGCAGATTCTGTTGCAGGGGCTGCGCGCTTCCTGAACCGGTCGCGCGGGTCGGGCAGTTGACGGCCGGCGCGGGAGGGGGCGGCCGGGCGGGGGAAGTCCGGCCGGTCCCGGTGACGCGCCGTTCGGGTGACGGGGAGCCACCCGGCGCACCGCCCTGGGCGGACGGCGCGCGGAACTGTCCGGGTACGCGCGGTGCTTGCGCCCCCGTGTTCCCGAACACCTCGGCGAGCGGCGGCACGGAAGGGTGGGTCGGGGTCCGTGCGGCTACCGGCGGTCGCTGCACTATGCCATTCTTTGCCCGTGGTTGGAGCCATTGTCCCGTTGCGCCCCGTGATCGCCGTCGACTTCGAGCGGCGGCCCGCTCCGTGTGCCGTGCGGCCGGGCGGTGCCCGGTGAGCCCGGAGGAGCAGGGCACCCACGGGCAGGTCCCGGACCAGGGCGGCAGTCCCGCCCGGGAGTCGCTGATCGGCCGGGTGCCGGGTCAGGCGCCCGCCGGGCAGGGCGGGGTCATGCCGGAGGCGTTCATCGCCGACGAGCTCTCGGGGTGGGCCGCGGTGCCCCCGCCGGCCGATCCGGTGGACGGTGAACGCCCGCCCTCGGACGCCGAGTTGACCGCCCTGGTGCGGGCCGGCGACGACTCCGCGTACGCGGAGATCTACCGCCGGCACGCCGACGCGGTGCGCCGTTACGCCCGGACCTGCTGCCGGGACAGCTTCACCGCCGAGGACCTCGCGGGCGAGGTGTTCGCCCGTACCTTGCAGGCATTGAAGGCGGGCAAGGGGCCGGAGTTCGCGGTCCGCGCCTACCTGCTGACGGCGGTGCGCAACGTCGCGGCGGCCTGGGCGCGGTCGGACCGGCGCGAGCAACTGGTGGACGACTTCTCGACGTTCGCCGAGGCGTCCGCCGCCACCGTCGAGTTCGACCTGGCCGACCCGGGCGCGGACGCCTGGGCGCTGGCGCTGGCCGATCAGCGCATGGTGATGCGGGCGTACGCGGAACTCCCGGAGGACGACCGGGTGGTGCTCTGGCACACCGAGGTCGAGCGGGAGTCGCCGAAGACGGTGGCGGTGATGCTGGGCAAGACCGCCAACGCGACGGCCGTGCAGGCCCACCGGGCCCGGGACCGGCTGGCCGCGGCGTTCCTCCAGGCGCACGTGTCGGGCAGTCAGGAGTCGGGCTGCGCCGGGTACGCGAACCGGCTGGGCGCGTACGCCCGCGGCTCGCTGCGCAAGCGGGCCTCGGCGGAGGTCGGCAAGCACGTCCAGGACTGCACCCGGTGCACGGCCGCGTACCTGGAGCTGGCCGACATCAACCACAGTCTGCGGGCGGTGCTGCCCGGCGGTGCGCTGCTCTGGGTCGGCGTCGGCTGGTTCACGACCGCGGCGGCCGCGGTCGGCGCCGGGGTCGCCGTCACGGGCGCGGTCGCCGGCGGCACGGCCGCGGCGGGCGGTTCGTCCGCCGGCGGCGGGGCGGCCGGGGCGGCCGGGAAGGGGCTCGGCACGGCCGGCAAGGCCGGGATCGCCGCGGGCATCGCGGTGGCGGCGGCCGCCGTCGCCGCGTTCGCGCTCACCGGTTCGCCCGAGCCGAAGCCGCCGGTGGCCGCGCCGCCGCCGGTCAGCGCGGTGCCGGAGTCCCCGACGCCGGTGCCGCCGCCGGCCGGCCCGAAGCCCGCGCCCTCGGCGACGCCGACGCCGTCGCGGTCCCCGAGTCCGACGCAGGCGCCGAAGCCGAGCGCGGCACCGTCGCAGCCGTCGAGCCCGGCGGCGTCCACGCCGCCGGCCGCCACGACGCCGCGGGCGCCCGTCCCTGAGCCGTCGGTCCCGGCGACGACGCCGCCGCCGAGCCCGAGCCCCTCGCCGAGTCCGACCGTCACCGCGTCCAGCCGGTTCTGGCTGGACGAGGTGCCGACGAACCACGGGCAGGGCTCGGACGGGCCGACCATCCGCGGTGCCGGGTTCGCGTTGCAGCTGCCCGGGGCCTGGATGCACGGCGCCTACTACCGGCATGTGCTGGCGGTCCAGGTGCCGTCCCGGGTGACCATCGACCTGAACCGCAGCTGCCAGTCGTTCGACGCCGTCGCCGGCCTGGACGGCTTCGGGCCGGCCTACGGGCGGGTGGTTCTGTCGGTGCAGGGCGGCAACGGTGAAGTGCTGTGGAGTTCCGGCGAGTTGTCCGCGAACGACAAGCCGGTCACGGTGCACGCACCGCTGACCGGCCAGCGCTCGATCCGGCTGGTGGTCACCGCGGTCCACGGCGCCGGCCCGGTGGCCGACCTGGCGGACTGGGCCGGCGCAAGCCTCAGCTGCTGACGACCCCGGTCAGATCTGGCAGCTGCCGTCCGCGCAGGTGTCGCCGGCCGGGGCGATCGGGGTGAGCTGCCGGGCGGTCTCGGCCTCGACCTGGCGCAGGACCTGGAGGAAGGTGTCGGCCTCCTGCCCGCCCTGGACGGCCCACTGGCCCTCGAAGACGAAGGTGGGGACGGCGGTGACGCCGATGGCGCGGGCCTCGGCGAGCTGCGCGAGCGTCTCGGCCTCGCCCTCGTCGCCGGCCAGGTAGGCGGCGGCGCGCTCGCGGTCGATGCCGGTCTCGGCGGCGAGGCCGGCCAGCGCGTCGACGTCGCCGACGTCGACGCCCTCGGTGAAGTGGGCCTTCAGCAGGCGTTCCTTGAGGGCGGCCTGCACGGGGGCGCCGTACTCGGTCTCGGCGAGGTGCAGCAGGCGGTGGGCGCGGAGGGTGTTGACCTCCAGTGCGGCGTCGAAGTCGTAGTCGATGCCGAGCGTCCTGCCGACCTCGGCGATCCGGGCGTCCATGGCCAGCGACTGCGGCCCGTAGCGCTCGGCGAGCCACTCGCGGTGCGGGCGGGCCTGCTCGGGGGCGTCCGGCACCAGCTGGTACGGGCGGAAGACCACCTCGACGCCGTCCTTGCCCTCGAACCGCTCCAGGGCCTGCTCGAAGCGCCGCTTGCCGACGTAGCACCAGGGGCAGGCGATGTCCGAGTAGATTTCGACCTTCATGGCGGGGAGGGCTCCTGTCGGGTGGTTCACGCCGGCCGGACGGCCCGCGACAGCAGGTCGAACGCTCGGCCGTCCGCCGTCATTCCGGCTGCTCAGTCGTCCTCCGCGGGCCCCGGGACCACCAGCACCGGGCAGCCGGCGTGGTGGACGGCGGCGGTGCTGACCGAGCCGAGCAGCAGCCGGGTGAAGCCGCCGTTGCCGCGGGTGCCGATCACCAGGGTGTGCCGCCCGTTCGCGGCCTGCAGCAGCACGTCCACCACGTTGCCGAGCACCACGTGCAGAGTGAGCTGCCCGGCGTACGGGCGGGGGCGGGCGGCCTGCACGGTGTCGACGGCCCGGCGCAGGCCGTCCGACATGCTCGCGGTGAGCCGCTGGACGCTCTCCTGGATCAGGTCGGCCATGCCCGGCGGGTAGCCGGTCGGCGAGGGGTTGACCACGGCGAGCACGTGCAGCGGCAGGCGGTGCGCCTCGGCCTCGGTCATCGCCCGGTCGAGCGCCCACAGCGAGGCGTCGGAGCCGTCGCACGCGTTGAGGATCGCGGTGCCGGGCGGCGGGGCGTCGGTGCTGACGGGGAGGGTCATGGCGCGACGCTATCCGGCGGTCCGGCGCCCTCCGGGCAGGCACGCTCAGGGCTCCAGCGCGGGGCGGCGCGGCGCGGGCAGGCCGGTCCAGGCGGAGCCGGGGCGGCGGGCGGCGAGACGGCGCAGCCAGACTTCGACGGCGATCAGTTCGGCGAGGGCGGCGAGGGTGGCGGGCGGGGCGTCCTGGGCGGGGTCGACAGCGGTGGCGAGGGCCTTGCGGACGGCGGGGGCGTCGATCAGTCCGGCCTCGCCGAGCAGTGGACGGTCGAGCAGGTCGGCGAGCGCGGGGGCGGCGGCCAGGAGGCCGTCCCGGGCGGGGGCGTGCGGGTCGGGTCCGGCGGTGCGGCCCCAGTCGGCGGGCAGGTCGGTGCGGCCGGCGCCGGCCAGCACGGCGGCCAACAGGGCGGGCCGGGCGCCGGGTTGCAGGCGGACGTCGTCGGGGAGCAGGCGGGCGGCCCGGACCACCTGGTTGTCGAGGAACGGCGCGTGCAGGCGCTGGCCGTGCTGTTCGGTGGCGTGCACCAGGGTGCGGTAGTGGGCGGCGTGCCGGTGCAGGGCGAGGCGGGCCCGGCGGGCGCCGGGCGGTTCGGCGGGGGTGACGTCGCGGGCGGCGGTGCGCAGGTGCTGGGCAAGCGCGGCGAGGGGTTCGTCGGCCAGCAGGTGGGCGGCCGGGCCGGGCCGGTGCCAGGCCAGTTCGGCGGCCAGCGCCCGGCCCACGGTGCCGGGCGCGGCGGGCTCCTGGCGGAGTATCAGCTTCAGCGCGAGGTCGTCGAGGGCGTCGCCGCGGCGGGTGCGGGCCAGGCGGCGGGCGGCGCGCAGCACGGTGACGGGGGTGTGCAGGGCGCCGGTGAAGGCCCCGGCGGTGGCGCGGTCGGCGCCGGCCAGCGCGGCGATCGGGGCCAGCAGGTGCAGCGGACGGCCGGCGCGCAGCAGGTCGGCGAGCCGGGCGGGGTGGCCGTCGAGCACCTGCCGGGCGCCGTGGCCGGTGAGGTGGTCGGCGCCGCCGGCCCGGTGCAGCGCGGTGTGCCGGGCGGCGGTGAGCAGCGCGGGGCCCGGTTCGTCGGTGAGCGGCCCGGCCAGCGGATCGGCGAGTCCGGCGTACGGGAGGACGGGCGGGACGACGACGTGGCGCAGCCGGGGTGCGTGCACGGCGAGCGCGAGCCGGTCGGCGGTGCCGAGGGTGACGGCGGGCAGCGTCTCGGGCTCGGGCCGCCCGTCGGCGCCGCGGGCCCAGGAGCCCCGGACGGCGCCGGTGCGGGCGGCGGGCCGTTCGAGCGCGGTGCCGACCGGGGTGCCGGCGGGCAGCGGGACGGCGGCGGCGAGCAGCGCGACGGTGGCGGACGCGGTGCCGTACGACAGGTCGACGCCGAGCCGGGGGCGGTCGCCGGGGGCGGTGGCGCGGACCCGGCAGCGGACGGCCTCCAGCAGGGCGCGGGTGAGTTCGCGGACGGCGGGGGCCTCGGCCGGGGCCGCGGCGGGGTCGTCGGGGTGGGCGGTGCGGTGGGCGCGGCCGCCGCGGATGCCGAGCGCGTGGCCGGGCGGCACCCGGCGCACGCCCCGGAACGGGGTGCGGTCGCCGAGCGCCTCGGGCGTCTCGGGGGTGGCGAGCCGGGCGGCCAGGTGGCCGGCGTCCAGCGGTGCGCCGACCAGGTCGGCCAGCGGCAGGGCGGCGGTGGCGTAGGCGGTGCCGCCGGCGAACGCGGCGTGGAAGACCGGCTGGACGCCGGCCAGGTCGGTGAGCAGCACGGTGGAGCGGGTGCCGGTCCGCAGGACGACGGTGTAGCTGCCGGGCCAGTGGGTGAGGTGGCGCAGTGCGCCGCCGCGGGCGGCGGCCAGGCCGTCGGCGAGTTCGCGGTCGGTGGCGCCGCAGCGGCCGGCGACGGCGAGCCGCAGGGTGGCGGGGGTGTCCCGGTCGGTGCGGTCGGCGGGGTCGCGCGGGTCGAGTCCGCCGCGGACGGCGGCGGGGGCGCCGGGGCGGAGCACGGCGAGGCGGAGTTCGTCGGGGCGCCAGTCGCCGACCGCCCACAGCGGGTCGGGGCCGCCCCAGAGCAGGGTGCCGGCGATCGGCCGGACCGCGGCGAGGGCCGGGTCGGCGGCCGGGCCGCTCCAGCCGGTGAGCCACCGCATCGCGCCTCCGTGGTGCTCCGGGCGCGCGGCGAACTTCCGATGATGTGAAAGAAATTGGCGCACCGTCAGGAGACATCGTGCCACCGGTGGGGCCGGATCGGGCCGGGCTTGCGCGGCGGGGCGCACGGACCGGGCCACCCCCTCCGGGGCCCGGGCCGTGCGGGCCCTCGAACTCCCGTCCGGGGCACGGCCGGTGGCCGGACTGCGCGGCGCGAAAATTGGTCCGTGGACGCCGCATTGCGGCCAAGTTTGGCCGAAAGACGTCGCACGACCCGGGAGGGCATCCGCATGCCCTCCCGGACGCGCCGCTGCCCGCGGGGATTGAGGCAGCGTTTCCCCCGGCCCGCCGGGTCCTCGGCGGCGGGCCGATCCACAGGCACCAGCGAATCGCCCACCTGCCGCTGCGGCCAGGGAGCACGGATGGCGCACACGGGCACGGGCCCGGAGCACGGGCGTCCGGCACGTGTCCGCGCGGCACCCGGCGGGCACCCGGCCGCCCGCCGTGGACGCAGCACGTTCCCGCCAACCGGAATGCGGGCTCTTAACCGTGGGAACGCGGGCGACTACGCTAGGTGCAAGCAGTCCGGTGGCGTGCTGCTGCCGTCGCGACTCGCCGCCATCCGCGCACGACGTCGCCAGGGGGTGCCACCGCCACCATGACCGTCAGCTCACGAGGGCCGAACGACCGGCTCGGCGCCCTCCTCGCGCTCGCCCAGATCAGCAACGCCGGGCTCGCCCGCCGGGTCAACGACCTCGGCGCGCAGCGCGGCCTGACCCTCCGCTACGACAAGACCTCGGTGGCCCGCTGGGTGACCAAGGGGATGGTGCCGCAGCGCCCGGTGCCGCACCTGATCGCCACCGCGCTCGGCAACAAGCTCGGCCGCCCGGTGCCGCTGGAGGAGATCGGCCTCGCCGACTCGCACCCCACCCCCGAACTCGGCCTGGAGTTCCCGCGCGAAGTCCCGGAGGCGGTCCGGTCCGCCACCGAACTCTGGCGGGTCGACCTCGACCTGCGGCGCGGCCCGGGCGGCGGCCGGTGGAGCGACAGCCTGGCCGGCACCTTCTCGGTCGCCGCGTACGCCACACCCGTCTCCCGCTGGCTGATCACCCCCGCCGACGGGTCGGTGGCCCGGGAGGGCGGCCCCGACCTGTCCGGCTACCGGGTGGGGCACGCGGACGCCGCCAAGCTCCGCGAGGCCGCCCAGGAGGCCCGCCGCTGGGACTCCAAGTACGGCGGCGGCGACTGGCGTTCCTCGATGGTCCCGGAGTGCCTGCGGGTGGAGGCCGCCCCGCTGCTGCTCGCCTCGTACAGCGACGCGGTCGGCCGGGCGCTGTTCGGCGCCACCGCCGAACTCACCAGGCTCGCCGGGTGGATGGCCTTCGACACCGGCCAGCACGAGGCCGCCCAGCGCTACTACATCCAGGCCCTGCGGCTGGCCCGGGCCGCCGGCGACGTGCCGCTCGGCGGGTACGTGCTGGCCTCGATGAGCCTGCAGGCCTCCTACCGTTCCTTCCCGGACGAGGCCGTCGACCTCGCCCAGGCAGCCCTGGAACGCAACCGGGGCCTGGCCACGGCGCGCACCATGAGCTTCTTCCACCTGGTCGAGGCCCGCGCCCACGCCAAGGCCGGCAACGCCACCGCCTGCGGCAGCGCGCTGTCCGCCGCCGAGGCCGCGCTGGACCGGGCCCGCCCCGGCGACCCGGACCCGACCTGGATCGACTTCTACGCCTACGACCGCCTCGCCGCCGACGCCGCCGAGTGCTTCCGCGACCTCGGAGTGCCGTCCAAGGTCCGGCAGTTCACCCGCGAGGCGCTGGCCCGACCGACCGAGGGCTTCGTCCGCTCGCACGGCCTTCGGCTGATCGTCTCCGCGATGGCCGAGGCCGAGGCCGGAGACCTGGACGCCGCCGTCGCCGCCGGCGAACGCGCCGTCGAGGTCGCCGGGCGGATCTCCTCGCACCGCAGCCGCGAGTACGTGGTCGAGCTGCTGCGCCGCCTGGAGCCCTACCAGAACGAGCAGCGGGTCAAGGAACTCACCGAACGCGCCCGCCTGGTCCTCACCACCGGCTGACGAGGGGTTGCGTTCTTGAAGCACGACGTCCAGGTCCTGGTGGTCGGCGGCGGCATCGTCGGCCTGTCCACCGCGTACGCGCTCACCCTCGCCCACCCCGGCACCTCCGTCACGGTGCTGGAGAAGGAGAGCGCGCTCGCCGCCCACCAGACCGGCCGCAACAGCGGCGTCATCCACAGCGGCGTCTACTACCGGCCCGGCTCCCTGAAAGCCCGGTACGCCACCGAAGGCGCCCGCGAGATGGTCGCGTTCTGCCGCGACCAGGGCATCGCCCACGAAGTCACCGGCAAGCTCGTGGTCGCCACCGAACCGGACGAACTCCCCCGGCTGGCCGCCCTCGCCGAACGCGGCCGCGCCAACGGCATCCCGCTGCTCGAACTCGACCCGGCCGGCATCCGCGACCACGAACCCGAGGTCACCGGCCTCGCCGGCCTGCACCTCGCCACCACCGGCATCTGCGACTACACCGCCGTGGCCCGCCGCTACGCCGCGCTCGCGGGCGAACGCGGCGCCGAACTGCGGCTCGCCACCCCTGTGCTGGACATCGCCCGCCGCGACGACGGGGTCACCGTCACCACGCCCACCGGCGAGATCCGCTGCGCGGCGCTGGTCAACTGCGCCGGGCTGCACAGCGACCGGATCGCCCGGCTGGCCGGCGACGACCCCGGCGTCCGGATCGTCCCCTTCCGCGGCGAGTACTACGAACTCGCGCCCGCCCGGCGCTCGTTGGTGCGCGGACTGGTCTACCCCGTCCCTGATCCGGCGTTCCCGTTCCTCGGCGTCCACCTCACCCGCGGCATCCACGGCGACGTCCACGTCGGCCCGAACGCCGTTCCGGCGCTGGCCCGCGAGGGCTACGACTGGCGGACCGTCAGCCTCCGCGACCTCGCCGAGACGGTCCGCTTCCCCGGCGCCTGGACGATCGCCCGCCGGCACTGGCGCTACGAACTCGGCGAACTCCACCGCTCGCTGTCCAAGCGCGCCTTCACCACCGCCGTCCGCCGCCTCCTCCCCGCCGTCACCGAGAACGACCTCCTCCCCACCACCGCCGGCGTCCGCGCCCAGGCCGTCGCCCGCGACGGCACCCTCCTCGACGACTTCGCCTTCGCCGGCTCCGGCCGCCTCGTCCACGTCCTCAACGCCCCCTCCCCCGCGGCGACGGCCTCGCTGGCGATCGGACGGGAGATCGCGCGGCGGGCGGTGGCCGCGATCGGGTGAGCGACCGGGGGCGCGAGGAACTGCGCGAGGGGGAACGCGCCACGTCGGAAAGATCGCGACGCGGGACAGTGACTTGCACGTGATCGCGACCCTTGCGGACGTGGTCTGCGCTTGTCGCGCAGTTCCCCGCGCCCCTGGTGGTGCTGCCCACCTGCCCAGGCCCCGGCCCCGGATTTTCGGCTCCCGTAGACTGGTGCGATTGTGACTTCCTCCGCCCCCAGCCCCCAGTTGCCCGCCTCGGCCCGGCTGTCCGCCGCCCCGGCGGCGTACCCCGCGCCGATGTACCCGCACAAGGCCACCGAGGCCCAGCACCGTGAGCAGCGGATCCGCAGTTTCCAGCCGCGCCGTGGTCGGATGACCAAGGCGCAGGCGGGTGCGCTGGACCGGGGCTGGGAGCGTTTCGGCCACGCCATCGACGGCACCCCGCTGGACCTGCCGGCGATGTTCGACGGCCGCCCGGTGACGCTGGAGATCGGCTTCGGGATGGGCGACACCACGGCCGCGATGGCCGCCGCGGACCCCTCGTCGGGCATCCTCGCGGCGGACGTCCACACCCCGGGCCACGGCAACCTGCTGCAGTTCCTGGAGCGGGACGGCTCGGAGAACGTCCGGCTCGCGGCGGGCGACGCGGTGATCCTGCTGCGCGACATGCTGCCGGACGCGTCGCTGGCGGGCCTGCGGGTCTACTTCCCGGACCCGTGGCCGAAGCCGAAGCACCACAAGCGCCGGCTGATCCAGGCGTCGTTCCTGGAGCTGGTGCTGCCCCGGCTGGCCCCCGGCGCGCTGGTGCACTGCGCGACCGACTGGGAGCCGTACGCCGAGCAGATGCTGGCCGTCCTGGAGGCGTCGCCGGAGCTGGAGAACCTGCACCCCGAGGGCGACGGCTCGCCGTGGCTGGAGCCGGACGAGCACCCGGCGGGCTCCGTCCCGGGCTACGCGCCCCGCCCCGAGTGGCGTCCGGTGACCAAGTTCGAGCGGGCCGGCCTGGCCAAGGGCCACGTGGTGCACGACGTGCTGTTCCGCCGCCGCTGAACCCGCCGCCCGGACTGCCGAATCGTCCCTGCGGGGAATCGGGCTGACGACGGCGGACGCGTTCTCCCCCGCGGCATCGCGGGTAGGAACACCACCGAGGCGGTGTCCGCCGCTTCGCCTTGCTGACGGACCGTCGTCCGAGCTGCGCGGATTGCTGTCGCCACTCCCCCCGGAGTGGAGCATTCCCCTACGCTTCTGCGGGTGAGCAGTCCGCCCGGCGGCAAGGCCTCCCCCAGCCTGCCTGTAGGGGCCGCCGCCATGGCCGCCGATCCGCCGCCCCCCACCGGTGCCCGATCGTTCCCGGAGCCGGGGGTGCACCGGTCCGGTGTGCTGTCCCGGGTGCGGTTGTCGGCGGTCGGGAGGATTCCGGGCCAGCGCGGGGCCCGGGTGGCGCGGGTCGCGCCGTCGCTGGTGCGCCGGCTGCGGCCGCTGCGGCGGCCTGCGGTGTCCTCGGCGGTGGTGGCGATGGCGCTGGCCGGGTCGGGGGTGCTGATCCTGCACCTGGTGCAGCGTCAGACCGGGACGGCGGGGCTGCTGGTGGGCCTGGGGCTGGCCCTGCTGCCGCTGCCGTTCGTGCTGGGTTCGCTGGCGTGGCTGAACCAGACCGCGCGGGTGCCGATCCGGCACACCCTGTTCTGCCTGGCCTGGGGGGCGTGCGCCGCGACCACGGTGGCGATCATGGCCAACGGCTGGGCGAGCGACTTCCTGATCGCCCACCGGGGCGCGCGCGGGGAGACCTGGGGCTCGGAGTTCGCGACGCCGCTGATCGAGGAGGTGGCGAAGGGCTCGGCACTGCTGATGCTGCTGCTGCCGCTGCGGCGACGGCACCGCTGCGAGCCCGACCGCCCGTGCGGCCGGCTGCGCCGCCTGCTGTGGCACCGGCACGGCGACCCCGAGCGTCCTTTGGCCTTCCGGCCCGCACCGGGCGGACGGCGGCGGGCCCGTTCCCGGCCGCGCACGCTGGCGGCGGGGGCGGTCCTGGGCGGGGTGACGGCGTCCGGCTTCGCGTTCACCGAGAACGCGCTGTACCTGGGGCGGGCGTTCACCGCGGACCGGCAGGCCCGCCTGGACGCGATCGGCCTGGGCCGGACACCGAGCCTGCGGGACTTCGACGGGACGGTGCACACCTTCGTCCTGCGGGCCCTGCTGTCGCCGTTCGCCCACCCACTGTTCACCGCCCTGACCGGCATCGGCCTCGCGGTGACGCTGACCACCGGCCGCCGCTGGGCGGCCCGGCTGGGCGCCCCGGCCGGCCTGCTGCTGGCGATGGGCCTGCACGGCGTGTGGAACGCGGCGGCCGGGCTGGGCACCGACGGCTTCCTGCTGGTGTACGGCCTGGTGATGGTGCCGTGCTTCGCCGCACTGGTCTGCTTCGCGGTGTGGGCGCAGACCCGCCGCACCCGCCAGCCGACCGGCCCCGGCTGACCGGCCCCGCTGACCTGCGCGGGTCTCCGAGGGGAACGGATTTCCCTTTCTCGACGGAGTCACGTAGAGTCGTGTTCACCGACGCGGGGTGGAGCAGCTCGGTAGCTCGCTGGGCTCATAACCCAGAGGTCGCAGGTTCAAATCCTGTCCCCGCTACTCAGTAGCAACGAAGGCCCGGAGGCATCGCCTCCGGGCCTTCGTCGTGCCTGCCGCGGTTTCCTCGCGGATAAATCCGTTGCCCGCCCCCGCGGCGGTGCCTACGCTGGCGGCACACTGAAAGGAGGTGATCCTGAGTTGAGTTCCTTCAGGATGCGTGAGGTGGCTGCTCGCTAGAGCCGCCCCTGCCTGTGCAGCGGTGAGGCCGTACGGTCTCCGGCTCAGGCCAATTCCCAGCAGTCACCCGGCCCGTGGGCTCACCGGTACATCCCCGGTGCCTCGACCGCCGTCCCCCGCCGAGCGGGGTCCGGCCCGAGGAGCAGCCCACGGGCCGTCTGCGTTCCCGGTCCGTTCCAAGGGGTCTCAGGGGCGCTTCGGCGGGAAGCCGTGCCGACGGGACAGGACGGCGACGGCGAGGACGGGGAGCAGGAGGGCGAGGGCGAACCAGGGGAAGGAGCCCGGGCCGGCCAGGGCCAGGAGGAGTCCGCCGACGGCGCCGCCGAGGCCCATCGAGGTGTTCCAGGTGGCGACGAGGAGGGTCTGGGCGCGGTCGCCGCCCGCGTCGGCGGCGGCGGTCTGGAAGAGCGGGGGGACGGCGCCCCAGCCGAGGCCCCAGAGGGCGGCGGCGAGCAGGACCAGGGGGGCGGCGGGGGCGGGGAGCAGGAGGAGTCCGAGGGCGGCGAGGACGGCGGCGGTGGCGGCGAGGGTGAGGTGGCGCAGTCGGCGGTCGACGAGGGCGCCGGTGATGGCGAGTCCGGCGACGGAGGCGATGCCGAGGACCAGCAGGACCAGGTCGCGGCGGTCGGCCATGCCGTAGTGGTCGAGCAGGGCGGCGATGTACGTGTAGAGCACGTTGTGGGCCAGGACGAACGCGGCGACGACGAACAGCACGGGTCGGACGCCGGGCAGCCGCAGGGCGGCGAGGAGGGGTTCGCCGTGGCCGGCACGCCGGCCGGGGGCGTCGGGGACGGCGGCGGCGAGCCACAGCAGCAGGGCGGCGGCCAGGACGGCGACCAGGCCGAAGGTGGGCCGCCAGCCGATCAGCCGGCCGGACCAGGTGCCGATCGGGATGCCGAGGGAGAGGGCGAGCGGGACGCCGATGCCGGTGACGGCGATCGCCCGGCCGTGCAGGTTCGGCGGGGTCAACCGGCGCGCGTACCCGACGAGTTCGGCCCAGATCGCGGCGACGGCGACGCCGCCGGCGATCCGGGCGGCCATGGTGAGCGGGTAGGACGGGGAGAGTGCGGTGACGGCGTTGGCGACCAGCAGGACGGCGACGGCGGCGAGCACCAGGCGCTTGCGGGACCAGCGGGCGGTGGCCCGGGCCAGCGGGATCGCGGAGAGTCCGGTGGCGAGGGCGTAGCCGGTGAGCGACTGGCCCATCGCGGATTCGCCGACCCGCAGGTCGTGGGCCATCTCGGGGAGGACGCCGGCGGGCAGTGCCTCGGTGACGATGCCCAGGAAGGCGGCGGTGGCGAGGGCCAGCAGGGGGGACCAGCGCAGGCCTTGGCGGGGGCTCGAAACAGGTGCGGCAACGGGGAGTTCGGTTCGGGTCGCGGTCATGCCGCTATCCTCGAACCCTCACATCTATGTGAAGGTCAAGTCCTTTCCGACGGACGGGAGACGCGGATGCGGATCGGCGAACTGGCGGACCGGGCCGGGGCCTCGCCCCGGCTGGTGCGCTACTACGAGGAGCAGGGCCTGCTGAAGCCGGGGCGTTCCGCGAACGGCTACCGGGAGTACGACGAGGCGCTGGTGGAGCGCGTCCGGCAGATCCGTTCGCTGCTGGACTCGGGCCTGTCCACCCGCACCATCCGGGAGGTGCTGCCGTGCCTGACCACCGGCCAGTACCACGTCCGCGGTGCCACGGCGGAGACGCTGGCCACGCTGGAGCACGAGCACCGGCAGCTCACCGAGCGGGTGGAGTGCCTGTCCCGCAGCCGGGACGCGGTGGGCGCCTACCTGCGGGCGGTGCACTCGCTGCGGGAGGTCCCCGCCCCGGCCGAGGCCTGCTGAGGAGCGGTCAGCGCGCCGGGTTCAGCACCAGGATGCGGTGGGCGGGGGCGGTGGTCAGGACCCGGCTGGAGATGTGGTGGTGGCGGAGCGCGGCGCGCAGTTCGGTGAGGTGCGGGCAGCGGCTGCCGGTGTGGTCGTGGAGCGGGAAGATCCGGACTTCGCCGTCGGGGGCGGTGACCCGGGCGAGTTCGCGCAGGGCGCGGAACTGGTCGGCGGGGGTGAACAGCGCCGGGTAGGCGAACACCAGGTAGGAGCTGAGGGTGAGGGCGAAGCTGCCGTCGGCGAACGGGAGGCGGGGCAGCGCGGCGGCCAGGTAGTGCCCGGGGTGGGCCGCGGCGTCGGCGGCGAACAGGCGGCGGGCGCGGTCCCAGCTGCGCAGGTACTTGTCGGGGTGGCGCCGGCCGGGCCGGCCGCGACGGGGGCCGCCCCGGCCGCCGGCCGGGGGGAGGTGGTGGGCGGGGTCGCGGCGGATGGCGAGGGCCATGGTGTCGCGGCCGGCGGCGGCGAGTTCGGCGAGGCGGCGCGGGCCGAGCGCGTAGCCGGGGTCGACGGCGACCGCCTCGCAGCCGAGCGCGCGGGCCTCGGCGGCGAACGCGGCGGCTCCGCCGGGGCAGTCCAGCAGCGGGCCGGGCAGTTGGACCAGGTCGGCGCGGGTGAGGCCGAAGTAGCCGCAGTACTCGTCGAGCGGCCGGGAGGTGATCAGCACCGGCGGGGCGGCCGGTGCGCGGCGGTTCACGGGGCGGGCGCTGCTGACCGGGCACATCGGCGGTCCTCCGGGCGTTCGGCGGGCCCGGGGTGCGGCCCGGGCCCACGGACCGGTCCGGCCGGGTCCTGCCGGGCGCGCGACGCCGGACGGGCCCGTGGTCATCCGACCACGGGCCCGGCGGTGGCGCATGTTCAGCGGCCGGCCAGCAGACCGCGGGCCGCGAGGCGGTTGAGGCCGTTGAGGGCGTGGACCAGCTGCGGGGTGAGCAGGACGAACACCGCGCCGAGCAGGCTGACGGCGCCGATCTGGAACGGCGAGACGAGCTCGTAGACGTGCTGGACGCCGTGCGAGTCCGTCCAGTCGGCGACCCGGTAGCCGTTCCAGTCGGTGTAGCGGGGCCACACCCACTGGTAGGCGGGGAACAGCAGCAGCGCCCAGCCGAGGACGAAGAAGGTCAGCGAGAACACGAAGCCGACGATCGCCCAGGGGAACATGACGAACTGGTACAGCGCGCCCTTCCAGCCGGCCGCGTCGCCGAGCCGGGCGGTGATCGCGCCCCAGACGCCCTCCCGCCGGACGACGACCGCGGCGGGGGCGGGCAGGTCGAGATCGAGCAGGGTGCGGATCCGGGAACGCTCGGCGGCGCCGAAGCCGCGGCCGGCGATGGTCAGCAGGGCGAGCACCGGCAGGCCGAGCATGGTGACGGCGAGGCCGAGACCGGTGCTGAACAGCGCGATGACGAGGGAGAAGCCGAGCACGGCGATCGGCAGGCCGCTGAGCGCGAAGCCGAGCTCCCGGAAGGCGGCCCGGGAGAACGGGGCGCGCCAGAACCCGGGCCGGGTGGGGCGGTCGCCGGTGGTGGCACGGTACGCAGCGGTGGACATCCGCGGTCCTTCGGGTGAGCGGGGCGGTGCCGCCGGTCGGCGGCGTCGGGCACCCTTCAAAGGTGCCCTACCGGGCCGGGCCTCCGGAATGAGGTCTGCTGCCCGATCGGAGGTGGGGTTAACCCCCGGGTCGCCGGGCGGGGGCGCCGAGGGCCACGGCCCGCCATTCGGGGGCGAGCAGCGAGTACTGGAGGGCGTCGTGCCAGCTGCCGCCCCAGTGCGACTCGGCGCGGATCCGGCCCTCGTACCGGAAGCCGGCCCTGACCAGCACCCGGGCGGCGGCCTGGTTGTCGGGGTCGGTGCGGGCGAACAGCCGGTGCAGGCCGAGGGTGTCGAAGCCGAGCGCGCACAGCAGCTCCGTGACCTCCCCGGCGTAGCCGCGGCCCCAGGTGTCGGCGCGCAGCACGCAGCCGAGCTGGGCGGCGTGCGCTCCGTCCCGGGTGAGGGCGGCCTGGCCGATCGGCTCGCCCGCGGCGTCGTCGACGGCCAGCCGGTAGTGCCCGCGGGGATCGCTCTCGGCCTCGTCGAGGTAGAGCTCGATCTGGTCGGCGCACTCCTCGAAGTCGGCGGCGTCGAACGGGAGATGGCGGACGACGCGGGGGTCGCCGTGGACGGCGTGCAGCGCGGCGACTTCCTCGGGGGTGTGGCGGTACTCCCGCAAGGTGAGCCGGGCGCCGGTCAGCCGGACGGTTTCCATGACGCTCGACCCTACCGGGCGACCCCGCGCGGACCGGTTAACGTACCGGGGTGGACGACGAAGACCTGCACCTGCTTCCCCGTACCCGAGTCGCCGACCTGCTGGAGTGGGCCGCCGAGGAGGGGCTGGAGGCGGTGCCCGAGCATGCGGTGCAAACCGTCCTGACGCTGCTGGAGCTGGGCGGCGCCCGGCTGCACGACGGTTTCCCGGAGCTGACCTCGCCGGTGCTGGAGCATCTGCTGTACGAGCAGCTGCACCTGTACGTCCAGCCGGACGGCGACGGCCGGGCGTACCCGGCGGCGGTGCGGCTGCTGATCGAGCGCCAGCGGGCGGCGCGGCGGCTGAACGCCAAGCGGCTGGAGAAGCTGCGCGAGGAGACCGACTGGCAGGGCGAGGTGCTGGTGGACTCGCTGCTGCTCCGGTCCGACCTGCTGACCTGGCCCCGGCTGTACACGCTGCTGCTGCGCGCGGACGGCGTGCCGGTGCAGGACCTGGAGCGGGTCCGGGACTGGCTGGAGGAGTTCCGGGCGCTGGACGTCGAGGAGCGCTTCGCCGCCTACGAGCGGGTGCCGGGGGTGGAGCCGGACGGCGGTTGGGGCCCGGAGCGGGCGCTGCTGGTCGGGGTGTCCACGGACGGGGCGCGCCGGCTGCTGGAGCAGGGCCTGATGCGGCGCTCCTACCGCAACCTGGCCGAGCTGAACGCCCGGGGCCTGCCGATGCCGGCCGAGCTCGCCGGGGAGTTCGAGGACTTCGAGGAGGCGGTGGCGCAGGCCGCGATCGACCTGTGCGGCGAGTGGACGGTGCCGGGGCTGCCGCGGCTGCTGCTGGAGGAGTTCCCGGAGCTGGCGCCCGAGGTGTACTGAGCGTCCCGGCCCGGTCGGCACGGCCGCGGCCGGCCTGCGCGCGTCGGCCCTCGGCCGCCGGCCCCGGCCGGGAGGCGGCGGCCGTGGGCGGGCGCGCGGGTTACGGCTGGAGGCCGAGCTGCCGGAGCCAGGGCAGCGGGTCGATCGGCGCGCCGCCGCCGGGGCGGACCTCCAGGTGCAGGTGCGGGCCGGTGACGTTGCCGGTGGCGCCGACCGCGCCGAGCACGGTGCCGGGCGCGACCGGGCCGGAGGCGGTGACGATCCGGGACAGGTGGCAGTACCAGAGTTCGGTGCCGTCGGGGAGGGTCTGGATGACCCGGTAGCCGTAGGGGCCGGACCAGCCCGCCGAGGTGACGGCGCCTCCGGCGACGGCGGCGACGGGGGTGCCGGTGCGGGCGGCGAAGTCCAGGCCGGTGTGCAGGTGCGCCCAGTGCGAGCCGGCCTGGGCGAACTGCGCGGTCAGCTGGTAGCCGGCCACCGGCAGGGTGTGCGCGGCCCGGTCGGCCTCGGCCTGCTGGGCGGCCCGCTTGGCCTCGGCCTCCTGGGCGGCGGCCAGCCGGGCGGATTCGTCGGCGGCGGTGCGCTGGCCGTCGGCCTGCTGCTGGATGCGGGCGGCGAGGGCGAGGCCGGGGTCGGCGGCGAGCAGTCCGTCGGAGACCTCGTCGGCGGCGGTGACGGGCGTCGGGGCGGCGGCCTGCGCGGGGGCGGCGGCGAGTCCGGTGGCGCCGAGCGCGGCGGTCATCGCGGTGACGCCCAGCAGGGGTGCGCCGGTGCGGGACTGCCGGGGCAGTCGGTGCCGGGCGACTTCCGGCTCGACCGGGTGGTCGAGCAGCTGGGTGCCGGTGCTCTCGGTGTAGGTCGACGCCACGGGGGCGTGCTCCTTCCTTCCCTGTCGCCGACCGGGTTAGCTGACGGGTTCGGAGGTGGAAGGTCTCCTACGGTCGGGCCCAGGGCCGTCCCGATTCACCCCGGTGGAACGTGGTTCCCCGGCTCCTGGGACGCCCCGAGGGGTGTGCCCAAGTGGATTAGGCGTGGCGCACGGTGCCGCATGGTTACGGCGTTGCCGACCGCGCTGCGTTATCAAACGTTAATCCTATGGACCCCATGATTCCAAGCGCCTCCATGGAGACCGCGAAGATTTCCTGACGACCTATGGGCGATTTGTGACGGTTCGCCAGGGGGTACCCGACGGACGGTGACCGCGCGATTGAGTATCCGTACTCACGCCCCGGCCCCGGGCCGACGCGACCCTGATTGCCATGACCGCACCCGTTCCGCACCGCACCACCGCCGCCTACTTCGCCCAGGCCGCCGTCTCCTTCGGGCTGGCCACCGTCGCCCTCTCCCTGGGGATCGCCTACCTGCCGGTCAGCTCCTGGATGCGCGCCTTCCTCGCCGTCGGGCTGCTGTACGAGATCACCTCCGCGTTCACGCTGGCCAAGGTGATCCGGGACCGCCAGGAGGAGGGGGCGATCACCAGCCGGGTGGACAAGGCCAGGCTCGACAAGCTGCTCTCCGAGCACGACCCGTTCAAGGTGGAGAACATCTGACGCCCGGGCCGGCCGCCCCGCCTTGACGGCTAAGGCTATTAGCCTTAGCTTTATGGCTATCGGCAGTCGGCCGGGCCTCCGGCGCCCGGCGCACCGCAACGCCCGTCCAGGAGGCCCGCGATGAACAGCACCCCCGGCACCACCCGGTACCTCGACGTCACCGGCGGCCGGATCGCCTACGACGACAGCCGCGGCGACGGCGTCCCGGTGGTCCTGCTGCCCGGCATGCTCGACAAGCGCGCCGCCTACCGGCACCTCGCCCCGCTGCTGACCGCCGCCGGGCACCGGGTGATCACCATGGACCTGCGCGGCCTCGGCGAGTCCTCCACCGGCTTCACCGACTACACCCCCGCCGCGATCGCCGACGACCTGGTCGCCCTGCTCGCCCATCTCGACCTGCACGGCGCCGTGCTGGTCGGCAACTCCTACACCGGCGCCACCGTGGTCCGCGCGGCCGGCCTGGCCCCCGAGCGGACCGGCGGCGTGGTGCTGATCGACGCCTTCGTCGAGAACCTCCCGCTGAACGGCTTCCAGAAGGCTCTGTTCGGGCTGGTCGGTCCGCTGGTGGCCGCGTTCCCCGGCCTGTGGAGCGCGCTGCAGAAGTTCTACTACCCGACCGACCGGCCCGCCGACTTCGACGCCTACCGGGCCGGCCTCGCCGAGATGCTGCGCGACCCCGCCCGCAAGGCCGCACTGCGCGGCTACCTCAAGGGCGACTCCGCGCCGGTCGGCTGGTGCGAGGCCGTCGACGTCCCCGCCCTGGTGCTGATGGGGAGCAAGGACCCCGACTTCCCGAACCCCGAGCTGATCGCCGACCGGCAGGCCGCCGCACTGCGCGGCCGTAAGGTGATGATCGAGAACGGCGGCCACTACCCGATGGCCGGCCACCCCCGGGCCGTCGCCGACGCCCTGCTCCCCTTCCTGAACGAGGTCGCCCGCTGATGGCCCGCGCCGGACTCTCCCCCACCGCGGTGGTGGACCACGCCCTCGACCTGATCGACGCCCAGGGCGCCGAGGCACTCACCCTGGCCGCCGTCGCCGCCAAGGCCGGCGTCGCCACCCCGTCGCTGTACAAGCACGTCCCCGGGGGCCTGCCCGAGCTGCGCCGCCTGGTCGCCGTCCGCACCCTGGACGACCTCACCGACCGCCTGGCCGCCGCCGCGCTCGGCCACTCCCGCGACGAGGCGGTGGCCGCCCTGCTCACCGCCTACGCCGGGTACGCCACCGGGTTCCCCCGGCGGTACGCCGCGCTGCCGCAGGCCCCCGACCCCGACCCCGAGCTGACCGCGGCCGGCGAGCGGCTGGTGAACGTGCTGTTCGCCGTCCTGCGCGGGTACGGCCTGGACGGGTCCGAGGCGGTGCACGCGGCCCGCACGCTGCGCGCCGTGGCCCACGGCTACGCCTCGTTGACCACGGCGGGGGCGTTCCAGCTCGCCGAGGGCCGGGACGTCACGCTGGAGCGACTGACCGGCGTGCTGGTCGACGGCCTCGCGCACTGGCCGGGCGGACGCACCGCGTGACCTGTCGGGGGTCCGGCGCGTTCTACCCGGTATGAAGAAGCGCAGCCTGCTCGCCTTTGCCTCGCTCGCCGTCGGCGTGGTCGCCTCGCTCACCGCGCCCAGCGCGCACGCCACCCACGAGCACGCGGGCGGCACCACCCCGCACACCGACACCCTCTCCGCCCCGGACCGGCCGCTCGCCGAGAACGTCCAGGAGGACGGCTCGCCCGCCTGACAGGGGCTCCCACCTGCGCACACGCCCCCCACGCGCGCCCCTCCACACCTTTTCGCAACCGGTCCATCATCTTTCCGTCACCACCGGTGCGTAACACTGTCCTTCGGTCGGGAAGTCATACCGCATAGAGAAGTTCCACGGTGTGACCGACAAGCACGGAGGACAGTGATGCCGCAGGCGACTCAGCACACCGAGGCCGGCACGGGCCTGATCCCCTCGCCGCGGACCTCCCCCGACGGGGTGGTGTCCGCCGCACGGGTCGGCGAGCCCCGGCCGGAGCGGTGGGGGGCGGTACTGGCGCGCGGCTTCGCGGTGGCCCGGGGGCTGCGCTCGCTGCGGCCGGTGCCGGCGAAGGAGCAGCAGTCGTACGGCGAGGTCGACGGTCAGTGACCGTCACCCGCCGAAGGTGACGCTGCGTGAAATCCGTCCCGGCGCAGGCGCGTTGCCGCCGAGCCGTCGAACCGCCCTGTCATGGGCGTCCGGCTACGGCGGTTCTGTCCGACATTGACGCGCTCTGAACAGCAATGCTTCGATCAGTTCATACGCACGTAGGAAGTCCGCCCTAGAATTCGCGCGTGACGACCACTCAATGGTGCTTGGCAGCAGCCGCATTGCTCGCTCTTCTCGCTCTCGCGGCCACCGCTCGGTACCGCGCCGTCACCCGCACGCTGCGCGGCCGGCTGGCCGACACCGAGGACGAACTCGCCACCACCCGTGACCGGTTGGCCGTCGAGCTGGCGGCCCGTCAGGCCGGTGCCGAATCGGTTCTGCGCGAGCAGGAGATGAACGCGGCCACCCGCCGCGCCTTCCTCAGCGTGGCCCGCCGCATCCTGGTGATGGCGCACGACCAGCAGGCCGGCCTGGACGAGATGGAGCGCACCCACGACGACCCGGTGCTGCTCGAAGGCCTGCTGCGCGCCGACCACGCGGCCGCCCAGCAGGCCCGACTCGCCCAGACCCTGGCGGTGCTGTGCGGCTCCCGGGCGGGCCGGCACTGGCCGGACCCGGTCCCGTTGGAGGACGTGGTGCGCGGCGCCCAGTCGCGCATCCTGCCGTTCCAGCGGGTGGTCGTGCACAGCCGGGTGGACACCGCCGTGCTCGGCGCCGCCGCGGAGGCGCTGATCCACGCGGTCGCCGAACTGCTGGACAACGCGACCCGCTACTCGCCGCCCAGCTCGCAGGTCTACGTCACGCTGATGCCGGTCCACAACGGCGCGGTCATCGAGATCGACGACTGCGGCGTCGGCATGACCGAGGTGACGGTGGCCAAGGCGGGCGCGGCGCTGAACGGCGGCGGCTCGCTGGAGGTCTCCCGGATCGGCGAAGTCCCGCAGCTGGGCCTGGCCGCCGTCGGCCGGCTCGCCGAGCAGTACGGCTTCCGGGTCACCATCAACTCCGCGCCCTCGCCGTACGGCGGTGTGCGGGTGGTCGTGCTGCTGCCGTCCGCCCTGCTCACCGACCCGCTGTCGGTGCCGAGCAGCCTCCCGCGCACCGAGCCGGCAGCGGTGCCGGCCGCGACCTCCCGTGCGGCCGTCGTCGCGGCCGACCCCGGGCAGCCGGCCGTTCCCCCGCAGAGCGGCGCCCTGCCGCGGCGGGTCAACCGCCGGGGCAGCGCCCCGCAGCAGACCGGGTCCCGGGCCGAGGAGCGGCCCGCGCCGCCGCCGCGCTGTGCGCGCGAGGCGCAGACGTTCCTGTCGCAGTTCCAGGCCGGGACCGCCAGCGGCCGTTCGGCCGCCCAGCAGGACCGGCGGTCCGACCAGGGCCGTCACGACGCATTCCCCGCTTCCCCCCAAGAACCGCAGCGCTCAGGAGATTCCCATGACCACAACCCCTGATCTCGGCTGGCTGCTGACCGACATCGTCACCGTCCCGGAGGTCCAGCACGCCGTCGTGGTGTCCAACGACGGCCTGGAGATGGGCCGCAGCCCGAAGATCGGCCGGGACGACGCCGAGCGGCTGGCCGCCGCCTGCTCCGGACTGCAGTCGCTGTCCCGGGGCGTGGCGCAGGGCTTCGGCGACGGGCCGACCCGACAGATCATCATCGAATTCGGCGGCGGATACCTGTTCGTGGTCGCCGCCGGCGCCGGCACCCACCTGGCGGTGCTGGCCACCGAGTCGGTGGACGCCGGCCTGGTCGCCTACCAGATGCAGACCCTGGTCGAGCGGATCGGCAGCCACCTGACCGCCGCACCGCGGCAGGAGCACGCCACCGCCGGGGACGTGCGGTGAGGCGGGGGCCGGTTCGGCCTTACGTGATCACCGGCGGTCGCAGCCGGGCCGGCCGCAACGTGCTGGAGTTCGAGAGCCTGGTGCGGACCGTACCGGGCGCCACGGTCGACGGCACGGCCTTGAACCGCGAGCAGCAGGCGATCCTGGCGCTGTGCCGGGAACTGCTGTCGATAGCCGAGGTGGCCGCCCACCTCGGCCTGCCGATCAGTGTGCTGAAGGTACTGGTCGGCGATCTTCTGGACCTCGGGGCCGTGCAGGTCCTGCCGCCGGTGCGGCAGGCCGAGCAGGTCCCGCTCGCACTGCTCGAGGAGGTGCTGGTTGGCCTCCGTCAGCTCCGTTGAGCCGACCTATCTGCCGTCCACCGTCCAGGGGGCGGTCAAGATCCTGGTCACCGGCCCGTTCGGGGTCGGCAAGACCACGCTGGTCGGTGCGCTGAGCGAGATCGCTCCGCTGCGCACCGAGGAGACCATGACCACGGCCGGCGCCGGGGTGGACGACCTGACGGGCCGTCCGGAGAAGACCACCACCACGGTGGCGCTGGACTTCGGCCGGATCACCCTCAACCAGCACCTGGCGCTGTACCTGTTCGGCACGCCCGGCCAGCAGCGGTTCTGGCCGCTGTGGGAGGACCTGTCGCGCGGCGCGCTGGGCGCGATCGCGCTGGTGGACTCCCGCCGGATCGAGGAGTCCTTCGACGTCCTCGGCCTGCTGGAGGAGCACCGCATCCCGTTCGCGGTGGCGGTCAACGTCTTCCCGGACACCCCCGACCACTCGGACGAGGAGCTGCGGACCGCCCTCGACCTGCTGCCCGACGTCCCGATCCTGGCCTGCGACGTCCGCGACCCCGACGCCGCGCACCAGCTGCTGATCGACTTCGTGGACCACCTGCGGGCCGTCGCCGAGGAGTTGCCGTGACCGTCCCCGACCACCGGGCGGCCACCGGCTGCCCGTACACCCGCGCCCAGGGCTCCCCGCTCTACGGGGCCGCGGTCGCCGAGAACCCGCACAGCCTGTACGCCCGGCTGCGCGCCCAGCACGGCCCGGTCGCGCCGATCGAGCTGGAGCCCGGGGTGGAGGCCTGGCTGGTGCTGGGCTACCAGGAGATGCTCGAACTGACCCGCAACGAGCAGCTGTTCTCCAAGGACTCGCGGCGCTGGCGGGTGCAGCAGGAGGGCCGGCTGCGGGCCGACTCGCACCTGATCCCGATGACCATGTGGCGGCCCACCCTGCAGAGCATGGACGGCGCCGCCCACCACCGGCTGTCCACCGCCGTCGCCGACACGCTGGCGAAGATCGACCACCAGCAGCTGCGGGAGACCACCGAGGAGGCCGCGCTCGCGCTGATCGAGAGCTGGGGCCCGGACGGCACCGCCGACCTGGTCACCCAGTTCACCCGGCGGCTGCCGCTGCTGGTGTTCACCCGGCTGCTCGGCCTGCCCCCGGAGGACGGCCCGCGCATGGTCGGCCTGATCACCGACCTGGTCGACAGCAGCAAGGACTCGCAGCGCGCCGCCGCCGAGTTCTTCGGCCTGCTGACGGACCTGGTGGTCAGCCGCCGCACCCGGCCCGGCGCCGACCTGGTGTCCTGGCTGCTGGCCCACCCCGCCGCGCTCAGCGACGAGGAGATGGTGCACAACCTGATGGTGATGCTGGTGGCCGGCAACGAGCCGTCCATCAACTGGATCGGCAACACGGTGCGGCTGCTGCTCACCGACCGCCGCTTCCGCACCACCCTGACGGGCGGCCGGGCGACCGTCGCGGACGCCCTCGACGAGGTGCTGTGGCGCGACCCGCCGGTGCAGAACTTCCCCGGCCGGTGGGCGGTCTCCGACACCGTCCTGGGCGGCCAGTACATCAGCGCCGGCGACATGCTGGTGCTCGGTCTGGCCGGCGCCAACGACGACCCGGCCGCGCACGGCCCGGACGGCATCGCCGGGAACCGGGCGCACCTCGCCTGGGGCGCGGGCCGGCACGTCTGCCCCGCGCAGGACCCGGCCCGGCTGATCGTCGAGACCGCGATCGAGACCCTCCTGCACTGCCTCCCCGACCTCCAACTCGCCATCCCCGCACACGAGTTGAAGTGGCGCCCGTCCCCCTGGTCGCGCGCCCTGGTCAGCCTGCCGGTGCTGTACAGCGCCTTCGTACCGCCCCGCCCCGCCACGCCCGAGAGGACCGCATGGACACCGCAGAGCAGCTCCAGCCCGTCAGACTCGACCCACTCGGGGCCGACCAGCACGCCGAGAACGAGCGCCTCCGCGCCAACGGACCGGCCACGCTGGTGGAGCTACCTGGTGGCGTGGTGGTCTGGGCGATAACCCACCACGACACCCTGCAGGAGCTGCTTGCCGACCCGCGGGTCGGCAAGAACGCCAAGCACTGGAACCTGTACCAGGAGAACCGGCTGCCCGAGGGCTGGCCGCTGATGACCTTCATCACCGTGCCCGGCATGACCACCTCGGACGGCGCCGACCACCGCCGCCTGCGCGGCCTGGTCTCGCAGGCGCTCACCCCGCGCCGGATCGCCGCGCTCGCCCCCGCCATCGAGCAGCGCGTCGGCCGTCTGCTGGACGGCATCGCCGACCTCGACGGCGACTTCGACCTGCGCACCCACTTCGCCTATCCGCTGCCCATGCAGGTGATCGGCGAGCTGCTCGGCCTGGCCGTGGAGCAGCAGGACCTGCTGCACGCGCTGTCCGACACCCTGGTCAGCTCCTCCGCCGTCCCCGGCGCGGGCGCCGCCGCCGCCCGCGACCTGGCCGGGCTGCTGGCCCAGGTCGCCGCCGCGAAGCGGGCCGAGCCCGCGGACGACCTGACCACCGCGCTGATCGCCGCCCGCGAGGAGCAGGACGGCCTCAGCGAGGCCGAACTCATCGGCATCCTGATGCAGCTGGTGGTGGCCGGCCACGAGACCACCCTCAACCTGATCTGCAACGCGGTGCGCGCCCTGCTCGCCCACCCCGAGCAGCTGGCGCTGGTGCTCGACGGCTCGATCCCCTGGTCGGCGGTGGTCGAGGAGACGCTCCGCTACGACGGCCCGGTCGGCCAGTTCCCGATGCGCTACGCGCTGGAGGACATCCAGGTCGGCGACGTGCTGATCCGGCGCGGCGAGGCGATGCTCGCCTCGTACGCCGCCGCCGGCCGCGACGACCGGCACTACGCGGACGCGGACCGGTTCGACCTGACCCGGGAGAACAACCGCCACCTGGCGCTCGGGCACGGGCCGCACTTCTGCATCGGCTCCGCGCTGGCCCGGTTGGAGGCCGAGACGGCGCTGCGCGAGCTGTTCGCCCGCTACCCCGCCCTGCGGATGGCCGACGGCGCGGACCCGCGGCCGATCGCCTCCTTCGTCAGCAACAGCGTCAGCACCCTGCTGGTGCGCACCTCCTGACAGCATCTCGGGGCCGCCCCCGTCCGGTCGACGCACGTGACCGGGCGGGGGCGGTTCTCGTTGCACCGGCCATGAAGAAGCTCACCGCGCTCGCCGCCCTCTCCCTCTCCGGCCTCGCCCTCGGCGCGACCCCGGCCGCCGCCGGCCCCATCCTCCAGACCGGCCAGCTCACCCAGGCCCACGGCCTGGACACCGGCTACCACGGCGAAATGCCCTCGTCGAGCGAGCTCTGCCACCGCGACCTGGCGAACTACCCCGTGGTCGGCGAGGTCGTCGACCGGGCGACGGGGGCCTGCGAGGCGCTGGGCGCCACGCTCGACGGCAACAGGTAGGGGGAGCGGACGCGAGCGGGCGCGCAGCCGGGTACCCCACACACCGCCGGTGGTGCACTCCCTGGTTTCGCGCCCCCTCGTGTCCACTTTCGCCCGATATGGTCGGCTGGTCCGAATTCCCCCGTGGCGTGAGGTGATCCCGTGGGCAGCGTGGCCGACCAGATGGTGGAAGTGCTTCAGCAGGCGGGGGTCGAGCGGGTCTACGGGGTGGTGGGGGACAGCCTGAATCCGGTGGTGGATGCGATCCGGCGCGCCGAGGGGATTTCCTGGGTGCACGTCAGGAACGAGGAGGCGGGGGCGTTCGCCGCCGCCGCGGAGGCGGAGCTGACGGGGCGGCTGGCGGTGTGCGCGGGGAGTTGCGGTCCGGGCAACACGCACCTGATCCAGGGGCTGTACGACGCGCATCGCAGCGGCGTCCCGGTGCTCGCGCTGGCGTCGCACATTCCGTCGGCGCAGATCGGGACGGGGTTCTTCCAGGAGACGCATCCGGAGCGGGTGTTCACGGACTGCAGCGGCTGGTGCGAACTGCTGTCGAACCCGGCGCAGTCGCCACGGCTGCTGCGGGTGGGCATCCAGCACGCGCTGGGCGCCCGCGGCGTCGCGGTGCTTGCGTTCCCGGGCGACGTCGCCGCGCTGCCCGCGCCGGCCCCGACCGGCCGGAGCACGTTCCTGACCGAGCAGGCGGTCGCGGCTCCGCCGTGGTCGCAGGTGCAGGCGCTCGCCGAGGCGTTGAACGCGGCGGGAACGGTGACGGTGTTCGCGGGCGCGGGGGTGCGGGGCGCGCACGAGGAGGTGATGAAGCTCGCCGGGGTGCTCCAAGCGCCTGTCGGGCATTCGCTGCGCGGCAAGGAGTGGGTGCAGTTCGACAATCCGTACGACGTCGGGATGAGCGGGCTGCTCGGCTACGGGGCGTGCCACGAGGCGTTGCACGAGGCCGAGTTGGTGCTGCTGCTGGGCACCGACTTCCCGTACGACTCGTTCCTGCCGCAGGCCCGCACCGTGCAGGTGGACCACGACGCGACCAGGCTGGGCCGGCGCACCGCGCTGGAGCTGGCGGTGCACGGGGATGTGGCGGCGACGCTGCGGGCGGTGCTGCCGCTGGTGGAGCAGAAGACCGACCGGTCGTTCCTGGACGCGCTGCTGACCCGGCACTGCCGGGCGCTGGAGACCGTGGTCGGGGCGTACACCTCGGGCATCGAGAAGCACCGGCCGATCCATCCCGAGTACGTGGCGTCGGTGCTGGACGAGGTGGCCGCGGACGACGCGGTGTTCACCGTGGACACCGGCATGTGCAACGTCTGGGCGGCCCGGTACCTGACGCCGAACGGGCGGCGCCGGGTGATCGGCTCGTTCCTGCACGGTTCGATGGCGAACGCGCTGCCGCACGCGATCGGCGCCCAACTGGCGTTCCCCGGGCGGCAGGTGGTCTCGATGTCGGGCGACGGCGGGCTCGGCATGCTGCTGGGCGAGCTGCTGACGGTGGCCAAGCACCGGCTGCCGGTGAAGACCGTGGTGTTCAACAACGGGGCGCTCGGCATGATCAAGCTGGAGATGCTGGTCTCCGGCTACCCGGAGTTCGAGATCGACAACGGCGACGTGGACTACGCGGCGATCGCCCGGGCCTGCGGCATCCCGGCGAAGCGGGTGACCGATCCGGCGAAGGTCCGCGAGGTGCTGGCCGACGCCCTGGAGCGGCCCGGCCCGGTCCTGGTGGACGTGGTCACCGATCCGAACGCGCTGTCCATCCCGCCGCGGATCACCGCCACCCAGCTCAAGGGCTTCGCGCTGGCCGCCGGACGGACGGTCCTGACCGGCGGCGTCGGCAAGATGATCGACCTGGCCCGTTCCAACCTGCGCAACGTTCCCCGGCCCTGACCCGCGGGTAACACCCGGATAAGGGTGGGGAGACTGGAGAAAGTCGAGGGGGGCACGCCACCTTTGCCTGTGGGGCAAGTTTGTTGCCGCTGAGGCACAGAAGGTGTGGACTGGAGTCATGACAGACAGTCCACTGGGCGACGAGCACGAAGTCGCGGGCCTCGGCGCGCGACTCCGGGAACAGCGGGTCTCCAGCCGGCTCACGCTGGAGACGGCGGCGGCCCGGGTCGGCCTGTCGCCAGCCTACTTGTCACGCCTGGAGACCGGACGGCGCCAGCCCTCCCTGCCGGTGCTGCTCGGCCTCGCCCGGGCGTACGGGAGCAGCGTGTCCGGGCTGCTCGGCGAGCAGGTGGCCGAGCCGGACCCGGTGATCCGCGGCGGCGTGGTCGAACCCGGCCGGGCCGGCGGCTGGGGGTACCGGCGCGCCGGTGCGCCGGGCCGGGCCATGCAGGCGCTGCGGGTGCACGTCCCGCCGGGCTCCCAGGACGCCGTGGTGCGGGTGCACCCCGGCGAGGAGTGGCTGTACGTCACCAAGGGCCGGATGAAGCTCACCCTGGGCGACCGGGTGCACCTGCTCGGCGAGGGCGACTCGGCGCACTTCGACTCGATGACCCCGCACTGCATCGCCGCCGACTCCGACACCGGACTCGACCTGATCTTCGTGCACACCCTGCTGCAGAGCCCCACCGGCGAGCTGTGCCTCGGCGACGCCCCGCGCCTGTAGCCCCCGTACCCCGTCCGCCACCACCGTCAGGAGACCGCCATGGCCGACACCAAGCCCGCCGTTCCGCAGTACAAGGAGACCTTCGACGCGGGCTACCGCGCCTCCAACCGGGTGTGGATCCGCGTCTGGATCTACATCGTGTCGGGCCACGGCTTCGTGGGCTTCCTGTTCCTGCTGTTCTACGTCGGCAGCCGGCACCACTGACCTTCCCCGCCAGCAGCACGTCCGTGAGGTCGCGCTCACGTGCAGGTCGCTCTCCTGCATCGCGATCTTGCGGACGTGGTGCCTTCCGCTTCGCGCAGTTCCCCGCGCCCCTGTCTTCGCGCTCGCCTGCCTTTCGCGCGATGGTGGGTGGTGAGGTGAGTGCGATGGCCGAGATCGCCTTGCAGGTCGATGTCGCGGCGTCCCGGGAGCGGTTGCTGGCGGCGTTGGACACCCAGGTGGGGTTGACGTCGTGGTGGAGCACCGGAATCGACCGGGACGGGGAGGATCTGCTGGTCACGGTGCCGGATGCACCGAAGCCGCTTCGGCTCCGGCGTGAGCGGGCGGACCTGGACCGGGTGGGGTGGCGCAGTGTCGGGATGTATCCGCCGACGTGGCAGGGCACCACGGTGACGTGGGATCTGTTCGATCATCCGGACGGGGCGCGGCACACGCTGTTGCTGCTGCGCCATCTCGGGTGGGCGCCGGACGCGGCGGCGAGTGTTCCGGCCGCGGCGGGCGGCTGGGCGGAGGCGATCGTGCGGTTGAAGGACTATGCGCAGAGTGGCCGTCCGCACCCGCTGTTCGTGCCGGACGGCCACCCGCATCCGGGGGTGCACGCGGCGGCGGACTGATTGCGACGCGCCGTTTCGGGCAATGACCGGCACGGAGCGGCGGCGGCGGGTGAGACTGGCTCCATGTTGGGACTTCCGGACCGCATCAACGCTTTCCTGTTCGACCTGGACGGGGTGCTGACCCAGACCGCGAAGGTTCACTCGGCCGCGTGGAAGGACATGTTCGACTCCTTCCTGTGGTCGGAGGCGGAGCGCACCGGCGCTCCGTTCGTCCCGTTCGATCCGGTCGCGGACTACGACCGGTACGTGGACGGCCGGCCGCGGTTGGACGGCACCCGGCAGTTCCTGGCGTCGCGCGGCATCGAGCTGCCGGAGGGCGCCGCGCAGGACCCGCCGGGCTCGCGGACGGTGAACGGGCTGTCCGCGGCGAAGAACGACATCGTGCTGCGGATGATCCGCGAGCAGGGCGTGCAGCCGTACGAGGGCTCGGTGGCGTACCTGCACCGGCTGCGGGAGTTCGGGCTGCCGCGGGCGGTGGTGTCGTCCAGCGCGAACTGTCGGGACGTGCTGAAGGCCGCCGGGATCGACGGCATGTTCGACGTGGTGGTGGACGGGATCACCGCGGCCCGCGACCACCTGGCGGGCAAGCCCGCGCCGGACACCTTCCTGGCCGCGGCGGAGCAGCTGGGGGTGGCCCCGGAGCACGCGGTGGTGTTCGAGGACGCGCTGGCGGGCGTCGCGGCGGGCCGGGCCGGCGGGTTCGGCACGGTGGTGGGGGTGAACCGCACCGGGCAGGCCGCGGCGCTGCGCGAGCACGGCGCGGACGTGGTGGTCGACGACCTGTCGGAGCTGCTCGGGGAGCGCGGATGAGCCCGTCCGAGGCGTTCACGGTCGATCCGTGGGGGATCAGCGAGCACGGCCTGGACCTGCCCGGGCAGGCCCGCGCGGAGTCGGTGTTCGCGCTGTCCAACGGCCACATCGGGCTGCGCGGCAACCTGGACGAGGGCGAGCCGCACGGCCTGCCCGGCACCTACCTGAACGGCGTGTTCGAGCTGCGCCCGCTGCCGTACGCGGAGAGCGGCTACGGCTTCCCGGAATCCGGGCAGAGCGTCATCAACGTCACCAACGGCAAGCTGATCCGGCTGCTGGTCGACGACGAGCCGTTCGACCTGCGGTACGGCGAGCTGCGCAGTCACCGGCGCAGCCTGGACTTCCGGGACGGCATCCTGCACCGGGAGGCCGAGTGGACGTCGCCGGCGGGGCGGACGGTGCGGGTCAGTTCCCGTCGGGTGGTGTCGCTGACCCAGCGGGCGGTCTGCGCGATCCACTACACCGTGGAGGCCGTGGACGGCCCGGTGCGGATCGTGCTGCAGTCCGAGCTGGTCGCCAACGAGCAGCTGCCCGGCGGCGGGGACGGCGATCCGCGGGCGGCGGCCGTGCTGGAGGCCCCGCTGGCGTCCGAGCTGCGGCACGCGGACGGCACGAAGGGGGTGCTGGTGCACCGCACCCGGTTCTCCGGGCTGCGGGTCGCCGCCGGGATCGACCACGTGATCGACGGTCCGGAGCGGATCGACACCGCCGCCGAGGCCTCCGAGGACCAGGCCCGGATCACCGTCACCACGGTGCTGAACTCCGGTCAGAAGCTGCGGCTGGTGAAGTTCGTGGCGTACGGCTGGTCGGCGACCCGGTCGCTGCCCGCCGTCCGCGACCAGGTGGAGGCGGCGCTGACCGCGGCCCGGTACACCGGGTGGGACGGGCTGGTGGCCGAGCAGAAGGAGTTCCTCGGCAGGTTCTGGGGCGACAACGACGTCGAGATCGAGGGTGACGTCGAACTCCAGCAGGCCGTCCGGTTCGCGCTGTTCCACGTGCTGCAGGCGGGTGCCCGCAGTGAGGAACGCGCCATCCCGGCCAAGGGGTTGACCGGTCCGGGCTACGACGGGCACTCGTTCTGGGACACCGAGACGTTCGTGCTGCCGGTGCTCACGTACTGCCTGCCGGAGGCCGTCAAGCAGGCGCTGCGCTGGCGGCACACCACGCTGCCGATGGCCCGTGAGCGGGCGGCCCAACTGGGGCTGGCCGGGGCGGTGTTCCCGTGGCGGACGATCCGCGGCGAGGAGTGCTCCGGGTACTGGCCGGCCGGTACCGCCGCGTTCCACATCGGTGCGGACATCGCGGCGGCGGTGGTGCGCTACGTGCGGGCCACCGGCGACACCGAGTTCGAGCGCACGCACGGCCTGGAGCTGCTGGTGGAGACCGCCCGGATGTGGCGTTCGCTGGGCCACCACGATGCCAAGGGCAACTTCCGGATCGAGGGCGTCACCGGCCCCGACGAGTACAGCGCGGTCGCCGACAACAACGTCTTCACCAACGTGATGGCGCAGTCCAACCTGTGGAACGCCGCCGATGCCGCGCTGACGTACCTGCACGAGGCGTCGCAGTTCGGGGTGGACACCGAGGAGGCCGCCGCCTGGCGCGACGCCGCCGACAAGATGTTCATCCCGTACGACGAACAGCTCGGCGTTCACCCGCAGGCGGACGGCTTCACCGACCACCAGATGTGGGACTTCGACACCACCCCGCCCGAGAAGTACCCGCTGCTGCTGCACTACCCGTACTTCGACCTGTACCGGAAGCAGGTCGTCAAACAGGCCGACCTGGTCCTCGCCATGCAGGTCCGCGGCGACCTGTTCACCCCCGAGCAGAAGGCCCGCAACTTCGCCTACTACGAGCGCCTGACGGTCCGTGACTCCTCGCTGTCCGCCTGCACCCAGGCCGTCATCGCCGCCGAGGTCGGCCAGCTCGACCTGGCCTACGACTACACCGCCGAAGCCGCCCTGATGGACCTGCACGACCTCGGCGGCAACACCCGCGACGGCCTGCACATGGCCTCGCTGGCCGGCGCCTGCATCGCCCTGGTGGCCGGCTTCGGCGGCCTGCGCGACCGCGGCGACGAACTGGCGTTCCGGCCCCGGCTGCCCGCCGGGCTGCAACGGCTGTGCTTCTCGATGACCGTGCGCGAACACCTGCTGCGGGTCGACATCACCCACGCCACCACCACCTACACCCTGCGCCGCGGCAGCGTGCTGACGGTCCTGCACGACGACACCCCGCTGCGGGTCGAGGTCGGCAAGTCCGTCAGCCGCCCCACCGCGAGGATCAGCGCCCCCGCCGAACGGCCCGGTCAGCCGCCCGGCCGCGAGCCGGCCCGGCGGCACAGCCAGGCCGGCGTCCAGGCCCGCGGCGTCGACCATCTACCGGCCGAGTGACCGTACGCATAAATCACTGACGCCGCGTCAACACTCCCTGTACGAACCGCGACCGGCGGTGCAGGGAGTTCCACGCGCGCCTCCGGTCCGCCGCCCCGACCGGAGGCCCGTCCGTGCGCACCTTCGCCCTCACCGCCGCAGCCCTGCTCACCACCCTCGCCACCGCCACCGCCACGTACGCCGACACCCCCCACCCCACCGCCGCGCACCACGGCGGCGCCCGCTGGGTGCACAACTGCACCAGGTCGGACCGTCCCGACACCGCCGTCTGCCACGCCCTGCGCGTCGTCAGGCCCGCGACCGAGCAGCGGGGTTACGGCCCCGCCGACCTGCTCGCCGCGTACGGGCTGCCCGCCGACGGCGGCGACGGCGCCGTCATCGCCGTCGTCGACGCGTACGACGACCCGCACGCCGAGGCCGACCTCGACGTCTACCGCCAGTACTACGGCCTGCCGTCCTGCACCGCCGACGACGGCTGCTTCCGCAAGACCGACCAGCGCGGCGGCAGCCGGCTCCCGCGCACGGACAGCGCGTGGGCCGGTGAGACGGCGCTCGACCTCGCCATGGTCTCCGCGATCGCCCCGCGCGCCGACCTGATCCTCGTGGAGGCCGACAGCGCCGGCATGTCCGACCTGGGCGCCGCCGTCAACACCGCCGTCTCGCTGGGCGCGAAGTTCGTCTCGATCAGCTGGGGCGGCGCCGAGAGCGTCAACTCCGCCGGCTACGACAGCCGGTACTTCGACCACCCCGGCGTGGCCATCGCCGTCGCCGCCGGCGACGGCGGCTACGGCGTGATCTTCCCCGCCTCCTCGCCGCACGTCACGGCGGTCGGCGGCACCGCGCTCCAGCCCGACAGCAGCACGCCGCGCGGCTGGACCGAGAGCGTCTGGTCCACCAGCCCCACCGAAGGCACCGGCAGCGGCTGCTCCGCGCGGCTCCCCAAGCCCAGCTGGCAGAAGGACACCGGCTGCAGCCGCCGCACCGTCGCCGACGTCGCCGCCGTCGCCGACCCCGAGACCGGCGTCGCCGTCTACCAGACCTTCGGCGGCTCCGGCTGGTACACCTACGGCGGCACCTCCGCGGCCGCGCCCATCATCGCCGCCACCTACGCCCTCGCGGGCACGCCGGCCGCCGGGAGCCGCCCCGCGAGCTTCCCGTACGCGCACCCGGACGCGCTCAACAACGTGACCACCGGAGCCACCGCCACCTGCCGGCCGGCCTACCTGTGCACGGCGGGCCCGGGCTACAACGGGCCGACGGGGCTCGGCACCCCGAACGGGCTTCGGGCGTTCCAGGGCTAGCCGTTGGGGAACCGCGCGAGCGGAGGGGCGCGAAGCCAGAAGGGAACTGCGCGACAAGCGCAGACCACGTCCGCAAGGTCGCGATCACGGGCAGGTGATCGTCCTGCGTCGCGATCTCGCGGCGGGGCGCCCTCCGCTTCGCGCAGTTCCCCGCACCGCTGGTTTGCCGCCTGCTCGCACGCTATTCCTCCCGCCACTCCGTGCTGAGCACCCCCATCTGGACCTGGTCGTGCCAGCTGCCCGCGCGGAAGACGGCCTCGCGGCGGCGGCCCTCCTCGGTGAAGCCGGCCCGGCGGTAGGCGGCGAGGGCGCGGGTGTTGTAGCCGTTGACGGTGAGTTCTATCCGGTGGAGGCCGAGTTCTTCGAAGCCGTAGCGGATGGTGGTGCGCAGGACATCGGTGCCGAGACCGCGGTCCTGGTGGGGCGGGCCGATGATGATGGCGAGGGTCGCGCAGCGGTCCTTGGGGGTGGCGCCGTAGAGGGTGACGTGGCCGGCCAGGTCCTCGGTGTCGAGGGTCTCGACGGAGAGGCCGAGGTCGGTGCCGGTGTTCTGGCTCCAGGAGCGGAACATGTCGGCGAGGCGGCAGTCCGGCTGGGGGTGGACCGGGCCGGTGAGCTGCTGGATGGCGAGGCCGGGCTCGCGCCACCAGGCGGTGAGTCGGGGGAGGTCGCTCTCGCGGAGTTCTCTGAGCCGGACGAGTCTGCCGCTGAGTGGATCGTGGTCGAGGGTCATGGCGAACTCCTGTGCGGGGGACGAACGGTGGGGCTGCTCCATCCTTCCAGCGGGAGCGGGCGCGGGAGCTGTCCGCAACCGGACAGGAACCTTCCCGCGAGCCGGATGAAACATCCGGGCCGTGCCGGGCCGTCATAGGGCGGACTCGGCGGAGGGAGAGGAAACGTGGCCACAGCTCGACGGCGGGCGGCCCTGGAGGAGGAGTTCGTCGCGTTCGCGGGGGCCCGGTCCGGGCAGCTCTACCGGTCGGCGTACTTCCTCACCGGCGGGGACGCGCACCTGTCGGAGGATCTGGTGCAGGAGACGCTCGGCCAGATGTACACCCAGTGGCACCGGCTGCACCGGCCGGGCTGGGCGGGGCGGATAGAGAATCCGGCCGGGTACGCGCAGACCGTGCTGGTGCGCGCCTACCTGACGCACCAGCGGCGGCGCAGCAGCAGTGAGCGGCCGAGCCAGGTGCTGCCGGAGGTGGCGGCGCAGTCGCCGGACTCGGACCTGCGGCTGGCGCTGGTCGGCGCGCTGGGTCAACTTCCGCCGCGGGACCGGGCGGTGGTGGTGCTGCGGTACTGGGAGGACCGCAGTGTGGAGGAGACCGCGGCAATGGTGAAGGACAGTTCGGCCGCGGTGCGCACCAGGTGCACGCGGGCGCTGGCCAAGCTGCGGGCGTTGTTGGGTACGGAGTTGGCGGAGCTGGTGGCGCGATGAGCGGGGAGTTCGACCGAGGGAGCGGTGAAGTGACGGGCGGGGGCGAGGAGTTCGAGGTGCAGCTGGGGAGGGCCTTCGGGCAGGCGGGCGGTGGTCCGGGTCCGGAGGTGACGGCGCGGCTGATGGACGGCGGGCTGGCGATCGGCCGGCGGCGCAGGCGGGCCCGGCGGCGTCGGGCGCTGGCGGCGGGTGCGCTGGCCGCGGTGGTGGTGATCGGGGCGGGGGCGCTGACGGTGCCGCACGGGGTGCCGGGGGTGCGGTCGAACGCGATCGAGCTGGCCAACTCGGGGTCGCCGTCGGCGTCGTCGCAGAAGGATGTGACGATCCTGCTGGTGGGTCTGCAGTCCAGCTTCGACGCGCAGGGCCGGCCGGTGCCCGACGATCTGCTGTACGGCGACCTGCACGCCCAACGTTTCGGCGAGGACATCCCCGACACGCTGATGCTGGTGCGCATCCCGGCTGATGGCAGCGAAGTCCGGCAGCTGTCGATCCCCCGGGACCTGCGGGCACCGGACGGACACAGCTGGGCCGGCCAGCTCAACTCGGTGTACGCGAAGGCGGAGTCCGACGAGATCGGCCGGCTGCACGAACACGGCCTGGCCCACGAGGACATGATCCAGCGCGGCCGGGAGGCCGGGCGGGTCGCGCTGATCAAGGCCGTGGAACAGCTCGCACAGCTGCCGGTGGACCACTACGCCGAGATCTCGATGACCGGCTTCTACCGGGCGGCGCAGGCGCTGGGCGGAGTGCCGGTCTGCCTGAACCGGGCGGCGAAGGACAAATGGAGCGGGATCGACCTGCCTGCGGGCAGGCAGGAGTTGGGCCCGGCGCAGGCGCTGGCGTTCGTCCGGCAGCGGCACGGCATCGGCGACGGCTCGGATGTCGGGCGCACCCGCCGGGCGCAGGCGTTCCTGGCCGGGGTGCTGGCGAAGTTGCGCACCGGCGGGGTGCTGACGGATCCGGCCAAACTGGCCGCGCTGTACGGCTCGTTCGCGGACCAGTTGGTGACCGACGCGGGCTGGAGTCCGGTGGACTTCGTCCGCCAGGTGCCGGCGCTCGCGGCCGGCCGGGGCACGTCGGCGACGCTGCCGGTCAGGGGCGAAGGGTCGTCCGTGACGACGGACCCGGGGTTGGCCCATCAGTTCCTGCTCGACAGCGAAGCGGCGGCGACGGCGAAGCCGGGCCTGGCCGAGGCGAAGGAGGCGGACCGGCAGGCCCTGGAGGCGGCGGGCGGGGTGCCCTGCGTGGACTGACGGCCGGTCAGTCGACGGCCGTCCACCGCCAGGGGCGGGGCCCGTGTTCGCCGCGCAGGCAGGCCAGCCGGTAGTGCGCCTGCGCGGCGTGCCGGGCCGGGTCGGCGGCGGCCTGCTGCAACGCGTAGCAGACCAGCCGCAGTTCGCGGACGGCGCGGAAGACCGGGTAGCCGGGCCACTCGGTGACGTCCGCGCCGTACGCGGCGCAGAAGGCGGCGTAGCCGGGGGCGGTGAGGGTGCCGAAGGAGTCGTGGGCGACGGCGGTGGAGGTCAGGTCCCAGGCGGGTGGGCCGAGGGCGGTGCGTTCGAAGTCCAGCAGGTGGGCGGCGGTGGCGGTGACGGCCAGGTTGCCGCCCCAGGCGTCGCCGTGCACGACGGTGGACGGGCCTGCGGCGGCGCCGAGTTCGGCCCAGGCGGTGCGGAGTTCGGCGAGCCGGGCGTGCAGCCAGCCGCGCTGCGGGGCGTCGAGGGTGGTCGCGCCGTCGATCCGGTCGGGGAGCCGGACGAACGGGTCGATGATGCCCAACTCGGCTTCGGGCGGGGGCAGTCGGTGGAACCGGCGGAGGACGGCCGCCAGTTCGGGGGCGGTGGCGTGCCGGTGCGGGGGCAGCTCGTGCCAGAAGGTGACGGGCCGGCCGCGGACCACGATCGGGGCGGGCGGTCCGTCGAGCGGGCGCACGGCGGGGACGCGGTGCCGGTGCAGCCATCGGGCCACGGTCAACTCGCGGGCGGCGACGGCAGTCCGACCGGTCCGGTGGATCCGGGCCACGACCTGGCCGGGCAGCCGCCACAGGGTGTTCTCACCGGCCCGGATCAGCTCCGCGCCGACGCTCGGGCGGCCGGCGGCGGCGCAGGCCTCGGCCAGCAGTCCGGCGGGGTCTCGGCAGTCCACGTCCAGGCCTCGTTCCACTCGGCGTCCAGGGCCGTGCGCGGCGCGCCCGGCCAGTTTCCACCCTGCTTACGCGGAACGGGAATTCGGGGCTCCGCCGGTCGGCCGGCCGATCGGCCCTCGCCGATGGTCCAGACCACCCTTGCCTTTGGTCCAGACCTATTGACGCGCCCTGCCAGCGCTTTTACGATCCGGTCGGCACAGCCCCACATGTCCCCCACCTCACCCAGAGCCCGGCGTCACGCCCCCACGCAGCATGGCCACACCCATGCCCATGGCGCTCGGCGGGAAGGGAGCACCACATGTTCCGTCGGAGCCCGCGCACGTCACACCCGCACCATGCGGGGGTGGAACGCGCAGTCCAGGTGATGCGGCCCGAGACCGGGCCGACCGTGTTCAAGCGCTCCCTCGCCGGGGTGTGCGCCGCCGCCGTGATCGGCACCGGCCTCGTCGTGGCCGGCTCGGTCACGGCCTCCGCCGACACCACCAACCTGGTGGTCAACTCCGGCTTCGAGAACGGCCTCTCCGGCTGGACCTGCTCCGGCGCCACGGTCGTCAGCACCCCCGTCCACTCCGGCAACGCCGCGCTCCAGGCCACCCCCACCGGCCAGGACACCGCGCAGTGCAGCCAGACCATCAGCGTGCAGCCCAACTCCCAGTACACGCTGAGCGCGTACGTCCAGGGCAGCTACGTCTACCTGGGCGCCACCGGCACCGGCCTGACCACCGCGCCGTCCACCTGGACCGCCAACAACGCCTCGTACGGCCAGCTCAGCGTCGGCTTCACCACCGGCGCGAGCACCACCTCCGTCACGATCTACGTGCACGGCTGGTACGGGCAGCCCGCGTACTACGCGGACGACATCTCGCTCGCCGGCCCCGGCGGCAGCAGCAGCCCCTCGCCGAGCACCAGCGCGAGCAGCAGCCCGTCGTCGAGCCCGTCCAGCAGCACCTCGGCCAGCCCGTCGAGCAGCGCCTCGGCCAGCCCGTCCACCAGCACGTCCGCCAGCCCGTCGAGCAGCGCCTCGGCCAGCCCGTCGTCCAGCTCGACCTCGGGTGACGCCACCTGCCCGACCAAGCCCAAGCCGGCCGGCAAGGTGCTGCAGGGCTACTGGGAGAACTGGGACGGCGCCTCCAACGGCGTGCACCCGGGCATGGGGTGGACCCCGATCACGGACAGCCGGATGGCGCAGCACGGCTACAACGTCATCAACGCCGCGTTCCCGGTGATCCTCTCCGACGGCACCGTGCTGTGGCAGGACGGCATGGACACCGGCGTGAAGGTCTCCACCCCGGCCGAGATGTGCCAGGCCAAGGCGGCCGGCGCGACCATCCTGATGTCGATCGGCGGCGCCGCCGCAGGCATCGACCTGAGCTCCAGCACGGTGGCCGACAAGTTCGTGGCGACCGTCGTGCCGATCCTGAAGAAGTACAACTTCGACGGCATCGACATCGACATCGAGACCGGCCTGTCCGGCAGCGGCAGCATCGGCACCCTGTCCGCCTCGCAGTCCAACCTGATGCGCATCATCGACGGCGTGCTGTCCCAGATGCCGGCCGGCTTCGGCCTGACCATGGCCCCGGAGACCGCGTACGTCACCGGCGGCAGCGTCACCTACGGCTCGATCTGGGGCGCCTACCTGCCGATCATCAAGAAGTACGTCGACAACGGCCAGCTGTGGTGGCTGAACATGCAGTACTACAACGGCTCCATGTACGGCTGCTCCGGCGACTCCTACTCGGCCGGGACCGTCCAGGGCTTCACCGCCCAGACCACCTGCCTGAACAACGGTCTGAACATCCAGGGCACCACCATCAAGGTCCCCTACGACAAGCAGGTCCCGGGCCTGCCGGCCCAGCCCGGCGCGGGCGGCGGCTACATGGCGCCCAGCCTGGTCAGCCAGTCCTGGAGCGCCTTCAACGGCCAGCTGAAGGGCCTGATGGACTGGTCGATCAACTGGGACGGCTCGAAGGGCTGGACCTTCGGCGACAACGTCAAGGCGCTGCAGGGCCGCTGACGTTCCGGCGTGAGGCCTGTCCACAGGCCTGTGGACAGAGAAGGACCGGGCAGGGCCCCGGGAGCGCAGGTCGCTCCCGGGGCCCTGTCTCCGTTCCGCCCGAAATCGCCCGATGCCGGGCCTGGTCGGTTTATGACACGGCATAAACCGACCAGCTCGAAATCGTTCGACCCCCTAGTGACGCGGCCGAAGATAAGAGTATGTATCTGGTGCACGCGCGACTACGCTCGCCGGTCGGTCGAGGAACTCCTCCCGACCTGGCGAAATTGATTCGTTCCCATGCGGAGGACCTCGACGCGCTGGAGCACGTGAGCGTCCACCCGAGCGGATCCGACGAGGTCACGGTGGGCGTGTTCAGCCTGGCGCCCACCCTGCTGGAGGCGGAGGACCGGGCGGCCGCACTGGTGCGCCGGGCGGTGCGGGAGGAGCCCGCGCTGGCCGGCTGGACCGTGCTCGCGGTAGGCGCCGCACTGGTTCCAGGGCCTTGGTGGGGCTTCGAGTAGCCCCGGAGTGGACGGCTTAGGACAGTGCATGTTCCGTCCAGTCGCCCCCTGTTCCCACCGCGGCACGGGTGCAGCACAGTAGTGATGTCGGCGGGAGCAGCCGCCGACAGAACTCCGGGAAAGGAATCCCGGAGAGAATCCCGCCACACTTTCGAGGAGAATTCCCGTGCTGGTCACCCGTGTCTCCAAGTTGGTCGCTTTCTCGGTCGCCGCAATTGCCGCCCTGGCCTTTTCGGTGACGTCGGTGGAATACTCCGGGAATGTCGCCGACGGCACCGGCCAGGCCGCCCCGACCGCGACCACCACTCCGAGCCCGGGCGTCTCCCCGAACGGCGACGTCACCTGGGGCGGCTGAGCCACCCGGACGACGACCACATCCGACCGATCGCACTCACGGGGGTGAAGACGATGGAATACCTGGTCCTGGGCGCGCTGGAGACGCGTCAGGGCGGCGTCCTGGTGGACGTCCGGGGCATGCGGCAGCAGAGACTCCTGGCGCTGATGCTCCTGAACGCCGGCCGGGTGGTGCCGATGGACTTCCTGGTGGACGAACTGTGGGAGGACCCGCCGCCGTCGGCCAGGCCGCAGGTGCACAACGCGATCCGCGACCTGAGACGGGTGCTGGCCGCGGGCGAGCACCGGCTGGTGACGGTGGACGTCGGGTACCGGCTCGCGGTGCCGGAGGACGCGGTGGACGCGCACCGGTTCACCCGCAAGGTCCGGGAGGCCCGGGCCGCCGAACGGGACGGGCGGTTCCCGGAGGCGATCCGGCTGCTGCAGTCCGCGGTGGACCTGTGGCGCGGCGAGGCGTTCGCCGGCATCCACTGCCCGGCGGTGACCAGCGCGGCCGTGAAGCTGAACGAGCAGCGGCTGACCGCGCTGGAGGACCTGATGGCCCTGCGGCTGAAGGTCGGTGAGACGTCCTCGCTGGTCGGCGAGTTGACCGCGCTGCTGGCCGAGTACCCGCTGCGCGACTCGCTGCGGCGGAGCCTGATGACGGCGCTGTGCCGCAGCGGCCGGCAGGCGCACGCACTGGCGGTGTACGACGAGGGCCGCCGGTTCCTGGCGGACGAACTCGGCCTGGAGCCCAGCCCCCAACTGCGCGCGCTGCACTCGGAGATCCTCGCGGACGCGCCCGGCGTGCACGACGCGCCGGAACCGCTGGAGGCCCGCCCGGCGACCGTCGCGGAGAACCCGGCGCCCGGGCAGCGGCCGAACTGCCTGCCCCACGACCTGACCGACTTCACCGGACGGAGCGCCGAACTGGCGCTGCTCCAGGAGGCGGTGGCCCGCCGGGCGACCGGCGCCCCGCTGATGCTGGCGATCGACGGCATGGGCGGCGTCGGCAAGACCACGCTCGCCGTCCGGGTCGCGCACCGGGTGACCCCCGACTTCCCGGACGGCCAGTTCTTCGCCGCCCTGGACGGCTTCGACGAATCCCGGCCGCCGGTCCCGCCGAGCCAGGCACTGGCCGCGCTGCTGCGCGCCGACGGCCTGCCCCCCGAGCGGATCCCGGCCTCGCTGGAGGAGCGCTCCGCGCTGTGGCGCTCCCGGCTGGCGGGCCGGCGCTGCCTGCTGGTGCTGGACGACGCCGCGACCAGCGCCCAGGTGCGCCCGCTGCTGCCGGGCGCCGGCGAGACGCTGGTGCTGGTGACCAGCCGGCGCAAGCTGAGCGCGCTGGACGGGGCGGTGGCGCTGCCGCTGGACGTGCTGCCCCCGGGCGACGCCGTGGAGTTGCTGGCCCGGGTGGCCGGCGAGCGCCGGGTGGGGCGCGAGCCGGTCCGGGCGGCGGAGGCCGCGGCGCTGTGCGGCTACCTGCCGCTGGCGATCCGGATCGCCGCGACCCGCCTGCGGGACCGGCCGGCCTGGTCGGTGGCGGACCTGGTGGACCGGCTGGCCGACCCGGAGCGCCGGGCACGCTGCCTGCGCACTGCGGACCGCGACCTGATGGCGCTGCTGCGCGCCTCCTACCAGTACCTGGACCGCGCCCAGCAGCGGTTCAGCCTGCTGATGAGCCGTCAGCCCGCCGGGTCGTTCGACGTGGACCGGGCGGCGGCGGTGACGGGACTGAGCACGGACGAGGTCGAGGGTTGCCTGGACGTGCTGTACGAGAACAACCTGATCCGGCAGGAGGCGGCGGCACTGTTCTCGTTCCACAGCCTGGTGCGGGACTGCTCGCGGCTGCTGCCGGAGCCGCCCGACGGGACGGTCGCCCCGGCGGGCGTGACGGTGGCTCAACTGGCTGCGACGGCCTGACTCCGAGGAGTTCCCGAACGCTCCGTCGGCCGCCTCCGGGCCGCTGTTGTCCGGACATGTTTCCGGAATCCTGTGGCCAAGGTGTGGTTGCCCTGTGTCAGTAAGCTCAGGAAAAGATGTAGACCTTACTGGCGCTGATCGAAACGGGGACCGATCCATGCTGGACGTTCTGGGGCTCGATGCGGAGGCCGAGTCCATCTACCGCCGGATGCTCGCCGACCCGCAGGCCGGGGTGGCCGCGCTGGCCAGAGCCTTGTGCCTCACCGAGGACAGAGTCCGAACAGGACTCGACCGACTCAGTGAACTGGCCCTGATCCAGCCGTCGGCCCGGGAGGGCATCGGGTTCCGGGCGATAGGACCGGAGACCGCGATGGAGGTGCTGCTGGCCCGCCAGCAGGCCGAACTGGCGGCCCAACAGCTGCGGATAGAGGCATCGCGGGCCGCGGCGGCCCAACTGATCGCGGAGTGCTCGGCGTTCCGCCCGACCGCCACCGACGCCGCGTCCGAGCAGCTGGACGGCCCGGAGATGATCCGCGAGCGGCTGGCCGAACTGGCCGGATCGGTGCGCCAGGAGGTGGCGACCTTCGCCCCCGGCGGCGCCCACACCGAGGAGGACCTGCGGGCCAGCCGGCAGCCGAACGCGGCGCTGCTGGAGCGCGGGGTGCAGATGCGCACCGTCTACCTGGACAGCGTCCGCAACCACCGGCCCACCCTGGACCACGTGACCTGGCTGAACCTGCACGGCGGCCAGGTCCGCACGGTGCCCGAACTCCCCATTCGCATGATCATCTTCGACCGCCGGCAGGCCGTCCTGCCGATCGACACCGACAACGCCCGGGCCGGCGCGGTGGTGCTGCGCGGCGCCGGCACGGTGGCCGCGCTGTGCGCGCTGTTCGAGGGCGTGTGGGCGAGCGCGATCCCGGTCGGGGACGCGCCCAAGTTCGACGAGAACGACATGCCCCCGCACGAGCTCGCGGTGCTGAAGATGCTCGCCCAGGGCCACACCGACGAGGCGATCGCCAAGCGCATGGGCGTCTCCCCGCGCACCGCCCGCCGGTTCGCCGCCAACCTGATGGAACGCCTGGACGCCCGCAGCCGGTTCGAGGCCGGGGTGCACGCCGTCCAGGACGGCTGGCTCCCCGCCACGCGCTGAGGGCCTGTCCGGCAGGATCGGCCCGGACAGGCCCTCGGTGCGGGTGTCGCACCGGCCTTTCGTCACGCCGTCGCGGCCTGGCGCTTCTTCTCCCAGCGGTCCGCGAGGAGGAGCGCCAGCGCCGGCAGCAGCGTCACGCCGTACACCCCGAGCAGCCAGCTGAAGGAGTGCGCGAACGCGGCCGGCACCATGCCGTGGTGGCTGCGGGCCGAGTCGGTGAGCACCACGGTGACCACCGCGATGGCCAGCGCGCCGCCGATCCGCTGGGTCAGGTTGAGCTGCGAGGAGGCGTCCGGAATGGACTCCTGACGGATCGACTGGAACGCCCGGGTCATGGTCGGCACGATGGTCAGGCCGGTGCCGAGGCCGCGGATCACCAGGCTGCCGCAGATCATCCAGTACGGGGTGGTGCCGGTCAGACCGGTCATCGGGACGGTCGCGGTCATCGTCAGGCAGATGCCGATCAGCACCGTCCCGCCGCCGCCGATCTTCCGCAGCAGCACCCGGGAGAGCCAGGCCGCGGTCACCACGCCCAGGCCGCCGACGGACATCAGCAGGCCGGTGGTCACCGCGGACTCGCCGCGGGCGTCCTCGAAGTACAGCGGGATCAGCATCATCGGCGAGTACAGGACGAAGCCCAGGCAGAAGATGTTCACCACCGCGGCCGCGTACACCGGGATGCGGAACAGCCGCAGGTCGAGCAGCGGGAACTTCGCCTTCAACTCGCGCACCACGAACACCGCCGCACCGACCACGGCCAGGCCCAGCGGCACCAGCAGCGACGCACTCGCCTCGGCGCCCCGCTCTGCGTACGCGTGGATGGCCAGCACCAGGGAGACGGTCGCGGTCGCCGAGGAGACCAGGCCCAGCAGGTCCAGCGGCTTGGCGCTGCCGGCCGGCGGGGCGTCCTTGCGGACCCAGCGCACCGCGGCGAAGAGCAGGACCGCGCAGAACGGGATGTTCACCGCGTACACCGCCGACCAGCCGCCCCAGGAGACCAGCAGACCGCCGATGGTCGGGCCGAGCAGCGGACTGATCAGCATCACCGAGCCGTTCAGGCCCTGCACCCGGCCCAGGTGCTCGCGCGGCACGCCACGGGTCAGCAGGATCGTCGAGGCCGGGGTCAGGATGCCGGCGGCCGCGCCGGACACGCCGCGGAACGCGATCAGCTGGTCCAGCGACTGCGCGGCGGCGCAGCCCAGCGAGCCCAGCGCGAACAGCGTGGCCGCCGCGGCGAACACCCGCTTGGTGCCGAACCGGGTGGACAGCCAGCCGGTCGCGGGCATCGTCGCCGCGAGCGCCAGCAGGTAGGCCGTCACCACCCACTGCACCTGGTTGATGCCGCCGAACCGGGCGGTGGTCTCCTGCATGGAAACGTTGACGATGGTGGTGTCCAGCAGCGCGATGAAACCGCCGGCGATGGCGACGGCCATGGTGATCAGCGCGGCCTTGGACGGACCGCCGTCCTGGGCGGGCGGCGCACCGGCCGACCCGGCGTCGGCGGGCCTGTCGGCTGCGGCGGCGGCCGGGGCCTCGGGCTCCGCGACGGCGACCGCGACGGTCTCCTCGACCACCGTTGCGGGCTCGGTGCTCTTCGGGGCGACCGGTGTCTTCGCGGGAGTGGGCTTGGCGGGAGTGGGCTTGGCGGGAGTGGGCTTGGCGGACGCGGCTGGCTTCTGAGCTGCGGCGGGCTTGGCGGGCTTCTGCGTGGCGGTGGGCTTCTGGGCCGCGGCGGGCTTCTGGGCGGCGCTGGGCTTGGCAGTGGCAGTGGGTTTGGCGGTGGCAGTGGGCTTGGCGGCGGGCTTGCGTGCCGGGCCCGGCTTGCGGCGGGCCTTGCCCTTGGCCGCGTTCACCGTGGTGCGGGCGGGCTGCTTGGTGGGCATCTTCGCGGGTCCTTCATCAGCGGGGAGGAGGGGGGCCGGGTCAGTCGGCGGCGAGCAGGGCGCGTTCGACGTCGTCCAGGACGGCTTCGGCGGCCGGGCGGGCGTCGGGACGGTTGCGGCAGGACAGGGTGACTTCGGTGCGGCCGTCGAGCTGGCAGGTGCTCAGGAACATCTCGGCGTACGGGACGAGCATCGGCAGCGTGCAGTAGTCGGTGGGACGGAAGTGCGCGGTACGGAACAGCTCGGTGTCGATCCGGCCGTGGTCGGTGAGGATCGCGGTGCACGGGAAGCGGGTGCCGTCCAGCTCCTGAGCCTCCCGCAGCGAGTTCGCGAACGGGTTGTTGCGCAGGAAGTCCCGGTCCAGGGCGGCGACTTCGCGCTTGCGGAGCATGGCGGCCAGCAGCTGGCTGTGCAGCCGGTTCCAGCGGTCCTCGCGGTGCAGGTCGAGCACCAGCTGGGAAGTCAGGTTGGCGGTGGAGCGCACCTCGCGGTCGTGCCGACGCAGGTCCACCGGGATGATCAGGCGGCCGGCGTCGGCAGCCAGCCGCCGGGACACCGCCGCGCCGATCCGGGCGGTCACGGCGGACGGCGTGGCCTCGATCGAGCGGCGCAGCCAGAGCGCCGTGCCGTCGGCGGCCTGCTGTCCGAGGATCGCGGGGCCTCCCTCCACCCGGGCCGGGACGGGGGCGGCCGGGACGGGGGCGGCGGCGGCCCGGAAGTGCGTGTCGTCGACGGTGGAGTCCGCGCCGACCACGGGCTCGCCGCGCAGCGCGCGGAACAGGTCCTCGATCCAGTACCGCAGGCCACGGCCGTCGGTGACGATGTGGCTGGCCCGGACCACCAGACGGGCGCTCACCGGGCCGTTGGCGAGGCCGACTTCGCAGACCGGCCCGGCCACCACGTCCAGGTCGCGGTGGAAGAACGGGTGGTCGAATCCGGCGTCGGCCGGCAGCTCGGTGATCGGCGGGAGCGCGTCCTCGGCCCGCCAGTTGGGGCCCTTGCGGCGGACCGCGAGGCCGGGGTTGGCGGCAGTGGCCTGCCGGACCGCGTCGGCGAGTTCCGCCGGGTCGATGCGGCCCTCGCCGTCGATCACCATCTGGATCAGCTGCGGGGTGCCGGTGGCGTTGGCGTTCAGGTAGCCGCGCTCGATCTGGGAGATCCGCCGGGTGTAGGCACGGCCCGGCGCGGCGACGGCGGTGGCGGTGGCGGTCATGCGGCGAGCTCCAGGGTCGGGGCGGCGAGGTCCCTCGGGCCGGGTGGCCAAGTCCTCGGGCAGGGTGACGAGTTCGAACTGCGGGGCGGGTCGGCGGACAGCGGGAGCGGCAATGGCGGCGGTCATGCGACGAGCTCCAGGACCGGAGCGGCGAAGTCCTCGGGCCGGGTGGCCAAGTCCTCGGGCAGAGTGACGAGTTCGAACTGCCGGGCGGGTCGGCGGACAGCGGGGGCGGCAATGACGGCGGTCATGCGACGAGCTCCAGGACCGGAACGGCGAAGTCCTCGGGCCGGGCGGCCAAGTCCTCGGACAGGGTGACGAGTTCGAACTGCCGGGCCGGTCGGCGGACAGCGAGGGCGGCAATGGCGGCGGTCATGCGACGAGCTCCAGGACCGGAATGGCGAAGTCCTCGGGCCGGGCGGCCAAGTCCTCGGGCAGCGTGACGAGTTCGAACTGCCGGGCAGGTCGGCGGACGACGGGAGCGGGTCGGCGGGCGGCAATGGCGGCGGTCATGCGACGAGCTCCAGGGCCGGAGCGGCGAAGTTCTCGGGCCGGGCGGCCAAGTCCTCGGACAGGGTGACAAGTTCGAACTGCCGGGCCGGTCGGCGGACAGCGAGGGCGGCAATGGCGGCGGTCATGCGACGAGCTCCAGGACCGGAGCGGCGGGTTCGGGCAGGCAGTCCCACCGGGAGCAGCTGCTCGCCACCACCTCGCGCCGCGCGCGGCCGGGTTCGGCCGGCGGTGTCGGGGCGGCACCGGAGTCCTCCTGCGGGCCGACGGGTTCGGCCGAGCAGTCCCACCGCGAGCAGGCGCGGGCGGAGGCAGAGGCGCGCTGCGCGCAGCCGGGACCGGCTTGCGGAGCCGCACCGAACTCCTCGACGGGAGCGCCGAGTTCGGCGGAGCCGTGCTGCGCCGGGCGGGCGGCGGGCCGGGTGGCCGCACCGGGGTTCTGCGGCCGGTGGCAGGGGGCGAGGGCGGCGGCGGGCCGCTGCTCCATTCCGGCTTGCCCCATCCCGACCTGCTCCGTTCCGACCTGCTCCGTTCCGAGCTGGCCCGTTCCGGCTTGCTCCGGTCCGACCTGCTCCGTTCCGGCCTGCCCCATCCCGACCTGCTCCGTTCCGGCCTGCCCCATCCCGACCTGCTCCGTTCCGGCCTGCCCCATCCCGACCTGCTCCGTTCCGGCCTGGCCCATCCCGGCCTGGCCCGTTCCGGCCTGCCCCGTGCAGCGGGTGGCGGTCATGCGGCGGCCTCCAGGCTGAGTGCCTCGGTGCGGACGGCGGGGGCGGACGGTTCGGGCTGCCACCACCAGCGGACGTCGGCGGGGGCGTCGGTGGCCAGGGCCAGGTGCAGTCCCTCGCCGAGGTCGGCGGAGCGCACCAGGTGGCCGACGTTGGTGGGGCGCCATCCCGGCTGCCAGTCGGGCAGCCGGACCCCGGCGAAGGTCTCCTTGCGCAGGTGCGAGGCCTTGATCAGCGCCTCGCACTCGGCGAAGTCCCGCATGGTGGCGGGCTCGCCGTCCGGGCGGCCGAGCAGCGCGCCCAGCCACTGCATCGCGAACGGGCGGTCGCGGTGGTCCTGGAGGTCCACGCCGACGGTCTGGCCGGACACCAGCGCCACCGTCGAGTACGCGGCGCAGTGCGCCACCGAGGCGGTCAGGCCGAGCGCCGGGACGCTCCACCGCCGGTGCTCGTCGCGGGCCAGTTCGCGGGGGCTCAGTCGAACCCCGTAGAGGCTCGCCACCGCCTCGGTGATCAGCCACCGGCCGGCGTCGTTCAGCCGGTGGCCCATCCGGTCGCGCGGCAGGTGCGGGTGCCGGGTGACCAGGCAGTCGATGGCTGCCCCGTCGTCCGGGCCACCCTGCGGGGCGACGGCGGTGAGCGGCGAGTCGGCCGCGGGGCGGGCGGGCGACGGGCGGTCCGGCTGCCCGGGGGCGGCCAGGGCCTCCATCGTCGCCCGCCGGACCGTCAGCCCGAGGGCCGCCCACAGGGGCTGGGGGCGGACCGGCGCTGCGGTCGGGGTGGGTGCCGGGCCGCCGCCCGGCACCCGGCCGAAGTTCGACGCCCCGCCGGGCGCCGTCTCCGGCGTCCGGGACGGCGCCAGCTGCGCCGTGCCTCCGCCGGGCTGCACCAGGTCGGTCTCGGGGCGCTGTTGCTCCAGCCAGTCCCCGCCGGCCCGAGCAGTCCGCCCGACCGAAGTACGAGCCACAGCCGAAGCGAGCACCGAACCCGACCGACCGGCCATCACCAACTCCGCCTCCGGACGCTGCTCCTCCAACCGGCCCCTGCCAGCCCGAGCGATCCGCCCGACCGGCGTGGGCGTCGGCAGGCCGGCTGCGTGGTCCCGGCCTCCCGCCGACAGCGGTCCGGCGGCCTGCCGGGCGCGTGCCGCGGGCGCGAGTGCCCGGTCGGCCTGCTCGCCCGCCGTCGTCGCCGCCGCGCCTCCACCGGACCGACCGGCCGTCACCAGGTCGGTCTCGGGGCGCTGCCGCTCCAGCCAGTCCCCGCCGGCCCGAGCCGTCCGCCCGACCGGCGTGGGCGTCGGCAGGCCGGCTGCGCGGTCCCGACCTGCCACCGACAGCGGTCCGGCGGCCTGCCAGGTGCCTGCTGTGGGCGCGAGTGCCCGGTCGGCCTGCTCGCCCGCCGTCGTCGCCGCCGCGCCTCCACCGGACCGACCGGCCGTCACCAGGTCGGTCTCGGGGCGCT
>NZ_JBIVPU010000014.1:78470-117658 GCF_044754805.1 Kitasatospora sp. NPDC092948 | reverse complement strand
CTGCCGCTCCAGCCAGTCCCCGCCGACCCGAGCGATCCGCCCGGCCGGCCCGGTGGCCTGCCGGGCGCCCGACGCCGCGAGCACCGGGCCCACGTGGCGGGCCCAGGGCAGCGGGTCGGTCGGCGTGCCGCCGTCCAGCCAGCGCGCTGCTGCCCGCAGGGCCTTTCGCACGGCGCCCATCAGGGCCTCGCGTCGAACACCGCGGCAGCGTAGGAGCCGCCGTAGGCGAAGCTGGAGAGCAGCAGGCGTCCGGCGGGGGCGTCGCCGGCCAGGGCGGCGACCAGGCCGAGGGCGCCGGCCGAGCCGTAGGTCTCGCCGAGCAGCGCCTTGGGGGTGGCCGTGGGGCGGTCGGAGAGGCCAGCCAGGGCCAGGGCGCGGGACTGGGCGACGTCCACCAGGCGGTAGCCCGACGCGGCGGAGACCACCGTGTCGATCTGCTCGGGCGTGGAGTCGGCCTCGGCGAGGGCGGCGCGCAGGGCGCGGGCCCAGGCTTCGCCGTCGCGGCCGATCCGTCCGATGCCGGCCGGCTCGCCGGAGGCTCCGAAGCCCCGGACGTCGGCCAGGACGCTCGCGCCGCGGGCGGCGGCGGAGGCCTCGGACTCCAGCAGGATCGCGGCCGCGCCCTCGGAGAGCACGGTGCCGGTGCCGCCGCCGGGCACGATGTGCGCGGTCTTGGCGTATCCGGGCAGCCGGGCCTGGGTGGCCAGGGCCTGCTCGGGGAACTCGTCGGCGACCACGACCATGATCCGGTCGGCCATGCCGCGGGCGATCACCCGGGCGGCCAGCTGGAGCGCGAGCACCGAGGAGGTGCCGCCGTTGGCGATGGTGGCGGTGTAGCCGCGGTAGCGGTGCAGCATGCCGACGTGTCCGGCGGCGGCGTTGACCACGGTGTTGGCGAAGGTCGCCGGGTTGGCGCCGGTGATGCCCTTCTCGATGACGCCGCGGTGGAAGTCCAGCACCGAGGTGACCGGGCCGTAGCCGGTGGCGAACACGATGCCGGTGCCCTCGGCCTCGGCGCGGGACGGCTTGCCGTGCCGCTCGTACAGGTCGCCGACGGCGCCGGCGGCGAGCACGCCCAGCGGGTCCATCCGGCGGGCCTTGCTGGGGTTGAGGCGCTTGGCGACGGCCCTGACGTCGATCCGGCCGACCGGGCGCTCGCCGATGCCGGCGACCTCTTCCAGGATGTCGAAGCCGACCTTGCCGGCGGCGAGCGCGGCGGTCAGTTCGGCGGTGGAGCCGGCCGAGCCGGCCAGGCCGGCGACGCCGGTGACCACGACGTGATGCACGGGCTGCGTGTGCCGGGCCGAACGGGCGGGCCGGCCGGGCTTGTTGAGGACGACGGTGGCGTTGTTGCCGCCGAACGCGAAGGAGTTGGAGGCGACCACTTCGAGGGGGGCGGGCCGTCCGGTGTTCGGGACGATGTCCAGCCCGAACGGGGAGTCCACGCCGCGGGTGCTGACGGTCGGCGGGATGACGCCCCGGTCGATCGCCATGGTGGAGACGATCGCCTCCACCGCGCCGGCCGCGCCCAGGGTGTGGCCGAGCATCGACTTGGTGGAGCTGGCGGGCGGCACCTCGGCGCCGAACAGCAGCTTCACGGCCTTGGGTTCGGACACGTCGTTGGCGGGGGTGCCGGTGCCGTGCAGGTTGACGTAGTCGACATCCTGCGGCTCCAGGCCGGCGGTCCGCAGGGCCTGGGCCATCGCGGCGGCCGCGCCCTTGCCGCTCGGATCGGGGGCGGTCTGGTGGTAGCCGTCGCAGGAGAGGCCGTAGCCGCCGAGTTCGGCGAGGGCGGTGGCGCCGCGTTCGGCGGCCCGCTCGACGGACTCCAGGACCATGAAGCCCGCGCCTTCGCCGAGGGTGAGCCCGGTGGAGGCGGACATCGGCGCGCACGGCTCGGGGTCGAGCGCGCCGAGGGCGGAGAAGCCGTACGCGGAGAGCTGGGCCAGCGGGTCGACGCCGCCGCAGATGACGTGGTCGACCTCGCCCTTCCAGAGCAGTTCGGCCGCGTAGCCGAGGGCCACGGCGCTGGCCGCGCAGGCGTTGGAGAGCACCACGCGGGGGCCGCGCAGGTCGAACTCGGCGGCGATGAAGTCGCCCACGCAGGGGAGTTGGGAGCCGGCGGCCTGGACGGCGTCCAGCACGCCGTCCTGCACCAGGCCGCGGTGCACGTTCTCCAGGGTGGGCATCGCGCCGAGGCTGGAGCCGACCACCACGGCGACCCGGTCGCGGTCCACGGTGTCCAGGTCGAGGCCGGAGTTGCGCAGCGCCTCGCGGATCGCGGTGGCCGCCAGCGCGTAGCAGCGGTCCAGGTCGGCGGGCTGCTCGGCGGTGACCATGCCGGCCCAGTCGGTGAGCAGCTCGGTGGTGTCGAAGAGGGTGTTGGTGCGGATTCCGGAGATGCCCTGGGAGATCGAGGCCCAGCTCTTCTCCACGTCATCGCCGGCGCCGGTGATCAGCCCGAGGCCCGTGAGGGCGATGCGTTCGGTGGTGGTGGTCATCAGTGGATCCGGGTGGTGAGCGAGCGGGCGATGACGCGGGGCTGGGTGACGGTGCGCACCGGGGTGTCGGCGCCGTCCGCGTTCGCCGCGGAGAGCTCCAGGCCGGGGACCCAGAACGGGGCGTCCAGCTTGGCGACGATCAGTTCCTCGTCGGCGTTGGCGGACGGGGCCTGCCAGACGACGGTGCCGACCTGCTGCCCGCCGGCGGTGACCGGGGTGCCGACGGTGAAGGCGGCGCCGGCCGGGGCGGCCAGGGCGGTGATCTTCGCGTTCTCGGCGGTGGGCTTGACCAGTTCCTCGGAGCCGAGGAACTCGCCGATCCGGTTCCAGTCGACCATCCAGGCCAGGTCGGCCTCGTGCACCGGCAGGCCGGCGAAGCCCGCGGCGTAGACCGCCATGCCGGCCTCGGCCTGGACCCGGGCCAGGCCCTCGGCGCCGACCTCGGCGCCGCCCTGGGCGAGCACCGCCTCGACGGCGGCGGCGTGGCCGGCCTCGGGGGCGTTGGACAGCAGCAGGTAGCCGTACTCGCCGGTGGTGCCGACCCGGGCCAGGTGGGCGAGCGCGGCCGGCTCGCCGGGGACGGTGGACTCGGTGACGCCGTGCAGGGTCAGGCCGGAGATGTCGAACTCGACGAACGCGGCGGCCGCGGCCCAGGCGTTCGGGCCCTCGAACGCGGTGGCGCCCCAGCCCTCGGGGGCGATCTCGACGGTGACGTCGGCCGGGGCGTCCAGCGCCTCCAGGTAGCCGGTCAGCGCCTCGACGGTGACGGGGGTGCGGGGCAGCAGCCAGGAGTCGTCGCCGATCTCGAAGTGCAGCGCGATCGCGAACGGGGTGCCGTCGGCGTTCAGCGCCAGCGCCTCGCGGACGGTGTCCGGCTCGACGTACTCGCTGGACTTGGCGAGGAACAGGTCGAGGAACTCGTAGCGGTCGCCGCCGGAGATCCGGACCAGCGGGGCGGTGATCGGGTAGACGCCGATGGCGGTGCGGACGGTGGTGTAGTCGTCCTGCGCGGTGCGCACGGCAACGGTGGTGGTCATGGCTCTGGTGGTCCTTTCGAGGGTGTTTCGACGGGGTGTCAGACGGTGGGTGCGGGGTGGACGGACAGCTGCCAGGCGGCCTCGGCGCCGGCCGTCGCGCAGCCGATCAGCAGTCCGGAGGAGGTGGTGCGCAGGACGATCTCGGGGGTTCCGGGGCCGTCGGCGGCGGGTGCCAGGTGCAGCCAGTGGCCGCTGGTGAGCCGGATCGCGGCGGCGGACGCCCAGACCTGGCGGAAGGCGGTGGCGTCGAGCTCGTGGCGCTTTCCGGCGGAGTGCAGCACCACGGCGGCGTCCGCCGGGGCGTCCGGGGTGAGCCAGAGCACCGTCTCCTCGTCCGCGCCGGGGGCGTGGACGTCGATCCGGACGGGTTCGGCGGCCTGCTCGGGGGCGGTGACCTCCCAGTTGATCCGCTCCTGCGGGGCGGCCAGTCCGAGCGGGTGCTTCTGCTCCCACTCGCGGGTGGTCGGCACGCCCCAGCCGAGGCCGGTGGCGAGACTGTGCCGGTGGTGCTCCAGGGTGACCCAGGCGCCGGCGCTCCACCGCGGGTTGCAGCCGAAGGCGCGGGTGCGGGGGGCGGGGCTGCGCAGGACCTTCTTGCCGTCCTCGGTCCAGGAGGTGATGCCGCCGGCGTTCGCCTTGACGGTCAACTTCCGTTCTCCGGTGGCGGGTTCGGCCACTGCGGTGGTGCGGGGTGCGGTGTCCTGGCCGGCGTCGGCACGGAGCTCGGTGCGCAGTCGGGCGGTGCCGTCCGCGTCGGGCTCCAGGTGGCGTTCGACCAGGGTGGTGTGGATCAGCCGGACCGGCCGGCCGGCCGGGAGGGTGATCCGGGTGGCGCCGTCGGTCCAGGCGAGGGTGGAGCCGGCCGGGGCGGTCTGCGCGGCGGCGACCACCTCGGAGGTGTCCCGGACGCCGATGCCGGTGCCGATCAGGTGTTGGACGGTGGTGGCGTCGGGGCCGGTCAGGGTGAAGTCGCCCTGGCGCAGTCCGACGGTCTGGAAGATCCGGCCGGGCCGGGTGGTGTACGTGAACTCCTGCTCCAGCACGCCCTGGTGGAGCGTGAGGGTGCCGGTGACCTGGTTGCCGCCGGTGGTCTCGCGGACCTGGACGCCGTGTTCGACGGGCCGGATCTCCAGCTCGCGGGCCTGGCCTTCGCGCCAGCCGGCCGAGCGGTCGGCCTCGGCGCTGGGCCAGGTGGAGACGAACACCGGCCCGTGGTGGCCCTCGGCGTGCACGGTGAGGGTGCCTTCGGCGGTGTCCAGCTCGGCGGTGAGGCCGCGGTCGCCGAAGCGGTGCGGCTCGGCCGGCGCCTGGATCCGGACCTCGTACGGCGGTTCGGCGATCTTCAGCGGCCGGGTGGCGCCGTCGGGGGTGGTGAGCGCCGCGTCCAGCATCAGGCCGCGGTCCACGTCGATGGTGGCGGTGAGCTTGAACTCGCCGAGGGCCAGAGCGTAGGCGACGGTGCGGATTTCGTCCACCACCCGTACGTCGGACCGGAGTTCGTCGTCCCGGCCGCCGGCGACGTTGCCGAAGCTGCTGAGCTGGCCGAGCGCCGCCAGTGCCTCGGGGTCGAGGTCGTGGAAGACGCTGCGCAGGATCAGCGGGATGTAGTTGTGCAGTTCGACGTTGCCGTCCTCGCCGGGCACGGTCTCGCCGACCGACACGCAGCCGACCCGCCGGTACAGCTTGAAGGCGACGGTGTTGGCCGGGTTGACGGTCAGACGGAGCACCAGGCAGCCGCAGCGCATCATCCATTCGACGGCTTCGGTGAACAGCCGTCCGGTGATGACGCCGTTGCGGTAGGCCGGGGCGACGAAGAACATGTCGGCGATCAGCTCGCCGGCCCGGGCGGAGCGGCGTCCGGTGCTGTGGAACAGCCCGAAGGTGCCCACCACCCGGCCGTCGTCGACGGCGATCAGGAACGTCGCGGTGTCGCGCTCGGCGAGTTCGCGCTCCAGCTCGTCGCCGGTGATTCCGCCCGCCACCGGGTTGGGGTTGTCGCGGTGACGGTTGTAGAGCTCGGCGATGTCATGCGCGTCGCCCTCCTGGTACGGGCGGATCGTGATGGACATTCCACACCTCCTTGTCTGCTCTGGTCGGTGGGGCTGAGCGAGCGTCAGCCCTTGCGTCCGGTGGTGACGATCAGCGAGCCGGCGGCGGCGAGTTCGGTGCCGACGGAGGCCCGGACGGAGACGGAGCGCAGGCCGCCGAGCTTCTGGCCGAGCTTGGCCTCCAGGGTGAGCTGGTCGCCGGGGACGACCAGCCGGGAGAACTTCATCGAGCTGATCGAGCCGAGGTAGCCGACGCTGTCCGACGGGTCCCCCTCGGCAGGGGCGGGCGACTCCAGCATTTCGGCGACGTAGACCACGGCGACCAGTTGGGCCATCGCCTCGACGATCATCACGCCGGGCATGATCGAGTGGTCGGGGTAGTGGCCGGCGAAGAAGGGCTCGTTCACCGAAACGCTCTTGACGCCGCGTCCGGAGACCCCGGGGACCACGTCGTAGGCGCGGTCGATCATCAGCATCGGCCAGCGGTGCGGCAGCATCCGCTTGATGTCGTCGGAGGAGTAGGCGAGCTTCTTCGGCTTCTCCTTGGCGACGGCGGCCACCTTGGCGGGGGCGATCGCAGTGGTCATGGTCAGACCTCGCGGGCTTCGATGAAGTCGACCAGGGCGTTGATGGAGCCGAAGGCCTCGAAGTCGTCGTCGCTGATCAGCACGTCGTACTCGTTGTTGATCATGACGACGATCTCCAGGGTGTCCAGCGAGTCCATCTCCAGGCCGCGGCCGAACAGCGGCTGGTTGTCGGAGACGACCTCGGCCTCGGCGTCCAGGCCCAGGCGGTCGATGATCATCGACTTGATCTTGAGGTTCTTCTCCAGGCGCTGCTCGGCCTGGGTCCGGACGTCCTCGAAGGTGGCGGTGGACATGATGTGCCTTTCCGTTGGGAGTTGCGGGAGTTGATGGAACGTCAGTTCGATTGGGGGGCGGTCAGCTGTAGAGCATCCCGCCGTCGACGGTGAGCACCTTGGCGGTGATGTACGAGGCCGCCGGGCTGGCCAGGAAGACCGCCGCCTGTGCGACCTCCTCCGGGGTGCCCATCCGCCCCAGCGGGATCGCCGCCGCGGCCTCCTTCAGCTGGGCGCGCGGGACCTTCTTCACCATGTCGGTGTCGATGAAGCCCGGCGCCACCACGTTGACCCGGATGCCCTTGGGCGCGCCCTCGTAGGCCAGGGTCTTCGCCATCGCGATCACCCCGCCCTTGGAGGCGGCGTAGTTGGCCTGGCCGACCCGGCCGGCGATGCCCGAGGTGGAGGCGATGAAGACGATCGACCCGCCGCTCGCGTACATCTGCTTGGTGGCCTCACGGGCCGTCAGGAACGCGCCCGTCAGGTTGGTGGAGATCACCTCCTGCCACTTGGCGGCGCTCATCGCCGCGAAGTGGCCGTCGGCGGTGATGCCCGAGTTGAGGACCGCGACGTCCACGCCGCCCCAGGCGGTGCGGATCTCCTTGTACATCGCGGCGACCTGCGCCTCGTCGGACACGTCGGCCTGCACCAGCAGCGCCTTGCGGCCGAGGCCCTCGATCTTCTCCGCCAGCTGCTCGGCCTTGCCGGCGCTGGAGCGGTAGTTGAGCGCGACGTCGCAGCCGTGCTCGGCCAGGTGCAGCGCGATCGCCGCGCCGATGCCCCGGGAGGCCCCGGTGACGACGGCCCTGGTGCCTTCGGTGAACAGCTGACTCATGCCGCGCTCCCGGCGAGGTTGGAGGTGACCTTGTGACTGCCCGGATCGAAGCCGTCGACCTCGGTGCCGAGCCCGCGCTTCTCGGCGTGGTTCAGCACCGCCTCGGCGACCGCCAGGTCCAGCACGCCCAGGCCGAACGGGGCGAACACCACGGTGCGGGCGGCGGGCAGTTCGGCGGTGCCGTCGAGCAGCGCGCCGATCTCGGCGGTGACGAAGCGGCGGTGGCCGGCCTGCTGCTCGGCCTTGTGCAGCGAGGTCTGCTCGCGGATCGCGTGGTCCGCGTCGTCGGTGACGTTGACGGCGCCCAGCACCGAGGCCACCGACAGGTCGCGCAGCGACAGGTGCAGGATCACCTGCCCGTCGGGGCGCTTCGGGTGGTCGGCCAGGTCCAGCCAGTACGAGGAGTCGGTGGTGGCGATCGACACCGTGTCGGCGGACAGTGCCCGACCGAGCGTCACGGCCTCGAACTCGACGTCCGGGTACTCGGCGGCGAGCTCCGCGGCGAACACCTTGGCCCGCTCGGGGAAGGCGTCCTGGAGCAGCACGGTCTCCAGGTCGTCGTGCACCTGGGTGAGGAAGTGCACCACCTGGCTGTTGATGGTGCCGCAGCCGACCAGGCCGACCGTGCGGACCTCGCGTCCGGCGTTCAGCAGCCCGGAGGCGAGCGCCGCGCCGGCCGCGGTGCGGACCGCGGAGATCTGGCTGCCCTCCATCAGGGCGAGCGGGTAGCCGGACTCCAGGTCGTTCAGGATGCACAGCGAACTGGCCCGCTGCATACCCCGGTTGACGTTCTCCGGGAAGGACGAGATCCACTTCAGGCCCATCACCGGGGCCGGTCCGCCGAGGTAGGCGGGCAGCGCGATGATCCGCGAGTCGGAGCGGTGCAGCGGGCGCAGGAAGGTGGAGAACGGGAGGTCGGACTTGCCCTGGCTGTGCAGCACGTAGGCGTTGCGGACCAGGTCGATCACGGTGGAGTCGAGGTCCGCGAGCGCGGCCCGGACGTCCTCCCGGCCGAGGATCCTCATGACCGGTTCCCTTCTTGGTCGGTCTGCGGCAGGTCGGTCTGCGGCAGGTACTGCCGGAGGTAGGACTCCACCCACTGGTCGTCGTAGATGGTGTCGAGGTAGCGGTCGCCGCCGTCCGGGAGCACCGCGACGCAGGTGGCGCCCGGCTCGATCCAGTCCGCGGACTGCTGGAGGGCGGCGATCACCGCGCCGGACGAGCCGCCGGCCAGCACGGACTCCTGGGACAGCAGTTGGCGGCAGCCGCGGATGCACTCGGAGTCGGTCACCTTGACCACCCGGTGGGCGAGGCCCGGGCGCAGCAGCGCCGGGACGACCGCCGCGCCGTGGCCGGGGATGGTCCGCCTGTGCGAGGACTCCCAGGGCTCCGGCGGGCCGAAGATCACGCTGCCCACGGCGTCCACCGCGACCACCCGGGTGGGCAGTCCCTGGTCCTGGATGAACTCGGCGCAGCCGCGCAGGGTGCCGGTGGTGCCGGCCGCCAGGAACAGGTAGTCGGGGGCGTCGGGGAGGGCGTCCACGATCTCCCGCATGGTGGTGTGGTGAGCGCGCGAGTTGTCCTCGTTGGCGTACTGGTTGGGCCACCAGGCGTCGGGGACGGTGGCCAGCAGGTGCTTGACCCGGCCGATCCGGGCCGGCAGGAACTCGCCGGTGGCGGGGTCGCGGTGGTCGACCACCTCCACCCGGGCGCCGTAGGCCCGCATGATGGCGAGGTTCTGCGGGGTGGTGCGCGGGTCGACCACGATGATCAGGCCGAGCCGGTAGAAGTTGCAGAGCTGGGCGAGCGCGATGCCCAGGTTCCCGGAGGAGGACTCCACCACGGTGGACACCCCGGGCACGATCCGGCCGGTGGCGATGGCCTGTTCGACCATCGACTTGGCGGCCCGGTCCTTGATGGAGCCGCCGGGGTTGAACCGCTCGCACTTGGCGAACACCTGGAAGCGGCCCGGCGGGAAGAGTCGGTCCAGCGCCACCAGCGGCGTGCCGCCGATCGTGGCGACGATGTCGGGGTCCGACGGACGGTGCGGGCGGACCCGCAGCCCGGCGCCGTCGGGAACGAGCACGGTCATTCCGGCACCTTTCGGCTGATCTGGAGCCGAAGCTCACTGACGTACTGCTCGCCGTCGGCGTCGGGCAGCCAGGACTCCTCGGGGGCCGGCAGCGGTTCGCTGACGGTCACCCCGGCGTCGGGGTCCGACTGCACCGCCCGGCGGACGAGGTTGGCGAAGGAGAGCACCAGCGTCGGGCTGGTGAAGTCGACCAGGGACGGCTTCGTCTCCTCGGGGAACTTGACGAAGGCCCGGTCGGGCAGCGCGTTCTCGGTGACCCAGCGGCGCACCGCCAGGTAGTCGCGGCCCCGGTCGGCCTTGGGCGCGAGTGCCACGCCGGTGGCGGGCAGCCGCCAGGTCTCCCGGAACAGCACCAGGTCGTCGAGGGTGACCCGGGGGGCGTGCGGGCGGTCCAGGCCGATCTTGAACGCGTCGCAGGCGATGATCGAGATCAGTACCGCGAGCAGTTCGGAGAGGGTCCGGGTGCGGCCGTCGGAGGTGGTCGCGGTGATCGTGCCGTCGTGCTCGGTGAGGGTGACGGCGACGGCGGGTTCGATCCGCTCCCGCTGGTCGAACGGGGCGCGGGTGAAGCCGATCAGCCGGTCGCCCGCGCCGATCGGGGCGGGCACCATGCGGCCGCTGTTGCGCTTCCAGCCGACCGGCAGCAGCGGCACCAGCCGCTCGCCGCCGATCGCCCGGTTGACCTTGTCGCGCAGCGAGCCGGCGTCGGCCGTCCAGTCCAGGAACGGCAGGTCGAGGGTGGCCAGGCAGGCGTGCAACTCGCCGAGGACGACGAGGTGTTGGCCGGCGTTGACGGCGTCCACCGAGCGGGCGACGACCTGGAGGTCGGGGCTGTGCACCGCGAGGTGCGGGGAGCGGACCTCTCCGGTGGCGAACACCTCTCGGGCCTTGTCGGCGATCTCCTCGACGCCCAGGTCGACCCGGGTGGCGCCCTCGGGCACCTCGCCGATGACCTCGCGCCACTTCAGCGCCAGCTCCCGGACGGCCTGCTGCACGGGATGGTTGTGCTCGCCCCAGAACAGCGCCAGGGTCTGCGGCCAGACGTCGGCGAGGGTGACGGCGGCGCCGGGGCGCTGCCGTTCGGCGGCCTTGCGGACCAGCGCGACCACCTCGGTCTCGACCAGTTCGGCGAGCCGGTTGCCGAACCAGTCGGCGGCGTCGGCGACCAGGGCCAGCGGGCGGGCGATGCCGTCCAGGAAGTCCCGGCCGAGCTCCATCCGGCAGTCCCGCAGGGTGTCCTGGTAGACCAGGGTGCGGCCGGCGTAGGCCTTGCCCTCCTCGCGGGAGGCAGCCTGGCCGGTGGTCTCCACGAAGTACGCGTCCAGCGCGTCCAGTGCCTCGACCAGCTGCTCGGCGCTCTCGGCCCGGTCGATCTCGCCCTTGTGGCGGGCGAGTTCGGCGAGCACCGCGTCGTAGCGGACGAACATCTCGGGGTCGCCGATCGCCGAGACGCGGCGGCGCAGCACCTCCTCGGCGCGGACGTCGACCGGGATGTTGGCGTCCCAGCCGAGCACCCGCTGCCGCAGCAGGCGGTTCAGCACCTTGTCGACGCCCGGGCGGGCGCTCGCGGCGTCCCAGCCGTGGTCGGCGACCAGCAGGTCGGTGATCTGTTCGGCGTTGCGGTCACCGTCGGCGAGCCGCAGCACCTGCGCGTCCTCGGGGCGCAGCCGGACCGTCTTGCGGTTGGCCAGCACCAGCTGCTCGCCGTCCAGGTGGACGTCGGGGCGCAGCATCGGCGGGAACCACCAGCGGGCGCCGGGCTGTTCGGCCATCCAGTCGGCGATCGCGGCGACCGTCCAGCGTTCCAGCGAGGTGCGGGCGGCGGCGACCAGGGCAGGGCCGTGCTCGATGCCGATGGCCTGTTCGGTGCGGCCGACGCCGATCCAGGCGCCGGGGCCGAAGAAGCCGATGGTCTCGGCCTTGGCGCAGTAGCGCAGCCAGTACATGGCGAGGGTGCGTTCGCGCTGGCGGCGCTTGGTCTCCTTGCCGCCGGGGGCGGCGAGCGAGTCGAGGATGCGGAAGACGGTGCGGTTCTGCCAGGCGATGGCCAGGCGGAGCTTGGGGTCGGTGGCGAGGGCGGCGAGGCGGGCGGCCTCGGTGTCGACGTCGGCCCGGTAGGCGGTGTCGAACTCCTCGGCGGTGCCGTCGCCGGCGGCGAGTCGGGCGGCGGCGGCCGGGGCTCGGGTGCCGCCGATCAGGTCGAGGCCGGAGACCGGGAAGCCGGCGTTGCGGAGCAGTCCGACGCCCCAGACCTGCCAGTCGGAGCCGGCCAGCGGGTGGAGCGGGGCGAAGTCCGCCCAGTCCACGGCGCGGGCGGCTTCGACGGCGGGCGCGGTCATCCCGACACCTCCGCCGACTCGCGGGCCTCGGTGGGGGTTTCGGTCAGTGCGGCGGCGAGCCGGGCGATGCCTTCGCCGATCTTCTTGCGCGGCACGTTGCTGAAGCACAGCCGGATGCCGTCGTTGTGCTCGCCGTCGATGGAGAAGTGGCCGCCGGGGACGAACGAGATGCCGTGCGCGGCGGCGGCCTGCGCGTAGCGGGTGGCGTCGGCGCCGCTGCGGTGGCGCAGCCAGAGGTAGAAGCCGCCGCCGGGGCGCTGCCAGGTCCACGGGCTGTCGGCGCCGAGTTCGGCGTCCAGCGCGTCGGCCATCAGGGTGCAGCGTTCGCGGTAGCTCTCCCGGTAGCGGTCGATCAGCTCGGTCCAGCCGTTGCGGGAGTAGAAGGCGGCCAGTGCGCCCTGGGCGAGTGCGGACGGCGAGAGCGAGATGATCTCGGCGACCCGGGCCAGGTCGTGGCGCAGGTGCTCGGGGGCGGCGATCCAGCCGGAGCGCAGGCCGGGGGCGAAGATCTTGGAGAAGGTGCCGAGGTAGACCACCTGCTGCGGGTCGAGGGCCTGGAACAGCGTGGTGGTGGCACCGTCGAAGCCGAGCAGGCCGTACGGGTTGTCCTCGATCAGCAGCAGGTCGAGCTCGCGGCAGGCGGCGAGGATGGCGGTGCGGCGCGGAACGGAGAGGGTGGCGCCGGTCGGGTTCTGGAAGGTCGGGTTGACGTAGAGCAGTCGGACGGTCCGGCCGGCTTCTCTCAACTCGCGGACGGTGGCGCGCAGTTGCTGCGGGCAGAGGCCCTGGGAGTCCTCGCCGGCGGCGTGCAGTTCGAGGCCGGCGGTGCGGAAGGCGGCGGTGGCGCCGGGGTAGGCGGGGGTCTGCACCAGGATGGTCTCGCCGGGGGCGCCGAGAGCGAGGGCGACGGCGGTGAGGCCCATCTGGGAGCCGCTGGTCGGGATCAGGTTGTCGGCGCTCGCGTGGCCGTCCTCACGGGCCATCAGGTCGGCGACGGCGGGCACGAGGGCCTTGGCGACGTGCGGGGTGGTGTACTGCAGGGCGAGCTTGCCGCCGAGGCGGACGAGCCGGGCGAGCTGCTGGGAGATGTCCCCCAGCGGGAGCACGTCCAGGTCGGGCAGTCCGCCCGCCAGGGAGATGACGTCCCCGCCCCGTTCGAACAGCCGGGGCAGTTCGGCCGCGGGTCTGGTGTCGGTCCACATGGCCGGCGTCCCTCAGACCCGGGCCGGGGCGGCGTCGGCCGCCCAGGCCTGCACGTAGCGGAACAGTCCGGCCGGGGAGGCCAGCGCCGGGTCGGCGAGGGCGTCGGGGTCGACCTCGATGCCGAACTCCTCCTCGACGGCCATCACCAGGGCGATGGTGTGCAGCGAGTCCACGCCCAGGTCGACGAGCGGGGTCTCGGAGTCGGTGACCTGCACGGAGCAGATCCGCTCGACGAGCTGATCAAACTGCGACTGGTTCATGGCTGCCCCTCGGGGATGCGGTGACGGTCTGGTGGATTCGGTGGTGCTCGGCGGCGGCGACGGCGGCCGCGACGGCTTCCGCGGCCTCGGCCGCTTCGGCGGCGGCCGCGTCGACCAGGCGCTTGGCGGCGGCCCGGTCCGGCTTGCCGTTGGCGGTCAGCGGGACGGTGTCCAGCGGGACGACCCGGTCGGGCATCCGGCTGGGGTCGAGCCGGCCGACCAGCGCGGCCCGGACCTGCTCCGGCGGGAGGGTGCCGTGCACGGCCAGCAGCAGCGGCCCGCCCTCCTCCTCGGGGCGCAGGGCGACGGCGGCGGTGACGCCGGGGAGGCGCTCGGCGGCGTCCTCGATCTCGGTGAGGGCGATCCGCATGCCGCGGCGCTTGATCACGTCGTCGTCGCGGCCGACGAAGTACAGCCGTCCGTCCTCGTCGAGGAAGCCGCGGTCGCCGGTGTGCAGCTCCAGCGAGCCGTCCGGGCGGCGGATGAAACGGTTCTGCGCTTCCAGTGGGATCCGCCAGTAGCCGGCCATCACGGTCGGTCCCCAGACCACGATCTCGCCGGTCTCCCGGGGGCCGAGCCCGCTGCCGTCGGCCGCCACGATCCGGACCCGGTCGCCGGGGATCGGCGGGCCGACCGAATCGGGGTGCTCGGCGTACTCGTCCGGGTCGAGGATGGAGATCCGCTTGCACTCGGTCATGCCGTACATCGAGGCGAACTCGGAGCCGGGGAAGACCTCCAGCAGCTCCGCCATCACGGCCCGGCCGGGGCGGGCGCCGGTGTTGGTGAACAGCCGCACCCGGGTGGGCCGGCGCAGCTTGCTCTGCAGCAGGTGGAGGATCTGGGCCAGCGAGGGCACCAGCGGGACGACGGTGACGCCGGTGCGCTCGATCAGCCGGAGCAGTCCGACGTCGTCGCTGCGGCGGGCCAGCACCAGGGTGCCGCCGACCAGGGCGGACAGCAGGGCCTGGTAGAGGCCGTAGTCGAAGGAGAGCGGCAGCCGGCACAGCACCACGTCGTCCTGGTGGTAGCCGAGGCAGGCGTTGACGGCGTCCAGTGCGGCGAGCATCTGGCGGTGCGGGCAGACCACGCCCTTCGGGCGGCCGGTGGTGCCGGAGGTGTAGATCAGCATCGCCACCGCGTCGTCGTCGACGTCGGCCCGGTGGCCGTCCTCGACGGAGGCGAGCACCTGCTGCCAGGCCTCCTCGACGTCGACGGTGCGGGCGGCGCGGCGGCCGGCGGTGGGCCGGCAGACGGCCAGCGCGGCCTCGGAGTCGACCACGATGTGGTCGATCTGCTGGTCCGTCAGCTCCGGGTGGACCGGGACGAAGATCGCCCCGATCCGCAGGGTGGCCCAGAACAGGGCGAGGAACGAGCGGTCGTTGCCGCCGGCGTACACCACCCGCTCACCGGCGGTGAGGCCCTGGCCGCGCAGCCAGCCGACCGCGCGGTCCACGGCGGTGCCCAGCTGACGATAGGTCAGGGTGCCGTCGGCGTCGATCACGGCGGGGTGGTCGGCCCGCTCCAGGAGCGGGTACTCGAGCAGGTCAGACACCGGCATGGACGGCCACTCCCTCGATGAGCTCGGCGGCCACCAGCCGCTCCTGGGCACGGGAGACGTCCCGGGCGGTGTTCACGGACAGCACGTCGAGCCCGGGGTGCCGCCGCTTGAGCAGGTTGGCGAGCGTCTTGGCGGGCGGCAGCGAGATCGTCGACTCCGGTGCCAGCTCGCCCAGTCGGTCCAGGCAGAGGTCCCAGCGGACCGGGCTGACCACCTGCTGGACCAGCCGGTGGCGGATCTGCGCCGGGTCCTCGACCGCCGCGCCGTCCGCGTTGGAGAGCAGCAGTTGCGTCGGCGGGGCGAACGGCACCGCCTCGGCGGCGGCGGCGAAGGCCTGCCGGGCCGACTCCATGAACGGGGTGTGGAAGGCGCCGGCCACGGTGAGCGGCTTGACGGTGGCCCCGGCGGGCGGGGCGGCGGCCAGCTGCTCCAGGGCGTCCCGGAGGCCGGCCGCGACGATCTGGCCGGGCCCGTTGAAGGTCGCCGGGGTCAGGCCCAACTCGGCTATGCGGCCGAGGACTTCGTCCTGTTCGCCGCCGACCACGGCGGCCATCGAGGTGGGCGCCTCGGCGCAGGCCGCGGCCATCGCCCGGCCGCGGATCGCGGCCAGACGCACCGCGTCGGCGGGCTCCAGCACCCCGGCGTACACCGCGGCGGTGAGTTCGCCGACCGAGTGGCCGGCCGCCACCGCCGCGCCCGGCCGGACGGCGCCGGCCAGGGCGTGGTGGGCGAGCAGTCCGGCCGCGACCAGCAGCGGCTGGGTGTGCTCGGTGCGGGCGATCTCGGCGGCCGGGGCCTTGGTGCCGAGGTGGACCAGGTCCAGATCGGCGGCCTCCGACCAGGCCCGCACCCGCTCGGCGGTGGCCGGGTCGCGCAGCCAGGCGGCCAGCATGCCCGGGGTCTGGGAACCCTGCCCCGGCGCAATGAATGCGAACATTTGTTCGAACCTCCTTTCGAGTGGGGCCTGCGCCCGGCGCCCTGGGCGCCGGGCCGGGTGTGCCGCGTCCTTACGGGCGGCCGGTGGACTTGCGGAAGCGGCGGATCGCCAGGAACGAGAAGCCGGCGAACCAGGCCAGCAGGTTGAACACCGCGCCGGCCACGCTGGAGTGCTCCCCGTGGAAGGAGAAGCCGTCGTTCAGCGGGTACCGGGCCAGCGTCGCCACCCCGTACATCGGGGTGTAGCGGGAGATCTCCAGCATCACGCCGCTGAGCGGGATGAACAGGTTGCCCAGGAAGGCCAGGGCGGTCATGGTCAGGCCCGGCATGTGCATCACCACGTCGGGCTTCAGCGCCAGACCCATGCCGATGCCGAGCGCGGCGAACACCGCGGCCCCGACCCAGGCCACCAGCAGCGAGACCACCCAGACGTTGGCGTCGGCGTGAGCACCCGTCAGCGCACCCAGCACTCCCACGATGCCGACCGGGACACCGGCCATCAGCACCGAGCAGAGCACCTTGACCAGCAGATAGCCGGGCGGGGTGAGCGGACTCATCGCGATGGTCCGCATCCAGCCGACGGACTTCTCCACCGAGATGGTGGCCGCCGAGCTGACGGCCGCGGTGGCCGCGCCGTACACCGCCTGACCGATCATCATCCAGGCGGCGAAGTTGCCGTGCGGCAGGTCGGCCCCGCCGGACGGAGCGGTCCGGAACAGTGCCAGGTACAGCACCGCGGGGAGCAGCACCGTGAAGATCGTGGTCTGCCGGTTGAACCGGCGGCGCAGCTCGTAGCGGACGAAGGTCGGGTTCACCCCGTTGAAGACCGAGGTGCGGGCGGCGGCGGGCGCCGTGACGGCGGCCATCAGACGTTCTCCTTCCGGGCGTTGGCGGCGCTCCCGGCGCGGCCGGCGTTCTCGGTGATGGCCATGAAGGCCTCCTCCAGACTGCGCGGCGCCACCTCGATGTCCCGCGCCTGGGTCTCGCCGACCAGCACCCGCAGCAGCGCGTCCGAGTCGGTGCAGGTGAAGTAGGTGCGCTCGCCGCGGACGGCGCTGGAGCGCACGCCCGGCGTCCGGGACACCACGCCGGCCTCGTACGGGCTGAGCACCGCCGAGACGGTGCGGCCGCTGGTCGCGGCGCGGATCGAGGAGGCCGAGCCGTCGGCCACCACCGCACCCTTGTTGATCATGACCACCCGGTCGGCGAACTGGTCCGCCTCCTCCATGTAGTGGGTGGCGAACATGACCGTCATGCCGCGCGCCGCGTCCTCCCGGACGGCCGCCCAGAAGTCCCGCCGGGCCACCACGTCCATGCCGGCCGTGGGCTCGTCCAGCACCAGGAAGTCCGGCCGGGACAGCAGCGCCAGCGCGAACCGCAGCCGCTGCTGCTCACCGCCCGAGCAGGCCGCCACCCGGCGGGCCCGCAGCTCGGTGATGTTCGCCCGCGCCATGCACCGCTCCGGGTCCGCGCCCGGGTGCAGCGAGGCCAGCATGTGCACGGTCGCCTCGACCGTCAGGTCCGGCAGCAGGCCGCCGGACTGCAGCACCGCCGCCACCCGCCCGGCCCGCACCGCCTGCTCGGGGCTCACCCCGAACAGTCGCACCTCTCCCTCGTCCGGCCGGGTCAGCCCCAGCAGCATGTCGATCGAGGTGGTCTTGCCCGCCCCGTTCGGCCCGAGGAACGCCACCACCTCGCCCCGCCGAATCCGCAGATCCAGCCCGTTGACGGCAGTGAACACCTCGCCCTTGGCGTTGGTGAACCGCTTGACCACACTGGAGAGTTCAGCCGCCAGGGGGGACGTCGTCCCCCTCGACGCCGTACGGTTCTGGTAATCGATCATCATCCGAGTCCTCACGATTCGGCGGAGGTTCGCCTCTTGTGAGCACTACTTTCCAGGGCTCCCCTATCCCCCCGAACCGGCCCGCCTATCGGCCCCCTATCCCGTCCCCGGGCACGCGGAAGGCGGTGCCGCGAGAATCCCGCGACACCGCCTCCGACCAGCACCGTCGGACCGCGACGAGCTTTCACCCCGGCCTCGGGATCCGCCGCCGCGCATCCCTGCCGGTGCCGTCGTCCATCAGGACGGCAACTGCTCCACCGCGTCGACGAAGCCGACGGTCCGTACCGCGCTGTTGAACTCGACGTCGTCGGCGCGGCCCCCGCTGTCACGGCCGAGGATGCGTTCGCCGATGAAGGCATGGGTCTGCCGGTCCAGGATGAGCTGGATGTAGCCCAGGTTGGGGTCGAGCATCGACACCGCCTCGCCGGTCCGGCCGAGGGCGTCGGTCGCCTCGGAAACGTAGGTGATGTGCGGGATCTTGGCCGCGGCCCGGAACAGCGCGGCCTGCTGGGGGGCGGGGCAGGCACCCAGCAGGAGGTCGCGCACGAGGTCCCAGACCGCGAGGTCGCGGGACTTCTCGTGGCTGGAGACCCGGTCGGCCACCCACGGGTCGGCGTAGAGGATCCGCAGCAACTTGTCGGGGTCGGTCGGCAGCTTGGCCAGGTCGGCGTAGGGGGGCCCCTGGGAGAGGCTGGTGCGGACCTGGCCGGGCTGGATGATCTGGGACAGGTCGCGCTCGGGCGCCTTGACGTTGGAGTACTTGCCCAGGCCGGGCTTCGAACCGTCGACGGACATCCACCCCTCGGAGGTGGAGATGTCGGTCGGGTCGCTGGTGACGTGCATGGTGTTCATGTAGACGAACTGGTCCGGGCGCGGCATCGGGGCGTCGGCGAGCGCGTCGGCGGCGAGGTTGAGCACCGAGATGGCCTCGGCACTGGACTCGGTGGCGCCCGGCCCGGCGACCTGGGTGCTGACCACGCCCGCGGTGAGCGCCAGCGTCAGCGCCGCCGCGACCAGCAGCCGGCGCGGGCGCACCAGGCGGCGCCAGTGCGAATCCCGCCGCCCGGTCGGCCGGCCGGCGATCTCGTCCGCCAGCTGCTGTCGGCCACGCAGGCAGGCGTGCGCGGACATCGGTTCGGTGTCGGCTCGGAACTCGGCGAGCCGGGTGATCTCGTCCACGGGATCTCCTCGGTCAGTGCGTGGGGTGGTCAAGTGCGGCGTGCAGCCGACGGCGGGCGCGGTTGAGCCGCGAGCGGACGGTGCCGAGCGGGATCCGCAGGGCCTCGGCGATCTCGTGGTACGTCAACTCGGCCCAGGCGAACAGCAGGAGGACGTCCCGCTCCTTCGCCGTCAGCCGGGCCAGTACGTCGGCGATCTCCTTGGCCCGGGCTCCGGCCGTCACCCGGTCGGCGACCGTGTCGGCGTGGTCGCCGGTGTCCAGCGGGTCGACGCCGCTGCGCGCCAGGGCCCGGTAGCCGGAGCGTTCGGTGCGCCGATGGCGGTGCACCAGATTGGTGGCGATGCCGTACAGCCAGGGCCGGGCGTCGGGCCGTTCCCGGTCGTAGCGTCCGCGCATCCGGAACGCGGACAGGAAGGTCTCGGAGGTGAGGTCGTCGGCCGCCGCGGTCCCGACCCGGCGGGCCAGGTAGTGGTGCACCGCGACGGCGTGCCGGTCGTATATCTCGCCGAAGCGGTCGGGTTCGGCGAGCGACGCCCCGATGACCGCCGCGTCGTCCGATCCTTCCCGCACGGGCGCGTCTGTCGGGGACGCCGTCGTCATCCGCCCACCGCCCGTCGACCTGTCGCCGCTGTCCGGTCGGTCCTGCACATGGGTTCTCCTTCACGGTGGCCTGCCCCGGTGCTTCTCCTCTCTATTGCCGTCCCGCCCGCGCCCGGTTCGGCGGATCCGGCCGGAAATTTCCGGCCGCCCCGACGACGACCGCCCGTGGCCGCAGCGGCAGTTCTGCGAGCCGTCGGGAATCGGGGGCGGGCATGGCGAAGCACCAGCCGGTACCGGCTGGTGCGGATGCTCGGGGCGGGAGGTCGCCGCCCCGGCGGCGCAGTCCGCAGATCGGCTGCGCCGCCGGAGGCGGTGCTGACGTCACATCACTGCGCGGAGACCGGGATGTCCTTGCTGCGGTCGAACGCCCTGATCGGGGTCATGGCGCCGATGCCGGGGAGGCTGACGGTGTTCTCGTGGCTGACCTGGGTGCAGCTGTTCTCGTCGTCGGCGGTGGTGGCGGCGGCGCCCTTGAGAACGGCGGACGGGTCGACGGGGGCGGCCGGGCCGCCCTGCGCGCCGGCGGGGTAGCCGGTGCCCGACTTCCAGTCGGGGCCGATCAGCAGCTCGATCGAACTGCCGGTGCCGGCCTCGACGGCGCTCGCGGGCAGGCCGAGCACGTCCGCCACCTGCTGGGCGTCGGCCTCCTTCCCGGCCGGGTAGCGCAGGGTGGTGTGCTCGACGGACGTGTTCTTGGCCGCGGCGGTGTCCTTGGAGAACCCGGCCGCGCGCAGTGCCTCGGCCAGGGCGCCGGCCCGGCCCTCGGTGCCGCTGCCGTTCTTCACCACCACGGCGATGTTCTTGCGCGGCGTCGCGTCCGCGGGCGGGGCCGCGGGCGCGCTGCTGGAGGGTGCGGCGGGCGGCGGCGAGGAGGGCGCGGCGGTCGCGCCGGACGGGTCGGCGCTGAGCGACTGGTCGTTCTTGATCGACGTGAACAGCTTCTTCGCGTCCGGGCCGACCACCAGCCGGCTGTCGTTCTTCGGGTCGGCGTCGGTCTGCATGGTGCTGAAGGTGACCCGGGACGGCGGCACCTTGTTCAGGTCGTCGGCCAGGCCGGCCAGCTTGGTGACCCCGTCCAGGCCGGGGTCCACGGTGAGCGCCTTGGTGGCGGCGTCGGCCAGCGACAGCACCTTGACCGGGTCGGTGAGCGTTCCGGCGCTCTTCAGCTGACGGATCATCGACCCGAGGAAGGCGTGCTGGGCGCCGGCCCGTCCCAGGTCGCCGCCGTCCCCGAAGCCGTGCCGGGTGCGGACGAACTGGAGCGCCGCCATGCCCTTCAGGGTGTGCGTGCCCTTGGCCAGCTTGAGGTGCGAGTACGGGTCGTACACGTTGTCGCTGACGCACACCGGGACGCCGCCCACCGCGTCCGACATCTTGATCACGCCGACGAAGTCGACCATGACGAAGTGGTCGATGGGTATGTCGGTGAGCTTGTGCACGGCGGCCACGGTGCAGCCGGGTCCGTACTGGAGCGTGGAGTTGAGCTGTCCGCGGCCGGCCTTGGACGAGGTCTTGTGCTCCTTGTCCACACAGCCCGGCAGGTCGGTCATCAGGTCGCGCGGGATGCTCATCACGGTGGCGTTGGAGCGGTCCGCCGAGACGTGCAGCAGCTGCATGACGTCGGCGTTGGCGCCGGGCCCGCAGTCGCTGCCGCCGATGTCGCAGTCCTCGGGGTTGTCGCGCCCGTCGGAGCCGATCACCAGCACGTTGATCGGGGTGCGCCCGAACTCGTCCGGCACCTCGTGCCCGGCGTCCCCGCTCTCGCCGGCGAACAGCGGCGCGGACTTGATGTTGCCGTTGTACCGGACGTACAGGTAGCCGCCCGTGCCGACGGTCAGCACCACCAGCCCGGCCACGCTCCAGGCGACGATCTTCAGTCCGCGTCGGCGGCCCTTGCGCCCGCGCTTGGCCGCCCGCCGGGTTCCGGCCCGACCGCCGTCCTGCGAAGGTTGTCGGCGCGTCTTCCCCGCGCGCCCGTCCGCCGCCGACTCGACGGCCTCGGCCTGTCCGCGTGTCACCATGCACCCCCGTCGCCCGGTCCCTCCGGGCTTTTCTTCTCCTATTAGATGCACGGCGGGCTCCCGATGTTGCACCCGGGGTTGTGATCATCCCTGCGGGGCCTCCCAGTTGGTCACCCGCACTGCCCGTCCCCGGCCCCGATCGGCACCCGGGGCGCGCCGTGGAAGACCTGCCGCCCGTGCCACTCGCGGTGCCGCCTCGCCACCGGGGGGCTGCCCGGCTGCGGGCCGAGGACCGGCCGGCCGACCAGGGCCAGCACATGCTGCCGGCTGGCCTCGCTGCGGCCGACGAAGCGTCGGGAGACCAGGATGCGGCGGTCGTCCCCGAGGCCGAGCACGCCCTTGTCGAAGAGCTTGTGGTGCAGCGAGCAGAGGCACAGGCCGTTGTCGACCTCGTCCGGCCCGTCGTGCGACCACCAGCGCACGTGCGCGGCCTCCAACCCGACCGAGGTGGCGCCGAGCATCCCGTCGTAGCCGCAGAACGCGCACTGGAACTCGTAGGCGGTGAGCACGAGTTCCCGCAGCTGCCGGTCACGCTGCCGCCGGGCCGCGGCGGCGGCCCCGTTCACCGCCCCGACCTCGGCGAGCTCCAGGTCGAGCCCGACGGCCTCGCACAGCTCCACGTGCAGCGACGGCGGGAAGTGCGTGTCCAGCAGCACCCGCACCAACCGGCCGAGCAGCGACGGCTCCCGGCGCAGCGCGGCCAGGAGATCGGGCGCGAGCCGCCCCGTCGCCCCGCTGGAGCGGAGCAGCCCGACGCCGCTGCCCGGGCTCCCTGCGCCCCGATCGGTCCGCACCTCCCACACCCCGTCACTGACCAGGTGGTGGAACGGATAGGCCGGCGTCGTCGGATGCGCCGGCCCGTACTCGACGAGCAGTCGCTTGAGGTCCTGCTCGACGGCGCTGTACCGGAGTTCGCGCCCGGCGTCCTGCTGGTGGCTGCCCAGGGCGTACAGCAGCAGCAACGGCTTGTGCGGCGCACGCGCGCCGTTGCTCGTCCACCGTCTCAGCCGCGCCACCCGATCGAGCCAGTCCATGCCCGCCAGGGTAGTTCGCGCGGCCGGTCCCAACTCACGGGAGGGCCGGGCCGGTTCGGCTCCGGCCCGGCCCTCCCGGGGTGGTTCGGACGTCAGTGCCGCCTGGCGTGCCGCCTACGGCCCATCAGCACCAGCGCCGTGCCCGCGCCCAGCAGCAGTACGCCGAAGAACACGATCCGGCCCGTGCCGGTGATCCCGGTGAAGGCCAGCGAACCGTCCGGCGCCCGGTTCGACCCCGGCCCGGCCGGCGGGGCGGGCGCCGCGCTCCCGGACGCCGCCGGCGTCGGGCTCTCGGACACCGTCGGCGTCGGGCTCCCGGACGTCGTCGGAGACCCGGATGCCGTCGGCGTCGGGCTCGGCGGGGCGGAGCCCGAGGCGGAACTCGACGGGCTGGGGCTCGGCGTGGCCTCCGGGACGTACACGCCGGCGTCGATGGAGTGGTCGACCCCGCCCGGCTCGGCCGGTGCGGTGACGTGCGTGTACCCGATGCCGAACGGCCCCGTGGTCGGCGGGAGCACGTTGGAGTCGTGCTCCCGGTCGTCGCCGGCCGTCGGGAGGGTGAACCGCAGGTCGGCGGCGGCCGGCCGGCCCGGCACCCCGCCGGTGTCGGCGGTGGTGACGTCGAACTCCACCGTGTAGTCCCCGCCCGGCGTGAGCAGGTACGCGGCGCCGACCCCGCCGAAGTAGTACTCGCCGTTGGCGTCGGTCGTCGTGGTGGCGACCCGGTTGCCCTGGGGGTCGAGCAGGTGGACCGTCACGCCCGGCAGCCCCGGCTCCCCGGCGTCCTGGACGCCGTTGTGGTCGCCGTCGAACCAGACCCGGTTGCCGATCTGGACCGGCGCGTTGGCCGCGGTGTACGCGATGTCGCCGAGGCCGCCGGCCTTGCCGAAGCCGTTCTTCTGGACGAACTCGTAGCCGTTGGCGTCCGGCTTGTTGCCGGGGCCCTCGCCGGTGTCGATGTCGTAGTAACCCGTCCCGCTGGTGAAGTAGTTGACGGTCGGGTCCATCTGGGTGCTGATCACCCACTGCTGCTGCGGGATGTAGGCGACCCCGCCGAGCGAGGTCTCCTGGTGGTAGAAGACCGCGAAGTCGCCCGCGAAGTACGAGACGACGCCGCTGGGCCGCGGCAGCGGGGGCGTGTTGGTGGCGGCGTGGTTGGGGCAGTTGCCGGTGCCCTCCCAGGCGTACCCGCCGGTGGGCACGGCGCAGGCCATGTTGATGTCGCCGCCGGCGTAGCCGGATTCCGTCCTGTTGTCGCCGGGCCGCGGGTCCAGCCCGACGCTGGCGATGTCCATGAACCGGTCGCGGAAGCCGAGGATCATCGAGCCGTCGCGGGCGAAGGCCATGCTGGCCAACTCCGGCTCCGGGTAGACCATCCAGTTCCCCAGCCGGTAGCTGTCCCAGTTGTCCAGGCCGGCGTGCCACGGGTTCCAGTAGTGGGTCTGGTCGTACTCGGCGCCGCCGGTGCTGACGTAGCTGCGCTCGAAGTCCAGCCGCTGGCTCAGCACCTCGGTGAACCGCTTGCCGTCGTACCCGTAGACCACGGCCTTCAGGTCGGCCCGCCGCTGGGTGCTCTCCGCGGTGCACACGCCGCCGACGTACACGGTGTTGTCGTGGACGGCCAGGCCGGCCGGCCGCCAGTCGCCGGACGAGGCGCAGCCCGGGTCGGGGATCGTCACCGTGTTCTCGGGCCCGGCGGCCTCCGACCCGGTCGCGTCGAAGCCGACCAGGGTGCGGGTGAGCATGTTCACCGCGTACAGCGTCGAGCCGTCCTCCGACAGCGCCAGGCCGCCGATGCCTTCCTTGCCCGGCGCGTCGACGAACTCGGCGTCCTTGATCATGTTGGTGCCGTGGGCCGTCTTCGTGGCGCCCGGCACTTTCGCGAACAGCGTCGGAGCGCTGCCGCCGTCGGCCGGCACGGTGTAGATCGCGTCCCCGCCCTCCGGCCCGTACGCGGTGAACCGCCGGGCGAACGCCGCCTGGAACAGCCGCCCGCGGTACTTGTCGTACGCCAGCCCCGAGGTGGTGCCCACCTGGTCCTGCGTGTCCAGCACGGTCGGACAGGCCGGCCCGGTCGGGCAGGTGCCCCGGACGTCCTTGCCGAACGACACCAGCGCCCGGGTGTCGCTCCCCATCACCCGGTCGGTCTGGACCGGCACGAAGTAGCGGGCGTCCGCCTCGCTGTAGTCCGCCGCGTCCCAGACGCCGGTGATCACCGAGGCGTCCTTGCCGCCCGAGACGTCCACGAACGTGGTGAAGCTGTCGAAGTGGTTCGCCGCCGTCGACGCGGGCGCCGGCCGCAAGTACCCGTCGAACGGCGCCGGCACGCTCACGTCGACCCGGTACCGCCCGCCGCTCAGCGCGTCCGACGGACCCACCACGACCTTCCCGGTGGTGTCCGTGGTGCCGGTCACCCGTCGCCCGGCCGCATCGGTGACCGCGACCTTCATGCCCCGCTGGGGGACGTCCATCGCCGTGTTGATCACGCCGGTCCCGAAGAAGTCCCGCAGCACCTGGACCGTCAGCGTCCCGTCGTTCGCCGCGGCCCCGGCCTGCCCGGCCCCCGTCACGACCGCCCCGGTGGTTCCCCCCACCAGTAACAGGCCGCACAGCCCCACCCGGGCCAATCTGCTCATTGGCATGTTGTTCCTTCACGTCGCCCTGCATCGTCACCACGCCGGTAACGACCGTGAGTTTTCCATAAGTTGACGCAAAGTCACACAAGCGGAACAAGGGATTTCGGCATCCTCGGCGCCGACGGGAGACGGCCGCGCCGGGCCGATCCACCGGACGACCGCCGCCGGACGACGGCCGCTGTCCGCGCGGCCCTTCAGCAGGCGGCAGCCGCCGGCGGGTGGTAGCGGCGGCTCAGCAGCGGCGAGGCCCGGTGGCCGCGGGCGATCAGGGCGTATCCGGCATCGACGGAGTCTGCCGGGCCGTCGGCGGAGCGGCGGGTGAGGAGGTAGAGCAGCAGGTCGATCCGGTCGGTCTCGCTGCGGGCGGTGATGTGCTGCAGCGCGTCGCCGGGCAGGGCGTGGGCCCACAGGATGCCGACGACCTCGTCCGCCTCCTGCGCCGGGACGGGCCCGGACTCTCTGCGCCGCAGGCTGGCGTAGACGATGTCCAAGTCATCAGCCCCAGCTGAGGCTGCCGTCGGCCACGGTCACGGTGCCGGCCGGGGCGTCGGAGCCGAGGGCGGTGACCGCGGCGGGGGCGGCGAACAGGGCGGAGAGGGCGAGAGCGGCGACCGCGGCGGCCTTGACCAGACGAATGCCCATGACGGTGATTCTCCTCAACAGCAGTGGCAGGAAGGTGGGTTCCGGTTCGGCGCCCCGCGGTTGGCGCTCGCTCCGGTTCGCCGCCCGGTCGGTTTCCCCGGCGGCGATCACCAGCTTGGCCCGGATCGGGACCCCTCGGAAGGGCTGCCGAATGTCGCCAACCGGCCTGTCCGACATCGGACACCGCGCCATGTACACGCCAAGAGCGCCGGATCCGACACCGAGGAGAAGGACACCACCTCGACTCTGAGACAAATTCGCAGGTCAACCCCGTGAAATCCGGCACATGCGAGCAGAGTCGCTCTTGTGTACGACTTCGATCCACTGGATGATCAGTGAAGATTCGTACACCGCCGCCCACACCGGCGGCACACGATTCCTGGGGGGAATCCGTGCTGGAGGCACTCGGTCTGACCGCCCGCGCCGGTCAGGTCTACCAGGCCATGCTCGCCCGTCCCGACGACGACATCGACGCCATCTCGGCCCACTGCCGGATCTCACCGGGCGACGTCCACGACAGCCTGGACGAACTCGGCGCACTGCTGCTGGTCCGCGCCTCCGCCGAACATCCCGGCCGGATGCGCGCCGTCGACCCGTCGATCGGCCTGGCCGACATGGTCGCCCGGCAAGAAGCCGACCTCGCCGCCCGACAGGCCGCCCTCGCCGCCTCCCGCGCCGCCGTCACGCGGATGGTCGCCGACCGGGCCGAACACCGCGCCTCCCACGGCGAGCGCCTGCTCGGCATGGACGCCATCCAGCACCGCCTCGACCAGATGGGCCGCGCCGCCACCCACGAGGTCCTCAGCAGCCAGCCCGGCGTCCAACGCCCCGAGGACCTCGACGCCGCCCGCCCCGCCGACGCCGAGGCGCTCACCCGCGGCATCGCCATCCGCACGCTCTACCAGGACTCCAACCGCCACCACCCGCACGCCGCCCACTACGCCCACTGGCTGCTCGGCCACGGCGGCGAGGTCCGCACCGCGCCCACCATCCCCCAGCGCGTCGTCATCGTCGACCGCAGCCAGGCCCTCGTCCCCATCGACCCCGACGAGACCCGCAAGGGCGCCCTGCACGTCACCGAACCCGGCATCCTGAACGCCCTCCTCGACCTCTACGAACAGGCCTGGAACACCGCCGTCCCGCTCGGCGCCACCACCCCCGACGACCCCACCACCGGGCTCACCTCCACCGAACGCGAACTGCTCCGCCTCCTCGGCACCGGCCTCACCGACGACACCGCCGGACAACGCCTGGGCATCTCCGCCCGCACCGTCGGCCGCCACATGGCCTCGATCATGGAGCGTCTCGGCGCCAGCAGCCGCTTCGAAGCCGGCATCAAAGCCGCCCAGAAAGGCTGGCTCTGACGCCACGTCACCCCGGTTCCGCGGACAGCCCGGAAGCACGGCCCGCCCCGAGGCGCCCGCCGACCCGCCGCCCGCCGCCGCACCTCGACGGAGCGCATACGACCTGAACACTCGGGGTATCCACTTCATCACCATGCGTATGCGGCCACTGGGATGCGGCCGATTCGCACGACGCCCGGGCCCCGCGCCTCGGGCCGTCCCCCGGAGATCCCGGCTTCGGCTTCACGGCCGGGCCGGTCGGGAGACCCGCGTGCGCATCGGCCGGGGCTCGGCGGCCCAGCCGAACGGAGGAACACGATGAGGGTGCCCATGGACCGGAGTCGCCCCGGGGATTCGGACGGCGTGCGAGCCCGGCCGCGCGCCGGGTTGGCCCGCCTCCTGGCGGGTGTCGTGACGGCAGTGCTGGTCGCCGCCGGGCTGACCGTCCTGGGGGCCGGGCCGGCGGCCGCGGTGCCCCCGGTGCCGGGCAACCTGGAGGACGTCCAGGCCGTCACCTACAACCTGCAGGGTGCGGGCAGCGGCGAGGACGTCAACAAGTGGACCAAGGACCTGCCGCAACTCTTCAACGCGGGCTACACCATGATCGCGCTTCAGGAGGCCGGCCCCGGGCAGGTGGTACCGGGCCAGTTCCTCGGCACCATCGGGACCGCCGGCCCCCAGCCGGTACAGGTCTTCCAGTGGGACGGGGGCACCCAGGGCGGCGGCCCCTACTACATCTACTACCTGCGGACCGACTTCGGCGGCAACCGGGTCAACCTCGCCATCGTCACGCCCTGGTACACCAACCAGATCCTGTACGCCCCGAACCCCGGGGCACGCCCCGCCTTCGGCATCCAGCTCGGCAACGCGTCGTACTGGACCGCGCACGCGGACTCCCTCGGCGGGCAGCAGAACAACGCGGAGGCCACCCTCAACGCCATCCAGGCTGGGGCGCCCAACAACAACTGGCTGGCGATGGGCGACTGGAACCGTGACCCCGACGTCCGGCCGATCGCGGCGCCGGCCGGAGCCGTGGAGTACCGCAGCGCCCAGTACACCGTGGGCTTCTACACCGACAACCTCGCCGAGGCCGACTACTTCTTCACCGGCCGGCCGCTGTCCGCCGGCGCACTCTACGAGGGCGTGCGACTGAACGCGCTGAGCAGCGACCACACCCCCGTCGGACTGCTGCCCCTCGCGCTGCGCGGCGCCGCCGAAGCGATCGAGCTGCGCAGCGTCGGCGACGACGAGCACCGGCTGGCCGTCCCCGGCGGCACCACCGCCGACCAGACCGACCTGATCACCTATCCCCCCTCCAGCCGCACCGGCGGCCAGGCCGCCGTCCCCGCCGCGGGCCCCGAGCAGACCTGGCGCCTGGTCTCGCAGACCCTGCCGTCCTTCGTCCTGATCAACGAGAAGACCGGCAAGTGCGTCGACGTCCGCAACGGCATCGCCAACCAGCAGGACCTGGTCGACCAGGCCACCTGCTCCGGCCAGAGCACCCAGAACTGGTACTTCCACCCCGACCCCGATGACTCGGCCACCGGCGTGCTCACGAACGGCTACCACACCAACAGCTGCCTCAACGTCATCGGCGCCAACGGCAACGTCGCCGGCGCCTCCATCTACCCCTGCAACGACTCGCGCACCCAGCAGTGGGAGATCGCCAGCCGGGAGTCGTCCGCCATCGCCAGCGTCAGCAACGGCAGCCGCCTGCTCGACGTCGAGGGCGCCTCCCAGGACAACTACGCCCACGTGGTCACCTACGCCGGCAACGGCGGGGCCAACCAGTACTGGCACCTCGACTCCAGCGGCCCCGGCACCTTCACCGTCGTCAACGAGGAGTCGGGCAAGTGCCTGGACGTCCACAACGGCACCCACGCACTCCCCGGTGACTGGGTCGACCAGTACGACTGCGCGGGCCAGCTCACCCAGAACTGGGAATTCACGACCGGCCCCAACGGCAGCGTGCACCTGGTCAACACCTACTACGGCTGGGACCTCGACGTCCTGCGCAACCTGACCGGCGACGACCGCTGGGTCGGCGTCTACCCGGACACCGGCGGAACCAACCAGCAATGGACGTTCCTGACCTGACACAGCAGCCACACCCGTCCTGATGAGGCTTCACCTCCCGGGGATGCAGCCTCATCGGTCGGGCACCGCCGCAGTACCGGGTCCACGTCAGACCGCCCCAGGTCGCAGACGGTCGTCCAGGTGGGCCTGCACCGGCTCGAACAGCCCGTACGGCACGAACTCGGCGATCTGCTCGCACGTGACCCACGCCAGCTCGGCGAGCTCCTCGGTGTCGACCACCGTCGCCGCACCGCTCACCACCTCGCAGGCCGTGTACGACATCCGCCGGCCGGTCTTCGGGTGCACGCGCTCACCGAGCAGCCCCACGGCCTTCACCGCCAGGCCGACCTCCTCCGCGGTCTCACGGACGGCGGCCGCCTCCGGCGTCTCGCCGGCCTCGATCTCCCCGGCCGGAAACTGCCACGACAACTCGCCTTCCGCGATCCGGCGTTGGACCATCAGCACGCGGCCGCCCCGGACCACGACGGCGGCGGCGATGCCCGGCTCGGCGCTGGTCGACTCAGTCATTCTGCGGCTCCTCCAGGGGTGGCCCCGAGCTCGACCGTATCCCGGTTGCGGGCTTCGCCGGCCAGCACCCGGCAAGGCAGCACTGGCACCACACCCCGGTGGCCGGGCGGAGGCGGCGCCGAATGGCCTCAGCCGCGCGCCGGTCGGCAATGCACAGGCCGCGCCGGCCCTCGGACAGTCCGCCCTGCAGGCCGAAGGCCCGGGCCAGGTCCGCCCACGGCGCCGCCCCGCCCCCGCACCATCGCAAAACCCGCACCCGAAAAGAAGAAGGCCAGGTCGGACGGTGTCCGGCCTGGCCTCAACTGCGGTGGGCCGCCAGGGTTCGAACCCTGAACCTACGGATTAAAAGATCAACGCCGTTCGTGCTCCGGCGGGTTGGAGCAGGCCATTTCCTGCCATGTCTGCAGCGTGTCGGCGTGTGCGGTGACGGCCCATCCGGCGCCGGACGGCCGCTGCCACGCAGTCCGCTCACGCGTCGCTCACGCAGGAACATCCCCAGACCGTTCCGGAGCACGCCGTACGCCGGCGGTCGGGCGTCGGGAGGGCTCAGTGCTCCGGGGTCGGGTACAGGCTGGCCAGGGGATTCTCATAAGTCTTGGCGGGCATGCAGTCGGGGGCGGGGCTCTGCATCAGACCGGCCCGCAGTTCGCGGGAACTGTGCTCCGGGTCGGTCTTGGCCAGCGGCAGGTAGATGAAGAGCCGCAGGTCGGTCGGGATGGCGCTGGGGCGGATGGTGAGAACCTGCCGGGGGCCGTCCGGACCGGCTTCCCCCCGCATGTCCCAGCCGAAGGCCGACAGCCGGTCCTGGTTCGCCTTGGCCTCGGTCTCCGGCGAGTAGGAGGGCATCGTCGGGTCGGGGGCGTGGCAGCCGGGCTCGCCGGCGTAGACGCGGCTGCGGACGCCGACCCGGTCCAGGTCGTGCTGCAACTGGGTCGCGTCAATCGGCTTGTAGCCGTCCAGGACGGTGAGTTTGACGAGGTCGTCGCTGCTGCCCTGCAACGTGTACGCCACGGTGGTGACGCTGCCCAGCCCCTCGCTTCCCGGCGCGGCCACGCTCGGGGAAGGCGCGGCGCGGTGGCCGGGCGCCACGACGAGCGCGGCCCCCGCCACGGCAGCGGCCACTCCCAGCGGGAGCACCACCCGCAGCATCAGGGTCCGTCGCTTGGTCGCGGGCCGGGAGTTCTCGGTGATGGCGCCCATCAGATGTTCCTTCAGTAGGAGCTGGCGGCGGCGAGGGAGTTCCGGGTCGCCCGCGGCCGGCAGCAGCCGGGCCAGTTCCTCCCGCTCAGCCTGCTGGGACTGGTGCTGGGGGGTGGCGCTCATCGGATCGTCTCCTTGGTCGACCGGACCGCGAAGGCGCGGTCACCTGTTACCTGTCCGCGCTTGTCCGTGCGTTGCAGATTGTTCGCGGAGCGCTTCGCCGCCAGTTCCTTCTCGGTGAGGTTCCGCAGCCGGGTGCGGGCGCGGGAGAGCCGGGAGCGGATCGTCCCGATCGGCTTGCCCAGTGCCTCGGCGACGGCCGCGTGGTCGAGCCCCTCCCACACGCACAGCGCGAACACCTCCCGGTCGGCCGGGCGCAACTGCTCCAGCGCGGCCTTCGCCGCGGCGATCTCCTCGGCGTCGGCCATGCGGCTGGTCAGCTCGACGGCGAAGTCGGGGGCGACTTCGCGCGGCGGAAGCGCGGCGAGTGCCTTCCGGTGGCGGCTGGCGGCCCGGCGGGTGTTGCGGATGACGTTGGTGGCGATGCCCAGCAGCCAGGGCCGCAGGCTCTCTCCCTCGGGTTCGACCCTGGTGCGCAGGCGCCATGCCTCCAGAAAGGTCAGCGAGACCACGTCCTCGGCGATGTCCCAGCTCCCCGTCATCCGGACAGCGTGCCGGTACACCGCGCGGGCGTGGTCCTCGAAGACCTGCCCGAACGCCCTCGCATCCCCAGCCCGTATTTGAGCGCGTATCGATTTCTCCACGCCCGTACCTGTCCCGCCGCGTCCGGCCGTTGCCGTGACCCGCGCCACACGAACGCCCCGGCCTCGGCGATGTCTTGTCGCCCCTCGCCCAGGGGCCGCACGTACGAGATGGTAATCCCGCCGCGTCAGCCGTCCGCGGAGACAATCGGCGGCAGCGGGTCGGGCCCGCTCATGACTCGGACAACGGCCGTCGGCCTTGGCGGAGGCACGGTCACCCGGTGTTCGGCCGGCACCGTCCGGCCACCGAGCGGGCGCTCCGGCCCGCACACCGCGCCGGTGACCGGGCTCCCGGCCATCCGCAGCGCCCGTGCCACGGTGAGGAGTTGGCCGCTGGAGCGGACGACGTCGCCGATCAGGACGGTGCGCGGAACGGTGATGCCGATGCCCTCGATCTGCCGGCGGGAGCCATCCGGCTTCGGCAGACGACGCACAAACCCGGCGGGCAGGCCAGTGGCGGCCGACAGGGCGACGACCAACGGGATGCCGCCCGGTTCGATGCCGGCCAGGACCTGGGCACCGGTGGACATGAGGTCGCCCGGCGCCCTGTCGGTGTCGCGCAGCAGCGCCGGGTCGGAGACGAGGCGCACGCCATGTCGGCACCTCATGGCCTGCTGCGGCCCGCGCCGCGGTGAAGCCTGCGGCCTCTGCTGGTCGGAGACCGTCTCGACTCCCTTCCCTCACCGTCAGCACCCAGTTTGTTCAGGGCGGTTGAGAGGCCGAGGAGTCCATCCGCAGCGCGCTCACGCAGATGCCCCGAGAACGCAGCAGCACCCCGACCGCTCGAATTGGTCGGGGTGCTGCATTGCAGGTCAGAGGCGGTGTTACCGCCACGTTCCACGTGGGCCGCCAGGGGTTCGAACCCTGAACCTACGGATTAAAAGTCCGCAGCTCTGCCAATTGAGCTAGCGGCCCGGTGGCAGGCGTGGGTCCGGTGGGACAGCGCCTGCCGGGGTGATCCTACCTGGTGCGTGGTGGGGGATGGCCAGCGGATTGTTGGGCGGGTCGACGGGCGTCAGGTGGTGGGGAGGTGGGCGGCGCGGACGCGGCGGAGCCAGCTCTCGACCGGGCGTTCGTCGGGGGCCGGGGGCAGGACGCCGGGGCGGGCGAGGCGGGTTTCGGCGTCGGCGAGGAGGGCGGTGGCGTCCTCCGGGCGTTCGGCGAACTGTTCGCCGAGGGCGCGTATCCGGTCCGGGTCGGGGAGGCGGATCTCCAGGCGGCCGGTCTCGTGCAGGGCGACGCCCTGGCGGACCAGGCGGACCAGGTGCCGGGCGTGCTTGGCGGCGCGGGCGGCGCCCGCCGGGTCGGTGCGGTCGCGGGAGGAGAGCTTGCGGAACTGCTGCCGGGCGTAGCCGAGGTACGCGGAGCGCACCGCCGGGCCGCTCAGGAAGGACTCCCGCAGGCCGATCAGCTCCTCGCCGAGCGGTGTCCGCACCTCGTACAACTCCTCCGGCAGCCAGACGAGTTCGGTGGCAGTGGGGTTGCCGGAGAGGGCCAGCCGGCACCACTTGGCGGCCTCGTGCAGGGTGCGGTCCGGGGCGGTGGTGACGTGCGACTCGGCGGGCCGGTGCAGGCCGTGGAAGGCGACGGTGGGCGCGGCGAACAGGCCGAGCCGGTCCAGGTCGGAGCCGGCGTGGGCCAGGCCGTACGCGGTGGAGCCGACGATGCCGGAGAGCAGGACGTGCATGGGAGGTCGCCTCCTCGGGGCGGTCCTCCGCAGTCTCACCCCGGACCACCCGCACGCGCGAGCGATTTCCGCCCAGCCCAGTCCCGAACAGTCCCGAACAGTCCCGAGCGGCCCCGAGCAGTCCCGAGCAGTCCCGAGCAGCCCCGCACGCCCCTGCCCGCCGGGGTCAGGACACGGCCGAAGGTTCCCCGACGCCGCCGCACCTCGCGCCGATACTGGGCGCATGGCGAACGGCGAGATCCCGGCGGCGAAGCTCCGGGCCTGGTGGGCGCACCGGCAGTGGCTGGACGGCGGTGCGCACCGGGGCGCGTCCCCGGCCCAGGTGCTGGCGGCCACGGGGTGGGCCCGGTCGGTGGGCGGCACGGCGCCGTATCTCGGGCTGTTCGCGCGGGCGGGGCTGGGCCGGACGGCGGTGGACGCGGCGCTCGCGGCGGTGGAGGTGCAGGAGCTGCCCGCGGCCCGCGGCTGTACGTACGTGCTGCCGGCGGAGGACTTCGCGCTGGGCCTGGCGGCGGGCGCGGGCGTCGCGGAGTCGGAGATCGCCGCGGCGGTCCGCCACCTCGGGGTGACTCAGGACGAGATCGAGCAGCTCTGCCTGACGGTGTCCGAACTGCTCTCCGACACCGAGCCGTTGGGCCCGCAGCAGATCCGCACCGCGGCCGGCCCGGCGGCCCGCTCGCTGGGCGAGCCGGGCCGCAGGCGCGGCGTGTCGACGACGCTGCCGCTGGCGCTGGGGCTGTTGCAGTCGCGCGGGCTGATCCGCCGGGTGCCGGTCGACGGACGGCTGGACCGACAGCGGTACGGCTACCTGCGCTGGGACCGGGCGGTGCACGGCGAGGCCGCCGACCTGGCCCGGCGGTACTTCAGCTGGGCGGCGCCCGCCTCGGTGCGGCACTTCCGCTGGTTCTCCGGCTTCAACGCTGCCACCGCGAAGGCCGCTCTGGCCCCGCTGGAGCTGATCGGGCTGCCCGGCGACGAGCTGCTGATGCCGGCCGAACTCATGGACGAATGGGCCGGGTTCACCGTCCCGGAGCAGCCCGCGTACGCCCTGGTGGCGGGCATCGACGGCCTGCACCTGCTGCACCGCGACCTGTCCCGGCTGGTCGACGAGCGGGACGCCGACCGCACCGCACCGGCGTCCCGGACGGGCCGGAGCTTCGGCAGCGAGGCCGACCCGTCGACCCACCTGGTGGTGGACCGCGGCCGGATCGTCGGCTTCTGGGAGTACGACCCCGAACAGCGCGAGCTGGTGCACCAGTTGTTCGTACCGATGGACACCGCACTGCGCACCGCGATCGACGCCGTTGAGACCTTCGTCCGCGAGGAGCTGGGCGACGCCCGGAGTTTCGGCCTGGACTCACCGAGGAGCCGCGCCCCGAAGCTCGCCGCCCTGCGCACCGCCAATCGCTATGCCTCGCCCGGCAGTTCGAGCGGCAGGTAGCCGAAGCCGGCGACCCCGGGCCGGGCCCGGCGCAGGCCGTCCAGCAGCGCCGGGGGCGTGGCGGCGTACACCGTGGTGTAGTGGTGCTCGCCGAGCGCCGGATCGTTGGTCCAGGCGGGCTGCTCGGTGGCGGGGGTGGTGGCGAACTGCCCGTCCGCGCCGTTCCGGTTGCCCCGGCCGTCCAGCCGGACCCACCACGAACTCCCGGGCAGCAGGACGCCGTTGAGCCCGTGCAGCACCTCCAGCCGCTGGTAGCACAGGCCGGCCGGGATGCCGTTGGAACGCAGCAGCGCGGCCAGCAGGTGGGCCTTGCCGTGGCAGATCGCGTCGCCGGCGGCCAGCACGTCCGAGGCCCGGTAGGCCGCCGACCAGCGGTCGACGTCGGCCGAGTGGTCGATCCGGTCGCGGACGAAGGCGAACACCGCCTCGGCGGTCGCCACCGGATCGGCCCGCCGCAGCGCCGCGGCACGCTCCACCACAGCAGGGTGCCGGTGGTCGACCACCTCGTCGGCGGCCAGGTACGCGTCGAGGTCGGGGCGGTCGGCCCGGAGCGGGCCGTACGGGGAGACAGAAGGGTCCATGGCAGTGATGCTGCGCCGCCGACTCGCCGTCGGGCAAAGGGATTTCATCCGATGGACTACCGTCGGGCGCAGTGGTTCCGTGAACGAAGGGACAGTCGGCATGGTGCAGAACGAGGTGCTGGTGGTCACCGGCGGCGGGCGCGGCATCGGGGCGGCCACCGCCCTGCTGGCGGGCGAACGCGGCTACCGGGTGTGCGTCAACTACCGCGCGGACGCGGCCTCGGCGGACGGCGTGGTGGAGCGGATCCGCGCCGCGGGCGGCACCGCCGTCGCGGTGCAGGCGGACGTCAGCCGCACCCCCGAGGTGGAGCGGCTGTTCGACGCCGCGGAACGGGAACTCGGGCCGCTGACCGCACTGGTGAACAACGCGGGCACGTTGGAGAAGCAGTGCCGGCTGGACGAGCTCGACGAGGACCGGCTGAACCGCATCTGGGCGGCCAACATCACCGGCCCGTTCCTGTGCGCGGCCGCGGCGGTGCGCCGGATGTCCACCCGGTACGGCGGCCGGGGCGGGGCGATCGTCAACGTCGGCTCGGCGGCGTCCCGGCTCGGCTCGCCGGGCGAGTACGTGGACTACGCGGCGTCCAAGGGCGCACTCGACTCGATGACCCGGGGCCTGTCGCTGGAGGTGGCGGCCGAGGGCATCCGGGTCAACACCGTCCGCCCGGGCCTGATCCACACCGACATCCACGCGCTGGGCGGCGAACCCGGCCGGGTCGACCGGGTCGGCCCCAACCTGCCGATGGGGCGCGGCGGACAGCCCGAGGAGGTCGCCGAGGCGATCCTGTATCTGCTCTCCCCCGCCGCCTCGTACATCACCGGCTCCTTCCTGGACGCGGCCGGCGGACGCTGAGCCGCCCACGGCCGCCGGCCTGCGGACGTCGCCGCGCCGGACGCCCGACGGAAACCGACTCGCCGGACGGCCGCAGGACGGCCTCCGGGCGACGACTTCCCGCCAGGCCGTCGCCACCCCGTATGAACATCACACGTTGCGGCGATACCGGTTCGGTCAACGCCACGGCCCACCGCCGCCCACCGCCCCTACGGTGGGCGGCATGACCGAGACCGAAATCGCCGCCGCGCCGTTCCACGACATCCCCGACGTGCTCAACCTCCGCGACGCCGGAGCGGGGGTGTACCGCCCCGGGCTGCTGTACCGCTCGGCGAGCCTCAACCGGCTCACCGACGAGGGCGCGGCCCGGCTCGCGAAACTCGGCATCCGGACGGTCGTCGATCTGCGCAGCGCTCCCGAGCTCGCCATCTGGCCGGACCGTCCGATCGGCGAGGACGTCCAGTACCTGAACCTGCCGATGCTGCCCGACCCGGCCACCACCGACCGCACCTGGCCCGAGGACCAGGCGGCGCTCTACCCGTTCATGGCCGAGACCGGCGGCGTCGCCGTCGTCGGCGCCGTGCGCGCGCTGGCCACCGGTGCGCCGATCCTGGTCCACTGCGCCGTCGGCAAGGACCGCACCGGCCTGACCATCGCCGTCCTGCAGTCCCTGGCCGGTCTCCCCGAGGCAGCCGTCACCGCCGACTTCCTCCGCTCCAACGTCGGCCTCGGCCTCGACAAGGGCCCCGTGCCCTACCTGGACGCCGCCGGCGCCGAACGCATCTCCCGCCCGGTCGACGCCACCCACCTGACCAGCGCCCTGGCCCGCATCACAGAGCTCCACGGCACCCTCGACCACTACCTCCTCGACCACGGCGCCACCGCCGCCGAACTCGCCACCCTCCGCACCCTGCGCCCGGAATGAGACGCCGGCCCGGGCGACGGCGGTAACAGGCCGGAGCGGTCGCAGGGCGGTCGCGGGGCGAGCGAGAAAGTGCGGCGGACGACGGTGTCGGCCATCACAGGACGACCGCCAGAGACCCGCCCGGCGCGTCCGCCTCGACAGCCGCCGGGTCGCGCCGCACACCGCCGAACCGACCACCCTCCGAACCACCCCGCCGTCCCCCGGCCGCACCCGCAGTGACCGCATCACGCCCGCCGGGCCCCAACTGCCGCTCCCTCCCGGCGGGCCGGACTGTCGGGAGGGTTACCGTGGGCGGTGCGCCGGCCGGTCACGAGCCGCGCCGCGCGTCCCGCAGGCACGTCCACCGGGTACGTCCACCAGCCGTCCGAAGGAGTCCGTCCCATGGCCCGTTTCCCCGTCACCGCCGCCGTTGCCGCCGCCGGTCTGATCGGCGGCTACGCCACCGCCCGGTTCAGCGGCCGGCGCGAGCTGGGCGGCGCCGTGCTGGCCGTCGCCGGGACAACGGCCGCCGTGCGCTGGCAGCGCCGCTTGGGCACGCCCGCCGCGGCCGGTCTGACCACCCTCTACCTGGCGGCGTTCGGCGGCTCGCACCCGCTGGCGAAGAAGATCGGCGCCTGGCCGGCCGTCCTCACCGTCACCGGCGTGGTCGCCGCCGCCTCGGCGCTGGCCACCGGCGAGTAACCACCCGCCGACACACCCTCCGCCGCGGCCCCTCGGCATCCGGCACACCCTCCGCCGCAGCCCCTCGGCGTCCGGCACGCGCTCCCGTCCTGCCCGCCGCCAGGGCCCACCGACCGGCCCCGCCCTGAACGCCCTGGTGCGGCCCAGGAACGTACCGGGCACCGCGGAACAGGCCCGGCCCAGGCGCATTCCGGGCGCCGCGGAACAGGCCCGGCGCCAGCCCTACGCGTTGCCGAAGCGGGCCTCGAAGGCCGCCCGGTTCGCCGAGGGCACGCTGCGGTCCCAGACCGCGAACACCACTCGGTCGAAGGCCGCGCCCCACGCGTCCAGGGCCTGCCCGAACGCGTCCGCGACCTCGGCCGGGTCGTTGCGGAACACTCCGCAGCCCCAGGCGCCCAGCACCAGTTCGCGCGCGCCGTGCCGGGCGGCGACGGCCAGCACCCGGCCGGCCCGTTCGGCCAGCACCGGCCCGAGGTCGAGTTCCGTGCCGGGCGAACGCAGCGCCAGCTGGCCCGCGTTGGGCGCCGGCGAGGTGAGGAAGCCGAGCCGGTGCGGGCGGGCCAGCAGCTCCCCGCGCCCGTCCCGGATCACCGGCACGCCCGGCGACCAGATCACCCGGTGGCTGTAGTGCAGGTCGGTGGAGGCGCGGTGCGCCTCGTAGTAGTCGGGGGCCTCCAGCAGGCAGCGGTACAGCAGCGCGGTGCGGCAGACGTCCTCCTCCTGGGCCTTCGCCCCGCGCAGGTACCCGCCGCCGGGGTTGCGCGCGGACGCGAAGTTCAGCACCGCAACGCTCCGCCCGCCGTCCGCGACCAGCCGCTGGGCGGCCTGCATGCTGCCCTCGCCCGTCACCTCGGCCCGCCCGCGCAACGGCCCCGGGCCGGCGTCGAATTCGGCCTCCGGCGGGTAGGACACCGTCCCCGCCCTGGCCTCGGCCAGCTCCTCGGCGATCCGCACCGCCGTCCCGTCGGCGGTCCGGTACTCGCCCTGGTCGGCGATCTCCTCGTTCTGCGTGGCGAGTGCCCGCTGCCTACTGCTCATGTCGCGCACGCTAACGCGCCAACACCCGCCCCCACCACCGCATTTACCGCCGGAACGCGGACGGGCCCGCCCCACCGAAGTGGAGCGGGCCCGGTCAGTGCTCAGGCAGAGCGTCAGTTCTTCCAACGCGGCTTGCGGTCGCCGCCGTTGAAGCCGCCACGGTCGTCACGGTTGAAGCCGCCACGCTCACGGTCGCCACCGAACGAACGGCCACCACGGTCATCGCGGTTGAAGCCACCCTGCGGACGGCCACCGGAGCGGTGGTCGTCGCGACGGGCGAACGGACGGCCGCCACGGTCGTCACGGTTGAAGCCACCGCGCTCACGGTCGCCACCGAACGAACGGCCACCACGGTCGTCACGGTTGAAGCCACCGCGCTCACGGTCGCCACCGAACGAACGGCCACCACGGTCATCGCGGTTGAAGCCGCCACGCTCACGGTCGCCACCGAACGAACGGCCACCACGGTCA
>NZ_JBIVPU010000014.1:0-78373 GCF_044754805.1 Kitasatospora sp. NPDC092948 | reverse complement strand
CACGCTCACGGTCGCCACCGAACGAACGGCCACCACGGTCATCGCGGTTGAAGCCGCCACGCTCACGGTCGCCACCGAACGAACGGCCACCACGGTCGTCACGGTTGAAGCCGCCACGCTCACGGTCGCCACCGAACGAACGGCCACCACGGTCGTCACGGTTGAAGCCGCCACGGCCACCGCGGTCGTCACGGTCACGGTTGAAGCCACCGCGCTCACGGTCGCCACCGAACGAACGGCCACCGCGGTCGTCACGGTTGAAGCCGCCACGGCCACCGCGGTCGTCACGGTCACGGTTGTAGGCGGGGCGCTCGCTGCGGGCCTCGCGGTACGACGGAGCGCGGTCCTCGGTCACCGGCGCGGCCTCGGCGGCCGGCTGCTCGGCGGTCTCGGCACCGGCCTCGGCGGACGCCTCGTCCGTCTCGACCTCGTCCTCGATGCCCAGCTCGGCACGCTCACGGGCGGCACGGGCGGCCAGGCGGTCGGCCTCCTCGCGCAGCTCGTTGGCGCGGCGCTGGGCGCGCTCCAGCTCACGGGTGAGCTCGGCGACCTCGCGCTCGGCGGCGCCGGCGATGCCGGACGCGCTCTCGGCCTGCACCTCGACCAGCGAACGGGCGCCGGTGATCTTGGCGACCTCGGCGTCGAAGGCGTGGTCGAGGATGTGGCGCGAGGCGTCCACGCCCGCGTCCTCCATCAGGCGGAACACGCCGCGGCGCTGGTGCGGCAGCACCAGGGTGACGACGGTGCCGGAGCGGCCGGCTCGGGCGGTACGGCCGGAGCGGTGCAGGTAGTCCTTGTGGTCGCCGGCCGGGTCGACGTTCAGCACCAGGTCGATGCCGTCGACGTGGATGCCACGGGCGGCGACGTCGGTGGCGACGACCACGTTGAGGTAGCCGTCCTTGAAGTCACCGAGGACCCGGGTACGGGCGCCCTGGGTCATACCGCCGTGCAGCGCGTCGGCCTTCACGCCGGCCTCCAGCAGCTGCTGGGCGACCCGGTCCGCGCCCATCTGGGTGCGGACGAAGATGATGGTGCGGCCCTTGCGGGCGGCGATCGCGTTGGTGATCGGCGCCTTGTCCTTGGGCTTCACGACCAGGATGTGGTGGGTCATGGTGGTCACCGCGCCGGCCGACGGGTCGACCTCGTGGGTGACCGGGCTCTTCAGGTAGCGCTTGACCAGGGTGTCGATCTCGTTCTCCAGGGTGGCGGAGAACAGCAGGCGCTGGCCGCCGGCCGGCACCAGGTCGAGGATCTCGGTGACCTCGGGCAGGAAGCCCATGTCGGCCATCTGGTCGGCCTCGTCGAGGACGGCGATCTCGACCTCGTCCATCTTCGCGGAGCCGCGGTTGATCAGGTCGCGCAGGCGGCCGGGGGTGGCGACCAGCACGTCGACGCCGCGCTCCAGCGCGTAGATCTGGTTCGACATCGAGGTGCCGCCGCAGACCACCTTCAGGCGCAGGCCGAGCACCGAGCCGAACGGCTCCAGGGCGTCGGCGACCTGCATGGCCAGCTCGCGGGTCGGGACCAGGATCAGGCCGCGCGGGTGCTTGGCCTTGGTGCGCTCGCCGCCCGCCAGGCGGGTCAGCAGCGGCAGGCCGAAGCTCAGGGTCTTGCCGGAGCCGGTGCGGCCACGGCCCAGCACGTCCTTGCCGGCCAGCGCGTCCGGGATGGTCGCGGCCTGGATCGGGAACGGGGTGGTCACGCCGCGCTTGGCGAGCGCCCGGACGACCTCGTCGTGCAGACCGAGGTCACCGAAGGTGATGGTCGGCTCGGCGTCGGCGGCGTCGGTCGCCTCCGCGTCGGTGTCGGTGGCGACGTCGCCAGCGGCGTCGGTGAGCTCGGCGAGCTCCGCGTCCAGCGTGTCGGTGTCGAGAGAGTCGGTGTCGGCGGCGTCGGAGCCGTTCGCGGGCATGGCGAAGCGGGCGTCGTCAACGAGAGACATGCAAAACCTTCCGGAAGTGGCACGCGCCAAAGTCCGGGGGTCTGTTGGAAATACCGCCTCTATGCGGTCAGCCACGGATCGCCGGAACGCGCCAAGGGCGCTCAAAGGTGTGAGGAGCGCCAGCCAAATAGGATCAAACGAACGATCTACCACCATAGGGGAACCTACGGATCAGAGGCAAATCCCCTGGCCAGCGCCCTGAACCAAGGCCCGGCCCGGCACCCGGGGCACGCTCCGGACACTGCGGGCGCGAGCGCTCCGGCCCTTCCCGCCGAAACGTTCCGGGCCTCCCCCGCCGAAGCACTCCGAGCCTCCCCCGCCGGAGCGCCCCGAGCCTCCCCGCCGGAGCGCCCCGGGTTCCGCACGCCGGGCGCGCCGGGCGCTCCAGCCGCACAGCCGGAGCGCGACGGGCTCAGTGCGCGCTCGGCGACTCGCTGGGCTCCGCCGGCGTCCCGCTGGACGTCGGCGACGGCCGCACCGAACGCGAGGGCTCCGGACTGCTGGGCTGCGGGATCGGCGAGGACGCGCCGCCGCTGCTCGGAGCGGGCGCGGGCGTCCCCGGCCCGGCGGGCGTGCCGGTCGGAGCCGGCGTGCCCGCATTCGCCCCAGGCACCGGCACGGGGGCGCCCTGCACCCCGACCGCCGGCGGAGTCGGCCCGGGAGCATGCCCGCCCGGGGACGGGGCCGCGCCGGGTGACGCGCCGTCAACACTCAGCGTGCCGCCCCGCTCCCCGTGTCCGCCGCCCTGGTGGCCGCCGGTGCCGACCCCGGCCTTGAGGGTGGTCGCCGTCCCCGCGCCGGTCGGCTTCACCCCGCCCGGCCCGGCCGGCGGCTGCGCGCCCACCGACATGCAGCCGCTCAGTCCGAGCACGGCGATCGCCGCCATCGCCGCCCCTGCCGCCACCCGTCGCCGCGCCGACCCAACCGCCATCACCGAGCCACCTCCCGCACGGCCCGCCCGGGCCGCCAATCGTTCTCGGGTGCCCAACGCGCGTCCGCCCCGCCGGGACACGGGCAACCTCCGACCATCAGCCGCGCACGCCCCGCGGCGCGCGCACCGGCGCGGACCATCTGGCGTCCCGTCAACGGACCTCCGACAATGAGCGGGTGGAGATGACCAGGGACGAGTTCGAAGCGCTGGTGTCCGACGCACTGGACCGGATTCCGCCGCAGTTGGCCGCGATGATGGACAACGTGGCGGTCTTCGTCGAGGACGAACCCGACCCCGCCACCCCCGACCTGCTCGGCCTCTACGAGGGCATCCCGCTCACCGAGCGCGGGGAGTGGTACGCCGGCGTCCTGCCCGACCGGATCCTGATCTACATGGGCCCGACCCTCCGTCACTGCGACTCCCGCGAGCACGCCGTCGAGGAAGTCCGCATCACCGTCATCCACGAAGTAGCCCACCACTTCGGCTTCGACGACGACGAACTCCACGACCTCGGCTGGTCCTGAGCCCCGCCGCGAACCCGCCTCACAAACCCCGCCGCAAACCCCGCCGCGCCGACCACCGGAAACCGTTTTGGCGTTCCCGCCCGGCATCCCATATGCTTCTCGACGTCCCCGAACGCCGGATGAACCGGCCGGAAGGGCCGCAAGCCCTCATCGTCTAGTGGCCCAGGACGCCGCCCTTTCAAGGCGGTAGCACGGGTTCGAATCCCGTTGGGGGTACGCAGTACCGTAGTAAGGTCCTGTGCGGAGCAATCCGCATGAGGTCCCGTGGAGCAGTTGGTTAGCTCGCCACCCTGTCAAGGTGGAGGTCGCGGGTTCAAGTCCCGTCGGGATCGCTCGTCTCGCAAGAGACGGTGCAGTACGGCCAGGTAGCTCAGTTGGTACGAGCGTCCGCCTGAAAAGCGGAAGGTCGCCGGTTCGACCCCGGCCCTGGCCACTGCCAGAAGCCCCCGCAGCGCATCGCGCTGCGGGGGCTTCTTCGTTCCGGCGCGGCGCCGAATTACCCTGCGAGTGTTACCCGACTCACACCAGGAGCGCCGCGCATGAAACCGGAGCACTTCGCCCTCCTCGACGAAGCTCGCCGGAGCCTGCCCGACGGCTTCAAGGTGGAGATCTCGGGCGACACCATCGTCATGACGGTCGGCCCTTCGGGCATTCACCAGCGGAACCTGCTGCTGGTCCGCCGCCAGTTCGACCGGTACGCCCCGGTCGAACTGCTGCCCAGCGAGAACACCGATCTGGTCTCGCCCCGGGTCGGCAAGAGCCGCAACCCGGACCTGACGTACCTTCCGGGCGAGGCGCTGGAGACGGCCGACAACCAGGTTCCGGCCGAGCTCGCCGCGATCGCCGTCGAGCTGGTCTCCCCCTCGAACCCGGAGAACGGCTGGGTGGGGAAGGTCCGCGACTACCCGTTGATGGAGATCCCGCTGTATCTGCTGGTCGACGCCGGGCAGAAGACCGTCACCCTGTTCAGCCGGCCCGACGGCACGAAGTACCACCGCCGCGAGGACATCGAGTTCGGCGAGACGCTCCGCATCCCCGAACCGTTCGACTTCGAGCTGACGACCGGCGACCTGCTCCCGTACTGACGCGCGGCCCTGCGTGGCTCAGGCGGTCGCGGGCGGCCAGGTGCCGGACAGGGCCTGGCGGGCGAAGGCGATGACGTGGGCGCGCAGGTCGGGTTGGGGGGTGCCGAGGATGAGGCGGGTCATGGTGGGGACGGCGGTGGACCAGGCGGCGACGCCGATCAGGCTCAGCAGGCAGGCTGCCACCTTCGGGGACGCCTCGGTGCCGAAGGTCTCGGCGAGGGCGGCGACCTTCTTCTCGTAGTGGGTGACGCGGTAGGCGTCGTTCGGGAGGGTGCTGTCGCCGCAGTGCAGGCCCTCCCAGAGGAAGAGCCGGACCAGGTCGGGGTTGGCCTGGTGGAAGTCGTAGACCCGCGCCACGTAGTCGACCGGGTCGCCGCCGGGAAGGAGCGGGACGGCCTCGGCGAGTTCGTCCAGGGCCTGGGCGACGACCTGCTCGAAGAGCTTCTGCTTGCTGCCGAAGTAGCCGTAGATGCGCTCCTTGTTCACGCCGGCCCGGTCCGCGATCCGGTCCACGCGGGCGCCCGCGATGCCGTGGGCCGCGAACTCGTCCTTGGCGGCGGCGAGGAGTCGTTGCTTGGTGGAGGTCGCATCCTGCGTCATGCGCTCAGCGTAGGGCGGCGAACGCTTCTTGCCAACCAACTGGACGGTTGACACCCAACCGGTTGGTTGGGTACTTTCTAGTCTCCGCCGGGTAGCCCCCGCGCCGCCCAACGCCCCACCGCACCAGCCGAGTTCGCCACCCCGAGGGGAGTGCACCGCCATGTCGACCACCCTGCCCGGCCCCGCCGCGGACACCATCGACGCCGCCATCGACGCCATCGACGCCGTCGCGCAGCCGAAGCCGCAGCCCCCGCACCCCACGGTGCACGTCCGGGCCCTGATCACCTGGCTCGCCGTCTACCCGGCGATCACCACCGCGCAGCTCCTGCTCGGCCCGTCGCTGGGCGGCCTGGCCGTCCCGCTGCGGGTGCTGGTGATCACCGCCCTGGTGGTGCCGACCGTCGTCTACCTGCTCGTCCCGGGGCTGATGAAGGTCCGGGCCGCCGTGCACCACCGCCGCCGCCGCTGATCATCGCCGCAGCGCCTTGCGGGTGTTGCGGACCCGGAGGTGCGCGCGCTGGACGGCGGCCAGGGCGTGCAGCCGGCCGGCAACGGTGAGGCGGTACTTGAGGCGCAGGAACGGCGGGAGTTCGGCCAGCAGTTCGGGGCCGATCGCGCCGAGCAGGCGGGTGACGTGCCGGTGGTAGGCGTACCGGTAGTCGTGGTCGCCGTCGGGGACGGTCCAGAAGAACATCGGGACCTCCTCGACCAGGGTGTTGCGGTCGTAGGCCCGCAGGTGCTCCCGGAAGGCGGGTTCGGGGCGGTCCAGCAGCCAGCCGCGGACGAGTTCGATGGATCGCACCCGGTCGGCCAGGCCGCGCGGGTCGGTGCGGCGCTGGGTGATGGAGCGGTCGCCGTCCTCGCGGATCCGCCAGTGGTAGACCGGCTCGGACAGCACGTCGACGCTCTTCGCCAGGAAGTGGTGCGGGACGCTGACCGGGGCGTCCTCGTACAGCATGCCCTCGGGGTACTCCAGGCCCGCCGCGGTGAAGAAGGAGCGCCGGTAGACCTTGTTCCAGGCGGTGCGGTCGGTGACCAGCGCGGGCAGTTCGCCGATGTGGGTGCGCAGCCGGGTCTCGGCGAACGGGCGGCGGTGCGCGTGCGAGGGTTCGAGCCCGGTGCTGCGCAGCCGCAGCGCGTTGCCGGCGGCGAAGTCGGAGCCGGTCTCGTCCAGGGTGCTGATCATCAGCCGGTAGGCGTGCGCGGGCAGTGTGTCGTCGCTGTCGACGAACGCCAGGTACTCGGTGCCGTCGGCGAGCCGGCGCACACCGGTGTTGCGGGCCGCGCCGAGGCCCCGGTTGGGCTGGCGGACCAGCCGGAAGCGCGGGTCGCGGGCGGTGTACCGCTCGGCGACGGCGGCGCTGCGGTCGGTGGAGCCGTCGTCCACCAGGACGCATTCGAAGTCGGTGAAGGTCTGGGCGGCGATCGAGTCCAGACATTCGGCGAGGTACCGCTCGACGTTGTACACCGGGACGACGATGGAGAGTCGGGGGGCCATCGGCTGCGCGGCCTTTCGGGCGGGGCGCGCCCGAATGGTGCTGGCGGACGGGCGCCGGGCGAGGTCGCGGGGAGCGTATCGACGCGGAACAGCCGTACCGGAAACGGAAGGTGACGCACTGCGGGCGGAACGGGAACACCCGGTTGCCGACCGTGCGCACGGTGGCGCACGGCAGCCCGCCGAACGGGCACCGCTGCCCACCCCCGTGGGGCAACGGTGCCCGAGCATCAGGGTGCCGATCCTGCCGACCGGGGCCACGCTGTGTCAACTATCGTGGATTCCAGAGTGACGAACGGACGCCCGGAGCGGCCCATCCGCACGATTTCGGCACGGATCCCCCAACGATCGTGCAGAGCAAGGCAGTCGAGGGGATACGCCCGGGGGTACGGACCCTCTATGATCCGGCACATGCCCACGGACTCCTCCCGCGCCGAAGCACCGGACTTCGCCAGTCGCTTCCGGCGTCTGATAGCGGTGATCTACCCCAAGGACCTCGGCCGGCCCTGGCGGGACTCCGAGATCGCCGAAGGCACCGGGCTGAGCGGCACGTACATCGGCAACCTGCGCAAGGGCACCCAGAAGCCGAGCCTGGAGAACGCCGTCCGGATCGCCAAGTTCTTCGGTGTCCCGCTGGACTACTTCTCCGACTCGGAGACCGCCAACGCGGTCGAGCGCGACCTGCGCAAGATCGAGGCGCTGCGCGACGCCCGGGTGGAGCGGATCGCCATGCGCGCGGCCGGCCTGCCGCCGGAGATGCAGGACGCCGCACTCACTATTGTGGAGCAGTTGCGGCGGGCCGTCGGCCTGCCCGCCGGCCAGCCGGACGAGGCCGGCCCGGTGACATGACGGATCGTCAGCAGGTGCCGCTGGGACACTGGCGGCTCCCGGAGGGGGTCGAAGTGCGAGGTGTGGGAAGCGGGCTCGGGCGGACCCGTCGCCGGATGCGGGCGGTCGCACGCGAACTGCGTCTGCCGCCGCTGAGCACCGTGGAAGAACTGTGCGGCGCAGTCTCCGCCCATCTGGACCGGCCGATCCGGATCGCCCCGCGCCGGATGCGGGTCGGCGAGCCGTCCGGTTTCGTGGAGCGGCTGCCCGACGAGGACGTGATCCACGTCGAGCAGGAGACCTCCGGACTGCACCGCTCGCACATCGTCTGCCACGAGCTGGCGCACCTGCTGTGCGGCCACCTGAGCGCGCCGCCACTGCCGGACGAGGACCCGGCCCTGGTCGAACTGCCCACCATCGACCCGGAGATGCTCCGCCTGGTGCTCGGCCGCTCGCACTACGACGACGCGGCCGAGGAGGAGGCGGAGGTGCTCGGCGCCGAGCTGATGCGCGCACTGGTGCTCGCCCCGGGCGTCGGCACCACCTCGCAGCTCGCCCCCGCGCTGGAGCACCGCAAGGGACAGCATGTCTGAACTGCCCTACAACCTCGTCTACTTGGTGATCGGCGGGGCCGCCTGGGCAGTGGCCTGGCTGAAACTGCGGGCCTGGCGGCGCGACCCGTCGTTCGGCCTGCTGGTGGTGACCCTGGCGGTCGCCTCGCCGGCCACCGCCTTCCTGCTGGCCTCCCCGCTGCTGTACCGGGCGGTCGGACGACTGACCGGCGTCGGCAACCTGGCCACCCTGCTGGTCTACCTGGGCGTCGTCGGCTTCTCCGCCGCCGCCATGGTCCTCGCGCTGGTCTGGGCGCCGCCGGAGGAACGCGCCGGCGACCAGGTGTGGGCGCCGCTCGACGGCCGGCTGCGGCAGCGGGTGCGCCGCCGCACCGCCGTGTTCGCCACGCTGGTGCCGGTGCTGGTGGCGCTGTTCCTGATCGGCGGGCCGTACCGGCCGGAGACCCCGCTCACCTTCGACACCACCTTCGCCCCGCGCGCCGCCACCGCCCTGTTCCTGGCGCTCTACCAGGGCCTGTTCGCCTATGCGCTGATCGACATCGGCCGGGTCTGCCTGGGCCACGCCGCCCGGCTGCCCGCGGGCTGGCTGCGCCGCGGCATCCGGCTGCTGGCCTCCGGCGCGCTCACCGCCTGCGGCTACGTGGTGTGCAAGATCGCGGCGCTCGCCCTCGGCAACGCCGGCGTCGACGGCGTCGAGTGGCTGAGCACCGCGCTCGGCCCGGCCTTCGCCGCACTCGGCGCGGTCGGCATCACCCTCGGCTTCGCCGGCCCGGCCGGCGCCGCCTGGACCAGCCGCCGCCGCGACTTCCGCGCGCTGCGCCCGCTGTGGGACCTGGTCTACCGGGCCGACCGCCGGCTCGCCCTGGAGGGCCCGCCGTCGCCCGCCTGGCGCGAACGCGTCGCGCTGCGCGACCTGGAGTGGCGCACCACCCGGCGGGGCCTGGAGATCCGCGACGGCCAGCTGACGCTCCGCCCGTGGATCGACCCGGCGGCGGTCCGCGGCGCCGAGCGGTTCGCCGAGCAGTCCGCGCTCGACCCCGACGAGCGGGATGCGCTGGTGGTCGCCGCCGCGCTGCGCTCCGCGATCGACGGGCTGGCCGCGAAGGCGGTGCCGCGCCCGCGCGAGGAGCAGCCGGTGCTGCCCGGCCTGGACGCCGACCCGGCCGAGGAGCGCGCCCACCTGGTGCTGGTCGCCTCGTTCCTGCAGTCCCCGCTGCTGGAACGGGCGTTGGCCGAGCAGTCGTGAGCGCCGAGGCCGCCGCGCCGCCCCGGGACGCGTTCGCCGCGCTGGTGCTGCACCGGGCCCCGCAGCGCGCCCGGGTCGGGCTGACGCTCGGCTTCGTGCGCACCTTCGCCGTCCCGGAGATCGCCGAAGTGCTGGTCGGGACGGGACGGTTGACGTCCGCGCCGAAGGCCCGGGCGAAGGCCACCGGCGCCATGATGTTCGCGCTGATCGGCCACGGGGTGGACAGCGAACCCGGCCGGGCGATCGTCGCCGAGCTCGCCGCCATGCACCGACTGCCGGGCGTGGACGCCGAGTTGATGCGCTACGTACTGGCCTGCTTCACCGTCTGCCCGGTGGAGTTCACCGCCCGGAACGGTGGCGTGACGCCCGCCGAGCGGGCGGCCGCGTTCGCCTTCCAGGCCGAGTTGGCGGCCGCCCTGGAGCTGCCCGCGCTGCCCGGCCCGGACCTGGCGCGGATCGCCTCCTGGATGCGGGAGTTCGAGGCCGCCCGGTTCGCCCCCAGCGACGCCGGCCGCACACTCTGGCAGGCCGTCTCCGGCCTGTTCGCGGCCCGCCTGCCCGGCCCGCTCGCCCGGCACGCCCCGGCCTTCGCCACCGCCCTGCTGGACGCCCCGCTCCGGGCCGCCTTCGGCGTCCCCCGCCCCGCCTGGCCACTGCGCGCGGCCGCCGCCACCGCCTTCCGGCTGGCCCGCTGACCGGCCGCCCGACGGCTCACTCGCGGTGCAGGAACTCCGCCCGGATCCGCCCTCCGAGGGCGGGCAGCGCGCACAGCCCTGCCACCGTCGCACCGAACAGCGCGATGCCGGCCACCTGGGCGACACCGGTCAGCGGGATTCCACCCGACGTGCCGCCGGTCCGCGCATAGGCCCGGCCGGTCACCAATGCCAGGCCCAGCGCGAGAGCGATGCCGCTTCCGTACGGAATCAGGACCTGGAACAGCTGGGCCAGCCGCATCGTGGGCAGCGGCACCCCGACCACCGCCTGGAGCGCCACCTCCCGTCGGCGTTCGACGGCCCGGTCGATCGAACCGACCGTGACCGCGGCGCAGGAAATGCCCAGCACGAGCAGCGTCCCCAGCGTCAACAGGGCGCGGAACAGCGGGAACTGGTACTGCGCCTCCAGTGCGATGTCCGGAACGCCCACGGTCAGGCTCGGGTCCACCCGGGCGGCCGCCGCGTCGAGCGCCTCCAGCGTCGCCGGTGCGCCGTCCGTGGCGATCAGGTACGAGGTGGCCGTGCGGGCGTCCGCGGCCAGGCCCGGCGTGGTGGGCGGAATCATCAGGTCCGCCGCGACCGGGGAGCCACCGGAGACCGCGTTCGGGTCGGGCAGGGCAAGAGCGGCAGTCGGCGCGGTCACCTGGACCGGCTGGTCCTGGGCGCTCGAGGGCACCAGCGTGATCGGCGTCCCGGAGTCGGCGGGCACGGCCGGCCGCGCCGGTCCGGCGAACCAGTAGGGAGTTCCCTCCGCGCATCCCGCTGGGGCCTTCTTGACCACTGCGGACAGTTCCGCGCAGGTCAGGGCGACCGCGCTGTGGAACTTGTTCGGCATGCCGCCGACGGCGGGCGGGCCGCCGGCCGTCGCGATCTCCCCGGCGCCCGCCTGCCCGGCGCCCACCTGCTGGAAGTCCGTCGGCGTCTGGAGCCGGCGCACCGGCACCACCGCTCGCACGCCGGGGACGTGCGCGAAGACCTCGGCGTCCACCGGTGCCCCGGCGCTGGTCCGGGCCGGTCCCTGGTAGACGCCGGACGCCATGAGTTCGCGCCAGGACCCGGCCGCGGTACGGTCCTGCACCGCGGCGAAGACCGACTGCCCGAACGTCCCGGCGAAGACCAGCAGCACCAGCCCGGACACCACCCGCGCCGCGCCCGCCGCCTCCGACTCGAGCCGCCGCGCGCCGAGCAGGACGGCCACCGAACGGGCCGTGCGCCCGAGCAGCGCGCCGACCTGACGGGCGATCAGCGGAGTGCCCGCCGCCAGGCCCACGAACACCAACAGCAGTCCGGCCGCCATCGTGAACAGCATCGACGTGTTGGGATCGGTGCGCCCCGGCGGACTGCTGAGCGCCGCGTACCCGCTGATCGCCGCTCCGAGCAGCAGCGGCGCCAGCCGCCAGAACGACGGGGGCTTGGGCACCGCGTCGGCCCGGGCGGCCGTGAGGCTCGCCGTCGTCCTGCGCACCGCGATCGCCCCGACGGCCACGGCCAGCACCGGGACCGCCACCAGCAGAAGCGTCGTCTGCCACCACGGGGGCTGCAGGTCGGCCGTGAACCAGCCGTACCCGGCCACGGTCCACCCCTCGGTGAACGGCACCAGCGCCTCGAACGCCGCCAACCCCAGCAGCGCCCCCAGCGAGGCGACCACCGCGCTCTCCCCCGCGTTCACCACCTGCGCCTGGCGAGGCGTCACCCCCAGCAGCCGGAGCGCCGCGAGCCTGCGGTCCCGGGTCGCCGCCGACAGCCGGGCGCAGGAGGCGAGGAACAGCAGGACGGGCGTCAACACGGCGATCACACCGACGATCAGCGTGATCGCGTTCTTCCGGGAGTCCGAGACGTCCCCGGCCCCTGTCACCACGGCCGGACCGGTGACGTTCCGCGCCTGCGGTCCGTAACCGTCGGGCACCTGGACGAACGCCCCGGGCGTGCCGGGGACACCGACATAGGCGAGAAGTTCGTCCGGCTGCATCAGACCCTGGTCGGCGATCGTCCCCACGACCCGGCCCGGCAACCGATCACGCAGCGCCTGGTTGTCCGGCTCGTCGTACAGGGCGCGGAGCGCCGGGGACAGCACCACCTCACCGGGCGCGGGCAGCGCGGCCAACCCGGGCGGCGGAGCGACGGCCAGGCCCGCGCCGACGAGCTGGCGCTGCACGGGCTTCCCGTACCAGCTGTCGGACACCGTCTGGCCCGGCAGACCGCAGCCGGCCGCCGGCCGGCCGTCCGCCGCCGCGCAGACCACCGTCCGCGCGTCCGCCCGGGCGAGACGGTGCTGAAGCATGCCCGGGACGGCGATCGCCAGCAACAGCACGACCACACCGAGCCCCGTGCCGCCCGCCATCAGGCCCACCCGCGCCCACCCCGAGCGCCCGTAGCCACGCACCAGGCGGACTCCCAGCAGCAGCGGGTACAGCTTGGCCCGCATCACACCCGCTCCTTCGTGCCGACCACCCGGCCGTTGCTCATCACGATCTCCCGGTCCGCGCAGGCGGCGACCCGGGCCTCGTGCGTGACCACCACCACGGCGGCCCCCTGGTCCCTGGCCGCCGTGGTCAGCGCCTTCAGCACCCGCTCGCCGTTCACGGTGTCCAACGCGCCGGTCGGCTCGTCCGCGAACACCACCTTCGGCCGGTGGATCAACGCCCGCGCGACTGCGGCCCGCTGCGCCTGACCGCCGGAGATCTGGGCCGGTCGCTTGCCCGCCAGCCCCTCGATCTCCAGCCGCTCCAACGCCTCGCCCGCGTCCCTCGCCGCCTCCCGGCGGCTCGCCCCGGCCAGCCTCAACGGCAGTGCGACATTCTCCAGCACCGACAATTCGGGGATGAGTTCGCCGAGTTGGAACACGAACCCGTAGTCCTGCCGTCGCAGCGCACTGCGCGCAGCCTCCGGCAGCCCGTCGACCCGCCGACCGTCCAGCCGGACGGTGCCGCTGTCCGGTGCGAGGATCCCCGCCAGACAGTGCAGCAACGTCGACTTCCCCGACCCGCTGGACCCCGTCACCGCGACCACCTCACGCGGCGCCACCTCGAAGGACACCCCGTCCAGTGCCGCGGTCGTACCGAAATTCAAGCGAAGTTCCTCTGCCACCAGAAGACTCATCTGCCGCTCCTCCCCGATCCCAGAACGTCCCTCCCCGATCTTCACACCGCCAAGAAGATCGTTTTACCGATTCACCAAGTGGAGGGTCCTGCTCCGATCGCGGCGTTGAGTATCCAGCCACTTCGATGAAAGTCCGCCGATAGACCTCGGTCGAGATTCCGAGAGCATGGAACGTGGCACCAGCAATCACGAACTCCCGCCGCCGGAAGGCCTGGTGGCCAGGACCGGCCTCCACCTCGGCTTCGATCCCACTGTCGGACCCGGGGGCGGAAATCCTCGCCATGATCTCGGAGTAATCGCCGCGCAGCTCCCTGATGACAGCCAAGCGGCTCGGGTACTGGTGGTCGTTCTGCTTGACGCAGGAAATCCAGTCCTCGCCCGGCCTTTTGATACTCCCTGCCGGCAACCGCTTTCCTGCCGATCCGGTCGTACTCGGAATTCCCTCGGCCCACCTTCGGCCCTCGCGGGTGAATACCACTCACCCGAGGGCGTTTACTCGGAACGGCCAGAAGTCCGCCCCCGCGCCGCCGGCTCGAATCGTCGACGCGGGGGCGGCCGGCGAACCGTCCGGACCGCGCTCAGGCCCTGGTCAGCGCCTCTATGCTGTGCCCGTCCGGGTCCTTCAGGTAGACGCCCCGGCCGCCGTTCCAGTGGTTGATCCGGCCGGGCTCCCGGGCGAACGGGTCGGCCCAGTACGTCAGTCCGCGGGCCTCGATCCGGCCGAAGATCGCGTCGAACTCGTCCTCGGAGACCAGGAAGGCGTAGTGCTGCGAGGTGATCGGGCCGTCCGCGGTCATCACGTCGAGCGTCACGCGGTTGCCCAACTGCACGGTGAGGAAGGGCTCGTGGAGTTCGGCCCGGGGCAGGCCGAGCAGGTCGGTGAGGAAGTCGGCGGTGACCCGGCGGTCCCGGGCGGCCACGATGGTGTGGTTGAGCTCGATGGGCATGGGGCACGGCCTCTCGTTCCGGAGCGGGGTGGTCTCACGCACCTCGACCGTAGAACTTCAAGCGCGCTTCAGGTCAAGAGCCGCCGACCTGCGATGCCCCCGACCGCGCGAGCCTGCGGCGCTCCCCCGGCCGCGCGGGCCGGGGGAGCGCCCGCCGGTCACATCCCGTTCTTGCGGATCGCGGTGTAGCCGGAGAGGTTCGACATCGGCACCTCGTGCGAGACGCAGCCCTTGCTGCCGGAGTCCTCCAGGATGATCGCCTTGGTGTGCGCGGCGTCCGCCCAACCGCCGAACAGCACCACGTGCTGGTTCATGTCGCCGCTGGTGTGGTGGATCACCAGCGCGTCGCCGGGCATCAGCTCGCTCTTGTTGATGTGGTGCGCGATGCCCGAGCTCTCGCTGATCAGCGGGCCGGTGGTGGTGCCGCCGCCGGCGGTGGACAGGCCCCAGGCCGCCGAGACGAAGCCGGAGCAGTCGACCCGGTAGCCGTTGGTGACGGCGCCCTGGCTGTAGCCGAGCTTGCGCTCGACCCGCTCCATCGCCCGCTCGACCATCGCCTTGCGCTCGTCGGAGACGCCGTCCAGGTGCGGCCGGTCCAGCACGCCGGCGCCGCCGCCGTTGCGCGGGTGCCACTTGTGGGTGGGCGACCAGTCGTCCCAGCCCTTGCCGTTGACCATCGTGGTCTGCCAGTCGCCGGCGGACCGGTCCTTGATCTTCGGGCCGTCGTGCAGGCCGCCCGGGCGGGTGGAGATCCCGGAGCCGTCGTTGCCGCTGCTGTCGCCGCCGCCGGCGCCCGGGGACTTCGGCTGCGGCGCGTGGCTGCCACCGCCACCGCCCGCACCGCCGCCATGGCCGCCACCGCTGTCGCCGCCGGCGCCCGGCGACTTGGGCTGCTCCGGGTGGCTCCCGCCACCACCGCTGCCGCCGCCTCCGCCGTGGCCGACCCCGTCGATGCCGGTGCTGGTGCCCGGCGACTTGGGCGGCGGCGCGGCGCCGCCGTGCGGCTTCTCGACGATGCCGGCGATGGCCTTCTCGGCGTCGCGGTACCGCGCGATCGTCTTCCCGATCTTCGCGGCGTCCTCGCCGAGCTCGTGGGTGAGCTTCTCCTTGGTCTTCACCAGCGCGTCGGCCTTGCGCTTGATGTCGTCGACGTCCCGCTTCACCTCGGCGAGCACCGGTCCCGCCCCGACGACCCCCAGGATGAAGCCGGAGAACACATCGGTGGCCGCCGCCTTCGTGACCGTGGCCCGGATGTGCTCGACCTGCTTGCCCATCTCCGCCATGCGCTGGTTCAGCTGCTCGAAGTCCCGCATGATCTTCACGAGTTCGTCCGGCCGGAACCCGAACTGATTCCCCGTCATCGCACTCGTCCCCCCTCGTCGACCCCACGGCCCCCCTGGCCGGTCGCCCCAAGACTATTTCAAGTTCATCCCAAGAAATGGGTCGGGCCCGGCCGGAGGTGGTCGACCTCCGGCCGGGCCCGGCCAGGTGAGCGGGGTGTCAGTCGACGCCGTTGCGGCGGTACGGCTGGTACGCGGAACCGCCGTGGAAGTACGGGTACGGAATCTCCCGGGAGACCATGCCCGCGTCGCCGCTGTCCTCGATGCCGATGTAGCGGGTGTGGGCGGCGTCCACCCAGCCGCCGAACAGCACCGTGTGCCCGTTGGAGATCATCGCGTCCCCGGGCTGCAGGTCGTTCTTGCCGATGTGGTGCGACACGTTGCTCTTCATCAGCTCGGTGCAGACCATGCCCGGGCCGGGCAGGCCCCAGGCGCAGGACACCAGGCCGGAGCAGTCGACCCGGTAGCCGTTGGTGACGGCGCCCTGGCTGTAGCCGAGCTTGTGCTCGGCGCGCTCCAGGGCGCGCTCCACGATGGCTGTGCGCTCCGGCGACAGGCCCTCCAGCTTGGGCCTGGCCTTCACGCCGAGGCCCTCGCCATTGCGCTTGTGGCGGTGGTCGGACCAGGAGTCCCAGCCGCTGCCGTTGATGATCTTGGTGTTCCAGTCGCCGGTCGACCGGTCCTTGAGCTTCGGCCCGTCGTGCTTGCCGCCCGGACCGCCGGCCACGGTGCCGGTCCCGCCCCCGGTGCTGTCGGTACCGGTGCTGGTCTTCGGCGACTTCGGCTGCGGCTTCTGGCTCCCGCCGCCACCGCCCCCGCCGCCCGAGCCGCCGCCGTGGCCGCCGCCGTCGGTCTGGGTGTTCGGCGACTTCGGCTGCTCGTGGCCTCCCCCACCACCGCCGCCACCGCCCCCGCCGCTCGAACCGCCGCCGTCGCCGACACTGTCGATCTTGGTGTTCGGCGACTGCGGCTGCGGCTTGTCCTCGCCCCTGGGCTTGTTCATGTCGTCGGCGATCTGCTTCTCGATCGCCGCGTACTTGGCGATGAGCTGCTTGATCTTCGCGGCGTCCTGGGCCAGCTCCTTGGTGAGCGTCTCCTTGGTCTTCATCAACGCGTCGGCCCGGTGGCTGATGTCGTTGACGTCCTTCTGGACCTCCGCCAGCACCGCGCCGGCGCCGAGGACCCCCAGGATCCCGCCGGAGAACACGTCGGTGGCGGCCGCCTTGGCGACCGTCGCCCGGATGTTCCCGACCTGCTGGGTCATCGCCGCCATGCGCTGGTTGAGCTGCTCGAAGTCGCGCTGGATCTTCAGCAGCTCCTCCGGGTGGAAGCCGAACATGCTCCCCGTCATCGAAGGACGCCCCCTCGGTCCGCGGCCGCGGCCGGGCCCGGAACGATCTTCACCGTCCGGCCCCGTCTCACATCACGCTCGCGAGGCGCTTCACCGAGTCACCGAGCTGGTTGAGCTCGTCCGCGACCCCGTTCAGCTCCCGCACCCGGCCCTGGGCGTGCGCCGTGAACGCGTCCGCCGCCGCGCCGTGCCAGGTCATGTGCGACAGCAGCGAGCTGACGTCCCCGCCGAGCTGTTCGACCTCCTTGGCCATCTGGGCCAGCTCCTGCGCGATCTTGTTGAGCTCGGCGTCGGCGTCCCCGAACATCTTGCTCAACGCCCAGTGCGCGATCTCGGCAGGCGCCATGACGAGGTCCTTGCCCACCTCGACCACGTCCCCGACCACGTGGACCGCGTCCTTGGCAAGGTGCCCCAAACCGTCCAGCAGACCCATCAGAACTCCCCCTGTTCCCCGTAAAAAGCGTTCCCCCCAGGCTAGTCAGTCGCGCGTTCGAGGGAAACGGGTGGGGACCGGCCGATGCCCGCAGGGCGTTCTGGCGGGTGTTTCGCGGTCCGCCCGCCGCGCCTGTGACACTGGAAGCGCTCGAAAAACCGAGGTGCGCCCCGGCCCCGAAATTTTGCAACCTAGAGGGATGCCCGCAGTGAGTTCTCCCGTAGCCCCGCAGCCCGCCCCCACGCTCGCGGAGCTGGCCGCCCGGCTGCCCGGTCTGATGCTGCGCGACGCGCAGCGCCTGGGCCGCCGCCTGGAGGGCACCCGCAAGGTCCGTTCGGCCGAGGCCCGGCAGAAGATCCTGGCCGAACTGGCCGCCGACTTCGACCGTTCCGAACTGCGGGTGACCGACCGTCGGGCGGCGGTTCCGGAAATCCGCTACCCGCAGGAACTGCCGGTGGCGCAGAAGAAGGACGACATCCTGGCCGCCGTCCGCGACCACCAGGTGGTGATCGTGGCGGGCGAGACCGGCTCCGGCAAGACCACCCAGATCCCGAAGATCTGTCTGGAGCTGGGCCGCGGCGTGCAGGGCCTGATCGGCCACACCCAGCCGCGCCGGATCGCCGCACGAACGGTCGCCGAGCGCGTCGCCGAGGAGCTGAACACCCCGCTCGGCGAGGCCGTCGGCTGGAAGGTCCGGTTCACCGACCAGGCCGGCCAGGACACCCTGGTGAAGCTGATGACGGACGGCATCCTGCTGGCCGAGATCCAGACCGACCGGGATCTGCGCCAGTACGACACCCTGATCATCGACGAGGCGCACGAGCGCAGCCTGAACATCGACTTCCTGCTCGGCTACCTCAAACAGCTGCTCCCCCGCCGCCCCGACCTCAAGGTGATCATCACCTCGGCCACCATCGACCCCGAACGCTTCGCCGAGCACTTCGACGACGCCCCGATCATCGAGGTCTCCGGCCGGACCTACCCGGTCGAGGTCCGCTACCGGCCGATCCTCGACGACGACGCCGACGAGGAGGAGCTGGACCGCGACCGCGACCAGATCCAGGGCATCTGCGACGCCGTCGAGGAGCTCCAGGCCGAGGGGCCGGGCGACATCCTGGTGTTCCTCTCCGGCGAGCGCGAGATCCGCGACACCGCGGACGCGCTGACCAAGCTCAAGCTGAGGTCCACCGAGATCCTCCCGCTCTACGCCCGGCTCTCCTCCGCCGAGCAGCACCGGGTCTTCCAACGCTCCTCGCAGCGCCGGGTGGTGCTCGCCACCAACGTCGCCGAGACCTCGCTGACCGTCCCCGGCATCAAGTACGTGATCGACCCGGGCACCGCCCGAATCTCCCGCTACAGCCACCGCACCAAGGTCCAGCGCCTGCCGATCGAGGCGATCAGCCAGGCCAGCGCCAACCAGCGCAAGGGCCGCTGCGGCCGCACCTCGGACGGCATCTGCATCCGCCTGTACTCGGAGGAGGACTTCCTCTCCCGCCCCGAGTTCACCGACGCGGAGATCCTGCGCACCAACCTCGCCTCCGTCATCCTGCAGATGACCGCGGCGGGCCTCGGCGACATCGCCGCCTTCCCGTTCCTCGACCCGCCGGACTCCCGCAACATCAAGGACGGCGTCAACCTGCTGCACGAGCTGGGCGCCATCGACCCGGCCGAGAAGGACCACCGCAAGCGCCTGACCCCGCTGGGCCGCAAGCTCGCCCAGCTCCCGGTCGACCCGCGGATGGCCCGCATGGTGCTGGAGGCCGACCGCCTCGGCTGCGTCCGCGACGTGATGGTGATCGCCTCCGCGCTGTCCATCCAGGACCCACGCGAACGCCCCGCCGAGAAGCGCCAGGCCGCCGACGAACGGCACCGCCGCTTCCACTCGGAGACCTCCGACTTCCTGTCCTACCTGGCGATGTGGCGCTACGTCAGGGAGCAGCAGAAGGAGCTGTCCTCGTCCGCGTTCCGCCGGATGTGCAAGTCCGAGTTCCTCAACTACCTGCGGATACGGGAGTGGCAGGACGTCTACGTCCAGCTGCGCACCATCGCCAAGCAACTCGGCGTCACCATCGACGAGCCGCACGACGATGCCGAGCCGGACGCCGACCGGATCCACCAGGCGCTGCTCACCGGCCTGCTCTCCCACCTCGGCCTGTTCGACGTGGAGAAGCGCGAGTACGCGGGCGCCCGCGGCGCCCGGTTCGCGGTCTTCCCGGGGTCGGGGCTGTTCAAGAAGCCGCCGCGCTGGGTGATGTCCGCCGAGCTGGTGGAGACCTCCCGGCTGTGGGCCCGGATCAACGCGAAGATCGAGCCGGAGTGGGTGGAGCCGCTCGCCCCGCACCTGATCAAGCGCAGCTACAGCGAGCCGCACTGGGAGAAGAAGGCCGGCGCGGTGCTGGCCTTCGAGAAGGTCACCCTGTACGGCCTGCCGATCGTCGCCCAGCGCAAGATCAATTACGGCCGCATCGAGCCCGAGCTGTGCCGCGAACTGTTCATCCGCTCCGCCCTGGTGGAGGGCGACTGGGAGACCCACCACCGGTTCTTCGCGGAGAACCGCAAGCTGCTCGACGAGGTCGAGGAGCTGGAGAACCGCGCCCGCCGCCGGGACATCCTGGTCGACGACCAGACCCTGTTCGACTTCTACGACGCCCGCCTGCCCGAGGACATCGTCTCCGCCCGGCACTTCGACGCCTGGTGGAAGAAGACCCGCCACGACCAGCCCGACCTGCTCAACTTCGAGAAGTCGATGCTGATCAACGACTCGGCGGACGGCGTCACCGAGGCCGACTACCCGGACGTCTGGCACCAGGGCAAGCTGCGCTTCCCGCTCACCTACCAGTTCGAGCCGGGCAGCGACGCGGACGGCGTGACGGTGCACATCCCGCTCGCGGTGCTCAACCAGGTGGTGGCGGACGGCTTCGACTGGCAGATCCCCGGCCTGCGCGAGGAGCTGGTCACGGCCTGGATCCGTTCGCTGCCGAAGGCGACCCGCCGCAACTTCGTGCCCGCCCCGGACTACGCCCGGGCCGCGATGCGCGAGCTGACGGACCGCCAGGAGCCCCTGCTGCCGACCCTGGAGCGGGTGCTGCACCGGATGTCGGGCCTGCCGATCCCGCCGGAGGCCTGGGACGAGGAGCGGATCCCCGACCACCTGAAGGTCACCTTCCGGGTGGTGGACGGCAAGCGGAAGCTCGCCGAGTCCAAGGACCTGGAGGAGCTGCGCCGGAGCCTGCGGCCGAAGCTGTCCGCGACGCTGTCCAGCGCCGCGTCCGGCCGCGGCATCGAACGCACCGGCCTGACCGCCTGGCCCACCGACCTGCCGACCCTGCAGCGCACCTTCGAGCAGCGCACCCGCGGCCACTCGCTGCGCGCCTACCCGGCGCTGGTGGACGAGGGCGCCAGTGTCGGCATCAAGCTGTTCGACACCCCCGAGGCCCAGCAGCGCGCGATGTGGGCGGGCACCCGCCGGCTGCTCATGCTGCAGATCAACTCGCCCGCCAAGTCGATCCAGGGCCGGCTGGGCAACCAGGCGAAGCTGGCGCTGTCGTACAACCCGCACGGCTCGATCCCGGCGCTGTTCGAGGACATCGTGGCGGCGGCCACCGACCGGCTGATGGCCCGCGCGGGCGGCGTGGTCTGGGACTTGGAGGCGTTCACGGCGCTGTACGACCAGGTCCGCGCCGACCTGTACGAGCTGTCCGCGGACACCACGCTGAAGACCGCGGCGGCGCTGATCGCCTTCCACAAGGCGTCGAACCGGTTGAAGTCGGTCTCCAGCCCGGTGCTGCTGTCCGCGGTGAACGACGTCCGGCTGCACCTGGCGTCGCTGGTGCACCCGGGCTTCGTCGCCGACACCGGCTGGCAGCGCCTGGGCGACCTGAAGCGCTACCTGATCGCGGTGGACCGCCGCCTGGAGGCGCTGCCCGACCATCCGCAGCGCGATCTGCAGAACCTGCTGAAGGTGCAGGCGGTGCAGCAGGCGTACGGCGAGCTGCTGGCGAGGGTGCCGGACGGCCGGGAGCCGTCGGCGGAGATCAAGGCGGTGCGCTGGATGATCGAGGAGCTCCGGGTGAGCTTCTTCGCGCAGGGCCTGGGCACGCCGACGCCGGTGTCGGAGAAGCGCATCCTGAAGGCGATGGAGGCTGCTGCGGCGACCCTCTGAGGCCGGCCGGGAGCCGGTTCGACCTGGGGGGTCGTCATGCAGTACGATCTGTCTTGTTCGCAAGCGAGAGCAAGCGGGCAAGGATCAGATCACTGGTCCCGTGGAGCAGTTGGTTAGCTCGCCACCCTGTCAAGGTGGAGGTCGCGGGTTCAAGTCCCGTCGGGATCGCAGGAGCGTAGGGCCCGGAACTTCGAGTTCCGGGCCCTATCGCATTTCCCGGGCGCGGGCAAGGCGACGACGCTGTGAGCACCGTCACTGACGCCCCCTCAGAAGACGACTTCCGGGGCATCTCCGCAAAGGCCCCTGATTTAATATGTAAAATTGTACTGGCATTCCCAGGAATTCCCCCCTCCACCACTCACCCCACGGGAATCCCGCATTCCGGGGCCGGACATGCCGAAGGGCCGCACCCCCGACCCGGCGGAGTCGGAGAGGCGGCCCTCAGGACCTACGAGCACATTCCCGACCCGGCGGAGTCGGGGAGTGGGCCCGGCGGAAGAACTGGATGTCAGACCTCGGTGCGCTGGGCCGGAATACCGGCCAGCAGGGCGCGCACCTCCGCCTCGCGGTAACGGCGGTGGCCGCCGAGGGTCCGAATGGACGTGAGCTTGCCGGCCTTGGCCCAGCGGGTCACCGTCTTGGGGTCCACGCGGAACATGGTGGCGACCTCTGCCGGTGTCAGCAGGGGCTCGGCGTCAGGGGTACGAGCGGTCATGAGCGGCCTCCTCGGGAGAACCGAACCAGGGCGGTTCTATCCTTCAAATTCTGCACCTTGACCCGCGATGCCCGAAATGGCACAGACGGGCCGAGTCGGTTATAGGACGAACGGCTTGTCCTGGTGTCTACAACTACACCATCCGTCCAGCCCTATCGGCCAAACCGCCAAAATTGACCCCTCACGGGTTCAAGGGCGACGGATGGCCATGGACCACCCCATAGCGGACAGTCACGCACCGGTGACGTCCGGTCACGGTGCGGCACGCCTGAGTGAGCTTGGGCTGGTTGTCCCATTTTGACACATAGGTCTGAGTTGGCGTCAACGGTGAGTAGTGTCACGTTTCTCAGCTATTGACCCGATCTGGGACCATGGTCCCAAAAACCCTCCCAATGGTATGGACCATCCTCTCCTGCCGCACTGGCATTCGACCAGGGGGCATTTTCTGACACCTCTTCAGTCCCCCTGAGCCTCCCCCGTCCCGGCACCGATCAAGCTCAGGAGGAGTACCGCAGCGCCAGCACTCGCCGCCAGCGCGCCGACAGGGCCTCGTAGTGGCGCAGCGCCCCCGCCTGATCGCCGGCCCGCAGGGCGGCCAGGCCGTCCGCGAGTTCGCCCACCGAGCGCTCCTCGGCCACCGCCTGCGGGCCGAGCAGGTGCACCAGGCCCCCGTAGTCGAGCTCCACCACGGACCGCGGATGGAACTCCTCCAGCCAGCGCCCGATCTCCTCCACGCCGTCGGCGAGGGCCACCCCCGCCGCCCTCTCGCGCAGCACCCGGTAGGCCCGGGCGATCCGGCGGCGGGCCTGCACCATCGGCGTCAGATAGAACAGCGCGGCGGGTTCCGGCCGTTCACCGTCCCCGGCGGAGCCGTACTCGCCGGCCGGCAGGTGGTGGCGGTCCTCCTCGCCGAACGCGGGGAACCAAGCCAGCGGCACCTCCCAGCGGCTGGAGCGGATCCACGGCCGGGCGTCGGGGTGGTCCTGCTGCCACTGCGTCCGGGAGTCCTCGGCAGCGGCCCGCAGGGCCGGCGGCAGCACGGTGTCCACCAGGTGCGCGGGAAGCGTCCGGCGCAGCTCCTGCAGGGCCAGCCAGCCCCTCAGCCGGGTCGTCCAGGGGCAGATGTAGGTGACGCCGTCCGCGACCCGCACGTAGGCGTGCCCGTCCTCCTGGTCGGGCAGCGGACGGGGCGTCAGGGCCGCCAGCGAGGCCAGGGCGGCGCGCTGTTCGGCCAGCGCGGCACCGGTCACCGGCCGGCCCGGCCCGTCGGCGTCGGGGCCGTGTGCGGCGGCGTAGGCCTGCCAGCGGCCCCGGTCCGGTTCGGGGTAGGCGGCCAGCGGCTCGTAGACCCGCAACTGCGCGGTGTACGGCGGGAGCACGGAGGTACGCGGGGCAGTCACGCTCCGCATGTTCGCATGCGCCTCAGGGACGCGTCAGGGTGTCGCGGAGACGGCTTCGATCGTTATAGCTCGGGGCCCGCCCAGGGGCAGATTCGAAGGCAGCCCCGGAGCTAGGCTTCGACCAGACGCCCGCACCACCGTCGCGGGCCATCATTGCTGGAGTCACCACCGTGACCGACGTACACACCACGCACCCCGCACACGGCGTGCTGGGCCGAGTCTTCGGCACCGGCCAGGAGGGCGACGGGCACGAGCAGGTCGTGCTCTGCCACGACCGTTCCACCGGCCTCAAGGCGATCATCGCCGTCCACTCGACGGCCCTCGGCCCGGCCCTCGGCGGCACCCGGTTCTTCCCGTACGCGAGCGAGGAGGAGGCGCTGACCGACGCGCTGAACCTCTCCCGCGGAATGAGCTACAAGAACGCCCTCGCCGGGCTCGACCTCGGCGGCGGCAAGGCCGTGATCATCGGCGACCCGAACAAGGACAAGAACGAGGCGATGCTGCGCGCCTACGGGCGCTTCGTGCAGTCCCTGCGCGGCCGTTACATCACCGCCTGCGACGTGGGCACCTACGTGCAGGACATGGACGTGATCGCCCGGGAGACCGAGTTCGTCACCGGCCGCTCGCCCGAGCACGGCGGCGCCGGCGACTCCTCCGTCCTCACCTCCTTCGGCGTCTTCCAGGGCATGCGCGCCTCCGCCCAGGCCCGCTGGGGCCAGCCCACCCTGCGCGGCAAGCGGGTCGGTGTGGCGGGTGTCGGCAAGGTCGGCCACTACCTGGTCGGCCACCTGGTCGCGGACGGCGCCACCGTGGTCGTCACCGATGTCTCCGAGGCCGCCGTGAACCGGGTCCGGGCCGCCCATCCGGAGGTCGAGGTGGTGGCCGACACCGCCGCCCTGCTCGCCTCCGACCTGGACGTGTACGCCCCGTGCGCGCTCGGCGGCGCGCTCACCGACGACACGGTGGGGGCGCTCGGCGCGGCCGGCACCTCGATCGTCTGCGGCGCGGCCAACAACCAGCTCGCCCACCCGGGCGTGGAGAAGGACCTGGCCGACCGCGGCATCCTGTACGCGCCCGACTACCTGGTGAACTCCGGTGGCGTGATCCAGGTCGCCGACGAGATCGACGGCTTCAACTTCGACCGGGCGAAGAACAAGGCGACGAAGATCTTCGACACCACGCTGGAGATCTTCACCCGGGCCGCCGCCGACGGCATCCCGCCGGCGGTCGCCGCCGACCGGCTCGCCGAGAAGCGGATGCGGGAGATCAGCGCGCTGCGCTCGGTCCTGCTGCCGGCCGCCCGCCGGAGCTGACCGCGACATCGTGATGCGCGGGGCCGGCGCCGCCCGGCCCCGCGCATCACGATGTGGAACCGGATTCTCAGTCAGTCCCCCGAACGGGCGATACCGCGCCTCCTTCGGGGGATAATCTCTGCAGGAACGACGGGACCGGCATCGCGCCGGACAGCCTGCAAAAGCCCCGAAATTCCCCTCTGACCTGGGAAGACCTGGTTCGAGGGGGCTTGGGTGCGCGCCACGTCACACCGGCGACGTACCGTCCGGCGGCGGAAACAGGTACCGTTAATGCTCCAAGGGACGGTTTCCCACTTCGGGCAGGCCGGACCTGATCATCAACACGTGTCAGACTCGGGGCCGTGAGCCCCACCGTTGAGGGGGTCGACCCATGGGGCGCGGCCGGGCCAAGGCCAAGCAGACGAAGGTCGCCCGCGAGCTGAAGTACAACAGCGGCGGGTTCGACGCTAACCGTCTGTCTCACGAGCTGGGTGTATCTCCGTCGACCGCGATCGAGCCTGAGCCGATCGAGGACGACGACGAGGACGACCCCTACGCGGCGTACGCGGACAGGTACAACGACGACGATGACGACGACGAGGACACCCCTCCGGCTCGTCGCCGCGCGTAACGTTCTTCGACCGGACCGGTCCGGCGCTCCCTGTGGGCGCCGGGCCGGTTTTCGGCGTACCTGATCGCGACTCGCCCGGGCGGACGGCCCTACGGGACCTGATCGCGGCCCGCCCGGGACGGACGGCCGTACGAGAAAGGCCCCGCCGGTGGCGGGGCCCTTCAGCGTGTCCGGATCAGAACGCCTCGTAGGCGTTGTACAGCGCCGCGCCGCCGTCGTGCTCGGCGTCACGGTCGACCACGTCGCCGAGCAGCCACGCCTCGACGCCGCGGTCCTCCAGCACCGACAGCACCACGTCGACCGACTCCGGCGGGACGACGGCGACCATGCCGACGCCCATGTTGAGGGTCTTCTCGATCTCCAGGGTCTGCATCGCGCCGACCTTGGCGACGGTCTGGAACACCGGCAGCGGGGTCCAGGTGCCGCGGTCCAGGCGGGCGTGCAGGTGGTCCGGGATCACCCGGGCCAGGTTGGCGGCCAGGCCGCCGCCGGTGACGTGCGAGAAGGCGTGGATCTCGGTGGCGCGGGTGAGCGCCAGGCAGTCCAGGGAGTAGATCCGGGTCGGCTCCAGCAGCTCCTCGCCGAGGGTGCGGCCGAACTCCTCGACCTTGCGGTCGAGCTTCCAGCCGGCCTGGTTCAGCAGCACGTGCCGGACCAGCGAGTAGCCGTTGGAGTGCAGACCGGACGCGGCCATCGCGATCACCACGTCGCCGGCCCGGACCCGGTCCGCGCCGAGCAGCGCGTCGGCCTCGACCACGCCGGTGCCGGCGCCCGCCACGTCGTACTCGTCCGGGCCCAGCAGGCCCGGGTGCTCGGCGGTCTCGCCGCCGATCAGCGCGCAGCCGGCCAGCGTGCAGCCCTCGGCGATGCCCTTGACGATGGCCGCGACCCGCTCCGGGACGACCTTGCCGACGCAGATGTAGTCGGTCATGAACAGCGGCTCGGCGCCGCACACCACCAGGTCGTCGACGACCATGCCGACCAGGTCGTGGCCGATGGTGTCGTGCTTGTCCATGGCCTGGGCGATGGCCACCTTGGTGCCCACGCCGTCGGTGGCGGAGGCCAGCAACGGGCGCTCGTAGCGCTTGAAGGCGGAGGCGTCGAACAGTCCGGCGAAGCCGCCCAGACCGCCCAGAACCTCGGGACGGTTGGTCTTCTTCACCCACTGCTTCATCAGCTCGACGGCACGGTCGCCGGCCTCGATGTCGACACCCGCGGCGGCGTAGGTCGCCCCGGTCTCGTTGCTGGTCACCTGGTGTGGCCCTTTCGAAGTGGTGGTGCTGCCTCCCCCGGCCTGGGCCGGGATGGGGTGCCCCCGGCCCGTGCCGGGGGCGGTGCGCGCCGTCAGGGGCGTCGCAGCGCGTCCGCCGCGCCCGCGCCACCCAGCAGCGACTGCACGCCGTCGAGGTCGCTGGTCTGCTTGCCGCGGACCGGCGGCTGCTGCTTGGCCTGGCCGCCGGCGATCTCCGCCTCCAGCAGCAGCTTGCCGAGCAGTGCCGGGTCCGGCAGCTCCATCGGGTACTCGCCGTCGAAGCAGGCCCGGCAGAGCTTGTCCTTGGGCTGCTTGGTGGCCTCGATCATCCCGTCGATGGAGATGTAGGCCAGCGAGTCGGCGCCCAGCGAGCGGCCGATCTCGTCGACCGACAGGCCGTTGGCGATCAGCTCGGCGCGGGTGGCGAAGTCGATGCCGAAGAAGCACGGCCACTTCACCGGCGGCGAGGAGATCCGGATGTGGACCTCGGCCGCACCGGCCTCGCGGAGCATCCGGACCAGCGCGCGCTGGGTGTTGCCGCGGACGATCGAGTCGTCCACGACCACCAGGCGCTTGCCCCGGATGACTTCCTTGAGCGGGTTGAGCTTCAGCCGGATGCCCAGCTGGCGGATGGTCTGGTTGGGCTGGATGAAGGTACGGCCGACGTAGGCGTTCTTCACCAGGCCGGAGCCGAACGGGATCCCGCTGGCCTCGGCGTAGCCGATCGCGGCGGGCGTGCCGGACTCGGGAGTCGCTATCACCAGGTCGGCGTCGGCCGGGGCCTCGGCGGCCAGCTTGCGGCCCATCTCCACCCGGGAGAGGTGCACGTTGCGGCCGGCGATCGAGGTGTCCGGGCGGGCCAGGTACACGTACTCGAAGACGCAGCCCTTGGGCTTGGCCTCGGCGAAGCGCGAGGAGCGCATGCCGTTCTCGTCGATGGCGATCAGCTCGCCGGGCTCCACCTCGCGAATGAAGCTGGCGCCGACGATGTCGAGGGCGGAGGTCTCGGAGGCGACCACCCAGCCGCGCTCGATCCGGCCCAGCACCAGCGGGCGGATGCCCTGCGGGTCGCGGGCGGCGTAGAGCGTGTGCTCGTCCATGAAGACCAGCGAGAAGGCGCCCTTGACGTCGGGCAGCACCTTCTGCGCCGCCTCTTCGACGGTCAGTTCGGGGTGGCCCGCCAGCAGGGCGGTCAGCAGGTCGGTGTCGTTGGTCGCGGCGGTCCGCCCGGAGCGGGAGACGTGCTCCTCGCCGGGCAGTTCGGCGACCCTCGCCGCGAGTTCGGCGGTGTTGACCAGGTTTCCGTTGTGGCCGAGGGCCAGCGAACCGTTGGCGGTCGCCCGGAAGGTCGGCTGGGCGTTCTCCCAGACCGAGGACCCGGTGGTCGAGTAGCGGGCATGTCCGACGGCGATATGCCCGTGCAGCGACCCCAGGGAGGTCTCGTCGAAGACCTGGGACACGAGTCCCATGTCCTTGAAGACGAGAATCTGGGAGCCGTTGCTCACTGCGATGCCCGCGGATTCCTGTCCGCGGTGCTGCAGGGCATAGAGGCCGAAGTACGTGAGCTTTGCGACCTCCTCGCCGGGAGCCCAGACACCGAAGACGCCGCAAGCGTCCTGGGGGCCTTTCTCGCCGGGAAGAAGATCGTGGTTGAGTCGTCCGTCACCACGTGGCACGTCTCCGAGTCTAGGGCAGATGGGGGGAACGCCCTGATGGCAGCCTCGCGGTACGCGCGTAGACCCCACCCCTTACCAGTTTTTCGGCCCGCCCGCGACCGGCTTCACGCCCTTGTCATCAGGCCTTCGCACGGCGGACGGGCGGCCCGGACGGCCCGGCGCTGTGAGCCTGCTCACCCGGCGGGCAGCAGCAGCCGCCAGGAGTCCGGACGGACCGTCCAGGTGCGGTTGCGGACCGGGCCGACCGGGCAGCCGTCGGCCTCGTAGCCGAAGCCGCGACCGGCCACGGTGAGCCGGCCGGCCCGCAGGCGGTGCGGGCTGCCGTCCAGGTCGAGGGCGAGTTCCATGGCGTCGCCGACCATGGCGACCCGCAGGTGGCGGACCCGCTGGTGGACGTCGGCCAGCAGCCGGCCGTCGACCTCGATGCGCAGTTCCTCGGATCCGGAGGGGCTCGCCTGCTCGGCCGCAGCCAGTTTCGCCCATAGCGAACGCCAGCCACCCGTTCGGCCCTGCCTCGGGCCGGTGAAACGGACCTCGGAGAGCACCACTCCGCCGCCGTCGTCGAGCAGCAGTCCGAGCCGCCGGGCGCTGCCCGCCAGCACCGTCCGGGCGGCCGCGACCGGCTCGGCCGGCACCCCCAGCAACCGGGCGGTCGCGGTGGCCACCGGACCCCCGACCGGGACCAGGCCGACCGGGTCGGCGTCCAGCTCCCGATGCCGGTGCAGGGCCTGCAACACCCGCTGCAGCGCCTGGTCGGAGCCGATCACCACGGCGCGCCTGCGACCCCGGTGCGCGAGCACCCGGTCCAGCTCGGACGGGCTCTCCGGAAGGGTGACCTTCACGTCGGCCCCGCCGCGCAGCACATCCTTGGCGATCCGCACCGATTCGCCGTCCGCCTGCCTGGCCGACGGGTCCAGCACCACCAGGAGCGGCCCGGCCCCCTCGGCGTCCGGGGGGCGGGATACGGGCGTGGACAGCGACGACACGACCGGTCCTTCCTCAGGTAATCTCTCGGTGCAAGAGCCCCTTGCGCCATTGCGCCAGGGGCTTCGTCCATCTCGGGGCAGACTGCGGTCTTCGCAGGATGCCCCAACCGGAAGGGGTGTACGCCTGTGCCGGCACTCGTGCTCGTTGGTGCCCAGTGGGGAGACGAGGGCAAGGGGAAGGCCACCGACCTGCTCGGAGGCTCCGTCGACTACGTCGTCCGCTACCAGGGCGGCAACAACGCCGGTCACACGGTGGTCATCGGCGACCAGAAGTACGCCCTCCACCTGCTGCCTTCCGGCATCCTCAGCCCGAACGTGGTGCCGGTGATCGGCAACGGCGTGGTGATCGACCCGGGTGTGCTGCTCTCCGAGCTGCAGGGTCTGAACGACCGCGACATCGACACCTCCAAGCTGCTGATCTCGGGCAACGCCCACCTGATCACCCCGTACCACCGGACGCTGGACAAGGTCACCGAGCGCTTCCTCGGCAAGCGCCGGATCGGCACCACCGGCCGCGGCATCGGCCCGGCCTACGCCGACAAGATCAACCGCGTGGGCATCCGGGTCCAGGACCTGTTCGACGAGTCGATCCTGCGCCAGAAGATCGAGGCGGCGCTGCACGACAAGAACCAGCTCCTGGTCAAGCTCTACAACCGCCGCGCGATCCCGGCCGACCTGGTGCTCGAGGAGTACCTGGGCTACGCCGACAAGATCAAGCCGTACCTGGCGGACACCACGCTGGTCCTGGACGAGGCGCTGAAGGCCGGCAAGGTCGTGCTGCTGGAGGGCGGCCAGGGCACCCTGCTGGACGTGGACCACGGCACGTACCCGTTCGTCACCTCGTCGAACCCGACCTCGGGCGGCGCCTGCACCGGCTCCGGCATCGGTCCCACCAAGATCGACCGGGTGATCGGCATCCTGAAGGCCTACACCACCCGCGTCGGCTCGGGCCCGTTCCCGACCGAGCTGCTGGACGCGGACGGCGAGGCGCTGCGGCGGATCGGCGGCGAGCGCGGTGTGACCACCGGCCGCGACCGGCGCTGCGGCTGGTTCGACGCGGTCGTCGCCCGCTACGCGACCCGGGTCAACGGCCTGACCGACTTCTTCCTGACCAAGCTGGACGTGCTGACCGGCTGGGAGCAGATCCCGGTCTGCGTGGCGTACGAGATCGACGGCCGCCGGGTCGAGGAACTCCCGTACAACCAGACCGACTTCCACCACGCGAAGCCGATCTACGAGAACCTGCCGGGCTGGAGCGAGGACATCTCGAAGGCGAAGACCTTCGGTGACCTGCCGAAGAACGCGCAGGCGTACGTGAAGGCGCTGGAGGAGATGTCGGGCGCGCCGATCTCGGCGATCGGCGTCGGTCCGGGCCGGACCGAGACCATCCAGATCAACTCCTTCCTGTAGGACGGGGCTTCGGGCCCGGCACCCCTGTCACGGGGGTGCCGGGCCTTCTGCATGGGCCGAGAGTTTTGCACTAATACAGATATCACTTGCGCCTAGTGCAAAGCTGCGCCTACGGTGTGGATCATGACTGCGAAGCTGCCCGCCCCCGTTGTCCTGACCGGCCGCCACATCCGGCTGGAGCCGCTGACCCGTGCCCACGTGCCCGACCTGTTCGCCGCCGGCGGCGGGGACGAGGAGGTGTGGCGCTGGGTGCCCGTGCCGATGCCGCGCACCCTGGAGGAGATGGCACAGGTGATCGACGCCCGGCTGGCGGACCCGCACTGCGAGCCGTACGCGGTGATCTCGCTCGCCGACGGCCGGGCGATCGGGGTGAGCTGCTACTTCGAGGCCGGCGCGGCCGAGGAGCAGGTGGAGATCGGCGGCACCTGGTACGCGCGCTCCGCGTGGCGGACGGCGGTGAACACCGAGGCGAAGCTGCTGCTGCTCACGCACGCCTTCGAGGACCTCGGCATGGGCCGGGTCAGCTGGCGCACCGACATCCGCAACGAGCGCTCGCAGAACGCGATCCGGCGGCTCGGAGCCTCCTACGAGGGCACCTTCCGGCGCAACAAGCAGCGCGTGGACGGCAGTTGGCGGGACACCGTGTTCTTCTCGATGCTGGCCGACGAGTGGCCCGCCGCGAAGGCCCGGCTGGCCGGGCGGCTGGCCGCGGGCTGACCGGGCGTCAGCGGCCGGTGCGGCTCCTCGCCGGCCGGCGGTTCGCCCGGCCCGCCGGGCCGTCCGCCGGCCGGCCCCGTGCCGGGGGACGGCACAGCACAGCGCACGGGGCTGGCGGCGGCGCGGGGCGCCCTTCAGTCGTTGTGCTCGACCAGCCGGTCCAGGCAGACCGCCACGGCGATCATCAGCGGGATGTCGACGCCGTCCTCGATGTGCACGCCGTACGCGTCACGGATGCTGAACCACTTGCGGGAGACCTCGCCGATCCGGTGCCCGTCGTGCTTGACGGTGTACTCCTTGTCGATCAGGTCGCCGTGCACCTCCCACTCGCCGCCGTCCTCCAGCTCCACGTGGTACTTGTCGTGGAACGGGGTGAACAGCTTCTTGCGGACGGTGGCGACCGCGTGCCCGTCGGCGTTCTCGATCTTCATCGCGTCGCGGACGGTCAGCACCTTCTCCCGGACGGTGGCGACCTTGTGGCCGGCGGTGTCCTGCAGCACGAAGGTGTCGCGGATCCGCAGCACCTTGCCGTCCACCAGGAAGCACTTCTCGCCGTGCTCGTCCTCGACCCAGTAGTCGTCGCCGATCGCGAACAGGCGCTCCTTGACCACGAACTTCCGACCACTCATGAAACGCTCCCTCGTCACGTGCCGGCCCGCCGTCGGGCGGCCCTCGACATGCTGCCAGCCGGCGTTACGTCAGGTCCCACAACAGGCGGTAGTACGCGAGACGTTCGTCGTCCGGGGTGACGCCGTAGGCCTCCAGCAGGGGACGCTCCCAGCCCGGGCCGTAGTTCCACACCGTGCTCCAGCTCGCCACCGCGAGGTCGGCCCAGCGGTCGGCCACCCCGAGCGTGCCGAGGTCGACGTGGCCGCTGGGGCGGCCGTCGTCGCCGATCAGGGTGTTGGGGGCGCAGGCGTCGCCGTGGCAGACCACCGCGACGTCCACCGGCGGCGGGTCGGCGAGGATCGCCAACGCCCGGTCCACGGTGCCGTGGTGGCGCAGGTCCGGGTGCCAGTCGGCCGGGTCGCGGCGCAGGGCGACGGCGCGGGCGATCCGGCCGGGGGCGGACCAGTCGTACGGGCAGTCGGCGGCCGGCAGCGCCTCGTGGAAGGCGCGCAGGCCCTCGCCGATGGCGCGGACGGTGCGCGCCGGGGTCTTTCGCGGCTCCGGGTCGACGGCGGAGCGGCCGGGCAGGCCCGCCGTGAGCAGCCAGCGCCCCGTCTCGTCGCCGCCGAGCCCGAGCACCTCGGGCACGGCGGTGAACTCCCCTGCCCAGCACAGGCGTTCGGCCTCCGCGTCGAGATCGGCCCCGCTGCCGGCGGGCGCCCACTTCACGAACCGGCGGTCCGGGCCGTCGCCCAGACGGAACGTCACCCCGCCGAGCTCGTTGCGCCACACCGGCGTCGGCGGGACGCCGCCGGCCAGTTCGGCGATCGCGGGCGGGACGACGACGTTCTCCTCGGAGGCGATGGCGCTCATCGGACCAGTCTCGCGCACCGTCCGGCGAACCCTCCTGCGGTTTTCCGTCCCGGGCCGACCTCGCGGACGCACAACGATCCGCCGCAGCCCCTCCCCACCGACCGGTCCGGGGCGCTAGCTTCTGCTCGCATGGAGATCGGCGAACTGATCGGGACCGGCCGCACCGCGGACGTCTGGGCACTGAAGGACGGGCGGGTGCTGCGCCGCTACCGGGACGGGCTGAGCGCCGACGGCGAGGCCGAGGTGATGACGCACCTCGCCGAGCACGGCTACCCGGTGCCCGCGGTGTGGGCCGCCGAACGGCCCGAGGACCTGATCATGGAGCGGCTGGGCGGCCCCACCATGCTGGACTCGCTGCTCGCCGGGACGATCAGCCCCGCCGCGGCCGGCGAACTGCTCGCCGAGCTGCTGCGCCGGCTGCACGAGATCCCGCCGCGGGCCGCCGCCCGGGCCGGCGACCGGATGCTCCACCTCGACCTGCACCCCGACAACGTGCTGCTCACCGCGCACGGACCGGTGGTCATCGACTGGTCCACCGCCGCCGAGGGCGAGCCCGGCCTCGACAACGCGATGAGCGCCGTCATCCTCGCCCAGGCCCTCCACGACCGGCCCGACGCGGCCCACGCCGTCCTGGCCCCGCTGCTGCGCGGCCTGCCGCCCCTCACCGACCGCCACCTCGCCCAGGCCCACGCCCGCCGCGCCGCCAACCCGACCCTGTCCGCCGAGGAGGTCGCCCGCCTCGACGACGCCCTCGCCCTGATCCGCGCCTGCGCTCCGCGCTGACGGGCGACCGGCTCCCCGAGCAGCCCGGTGAGGAACTCCAGCCGGGCGGTCGCCGGGCCGTGCCTGCGGGCCTCGTCGAGCGCGGCCCGGGCCTCCGCGGCCCGGCCGGCGCGGTGGAAGGCCAGGGCCGGCGTCGCGTACGCCATGGTGCGGCGCAGCGGCGCGCTGCCGGCCTTCGCGGCGGCGCGCGCCTCGTCGACGGCCGGGCCCGGCCGGCCCTCGGCGAGCTCGTGCAGTACGGCCAGGTCGCTGCCCACGCGGTACGCCCGCGGGGCGCGGCGCACGGCGCGGTACAGGGCCACCTTGACGCGGGTGTGCCCCGAGGTCTCGACGAGCCGCCCGATGTCCACCGGGTCGTCGGTGAGAATCGGCGCGTCGAGCAGTTCGATCGACGCCAGGACGACGCTCGCGTCCACAGTGTCCCGGCTTCCGGCACGGTGGCACAGCTCGGCCGCCGCCTTGGCCCGCTCCTCCGTCAGCGTCAGGACTTCGCAGCCGCGCCCGGGCGACCCGTCCCGTGAGCGCGTCGACCCGTTCCGAAGCGACCCGGCGCTCATCGGCGGTGAAGGCCCCGTGCTCGTACCGGTACTCGTGCATGGCGGCCAGGCCGTCCGCTCGGCGTTCCTCGTCGGCGGAGAAGTCCACCGGGGCACGGCTGACCACCGTAGAGGTCTGCTCCTGCCGCCGTTCCGCGACAGCGCGCAGTCCCGCCCCGGGCTCCTCGTCGATGCCGATGCTCGACTTCGTCTTCTCGCCCGTGTTCCGGCCGTCGTACGGGATCTCCCGCCACTTCGCGGGATTCGCCCGGAATCACCCGCCCCGGCCATGGGGTTGGATGGCTGTATGACCTCTCGTGCGCGTGTCCGGGCCCCTGAACTGGTCGGCAAGGGCGGATGGCTGAACACCGGCGGCAAGGATCTGACGCTCGCGGACTTCCGCGGCAAGATCGTGATCGCCGACTTCTGGACCTTCTGCTGCATCAACTGCCTCCATGTCCTCGACGAGCTGCGGGAGTTGGAGGAGCGGCACCGCGACACCGTGGTGATCGTCGGGGTGCACTCGCCGAAGTTCGTGCACGAGGCCGACCACACGGCGGTGGTCGACGCGGTGGCCCGGTACGAGGTCCACCACCCGGTGCTGGACGATCCCGAGCTGGCGACCTGGAAGCAGTACGCGGTGCGGGCCTGGCCGACGCTGGTGGTGATCGACCCGGAGGGGTACGTGGTCGCGCAGCACGCCGGTGAGGGGCATGCGCACGCGATCGCGAAGCTGGTCGAGGAGCTGGAGGCGGAGCACGAGGCGAAGGGGACGCTGCGGCGCGGCGACGGGCCGTACGTGGCGCCCGAGCCGGAGGCGGGCGACCTGCGGTTCCCGGGGAAGGCGGTGCGGCTGCCGGACGGGCACTACCTGGTCGCGGACTCCGGCCACCACGCGCTGGTGGAGCTCGCCGAGGACGGCGAGACGGTGGTGCGGCGGATCGGTGACGGGATCCGCGGGCTGGTGGACGGCGCCGAGCCGCGGTTCAGCGAACCGCAGGGCCTGGCGCTGGCTCCCGACGGGCTGGACTTCGACGTGGTGGTGGCGGACACCGTCAACCACGCGCTGCGCGGCGTGCGGCTGGCCGACGGCACGGTGACCACCCTGGCCGGCACCGGCCGGCAGTGGTGGCAGGGCTCGCCGACCTCCGGGGCGGCCACCGCCGTCGACCTGTCCTCGCCGTGGGACGTCGCGTTCTTCGACGGCAAGGTGTGGATCGCGATGGCGGGCGTGCACCAGCTGTGGTCCTTCGACCCGGTGGCGGGGACGGTCGCGGTCGCGGCCGGCACCACCAACGAGGGCCTGGTGGACGGCCCCGCCGAGCAGGCGTGGTTCGCCCAGCCGTCCGGTCTGGCGGTCGCCGCGGACGGCGAGCGGCTGTGGGTGGCCGACTCGGAGACCTCGGCGCTGCGCTGGATCGCCCGCGGCACGCACCGGGTGCACACCGCCGTCGGCACCGGCCTGTTCGACTTCGGGCACCGCGACGGGGCGGCCGAACAGGCCCTGCTCCAGCACCCGTTGGGCGTCACGGTGCTCCCGGACGGCTCGGTCGCGGTCAGCGACACGTACAACCACGCGCTGCGCCGCTACGACCCGGCGAGCGGCGAGGTCTCGACGCTGGCCACCGACCTGCGCGAGCCGTCCGGCGCGGTGGTGGTGGACGGCGACATCGTGGTGGTGGAGTCGGCCCGGCACCGGCTGACCCGGCTGCGGCTGCCCGAGGAGGCCGTCCGGGTGGAGGCCGTCGCGCACCGCACCCGGCGCGCCGCGACCGAGGTCGCGCCGGGCACGCTCCGGCTGGACGTGGTGTTCTCCGCGCCCGCCGGCCAGAAGCTGGACGAGCGCTACGGCCCGTCGACCCGGCTGCTGGTCAGCTCCACCCCGCCCGGGCTGCTGGCGTCCGGCGCGGGCGCGGACAGCGCGCTCTCCCGCGAGCTGGTGCTCGCGGACGGCGTGACGGAGGGCGTGCTGCACGTCTCTGCGATGGCCGCGTCCTGCGACGACGACCCGGCGATCGAGTACCCGGCCTGCCACGTCCACCAGCAGGACTGGGGCGTGCCGGTGAAGGTGGTGCCGGGCGGCGCGACGCGGCTGCCGCTGGTGCTCGCCGGAATGGAGTGACGCCCCGTCGGGGTGCGGGCGCGGCCCGCACCCCGACCGCGCTCAGCCCTCCAGGAACGCCTTGATGGCGCCGGCCAGGTAGTGCGGGTCCTCGGCGCCGCAGAGCTCGCGGGCGGAGTGCATGGACAGCGCCGCGATGCCGCAGTCGACGGTGGTGATGCCGAGGCGGGCGGCCGTGATCGGGCCGATGGTGGTGCCGCAGGGCATCGCGTTGTTGGAGACGAAGCTCTGCCACGGGACGCCGGCCTTCTCGCAGGCGTCGGCGAACACGGCCCGGCCGATGCCGTCGGTGGCGTACCGGTTGTTGACGTTGACCTTGAGGATCGGGCCGCCGTTGGGCAGCGGGTGGTGGCCCGGCTCGTGGCGCTCGCTGTAGTTGGGGTGGACGGCGTGCCCCATGTCGGAGGACAGGCAGATGGTGCCGGCCAGCGCGCGGGCGCGGTCCTCGGCGGTGCCGCCGCGGGCGTAGCAGGAGCGCTCCAGCACGTTGCCGAGCAGCGGGCTCTGCGCGCCGGTGTCGGACTCGCTGCCGGTCTCCTCGTGGTCGAACGCGGCGAGCACCGGGATGCAGGGCAGGTCGCCGCCGGCCTCGGCGACGGCGGCCAGCGCGGCGGTGGCGGCGTGCACGGACAGCTGGTTGTCCAGGCGCGGGCCGGCCAGCAGTTCGCGGTCGCGGCCGAGGTAGGAGGGCGGCTGGACGTCGTGGGCCATCAGGTCCCAGCCGACGATGTCGTCGGCGGCGAGGCCGGCCTTCTCGGCGACGTACGCCAGCAGGGCGCCCTCGGTGGTGTCGCCGAGTCCCCAGATCGGCGTCAGGTGGCGCTGGCGGTCGAGCTTGAGGCCGTCGTTGACGCCGCGGTCGAGGTGGATGGCGAGCTGCGGGACGCGCAGCAGCGGCTCGTCCAGGTGGACCAGGCGGGTGGTGCCGTCGCGCAGCACGAGCCGGCCGGAGAGGCCGAGGTCGCGGTCGAGCCAGGTGTTGAGCGGGACGCCGCCGTAGATCTCGACGGCGATCTGCCGCCAGCCGGCCGAGCCGGTGTCCGGGATGGGCTTGACCCGCAGGTTCGGCGAGTCGGTGTGGGTGCCGACCACCCGGTAGGGGGTGGCGGGGCCGGCGCCCTCGGGGACGTACCAGGCCATCAGGGCGCCGCCGCGCACCAGGTAGCGGCCGCCGCTGCCGCCGTCCCAGGCGTCCGTCTCGCGGACCTCGCGGAAGCCGACCCGCTCCAGCCGCTCCACCGCGCTCTGCACCGCGTGGTACGGGGAGGGCGAGGCGGCGAGGAAGGCGATCAGGTCGTCCGTGTGCTTCCGGTCGAAGTGGGCCGTGCGGGCGGCGGTCGACATGTTGCTCCTGGGTTGAGGGCGTCCGGGCCTGATGGGGGTTGCGAGGCCCGCCCCTTGAGCATATGCCCGTACACGGACAGGACCGTGTGAAGTCCGCAATGGTGACACAACAGTGAGCGGGACGCGACACGAACGCCGCGGGGCCCGGTGGTGTACCGGGCCCCGCGGGGTGAGGGTGGGTCAGGCGGTCATGGGAACGCCCTGCCGGCGGTCGGTCAGAACGCCTCTTCGGCCAGGTCCATCAGCTCGTTGTCGACGGCTTCGGCGATCTGGCGCTGCGCGGCGGTGGTGGGCAGCACGGTGCGGGCGAAGTGCTTCGCCGCGGCGATCTTGCCCTGGTAGAAGGGGACGTCCTTCTCGGAGGCGCCGGCCTCCAGCTTGGCCAGCGCGACCGCGGCCTGCCGCAGCAGCAGCCAGCCGACCACGACGTCGCCGGAGACCATCAGCAGGCGGGTGGTGTTCTGGCCCACCTTGTACATGTTCTTGACGTCCTGCTCGACGGCCGTCAGGTCGGCGATCAGCTTGCCGACGATGGCCTCCAGGTCGCCGGCGGCCTTGGCGAGCAGGTCGCGCTCGGGGGCCAGGTCGGCGCCGCCCTCGTTCGCGGCGAGGAACTTGGTGATCTGCTCGTTGACCGCGGTCAGCGCCTGGCCGCCGTCCTTGACGATCTTGCGGAAGAAGAAGTCCTGGCCCTGGATGGCGGTGGTGCCCTCGTACAGGGTGTCGATCTTGGCGTCCCGGATGTACTGCTCGATCGGGTACTCCTGCAGGTAGCCGGAGCCGCCGAAGGTCTGCAGCGACTGGGCGAGCTGCTCGTAGGACTTCTCCGAGCCGTAGCCCTTGACGATCGGCAGCAGCAGGTCGTTCAGGCGCTCGGCGGCGGCGTCGTGCTCGCCGCGCAGGCGGGCGGCCAGCATGTCGTCCTGCACCGAGGCGGTGAAGAGGACCAGGGCGCGCATGCCCTCGGCGTACGCCTTCTGGGTCAGCAGCGAGCGGCGCACGTCCGGGTGGTGGGTGATGGTGACGCGCGGCGCGGTCTTGTCCATGAACTGCGAGATGTCGGCGCCCTGCACGCGCTCCTTGGCGTACTCCAGCGCGTTCAGGTAGCCGGTGGACAGGGTGGCGATGGCCTTCGTGCCGACCATCATCCGGGCGAACTCGATGATCTTGAACATCTGGCGGATGCCGTCGACGGTCTCGCCGAGCAGCCAGCCCTTGGCGGGGTGCTTGGCGCCGAAGGTCATCTCGCAGGTGTTGGACGCCTTGAGGCCCATCTTGTGCTCGACGTTGGTGGCGTAGGCGCCGTTGCGCTCGCCGAGCTCGCCGGTCTCCCAGTCGAAGTCGTACTTCGGCACGATGTACAGGCCCAGGCCCTTGGTGCCCGGCTTGCCGCCCTCGGGGCGGGCCAGCACCAGGTGGATGATGTTCTCGGACATGTCGTGCTCGCCCGAGGTGATGAAGCGCTTGACGCCCTCGATGTGCCAGGAGCCGTCCTCCTGCTTGATCGCCTTGGTGCGGCCGGCGCCCACGTCGGAGCCCGCGTCGGGCTCGGTCAGCACCATGGTGGCGCCCCACAGGCCCTCGACCATGCGCTGGGCGACCTTCTGCTGCTCCTCGGTGCCCTCGTCGTAGACGACGCCGGCGAAGGCCGGGCCGGAGGAGTACATCCAGATCGCCGGGTTGGCGCCGAGGACCTGCTCCGCGTACGCCCAGACCAGGGAGTTCGGGGTGACCTGGCCGCCGATGCCCTCCGGGATGCCCAGGCGCCACCACTCGGCGTCCATGAAGGTCTGGTAGCTCTTCTTGAAGGTCTCGGGGATCGGAGCGGTGTTGGTCTCCGGGTCGAACACCGGCGGGTTGCGGTCGGTGTCGGTGAAGGAGGCGGCCAGGTCGTTCTCGGCCAGCCGGGAGATCTCGCTGAGGATGTTCTTCGCGGTGTCGACGTCCATGTCGGCGAACGGACCGGTGCCGTACACCTGGTCGCGGCCGAACACCTCGAAGAGGTTGAACTCCACGTCCCGCAGGTTGGACTTGTAGTGACCCATGACCGTATCTCCGGTTCGTCTTCCACGGGCGAGCCGCTTACGGCGCACCGCTTACCCACCAGTACGCCCCATGATGCTACCCAGCGGTAACTTGTTCAACCCCTCCGGCGTGAAGCACCTATGAACGTGGTCACGTCCCACAATGCGGCCCGCCGCCGGATTGTGCGGATCACCCGCCCCCAAGCGGGGCCCGGCCCGATAGGCTCCTCCCCGTGTACGGCTACGAGCAGAGCGCCTACCAGGACCCCTATCAGCAGCAGATGCAGCAGGGGATGTCCGGCATGCCCGGCGCCGGGTACGGCGACCCGCAGGCCGCCCAGCAGTCGCTCTACCCCGAGCCCTCGCCGCCCTCGCTGGCGGACGCGGTGCGCGCCTTCACCACGGGGGCGATGCCGGTGGAGGACTTCCAGGCCATCTTCATCACCTCGAAGGTCTACTGCCCGCGCGGCGACCGCCCCGGCTTCCTGGCGCTGCACAACACCCCGACGCCGGTGATCCCGATGTTCAGCTCGCTCAAGGAGCTGAAGCGGTACGCCGGCAAGGACTCCAAGCACTTTTCGGTGACCGGCGCCGAGGTGCTCGACCTGCTGCCCACCGGCTACGGCTTCGCCCTGGACATGGAGGGCGAGCACCGGATGGTGTTCGACGCCCGCGCGGTCGAGCAGATGGTGGACTTCACCATGCGCCGGATGTACGGCTGACCACCCCTTCCCGCCCCTTCCCGGGCTGGAATACGTCCACATAGTTCAATGTTCAACCTTGCGAGTGGTTGAGAGTTGAACTACTGTGGTGGACGTAGGCCACAGACCCGCCGAAGGAGGCCGACATGCCCGCCGTGACCGTCGAAAACCCGCTGACCCTGCCGCGTGTCACCACGCCCGACCCGGTGCACGCCACCGCTCGGCCGGTGCTCACCGTGGCCACCGCCCCCGAGGGCTACGAGGGCGAGGGCTTCCCCGTCCGCCGCGCCTTCGCGAAGATCAACACCAAGTTCCTCGACCCGTTCATCATGATGGACCAGATGGGCGAGGTGGACTACGCGGCCGGCGAGCCGAAGGGGACGCCCTGGCACCCGCACCGCGGCTTCGAGACCGTCACCTACGTCATCGACGGAACGTTCGTCCACCGCGACTCGCACGGCGGCGGCGGCACCATCACCGACGGCGACACCCAGTGGATGACGGCCGGCTCCGGCCTGCTCCACATCGAGACTCCCCCGGAGTCCCTGGTCATGTCCGGCGGCCTGTTCCACGGCCTCCAGCTCTGGGTGAACCTGCCCGCCTCGGACAAGATGATCGCCCCGAAGTACCAGGACATCCGCGGCGGCAGCGTCAAGCTCCTCAGCACCGAGGACGGCGGCGCACTGCTCCGGGTGATCGCGGGCGAGCTGGACGGCCACCAGGGCCCCGGCGTCACCCACACCCCGATCACCATGATCCACGCGTCGATCAACCCCGGCGCCCAGATCACCCTGCCCTGGCGCTCCGACTTCAACGCCCTCGCCTACGGCCTGGCCGGCAGCGGCTCGGCGGGCGCCGAGCAGCGCCCGTTCCACATGGGCCAGGCGGTCGTCTTCGGCGACGGCAACACCCTGACCATCCGCGCCGACGAGAAGCAGGACTCGCGCAACGCCAACTTCGAGGTCGTCATCCTCGGCGGACAGCCGATCCGCGAGCCCGTCGCCTGGTACGGCCCGTTCGTGATGAACAGCCACCGCGAACTCCAGCAGGCCATGGAGGACTTCCAGGCCGGCCGCCTCGGCACCGTCCCGGCCGACGAGAACTGATCGACCGACCCCCGCAGGGCCCGGACCGTCCGGTCCGGGCCCTGCCCTTTTCGGCCGCCGTCGGATCCGCCCGGGCCGGACGGCGGCCGGGCGGATTCACTGTGCGGCGGGGAGGGCCGGTTCGGGGGTCAGGCGAGGGCGAGGCTGACCTGGTCGTTGAAGACCACCCAGTGCTGGCCCTTGTCGTTGGCGTCACAGGGCTTGGTGGAGACGTCCGGGGTGCCCCACTTGTTGGCGAGGCAGTAGCCCGGGGCGAAGGTCAGCGAGATCCGCTGGCCGTCGATGCTCCAGTACTGGCCCTCGTCACCCGGGTTGCAGGGCTTGCTGGAGACGGTCGGGGAGCCCCAGGTGTTGGCGAGACAGTAGCCGCGGGCGTCGGTGAGGGAGATCTGGTCGCCCGCGACCGTCCAGTGCTGGCCCTTGTCGTCGGTGTTGCACGGCTTGGTGGAGACGGTCGGGGAGCCCCAGGTGTTGGCGAGGCAGTAGCGGCCGGGGGTGCGCGTGGTCGAGTGGCCGGTGTCGGCGGCGCCGGCCCCGGTGGCGGGCAGGAAGGAGGCGGCCAGCCCCAGCGCGGCGATGGCGAGCGTCCTGCGGAAAGCGATGGCCATGAGCTGCTCCGTTCTCGCAGCGGCCGCACGGTCCCCGGCGGCCGCAAGGTGCTTCTCTCGGCTCGGATCCGAGCGCAGGAACTTTGTAGCAGCGCCGGTTGCGCACCGTCGGCGCTGTTCGTCGCATTCATCCGAACGGGAATTCGTCGGCTGATCCGACGAACTCCGTCGCCCGGGCGCCCTCCGGCGCCGGTCGCGGTTCGTAGGCTGACCCGGGCAAGGACACACCGCGCGAGAGGGAGCACCGCGATGGCGACGATTCATCAGACCACCATGGAGCCGGGCAAGTTGGAGCTGCTGGCCGACTGGCTGCCGAAGCAGCCCTGGTTCCGGCCCGGCCACGGCGAACCGGTGCGGGCCGGCGGGTTCCGGCTGGACGACCCGGCGGGCGAGGTCGGCATCGAACTGATGGTGGTGACGGACCGCCGGTCCGCCTACCTGGTGCCGATGGCGTACCGGGGCGCGCCGCTGGACGGGGCGCCGGAGGGCGCGCTGATCGGGATCGCCGAGCACGGGGTGCTGGGCACCCGCTGGTTCTACGACGGCGAGCAGGACCCGGTGGTCCGCGCGCAGTTGGCCGAGCTGCTGCGCGGGCGGGCGGTGCCGCAGAAGCAGAGCGAGAGCGACGCGGTGGACGACACCGTGGCGGTGGCCCCCGTCGCCGGCGAGGTGACGGTGACACTGCGCCGGGAGCTCGTGCCCGCCGGGGAGCCCGCGCCGGGCGAGGTGGTCGCCGGGTACACCGCACCGGACGGAGCGGCGGCCCGCGCGGTGTTCGTGACGGCGGGCTGACGCGTCGTCAGAGTCGGGCGTAGAGCGCCGCGGCGTCGTCGTGGGCCTTGCCGCGGGGCCACCGGAGGCAGTCGGCGTCGGTGAGCTCCGCGGCGCGGACCTGGGCGATCAGCTCGGCGGGGCCGGCCTCGGCCAGCAGGCGCACAGCGTCGGCCCAACTGCCCAGCCCCAGGCGGTCGGTGAAGCGGGCGGCGCCGTCCGACAGGGCGGCCACCCCGTGCAGGTCGGCGCGGGCGACCGCGCCGGTCTCGGCGTGCTCGGCGGCCTGCGGGGTGGCGGCGGCGATCCACGGTCCGTGGCCGGTGTTCCGGGCGGCGCGGACGGCGGTCGCGTACCGCAGGTAGAGGTCGGCGCGTTCGGCGGTGCCCGGGACGGTCGACCAGACCTGGCGGCGCAGCGCCTCGCCGCCGGGGAAGCGCTGGTTGTCGCCGATCACCCGGGGCGGGCCCTCCTTGGGGTGCAGCACCAGCAGCGAGTCGCCGAGCGCCAGGTACTCCAGGGCGTCGCCGCGCAGCCGGGCGGCGACCACCATCGCGGCGGGCGTGTTGGGGTTGGCCAGGTCGCAGCTGTCGCCGTGCAGGGCGGCGGTGTCGGCGATGGCGTCGGCCAGGCAGGCGGTGGCCGGACGCTCGGGGTGGTCGGTGAGCCGGGCCACCAGGTGCGCGCCGAGCCGGCGCACGTACCAGGGGATGCCGTGTCCGCAGCCGGACTCCAGGGTGTCCGGGGCGCTGGAGCCGTCCAGCAGCACCAGGACCTCCGGGGTGGCCACCACGAAGTCCTCGCAGGCCCGGTCCGGGCGGTGCGCGTCGACTGCCAGCTGTACCCGCATGGCCCCCAGTCTGCGTCGGCCACCTGCCGTTCGAACAGGGGCTGTTCGGCCCTCCGTTCGACCCTCCCGCGCGGCGACCTGGACATAATGGGGCGAGATAGGGCAACTCGCCAAGGCTCCGTGACAGGAGAGTCCCATGGTCTGGCAGTTCTTCGTACTGGTGATCGCCTCGTTCGGCTTCCCGACCCTCGCCCTGCTGTTCATGATGGGCGGCCTGCAGTACCGCGACGAGCGGCACCACCATCACCTCCGCGCGGCGCACCGGGGCTGACCGATCCGGTGTCGGCCGACAGCACCCCCGGCCGACATGGGAGGGTGTGCTCCAGCACACCCCACTCCCGTCCAGGAGGTCCCCGAATGAGCAGCGACACCGCCCCGGCAGCCGAGCCCGCGCCGGACAACACTGCCGACGCCACCGCCGACACCGCCGCCGAGGCGTCCGGGCAGGACGACCAGAAGGCCAAGTTCCTGGCCGCGCTGCAGCGCAAGGGCGGCAACAACCGGGGTGCCGGAGGCGGCCCCGGCGGCGACTCGAAGATCCACGGCACCGCCGGCGCGGCCGGCGGCAAGCGCACCTTCCGCCGCAAGAGCGGCGGCTGAGCACCCGTCGATCCGCAGCGCGAACGGCCGGTCCCCGCACGGGGGCCGGCCGTTCGGCGTCTCCGCAGCGGTCCGTCAGATCCCGGCCGGGGCGGCCCGGGCGGCGTCGGGCGCGGCGTCCGGGGCGGTGGCGAGCGGGGCGGGGAGCGGCTCGGCGAGGAAGGCGAGCACGTTGTCGACCACGGTCGGCTCCGTCAGCACCCGGCGGTGTCCCAGGCCCCGGGTGGTGATCAGCCGCAGCTGCGGCTCGCCGTAGGCCTCGTGCAACAGGCGGGCCTGGCGCAGCGGGACCACGTCGTCCTGTTCGTCGTGCACCACCAGGATCGGGGCGGTGACCAGCTCCGGGCGGCGGGTGGCGTCGAAGCGCTGCCAGATCGCCTCGGTGTCGGGGAACAGGTGGTGCTCGATCCGCCGGGCCAGGTCCTGCTCCAGTCGGTCGTTCAGGCCCAGGGTGGTGGCGAACCCCTCGACCAGGAAGCCGAATTCGGCGACTCCGGCGACGGCGACCAGGCGGCGGGCCGGGACTCCTTCGGCCAGCGCGAGGAACGCGCAGCAGACCCCGAAGGAGTGCGCCAGCACCGCTTCGAACGGGCCGTGCCGCTCGGCGAGGCGGCCGATCACTTCGCGGTACTCCAGGATCGTGGTGGCGCGGCCGCCCGAGTCGCCGTGGCCGGGGGCGTCGAAGCCGATCGGGCTCATCCCGAGGTCCAGCAGCGGGCGCACGTACGGGGCGAACCGGGACGCCCGGGACTTCCAGCCGTGCACCAGCAGCACCGGGCGCCGGCCGTCGCCCCAGCGGTAGACCCGGACCCGCTTGCCGTTCACCGTCAGCTCCTCGGTGGCGGCCAGTTCGTGCAGTTCGCGTTCCGAGCCGCGCACCCGGCTGCGACGGATCGGGTGCCGGAACAGCTCGAAGGCCACCCGGCCCGGCGGGGCGGCGGCGATGTGGGAGGTGGCGTTCAGCGCGGTCCGCACCAGGGCGGCGAGGGGTGCCATGGGCGGGATATTAGCACGACCGTTCGTGCAGTTTTGGGGGCCGGAAAGCGGTTTCCCGTTGCGGATTGACGGAGCGTCAGACTGCGGCGACGCCGAGCAGGCGGCAGATGGTGCGCATCGCCCGGTCGTAACGGGACGGGTCGTCGTGCAGCACGGCGTGGCAGTTCGCACTGTCCATCAGGCTGCCGATCAGCAGGGCCAGTTCCTCCGGCTCCGCGCCGGCGGGCAGGTCGTCGGCGGCCCGCAGCACGCCGGTGAGCTGCTCCTCCCACTCCCGCGAGGCGGCCGCGAGGGCGTCCCGGACCGGGCCCGGCCGGGCGTCGAACTCGGCCGTCACCGAGTAGAAGAAGCAACCGCCGTCGAACACCCGGTCGCGCGAGTACGCCATCCAGTGCTCGCACAGCGCCAGCACCTGGGCCGCACCGGGCGGCAGGTCGAGCACCGGGGCCACCACCCGGTCGTAGAAGATCCGCCGCGCCGCCCGCACGGTGGCCAGTTGCAACTCCTCCTTGGAGCCGAAGCCGGCGAACACCCCGCTCTTGCTCAGCCCCAGGTCGGTCGCCAGCCGGCCGATCGACAGGGCGCCCAGGCCCTCGACCGACGCGATCTGCACGGCGCGGCCGAGCACGGCACGACGGGTCTCGTTGCCGCGCCGGACCCGGCCGTCCGTGGAGGACTCGACGACCACGGGACACCTCCGGGAACGGGAATGGGGCACCGGACAGCGTACGACGCGCCCGGACGCGCCGAAGGGCGCCGGAACGCGTCCCGGGCGCCCTTCGGCCTGTCCGCTTCACGGGTCAGTCGGCGTGTTCGTCCGGGAGGTACGGGGACTCACGGAGGAACAGCGCACCGCAGGTGTGGCAGTTGTGGTCGGGGTCCAGGGTCCAGCGGGTGGCGTCCTGGACGGGGGCGGCGGCGGAGAGCGTCTTGCCGCACAGGGCGGTGAGGTCCGCGTCGCGGACGATGTGCCAGCTGACCACGGAGTCCGTGGCGCCGTCGGGGCCGGTCTCGGCGCGCATCTGATGCATCATGATCACCATCGTCCGCCGACCGGACAGAACCGGCAATTCGCCCACCGTCACGGCTGCGCCGGAGGCTCCGACAGCACCTCGCGGACTTCGATCGGCATGTTCATCGGCCGGCCGTCGTGGCCCGGCGCGGCGGACAGCAGGGCGGCGATCTCCAGCACCCGCTCCTCGCTCGCGCAGCTGACGACCCACCAGCCGAACAGGAACTCCTTCTCGGCCGGGAACGGCCCGCCGGTGACGGTCGGCGCTCCCCCGTCGGACCGGACGATCCGCGCGGTGTCGGGCATCGCCAGGCCGCGGGCCTCGACGAGTTCGCCGGACGCGGTGAGCTCGGCGACCGAACGGCGCATGAAGGCGATGTGGGCGGCGGTCGCCGCCGGGTCCCAGTCGGGGATCGGCGGGACGTCGGTGTCCGACCGGCTGAAGTGCATCTGCAGCATGTGCGTCACGGCGGACGGCTCCTCTCGGTGGGGGCGGATCCCGCTCCTCCGCCCCTGGGACGGAGCCGCGGCCCGGTTCTCGACACCGGGCGCTGTGCCCGGCGGCCCGCACGGCCCGCTCAGCGGGCGGGCCGCAGCGCCCGCCACGCGGCCAGGGTGGCCAGCAGCAGGGCCGCGCCGCCGAGCGAGAAGCCGGTCCGGGCGCCGACGTGCTGGGCGACGAAGGTGACGGCGAGTCCGGTGAACGGGAGGGTACCGGTCATCGCGCTGCCCCACAGGGACATCACCCGGCCGCGCATGTCCGGGTCGGAGCGCAGCTGGGCCAGGGTGTTGGCGGTGGCGATGAACCAGATCGAGGTGACGCCGACGGCGGCCATGCCGGTCACCGCGAGCACCGCGTTCGGCGCCAGCGCGGTGGCCAGCACGGCGACCGAGGTGGCCAGGGCCAGCGTGCGGACCCGGCGCGGCGTCGGCTCGGGCGCGGAGGCGGCCAGCAGCGCGCCGGGCAGGCCGCCGAGTCCGAACGCGGCCATCAGCAGGCCGTAGCCGCCGGGGCCGAGGTGCAGCGAGCGGTCGACCAGCGGCGGAACGGTCAGGTTCATCGCGAAGATCAGGCCGCTGGCGGCGGACATCGGCAGCAGGCCGCGGATGATCGGCGAGCGGCGGACGTACGCGAGCCCGCCGCGGGCGCCGGCCCCGGGCCGCGGACGGCCGGCGGGGCGCTCGACGGGGGCGGCCGGGCGCAGCCTGCTCAGCGCGAGCAGCGGGGCGAGGTAGCCGAGGGCGTTGAAGGCGAACGCCCAGGACGGCCCGCCGACGTTCAGCAGCACGCCGGCCACGCCGGGGCCGATCACCCGGGAGGCGTTGAGCGCCACCTCCCAGAGCCCGACGGCGCTGGCGACGGCCCCGGTGCCGACCAGGTCGACCACGAACACCTGGCGGGCCGGGGCATCGACGGTGGCGACCAGTCCGGTGCAGGTGGCGAGGACCAGCAGCAGCCACAGCCGCTGGCCGAACAGTGCGGTGGTGACGGCCAGGGCGAGGCCGAGCAGCAGCATCAGGGACTGGGTGACCATCAGCAGGCGGCGCCGGTCGGAGCGGTCCACCACGGCGCCGGCCCACGGGCCGAGGAGCAGCGTGGGGCCCCAGGTGCAGGCGGTCAGCACGGTCAGCCAGACGGCGTCCCCGGTGAGCCGGTAGACGATCCAGGAGAGCACGACGCCCTGGGCGAGGGCCCCGGACGCGGAGGTCAGCTGGCCGGCGAACCAGATGCGGAAGTCCCGTCCGCGCAGGGCCTGTCCCATCCGGGCCAGTGGGCGGCTGGGGGCGGAGAGCGGCTCCGCGGCAGTGCTGGTCATGGTCCCCTCCGGTCAATGGACTAGACCATAACCGGAGCACCCGCACGTTCGACCGGCGGGTTTCGGACCGTGGGACCGGCCGGCCGTCAGGACGCGGTGCGCAGCAGCGGGGAGGTGAGGATCTTGTCGAAGCTGACGGTGGCGCCGCGCTGCGGGTGGGTGCGCAGCTGCACGTGGTCGGCGAGGGCGTGGATGAGGAACAGGCCGCGGCCGGACTCGGCGGTCAGGTCGGGCAGCACGCCGGGGTCGGCGATCGGGAGGGCGGGGCGCAGCGCGGGCAGCACGTGGGTGTCGTAGGGCGCGGGCCGGTCGGCGGCGGGGCTGCGGGTGGTCAGCACCCGGGCGGGGACGGAGGCGCGGCCGCGCCGGGTGCGGCAGTACGGCGCGGGCCGGTCGGCCGCCGGGCGGTCGACGGCGGGACGGTCCGCGACGGGACGGTCCGCGGCGGGACGGCGGCGCGGGCCCGGGCGGGACGCGGCGGGTGCGCCCGGGGCCGGGCCGGTGTTGGCGACCTCGATCCGCAGGCGGTCCCCGAGGAGCGCGGCGGTGACCTGGAAGGTGTCCCCGAGGTGCCCGGGCCCGGCGTGTTCGACCGCGTTGGCGCAGGCCTCGGTGAGAGCGAGGCCGAGGTCGAAGGCGTCCTGCGGGTGGACTCCGGCGGAGTCCATGGCGCCGAGCAGGATGCGGCGGGCGAGCGGCACGCTGGCCGGGTCGCGCTTGAGGTGCAGAGTCCACCAGATGTCCACGGGAGATCCCTCCTGGCTGCGGCTCCACATACAACTAGCTATCTCCTCGGCGGTGCGCGGTGAACCGTCCGCACGCGCCGGTACCGCCCGTTCGGCGGATGGACTGCCGCTGTCCGGTGTGCCGATCGGCGCGTGGGCGGGTGCGTGCGCCGGTCGGGTTCTCGCCATTCGCGGCGGGTTCCGGGGCCTGCCCCGGGAGCGGGTGTAGGCGGTGAGATGATGGCCCGGCCATGACTGACCCGACCGCCGCCGCCCGCCGGGGCGCCGCCCTGCCCGCCGCGCGGGCCTCGGTGGCGGCCGCCTGGGATCTGCGGGTGCTGCGCGCGGTGCCGTTCGCGCTGGTGTGCACGGTGGTGGCGGCTTTCGGGCACGCCCGGGCGGGCGGGGCGGTCGCGCCGGACACGCTGGCGGCGGGCTTCGCCGCGGTGTGCGCGGCGGCGGCGCTGCTCGCCGGGCGGGAGCGCTCGCTGGGGTCGATCGCGGCGGCGCTGGGCGCCGGACAGCTCGGCCTGCACCTGCTGTTCCACCGGTTCGGCGACGGACTGGGCGGCGGCACGGCGATGGCCCGGATGTCCGGGAACGGCGGGCCCGACGCGCTGACGTCGGTGGCGGGCCGGCTGCTGTGCAACGACACCCCCGGCGACGGCCTGACGGTGGTCCCGCTGGACACCACGCCCGACCAGGTGGTGAGCGCCGCGGGCCTGGATCCGCAGGCGTACGCGGCGGCGATGCCGCACGCGGCGGGCTGGCTGGGGCTGACGCCCGGCATGGTGCTGGCGCACCTGGCGGCGGCCGTGGTCGCGGGCTGGTGGCTGCGGCGCGGCGAGGCCGCGCTGTGGCGGCTGCTGCGGACGGCGGCGCTGACCGCGCGGGAGTGGGCGGCGCCGCTGCGGACGGCGGTGGCGCTGCTGGTGGCGCTGCTGCTGGGCGGGCCGCGACCGGCGCCGGTGCGCCGGGGCGGGCGGCCGGAGGACTGGCGGCTGCCGGTGGCGGCCGTGCTGCGGCACAGCGTGCTGCGCAGGGGACCGCCCGCGGTGGCGTTCGCGCGCTGATCCGGGCCCGAGAGGGGCCGGGGCGCGCACTGGCTGCTGCCGTGCCCGCGTCGAGTGCGGGCCGGCCGAGTTCCCGCCTCCCCTTTCTGTCGCGCGTTGTCGCGCGGCCTCTCCCCACAGGAGTCCCCTGATGCGTTCGCTTTCCGTCCGTCGTTCCGTCGGCACGCTCGTGGTGGCGGCCGGCGCCCTGCTGGCGTCCGCCGTTCCCGCCTTCGCGCACGTCTCCGTCCAGCCGGGCACGGCCCAGCAGGGCGGGTACACCGCCGTGGCGTTCCGGGTGCCGAACGAGAGCGACACCGCTTCCACCGTGAAGCTGGAGGTCAGCCTGCCGCTGGACCACCCGATGGCGTCGGTGCGCACCCAGCCGCTGCCGGGGTGGACCGCCACGCTGGAGAAGTCGAAGCTCGACAAGCCGCTGGACTCGCACGGCCAGCAGATCACCGAGGCCGTCTCCAAGATCACCTGGACCGCCGACCCGGGCGCCAAGATCGCCCCCGGGCAGTTCGAGGAGTTCAAGGTCGCGCTGGGCGCGCTGCCCACCGACACCGACAAGCTGACCTTCAAGGCGCTGCAGACGTACGACAACGGCGACGTGGTCCGCTGGATCGAGGAGACCAAGGACGGGCAGCCGGAGCCCGCCAAGCCCGCCCCGGTGCTCAACCTGACCAAGGCCGACGCCGCGTCCGGCGCCCAGCACTCGGCGGACACCACCGCGAAGCAGGACGCCGCCGCGCCCGTCGCGAAGTCCTCCGACTCCACCGCCCGCACCCTCGGCGTGGTCGGCATCGTGGTCGGCGTGATCGGCGCGGCGCTCGGCGTGGCCGGGCTGCGCCGCCGCTCCGCCTAGTACCGCCCGCGGGGAGGGGCCGTGCCCGCGGCCGGCCCCTCCCCGCGAACTCCCGCACCGCCCTCCCGCACGGAACGGAAAGTCCCTTGGCAACCCTCCGCAGCACCCGGCCCCGGCTCCTGACCGCCGCCGCCCTCGTCCTCGGCGCCTCGCTCGCGCTGTCCGCCTGCTCCTCGTCCTCCCCGACCGGCGGGGAGGGCAGCGGGGCGGCGAAGGTCAGCAAGCAGGCGTCCGGCAGCCAGTACCAGGGCACTGTGCTCAGCAAGCACTTCGACAAGCCGGACCTGGTGCTGAACGACACCTCCGGGCAGCCGTTCGACCTGAAGGCGCGCACCGCCGGCAAGACCGTGCTGCTGTTCTTCGGCTACACCAGCTGCCCGGACGTCTGCCCGACCACCATGGGCGACATCGGGGTGGCGATGTCCAAGCTGACACCGGAGGACCGGCAGAAGATCGACATCGTGTTCGTCTCCACCGACCCGGAGCGCGACACCCCGCAGGTGCTGCGGACCTGGCTGGACTCGATGGGCACGGACTTCATCGGGCTGACCGGCGACCTGGCGAAGGTGAAGGCCGCCGCCAAGCCGCTGGGCATCCTGGTCGAGGACCCGGTGGTCGCCGCGAACGGCTCGGTGACCTCCACGCACGGCGCGCAGGTGCTGACGTTCCTGCCGGGCGACGACAAGGCGCACCTGCTGTACATGGCCGGCACCTCGGTGGACACCTACCGGCACGACCTGGAGCTGCTCGCCAAGGGGGTGGCGGTGTGAGCCGCGGCTTCCGGCGCAACGCGCTGATCGGGGCCGGGCTGGCGACCGCCCTGGCGGCGGGCACCGTGGTGGTGGCCTGCCAGTCCTCGGGCGGTTCGTCCGCCGCGCCGAAGCTGTCGGTGGCCGACCCGTACATACCGCTGCCCGCCACCCCCGGCGGGATGGGCGCGGGCTACCTGACGGTGCGCAACGACGGCGGCTCGGACCGGCTGATGAAGGTGACCAGCCCGAGTGCCGGGTCGGTGACCATGCACCGCTCCACCGAGCAGACCATGGAGGAGGTCGGCGAGCTGGACGTGCCCGCGCACGGCACCCTGGACCTGGCCCGCGGCGGCAACCACCTGATGATCATGGGCTGGGCGAAGCAGCCGGCCCTCGGCGACGAACTGGAACTGGACCTGGAGTTCGCCAAGGCGGGCACCGTGGTGGTCAAGGTTCCGGTGAAGCCGTTGACGTACCGTCCGGGAAGTTAGGTCCCGGCGATGACAGCAGACGGCGCGGTGACGAGAAGAGGCGCACAGGTGAGCACGGTGGTGGATCGGCGGCGGCTGGGCGCGCTGCTGGCGGTGCTGGTGGCGGCACTCGCCCTGGTGCTCGGCGGGGCGACGGCGGCGTCCGCGCACGCCACCCTGGAGAGCACCGACCCGGCCCAGGGCTCGGTGGTGCCGACCGCGCCCGCCGCGGTCACGCTGAGCTTCAGCGAAGGCGTGTCGCTGTCCGCGGACTCGGTGCGGGTGCTCGACCCGCGGGGGACCGCCGTCGACGACGGCAAGCCCGAGCATGTGGACGGCAAGGCCTCCACCGCCCGGGTGGCGCTCCGCCAGGGCATCGAGAACGGCACCTACACGGTGGCCTGGCGGGCCGTGTCGGAGGACTCCCACCCGATCGGCGGCGCGTTCACCTTCTCCATCGGCGCGGCCTCCGACACCAGCGTGAACGCCGCCGCCGTCCAGGGCGCCAAGGCCGACGGCGCGGTGGCCTTCGCCTATGGCACCGCCCGCACCGTCGCCTACGGCGCGTTCGCGCTGCTGGCCGGCGCCGCCGCGTTCGTCATCGTGGTCTGGCCCGGCGGCGCGGCCGTGCGCGGCGTGCAGCGGCTGCTGATGACCGGCTGGGTCGCGCTGCTGCTGTCCACCGTCGCCGTGCTGATGCTTCGCGGCCCCTACGAACGCGGCACCGGCCTCGGCCAGGCCTTCGACCTGTCGCTGGTGCGCGCCACCCTGGACGAGCGGATCGGCACCGCGCTCGCCGCCCGGCTGCTGCTGCTCGCCGCCGCCGGCGTCTTCCTGTCGCTGCTGGTCGGCCAGTTGGGGCTGCAGCCGAAACCGGCCGCGGCGACCCCGGACCCGGACGACGCGGGGATCGACGAGGAGGAGGCGGAGCTGCGCCGGCTGGAGCGGGCCGCCGCCGAGCGCCCGCAGCGCGACACCCGGCTCGGGCTGGGCCTGGCCGGACTCGCGCTGGCCCTCGCGCTGACCGCGACCTGGGTCGGCGCCGACCACTCCTCGGTCGGCATCCAGGTCCCGCTGGCGCTGCCGCTGGCGGCACTGCACCTGCTCGCCATGGCCGGCTGGCTCGGCGGCCTCGCCGTGCTGGTCACCGGCCTGCGCCACGGCCTGCCCGCCGCCGCCGTCGAACGCTTCTCCAAGCTGGCGTTCTGGCTGGTCGCGGTGCTCGCCGGCACCGGCGTCTACCAGTCCTGGCGGGGCCTGGGCAGCTGGGGCGCGCTGGTGGACACCGCGTACGGACGGCTGCTGCTGATCAAGGTCGGCTGCGTGGCGGCGATGCTCGGCGTCGCCTGGATCTCCCGCGCCTGGACGGCCCGGCTGCGCACCGCCGACGAGGCGGCGGCCGCCCCGGTGGCCGTCCCCGCGCTCGCCGTCGCGGGCGAGGAGACCGGCGGGGAGACCGGCACTGAGACCGGCGGGGAGACCGGCACGGAGACCGCCGCCGACCCGGTCGCCGCCGAGGACGCGCCGGCCGGCGACGCCGACCCCGAGCGCGCCGCCCAGCTCGCCCGCCAGCAGGCGGTGCGGGCCAGGGCGCACCGGCAGAGCACCGCCGAGGGCTCGCCCGTGCGGGCCGGGCTGCGACGCAGCGTGCTGGTCGAGACGGCCGTCGCCGTGCTGGTCCTGGTGGTCACCACGATGCTCACCAACTCCCCGCCCGGGCGGGTCGCCCAGGCGATCGCCGCACAGCCCGGCGCGGCCGGCGCCCCGGTCGCGGGGGCGTCCGCGGCGCCCGGCCGGACCCAGGAGCTGAAGCTGCCGTACGACACCGGCGGCCGCACCCCGAACGCCAAGGGCACCGCCCTGGTCACCGTCAACCCGGTCGGCACCGGCCCGAACGCCGTCACGCTGAGGCTCACCGACGCCGCCGGGCAGCCGGTCGAAGTCCCCGAGGTGCAGCTGGCGTTCACGCTGCCCGACCGCGACCTCGGCCCGCTGCCGGTCACCCTGCAGGCCGAGGGCACCGGCGCCTGGAACGGCACCGCCCAGCTGCCGCTGGCCGGCGAGTGGGTGGTGTCGGTGACCGTCCGGTCCTCCGACTTCGACCAGGTGACGGCCACTCAGCAGTTGAAGGTCGGCCAGTGACGGGGATACCGGCGGTCTCCCGGCGGGCGGTGCTCGGCGGCGCCGGGGCCGGGCTGGCCGTGGGCGCCGTCGGCGGGGCGTGGGGCGGGCGGGCCTCGGCCCGGGAGTCGAAGCCGCTGCCGGGGACCGCCCGGGTGGCGTTCCACGGGCCCCGGCAGGGCGGCATCGTGGAGCCCGCGCAGGCCCGGGTGGAGTGGGCGGCGTTCGACCTGCTGCCCGGGACCGGACGGGACCGGGCGGCCGGGCTGCTGCGGGACTGGTCGGCGGCCGCGGCCCGGATGTCCGTCGGCGAGCCGGGCGGCGACGGCGGCGGCGGGATCGCGCTGGACGCCGGCCCGAACTCGCTGACCGTCACCTTCGGGTTCGGCACCGCCCTGTTCGACAAGCTGGGCCTGGCCGACCGCCGCCCGCCCGCGCTGGCCGCACTGCCCGCGTTCCCCGGCGACGCGCTCGACCCGGCCCGCTCCGACGGCGACCTGTGGGTGCAGATCGGCGCGGACGACGCACTGGTCGCGGTGCACGCGCTGCGGGTGCTGCGCCGACTGGCGGCGGGGGTCGCCGCGCCGCGCTGGCAGATGTCGGGCTTCGCCCGCACTCCCGGCGCGACGGCCCGGCCGACGACCGGCCGCAACCTGATGGGCCAGGTCGACGGCACCAACAACCCGCGCCCGCAGGACCCCGACTTCGCCGCGAAGGTGTTCGCCGCCGGCCCCGACTGGATGGCCGGCGGCAGCTACGCCGTGCTGCGCCGGATCCGGATGCTGCTGGACGACTGGGAGTCGCTGCCGACGGACCGTCAGGAACGGCTGGTGGGACGCCGCAAGAGCGACGGCGCCCCGCTGTCCGGCGGCCCGGACGCCGGCGAGCGCACCCCCGTCGACCTGGCGGCGACCGCCCCCGACGGCACCCTGGCGATCGCCCCCGACGCACACGTCCGGGTGGCGGCCCCCGACTCCAACGGCGGGGCGGCGATGCTGCGCCGCGGGTTCTCCTTCCACGACGGCCTGCTGGCCGACGGCTCGCCCGACGCGGGCCTGCTGTTCGCCGCGTTCCAGGCCGACCCGGCGCGCGGCTTCGTCCCGGTGCAGCAGCGGCTGGCGCGCGGCGACGGCCTGTCACGGTTCCTGCGGCACGAGGCGGGCGCGCTGTTCGCGGTGCCGCCGGGCGCGCCCGAGGGCGGGTACGTGGGACAGCCGCTGCTGGAGGGTTAGGCCCTCTCCTCCGGATCCCGCCGAGCACCCGGCGTCGGGCGGGAGCGCCGGGCGCCGCACGGCCGTTCGACGCCGCTGCCCGTCGGCCGGACGACGGCACGGCGGGGCCGCGGAAGTGGCTAAGGTGGCAGACCGAGCCCCCGGTGGGCTCCACGCAGTTCGCATCACGCTGTTCGTTCGGAGGCGGTCATGTCGGCGACCCGTTACACCTATCTCGGGCCCGCGGGCACCTTCACGGAGGCCGCGCTGCGCACCCTGCCGGAGGCGGGGACGCGGGAGCTGACGCCGGTGGCGTCGGTGTCGGCGGCGCTGGACGCGGTGCGGGCGGGCGAGGCCGCGGGCGCGATGGTGGCGATCGAGAACTCGGTGGACGGCGCGGTCACCACCACCAGCGACGAGCTGATCAACGGCAGCGCGCTGATGATCTACCGCGAGGTGCTGCTGCCGATCTCGTTCGCGCTGCTGGTCCGCCCGGGCACCGCGCTGGGCGACGTGAAGACCGTCACCGGCCACCCGGTCGCGCAGCCGCAGGTCCGGCACTGGCTGGCGGCGAACCTGCCGGACGCGCAGTGGGAGTCGGCGGCGTCCAACGCCGAGGGCGCCCGGCTGGTCCAGGACGGCCGCTACGACGCGGCGGTGGCGGGCGCGTTCGCCGCCGAGCTGTACGGGCTACAGGCGCTGTCGGACGAGATCCAGGACGCGGCGGCGCCGACCACCCGGTTCGTGCTGGTCGGCCGGCCGGGCCGGGTGTCCTCGGCGACCGGCTGGGACAAGACCTCGATGGTGGTGTGGCTGCCGGACGACCACCCGGGCGCGCTGCTGGAGCTGCTCCAGGAGTTCGCGGTGCGCGGGATCAACCTGATGCGGATCGAGTCCCGGCCGACCGGCGAGGGCATGGGCAGCTACTGCTTCCTGATCGACTGCGAGGGGCACCTGAGCGAGCGCCGGGTCAGCGAGGCGCTGATGGGCCTGAAGCGGATGTGCCCGCAGGTGCGTTTCCTCGGCTCGTACCCGCGGGCCGACCGGGGCACCGCTTTCCCGCTCCGGCCGGGCACCTCCGACCTGGATTTCACGGACGCCGCGGACTGGCTGTCGCGCTGCCTGGACGGCCGCGGCGAACTCTGACGCCGCCCGACGGGACCCGCCTCCACCGCCGACTCGACCACCGGCTCGACCGCCGTCCCCACCGCCGCGACGCGCAAGAACGCGATTCCGGCCGGAACGGGGCCGCACCCGGCCGCGGTCCGTTCATTTTCGACACGCCCGAACGTCACCTGCCCGGCCGACCTGCGTTCATCGGCGGCGCTCCGGGGACGCCGAGGAGCGGCGCGGGGCGGGGCAGTTCATCCACAGGACGGCGCCCGGCATCCACAGGGGCGGTTGTCCCCAGCTTCCGTGAAGTTATCCACAGGGAGGGTCGGAGTCGACAAACCGGTAAAGACATCCACAGGCCTGGTCAGATCATCAGCTAGGGGCATAGGGAGGACTAATCGGACCAGAGTCACCCTTGCGCTAACAAATCACCTGTGCGAGCGAGCGAATTCCCTCACTCGGGAAGCCGAATCGAGGTTTGAAACCTGGAATTGCTGGTTCGAGGGTTCACGGACCATCGGTTCTCCCCTGTCCACAGGCCCACCGGCAAACCTGTGGATAACCGGCCCCCGGAAGGGTTGTCCACCGGGGTTATCCACAGGCTGGCGGGAGTTATCCCCAGGCCCGGACCGCTTTCCCACACCCCTCGCACCGACGACCGGGCGCAGGATGCCAGATTCAGGGACAGAGCGCGACATACCGGCCCAAGCCTCGCGGTGGCCGGAACCGGACCACCCTGCCACCGGTAGGCTGGATCCGTGATCGACCTTCGCCTGCTCCGTGACGACCCGGACCGCGTACGTACCTCGCAGCGCTCCCGTGGTGAGGACGTCGACCTGGTCGACGCCCTGCTCTCCGCCGACGAACGCCGCCGTGCGGCCGGCACCCGCTTCGACGAGCTCCGCAGCGAGCAGAAGCAGCTCGGCAAGCAGGTCGCCGCCGCCAAGGGCGAGGAGAAGGCCGCCCTGCTGGCCCGCACCAAGGAGCTGGCCGCCGAGGTGAAGGCCGCCGACGCCGCGCAGAGCGAGGCGAAGGAGGAGGCCGAGCGGCTGCAGCGCTCGCTGGCGAACCTGATCGACCCGGCCGCCCCGGTCGGCGGCGAGGAGGACTTCGTCACCCTCGAGGAGATCGGCACCCCCCGCGACTTCGCCGCCGAGGGCTTCGAGCCCCGCGACCACGTCGAACTCGGCCAGCTGCTCGGCGCGATCGACACCGAGCGCGGCGCGAAGGTGGCCGGCGCCCGCTCCTACTACCTGACCGGCCCGGGCGCGCTGCTCGAACTGGCCCTGGTCAACATGGCGATGGCGCAGGCCTCCGCGGCCGGCTTCACCCCGATGATCACCCCGGCGCTGGTCCGCCCCGCCGCGATGGACGGCACCGGCTTCCTCGGCCAGGCCGCCGAGAACGTGTACTACCTCGAGGACGACGACCGGTACCTGGTCGGCACCAGTGAAGTACCGCTGGCCGCCTACCACATGGACGAGATCCTGGACGCCGACAAGCTGCCGCTGCGGTACGCCGGCTTCTCGTCCTGCTTCCGCCGCGAGGCCGGCACCTACGGCAAGGACACCCGCGGCATCATCCGGGTCCACCAGTTCGAGAAGGTGGAGATGTTCGTCTTCACCACGCCCGAGGACGCCGAGGCCGAGCACCGCCGCCTGCTCCAGTGGGAGAAGGACTTCCTGAACGCGCTGGAGCTGCCCTACCGGGTGATCGACGTCGCCTCCGGCGACCTCGGCGCGTCCGCCGCCCGCAAGTTCGACATCGAGGCGTGGATCCCCACCCAGGGCAAGTACCGCGAGGTCACCTCGACCTCCAACACCACCGAGTACCAGGCCCGCCGGCTCTCCATCCGGATGCGCGACCGGGACGGCGTCCGTCCGCTCGCCACCCTCAACGGCACCCTGGTGGCCGTCCCCCGGGTCATCGTCGCGCTGCTGGAGAACCACCAGCAGGCCGACGGCTCGGTGGTCCTGCCGGAGGCGCTGCGGCCGTTCCTCGGCGGGAAGGCCGTCCTGGAGCCCGCGGCCAAGTAGCCGTCCGCCGGGCACCGCCGTTTCCGCCCGTCACCACCGTTTCCGCCGTTCCCGGAGCATCTGGAGCACTTCGCGCATGAGCACCGACGCCCTGCCCTACCGGCTGGTCGCCACCGATCTCGACGGGACGCTGCTCACCAGCGCCGAGGACGTCTCCGCCCGCACCCGGGAGGCGTTGGCCGCCGTCACGGCGCTCGGGGCGCAGCATCTCATCGTCACCGGCCGCTCGGCGGGCTGGACCAGGCCGGTGCTGGACGAGATCGGCTACACCGGCATAGCGGTGTGCGGGCAGGGCGCCCAGGTCTACGACGCTGGCGCGCACAAGCTGCTCACCTCGGTCACCCTGGACCGGCAGCTGGCCGCGCTGGCGCTGGCCAAGATCGAGGCCGAGGTGGGGCCGCTGGCGGTCGCCGCCAGCCAGGACGGGCTGGACGGCGAAGTGGTCGCCGGGCCGGGCTACCGGCTGCGGATCGCCACCGGGCTGCCGGTCCGCGAGGTCGCCGCGGAGCAGTTGCTGGCCGCGCCGGTCAGCAAGCTGTACATCCAGCACCCCGAGCTGACGGACGATCAACTCGCGGACACCGCCCGCACGGTGGCCGGTCAGCTGGTCGGCGTGGTGATGGCCGGCGACGGCATCGTGGAGCTGCTGCCGCTGGGCCTGACCAAGGCCACCGGCCTGTCGCTGGCCGCGCGGCGGCTGGGCGTCACCGCGGCCGGAACCATCGCGTTCGGCGACATGCCCAACGACATACCGATGTTCCGGTGGGCCGCCCACGGGGTGGCGATGGGCAACGCGCACGAGCAGCTGCGGGCGGTGGCCGACGAGGTGACGGTCTCCAACGACGAGGACGGTGTCGCCGTGGTGCTGGACCGGGTGTTCGGCCTCGGCGGCTGATCCGCGCAGCAGAAGGCGAAGGACGGCGAAAGCGCCACCGGCCCGGGGCCGGTGGCGCTTTCGTGTGCGCGCTGCGGGTCGGTCAGCTGCCGTAGCTGACGTTGGAGCAGACGTCGTCGTCCGCCGAGCGGGCGGTGTTGGCGACGCTGGACGACACCGGGCCCGGGTCGGCGGCGCCGCCGCTGGTCGTGGTGCCCGCGCCGGCGCCCGCGGCGTAGTCCTTGCCGAGCACCAGCGCGATGCCCGCGGCGGAGCCGGCCTCGACGGTGGCACCGGGGAACAGCGCGGCGACCTTCTCGGCGTTGGCCTTCTGGCCGGCACCGTACTGGACCACGGTGGTGGCGTGGTTCTGATTGGTGGCGTTGCTGGTGCTGGTGACGGTGAAGCTGGCGCCCTTCAGCGTCGCCGCGGCCTTGGTGCCGAGGCCGGCCGTCATGGTGCCGTTGTAGACGCCGACCTTGATGCCGGCGCCGTTGGCCGCCGGGGCCGCCGGGGCGCTGGCGGACGGGGCCGGCTCGCTCGGCGCGGGGCTCTGCTCGCCGCCGCCGCTGGCGTCCTCGCCGTCGAGGGTGCGGTCGGCCTTGAGGGCGGCCCACAGCTGGTCGACCTGGGGGTGGTTGAGGCCGATCCGTTCCTTCTCGTAGTGCCAGGGAGTGGTGAGGAACTTGATGTCGTGCAGGTCGATGTCCTTGAGCGACATCCCGAGGTCGAGCAGCTTGTCGACGCCGGCCAGCTCGGGGTCGACGGTGAGCGACTTGGTGGCGGCGTCGGCCAGCGGGAGCAGGTTGGTGGGGCTCATGCCCTTGCTCTTGACCGTCTTGATCAGCGAGGCGAGGAACGCCTGCTGGCGCTGCATCCGGCCGACGTCGGAGTTGTCGCCGATGCCGTGCCGCAGTCGGACGTAGTCGAGGGCGGCCTGGCCCTGGACGGTCTGCACGCCCTTCGGATATATCTCCTTGCCCTTCTTGGGCAGGTTGGGGTTGAGGTCCTTCTCGTAGATCGCGTTGGGCAGGCAGACCTCGACGCCGCCGACCGCCTTGGTCATCGCGGCGAAGCCCTCGAAGTTGACCACCATGGTGTGGTCGACGCGCAGGCCGGTCAGCGCTTCGACGGTGTTCTGGGTGCAGGCCGGGTTGCCCTGCTCGCTGCCGCCGACCGAGAAGGCGCTGTTGAACATGACGTTGTTCTGCGGCTTGGTCCAGTTCTTGTTCGGCAGCATGCACTTGGGGATGTTGACCAGTGCGTCGCGGGGGAACGAGACGCCGACGGCGTGCTTGTGGTCGGCGTAGACGTGCAGCAGGATCGTGGTGTCGGAGCGGGCGCCGCCCTCGTCGCCGCCGCCGAGGTCCTTGTTGCTGCCGGACCGCGAGTCGGAGCCGATCAGCAGGATGTTCATCGGGCGGCGGCCCTGGGAGTCGGCCGCCGCTGCCTCCGGGCGGTCCTTGCTGATGCCCTCGCCGTCGAAGGCGGAGATGTTGGCGTTCAGTCGCCAGTAGAAGTAGCCGCCGGTGCCGACCACGGCGACGCTGGCGCCGACCAGCGACCAGATGATGATCTTCTTGGTGCGGCGGGGCTTGCGGCGTCCCTGCGCGGCCGCCCGGCGGGCCCCGGCCCGGCCACCGCCACCGCCCGTCGACTCGGTCTCGGGCTCGGCGGCGGGAGCGCCTCGGCGCCCGCCCCGCCCCTGTGCGCGGCGGGCCTCGGCCCGGCCGCCGGCCGCCGGTGCGTCGTCGTGGCTGCCGGCCCGCCGGTGCGGGACGCCGCGGGGCGGCGTGTCGTCGCGGTGGGGCGCGTCCTGCTGGTAGGCGTCACCCTGCGGCGGCTCGTTCTCCCACCAGCCGGCGCCCGCGTCGGACGCCCCCGCCCTCTGGCCTGCCATACAAACACCCTTCACCGGAGGCGGCCGCCGGGGCGCCTCAGCACACTCCGTCTGCTGGGCGGACGGATGAAGCCATGAGAGCGGAGCATATAAAGGGATCATTGCCGAGTCACGGCCCGGGGCACCGCTCCGAGCTCTCGAACGACGTGTGCGGACCGACGGTTCCCGTTCTCCCGTGTGAGACAGGCGACTTCGGCGTGCTCGCCGGTTCCGCACGGCCCCTTCCGCACAGTGACGAACCCCGGATCTTCCTTACGTTTCCGCACGCCAGGGCAGTTGTAGGATGACCGGACAAGAGGTTGTAGGATGACCGACATCGAACCGTGGACGTGAAGGGAGCCCGGCGTGGAGGCACTGCAGGCCGCCGGGCGGCGTTCGCTGGTGGACGAGGCGATCGAACAGCTGCGGGAGCAGCTGGCCGGCGGGGCGTGGCCGGTGGGGTCGCGGATCCCGACCGAGCACGAGCTCGCCGAGCGGCTGCGGGTGGGGCGCAACACCGTGCGGGAGGCGATCCGGGTGCTGGTGCACGCGGGGATGCTGGTCTCCCGGCAGGGCGAGGGGACGTTCGTCCGCTCGACCAGCGACCCGGCGTCGGTGCTGCGCGGGGTGCAGCGGTCGGGGGTGCGGGACGTGCTGGAGGTGCGTGCCGCGCTGGAGACCGAGGCGGCCCGGCTGGCCGCCGAGCGGCACACCCCGGACGACCTGGCCCGGATGCGGGCGGCGCTGGCCCGGGAGGCCGAAGTGATGGCCGCGCACCCGGAGCGGGCCGGCCGGGAGGCCACCGTCGAGCACGACCTGGAGTTCCACACGGCAGTGGTGGAGGCGGCGCACAATCCGGCGCTGGCCGAGGTGTACCGGTACTTCGGGGCCTCGGTGCGGGAGGCGATGCGCGCGGCGTTCGGCGACCACGAGATGCCCGAGGTGGCGATCGGCACCCACGCGGCGCTGGTGGACGCGATCGAGAGCGGTGACCCGGAGCGGGCCGAGGCGGCCTGTCGGGCCCTGCTGGCGGAGCCGACGGCGGCGGTGGAGCAGCTGCTCGCCGAGATCGCCGCGCGCAAGTAACGCCCCGTCGTCTGCCCGGTCCTCCTTCTTCGTTCACCCGCACAGAGAGTCAGCCCCGCCATGTCGGCCACCCGTACCGCGCAGCCCGTCCTCGATCCGAAGGTCGGTACTCGAACCGCCAAGTTCGCGCACCCCGCCCTGCTGTTGGCGGGAATCGTGCTGGTGGCGCTGAACATGCGGGCCTGCCTGGCGGCGGTCTCGCCGATGGTGGAGGAGATCCAGCACACCTTCGGCCTGTCCGCGGCGGCGAGCGGTCTGATCACCACGGTGCCGGTGCTGTTCCAGGGCGTGGGCGCGCCGCTGACGCCGCGGCTGACCCGCCGGTTCGGCACCGAGCGGGTGGTGCTGGGCGCGGTGCTGGCGCTGGGCGCGGGCGTGCTGCTGCGGGTGCTGCCCTCGGTGTGGACGCTGTACGCGGGCTGCGTGGTGATCGGCGTGGCGATCGCGGTGCTGAACGTGTCGATGCCGGGTCTGGTGAAGCGGGAGTTCCCGCACCGGGCGGCCATGATGACCGGCGTCTACTCGACCACCATGCTGGTCGGCGCGACCCTCGCCGCGGCGCTGTCGGTGCCGCTGGAGCAGGCCCTCGGCGGCGGCTGGCAGGCCTCGCTGGGCGCCTGGTCGGTGCTGGCGCTGGTGGCGGGGGTGGTCTGGCTGCCGCAGGTGCTGAAGGCCCGGCAGGAGCCGACCGTTCCGCTCCGGGTGGCCCCGGCGGCGGCGCCGCAGCGGCCCGCCGTCAGCCCGTGGAAGTCCCCGCTGGCGTGGCAGATCAGCGCGTTCATGGGCATCTCCTCGCTGCTCGTGTACACCCTCGTCGCGTGGATGCCGACCATCCTGCGCTCGCACGGGATGCCGCAGGGCGAGGCCAGCCTGGTGTTCGCGTTCAGCAACCTGGTGCAGGTGGTCGGCGCGTTCCTGGTGCCGCTGGCGGCGGGCCGGATGACCCGGCAGCGCGGGCTGGCGCTGGCGATGGCCGGGCTGAACGCGGCCGGCATCGCCTGGCTGCTGCTGGCCCCGGTGTCGGGCGCCTGGTTCTCGGCGACGGTGCTGGGCCTGGCGCAGGGCGGCTCGCTGGGTCTGGGCCTGGCGTTCATCGTGCTGCGCACCGACAGTGTGCTGGGTGCGGCGCGGCTCGGCGGGATGAGCCAGGCGGTGGGCTACCTGGTGGCGGCGGCCGGCCCGGTCGGCGGCGGCACGCTGAAGCAGCTGACCGGCAGCTGGGACGCGACGCTGATCGTGATGCTGGTGCTGGCCGCGGTGGCGGCGGTGGCCGGCTGGGGCGCGGGCCGCGACCGGACGGTCTGACGGGCGCGTCGTCCGGGAACGACGAACGGCGGGGACGGCACGCAGCCGTCCCCGCCGTTTCGCTCTCCGCCCCCGGGCCTACTCCTCGCCGTTGAGGGTGAGGCCGGCCAGCTTGACCGAGGCCAGTGCGGTGGCGCCGATGGCGACGACGATCAGCAGCCAGACCGCGGTGCCCAGTCCGACCGGGGCGGTGACGGTGCCGTCGGCGGCGACCGCCCGGGTCAGCGACAGGCCCCACTGCTGCACGGACAGGGTGCGGGCGCCCTCGACGTAGTTGCCGATCAGGCTCTCCCAGATCAGCGCGTAGGCGAGACCGGCGATCACCGCGTGCCGGGTGACCACGCCGAGCAGCAGGAACAGCGCGCTGTAGGCGGTGCCGGCGACCACGGTGCCGAGCGCGTAGCCGAGCGCCAGGTTGTCCGCGGTGCCGTAGAGGATCAGGCCGGCCACGTAGGTCGGCAGGGCGGCCAGCAGCCAGGTGGCGCCGATGGCGACGGCCAGTTTGGTGGTGACGATCTTCCAGCGCGGCAGCGGTTTGGCCAGCAGGTAGACGATCGAGCCGTCCTCGATCTCGGTGGCGATCACGCCGGTGCCGGCGATCAGGCCGGTGATCGGGACCAGGGTGCCCAGGGCGAGGTTGCCGAGGATGCTGTGCGCGAGTTCCAGCTTGTCGAGGGTGCTGTTGCGGGCGATCACCGAGATGACCAGCAGCAGGACCGGGACGGCCAGCAGGATCAGGATGCGCCGGCGGCCGAACAGGCCTCGCGCGGTGAGCCTGGCGACGGTGGTGTTCATCGGGGGCCCTTCAGGACGAGACCAGGTACGAGAAGACGCTTTCCAGCGACTCGTCGGCCGGGGAGACGGTGTACAGCCGGATGCCGGCCTCGCGGGCGACCTTGGGCAGCAGGGTGGTGAAGCCCTGGAAGTTGATCGCCTCGATGCGCAGCGCCTGTTCCTTCGCGTCGAGTTCGATGCCCGCCGTGGAGCCGTCCGCGATCAGCGCGGAGGCGAGCCGCCGGTCGTCGCTGGACCGCACCAGGTAGCGGTGCGGGCGGTCGGTCATCAGGCGGCGGATCTCGCGGAAGTCGCCGGAGGCCGCGTGCCGTCCGGCCACCACCACCTCGATGTGGCGGGCGAGTTGCTCGACCTCTTCGAGGATGTGCGAGGAGAACAGCACGGTGCGCCCGTCGGCGCCGAACCGGCGCAGCAGCTCCATGAGTTGGAGGCGCTGGCGGGGGTCCATGCCGTTGAACGGCTCGTCCAGCAGCAGCACCGCCGGGTCGTGGACCAGGGCGGAGGCCATCTTGACGCGCTGCTTCATGCCCTTGGAGTAGGTGCCGGTCTGCCGTTCCTGGGCGTACTCCATCTCGACCAGCGCGAGCGCCCGCTCGGCGGCCGCACCGGGGTCGGCGAGGCCGTGCAGTTCGGCGTTGGCGAGGACGAACTCCCAACCCGTCAGGTAGTCGTACATCGACTCCTTCTCGGGGACCAGGCCGATCTGCCGGTAGACCTGCTGGTTGCGCCAGATCGGGGCGCCGTCCAGGGTGACCGCGCCGGAGGAGGGGGCGAGGAAGCCGCTCATCATGTGGATGAGGGTGGACTTTCCGGCGCCGTTGGGGCCCAGGAGGCCGGTGATGCCCGGTCCGATGGTCATGGTGACGTCGTTGACGGCGACCACGTTGCCGAACCAGCGGGAGACCTTGTCGATGGTGATGACGGCCATGGCTGCCTCTCAGATGTTCCGGTAGCGGCGCAGCGTCAGCGCGTAGCTGCCGGCCGTGAGGAGGACGATCGCCGCGGCGAACACCAGCACGCCGGCGGTGCCGGGGGCGAGCAGCTTCCCGAAGTCGTCGCCGCCGAGGCCGAAGAGCTTGTTGACCAGTGCCTCGACGGTCTGGCCGGGCGAGAGCAGGTCGGCCCACTGCGAGGACTCCGTGGGGACGGGCTGGAAGCCGCCGGTCAGGCCGCGGACGATCTGCGAGAGCACGCTGGTGATCATCAGGGTGCCCATGATGGCGGCCACGCCGAAGCCGCGGCGCGGGGTGGCGGCGGCGATCAGCAGGCCGAGCGCGGAGATCACCAGCGCGAACAGGACGACGGTGACCAGGCCGTACAGCAGGTGGACCAGGTTGTCGCCGAACGGGAAGCTGTTGAGCAGCGCGCCGACGAACAGCACCAGCAGCGGCAGCGTCAGGAGGATCAGCAGCGCACTGAACATGGCGCCGAACTTGGCGACCACGTAGTCGGTCCGGCTGGCCGGCCGGGAGAAGTACAGCGGGACGACGTGGTGGCGCAGGTCGCGGGACATCAGCACGGGAGCCTGCGCGGCCAGGAAGATCTCCGCCAGCACCCCGAACTTCGACACGTACGCGGTGTAGTCCATCGGCATCTGCTTCAGGCCGGCGAAGGCCACGATGGCGATCATCGCCAGCGTCGGCGCGAGCAGGCTGCCGAGCAGCAGGAACGGCAGCACCTTGGACTTGCCGGAGCGGCCGAGGCCGAAGGCTCCGCGCAGGCTCTGCACGTACAGCGAGCGGGTGGCGTAGCGGCGGCCCAACCGGGGCCCGGTGTACGGGCGGTAGCCGATGTCGTGGATGACGCCGCTCTGGGTCTGGGCGGGGGTGGTCATGCCTGCTCGCCTCCTGCCGGCACGGCCTCGGCCTGCTCGTGGTGTGCGTCGTGCGGTTCGGCTGTCGCGGAGCCGGTGCTGAAGATCTCGGCGACCCGGTGGCGGCGCTGTTCCAGCCGGATCAGGCCGAGGCCGAGGTCGTCGACGGTGTCGCGGACGGTGTCGTAGGTCGCGTCGCCGGCGAGTTCCACCAGCAGGATGCGGCCGCCGTCGGGGCGCACCGCCAGCCCGGCGGCGGTCAGCCGCTCGCGCAGCACCGTCTCGGAGTCGAAGGCGCGGTCGGTGGGGTGGTCGGTGACCTCGACCGCGAGCAGCTGGGTGGCCTCGGTGAACGAGGCGGTGGAGGAGGACCGCAGCAGCTTGCCGCCGTCGATCACCACCAGGTGGTCGCAGGTGCGTTCCAGCTCGCCCAGCAGGTGGGTGGTGACCAGCACCGAGATGCCGAAGTCGGTGTGGACGCGGCGGATCAGCCCGAGCATCTCGTCCCGGCCGACCGGGTCGAGGCCGTTGGTCGGCTCGTCCAGCAGCACCAACTGCGGGTCGTGGACCAGGGCCTGAGCGAGCTTCACGCGTTGCTTCATGCCGGTCGAGTAGCCGCCCATCGGGCGGTAGCGCTCCTCGTACAGGCCGACGTGGCGCAGCGTGTCGGCGGTGCGCTCGCGGGCCGCGGCGGCGGGCAGGCCGGACATCCGGGCCATGTGCACCACGAACTCGGTGGCGGACACGTCCGGCGGCAGGCAGTCGTGTTCGGGCATGTAGCCGACCCGCTCGCGGATCTCCGCGCCCTGGGTGGCGATGTCCATGCCGAGCACCTGGCCGGTGCCTTCGGTGGCGGGGGACAGCCCGAGGAGGATCTTGATGAGGGTGGACTTGCCCGCGCCGTTCGCTCCGACCAGTCCGACCACGCCGGGCTGCACCTCCACGGTGAGCCGGTCGAGGGCGGTGACCCGGGGGAACCTCTTGGTGAGGCCGTCCGTCTTGATGACTGTGGACACGGTCATCAACGTAACGTCGGTCACGTCGGTGCGGAATGCGCTGAGAAGCTGACCTTCCGTCCGCCCATGGGATGACGCACCGGGCCCGCCCCCTAAGGGTTCCGGGGGCGGGCCCGGCCTCGCTGCGGCGTTGACGGCCTGTCATCCCGGCCGTCCGGCGGCCCGGTTCAGTCCAGCATCGCGCTCTGCAGCATCAGCATCTGGCGGAACGCCTGGTCCGGGACGCCGTTCGGGTTGGTCAGCTGGATCAGCCCGACCACGTCGCCGTACTGGATCCAGCCGACCCGGCCGGTGGGCACGTCGCCGGCCTTCGCGTCCGAGATCCGGGCGTTCACCTGGCCGCTGCGCACGGTGTACGCCTTGGCCGAGATGTCCACGCGGGTGGCCTCGATGTCCTTGGTCGCGGGCATCAGGTTGACGTTCGAGCAGAAGTGGCTCGCCTCGTCCTGCGAGCCGAACCGGATCAGCCGCAGTTCGGCGTGGGTCCCGTCCTTGGCGGTCCAGCTCTCGGCGGCCGCTCCCCGGCAGGCGTCGATGACCAGGTAGCGCGCGTACTTGTCGTCCTTGGCCAGCATCATGTCCTGGTCGCACGGGACCCAGCGGCCCACCACCGGCGGCAGGCTCGCCGTCGCGCTCGGGGACGCCGCCCCGGACGCGTCCGGGGACGCGCTCGCGCTCGCGGACGCACTCGGGCTCGCGCTCGGGGCGGCGGACGGACCGGTGCCGACGGCGCCCTTGGGCATCGGCAGCAGCAGCCCCCGCAGGTCCGCGGCGTGCGTCTTGATCTTGTAGTCCGACGGGGCCGAGGCACCCGCCGGCAGCGGCGGAAGCGTCAACTCGGGGAATGCGTACCGGCCGTCGTTCGGCGTGGCCAGGCCGGGCACGTCGGTGCGGTCCGGCAGGGTCACCGCGACAGCGGTGGCCGAGCCGAGCAGCAGCGTCACCATGACGGCCGTGCCGATCTGCCAGAACCGCTTGTGGTCGCGCTTGCGCTCCTCGACCGACGCGGCGTCGTCGGCCTCGCCGGGGACGGACCACGGGTCGGCCGACGGGTCGCCCGGCGCGGCGTCGCCCGCCGATGCGCCGGGGGCGGCCCAAGGGTCGGCCGACCCGGCGGGCGCGGCGGATCCGGTGGGCTCGTCCGGCCCGTTCGGGGTGATGTCGGTGCTCATGCGGTGGCTCCCGGGGTGGCCAGTCGTTCGAGTTGCTGACGGAACAGGTCGACGACCGTGCCCTGGTCTAGCGGCGCGACCTCGGCGACCTCCATCTGCACCAGCAGGTCGCCCACGCCGGCGTAGCACTGGAAGTAGTCGAGCTGGTCGCCGGCCTTCAGCGTCGGCAGCGCGCAGTGCGCCTCCGGATGCCCGGGGACACCCGGACCCAGCCGGTACAGCTCGTTGTCGGTGTACCACTTGCCGTACGAGTTGTTCTCCGCGGCCACGGCCTGCTGGTTGAACTGGCTCAGCACCAGCGTCACCATGCTGCGGTTGTCCGAGGCGACCAGGCTGCGCGCGCCGATCGCCTGGAGGTGCAGCGAGGACAGCACGCCCTCGGCGTCCTTGCGGTACTTCTCCGGGATGTCGGCGACGATCTCCTGGAGCGCCGTGGCCAGGTCCTCGTCGCGGATCTCGTTGTCGTTGCCGATCGACTTGTAGTCCGGGCCCAGCCGCCACCCGGACGGCACCGGCAGCAGCAGGTCGCGCATGCTGCCGAAGTGGTTGCCGTTGGACTTCGCGCCCCACGGCTCGCTCGCGCTCGCCGAGGGGGCGGGCACCGCGGCCACGGGCGCCGGGGAGTCCTTGTAGTGGACCTTGATGATCACCTCGCCGATGCCGACACCGACCAGCGCCGCCGCGACGACCGCGGCGACGGCCTTCTGCACGGTGCGGCGCGGCTTCGCGGCCGGGGCGGACGGCGCGTCGGCAAACGGCGCGGCGAAGACCGGCGCGGCATCGTGGACGGCGGCCGGTGCGGCGAACTCCGGTGCGGCTGCGGCCGGTTCGACGGTCGTGGCGTCGGCGGCCCGGGCGTCGGCGGGCGGCTGCGCGGGGGCGGCCGGCTCGGGGGATTCGATGTCGGTCACGCGAGACGCTCCCACTGTCGCTTGGCGATGTCCTCCAACTGGGCCCGGTCCACCGGGTTCTTGGACTGGACGGAGACGGACATCAGCACGGTGCCCTTGCGGGCCAGGGCCTCGCCCCAGTAGTACTGCTCGGTCGAGCGGGCGTACGTCGTGGGCTCCTTGGAGATCAGAACCAGGCTGTCGTCGTTGCCCGGGATCTTCGACGTCTCCTTCCCGGACGAGTACGGGCTCATGGCGAGGATGGTCTGGTCCGCGGACTCCGACGTGAACTGGTGCAGGTTCACCCAGTACTGGGTGTTGTCGTCGGCGTACCAGGCGACCACCGCCTGCCGACGGAAGCCCGAACGCAGCAGGTCGCCGAACGCCTGGGCGCTGTCGCCGTAGGTCTCCGCCTGGTCCGCGACCGACATCCAGCCGTCGCCCTCCCCTTCGAGCATTTCCTTGGCGCCGTCCGGACGCTTGATCAGCAGATCGCGCAGGTCGCCGTCGATGTTCAGCGGCTGCGGACCGGCCGCGGCCAGCGCCTTGGCGTCGATCCGCTCGGCCGAGTAGCTGAGCTTCGGCGCGACGAGCTCGGGCAGCGGCGTCGCCGGACGGGCGGCCTGGATGCCGTAGCCGACGACCGCACCGATCACCGGGCCGGCCAGCACGGCGATCAGGAACATCGCGCCCACCCCCAGCTTCCGCTTCGGGCGCGCGGGTTCCTCGCCGGCCGCGAGCGTCTCGATCCGAATGAAGCCCTCGACGTCCGACGCCTCGGCGACCAGCCCGGCCGGCCCGTCCGGCTCGGTCGGCTCGGTCGGCTCGGTAGCCGGGATGTCTGACGGGGCGTCAGCGACATCGGCCGCCCCGCCCGTCGAGGGGGCCTCGGTGACTGCGGGGGGCCCGGCCGGTGCGGGCGGGACGGCCGCCGGGGGTTCGGACGGCACGGCGGGGGCCGCCCCGGGCTCCGCGGCGCCCGTGGACTCGGTGCTCAACTGGTGCTCCTGGGAGAAGAGTTCGGGACGGACGTCAGCCGTTGGTGAGGCGGTCGCGCTCGCGCTTCATGGCGTCGAAAAGCAGCGCCTTGTCGGGGTCGCCCTGGACCTCGACGGTGATCTCGTAGACCACGTCGCCGACCACGCCGATACCGATCAGCGCACCGGTGTACGCCTGCTGCTTGGGCTTGAAGATGTAGCCCTTGGCGTTGGCCACCCCGTCGATGTCGAAGGAGTTGTCGCCGTAGCCCGAGTGGTCGGCGAAGCCCTGTGCGCGGTCGGTGCGGCCGAAGCGCTTGAGTTCCGAGCGCACCTCGGTCTTGCCGTCCCGGAGTCGGTAGGTGCGGCCGGCGGCGTCCTTGAAGCCCCAGGAGTCCAGCACCTCCTTGATGTCGACGCTGTCGCTGTACTGCGCCTGGAGGTCGTCCGTGCTCATCATCGCGCCGTCCGGCGAGCCGTACGGGTCGGCGTCGTCCGGCACCGGCAGCAGGAAGTAGCGCAGGTCGCCGCTGTGCTTGCCGCCGGAGACGCTGCCCTGCAGCGTGCTGACCGGGCGCGGCGCCGCGATCGGCGACGGGGTCGAGGTCGGGGTGGGCGTGGCCGACGGGCTGGGCGAGGCGCTCGTACTGGCCGAAGCGCCGGCAGTGGGCGCCGGGGCGGCGGCCACCCGCTTGGACTGGTCGGGCTTGCCGACCGCGACGGTGACGGCCGCGCTGGTCGCGGTCACCGCGAGCAGCGCGGCCACCGACAGCGCCACGCCGGCCGCCCGGGGCAGCCCGCGGCCGGCGGCCGGCTTCTCGACCGCAGGCTGCGAGGCGTCTTCCTGCTCGGACCCGGCCGGGGCCGGCTGCTCGACGGCGGCCTGCCCGGCACCGGCCGGAGCCGGGGCCGGGGCGGACGGAGCGGGTTCGGTGACCGCCGACTGGTCGGCGGGCTCGGCGGCCGGCTCCTGACCAGGGGTCGGTTCGGAAACGGACAAGGGTCTCCCCCCAAAGTGCGCATGGACGACCGCACGACCCGGCTGGAGCCGTCCCCCCGGTCGGCTCGAACTCCGGTGTCTCCGTGCGGTGCACGAATTATGAAAGACCTGTGCAGTCGTCAACAACACGATTGGGAGGTCGATTCACGGCAATTCCTGGCCAATCGGACGTGCCGTGATCGAACCGCAACCCCGCCCGGATCAGCTCGCGCCCGAGCCATCCTTCGTGGGCGGAGCAGGCGGCCCCGAAGGGGCGTCGGCGGGCGGAGCGGGCGGGGCCGCCGGAGCGGGCGGGGCGGGGTGCCCGGGGTACGCGGGCGGCGCCGCCGGAGCGGGCGGAGCAGGGTGCCCGGGGTACGCGGGCGGGGCCGCCGGGTCGCTCAGCCGGATGCCGGCGGCCTCGGCCAGGGCGACGTCGAGGCGCTCGTTGCGGATCCGGCGGTCGATGTAGTTCACGCCGTTGGCGAGCGGCGAGAGCGGCGCCGTCACCAGGACGAGCAGCATCCCGAACAGCGCGCCGGCCAGCACCAGGGTGGTGATGGCACCGGCGCCGGGCACCCCGGCCGACAGCTGCGTGTCGGTGTCGTCGAGCACCACGGTCGGCATCATGCCCATACAGATCATCCAGAACGGAATGATCAGGATGTTCGCCGCGAACCGGCCGACCAGCGCCACCACGACGCTCAGCAGCGCGCTGCGCCACCAGTTGCCCTCGTTGAGCCGCCAGGCCCGACGGATCGCCGCGACCGGCGCGGTCTCCTCCAGCATCAGCACCGGCACCTGGAGCGACAGCCGGACGGTGACGAACAGGACGGCGACCCCGACGGTCGGGAGCAGGATGAACAGGAACGGCAGCGGCGCCACGCTGTCGGACTGCACCGCGAGGACGATCGGAACGCCCAGCGCCAGCACGTACGCCAGGCCCCCCGTCAGGGTCACCATGCCCTCGGACAGCAGGACCGGCCACAGCCGGGGCCGGGTCTCCTTCCACGCCTGACCGACCGTCATCGGGCGCCCGAGGGTCGCCGCCCGCAGCACCACGGCGGACAGCGGGCCGGCGACCACGTACACGGCGAGCACCACCAGTCCGAACACCAGGCCCATCAGCAGGATCGGGCTCAGCAGATCCCACACCTGCTGACCGGTGGCCGGGTCGCCGTCGTCCGGCAGACGGGACATCGCGTCATACAGGTTGCCCGTGCAGAGCAGCGTCACCAGCACCACCGGCACCGCGCCGATGCCCGCCACCGCGAGCAGCGGCAGGTAGAGCGCCTTGGGGTAGCGGCGGATGGTGTCGAACACGGCGCCGAACATCTCGCCGAACGCCAGCGGGCGCAGCGGGACGACGCCCGGCTTCGGGGCGACCGGCGCGGCCCCCCAGGGGCTGTGCCCCCACCCGCCGCCGGGAGCGCCCTGCCCGGGCTGCGCGTACCCCGGCCAGTAGCCCTGGCCCGGGGTCTGTCCGTACCCCCACTGCCCGCCGGGCTGCTGCCCGGGGCCGCCGTTCTCCCCGCTCATCCGTACCCCCTCCAGAGGCTCTCGCCCCGGCGCGCGCCGGGTTGCGACGAGCCTAGGACTCCCGGTCGCCCCCGCCTGCGGCGGCCCCTGACCTGCCTCGCCGCCAAATCCGACGCGTCGTCAGTTCAGCTGTCGCAGGCCCTCGGTGGCGATCCGTTCGAAGACGTCGAGGTCGTTCGCGAAGATCGAGTCCGGCACCGGCCAGTGCACCACCAGTTCGGTGATACCCAGTTCCCGGTACGTTCCCGCCCAGTCGACGAACGCGTCCACGGACTGCAACGGCCGCTCGGCGGTCGAGCCCTGCAACAGCACCTTCTCCAACTCCCCGACGTCCCGGCCCTGTTGCTCGCAGGCCGCGGTCAGCTTCGCGAGCTGCCGGGCAATCACCGCGGGCGCCTGCGCCACCGGCACCTCGGCGGGCCCCTTCGGGTCGCCGTACGTCACCCAGCCCTGCCCGTACTCCGCCGCCAGGCGCAGTCCGCGCGGCCCGGTCGCCGCGACGTAGAACGGCACCCGGGGCGTCTGCACGCAGCCGGGGATGTTCCGCGCCTCCACCGCCGAGTAGTGCGCGCCGTCCCGCGTGGTGGTGTCCTCCCGCAGCAACTCGTCGAGCAGCGGCAGGAATTCACCGAACCGGTCGGCCCGCTCCTTCGGCGACCAGGCCTGCTGCCCGAGCGCCGTCGCGTCGAAGCCCGTCCCGCCGGCCCCGATGCCGACCGTCACCCGGCCGCCCGACACGTCGTCCAGCGTGATCAGTTCCTTCGCCAGCGTCACCGGGTGCCGGAAGTTCGGCGACGTCACCAGCGTCCCGAGCCGGATCCGCTCGGTCGCACAGGCCGCCGCCGTCAGCGTCGGCACCGCGCCGAACCAGGGCTCCTCCCGGAAGCTCCGCCAGCTCAGGTGGTCGTACGTGTAGGCCGCGTGGAACCCGAGGTCCTCGGCCCGCTGCCACACCTTCTGTCCCTCGCTCCACCGGTGGATGGGGAGGATCACCGTGCTCAGTCGCATACTGCCGACCCTACGTCGCGGGGCGGGCCGCATCCCTTTCTCGGTCAACGGAAGGTGACGTGGACGCCGGTTCTCCGCAGGACGGACAGGACGTATCCGAGTTCGTCCCGGTCGATGCTCTGTTCGGAGTCGCGGAAGTTCCGCCAGATCAGCCTGAGCGGGGGCTGGTCCGGCATCCGGTTGGTGAGGCAGTCCTCGAGGGCGCTGGGATTGGATCCGAAGTAGCCCCCCGGCCCGTTCACGGCCTCTCCGAGGGCGCAGTAGAAACCGGCGATGTTGACCATCTCGGCGCCGTCGACGACGGGCTCCGGTTCGTCGCCGTACCTGATGGCCTGGTGTCCGGAGGCGAACCACGCATGCTGGACCACGTGCAGCCAGCTGTCGTACTCGTCGGGCGGACAGGTCCGCCACTCGCCCCGTTCGATGGGTTCGCCGGAGGCCCAGCGGGGCCAGATCCGACGCGCCCCGGGGTACGGAAGGGTGTGGCCGAAGAACGAGACCCGCACATCCGTGGACCCGGCGACGGTCTCACTGGGCCGGGCGAGCTCCAGCGCGGCCCTGCCGATGTAGTAGTACGCCAGTGGCTTGCCCGAGGCGTCGACCACCCGCAGTTCCACGTCCTCGATCTGTCGCGGCCGGGTGTCCGACGGGACGGCAGTCCCGATGAACGTCACAGACTCGGGTTCCGCCGACGGCTCGGCGACGAAGAAGCCGTCGAGGTCCTGGGAGGAGAGGACCTCACGGTCCAGCTCGTCCTCGACCAGCCGGTAGAGCGGGGACGCGGGCGAGTCGGCAGCCACCTCGGTGTCCTTCCTCCTGTGCCAAGCCGGGCATCCGTGCGGGTGCGGGTGCGGGTGCGGGTGCGGGTGCGGGTGCGGGTGCGGGTGCGGGTGCGGGTGCGGGTGCGGGTGCGGGTGCGGGCAACACTAGCTCCACCCGGCGTCGGGGAAGTGCGGGGCGGAGAAGGGATGGATGGTGGTGTAGTGGTCCGTGGTCCACCCCATGACCTTTCGGCCGTCGGGGAGCGTCTTCTCCAGGATCCGCCAGGTGTCGCCGTCCTTCTGGCCGGGCACTCGCCACTCCTTGGACCCGGCCCAGAACTTCTCGTGGGGCTTGTTTCCCCCGAAGATCTTCTGGTTGTTCGTCCCCGGGTGGTTCTGCGGTACACCCCGGCCGGCCCGGATCTGCTCGTACGCGTGGACGTGGGATTTCGGAAGTCCCTGGGGCCACGGGTCCGACAGGCGGCCGGGGCCCGTGGGCTTCGGCTTCTTCTTGGGGTGCGGGGACAGGCCGAGCGGGTCCGCCCAGGTGTGCGGGTTGTGGACGTAGGCCTCGGGATTGGGGGCGGGCGAGAGGCCGAGCGGGTCGGGGCTGGTGTAGCGGGCGGTCTCGGGGTCGTAGTAGCGGTTGAGGTTGTAGTGGAGGCGGGTCTCGGGGTCGAAGTACTGGCCGGGGAAGCGCAGCGGGGTGTAGGTGGTGCTGTCGCTGGGCCAGGTGGTGTTGCCCCAGAGGCTGGGGGCGGTGTGCCAGGCGATGGCGTCGGTGGCGGTGTCGATCAGCTCCGTCGGAGCACCCACGAGGTCGGTGACGATGGCGAAGAACCGCCGGTTGACCTGGTTCCGGTCGGTGATGGTCTCGCTCTGGGTGAGCGGCTGGAGGCCCTGATGGTCCCAGCTGAGGGTGTGGGGGCCCGGCAGGTAGTCGGCGTGGGTGGTCTGTTCCGCGAGCGTGTCGCCGTCCCAGGTGAACTCGGTGCGCTCCTCGACGGTGACTCCGTCCGTCGCGAGACGGTGCTTGGCGAAGCGACGCCCGAAGGGGTCGTAGAGGTAGTGCCACCGGGTGCCGTCGGGGGTCGTGACGGCGGTGAGCCGGTCCTCGGCGTCCCAGGTGTAGTGCCAGGTGTCGGGTTTCCTGGAGAGCCGGGTGACCTGGCGCAGGGTGGTCCGGCCGGCGGCGTCGTACTCGTAGCGGACGCGCCCGGCGGTGGTGATCGCGCCGCCGGAGAAGGTACGGGTGCCGACCGCGGCCCTGGCGCCACCGGTGGCCGGCCAGTCGGCGGCGGCCAGGTTGCCGGCCGGATCGTAGGCGTAGCTCTCCGACCAGGTGGCGGCCTGGACAGCGGTGACCCGTCCAACCGCGTCGAGCTCGAAGGCGCGGTGTCCGGTCAGCAGGTCGTCGACGCCGACGAGGCTGCCGTCCGTGCGGTAGGAGTACGCGCGGCGCTGAAGTACCTGCTGCCGACCCGGCCTTGCGGTCCGGAGGGTCTGTTCGACCAGACGGTGCGAGGCGTCCCACGAGTTGGCCAGGGCGAGCTGGTCTCCGAACGTCCGCAGACGTTCACGTCCTGCCTGGTCGTAGCTGAAGTGCAGGCTCCCGCCGGTGGTGGTCAGGGCCGCAGGGCGTCCGGCTTGGTCGTAGCTCCACGTGGAGGTGTGACCCGTCGGCGTGGTGCGAGTGGTGCGGCGGCCCAGGAGGTCGTGTCGACAGCTGACGGTGCGGCCGTTGACGCTCTCGCTCAGCAGGTTCCCCCGGTCGTCGAAGGTCCTGACCACGTCGGCATCCTCGTTGGACGCCCGGACCAGGTGACCGGCGGTGTCGTAGTCGTAGGTGGTCACTCGTCCGGCAGCGTCCTTCGTCACCGGCCGGCCGAGAGCATCGTGCACGTAGCGGGTGACCTCGCCCAGGGGGTTGGTCATCGACGTGATCTGCCCGGTGGCATCAAGCTCGTACTGGAGCCTGCGTCCGTGGAAGTCGCTCTCCCCGACGAGGCGTCCGGCAGCGTCGTGGGTGTACGTCCACTCCTGGCCGAGTTCGTTGGTGACGCCCACCAGCTGCATGTTGGCGTCGTGGGTGAAGGTGATGCGGGAGCCGTCGGGGGCGGTGCGGGCGGAAAGGGTCTCGAAGTGGGTGTACTCGCACGTGCTGGTGTTCCCGACCGCGTCGGTGTGCGTCAGCAGGTTCTCCTCACCGTCGTACGTCCACGACTCGGTTCCCGCGCCCGGGGCGGTACGGGTGGCGAGGAGGCCCTCGACCGTCCAGGTCAGCCTGGTCACCGCGCCGAGAGGGTCGGTGACGGCCACGATGCGGCCGAAGGCGTCGTGCTGGTAGGACGTGCTCACGCCGGTCGCGTCGGAGATCTCGGTCGGGAGGCCGGCCGGGTTGCAGCGCACCGACGCGGTGTTACCGAGCGCGTCCGTCGCCGAGGTGGAGTGGCCGAGTTCGTCGTAGCTGTAGCGGGTGACGGCGCCGAGGGGATCTGTGACGGAGCGGCAGAGGCCGACCTCGTCGTAGGTGTAGCGCCAGGTGGCGCCGCCGGGTTCGGTGATGCGGGTGGGGAGGCTGAGGCCGTCGAGGTACTCGGCGGTTCCTTGCCGGCCGTCGGGACGGACCAGGGCGATCAGGTCGCCGGCGCCGTCGTACGCGTAGCGGGTGGTGCGGCCGAGGGGGTCGGTCTCGGCGAGGAGGCGGTCGTAGTCGTCGCGTTCGTAGTGGGTGGTGTGGCCGAGGGGGTCGGTGACGGCGGTGACCTGGGCGTGGTCGTTGATCAGGTAGCTGGTGGTGTGGCCGAGGGCGTTGGTCTCGGTGTGGGTCTTGAGGCCGGTGGTCGGGTCGGGGTCGCCGTAGGTGAAGGTGAAGCGCAGGGCGCCGGTGGTGCCGCCTTCGTCGACCACGCGGTCGTGGGCGTCGTAGGTGTAGCGGTACTGGGAGTCGTTGCGGTCGGTCCAGGAGGTGAGGCGGCCGGCGGCGTCGTTGGTGAACCGCATCGGCTTGCCGCTGGAGTTGTAGACGGCGGTGAGGTGGCCGTCGGTGTAGCCGTAGCGGGTCAGGAGGGCGTCGCCGCCGGTGTCGGTGGCGCCCGCCAGGCGCAGGGCGGTGATGCGGTCGTTGTCGACGGTGACGAGGAGTCGGTAGCCGGCGGAGTGGGTGATCGAGAGGGGGATGCCGTCCTCGTCGTAGGCGAGGGTGTAGTGGCGGCCGTGGCGGTCGCGGACCTCGGTGAGCAGGGCCTCGTCGCCGTCGGGGGTGGGGGTGAAGGTGCGCACCAGGCCGGTGGCGGGGTCGGTGACGGTGAACTTGCCGTCGATCAGGTCGAGTTCGTGGCGTGAGCCGGCGGAGGCGTGGACCGGGTCGCCGGGTTCGGGGTGGGGGTAGGCCTGGGTGATGCGGTCGGCGCGAATGTGGACGACGCCCTGTTCGTCGATCTCCAGGCGTTCGTCGAAGGTGCAGATCCACTTCGGGCCCATCCAACGGCCCGTCAGCAGGCCCGACTCGAAGCTGCGGGTGAAGTCCAGTGGGAGGGAGCCGGGCAGGGAGGCGTCGGTCTGGTCGATGAACATCCGCCCCGTGGCGATGTCGACCGGCTCGCCCGGGCAGGTGCGGGAGCCGTGGTCGCGGCCCTCGGTCCGGGGGCTCTTCACCTGGTCGCGGCCCCGGCCCTTCGGATGCGAGCCGCCGCCCTTTCCCCGCCCTCCACCGCCCGAACGCGGATGATGGAGACCGCCCTTGCCGTCGCCCTTGAAGATCTTCTCCAGGTCCTTGGCGTGCTTGGCCTCGATCTCCCGGGTGTTCCTGGCGACCTTCTTCAGGTTGTCG
>NZ_JBIVPU010000013.1:0-196116 GCF_044754805.1 Kitasatospora sp. NPDC092948 | reverse complement strand
ACATTCCGAACCCGGAAGCTAAGCCTCACAGCGCCGATGGTACTGCAGGGGGGACCCTGTGGGAGAGTAGGACGCCGCCGAACAATTCTTCTGGAGAAACCCCCTGACGGGATGTCAGGGGGCTTTTCTGTTGTAAGGTCAATTCCGCACACTTTGTCGTTGGTACCACAGGAGGCTCCGCACAGTGGAGGTCCAGGAGACGCGCGTCCAGACCGACCGGATCCTTACGATCCCGAACCTGCTGAGCATGGCTCGGCTGGTGGGCGTACCGATCTTTCTCTGGTTGGTGTTGTGGCCGGTCTTCGGGGGGCCGAAGAACGACGGGTGGGCGATTGTCGTTCTGATGCTGAGTGGGGTCAGCGACTATCTGGACGGGAAGCTGGCCCGGCGCTGGGGGCAGATCAGCCGGCTGGGGCAGTTGCTGGATCCGGCGGCGGACCGGCTGTACATCGTGTCGACGCTGGTGGGGCTGACGTGGCGGGAGATTCTGCCGTGGTGGCTGACGGCGTTGCTGGTGGCCCGGGAGGCGTTCGTCGGGGTGGTGCTGCTGCGGCTCAACCGGGCGGGTTACGGGCCGCTGAACGTGAGCTTTCTGGGGAAGGCCGCCACGTTCAATCTGATGTACGCGTTTCCGCTTCTGCTGCTGGGGGTCGGCGAAGGGTGGGTGCACCAGGTTGCGAAGGCCGTGAGTTGGGCGTTCATCTGGTGGGGGACGACGCTGTACTGGTGGGCCGGCGCGCTGTATGCCGTGCAGGCTCGGCAGATGCTGAAGGCGGAGCGTACGGCTACCGTTTGAGATCAGCCTGAGACGTTTCACACGGCCTCCACGGTGAGTCGGATCATTTCTTCCGGGTAGACATGCGTCGGACCGCTTTGATGGACCCGCAGGGGTTCACCACCGCGAAGGAGGACGCACCCGTAATGAAAGCCGTTGTGATGGCGGGCGGGGAGGGCACTCGACTCCGCCCGATGACTTCGAGCATGCCCAAGCCGTTGTTGCCGGTCGCCAATAGGCCGATCATGGAACACGTGCTGCGCTTGCTGAAGCGGCACGGCCTCACTGACACCGTGGTGACTGTGCAGTTCCTGGCGTCGTTGGTGAAGAACTACTTCGGCGACGGTGAGGAACTGGGGATGCACCTCACCTATGCCAACGAGGAAACACCGCTGGGGACGGCCGGCAGCGTCAAGAACGCCGAGGATGCGCTGCGGGACGATTCGTTTTTGGTGATCTCCGGTGATGCGCTGACGGACTTCGATCTTTCCGAGCTGATTGCTTTTCACCGGGAGAAGGGCGCACTGGTGACGGTGTGCCTGACCCGGGTGCCGAACCCGTTGGAATTCGGTATCACCATCACGGACGACGAGGGCAAGGTCGAGCGCTTCCTGGAGAAGCCGACCTGGGGCCAGGTGTTCTCGGACACCGTGAACACCGGTATCTACGTGATGGAGCCGGAGGTCTTCGACTATGTGGCCGCGGGGGAGTCGGTCGACTGGTCGAGCGACGTGTTCCCGCAGTTGCTCAAGGAAGGCAAGCCGGTGTTCGGCTATGTTGCCGAGGGCTACTGGGAGGACGTGGGCACCCACGAGAGTTACCTGAAGGCCCAGGCGGACGTCCTGGAGGGGAAGGTCCAGGTCGAGCTGGACGGGTTCGAGATCTCGCCGGGCGTGTGGGTGGCCGAGGGCGCCGAGGTGGACCCGGAGGCGGTGCTGCGCGGGCCGCTGTACATCGGCGACTACGCCAAGGTCGAGGCCGGCGTGGAGCTGCGTGAGCACACCGTGCTGGGGTCGAACGTGGTCGTGAAGCGCGGCGCGTTCCTGCACAAGGCGGTGGTGCACGACAACGTGTACGTGGGTCCGCAGTCGAATCTGCGCGGGTGCGTGGTCGGGAAGAACACCGACGTGATGCAGGCGGCGCGGATCGACGAGGGGGCGGTGATCGGCGACGAGTGCCTGATCGGCGAGGAGTCGATCATCGCGGGCAATGTCCGGGTCTACCCGTTCAAGACGATCGAGGCCGGCGCGTTCGTCAACACCTCGGTGATCTGGGAGTCCCGCGGCCAGGAGCACCTGTTCGGGGTGCGCGGCGTGTCGGGCATCCTGAACGTGGAGATCACGCCGGAGCTGGCGGTGCGGCTGGCGGGGGCCTACGCGACGACGTTGAAGAAGGGTGCCACCGTCACCATCGCGCGGGACCACTCGCGAGGTGCGCGGGCGTTGAAGCGGGCGATGATCTCGGCGCTGCAGACCAGCGCGATCGATGTCCGGGACTTGGAGAACGTGCCGATGCCGGTGGCTAGGCAGGCGACGGCGCGGGGGAGTGCGGGCGGGATCTTCCTGCGGACCACGCCGGGGGTGCCGGACTCGCTGGACATCCTGTTCTTCGACGAGCGCGGCGCGGACCTGTCGCAGGCCGGGCAGCGGAAGCTGGACCGGGTGTACGCGCGGCAGGAGTTCCGGCGGGCGTTCCCGGGCGAGATCGGCGACCTGCTGCACCCGGCGAGCGTGTTCGACTCGTACGCGACGAACCTGCTGCGGGAGGTGGACACCACCGGGGTGCGGGAGGCCGGCCTGAAGGTGGTGGTGGACGCCGCGCACGGCAGTGCCGGGCTGGTGCTGCCGAGCATCCTGGGGCGGCTCGGGGTGGAGACGCTGACGGTGGCCGGCGGCCTGGACGAGGCGCGGCCGACGGAGGGCGCGGACGAGCGGCGGGCGGCGCTGGCCAGGCTGGGTGAGCTGGTGGCGTCCTCGCGGGCCGCGTTCGGGGTGCGGTTCGATCCGGTTGGCGAGCGGGTGTCCTTCGTGGACGAGCAGGGCCGGGTGATCGAGGACGACCGGGCGCTGCTGGTGCTGCTGGACCTGGTGGCGGCGGAGCGCCGGGCCGGGAAGGTGGCGCTGCCGGTGACGACGACCCGGATCGCCGAGCAGGTGGCGGCGTACCACGGCACCCAGGTGGTGTGGACGACGACGTCGCCGCACGATCTGGCGAAGACCGCGGCGGCGGACGGCACGATCTTCGGCGGCGACGGGCGCGGCGGTTTCGTGGTGCCGGAGTTCTCCGGGGTGCTGGACGGTGCGGCGGCGTTCGTGCGGCTGGTCGGCCTGGTGGCGCGGACGCAGCTGACCTTGAGTCAGATCGACGCGCGGATCCCGCAGGCGCACATCCAGAAGCGGGACATCGCGACGCCGTGGGCCGCGAAGGGCATGGTGATGCGCTCGGTGGTGGAGGCGGCGGGCAACCGGACGCTGGACACCACGGACGGCGTGCGGGTGGTCGAGGCGGACGGCCGGTGGACGCTGGTGCTGCCGGACCCGGCGGAGGCCGTGACGCACCTGTGGGCGGAGGGCCCGGACGACGAGGCCACGGAGCGGCTGCTGGACGAGTGGGCCGCGGTCGTGGACGGCGCCGGGAGGTAGTGCGGAGAGTTTCTGGTGGGGGCGGGCCTGCGGGCCCGTCCCCTCCGGGCGTTTGTCACGATCGTGTGCCGAATCCGTCCTGCGGGCCCGGGGGCTGGTCGTGGGCCGCCGTACGGTCGTGAAACGATGTGGCGCATGCCAGCAACGTCGACGCCGAGTGACCCGGAGGGGCGGTTCCGCCGTCCGGACGCCTCGATGTCCCTGCTGACCACGGTGATGGACCATTCGCTGGACGACGGGTACGCGGAGGCGGCCCGGGCGCGCGGGGCGGAGGGGCGGTCGCGGCTGCCGGTGACGGCGAAGGGGCGGCTGGTGCTGGCCCTGGGGCTGGCGCTGGCGGCGGGGGTGGTGACGGTCGGGGCGGTGAACGCCCAGCAGGCGGCGCCGGTCCTGGCGAAGGAGCGGGACGCCCTGGTGAGCCGGGTGAACGACGCCAACAAGGCGGCGGACGCGTTGCAGCGGCAGGTCGAGCAGGACCGCGAGAAGGTCGCGGACGCGCAGGAACAGGCCCTGCAGTCGGGTGACGACGGCGGGTTGGCGCGGCTGGCGGCGCAGGCCGGGACGGGGGCGATCACCGGGCCGGGCATCAAGCTGGTGATCGAGGAGGCGTCCGGCACCGGCGCCGGCGGCAATGTGAGCGACCCCCGGAACGCGGACGGCTTCGGCAACAAGGGCCGGGTGCAGGACCACGACCTGCAGTACGCGGTGAACGGCCTGTGGCTGGCGGGCGCGGAGGCGGTGTCGGTGAACGGGCAGCGGCTGACCGCGCTGTCGGCGATCCGGGCCGCCGGTGACGCCATCCTGGTGGACAACCGGCCGCTGGTGCCGCCGTACACGCTGCTGGCGATCGGGGACGGGCCGCGGCTGGCGCAGGCGTTCCAGGACAACGAGGGCGGCCACTACCTGAAGGTCATTCAGGACAGCTACGGGATCCGTTCGACGGTGTCGGTGCAGAAGTCGTTGACGCTGCCGGCCGCGCTGGGTGTGACGCTGCGGGTGGCCGGGACACAGTCGCCGGAGCCGTCGCCCGCGCCGTCCCAGCCGCCCGCGCCGCCGTCGTCGTCCGCGTCGCCGTCGTCCGGGCCGCCGTCGTCGTCGTCCGCGTCGCCGTCGTCACCGGCCGGCAAGTCGCCGGGCACGAAGCAGCCGTCCGCGCGTTCGACTGTGAAGTCCACTCCCACCGGAACAGGAGCAGCTACACCGTGATTGCCGTACTGGGTCTCGTGATCGGCGTGGTCGTCGGCATATTCGTGCAGCCGGAGGTGCCGCACGCGGTGGTGCCGTATCTGCCGATCGCGGTGGTGGCGGCGCTGGACGCGGTGTTCGGCGGCGTGCGGGCGATGCTGGACGGGATCTTCGACGACAAGGTCTTCGTGGTGTCGTTCCTGTCGAACGTGGTGGTGGCGGCGCTGATCGTGTTCCTGGGCGACCAGCTGGGCGTGGGTTCGCAGCTGTCCACCGGCGTGGTGGTGGTGCTGGGCATCCGGATCTTCTCGAACGCGGCGGCGATTCGCCGGCACGTGTTCCGGGCTTAGGGGATCGGCTGTGAGCGAGGAGAAGAAGCCGCAGGACGGCCCGGAGCAGCCGGGCGGGGCGCCGGAGAGCGAGGAGCCCCGGACGGCGCCGGCGGAGCCCGAGGCGGCGCCGGCCAAGCCCGAGCCGGAGGTGGAGCCGGAGGCCGGGCGGGAGTCGGCGGTCGAGCCGGAGGTCGAGCCTGCGGTCGAGGCGGTGGCGGAGAAGCCGGTGGGGGCGCGTCAGACCGCGCCGGAGCCGGTGGAGTTGCCGTCGGACGGGCGGACCCGGTTGAAGGCGGCGCTGTGGCCGCCGCGGGTGTCGCGCGGTCAACTGGTGGTGGCGCTGCTGCTGTTCGCGCTGGGGCTGGCGCTGGCGATCCAGGTGCGGTCGACGAACGACCACAGCCAGCTGCGCGGGGCGCGCCAGGAGGACCTGGTGCGGATCCTGGACGAACTGGACGGCCGGCAGCAGCGTCTCCAGTTCGAGAAGACGCAACTGGAGCAGAACCTGGCGCAGTTGGAGAACTCCTCCAACCAGGCCAAGGAGGCGCAGGAGCAGACCCGGAAGAAGGCGGCCGAACTCGGGGTGCTGGCGGGGACGGAGAAAGCGGCCGGTCCGGGCATCGTGCTGACGATTGATGATCCCCAAGGGCAGGTGAAGGCGGATATGCTGCTGGACACCCTGCAGGAACTCCGAGCGGCGGGGGCGGAGGCGATTCAGATCAACGACGTGCGCGTGGTGGCCGGGACGTCCTTCACCGACAACGCCTCGGGCGGTGGTGTGCGGATCGACGGGCAGAGCGTGTCGCAGCCGTTCCGTTTCACCGTGGTGGGCAATCCGCAGGATCTGACTCCGGCGCTGAACATTCCCGGTGGTGTGGTGCGCAGCTTGGAGAAGCAGCAGGCTCGGGCGACCATCGTCCAGCAGCAGAAGGTGCTGGTGGACGCGTTGGCAACCCCGCGGCCGTTGCAGTACGGCAAGCCGGCGGCGAAGTGACGGGGCGCGCTCCGTACGGTTCGTCAACTGCGGGTCGCCCCCGGTGGTGGGTGCCCGTGGGGCGTCGGCGACACTGGGTCCTGTCGATCGTCAGTTTCCGGCCGGATGCCGGGCTTACCGCCACATTGAGCCCTGAACCCTGCCCCGCGGGCGGTTCTGTCACACGCAAGGGGATTCGCCCGTGAGTTTTTTCTCGAAGCTTTTCGGCCGTAACAAGCAGGCAGCGGCGGAGGCGCCGACCGCCCGGTACCGGCAGGACGACGCCGGGGTTCCGGCGGCGCGTCCGGCGCCGGACGGGCAGCGTCCGCTGTACCGGGAGGACGTGACCCAGGGGGCCGGCATGCCGACCGGGCAGTTCGACGCGGGTTACGGCGCGTCGGTTGATTCCTCGGGCAACCCGCGCATAGGTTTCCCGTCAGGACCCTCAACCTCCGGTGGAGGGTTTGCCCCGGACACCTACGCCGGTCACCCCCAGTCGGGTGTGCCGCGCCAGGAGGCTGTGAACATGGCTGGCACCAGCCCGTGCCCGCGGTGCGGGAACCAGAACCCGGCGCAGGCCCGGTTCTGCTCGAACTGCGGTACTCAGCTGCGTGGCGGCGGTTTCCCGGAGGGCGCGGCCGAGACCACGTCCACCATTTCGATCTCCGGTATCGAGTCGTACGACCCGACCGCGACGTCGACGGGCGCCACGCCGACGCTGTCGGCCGAGGTGATGGCGGCGATCGACGCGCTGCCGCCGGGTTCGGCGCTGCTGATCGTGCAGCGCGGCCCGAACTCGGGCAGCCGGTTCCTGCTGGACTCGGACGTGACCACGGCAGGTCGGCACCCGCAGGGGGACATCTTCCTGGACGACGTGACGGTGTCGCGTCGGCACGTGGAGTTCCGCCGGCAGCCCGACGGCGGCTTCTCGGTCGCGGACGTGGGCAGCCTGAACGGCACCTACGTCAACCGGGAGCGGATCGACGAGGTGCTGCTCAGCAACGGCGACGAGGTGCAGATCGGTAAGTACCGGCTGGTGTTCTTCGCCAGTCACCACCGGGGGTACTGACCACTTCTCCGTTTGGAGCCCGAGTGACCCCACAGACTCCGACCCCGTCCCTCGGGTCCTCGCCCGTGCCGGCTTCGCGCCGCGCGGGCGAGGCGCGCCGACGGGGTGACGAACTGCTGTCCATCGGCGCGGTGCTGGCCTTCCTGCGGGACGACTTCCCGGAGGTGACGATCTCGAAGATCCGCTTCCTGGAGGCGGAGGGCCTGGTCGAGCCGCAGCGCACCCCGTCCGGCTACCGGAAGTTCTCGGCGGCGGACGTGGAGCGGTTGGCGTACGTGCTGCGGATGCAGCGCGACCACTATTTGCCGCTGCGGGTGATCCGCGAGCACCTGGACGCGATCGAGCGCGGCGAGCAGCCGCCGGCGCTGCCGGGGGCGGAGGCGCGCCCGGGGCCGCTGGAGGAGGCGGACCGGGAACTGGCCGGGTCGTCGTCCGCGGGCGGGGTGCGCCTCGGCCGGGCGGAGCTGATCGCGGCGGCGGAGGCGCAGGAGCGCGAACTCGCCGAATGGGAGTCGTACGGGCTGGTGCAGCCCGGGCCGGACGGCGGGTACGACGGCGAGGCGCTGCAGATCGCGCGCCTGGTCGCGGAGCTGGGCCGGTTCGGCCTGGAGCCGCGGCACCTGCGGGCGGTGAAGGCGGCCGCGGATCGCGAGGTTTCGCTGGTGGAGCAGGTGGTGGCGCCGCTGCGCCGGCACCGCAACCCGCAGACCCGGGCGCACGCGGAGGCGACGGCGCGGGAGCTGGCGACGCTGTCGGTGCGGTTGCACGCGGCGATGGTTCAGGCGGGGTTGCGGGCCCGGTCCTGAGCGGGCGGCGGGTCGGCGGCGTCCGGATCGCGGTGGCCGCTGCCTGCTGCGCTTTCCTATCGGGGGCGCGCGCCATAGGGTTGCTGGTGTGAATGAGCTCGACGTCGTGGGTGTCCGGGTGGAGATGCCCTCCAACCAGCCGATCGTGCTGCTGCGGGAGGTCGGCGGTGACCGCTACCTGCCGATCTGGATCGGGCCGGGGGAGGCCACCGCGATCGCTTTTGCCCAGCAGGGCATGACTCCGGTGCGGCCGTTGACGCACGACCTGTTCAAGGACGTGCTGGAGGCGCTCGGCCAGCAGCTGACCGAGGTGCGGATCAACGATCTGCGGGACGGTGTGTTCTACGCCGACCTGGTGTTCTCCGGGGGTGCCGAGGTCAGTGCGCGTCCCTCCGACGCGATAGCGCTGGCGCTGCGCACCGGTACGCCGATCTTCGGGAGCGAGGAGGTGCTGGCGGAGGCCGGCATCTCGATCCCGGACGAGCAGGAGGACGAGGTCGAGAAGTTCCGGGAGTTCCTGGACCAGGTCTCGCCGGAGGACTTCGGCGGCGGCCCGCAGTAGTTCGGTCGTTCCCGCTGCGTCCACCACCGGTGACCGGTGGTGGACGTCCTGCTAGCGGGGTGGGCCGTGGGCCGCAACTCGGCTGTGGTAGAAATCCATTCCGCTACCCGCACATGGGGCACGAATAACCACTCGATGGGGTGAAGTTTGTGCGAGGCCCCGGCGTGGCGATCGTTGACGGTGCTTGGGCGACTGCCTACCGTCAGGTGATGGCCCGCCGGACGGGCCGCCCGCAGTCCGGGCCCGCCCGGGTCCGTGCGGGGCCACGGGGGCCTTGAGGCGGAATGGACGGAGGTTGGCGATGAGCGGCACCGGCGACGAGACGCGTTCCGGAGCCCTGTGCGCGGTGCACGTGCCGCGCGCCGGCCGCGGTCCGATCGGGCGCCCCTGGCGGCCCGAGCCGGACGCTGACGAGCTGCCCCGACTCGGCCGGTTCCCGGCCGTCCAGCCCGGGCAGCCGGCGATCGAACGGCTCACCCCCACCTCCGCACTGGTCGGCTACCGCGGCCCCACGGCCTGCGCGGCGGCCGGCATCACCTACCGGCAGCTCGACTACTGGGCGCGCACCGGACTGCTGGAGCCCTCGGTGCGCTCCGGGCACTCGTCCGGGCACCCGGCAGGCGCGCAGCGGCTGTACAGCTTCCGGGACATCCTGCTGCTGAAGATCGTCAAGCGGCTGCTGGACGCCGGTGTGTCGCTGCAGAACATCCGGGTGGCCGTCACCCACCTGCAGTCCGCCGACCAGGCCGGCCTGACCGGGCTGACGCTGATGTGCGACGGCGCGACCGTGTACGAGTGCACCTCACCCCAGCAGGTCGTCGACCTGCTCAACGGCGGCCAGGGCGTGTTCGGCATCGCGGTCGGCGCGGTCTGGCAGGAGCTGGAGGCCACCCTGGGCCGGCTGCACGGCGAGCGCACCGACACCGGCGAGACGCTGCTCGGCCACGATCCGGCGGACGAACTGGCGCAGCGCCGCAACCGCGCGGTCTGACGGCCGGTCGGCCGGCGGGAACCGGCCGGGCGGGCGGATCGTCAAGTCCCCTGTGTGGACGATCATGCAGGGGCTCGGGCGGCGCTGGCGGTGGCTGCTGACGCGGCGGCCGCCCGGCTGGGGCGGCAGACGCGGGCAGCGGCGATGGTTCCAGGCGCTGGTGGTGTGTTCGGCGCTGATGCTGACCCCCGACGCCTGGCTGTTCATGACGCAGGCCCACAAGGTCGGCACCGTGCAGAGCGTGTCGGCCGCGCCGGTGGCGGTGGTGTTCGGCGCCGGCCTGATGGACGGCAAGCCCTCCCCGTACCTGGCGCACCGGCTGGACGCCGCGCTGGAGCTGTACCGGGCGGACAAGGTGCAGGCGATCCTGGTGACCGGCGACAACGGCACCCGCGAGTACGACGAGACCGACGCGATGCGCGCGTACCTGGTCGAACGCGGTGTGCCCGAGGTGCGGGTGGTCGGCGACTATGCGGGTTTCGACACCTGGGACTCCTGCACCCGTGCGCACCGCATATTCGGCGTCGACAAGGCCGTGCTGATCAGTCAGACCTTCCACGTGCGGCGCGCGTTGGCGCTGTGCCGGGCCGCCGGGATCGACGCGTCCGGCGTCGGCGTGGAGGAGTGGCACGACACCACCTGGCACTACGGCGAGGTGCGGGAGATCGCCGGGGCGGCGAAGGCGTTCGTGAACGTGGTGGTGCGGCCCGATCCGACGTTCCTGGGGCGGCACGAGGACGGGGTGGCGCGGGCGCTCGCCGACGCGGCACGAGGGTAGAACGCCCGTCCGGGCAGGGATTGTCGGTGGGGCGCGGGATGATCGGGCGGTGCGGTCCGTGCCGAGCATCATCCACCTCGACATGGACGCCTTCTTCGCGGCGGTGGAGCAGGCGTCCAAGCCCAGCCTGCGCGGAAAGCCCGTCATCGTCGGCGGCCTGGGCGGGCGCGGTGTGGTCTCCACCGCGTCGTACGAGGCGCGGAAGTTCGGGGTGCACTCGGCGATGCCGATGGCGCAGGCGCGGCGGCTGTGCCCCAACGCGGCGTTCCTGACCGGCCGGTTCGAGGCGTACCGGGCCAACAGCGAGATCGTCATGAGCCTGCTGCGGGAACGCTCCCCGCTGGTCGAGCCGCTCAGCCTGGACGAGGCGTTCGTCGACCTGGAGGCCGGGCCGTACGGGCCGGCGCTGGCCGACGCGACGCCCGCGGAAGGCGCGCAGTTGGTGCTGGCGCTCGCCGAGGACCTGCGGGCCGACATCGTGGAGCGCACCGGGCTGACCGCGTCGGTCGGCGCCGCCGCGTCCAAGCTGATGGCGAAGATCGCCTCCGAGCAGGCCAAACCGGACGGGCTGGTGCTGATCGAACCCGGCTCCGAACGGTCCGTGCTCGCGCCGATGCCGGTGCGGGCGCTGCCCGGCATCGGGCCGGCCACCGAGCAGGCGCTGCGCCGGGCCGGGTTGACGAGCGTGGCGGACCTGGCGGAGGCCGGGTTCGAGGAACTGGTCGGACTGCTCGGCAAGGCGCACGGCGCGGGCGTGTTCCAGATGGCGCTGGGATGGGACGAGCGGCCGGTGGTGCCGGACCGGGACGCCAAGTCGGTCTCGGTCGAGGACACCTTCGAGGTCGACCTCGCCGATCGGGAGCGCATCCTGCGGGAGGTCGACCACCTGGCGGCGCGGTGCGTGCGGCGGCTGCGGGCGGCCGGGCGCTCCGGGCGGACGGTGGTACTGAAGGTCCGGCGGTTCGACTTCTCGACGCTGACCCGGTCGGAGACGCTGCGCGGGCCGACGGACGATCCCGAAGTCATCGCCGCGACGGCGCGGCGGCTGGCCGGGCAGGTGGACACCACGGGTGGGGTGCGGCTGCTGGGGGTGGGGGTGGCGCAGCTCGCGGACTACACGCAGGAGGATCTGTTCGCGCAGTTGGAGAGGGAGGAGAGAGGGGCCGCCGAGGAAGCGGGGGCAGGGACGGGGACGGGGACGGGAGCGGATTCGGGGTCGGAGTCGGAGTCGGGCGAGGTTGGGGCGGAGAAGGCTTCCGTCGAGCCCGCGGTCCGGCGGTGGTGGCCGGGGCAGGACGTGACGCACCGTGAGTTCGGGCCGGGGTGGGTGCAGGGGAGTGGCGTCGGCCGGGTGACGGTGCGGTTCGAGACGCCGTACTCGGAGCGGCCGGGGCGGGTGCGGACGTTCGCGGTGGACGACGAGGAGTTGTCGGCTTCGGGAGCGCTTCCGTTGAGGCGTCCGGGGCCGCACGGGGCGTGAGGTGGGTGGGGCGGGCGCGACCTTGCGGGGGAGTGGGCGGTTGGGCGCGCAGTTCCTCGCGCCCCTGGGGTTGCACCCGCATGTGCCTTCGGCGGTGCGGGGTTTCGTCAGCGCGGGCGTGAGGTGGGTGGGGCCAGGGGTGGTGGCGCGATCTTGCGGGGGGTGGGTGGCTGGGCGCGCAGTTCCTCGCGCCCCTGGTGGTGCGTCCCCTGGAGGTGTCTCCGCTGGCGGCGCGTCCCCCTAGCGGCGCGTCCTCTGGCGGTGCGCCCGTTGGGGGTGCGTCCTCTGGTGGTGCGTCCTCTGGTGGTGCGTGGCCCGGTTTTGGGGTTGGCGGGTACGACGGACACCCCCCGCCGATGCCCGTGGCGGGGGGTGTCCGTGGTGACTCGCGTGTGTCCAGTACGCGAGGGGGACGCCGTCAGGCGTCGGTCTTGGCGAGGGCCGGGGCGGGCTGCTCGATGGGGGTGGCGGCGGGGGTGGTGCGGCGGATGGCGAAGGGGACGATGGCGGCGACCAGGCACATCGCGCCGGCGACCCAGAACGCGTGCTGGTAGGCGTTCAGGGTGGGCAGGTGGACCGGGATGGGGAGCTTGAGGGTGTCGCCGGTGAGGATCGCGGCCATCACGGCGGTGCCGATGGCGCCGCCGACGGTGCGCAGGACGGCGTTCATGCCGTTGGCGATGCCGGACTGTTCGGCGGGGACGGCGCCGTTGATGTAGGCGGGCATGGCGGCGTAGGCCAGGCCGACGCCGAGGCCGAAGACGGCGGAGGAGAGGTAGATGTCGAACTCGGCGCTGTGGCGCAGCGCCAGGTAGGCCATGGCGACGGCGCCGAGGAGGCCGCCGAGGACCAGCGGGAGGCGGGGGCCGCGGCGGGCGATGAGCAGGGCGCCGACGGGGGCGGCGACCATGGAGCCGATCGCGGAGGGCAGCAGCATGATGCCGGCGTGCAGGACGGTGGCGGTGAAGCCGTAGTGGGTGAGCTTCTCCGGGGTCTGCGCGAAGTTGCTGATCACCATGAACGAGCCGTACATGCCGAAGCCGATGAGCAGGCCGGAGATGTTGGTGAAGGCGACGGCCGGGCGGGCCATCATCTTCAGGTCGACCAGCGGGTGGGCGACCTTGGCCTCGACCAGCAGCCACAGCAGGGCGACGACGGCGGCGACGGCGAACAGGCCGAGGGTGCGGGTGGATCCCCAGCCCCACTCGTTGCCGCGGCTGACGGCGATCAGCAGGGCGGACAGCCAGCCGGCCAGGGTGAGGGCGCCGAGCGGGTCGGCGCCGCCGCTCTTGTCGACGACCGGGTCGCTGGGCACGCGCAGGATCACCAGGGCGACGGCGGCCAGGCCGAAGATCAGGCCCATCCAGAAGATCGACTTGTAGTCCCAGTGCTCCAGCAGCAGGCCGGTGGCGACCAGGCCGAGGCCGGAGCCGACGCCCATCGAGGCGGAGATGGCGGCGACGCCGGCGGTGACCTTCTGCTTCGGCAGTTCGTCACGGACGATGGCGATCGCCAGCGGCAGCACGCCGCCGCCCGCGCCCTGGAGCACCCGGGCGACGACCAGCAGGCCGAAGGAGTGGGTGCAGACCGCGAGGCCGGAGCCGAGCACCAGGCCTGCCAGCGAGATCAGCAGCACGGGCTTGCGGCCGCGCAGGTCGCCGAAGCGGCCCAGCAGCGGGGTGAGGACCGCCGCGGAGAGCAGGTTGGCGGTCATCAGCCAGGTGATGTCGGAGCCCGACACCTTCAGCTCGGTGGCCAGACTCGGAAGGATCGGGACGACCGCGGTCTGGACCACGCTGTAGGCCAGCATGGCGAGAATCAGCGCGGGCAGGACCCTGGCGCTGGTGGGCTTGGCGGCCGTGGCGGTGGGCTGTGGTGCCTCACTCACGGGAATCCTCCGGGTTGCTTCAGGCAGGCGATAGTGCAGGAACTGAAGCAACGATGTCGGGAGATGCTTCACTCTGTCAAATATCTAATGGTGAAACTTTGGCAAAGTCGAAGGCCCCGGCCCGCCGAGGCGGACCGGGGCCGGAAGTTGGCGAACCGTCAGACCGCGGAGGCCGCCGGGGACTGCGGCTGCGCGTTCCACGGCTGCCGCTGCGAGGCCTTGTCGGCCGCACCGCCGGCCGCGCCCTGCACCTCCACCCGCTCGCGGCGCAGCTCCTCGCGGATCACCTCCTCCTCGGTGAACCGCTCCACCACCAGCCGCACCCGCTCGACCGGCGCCAGGTACTTGCGCACCACCGCGCGCTCCTCGCGCAGCGTGACCTCCTCGACCGCCTCGGCGATCTCCTGGTCGCTCAGCGCTGCCCGCTCCGCATCGGACACCGGGATCCGCTCCACCCGCACCCGCTCGCGCACCAGCGGCACCCGGCGTTCGACCGCCTCGGTGGTGACGTACTTGCGCAGCCGGGTGGTGCCGACGGTGTGCCACTCGGTGGTGACGTCCAGGCGTTCCTCGCGGCAGGTGATCTCCACCGGCGCGGCCGGCTTCTGCCGGTCGGTCCGGGCGGCCGGCGGCTCGGCGGGGCGGGTCGGGCGTTCGGGCGCGGCCTTCGGCGGGACGAAGCCGGCGGGCGCGGGGGCCGGGCCCTGGACCGGGCCGGGCTCCGGGGAGGAGGCGAGGTCGCCGAAGTCGCGGTCGGCGACCTTCTCCGAGTACTCCTTCGGGGCCGGCTTCCCGGCGGGCGCGGAGGTGAACCGGACGGGCGCCTCGGCGCCCGAGGTGCTCAGCCCGTAGTAGCGGTACAGCTCCAGCTCCTGCTCCGGGGACAGGTGCTGGCCGACGCCGAAGTCCGGCGACTCCTTGATTAGCGACCTGTCGTACGGGACGTGCAGCTCGTCGCCGGTGAACTCGCTGGTGGTCAGCGGGACGAAGGCGTCCCGGCCGAAGATCCCGGTCCGGACGGCCGCCCACTCCGGCTCGCCGGTGGCGTCGTCCAGGTAGACCTCGTCGACCGTGCCGATCTTGTCGCCGTTCCGGTCGACCGCCTTGTGTCCGATCAGGTCGCGCGGATCGATATCGGTCTGCACCCTGTCCTCCCGCTGCTGCTCCTGGGGGACCCGTCGGGGGAGCGGTCGGAGGAGCGCACCGGGCCGCTATTCCACACCAAAAGGCACGTAACGGACGGTGTCGCCCCGAACGCCTCCGTCCGGGGCCGATCGCGGGGCCGTACCGGTGATCGTCCAGGTCCGCGCTGGTACCCTGGGCGGCGACCGCCGAGCCCGCTCGGGAGAGTCCCGGCCCCCTGATCAAGAGGGTTGCGGGACGCCGAAGGAGCAACCCCTCCCCGGAATCTCTCAGGCATCCGTACCGAGTGGGATCAGGTCACTCTGGAAAGCAGGGCAGGACCGTCGGCACCGAAGCCACCGGACCCTGACCTCGCCGACGGTGCAAGCCGACCGGGGCACCACCCGGGCGCGTGAAGCTCTCAGGTACCGATGACAGAGGGGGAGGCTGACGGGTTCGTGCGCCCCGACGCTCCCACAGCGGTCGGCCGGCGTGCGTACCACCGCCGGTCCGCGACCAGGAGGCCCGACCCCCATGAACGCCCAGCCGACGCTCACCGACCTTGAGCAGGCCAGCCCCTTCGAGCACCGCCACATCGGCCCCGACAGCGACGCCCAGCAGAAGATGCTGGCCCAGGTCGGCTACGGCTCGCTGGACGAACTGTCCGACGCCGCCGTGCCGGACGCCATCCGCAGCCTCACCGCGCTCGGCCTGCCCGCCGGCCGCAGCGAGGCCCAGGTGCTCGCCGAACTGCGCGAGCTCGCCGGCCGCAACCAGGTCCTCACCTCGATGATCGGCCTCGGCTACTACGGCACCTTCACGCCGCCCGTCATCCTCCGCAACGTCCTCGAGAACCCCGCCTGGTACACCGCGTACACCCCGTACCAGCCGGAGATCTCCCAGGGCCGCCTGGAGGCCCTGCTCAACTTCCAGACCGTGGTCTCCGACCTGACCGGCCTGGCCACCTCCGGCTCCTCGCTGCTCGACGAGGGCACCGCCGCCGCCGAGGCGATGGCCCTGACCCGGCGCGTCACCAAGGTCAAGGGCGGGGTCTTCCTGGTCGACGCCGACACCCTGCCGCAGACCCTCGCCGTGATCGAGACCCGCGCCGAGCCGACCGGCGTCGAGGTCGTCACCGCGGACCTGTCGAACGGCATCCCCGCCGAGATCGCCGAGCGCGGCGTGTTCGGCATGCTGATCCAGTACCCCGGCGCGTCCGGCGCGGTGCGCGACATCAAGCCCGTCATCGACCAGGCGCACGGGCTCGGCGCGATCGTCGCCGTCGCCGCCGACCTGCTCGCCCTCACCCTGCTGCGCTCGCCCGGCGAGCTCGGCGCCGACATCGCCTGCGGCACCTCGCAGCGCTTCGGCGTCCCGATGGGCTTCGGCGGCCCGCACGCCGGCTACCTGGCCGTCCGCGCCGAGTACGCCCGCAACCTGCCCGGCCGCCTGGTCGGCGTCTCCGTCGACGCCGACGGCAACCGCGCCTACCGGCTCGCCCTGCAGACCCGCGAGCAGCACATCCGCCGCGAGAAGGCCACCTCCAACATCTGCACCGCGCAGGTGCTGCTCGCCGTGATGGCCTCCATGTACGCCGTCTACCACGGCCCCGACGGCCTGGCCGACATCGCCCGCCGCACCCACCGCTACGCCGCGGCGCTCGCCGCCGGCCTGCGCGCGGGCGGCGTCGAGCTCGCCCACGACGCGTTCTTCGACACCGTGACCGCCGTCGTCCCCGGCAAGGCCGACGAGGTCGTCGCCGCGGCGCTGGCCGGCGGCGTGAACGTGCACCGGGTGGACGCGGACCGCGTCTCGGTGTCGTGCGACGAGACCACGACCCGCGAGCACCTGGCCGCCGTGTTCGCCGCGTTCGGCGTGAGCGCGGAGATCGCCGAGGACGCCGACGCGCTGCCCACCGCGCTGCTGCGCGAGGACGAGTACCTCACCCACCCGGTCTTCCACAGCCACCGCTCCGAGACCGCCATGCTGCGCTACCTGCGCCGCCTGTCGGACCGTGACTACGCGCTCGACCGCGGCATGATCCCGCTGGGCTCCTGCACCATGAAGCTCAACGCGACCACCGAGATGGAGCCGATCACCTGGCCCGAGTTCGGCCAGCTGCACCCGTTCGCGCCGGTCGACCAGGCCTCCGGGTTCCTGACGCTCATCCGGGAGCTGGAGCAGCAGCTGGTCGAGGTCACCGGGTACGACGCCGTGTCGATCCAGCCGAACGCCGGTTCGCAGGGCGAGCTGGCCGGTCTGCTGGCCGTCCGGGCGTACCACCGGGCGAACGGCGACACCCAGCGCGACGTCTGCCTCATCCCGTCCTCGGCGCACGGCACCAACGCGGCCTCGGCGGCGATGGCCGGCATGCGGGTCGTCGTCGTGAAGACGCTGACCGACGGCGACGTGGACGTCGAGGACCTGAAGGCCAAGATCGAGCAGCACCGCGAGCAGCTCGCCGTGCTGATGGTCACCTACCCGTCCACCCACGGCGTGTTCGAGACCCAGATCACCGATATCTGCGCGCTCGTCCACGAGGCCGGCGGCCAGGTGTACGTCGACGGCGCCAACCTGAACGCGCTGGTCGGCCTGGCCAAGCCCGGCAAGTTCGGCGCGGACGTCTCGCACCTGAACCTGCACAAGACCTTCTGCATCCCGCACGGCGGCGGCGGCCCCGGCGTCGGCCCGGTCGCGGTGCGCTCGCACCTCGCCCCCTACCTGCCCAACCACCCGCTCCAGGCCGAGGCCGGCCCCGCGACCGGCGTCGGCCCGATCTCGGCCGCGCCGTGGGGCTCGGCGGCGATCCTGCCGATCTCCTGGTCGTACGTGCGCCTGATGGGCGGCGAGGGCCTCAAGCGCGCCACCCAGGTGGCCGTGCTGAACGCCAACTACATCGCCAAGCGGCTCGCCCCGCACTACCCCGTGCTGTACACCGGCCCCGGCGGGCTGGTCGCGCACGAGTGCATCATCGACCTGCGCCCGCTCAGCAAGGAGACGGGCGTCAGCGTCGACGACATCGCCAAGCGCCTGATCGACTACGGCTTCCACGCGCCGACCATGTCGTTCCCGGTGGCCGGCACGCTGATGATCGAGCCGACCGAGTCCGAGGACCTGCACGAGATCGACCGGTTCTGCGAGGCGATGATCGCCATTCGCGGCGAGATCGAGAAGGTCGGCGCGGGCGAGTGGGCGGCGGAGGACAACCCGCTGCGCAACGCCCCGCACACCGCGTCGATGCTGGCCGGCGAGTGGGCGCACCCCTACACCCGCGAAGAGGCCGTCTTCCCGGCGGGCGTCAACCCGGCGGACAAGTACTGGCCGGCGGTGCGGCGCATCGACGGCGCGTACGGCGACCGCAACCTGGTCTGCTCCTGCCCGCCGCTCGACGAGTACGACGCCTGATCGGTGACCGCGCAGCGCTGAAGCCGCCCGCCGGAGGAGTTCCCTCGGCGGGCGGCTTCGGCATTGGGGCCCTCCGCTGCGCGCCCCTGGCGGGGCGGGGGGGATGGTGCCTGCGGCAGGGGCGCGAGTCACATGGCGAGAGCCGTCCGCCGAGGGGGTTGGCTTCGGTGGGCGGCTTTGGCGTTGGGGTCTTCCGCTGCGCGCAGTTCCCCGCGCCCCTGGCGGGGCGGGGAGGGGAGAGCGAGTGGGGGAGGACGCCTGCGGCGGGCGTGGCGGAGGCGGGGGCGGAGGGCGGGAGCGTATTGCGAGAGCCGTCCGGCGAGGGGGTTGGCTTCGGTGGGCGGCTTTGGCGTTGGGGTCTTCCGCTGCGCGCAGTTCCCCGCGCCCCTGGCGGGGCGGGGAGGGGAGAGGGGGAAGGGCGCCTGCGGCGGGCCTGGCCGGAGGCGGGGAGGTGGGGGAGGGATGCCTGCGGCGGGCGTGGCGGAGGCGGGGGAGTGTCGTGCGGGGGAGGGGAGGGCGGGGTCCTGCGGGGCAGGGGAGGGGGAAGCGAAGGTGGCAGGGGGTGGGGATGGCGAAGGCGCCTCCGGCGGGGGTTTGCGGGAGGCGCCTTGGGTGGGGCGGGGTGGGTCAGGAGTAGACCGGGCCGGTGAACTTTTCGCCGGGGCCGGAGCCGGGGGCGTCCGGGACGAGGGAGGCCTCGCGGAAGGCGAGCTGGAGGGAGCGGAGGCCGTCGCGGAGGGGGGCGGCGTGGAAGTTGGAGATCTCGGGGGCTCCGGCGGTGACCAGGCCGGCGAGGGCGGTGATCAGCTTGCGGGCCTCGTCGAGGTCCTTGTCGGCCTCGCCGCCTTCGGCCAGGCCGCACTTGACGGCGGCGGCGCTCATCAGGTGGACGGCGACGGTGGTGATCACCTCGACGGCGGGGACCTCGGCGATGTCGCGGGTCAGGTCGTCGAAACCGAGGGCCTGGTCGGACTCGGACGAGTGGTCGGGCTGGCTGGTCAAGGTGTCACTCCGGGGTGCTGGTGCGAAAGCGCAGTACAAAGGGAGCGTACAAGGCGGGCGGAGGCGGGCCGGAATACCGGTCGGTCCCGGAACGCTGGTATGCTTCGAGACTGACCGGCCAGGAATCCTCTACGGATGCCCGGCCAGCAAGTGGAGGCTCCACCTCAGGAGGCCCGAGAGGGCAACCGCGACAGTCTCCCACCCGAGCGGCCGAAGGGCCGACGGGTCCGGTCCGTGGCGAGCGCCGCAAGGATTGCCCGCTGCCAGTGGTGCCCGTCAGGGCATCCCGGAACGTGTGGAGCCCCGCCTGTACCGTGCGGGGCTTTTTTCGTGCGTTCGGTGCTTCTGCCAGACGGCAGAGTGGCAGCGGAGCATGAATGAAGCCCCGCCCAGTGGTCGAAACCACTACGTGCGACCGCCGTCCGACGGCCGCATCGAAGAAGGTGCAACCGAGGAGGCCCCATCAGCACCGAGCCCCGCATCAACGACCGGATTCGCGTCCCCGAGGTGCGACTCGTCGGTCCCAGCGGCGAGCAGGTCGGCATCGTCCCGCTCGCGAAGGCGCTGGAGCTTGCCCAGGAGTACGACCTGGACCTGGTCGAGGTCGCCGCCACGGCGCGCCCGCCGGTGTGCAAGCTCATGGACTACGGCAAGTTCAAGTACGAGTCGGCCATGAAGGCCCGTGAGGCGCGCAAGAACCAGGCGCACACGGTCATCAAGGAGATGAAGCTCCGGCCGAAGATCGACCCGCACGACTATGACACCAAGAAGGGTCACGTCGTCCGGTTCCTCAAGCAGGGCGACAAGGTCAAGATCACGATCATGTTCCGCGGTCGTGAGCAGTCCCGCCCCGAGCTGGGCTTCCGACTGCTGCAGCGGCTCGCGGAGGACGTCCAGGAGCTCGGCTTCGTGGAGTCCGCGGCCAAGCAGGACGGCCGAAACATGATCATGGTTCTCGGCCCGCACAAGAAGAAGACCGAGGCGATGGCCGAGGCCCGCGCCGCCGCCGACGCCCGCAAGGCGGAGCGGCTCGGTCGCGGCCCGGCCACGGAGCAGGCGGACGAGGCCGACGAGGTGGCGCAGGTCGAGGAGACCGAGGCCACCGAGGTCGAGCCCGTTGCCGAGCCCGCCGAGGTCGAGCAGCCCGCCGAGACCGCCCAGGACGCCTGAGCCTTCGGGTTCAGATTCCGGGTGGGATCGGCACCGGTTCCGGGGCATCCGTCCCGGAGGCGTGATCCATCCAGTTCCGGCCCGCACCCAGGGGTGCGGGCCGCGAACGGACCGACGAGGAGATACGGCGACATGCCGAAGCAGAAGACGCACAGCGGCGCCAGCAAGCGCTTCAAGATCACTGGCTCCGGGAAGGTGCTGCGCGAGCGTGCCGGCCGTCGCCACCTGCTTGAGCACAAGCCCTCGACGCTGACCCGCAAGCTGGCCGGCAACGCCGAGATGGCCCCCGGCGACGCCAAGAAGATCAAGAAGCTTCTCGGCAAGTGATCGCCCGCCCGCGGCCGCGCTGCGGGCACAGCTGATCCTTACCGACCGAATCGAATAACGGACCGGCGGCACGAACCCGGGGTCCGGAACCAAGGAGTAATGAAGTGGCACGCGTCAAGCGGGCAGTGAACGCCCACAAGAAGCGCCGGGTCATCCTGGAGCGCGCCTCCGGCTACCGTGGCCAGCGCTCGCGCCTGTACCGCAAGGCCAAGGAGCAGGTCACCCACTCGCTCGTTTACAACTTCAACGACCGCAAGAAGCGCAAGGGCGACTTCCGTCAGCTGTGGATCCAGCGCATCAACGCCGCTGCCCGCAACAACGGCATGACCTACAACCGCTTCGTGCAGGGCCTGAAGGCCGCCGGTGTCGAGATCGACCGCAAGATGCTCGCCGAGCTCGCGGTCAACGACACCGTCGCGTTCCGCGCGCTGGTCGAGGTCGCCCAGAAGGCGCTGCCGGAGGACGTCAACGCCCCCAAGGTCGCCGCCTGATCCAGGCCGTGCCCTGACTGCTTTTCCCGGACCCGCAGGCCGCCCGGCCTGCGGGTCCGTGCGTTGTGCCCCGCGGACACGCCCTTGTCCTCCCGCCCCTCCGTGACGAAGAACGTGAGCATGAGCATCGAGACCCCCCTGCTGACCTCCCTGCGCTCCCCGCGCGTCGTCGCCGCCCGCCGCCTGGCCAAGCGCAACCAGCGGAGCAAGGAGCGGCGCTTCCTGGCCGAGGGCCCGCAGGCCGTGCGGGAGGCGGTGGCGTTCGGGCGGCTGCCCGGCGGGGAGCACACCGTGGTGGAGGTGTACCTGACCCGGGAGGCCGCCGAGCGGCACGCCGAGATCGTGGCCACCGCGCACGCCGAGGGGCTGCCGGTGCTGACCGCCACCGAGGAAGTGATCGCGGAGATCTGCGACACCGTCACCCCGCAGGGCATCGTCGCGCTGTGCCGGTTCATCGACACCCCGTTCGAGCAGGTGCTGGCGGCCCGGCCGAAGCTGGTCGCGGTGCTCGCGCACGTGCGCGACCCCGGGAACGCGGGCACCGTGCTGCGCACCGCGGACGCGGCGGGCGCGGACGCGGTGGTGCTGACCGACGCGTCGGTGGACCCGTACAACCCGAAGGCGGTGCGGGCGTCCGTGGGCAGCCTGTTCCACCTGCCGTTCGCCACCGGTGTGCCGGTCGAGGAGGCGGTGGCGCGGCTGCGCGAGGCCGGGGTTCGGGTGCTGGCGGCGGACGGCGCCGGGCAGCGCGACCTGGACCAGGAACTGGACGAGGGCACCCTCGAGGGGCCGTGCGCGTGGGTGTTCGGCAACGAGGCGTGGGGCCTGCCGGAGGAGACCCGGGCGCTGGCGGACGAGGTGGTGCGCGTCCCGATCCACGGGCACGCGGAGAGCTTGAATCTCGCCACGGCCGCCGCCGTGTGCCTGTACGCCTCCGCGCGCGCCCAGCGCTCCCCCGGCGGGTGTCGCGGTACGGCCTGAGCGCGCTAGGGTCGGTCCTCAAAGCCGGTGCGGGGCGGGGGAGGACACCCATGGGCGGCGACGACGGCTTGGCGACCCTGGACCCGGACGACCTGCCGGACGGGCTGGTGATCGCGGACGCGCACGGCCGGGTGGCGGTCTTCAACCGGGCCGCCGAACGGATCACCGGCCGCTCCGCGCCGTGCGCGATCGGCATGGAGCTGGAACAGGCGCTGCCGCTGGAGGACCTGGACGGCCGGCGCTGGTGGCAGCTGACCGATCCGTACGGCGGCCTGGCGGTGCGCCGCGGCCAGCCGGAGCGGAACCTGCTGCTGCCCGGCGGGCGCGAGGTGCTGGTGTGCGCCCGGTACGTGCGGGAGCGGCCGGGCGGGCCGGTGCGGCGGGTGGTGGTGACGCTGCGCGGCACCGAGGCGCGCCGGCGGACCGAGCGCAGCCACGCGGAGCTGATCGCGACCGTCGCGCACGAGCTGCGCTCGCCGCTGACCAGCGTGAAGGGGTTCACGGCGACGCTGCTGGCGAAGTGGGAGCGCTTCAACGACGGCCAGAAGCGGGTGATGCTGGAGACCGTCGACGCGGACGCGGACCGGGTGACCCGGCTGATCGCGGAGCTGCTGGACATCTCGCGGATCGACGCGGGCCGGCTGGAGATCCGCCGGCAGCGCCTGGACCTGGCGGCGGCGGTGCGCCGACACGTGGAGGGGAAGGTCGCGGCGGGCATCCCCGAGGAGCGGTTCGACATCCGGGTGGCGGGGCCGCTGGGCGAGCAGTGGGGCGACCCCGACAAGATCGACCAGGTGCTGGCGAACCTGCTGGAGAACGCGGTGCGGCACGGCGAGGGCACCGTGACCATCGAACTGGGTCCGGCGAAGGACGTGGTGGAGGACGCCGGGTCGCTGCCCCGGCTGATCGAGGGCACCGCCGTCACCGTCAGCGACCAGGGCGCGGGCATCGCGGAGGAGGCGATGCCGCGGGTGTTCACCCGGTTCTGGCGGGGGTCCAAGCGCGGCGGGACGGGCCTGGGGCTGTACATCGTGAAGGGCATCGTGGAGGCGCACGGCGGGGTGATCCGGATCAGCCGCGCGGACGGCGGCGGCGCCCGGTTCCGGTTCGTCCTCCCGGCGGGCATCCCCGACTTCATGCTCTGAGGCGCCCCGAGCCCGACCGTCCCGCGGTCGCCCAGCGTGGCCGGTCGCGGCCTGCGACTACACTCGACCCTTGGCGTTCTCGCGGACGCCCGGCGAGGCAGCAGACCTGATCACGAGCAGGAGCACGGGAAGCATAGAGATGTCGGCACCCAACAAGTCGTACGACCCGGTCGAGGTCGAGGCCCTCAAGCCCGAGGTGGTGGAACAGGCCCGGGACGAGGCGATCGCCGCCTTCGCCGCCGCCGCCGACCTCGACGAGCTCAAGCAGGCGAAGGTCGCGCACACCGGCGACCGCTCCCCGCTCTCGCTCGCCAACCGTGAGATCGGCGCGCTGCCCCCGCAGGCCAAGGCCGCCGCGGGCAAGCTGATCGGCCAGGCCCGCGGAGCGGTGAACCAGGCCCTCGCCAAGCGGCAGACCGAGCTGGAGGCGGAGCGCGACGCCCGGGTGCTGGTCGAGGAGGCAGTGGACGTCACGCTGCCCTACGGCCGCGTCCCGCGCGGTGCCCGGCACCCGCTGACCACGCTCGCCGAGCGCATCGAGGACACCTTCGTCGCGATGGGCTACCAGGTGGCGTCCGGCCCCGAGGTCGAGGCGGAGTGGCTGAACTTCGACGCCCTGAACCTGCACGCCGACCACCCGGCCCGTTCGATGCAGGACACCTTCTTCGTCGAGGCCCCGGACGGCACCGCCGACTCCGGCATGGTGCTGCGCACCCAGACGTCGCCGGTGCAGATCCGGGCGATGCTGGCCGGCGAGCCGCCGCTGTACGCGGTCTCCCCGGGCCGGGTGTACCGGACCGACGAGCTGGACGCCACGCACACCCCGGTGTTCCGCCAGGTCGAGGCGATCGCGGTGGACGAGGGCCTGACCTTCGGCCACCTGAAGGGCACCATCGAGGTGCTGGTGGAGAAGCTGATCGGCGGCGGCCTGGAGCTGCGCTGGCGGCCCTCGTACTTCCCGTTCACCGAGCCGAGCGCCGAGATCGACCTGCAGTGCTTCGTGTGCCGCGGCGCCTCGGTGGGCAACCCGGACCGCCCGTGCCGGACCTGCTCCTCGGAGGGCTGGATCGAGCTGGGCGGCTGCGGCGTGGTCAACCCCCGCGTGCTGGTCGCCGCGGGCATCGACCCGAACCGCTACAGCGGATTCGCGTTCGGCCTGGGCCTGGAGCGGATCCTGATGAACCGTCACAACGTCGCCGACATGCGCGACATGGTCGAGGGTGACGTCCGCTTCACCCTCCCGTTCGGGATGGAGATCTGATGCGCGTCCCGCTTTCCTGGCTGCGCGAGTACGTCGACCTGCCGGCGGGCGAGACCGGACGCGACGTCGCGGCCCGGCTGGTCCGCGCGGGTCTCGAGGTCGAGACGGTCGAGCAGCTCGGCACCGACATCAAGGGCCCGCTGGTGGTCGGCGAGGTCCTCTCCATCGAGGAGCTGTCCGGCTTCAAGAAGCCGATCCGGCACTGCTTCGTCAACGTCGGCGGCGCCAACGGCACCGGCGAACCGCAGGAGATCGTCTGCGGCGCGACCAACTTCCGGGTCGGCGACAAGGTCGTGGTGATCCTGCCCGGCGGCGTGCTGCCCGGCCCGTTCCCGATCGCCGCCCGGCAGACCTACGGCCACACCTCGGCCGGCATGATCTGCTCGGCCCGCGAGCTGGGCATGGGCGACGACCACAACGGCATCATCGTGCTGCCGCCGGAGTTCGAGCCCGGCACCGACGCGATCGAGCTGCTCCAGCTGGTCGACGAGGTGCTCGACATCGCCGTCACCCCGGACCGCGGCTACTGCCTGTCGATGCGCGGCGTGGCCCGCGAGGCCGCCGCCGCGTACGGTCTGCCGCTGGCCGACCCGGCGCTGCTGGACGTGCCGCCGGCGAACTCCTACGGCTACCTGGTGAAGGTCGCCGACCCGGTCGGCTGCGACCGCTTCGTGGCGCGCACCGTCACCGGTGTGAACCCGGGCGCGCAGTCGCCGATCTGGCTGCAGCGCCGCCTGCAGAAGTCCGGGATCCGCCCGATCTCGCTGGCCGTCGACATCACCAACTACGTGATGCTGGAGGTCGGCCAGCCGCTGCACGCGTACGACCGCGAGCGCGTCGACGGGCCGATCCTGGTCCGCCGCGCCGCCGAGGGCGAGACGCTGACCACGCTGGACGGCGTCGAGCGCAAGCTGTCCGCCGAGGACCTGCTGATCTGCGACAACTCCGGTCCGATCGGCCTGGCCGGTGTGATGGGCGGGGCGAGCACCGAGATCCTGGAGCCCGTCACCGACCCGGAGACCGGCGTCGTCACCGGCAGCACCGAGATCGTCATCGAGGCCGCGCACTTCGAGCCGGTCGCGATCGCCCGCGCCGCGAAGCGCCACAAGCTGCCCTCCGAGGCGTCCAAGCGCTTCGAGCGCGGCGTCGACCCGGAGGCCCCCCGGGCCGCCGCGCAGCGCGCCGTGGACCTGCTGGTGCTGATCGCCGGCGGCACCGCCGAGGCCGGCGTCACCGACATCGCCGCCCCGCGCCCGGTGCGCACCATCACCATCGACGCCGGCCTGCCCGACCGGGTGGCCGGCGCCGAGTACGGCCGCGAGACCGTCACCCGCCGCCTCCAGGAGGTCGGCTGCTCGGTCGTCGGCGCGGACGTCCTGGAGGTCACCCCGCCGTCCTGGCGGCCCGACCTGACGGACCCGTACGACCTGGTCGAGGAGGTCGTCCGGCTGGAGGGCTACGACAACGTCCCCGCCCGGATGCCGGTCGTCCCGCCGGGCCGCGGCCTGTCGGAGGCGCAGCGCTTCCACCGCCGGGTGGGCGTGGCGCTGGCCGGCGCGGGCTACGTGGAGATCAACGCGTACCCGTTCGTCGGCGAGGCCGCGTTCGAGGGCCTGGGCTTGGACGCGGACGACGCGCGCCGTCGCACCGTGAAGCTGGTCAACCCGCTGAACGACGCCGAGCCGGCGCTGCGCACCACGCTGCTGCCGGGCCTGCTGGGCGCGCTGCGTCGCAACGTGGGCCGCGGCAACACCGACCTGGCGCTGTTCGAGACGGGCACGGTGTTCCTGCCGAAGGCGGAGCCGAAGGTCGCGCCGCGGCTGCCGGTGGACCGCCGGCCCACCGAGGAGCAGCTGGCCGAGCTGAACGCGGCGCTGCCGGACCAGCCGCGCCGGGTCGCGGTCGCGCTGGCCGGCGAGCGGCTGCCGTCGGGCTGGTGGGGCAAGGGCGCGCCGTCCGGCTGGGCGGACGCGATCGAGGCGGCCCGTACGGTCGCCGCGGCCGCGGGCGTGGAGCTGACGGTCCGTCAGGCGCAGTACGCGCCGTGGCACCCGGGCCGCTGCGCCGAGCTGCTGGTCGGCGACGAGGTCGTCGGCCACGCCGGTGAGCTGCACCCGCGGGTCATCAAGGCGCTGCACCTGCCGGAGCGGACCTCCGCGATGGAGATCGACCTGGACCTGGTGTTCGAGGACGGCCGCCGGGTGTCCGGCCCGCCGGTGTCGGCGTACCCGGTGGCGACGCAGGACGTGGCGCTGATCGTGGACGCGGGCGTGCACGCGGCGGACGTGGAGTCGGCGCTGCGCGAGGGCGCGGGCGAACTGCTGGAGTCGCTGCGGCTGTTCGACGTGTTCACGGGCGAGCAGGCCGGTGCGGGCAAGAAGTCGCTGGCGTACACGCTGCGCTTCCGTGCCGCGGACCGGACGCTGACCGCGGACGAGGCGTCGGCGGCCCGCGAGTCGGCGGTCGCGGTGGCCGCGGAGCGCACCGGCGCGGTGCTGCGCGGGGCCTGACGGTACGGCAGGAGCCCCGCCGGGCCGGGACCTTCGGGTTCCGGTGCGGCGGGGCTCTGTCGTGTCACGGGGTCACTTGCAGGTGGTGGCCTTCAGCGCGGTGACGATCTGGTCGCCCTGCTGCGCGGTGAGGCCGCTCTTGAGTTCGGCGAACCCGGTCGCGGCGACCTGTCCGAGGCCCGTGCTGTCGCTGCTGCTCTTCCTGATCTCCTTGCAGACCTCGGCGGCGGCGTCGATGGCCTTCTGCTGGTCGTCGATCAGGGCCGGGTCGATGTCCTTCAGGTCGGTGAGCATGGTGATCTCGGCGTCGACGGCCTGGTCCCAGTTGTCGTCCGAGGGGGACGCGGCGGCGGCGGGCTTCTTGGCGTCGCTCTTGGAGCCCGGGAAGTCGCACGAGCTGAGGGTGAGGGCGAGGCCGAGGGCCAGGCAGCCGACGGCGGTTCGCGTGATGACGGATCGCATGGGGGACACTGTGCCAGACCGCCGCCGGGTGGCGGGCCCGGTCTCGAAAAGGTGTGCGGGCTGCCGCGGTTGACACTCCGGGCGGTCGTGCTGCTATGGTCCGTCCGTCGGTCTCCGAACGCGCCCGCGGCAGCGTCGGAGGCTTTTTTTATGGCTTCTGACACGGTGTGGGGTACGGGGGACGGTGGGTCCGCCCGTCCGGTGGGCTATGCGGCGCTGCTGCGGCAGCGCGAGTTCGCCGGGTTGTACGTGAGTTTCTCGTTGACGGCGGCGGCGGGGACGCTGGCGGACTTCGCGTTGGGTTCGCTGGTGCAGGCGCGGACCGGGTCGCCGCTGCTGACGGCGTTGAGCATGTTCGGGTCGTCGTTCGCGGCGGTGGCGGGCGCGTTGACGCTGATGTCGGTCGCGGACGGCGGCCGGCCGCGGCGGACCCTGGTGGCGTTGCACGGCCTGTGGCTGGCGGCGGTGGCGGCGCAGGCCGTGCCGGGGCTGCCGCTGCTCGCGCGGTTCGGGCTGCTGCTGGTGGTGGGGTTCTTCCAGTCGTTGGGCACGGGCGCCCGGATGGGGCTGCTGGCGGAGATCGTCCCGGTGTCCGGGTACGCGCCGGCGCGGTCGCTGATGAACATGACGGCGGGCGGTGCGTCGGTGCTCGGGTTCGCGCTCGGCGGGGCGCTGCTGACGGTGCTGAGCCCGTATCAGGTGTTCGGCCTGGCGGGGGTGTCGGGGGCGCTGGCGACGGTGGTGGTGGCGGCGACGGTGCGGGAGCGTTCGGTGCGGGCGGCGCGCCGGCCGGGCCTGCGGGAGACCTGGCAGGGCAACGCGGCCCTGCTGGGCCGGCCGGGGCGGCGGGCGCTGCTGCTGAACCTGTGGGTGCCGAACGGGCTGGTGGTGGGCTGCGAGGCGCTGCTCCTGCCGTACGCGCCCGGCCGGGCGGGGGTGCTGCTGGCGGCGGGTTCGGCGGGGATGCTGCTGGGCGACCTGGTGACGGGCCGGCTGCTGGACGCGGCCGCCCGGGCGCGCTGGGCGTTCGGGCTGCGGCTGCTGCTGGCGGGGCCGTTCCTGCTGCTGGCGCTGCGCCCGCCGGTGGTGGTGGCGGCGCTGCTGGTGGGTGCGGCCGGGGTGGGGTTCGCGGCGACGCTGCCGTTGCAGGAACGGCTGTTGGCGTTGACGCCGGACGCGGAGCGCGGCCAGGTGCAGGGCGTGGAGTCGGCCGGGCGGATCACCTGGCAGGGCATCGGCGCGGCCGTCGCGGGCGCGGTCGCGCAGGTGGTCGAGCCGGGGTGGACGATCGCACTGCTGGCGGCGGCCTCGTTGGCGGTGACGGCGGCCTCCCGCCGGGCGGTGCGGCGGGAGGCCGCGGCCGTCACAGCGGGCGGTGCATGACGTGCGGTCCGACGTAGCCGTGCACGGGGTGGTGGAAGCCCTCGGGGACGGTGCCGAGGACGCTGAAGCCGAGCGACCGGTACAGCTGCACGGCGCGGGTGTCGGTGGCGACCACGGCGTTGAACTGCATGGCGCGGAAGCCCTGTTGGCGGGCCCGGTCGAGGCTGTGCTCGCACCGGGCGCGGCCGGTGCCGCGGCCGGAGCGGTCGGGGTCGACCACAAGCCGGCGCCGGCGACGTGCGCGCCGTTGCCCCACTGGTTGGTGTTCATCCTGGCGGTGCCGACGACCGTGCCGTCGTCGTCGACGGCGACGACGGTGCGGTTCGGGGCCGTCAGCAGCCAACCAGTCGCGGGCGGTGTCGGCGGTGGGCCAGCGGTTTTCCGCCGCAAACTTTGGCGAGTACCCGTCAGATGCGGTCGGACGTCTTGCGGGCGCGGTGGACGGACGCTTCAATCCTGGTTAGGAAACTTTCCTAACCCTCTCCTGCGGGCACCCTCATGCCCGCAGCCGGCCGACGGAGCGTCAGATGCAGACCAAGCACCGCACCACCCGCGCCGCCCTCGCGGTCCTGTTCGCCGCCCTCCCGCTCACCCTGGCGGTCGCCGGGACGGGCACCGCCGCCGCCGCGTCGGTGGGCCTGGACGACGCGCACAAGAAGGAGATCGCCATGGAGCTGGTCTCCTCGGCGGAGAACTCCTCGCTCGACTGGAAGGCCCAGTACCAGTACATCGAGGACATCGGCGACGGCCGCGGCTACACCGCCGGGATCATCGGCTTCTGCTCCGGCACCGGCGACATGCTGGACCTGGTGCAGCACTACACCGATCTGAAGTCCGGCAACGTGCTGGCGAAGTACCTCCCCGCGCTGAAGAAGGTCAACGGCAGCTCCTCGCACTCCGGCCTCGGCACCGCCTTCGTCAACGACTGGAAGACCGCCGCCAAGGACACCGTCTTCCAGACCGCGCAGAACGACGAGCGCGACCGGGTGTACTTCAACCCCTCGGTGAAGCAGGCCAAGTCCGACGGGCTGCGGGCGCTCGGCCAGTTCGTCTACTACGACGCCATCGTGATGCACGGCCCCGGCACCGACTCCGACTCCTTCGGCGGGATCCGCGCCGCCGCGATGAAGAAGGCCAAGACGCCCGCCCAGGGCGGCGACGAGGCGACCTACCTGAACGCCTTCCTGGACGCCCGCGCGGTCGTCATGAAGAAGGAGGAGGCGCACGCCGACACCAGCCGGATCGACACCGAGCAGCGGGTGTTCCTGAACGCCAAGAACTTCGACCTCAACCCGCCGCTGAAGTGGAAGGTCTACGGCGACCCGTACCAGATCAACAGCTGAGCGGAACTCCTGGGCGGCGTCCGGCTCCCGCACCGCGCGGGCCGGGCGCCCTCCGTGTTGTCGATGGTTCGTCAACACACGTGATGCGCACCGTTATTACAACTCGGACACAATCGGACGCCGCGCCCCGACCGGTCGGTAGCCTCGGCCCCGACCCGCGCCCGTTTCCGAGGGGGAGCCATGCGCATCCGCGCGACCGTCACCGCCGCCTGCCTGGCGGCCGTCCTCGCGGTGAGCGGCTGCGCACCGGCCGGCGACAGGTACGGCCTGGCCGCGGACACCGACCGGGGCAGCGGCGACGTCGAACTGACCGCCTGCGCCGTCGACGACCAACTTCACTGGCCCGCCGCCACCGTGCGGATCACCAACCACTCCGCCACCACCAGCAACTACGTGGTGCAGATCGCCTTCCTCGACGGCGCCGGCCGCCAGGTCACCGAAGGCGTCGCCGCCGCCAGCAGCCTCGCCCCCGCACAGGACACCCTCCAACAGGCCCAGGGCACCGCCGACCCGAAAGGCCCGGTCAGCTGCCGGGTCGTCGACATCGCCCGCTACGCCACGCCCTGAAAACACCTCCGGCCGCCCCCGGACGAAGCAGGGGACGGCCGAAGGCCACCGACGGAACGTCAGGCGGTGTAGTCGTAGAAGCCGCGGCCGGACTTGCGGCCCAGCAGGCCCGCGTCCACCATCCGCGACAGCAGCGGCGGCGCCGCGAACAGCGGCTCCTTGTACTCCTCGTACATCGACTCGGCGATCGAGACGATGGTGTCCAGACCGATCAGGTCGCACAGCCGCAGCGGGCCCATCGGGTGGGCGCAGCCGGCCTCCATGCCCTTGTCGATGTCCGCGGCCGTCGCCACGCCCGACTCGAACATCCGCACCGCCGACAGCAGGTACGGCACCAGCAGCGCGTTGACCACGAAACCGGCCCGGTCACGGGCCCGGATCGGCTCCTTGCCGAGCGCCTCGACGGCGAACTGCTCGGCCCGGGTGGTGGTCTCCGCCGAGGTGGTCAGCGTCGGAATGACCTCGACCAGCTTCTGCACCGGCGCCGGGTTGAAGAAGTGCAGGCCGATCACCTGCTCCGGGCGGCCGGTCGCCGCGGCCAGCTTCACGATCGGGATCGAGGAGGTGTTCGACGCCAGGATCGCGTCCCGGCGGGACACCACCTGGTCCAGCGTCTGGAAGATCTTGACCTTGACGTCCTCGCGCTCCGCGACCGCCTCGACCACCAGGTCCCGGTCGTGGAAGTCCGCCAGGTCGGTGGTGAACGCCAGCCGCGACAGCGCCTCGTCGCGCTGCTCCTCGGTCAGCTTGCCACGCCGAACAGCGGTCTCCAGGGAGTTGGTCAGCCTGGTCCGGCCCAGCTCCAGCGCCTCGCCACTGGCCTCCGAAACCAGCACGTCCAGGCCGGAACGGGCGAAGACCTCGGCGATGCCCGACCCCATGAGGCCGCAGCCGACTACTCCGACGCGCGCGATGTCACTCACTCAGATGCCCTTCACGTGGAGCTGGGGATCACCCAGCCGGTGGTGTCACGGCCGCCGCGCCCCGGTCGAGGCCCGACGGTCCGCCCGGACGACGGTACTACCTGCCTTAACGCTCGTTCACCCCGGACCGCTCCCCGGCCCCGGTCTTCCGAACGGGTGAGCACCGGCGGTGCGCCCGCACCCGCCCCGCGGCCGGGGACCAGAATGCGAACGTCCAGCCGCAGGAGGGAGCAGGCAGATGGGAACCGGATCACTCGCCGGCCAGGTCGGACTGGTCACCGGCGCCGGGCGGGGCATCGGACGGGAGATCGCCGTCGGCCTCGCCGCCGAAGGCATGGCCGTCGCCCTGCTCGGCCGCACCCAGCAGACGCTGGTCGACACCCTCAAGGAGTGCGTCCGGCACGGATCGCGCGGCGTCGCCGTCACCGCGGACGTCAACAACCCCGGCGCCGTCCGCGAAGCCGTCCGCGCCGTCGAACGCGACCTCGGCCCCGTCGACCTGCTGGTCAACAACGCCGGGCAGATCGACCGCGCCGAAGCCCCGATCTGGGAGACCGACCCCGTCCAGTGGTGGCAGGTCGTCGAAACCAACCTGCGCGGCCCCTACAACCTGCTGCGCCACGTCCTGCCCGGCATGGTGGAACGCCGCCGCGGCCGGGTCGTCAACCTCAACAGCGGCTTCGCGCTCCGCCCCGACGGCCGCTACACCGCGTACGCCACCTCCAAGGGCGCGCTGCTGCGGCTGTCCGACAACATCGCCGACTCGGTCGGGCAGCACGGCGTCGTGGTGCTCGACATCAGCCCCGGCGCCGTCGAGACCGACATGACCGCGGGCCTGCCGATGTTCCGGGGCAAGAAGGACTGGAACTCCATCCCCTACATGGTCGCCGTCACCGTGGACGCCGCCCGCGGCCGGTTCGACGCCCTGCACGGCCGCTTCCTGCACGCCGGACGCGACAACCTGGAGACCCTGGTCGGCGCCGCCGAGGCCATCCGCTCCGCCGACGCGCGCACGCTGCGGCTGCGGCCGTACGGGCCGGACGATCCGATGGCCTGACGGCGCGCCGGGGTTCGTCGGCGTTCGTCGGCGCTCGTTGGCGTTCGTCGGTGTTCGTCGGTGTGTGTCGGTCGCGTGTTGTTGTGCGCGTCAGTCGTGCGTCAGTCGTGCGTCGGTCGTGCGGTGTCACAGGTCGAGCAGGGCGGCGAGGTCGGCGTCGGGGAGCGAGCCCGCCGCGCGGCCCTCGCGGGCGAAGGCGCCGGAGAGCTGCTGGAGCGCCTCGTTGATCGGGGTCGGCACGTCGTGCAGACGGCCGAGCAGCACGATCTCGCCGTTCAGCCAGTCCGTCTCGATGTCGCCGGTGCCGCGGGTCAGACTCTGCCAGGACGAACCGCCGCCGCGCTCGATGCCCTCCAGCGGCACCAGCGTCACCCGGTCACCGCGCACCGCCCGCTGCTCCTCCGCCGACGGGTGGGCGATCCCGGCGGCCGCCAGCACCGCCCGGCCCTCCTCCCGGACCCGCTCCCACAGCTGCATGCGCAGCTCGCCGTCGATCGGGCCGCCCACCGCCTCCAGCGCGTTGCCGAGATTGCTCACCAGCTTGGCGTACTTCCACTCCATCACCCGCTCGGACACCGGGGCGTCGAAGAACGAGCCGGTGAGGTCGGCCGCCATCCGCTCGACCAGGCCGTCCGTCCCCTGCGGGTAGCGGCCCAGGTGCAGGATGCCGGTGCGCGGCGAGCCCGCCGCCGAGACCCGGCCCGGCTCCAGGTGGGTGGACGGCAGCCACACGCACATGCCGTACACCCGGGCGAAGCGGCGCAGCGCCAGGCGCTCGTTCTCCACGCCGTTCTGCGCGCACACCAGCGGCAGCCGCTCACCGGCCGTGCCGCCGCCCGCGACCGGGCGGGGCGCCCACCGGTCGATCAGCTCGGCCGAGTGCTGGGTCTTCACCGCCAGCACCAGGACGTCGTCCGGCCGCAGGTCGATCTCCTCGGGCCCGCCGATCGCCGGGACGGGCAGCAGGTGCGCGCCGTCCGGGGTGGTCAGGTGCAGGCCGTCCTTGCGCAGCGCCGTGAGGTGCGGGCCGCGGGCGACCAGGACCACGTCGTGGCCGCTCCGGTGGAGACGTCCGCCGATGGTGCCGCCGACCGCGCCGGCGCCGAGGAAGATGTAGCGCATGGGCCGAGCATCGCACGCGTGGCGGGCGGAAGTTGAGGGTGGGGCGGGATTCGCGGCGGGGCTCTGCTACGAGCAGAGCTCGGAGGCCGTCACCGCGTGCAGGCCCTTGGCGTCCAGGCCGTCGAGGATGGCCGGCAGGGCCGCCACGGTGCCCTGGTGGCCCATGTGGAGGGCGACCACGGAGCCCGCCGCCGCGGACTTCAGCACCCGCCTGATCACGGTGTCCGGGCCCGGGTCGGTGTAGTCCAGCGGGTCCAGGTCGAAGGACAGTATGTGCTGGTAACCGACCTGCTGGGCCTGGGTCTTGACCATCTGCGTCGCGTACTGCGCGGCCGAGGGCCGGAACCAGCGGCCTATCGACCCGGTGAGGCGCTGCAGTCGCTCGGCGCACTGGGCTATCTCCTCGTGCGCCTGCTCCGGACGCATCGAGGATATGTCCAGGTGGTTCTGGGTGTGGTTGCCCAGTTCGTGACCGCCGTCGAGGATCCGCCGCGCCATCTGCGGCTGCTCGTCCAGCCAACTGCCCACCACCAGCACGGTCAGCCGCGCGCCGTGCTGCTCGGCGGCGGTCAGCAGCGCGGTGGCGACCGCCGGGTCGCCCTGCCCGTGGAACGTCAGGGCGAGCTGCGGGCGGGTGCGCGGGCCCGTGACGACCTCCAGCGGGGTGTCCGGGGCGAGCGGCGGCTGCGCGGGCGGTTCCCCGCCGGCCGGCCCCGGCTCCCCGGGGGACGGCTCACCGGCGGCCGGGCCCGGGCTCTCCGTCAGGTGCGACGGCTGCGGGCGGGCGGCGACGGACGCGGCTCCCGTGCGACCGCCGTCGGGCCCGGAGCTGCACGTGGCGGTGAGGCCGACGGTGGCGGTGAAGGCGGCCAGCCGGGCGGAGGAACGCAGAACACTGCGGCGGTCGAGTGTCATCGCGGCCACCCTATGCGGAGGTTCCGGGGGTGCGACAACGGCCACCGGCCGGACGAGTGGGGTTCCGGCGGCGGGCGGTGGGGCGGGCGGGTGCCGACGCGGTCGGTGGTGCGGGTGGTGCGGCGCGGGGGTGTCAGGCGGGTGCCGGGCGGCGGGTGGCGGGTGTCGGGCAGCGGGGGATGCGGGCGGTTCGGTGCAGGTGGTGTGGTGCGGGTGGTGCGGCGTGGGGGTGTCAGGCGGGTGCCGGGCGGCGGGTGGTGCGGGTCGGGCCGAGGAGCAGGGCGGCGGTGACCAGCGCGGCGCCGAGCAGTTGGAGCGGGGTGGGGGCGGTGGAGGCGAGGACGGCGCCGGACAGGGCGGCGGTGAGCGGGATCAGGCCGCCGAACAGGCCGGCGTGCTCCGGCGCGAGCCGGCTCAGCGCCGAGTACCAGAGCAGGAACGCGACACATGTCATCAGCAGCCCGAGGAACAGCAGGGCGAGCAGTTCGGCGATGGTCGGCAGACGCAGGGGCGCGGGGTCGACCGCGGCCGTCACGGCGAACAGCGGCACGGCGAGCGCGGTGGTGTACGCGGAGACCCGGATCGGTCCGAGCCGGGGCAGCAGCGGCACGGCGAGGAGCGAGAACGCCGCCTCGCAGAGCAGGGTGCCGGTGGCGCACAGCAGTCCGACGGTGTCGCCGGAGCCGAAGCCCTGGGTGAGCGCCGCGCCGATCACCACCAGGCCGGCCGCGAGGAGCAGCCGGGCGGTCGGCCGGCGACGGGCCAGCAGCGGGCCGAGGACGCCCAGCAGGAGCGGCGTGCAGCCGACGATGCTGCCGACCACGGCCGGGTCGGTGTGCCGCAGCGCCGTGACCATCAGCAGGTTGAACGCGAAGAGGCCGGTGGCGGCGAGGGCGAGCAGGAGCGCCCCCTCACGGACCGTCGGCCGGGCGGCAAGACGCCCCTGGCGGCGGGCCAGGGGGAGCAGCACGGCGGCCGCCAGGGTGTAGCGGAGGGCCTGGCCGGCGGCGACCGGATACGAGGAGAGGGTGGCGGTGACGCCGGTGGAGCACCCGAGGAGCGTCATCGCGGCGGCGGCCTGCAACGTGCCTGTGGCGCGGAAGGTGGTGGCGGTGGGCATGACTGCGACGCTAGGGGTGAGGTGGTCCGGTTCCCAGGGCCACTGAGCGGTTGTTGAAGGGGACCAATCGAGAGCGGTCGCCAGGGGTTCGTGGGCGCGCACGCGATGATGGCGGGCATGCGGGAGTTGCTGATTGAGCTGGGGGACGGGCCGGGAGGCCTCGCGGGGCGGTTGACGTGGGGGTTGCGGGCGGCGGTGCGGGAAGGGCGGTTGGCGGCGGGGGAGCGGTTGCCGGCGAGTCGGGTGCTGGCGGCGGAGTTGGGGGTTTCGCGCGGGGTGGTGGTGGAGGCGTACGAGCAACTCGTCGCGGAGGGCTACCTGGTGGGGCGGCGCGGGTCGGGGACGCGGGTCGCGGCGGGGGTGGCGCCGGCGGGGCCGGGAAGGGCGGAGCGGGCGGCGCCGGCCACCCCGCGGTACGACTTGAAGCCGGGCACCCCCGATCTGGCGGCGTTCCCGCGGGCCGCGTGGGCGGCGGCGGTGCGGCGGGCGTTGCAGGGCGCGGCCAACAGCGAGCTGGGGTATCCGGATCCGGCCGGACTTCCGCAGCTGCGCCGGGAGTTGGCGGCGTACCTGGGCCGGGTGCGGGCGGTGGTGGCACGGCCCGAGCAGGTGGCGGTGGTCAGCGGGACGGGGCAGGGGCTGGCGCTGCTGGTGCAGTTGCTGACGGCCGCCGGGCGGCAGCGGATCGCGGTGGAGGACCCGGGTTCGCCGGGCGCGCTGGAGCTGCTGCGGGCGCACGGGGTCCGTCCGATCGGTGTACGGGTGGACGAAGAGGGCCTGGTGGTCCGGGAGTTGGTGGCGAGTGGGGCGGACGCGGTGCTGGTCACGCCGGCCCACCAGTACCCGACGGGCGTGGTGCTGTCGGCGCGGCGGCGGACCGAACTCGCGGCGTGGGCGCGGGCCGGCGGGCTGGTGATCGAGGACGACTACGACGCGGAGTTCCGCTACGACCGTGAACCACTGGGCGCCGTCCAGGGGTTGGCGCCGGAGCGGACGGTGTACCTGGGCTCGCTCAGCAAGACGCTGGCGCCCGGACTGCGCCTCGGCTGGGCCGTCCTGCCGGAACAGCTGGTGGAGGAGTTCGCGCACGCCAAGCAGTACGCCGATCTCGGCACCGGCGTGATCGACCAACTCGCCTTCGCCGCACTGCTGGAGAGCGGCGCTCACGACCGGCACCTGCGTGCCGTCCGCCCCCGCTACCGGGCCCGCCGCGACACCCTGGTGGCGGCGCTGCGCCGACACCTGCCCGGCGCCGAACTGCGGGGCGTCGCCGCCGGGTTGCACCTGTACGCGGACCTGCCGGACGGTGCGGACGAGCAGGCGGTGGCGGACGCGGCGCTGCGCCGCGGGGTGCGGGTGGCGACGGTGGCGCCGGGTCGGATCGCCCCCGGTCGGCCGGCAATCGCCCTGGGGTACGCGGGAGTTGCCGAGCAGCGGCTGCGGGATGCGGCGGCGCTGCTCGGCGAGGCGGTGCGGGAGGCGAGCTGACTGCGCGCCGGCCCCGCCATTGATGGGCCGGCGGTACGTCAGCCGACGTTCAGGTGGCTGGTGGCGGCGTACATCAGGGTGACGAGCAGGAGCAGTACGGCGGTCAGGTAGATGGACTGGACCAGGCCGCGCTGTTGGCGCGGGGCGTGGGCGATGGCCGCGCCGGCGGCGATGCCGGTGAGCAGGCCACCGAGGTGGCCCTGCCAGGAGGCGAAGGTCGCCGAGACCACCATCCACATCAGCAGGGTGGCCATCATCTGGTTGCCGCCGAGCGGGTCGTAGCCCTGGCGGCGGCTGAGGATCCAGTAGCCGCCGGCCAGGCCGAAGATCGCACCGGACGCGCCGACGGTCAGCGTGTGCGGGGCGATCAGGTAGACCAGCGTCGAGCCGCCGAGCGCGGACAGCAGGTACAGGCCGGTGAACCGCAGCACGCCGAGGCGGTCCTCGACGACCCGGCCGAGCGACCACAGCCAGTACATGTTGAACACGATGTGGACGACCGCCATCGGACCGAGGAAGGTGTCCGAGTCCGGCGACAGGTGCAGGAACGTTCCGGTGAACAGCCGGTACCACTCGCCGTGCGCCACGCCGGCCGGGTGGAACAGCGTCGAGATGTCGTCCGGGTCGTCGTGCGGGTCGTTCTGCAGCAGCGCCGAGCCGAGCATGGCGAACCGCTGAACGGTCTCCGGCCGGACCACCTCGACCACGTACGCGGCGATGTTCAGCGCGATCAGCACGATGGTGGCGTACGGCCGGGAGGTGATCCGGCCGCCGAACGCGGTGCGGGCCTGCCGGACGCCCTGCCGGCCGGACTTGACGCACTCCACGCACTGGTAGCCAACGGCGGCGTCACGCCGACAGTCCGGGCAGACGTAACGGTCGCAGCGGCTGCAGCGGACGTACGACTCGCGGTCGGCGTGCCGGAAGCAGGTCGGTGACGGGGCCTCGGGAGCGGAGGCTCCCGAGGCGGGTTCTGCGGCGTCCAAGACGGGCCTCCCCTGGGCGGTGGTACTCGGCCGCGGGGGCGTCCACGGCGATGATCCACGGCGAAACGGCGCTCACCCTAGAGCACCGCTCGGACGGGCGGCACACCAGCCCTGCCCGGCCTCCTGCCAGGTACGCGCGGGGCGGTTCGGCTGCGGTTCGGCCGAGGTCCGGCCGCGGTTCGACCGCGGATCGACGCTGCCGGTCACGGGGGGAGGGCCGGCCGGCGGCACCGGCCGAAGGCGCGTTGCCGGTTCGGTCGGAGTGCTGCGCGGGCGGCGGCCGGCGGCCCGCTCGGTGTGCCGTTGCCCGCTCGGTGTTCCGGCAGCCCGGGCGTCGTCCCGCAGTCTGTGCGGCGTCAGCGGCGGGTCGCGCTGAGGACGGTGAACTTCGGACTGCCCGCGACGGTGCGGCAGTTGCCGAACAGGCGGCGGAGCTTGACGTGGTAGCCGAGGTGGCGGTTGCCGACCACGCGGAGTTCGCCGCCCGGGCGCAGGACGCGGCGGGCGCCGGTGAACATGCGCCAGGCGATGGCGTCGGTGGTGGCCTGGTGGGAGTGGAAGGGCGGGTTCAGCAGGACCGCGTCCACCGAGGCGGTCGGGACGTCCGCGAGGGCGTCGCCGACCAGGAACTCGGCGGGGGCGTCCGGGCCGAGGGCGGCGCGGAAGGTCTCCTCGGCGGACGCCACGGCCTGGAACGACTCGTCCACGAAGAGGAGTTCGGCGTGCGGGGCGGTCAGGGCGGCGGCGGTGCCGACGATGCCGTTGCCGCAGCCGAGGTCGACCACCCGGCGGGCGTTGCCCAGGTCGGGCAGGTGCTGGAGGAAGAACCGGGTGCCGATGTCGAGGCGGTCCGCGCAGAACACGCCCGCCTGGTTGGTGATCTGACGGCCCGACAGCACGCCGATGCCGTCCGGGAGTCGGTAGCGCAGCGGCCACGGGTTGGCCGGGCGGTCGAGTGCCCCGTCGGGCGTGGTGTGGATCAGGCGGGCCTTGCGGACGGCCAGCGAAGTGCGGGTCGGGCCGAGGATCCGCTCGAACAGCTGGAGGGTGGAGGTGTGGATCTCGGTCACCATTCCGGTGCCGACCACCACCGTGCCCGGGTGCAGCGCGGGCGCCAGGCGGTGCAGCTGGTCCTCCAGCAACGCCAGGCTCTTCGGCACCCGCACCAGCAGCACGTCGATCCGGGCCGGCGGCTCCTGCTGCGTGCTGCGGACGTCCACCCGCGCCGGGTCGAGGCCGTTGCGGGCCAGGTTCGCGCCGATCGCCCGGGCGGACAGGTACGAGTCGGTGATCGCCGTCAGCGACCCGGCCGTCCCCGCGAGCGCCGTGGACAGGGCGCCCCAGCGGTCGCCCAGGACCGCCACCGCGCCGTCCGGCGAGACAGGCCCGGCGCTGTCCGACCCCTCCTTCAGGTACCGCAGCAGGTACTCGTCGGCGGCATCCCAGGCGCGCAGCTGCTCACGCGGGTTCTCCGGGAATCGGGCCAGCTCGAAGGTGCCCCAGGCGGTGGTGAAAGAGTTGTTCATCGTGCCCCCAGGCTATCGGAGGGGGTGGGGGTCGCCGGACGGCGACAGAGCGCGAGGGGGCGGCATGCGACGGCGGGACAGGGTGGTCGGGGCGGTACTCGGCTCGGCGGTCGGCGACGCGCTCGGCGCCCCGTTCGAGTTCGGCCCCGCCGGGGCGTTCGGAAAGCGTTTTCCGCAGGTGGCTGGCGAGGGCTTTCCGGAGGTGGCTGGCAAGCGCTTTCCGCAGGCGGCCGGCACGGGCTTTCCGGAGGTGGTCGGCAAGCGCTTTCCGTACGCCGCGTCGATGTGCGGTGGCGGCGGCTGGAACCGCGGCGAGGCCACCGACGACACCCAGATGGCCGTCCACCTCGGCGAATCACTGCTCGAAGCGGGCGGCCTCGACCTGCCGGGGATCTTCGACCGGTTCCGGGCCTGGGCCGCCGCCGGCCCCAAGGACATCGGCATCCTCACCGAGTGCGTGCTCGGCAGCGGGCTGCCCTGGGACCTCGCCGCACAGATCCACTTCCAGACCGAGGGGCGGGCGGCCGGCAACGGCGCACTGATGCGAGCCGTCACCGCGGCCGTCCGGTTCGCCCCGCAGGGCCGCGACGCCACCATGGACGCCGCCCGCCGGATCACCGCACTCACCCACGGCGACGGCGCGGCCTGGGAAGGCACCGCGATCCTGCACGAACTGCTGCGCCGCGCGCTCGACGGCGAGGACCCGCTCGCCGCGCTGCCGGCGACCCTCGCCGCCGTCCGGGACGAGCACCGCGAACGCTGGGCGAGCGTCCTTGCCGAGGACTGGCACCCGTCCCTCGCCACCGAGAGCAACGGCGCCGTCTGGCCCTGCCTGGGCTCCGCGATCTGGGCGCTGCGCACCACCGCAGACTTCCCGGCCGCGCTGCGCGCCGTCATCGACCTCGGCGGCGACACCGACACCACCGCCGCCGTCACCGGCGCCCTCGCGGGCGCGGTGCACGGCGTCGACGCGATCCCCGAGGAGTGGCTTGCGCCGCTGCACGTGCCCCTCCCGCCGACCGAACGGGTGCTGAGGGCAGGGGAGTTGACGGCACTGGCGGAGGCGCTGGACGCGGCGGGGCAGGCGGCGGGCCGACGGCAGGTCAGGCGGCGGGCCGGTGGCGGGTCAGGCTCGGGTGAAGACCAGGCTCGCGTTGTGGCCGCCGAAGCCGAAGGCGTTGGCGAGGGCGGCTCCGGTGGTGACGGGGCGGGCGGCGGCGGTGACGAGGTCGAGATCGGCGGCAGGGTCCGGGGTGGTCAAGTTGCGGATGGGCGGGACGAGTTGGTCGTGGAGTGAGTACGCGGTGGCGAGGGCGGCGAGGGCGCCTGCCGCGCCGAACAGGTGGCCGGTCATGGACTTGGTGGCGGTGACGGCGGGGCGGTGCGGGCCGAACACCCGGGCCAGGGTCTCCGCCTCGGTGAGGTCGCCCTTGGGGGTGGAGGTGGCGTGGGCGTGCACCATGCCGATCTGTTCCGGGGAGACGCGGGCCTCGGCGAGCGCGCGGCGGACGGCGCGGCTCTGGCCGTCGGGGTGGCCGGCGGTGATGTGGTGGGCGTCCGAGGTGACGGCGGCTCCGGCGAGCGTCGCGTAGGCGCGTCGGTCCGGGCGCAGTGAGGCGCGTTCCAGGACGAGGACGGCCGCGCCTTCCCCGATGACGAAGCCGTCCCGGTCCAGGTCGAACGGGCGGGAGGCGTGCTCCGGGTCGTGATTGCGCAGCGAGTGCGCGCGGGCCTGGGCGAACCCGGCCAGCGGCAGCGGATGCAGGCAGGCCTCGGTGCCGCCGGCCACGACCACGTCGGCGCGGCCGAGGCGGATCAGGTCCAGGCCGAGCGCGACCGCCTCCGCGCCGGACGCGCAGGCGCTGACGGGGGTGTGGGCGCCCGCCCGGGCGCCGAGGTCGATCGACACCCAGGCGGCCGGGCCGTTCGCCATCAGCATCGGCACGGTGTGCGGCGAGACCTTGCGGACGCCGGAGCGCTCCAGCACGTCGTCCTGGTCCAGCATGGTCACCGCGCCGCCGGTGCCGGTGCCGATCACCACCGCCAGCCGCTCCCCGTCCACCTCCGGCCGGCCCGCGTCCGCCCACGCCTCGCGGGCGGCGATCAGCGCCAACTGCTCGCTGCGGTCGAGCCGTCGGGCCTCCACCCGGTCGAGCACCTCGGACGGTTCGACGGCGAGCTGCCCGGCGATCCGGATCGGCAGCTCGACCGTCCAGTCCCGTTCGATCGCCCGGATGCCGTTCCGGCCGTCCAGCATCGCCTGCCAGGTGGCCGGAGCGGTGCCGCCGAGCGGGGTGGTGGCCCCCAGGCCGGTGACCAGGACGTGGTCGGCGGTGGGGTCGGCGAGGCTGCCGGTGGTGCTGTCGGATTCCCTGCGCACGATGGAACTCCCTTTGTGGTGAGGGCACAACAAGTGCCGCCCCGGCGATCGGCCGGTTCGGTCAGTGACAGCCACTCTGCCAAGCGGTATGCGGGAGTTCGGGTACTGGGCGGCACTGTTTCCCGTCCGGCGACTTTGGAGGGTTCGGACAGGTTGAGCTGACGGTCCGTCGGGAAAGCGTCGGCGCCCCCGGGCGGTTGTCGGCGTCCGCGGGCGGTCGGCGGGCGGTGTACGGGCCGGGCGGTCAGGGGAGCAGCGTGCGGGCCTGGGCGAGGAGGGCGGCGAGGGCCAGTTCGAAGGCGGCGTCGGTGCGGGACGGGCCGGCGGCGTCGAGGGCGGCGGCGAGCAGCGGGGTGTCGGCGTCGGTGTCCCAGACCGTCGTGGGCGCGGCCAGGTCGAGCGCCGAGCCGAGGACGAGGTTCTCGACGGCGGTGAGCAGCGGCATCACGTCGGGCGGCCGGAAGCCGGCCTCGCCCAGCAGGGCGACCGCCCGTTCGTAGTGGACCAGCACCTCGGGCGCGGCGACCTGACTGATGGTCAGCAGCGGGATGGCGCGCGGGTGGGCGGCGAACGCGGCCCGGTAGGAGCGGGCCCAGGCGTCGAGTGCGGCGTCCCACGGGCGCAGGTCGAGGGCGGCCAGGTCCATCGCCCCGGAGACCTGGATGCGCAGGAGTTCGATGATGCCGGTGCGGCCGTCCACGTGGTGGTAGACGGAGGCGGTCTGCACGCCGAGCCGGCGGGCGATCTGCGGGACGCTGAAGTCGCCCTGCTCGTCGACCAGGGCGAGCGCGGTCGCGCCGATCCGTTCGCGGTCGAGCAGGGCCTTGCTGGGCCGTCCCACCGGTGCTCCCGTCCTTGTCGTGCGCGTCGTGGCCGACGCCTTGACCTCGGAAATCGCCGCGGAAATCGGGTCTTCCCAGAGGGTAGTCGGCCGGGCTATGGTGCCGAAACCAACGGAAACCATCAACCTTTAGGTTTATGGTCCCCGGAGCCGGACCCCCACCAGCCGGCCGCCTGAAGGGCTCCCCCCATGACCGAATCCCCCACTGCCGCGCCCACGCTCCGCAGCGGCAGCCTCGGCACCGCCGACATCGCCTTCTTCGTGGTCTCCGCCGCCGCTCCGCTCACCGTGATGGCCGGTGTCGCCCCGCTCGCCCTGCTGATCGGCGGCATCGGCGCCCCCGCCGGCTACCTCGCCGCAGGCATCACGCTGGCCGTCTTCGCGGTCGGCTTCACCGCGATGAGCCGACACGTCCGCAACGCCGGCGGCTTCTACGCCTACATCACCCGCGGCCTCGGCCGGCCCGCCGGCTTCGGCGCCGCGCTGCTCGCCCTGCTCGGCTACCTCGGCATGAACATCGGCGTGTACGGCCTGCTCGGCACCGCCACCCACGACACCGTGAAAGCGCTTACCGGGTACGACGTCCCGTGGCTGCTGCCGGCGCTGCTCGGACTGGTCGTCATCTGGTACGGCGGCTTCCGGTCCATCGACTTTGGTGCGAAGGTGCTCGGCGTCCTGCTGCTCGCCGAGACCGGAATCCTGGCGCTGCTGGCCGCCGCCGTGCTGCTCAAGGGCGGCGCGCACGGCCTGAGCCTGCAGGCGTTCGCGCCCGGGAACGTGCTGACCGGCGGCATGCCCGGCGTCCTCGCGATGGCGTTCGCCGCGTTCACCGGCTTCGAATCCACCGTCATCTACCGCCGCGAGGCCCGGAACCCGGACCGCACCGTCCCGCGCGCCACCTACCTGGCCGTCGCGTTCCTCGGCCTGTTCTACGCCTTCGTGGTGTGGACCGTCATCCAGGCCTACGGCGACGCCGACGTGGTCGCGGCCGCCGCCGCCGACCCCGGCGGGCTGTTCTTCACCGCCATCGACCAGTACGTCGGCGGCTGGGCCGCGGACCTGATGCACGTGCTGATCGTCACCAGCATCCTGGCCTCGCTGCTGGCCTTCCACAACGCCACCAGCCGCTACGGACTCGCCCTCGCCGAGGAGGGCCTGCTGCCCCGCGCACTCGGCCGGATCCACGCCCGCCACCGCTCGCCGTACGTCGCGGGCGTCGCCCAGACCGTCCTCGGACTGCTCGTCGTCCTGGCGTTCGCCGCCGCCGGCGCCGACCCCTACACCCAGCTGCTGCTCTGGGTGAACACCCCCGGCATGCTCTCGCTGGTCGCCCTCCAACTGCTGGCCGCGATCGCCGTCCCCTGCTGGTTCCGCCGCCGCAGCCACGGCGAGGGCGTGCTGCGCACCGTCGTCGCCCCCGTCGTCGCCGCCCTGCTGCTGGCCGCCGCCCTGTGGCTGGTGGTCGACCACATCGAGCTGCTCACCGGCGCGTCCGCCACCGTCAACCGGGTGCTGATCGCGATCGTCCCCGCCGTCTTCGTGGCCGGCGTGCTGTACGCGCTGCGCACCCGCGCCCGGCGCCCGGACGTCTACGCGGCCTTCGCGGCCGAACCGGCGGAGGAACCCTCGGGCGCCGACGCCCCGGTTGCCGATACCTCGGACGTCAACACCTCGGATGCCGATACCTCGGCTCGGCAGCCCGCGGGCGTCGACGTCTCGGCTCGGCAGCCCGCGGGCGTCGACGCCTCGGACGGCGCGCCCGTGACCGTCGTCTGACCCGGAATCAGCGCAGACCTACGCACCGACAGGAGCACACCGTGTCGCCCGACACCATCGTTCTCGCCCGCACCGTCCACACCCTCGACGCCGCGTACCCGGCCGTCACCGCCGTCGCGGTGAAGGACGGGCTGATCACCGCCGTCGGCGACGCCGCCGACGCCCGCGGCTGGGCCGGGCCCGGCACCGAGACCATCGACCTCGGCGACGCCGTGCTGGTCCCCGGCCTGGTCGACGGGCACAGCCACCCGGCGTTCGGGCTCGAACTCGCCGAAGGCGTCGACCTGTCCGACGTCCAGGACCTGGACGGGCTGCGCGCCGCGCTCGCCCGCGCCGAACGCCGCGACGGCTGGGTGCTCGCCTGGAACCTCGACCACAACGTGTTCGGCGACCGGCCCGTGCACCGCGCCCTGATCGAGGACGTGCTCGGCCCCGACGTCCCCGCGTTCATCCGCCTCTACGACGGCCACTCCGCGCTCGCCACCGGCGCCGCGCTGCGCGCCGCCGGCGTCACCGGGCCGCGCAGCTTCGCCCAGCGCGCCACCGTGGTCTGCGACCCCGACGGGACCCCCACCGGCCACCTGATCGAGTTCGCCGCGATGGACCTGGTCGCCTCCGTCATGCCCCGCCGCCCGCTCGCCGAACGCCGGGACACGGTCCACTCGTTGCTGCTCGACATGGCCGCCGGGGGCCTCGCCGGTGCGCACGTGATGGACGCCGGCGGCGACATCCTCGAACTGGTCCGCGCCATCGAGGTCGACCGCCCGCTGCCGCTGCGACTGCGCATCGCCCCCTGGTGCATGCCCGGCGCGAGCGCCGCCGACCTGCGCCAACTCGCCGACCTCCAGGGCGAGTCCGGCCGCAACTGGCTGGTCGGCGGCGTGAAGCTGTTCATGGACGGCACCGTCGAGGGCGGTTCCGCCTGGCTGGAACGCCCCGACTGCCACGGCGAGGGAACGGCCGCCCTCTGGCTCGACCCGGCCGAATACACGGACGTGGTCCGGCAGTTGGACGCGTACGGGGTGCGCACCGCGACCCATGCGATCGGCGACGCGGGCGTGCGGCACGTCCTCGACACCATCGCCGAGCTGCCGTACACCGCCCGGGGTCGGCACCGGATCGAGCACATCGAGACCCTCAGCGACGAACAGGCCGTCCGCTTCGCCGAGTTGGGCGTCCACGCATCCATGCAGCCCACCCACTCCGCGTACACCCGGGCCGACCACACCGACGCCTGGTCCACCCGACTCGGCACCGAACGCGCCGAACGCGCCTGGATCTGCCGCACCCTGCGCGACACCGGCGCGACCCTGGTCCTCGGCTCCGACTGGCCGATCGCCCACCACGACCCGCGCGGCGTCCTCGCCTACGCGCAGCTGCGCCGCCACGCCGGCACCGACATCGCGCCGGTCGCGCCCCACCAGGCGCTCACCGCCCTGATGGCACTGGAGGGTTACACCACCCACGCGGCCCGCGCCGCAGGCGAGTTCGACCACACCGGCCGCATCGTGCCCGGGCTGCGCGCCGACCTCACCGCCTTCGCGCTCGACCCGCTGACCACGCCGGCCGACGAGTTCGCGACCACGGCGGTGCCGCTGACCATGTCCAACGGCGTGGTGACGAACCGTCAGCTCTGATCCGGGTCCGTGGCGTCGGCCCGTTCGAGGTAGGCGTGGAGGGCGGCCGCGCCCGAGAGCAGGGCGCGGCCGCGAGCGGTGAGCCGCTCCTGCCATGCGGCCAGGGTCGGGCGGACGGCATCCGGGTGCCCGGCCGTGCGCAGGCGGCTCAGGATTTCGGCAGTGCGCTCCAACCCGTGGCCGCCGCGCCGGAGTTGCTCGGCGATCGCCAGCTCGCGGACCTGGTCCGGCGTGTACGTCCGGTAACCCGTGCGGGCGTCCCGGCGCGGGGCGACCAGCCCCGCGCGCTCCCAGGCGCGGAGGGTGGCCGGGCGCAGTCCGAGACGGTGGGCGAGCGGGCCGATGTGGGTGAACTCGGCGTCCGCCGTCTCCGGTCGGCCCGGCGGCAGGTGCTCCAGGGCGGTGCGGACCGCGTCCAGGGTGCGGCGGTCCTCGGCGAGGCGGGCGTGGCTCTCGTCGATCAGCCGCAACGCCTCGTCCGGCTCCCCGCCGTTCACGGCGCACAGGATCGCGGTGGCCGCGCGGTGGCCGTGCCCCGGCAGCAACGCCAGGAACGCGCGCAGCGCAGCCGTGTGCCGCTCCCCGTACTGCCGGTACCCGAACGGGGAACGGTCGGCGGGCGGCAGGATGCCCGCCTCCTCGTAGTTGCGCACCGCCTGGGCGGACAGGCCGTGCTCCCGGGCCAGGTCGATCGGCCGCAGTGCCATGGTTGAGACTTTTCTGCTCGATTCTCGGGCTGAGAGCGGAAAAGTTTACACCGTCACTTCAGCGATACGGTGGAAGTCATGACTGTCTCGCCCTCGCTCCGGCGCGCTGCCCGCCCCTTCTCGCCCTCCGCCGTCACCGACCTGCTGCCGCCCGGAATCCGTGTGTTGGCCCTCGGCGAACCCACCCATGGCGTCGAGGCGTTCCTCGACATCCGCAACGAGCTCTTCCGGCACCTGGTCACCGAACACGGCTACCGCTCGATCGCCGTCGAGAGCGACTGCCTGGCGGCGCTCGACGTGGACGCCTACGTGGGCGCCGGAGCGGGTGTTGACGTGGGCGCTGACGTGGGCGGCGGCGTGGGCGGTGCGGGCGGCGAACCCGGACTCGACCGGGTGGTGCGGGAAGGGTTCAGCCACGGCTTCGGGGAGTTCGCCGGGAACCACGAATTGGTGCGCTGGATGCGCGAGTTCAACCTGGGGCTGGGGGAGCGGGAGGAGCGGCTGCGGTTCTACGGAGCGGACGGCCCGCTGGAGATGACGGGTGCGGCGGCGCCCGGGCCCTCGCTGGTCCGGCTGCGGGACTTCCTGGCCGCGCACCTTCCGGCTGAACTCGTGCTGCCGGATCGGGAGTTGCGGCGGCTGTGCGGGCCGGACGAACGGTGGACCGAGCCGGCGGCGGCGTTCGAGCCCGAGCGGTCGGTCGGGCGGTCGGCGGAGGCCGGTCAACTTCGGCTGATCGCCGACGAGTTGGTGACGCTGCTGGCGACGCACGGGCCGCAGTTCGCGGCCGAGGCGGACCCCGAGGGCCACTGGCGGGCGCAGCTGGCCGCGCGGACCGCGACCGGGCTGCTGCGCTACCACGCGGCGATGGCGGACACCGGGCCGGACCGGCTCAACTCCCTGATGCGGCAACGAAGTTTGATGATGGCCGACAACCTCGACGCGATCACCCGGCGCGAAGCGCGGCGAGGCCCCACGCTGATCTTCGCCCACAACCGCCACCTCCAGCGCGAGGCCGTCCACATCCCGCTCGGCACCCACGACCTCCGCTGGTGGAGCACCGCTTCCCTCCTCGCCACCCGCCTCGGCGGCGGCTACACCTTCATCGCCACCACCTTCGGCCACCGAGCCCCCGACGACGACCCCGCCCCCGACACCTTCGAAGGCCACCTCGCCACCCTCCCCGAGCCCCGCACCGTCCTCGACCCCCGCCTCCTGGCCGCAACACCGGCCGGCCGCGCGAAGCCCCGAGTGCCGGCGGACCACACATACTTCGGGCTCGATCCGGAGGCATTGCGGTCGGTGGACGGCGTGGTGTTCGTACGGGAGATCGCCCGGCAGGCGGGGCCGTTCGGCGGTGGGTGAATCGGTCCTGCCCGGCGGGAGGGGCAGCGACTGCGGGGCTGCGGAACCCGGCCGGCCGATCGTTCCTGCGGCGGGCTTGATCCCCTGGGAGCGGGAGGCGCCGGGTGGGTGGGTGACACGAGCCCGTCCGGCGGCTACCGGCCCAACTGCCCTGGGCCGACCGGCCACCGCTGGCCAGTTGTGACGTCCGGTCGCTGCCGCCGCGAACCCGGCACTCCCGGTGGCGGACGTGCTGCGCCTGATGCCGGGCCAGGACGAAGCGACGACCCAGTAGCCCGCGCACCTGGGGGCGGGGCCCCGGCCGGCGGATCGCCAGACCGTAGGCTGCGGCGCATGCACCACAGCACGCTGACCGAATACGCCCGGTGTCTCTACGGAGACGAGTACCGCCCGACACCGGCATGCGATCGGGGATGCGACGAGCGCCAGTTCGTCGAGGAGCTGACATTCGCGGACGCCGACGCGATCCTCCCGATGCTGCGTGAGCTCAGCCCGCAGCTGGTCGACGGCAACCTCCCGGTATGGATCCGCAACCTCGCCTACCGGCTGGTGCTGCTCCAACGGCCCGACGAGCCCGATCTCCTGCGGGAGGCCTCGCAGAGCTTGTTGTGCCACGGTCCGGACTGGGACGACATCGCGGGCGGGCTCATGCGGCGGGCCGAGGTCCTGGAAAGCCGGATGTCCGAGCGGACTCGTCACGACATGAGCACCGATGATCGTTAGTTCCCCGATGGGCTGGCCGGGGCGCCCGCTCCTTGAGCAGCCCGTTGTGTTTCTCGGTTCCGAGCGGGAGGCTGCCGTGGCGGCCCGCGACCTGGGTGCGTTCCGCTGCCGGTCGGCCGGTCGGCCGGTGGGCTCGGGCCGGGGGAGGTTGCCGTGGGCCGACTGCGGCGCGGGCGGGCGGCGCGGTCTCGGGTGAACTGCTGGCTGTCGCCGAGAAGTTCAGGCCGGAGCGGCGGCGGTCGGTCGCCCGGGTGATCGAGGAGGCGGCCGTAGCGTTTTCCGAGTTCGAGGAGACCGTCGGGAAGCTCTGTTGCTGACCGCCCCGTCGCGGGCTCCGCGGGCGGTCAGTGGTGGCGCGGGCTCGGCGGGGTGAGCAGGCGGGTGGCCAACTGGCGGGCGGCGGAGGGGTCGTGGGCCGGGCGGGGGAACGGGATTCGCGGGCCCTGGAGGCGCTTGTCGGGGATGGAGCGGGAGAGTGCGGTCGTCCAGTCGGGGCGGTCCAGGACGACCACGTGGGCCTCGTGGTGGGCGTCGTCGTCCTTGTCGTCGTCGTACGGGGCCAGGTGCATGCGCAACCGGGTCTCGTCCAGCCACTCGGCGGTGATGACCTGGCGGCCCCAGGACTCGGCGAACATCGGACGCTTGGACTTGTCTTCGAGCCCCACCAGCAACAGTTGACCCATGAAGTGGTAGCCGCCGTCGTAGTCGCCGAGGCCCACCGCGAGCAGCGGGCTGCTCGGGTGGAACGCCAGCGTGTTGATGTGCTGCTCGCATTTGATCCGGCGCAGCATCCGGGGCCGGTCGCCCGTCTCGAACAGGCCGAGCTTCAGGGCCTCCCCGTACTTGTTGGCGCATGCCACGGCGAGCAGGTGTCGGGCGGGGTCGGCGACAGCGAGGACGGGTTCGCCGAGGGCGGCGAGTTCGGAGACGGCGGACACGGGGGGTCAACTCCGGCGAATCAGTGGGGCGGTGGGGCGGTGGGGCGGTGGGGCGGTGGATCGGTCGGACAGTGGGGCGATGGATCAGCGGGGCGGCGAGCCGATCCAGGTGACGTCCCTGAGGTCGGTGCCGTGGGTGAACCGGAGCGTGAACGGGTCGGATGAGGCGTTCGGCAGGCCGTATGTCTCCACCGCGGTGGCCTCCTGGCCGGGGGCGAGGGACTTGGGGAGGCCCTGGTACTGGCCGCTGCCGAACAGCGGGTAGAGCAGGGTGTCGTTGGAGTCCTTGACGATGAGCAGGCCCGAGCCGTACAGCGACAGTTCGGCGGAGCTGGTGTTGACCACGGTCACCTGGAGCCGGACGAACGTCGCGTCCTGCGGGAGCGGCGAGCCGGGGCTCTTGACCGGCGTGGTGGCGGCCGGCTCGGCCATGGTGACCTTCAGGCCGTCGGAGTACGTGTAGGAACCGCCGAACGACAGGTGCCGGGCCTTCTCGTCCGCCTCCTTCGCCGCGTCCTCCTTCGCCTGCTCGTCCGCCAGGCGCTGCTCCTCGGAGTCGTCGTGCATCCCGACCGTGACGCTCGGCCCCGCGTTGGAGGAGGCCAGATCGGCGACCAGGAGGCCGCCGGTGACGATCGAGGCCAGCAGGGCGACGGCGCCGAGAACGGTGCCGGTGAGAGCCATCGGCCGGTTGGTGGCCTGGCGCTTGCGGGCGAGGCTCAGGCCGATGCAGCCGAAGACCACCGCGAGTACGGCGGGCAGCCAGGCGAACCAGAAGAGGATCAGCGGCAGGCAGAGCACCAGGCTGATGATCCCCAGCACCAGGGCCGCCACCCCGAGGCCGTTCCGCGGCTGCGGGACCGGCGCAGGGTACTGACCCCAGTACGTGCCGTTCGGGGACGGGATGTGGGGCGGGACGTGCGGCGGAACAGCGCCGGGGAACGGACCCGGAACAGGGCCCGACATCGCCGGGTGAATCGGTGGCGCCGCATTCGGATTCGGTACAGCCCACGGGTTGGTGGCAGGTGCCGGCCCGCTGGCGGGCAGGGGCACGGACGGGGGCGCGGTCCACGAGTTCGCCTCGGACGTCGACGCGTCTCCGGACTCGGGCTTGCTCTCGGTCGCAGGCACCGGCGCGTGCGCGGCGTCGGGGCGAGTGGGCGTCGACGCGTCCCCGGAGTTGGAGTCGGGCTCGGGCTCGGGGTCGGAGTTGGACTCAGGCCCGGAGTCGGACTCGGACCCGGGCTTGCTCTCGGTCGCGGACGCCGGCGCGTGCGCGGTGTCGGGACGGCCGGGCTCGGTGGCGGGGCGAGTGGGCGTCGACGCGTCCTCGGGCGTGGCCGCAGGCTCGGGCTCGGGGCGGTCGGGCGGGACGGGGACGGTCATGCGGCACCTTGGGGCGTCGGGACGGCGATGATCGGCGCGGCGATCGCGGGCAGGAAACGTCTCCTGCGTCGCAGTCGGGATGCGAACCGATGTTCGTATCGTCCCATGGGCGGAAAGGTGTGCTGAGGGAGGGTCAGACCGGACCGACATAGGTGTGGACCACCGCGGGCTGCCCGGCGGTCGTCAGCCAGTCTCCCGGGGCGGTGCCGACCAGCCGCCAGCCGGCGCGCTCGTACAGCGCGATTGCACCGGCGGCACCGGACTCGACCTCCAGCACCGGCCGCCGCCCGTCCTCGGCGGCCGCCCGCGCCGCCCGGGCCAGCAGCGTGGCGGCCAGACCGCCCCGCCGGGCCGGGACGTCGACGAACAGCCGGGCCACCGCGCCGAGTTGTTCCTCCGGGTGGCCGACGGAAGCCGCCAGTGCAGGGCCGGTGCGGGTGAGGGCCACGTGGCCGACCACGGCCGACCCGTCGACGGCGACCCACACGCCGAGCAACTCCCTTGGGGTCAGCCAGCGTTCCGGTTCGGCCGGCCAGGCCGCCGGATACCCGTCCGCCCGGTGGACGGCCGCCAACGTCCGGACGCAGGCAGGCAGATCGTCGTCGTGTCGCGGGCGGATCACCGGTTCGGCCATGGCCCGATCATGGCACGCGCAGGTCCGCCCGCCTCATGTGGTGCAGGAGAGCAGCCGGCCGTCACCGGGCCGCGTCGCCGAACGGTGCCGCAGGCGATCGACGGACGGTCAACTCGGCGTCCTCGTCGGCAGGATGGACGGTGGTAGTGGTCGACGTCCGGCGCGGCTCCCGACCGGTCGGTGCGGAACGTCCGGCGGGGAACGCCCGGCGGGGAACACCCGGCGGGGAGCGCCGGCGCGGCGTGCCGCCGGCCGGGTCGCGGCGGTCGTCCGGCACCGCGGGAGCCGGGTCGCCGACCTCGGCGAAGGGGCGGTCGGCGAGGACGCGGTCGATGCGGAAGCGGCTGGTCACGGCGGTGATCCCGGCAGCGCGCCCGGAGTGGGAATCTTCGTGGGGGAACAGAAGTTGGGATCTTCGACCGGCGGACAGTCGGACGGGGCCGGACGATCGGACAAACGGGGGAACGGCGATGGCGTACCAGGGCGACACGGTGCAGGGTGATACGGCGCAGGGTGATACGGCGCACGGTGATGCGGTGCAGGGCACCGTGGCGGCGGGATTCGAAGGTGTGCGGGACGAATTCGCCGCCGTGCTGGGCGAGATGCACGAGTCGCCGGAGGCGCAGCTGGTGGTGCGGGTCGGCGGTCGGCAGGTGGTCGACCTGTGGGCCGGGGGCGGGACGGACGCGGACACCCTGATGAGCGTGTTCTCCATCACGAAGGGCGCGGCGCACCTGGTGGCGGCGCTGCTGGTGCAGGACGGCGTGCTCGACCTGGACCGCGAAGTGGCCTCGTACTGGCCGGAGTTCGGTGTCCACGGCAAGGACCGGCTGACGCTGCGCGAGCTGCTCGCGCACCGCTCGGGGGTGCCCGGGGCGGACGGCGGCTTCACCGACGAGGAGTTGGCGGACGACCGGGTGATCGCGGCCCGTTTGGCGGGCCAACGGCCGTTCTGGGAGCCGGGATCGGCGTACGGCTACCACGCGTTCGTGATCGGTGCGCTCACCGGCGAGGTGATCCGGCGGGTGACCGGCCGGTCGATCCAGCAGATCTTCGAGGAGCGGATCCGCGCCCCGTACGGGCTGGACTTCTACCTGGGCCTGCCCGAGGAGTTGGAGGCGCGCCGGGCGCAGACGCTGCCGCTGCGGCCGACGCCGGAGCAGGCCGAGCGGCTCGCGGCCCGGAAGGACGACCCGACCAGCATCCTCGCCGTCGCCGGCAACCGGAACGGGGCGACCCCGACCGAGCTGGTGGCATTCGCCAACAACCGCACCGTGCGGGCCCTCGGGCCGACGTCGACCGGCGGTGTCGGCACGGCCCGCGGTGTGGCGGGCTTGTATGCGGCGGCGATCGGGGAGGTGGCCGGCCGGGCGGCGCTGCTGAAGCCGGAGACCATCGCCGAGTTCGCCCGCCCGCAGTTCCGCGGCACCGACGTGATCACCGGCAACGAGGACGTCTTCGGCCTCGGCTTCGAGGAACTCACCGCCCGGTTCCGCCCGTTGGGCCCGGACGCGTTCGGCCACAGCGGCGCGACCGGCTCCCTCGGCTTCGCCGACCCCGGCAGCGACCTGGCATACGCGTACACCCGTCGCCGCTTCGGTTTCCCGTCCCGCTACGGCGCCGGCCCGGAGAACCACCGCCTGATCGCGGCCGTTTACGACGCGCTCCGGGCGTCCTGACCTGGCGTCGACGCAGAGCGCCTGACCCGGTGTCGACGCAGAGCGTCCAGGCCCGCCGTCGACACAGTGCGTCCTGATCCGCCGTCGGCGCAGACAGCAGGCCGGCTTCCGTGGGGGTGGGAGCCGGCCTGCTGCGCGTGGGGGGTGTGGGTGGGTCAGTGCTGGCGGGTCTCGACCTGGACGGCGGGCTCCAGCGGGGAGGCGATGTCCTGCGGCTTGCTGCGGGAGGCCCAGTCGCGGATGCCCATCACCACCATGACGAAGAAGATGGCGTAGACGATGCCCGAGAAGTACAGCTCCGAGTGGATGGCCAGCGGCACGCCGACCAGGTCGACGGCCAGCCAGACGAACCAGAACTCGATGTAGCGGCGGGCCTGGCTGTACATGGCGAGGATCGAACCGATGAAGATCCAGGCGTCGGCGAGGATCATCCACCAGGGCGCGCCCGGGTAGAACGAGGCGTCCTTCCAGTTGAGCAGCGCGCCGAACGCGCAGGTGCCGAGCACCATCGCGGCTATCAGGGCGATGCGTTCGGTCCAACTCGCCCAGCGGACCTGGATGGTGCCTTCCTTCTCACGGCTGCGCTTCCAGGTGGCCCAGCCCCAGCTGGCCGACACGATGATCACGACCTGCCGGGCGGCGTTGCCGCCGAGGTGCACGTTCAGGCTGGCGATCAGCAGGAAGACCGAGCCGAGGATCTGCACCGGCCAGGCCACCAGGGACCGGCGCAGCGCCAGCCAGACGGTGGCGAGCGCCAGGATGTTGCCCAGGAAGTCGGACCAGTAGACGGGGAGCCCGAAAAAGCTGAACTGGTCGTTCAGCCAGTGGAATGCGCTCATTACTCACACCTTTGTTCGTTCGGAGCGAGGCGGGGGAGGAGCGGCCGGCCCCGCTACGGGGGAAGCGGGGGCGGGGCCGGCCGGGCACGCGGGCGTTGGGCGCAGACGAGGGTGTGGGGGTGGGGGTGCGTGCCGTGCAGGGGGAGGGGAGGGGACGGTCGGCCCCGCGGGGGAAGCGGGGGTGCGGGGCCGACCGGGCTTGTGGGAACCCGAAATCCGACGGATCGTCAGGCGGTGGCTACGGCCAGCACGTTGCGGCCGTGCGCCGAGTCCAGCAGCGCCTCCGAGCGGCGGACGTCCGCCCGGGCGGCGAGCAGTAGCTCGTCCACCGAGGCGAACCTGACGGTGTCCCGGATCCGGGCGACGAACCAGAGCGACACGCGTTCGCCGTACAGGTCGTCGGAGGTGTCGTGGCAGTACACCTCGGTGTGGATCCGCGGGCCGTCCTCGAAGGTCGGGTTGGTGCCGATGCTGATCGTCGCGCGGTGCACGGCGCCGGTGGCCGGGCGGGTCAGCCAGCCGCTGTAGACGGCGGGCTGCGGGACGTCCGAACCGGGGTCGGGGGAGATGTTGGCGGTGGGGAAGCCCAGCCCCCGGCCCCGCCCGGCACCGTGAACGACGGTGCCGGACAGGCAGGTCGGAGAGGTGTCAGGCATGGGGGGACAGCTCGCGGAACTGGCTGGTGTGGAACACCAGCGGCTCCACGCCGGGGAACAGCTCGGAGGTGAGCAGCTCCATCAGGACGATCTCGTGGTCGCCGCCGTCGTACACCGCGCCGACCCGGGCGGTCAGCCACAGCGCGGCGCCCTCGATCAGCACCGCGCCGTCCTCCGTCGCCTGCCAGTCGGTGCCCTCGAAGCGGTCGCCCGCCCGCGAGGCCAGCCGGCGGCAGAGCGAGCCCTGGCCGTGGCTGAGCACGCTCAGCCCGAGCACCGGCAGGTCGGCGAGGCGCGGCCAGGTGGTCGAGGTGCGGGCCACGCTGACCGCGATCATCGGCGGCTCCAGCGAGATCGACACGAACGAGCTCGCCGCGAACCCGTCCGGTGCGCCCTCGCGCAGTCCGCCGATCGCGACCACGCCGGTGGGGTACGCCCCGAAGGCCTGGCGCAGCGCGTCGGCGCTCAAGTCACCGGCTGTGGTGGGGTGGTGGGCGGGAATGGCCATGGCCGTCGCCGTCCTCTCGTCGCGAATGGCGTGGGTGGGTGGATCAGTGGCGGTACCGGGCGGCCGGGTGGCTGGCCGGCAGCGCCCGGTCGTCGGCGCCGGTCAGGCGCTCGCGCAGCGACTCGCCCGCCGCGTACTCGCCGCGGAACACGCCGCGCTTGCGCAGGATCGGCAGCACCGATTCGACGAACTCGACGGTGGAGTGCGGCTGCACGGGCGGCGAGAGCAGGAAGCCGTCCAGGTCCGCGCCCTCGGCGAGCGCGCAGATCTCGTCCGCGATCTCCTCGGCGGTGCCGACCACCGGGCGGGCGCCGACGCCGTGGGTGTGCCAGTCGGCGAGCACGTCGCCGACGGTCTTGTCCGCGAACCGGGCGACCTGGGTCTGCGACATCTCGGTGGACAGTGCGCTCATCGGGGTGTCCGGCGAGTAGGAGGACAGGTCCAGGCCGGTGAACATCGCGTACGAGGCCACGGTGACCTCCGGGCGCTGCGCGTCCAGGATCTGCTGCCAGCGGCGCTCGGCGTCCTGGGTGGTCGCGCCGACCACGCAGGAGAACGCCGACATGATCTTGACCTGGTCGGCGGAGCGGCCGGCCTTCACCGCCTCCTCGCGGATCGCCCGGGTGTGGCCCGCCAGCTGCGCGACGCTGCCGCTGCCGACGAACATGCACTCGCCGTGCCGCCCGCCTACCCGGCGGCCCGCCGGGGACGCGCCGGCCTGGAACAGCACCGGGGTGCCCTGCGGGGAACGGGCCGTGTTGCCGTAGCCGTGCGAGCGGAAGTACGGGCCCTCGTGCTCGACCAGGTGCACCTTCGACGGGTCGGCGAACCGGCCCGCCTTGTCCTTCTCCAGGGAGTCCGGCTCCCAGGAGCCCTCCCAGTACTTGTAGACCAGGTCGAGGAAGTCCTCGGCCATCGCGTACCGGTCGTCGTGCGCCACCATGTCCATTCCGAACGCCTTCACGGCGGTGTCGGCGGTGCCGGTGGTGACGATGTTCCAGCCCAGTCGGCCGCCGGACAGCTGGTCCAGGGTGGCCAGGCGGCGGGCGAACGCGTACGGCGGCTCCACCAGCACCGAGCCGGTCACCACCAGGCCCAGGTCGGTGGTCGAGGCGAGCAGCGCCGAGGCGATCACGAACGGGTCCAGGCGCGGCAGGTCGAGGGTCTCCTCGGTGGCGATCGGCGGGCGCACCCCGTCGATCTCCGACCAGCCCCAGGCGTCGGCCAGGAACAGGAAGTCCAGCTTGGCGTCCTCGCAGAGCTGCGCGACCTCGCGCCAGTAGCCGAGCGTGTCGAACAGGTGCCGACGGCTCTCGGGGTGGCGCCAGGTGGCGGTGCCGCTCGCGTTGGTCTGGGCGTTCTCGAACAGGCCGAGCTTGAGGCTGCGCATGGGTGTTCTCCGTTGAACTGGTGGTGCGGGGGAGCCGACGATTCGTCAGGATCTTCCGACGTAGGGCGAGTTGACGCACGTGCCGCCAAGGGGCGGCGACGGGCGAGGAGTTGGGCTGGGGGTGGTCAGGAACCGTCCGGGGCGGGGGAGTCGAGCTGCGCCGCGGTCGGCATGGAGGACTGGGCGCCGAGCCCGGTGACGGCCAACGAGGCCGCCCGGACGGCGCGTTCGGCGGCGACGAGCAGGTCGGTGCCGCGGGCGAGGGAGTCGGCGAGCGCCCCGCAGAAGGTGTCGCCGGCGCCGACGGTGTCGACGGCGTCCACCGCCGGCGCGGGCAGGTGGACGGCCGGTCGGCCCGACTGCTTGACCAGCGCCCCGTCCGCGCCGAGCGTCACCACCACGGCGCCGCACGGCAGTTCGGTGCGCTCCAGCAGGTCGCGGGCGCCGTCCGGGCCGGCCGGCCGGTCGACGTCGAGCAGGGTGGCGAGTTCGCCCAGGTTGGGGACCAGGACGTCCACCGCCGCCAGCACCTCGGGTGCGACCGGGCGGGCCGGCGCCGGGTTGAGGACGACCGTGCCGCCCTGCTCCCGGGCCCGCAGCACCGCCGCGGCGACCACCTCCGCCGCGATCTCGTGCTGCACCAGCAACACCTCGCCCGGACCCGCCAGTCGGTCCGGCAGGTCGTCGACGGTGAGCGCGGCGTTGGCGCCCGGGTTGACCACGATGGTGTTCTCGCCCGCGTGGTCGACGACCACGGAGGCGATGCCCGTGCTGGCGTCCTCGGCCGGAAGCACCGCCGCGACGTCCACGCCCTCGGCGGCCAGCGCCCGCAGGATCGCCTCCGCGTCCGCCCCCACCCGGGCCACCAGCCGTACGCGCGAACCGAGTCGGGCGGCCGCCACGGCCTGGTTGGCGCCCTTGCCGCCGACGCCCTCGACGAAGCCGTCCGCGAGCACGGTCTCGCCGGGTCGCGGCAGGCCGTGAACGGTCAGCACAAGATCGCGGTTGACCGAACCGACGACGGTGATGGACGGCATCTGCGCTCCTCGGGAGCTCCTTGGGAGATCGATTTCCCACACTCTGGCCCACCCCTCGCCGACCGTCAAGTACCCTCGTGCTGCGCATTCCGCCAGCTCGGACATACCGGTCCGCGGCCGCCCGATCCGAGACCGCGCCGACACCGTTCCGACACCGAACCCGCGCCGGCGCCGCAACCAACACCGTTACCGACGACGCCTCCTGGCGCCCTTCCCGACCGCGGAGGACCCCCACGTGACAGCGCCCCGACTCCTCGACGTGGCCGCAGCCGCCGGCGTCTCCCGCGCGACCGCCTCACGCGTCCTGGCCGGCACCCCGCGCAACGTCGACCCCGAACTCGCCCGCCGCGTCGAGGACGCCGCCCGCGAACTCGGCTACCGCACCAACCACTCCGCGAGGGCGCTGCGCACCGGCACCACCGGCACGATCGGCGTCGTCGTCCCCTCGCTCGCCAACCCCTACTTCGTCCAACTCGCCGACGCCATCGCCCAACAGGTCCGCGCCGCCGGCGGACAACTGGTCGTCTCCGACGCCGCGAACTCGGTGCAGATCGAGGCCGAACAGATCGAGACGCTGCTCGGCGGACGGGTCGACGGGCTGGTCGTCGTCCCCGTCTCCGCCGCAGCCTCCGGCCCCGCCGTCCGGGCCGCCGCCGAACGTGCGCCCGTCATCCTGTTCGACCGCTGGGCGAGCGACTCCGGGACGGTCGCCGTCACCCTCGACAACGCCGCCGCGATGCGGCTGCTCCTCGACCACCTCGACGGCCTTGGCCGCCACCGGATCGCCCTGGTCGCCGCCGACCAGGCCTCCTCCTCCGGCGCGGAACGCCTCGCCGCGTTCACCGCCGCGCGCGGGGACGGCGCCGCCACCGTTCTGCTCCCCAGCTTCACCACCGACGCCGGCCGCACCGCCGGGCGGCGGATCGCCGCGCAGCGCGACGAGATCGACGCCGTCGTCTGCGGGGCGGACGTCCTCGCGGTGGGCCTGGTCTCCACCCTGCAACGCTCGGCGGTGTCCGTCCCCGGCGAGATCGCCGTCACCGGCTTCGACGACACCGAGATACTCGAACTCCTCGACCCGCCGATCACCTCCATCCGCCACCCGCTCACCGCGATGGCCGAACGCGCCCTGACACTCCTTCAGGCCACCGCCAGGGAACGGGCGGAGAACGTGGAGCGCTTCGCCCCGCAACTGGTGGTCCGGGCCTCGACGGACGCGAGGGCCTGACGGCGCGCCAAGCGGCCCGGGAATCTGAGTACCCGTACTCAGGTGGGCCCCGCCGGCGCCGGACAAGACTGTTCGGACACGACGGGTCATCCGGGCCCGGCCGAAACAGAGGGGGACACATCATGAGGCGCGCGAGTTTCGCCTGGGCGGCCGCAGCGGCGGCGCTGGTGGTGGCGGCAGGGCCGGCGGTCGCCGAGCAGAGCGGGGGCGCGGAGCACGGGATGCCGGGGACGGGCCAGATCCTGCCGCACCCCGGGCCCGACGGGCTGATCTGGATCCCGGACTGGATCGGTGACGGCGGGGCGGTCACCGGCGGTGCGTCGGCCTACGGTCCGCCCGTCACCGTCACGGTCGGCTGCCAGGGCGGCAGCGGCGGGGCCGGCGAGGTGCACGTCAGCTACCGGGCCTCCTACGGCGACGCCACCCCGGTGGAGTTCACCGTCGCCTGCCCGGCCGACGCCGTCGGCCGCGGCTCGGCGGTGGTGACGGCCGAACAGGGCCGCTCCTTCTCCGTGGGGGTGACCGCCTCCGCCCCCGACGTGCACTGGGGACTGACGGTCACTCAGCCCGACTTCTGACCGGTGCGCCGCGCCCGCTTCGGCCGTCGCGCCCGCTTCGGCCGTCGCGCCCGCGACGGCCGACGCATCCTGCGGGCCGCGACGCCGCACGGGAGCGCGGCGAGCCACAGATACAGACCCGCGGCGGGCGAGACGGTCCAGGCGACCGCCGCGGTCGCCGCGGCGATCAGGATCGTCCCGGCGTGGTCCGTCGCCATGCCGCGGGCGACCCGCCGGGGGATCGGGGAGGCCCGCAGCCCGGCGTGCCGCAGGATCCTGACGAACAGCAGCAGGTACATCAGGTTGGCCGCGGCGATCGTGGCGGCGTAGAACGTCACCGCCTCCGGCTCGTGCCCCCCGTAGTCGGACAGCAGCGTCGTCGGGAACGGCAGCAGCGCCACCGCGCCGAGACCCGCCAGCGTCAGCCGGATGGCCGCGTCGTCGATCCGCGCGACGAACTGGAAGATCCGCCGGTGGTCCCGCCACAGCGAGGCGATGACGGCGAAGCTCAGGCCGTACGTGCCGAGGCGGGGCCACACGTCGTGGAGGGCGTGCGCGAACCCCGCGTGCTCCAGATCGGCCGGCACGGAGAGGTTCAGCACCAGCAGCGTCAAGGCGATCGCGTAGACGCCGTCGGACAGCGCGACCAGGCGGGCCGGCGAGCCGCTCGCCTCCTCGGACTCCGCGGCCGCGTAGCTGTCGGTGTCACCCTCCGCCGCCATGGCGTCACTCTAGGCCCTCTCCTCCGGATCTCGCCGGGCGCGCGCCGCCGGACCGGCCCGCCCCCGGCCCGCCCCGGCCCGATCGGGCGTCAGGTCGTCGCCGGGCCCCGGAAGCGGTTCATCTGGGCCTGGATCTGAAGCCAGGTCGGGTCCCCGGGTCCGGTCTCGGTGATCGTGGCGAGGTCGTCGTCCGTCCAGCTGCTGGTGCCGTCGGTGAGGGCCAGGTGGTCCTCCAACTCGCCGTCCAGCGGCGCGTCCTCCGTCCCCGCGAGGAACACCGCGACGTCGTTGTTCGGTTCGAGGGCGGGAGCGGCGGGCCGCACCGACAGCAGGACGAGTCCGCCGTCGTCACGGGCCACCAGCAGGGAGCCGTCGGCGGTGGCGGCCAGGGCGGAGATCGGGAGGGCGTCGGGGGAGGCGTGCTCGGTGGCCTCCTCGGACTCGACGTCGAGTTCGAGGAGCGAGCCGGTGGGCGTGCCGATCCACAGCACGCCGGGCCGGGCGTCCCAGGCGAGGTTCTCGCGCGGCCACTCGACGGACCGGTCCTCGTCGAGCGTCGTCGACAGGACGCTCCGCAGCGACGGGAACGCGAAGACCTCCAGCATGTCGACGTACGCGTTGCCGCGGATCACGAAGTGCCGCCCGTCGGCGCTGAACAGCGGGGCGCGGTAGCCGTCGACGTCCAGGATCAGCGCCTGCCGCTGCACCCGCATGGCCGTGTCGCCGGGCCGGGCGAACAGGCAGTGGGTGGCGCCCTGGTCGCTGGTCAGGGTGGCGACCAGCTCGCCGGACGGGTGGGCGCCGACGCCGGTGTCCCAGCTCCGGGCGGTGCCGGTGACCTCGCCGGTGGCGGGGTCGAGGACGTCCGAGCTCTCCCACCCGTCCTCGGCGGACGGCGTGGCCCACAGCGAGCCCCCGTCCGGGCTGAACGCCAGTGCCTCGTACTCCGCCCCGGCCGGGGTGCGCACCGGGTCGGACGGCCCGTCGGCGGTCCACCGCAGCAGGGACTCCCCGTCCGCCACGACCAGCAGCGGCCGGTGCGGATGCCAGGCCACCGCCTGCGGCCCCGAGTCTCCCCACGGCGTGGTGCCCGGTTCGACGTCGAGCACGGCGAGCTCGCGCAGCCGCCCCTCGGCGCAGTCGAGGACGCGGACGGAGCGGCAGCCGCTCGACGTGCCGACGGCCAGCGGCAGCCGCGGGTGGCAGGTCAGCTGCTCCACCGGAAATTCTTCGTCGCCCGAGAGGCGGGCCAGTACGGCGAGTTCGGTCATGGCGGCAGGCTAGAACCCGCGTACGACAGTCCGGAGGCGGCCGGTACGACAGTCGGCATTCTTGCATGATTTTACTGGAGTGCGTATATTCATGCTGGGCTTCAGGAAGGAATGCCATGGTATTGCGAGTTGCCGTCGCCGGAGCGAGCGGGTACGCGGGCGGCGAGGTGCTGCGCCTGCTGCAAGGGCATCCGGAGGTGGAGATCGGGGCGCTGACCGGCGGCTCCAACGCGGGGCAGCGCTTCGGCGCGCTGCAGCCGCACCTGATCGGACTGGCCGACCGGGTGCTGGAGCCGACGAACGCGCAGACGCTGGCCGGGCACGACATCGTGTTCCTCGGCCTGCCGCACGGCCAGTCCGCCGAGATCGCCGCCCAGCTCGGCGAGGACGTCCTGGTGGTCGACCTCGGGGCCGACCACCGGCTGAGGTCCGCGGCCGACTGGGAGCAGTTCTACGGCTCCCCGCACGCCGGCACCTGGCCCTACGGCCTGCCCGAACTGCCGGGCCACCGCGAGGCGTTGAAGGGCAGCAGGCGGATCGCGGTGCCGGGCTGCTACCCGACCGCCGTCACGCTCGCGATGTTCCCGATGTACGCCGCGGGCCTGGCCGAACCGGAGGCCGTGATCACCGCCGCGTCCGGCACCTCCGGCGCGGGCAAGGCCGCCAGGACGCACCTGCTGGGCAGCGAGGTGATGGGCTCGATGAGCCCGTACGGCGTCGGCGGCGGCCACCGGCACACCCCGGAGATGGCGCAGAACCTCACCCCGCTCGCGGGCGAGCCCGTCACCGTCTCCTTCACCCCCACTCTCGCGCCGATGCCGCGCGGCATCCTCGCCACCTGCTCCGCCAAGGCCAGGCCCGGCACGACGGCCGAGAGCCTGCGCGCCGCGTACGAGAAGGCGTACGGCGACGAGCCGTTCGTCCACCTGCTGCCCGAGGGCCAGTGGCCGCACACCTCGTCCGTCTACGGCTCGAACGCGGCCGTGCTCCAGGTCGTCCTGGACGAGCACGCCGGGCGGATCATCGCGATCAGCGCGATCGACAACCTGGTGAAGGGCACCGCCGGTGGCGCGGTGCAGAGCATGAACATCGCCCTCGGCCTCCCCGAGGAGCTCGGTCTTCCGCTGAACGGAGTCGCACCATGACGGAAACTCGGAACCTCGGCGTCACCGCGGCGAAGGGCTTCCGCGCGGCGGGCGTCACCGCCGGCATCAAGGCGTCCGGCACCCCCGACCTGGCGCTCGTCGTCAACGACGGGCCGCAGCACGCCGCCGCCGGCGTGTTCACCTCCAACCGGGTGCACGCCGCGCCGGTCAAGTGGTCCCGGCAGGTGCTGAAGGACGGCGAGCTGACCGCCGTCGTCCTCAACTCCGGTGGCGCGAACGCCTGCACCGGCCCGGAGGGCTTCCAGGACACCCACGCCACCGCCGAGAAGGTCGCCGCCGAACTCGGCGTCGGCGCGATCGACGTCGCGGTCTGCTCCACCGGCCTGATCGGCGTCCGGCTGCCGATGGACAAGCTGCTGCCCGGCATCGAACAGGCCGTCGAGGCGCTGTCCGCGACCGGCGGCGAGGAAGCCGCGATCGCCATCAAGACCACCGACAGCGTGCACAAGACCGCCCAGGTCACCAGCCCGGCCGGCTGGACGGTCGGCGGCATGGCCAAGGGCGCGGGCATGCTCGCCCCGGGCCTGGCCACCATGCTGGTCGTGCTCACCACCGACGCCGTGGTCGAATCCGCCCAGCTGGACGCCGCGCTGCGCGACGCCACCCGCACCACCTTCGACCGGGTCGACTCCGACGGCTGCATGTCCACCAACGACACGGTGCTGCTGCTCGCCTCCGGCGCCTCCGAACTCGCCCCGGACCAGGCCGAGTTCGCCGAAGCCGTGCGCACCGTCAGCGCCGACCTGGCCCGCCAGCTGATCGGCGACGCCGAGGGCGCGTCCAAGGACATCCGGATCGACGTCGTCAACGCCCTCACCGAGGACGAGGCCGTCGACGTCGCCCGCACCATCTCCCGCAGCAACCTGCTCAAGTGCGCCATCCACGGCGAGGACCCCAACTGGGGCCGGGTGCTGTCCGCGATCGGCACCACCTCCGCCGCCTTCGACCCGGACCAGCTGGACGTCGCCATCAACGGCGTCTGGGTGTGCCGGGGCGGCGGCGTCGGCGAGGACCGCGACCTGGTCTCCATGAAGGGCCGCGAGGTCGTCATCACCGCCGACCTGAAGGCCGGCCGGGCCGCCGCCAGCCTCTGGACCAACGACCTGACCGCCGAATACGTGCACGAGAACAGCGCCTACTCCAGCTGACCCGGGGGGAATCGACCCACGCCATGCAGATCGCACCCAAGGGCGAACAGGCCCGCAGCAACGCCGCCCTGCCCAAGGCCCGCACCCTGATCGAGGCGCTGCCCTGGCTGGAGCGCTTCCACGGCAAGACCGTCGTCATCAAGTTCGGCGGCAACGCCATGGTCGACGAGGACCTCAAGGCCGCCTTCGCCCAGGACGTGGTCTTCCTCCGCTACGCCGGCCTGCACCCCGTCGTGGTGCACGGCGGCGGCCCGCAGATCAGCGCCCAGCTCGACAGGCTCGGCCTGGAGTCCTCGTTCACCGCCGGCCTGCGCGTCACCACCCCCGAGACCATGGACGTGGTCCGGATGGTGCTCGCCGGGCAGGTCCAGCGCGAACTCGTCGGCCTGCTCAACGCGCACGGCCCGTTCGCCGTCGGCATGACCGGCGAGGACGCGCACACCATGACCGCCGTCAAGCGCTACGCCGTGGTCGACGGCGAACAGGTCGACATCGGCCTGGTCGGCGACATCGTCAACATCGAGGCCGGCGCGGTCAAGGCCCTGATCGCCGACGGCCGGATCCCGGTCATCTCCTCGATCGCCCGCGGCGCCGACGGCCACATCTACAACATCAACGCCGACACCGCCGCCGCCGCGATGGCCGTCGCGCTCGGCGCCGAGATGCTGGTCGTGCTCACCGACGTCGAAGGCCTCTACAAGGACTGGCCGCACTCCGACGACGTGATCAGCCAGCTCAACGCCACCGAACTGGAGGAGATGCTGCCGACCCTGGCCAGCGGCATGCTCCCCAAGATGGAGGGCTGCCTGCGCGCCGTCCGCTCCGGCGTGGGCACCGCCCGCGTCCTGGACGGGCGGGTCCAGCACAGCCTGCTGCTGGAGATCTTCACCGACGAGGGCATCGGCACCATGGTCGTGCCCGACGACGACACCACCGTCCTGGGGGGCCTGGCATGAGCGACACACCGACCGGCAACGCGTCGATCACCGAGCGGTACCGCACCACCCTGATGCACAACTACGGCACCCCGCGGATCCCGCTGGTGCGCGGCGAAGGCGCCCTGCTGTGGGACGCCGACGGCAACGAGTACCTCGACCTGGTCGCCGGCATCGCCGTCAACGCGCTCGGCACCGCGCACCCCGCGATCGTCGAGGCCGTCACCGGGCAGATCACCACCCTCGGCCACGTCTCCAACCTGTTCATGGCCGAGCCGACCGTCCAACTCGCCGAGAAGCTCGTCGAGTTGGCCGGCCGCCCGGCCCGGGTGTTCTTCTGCAACTCCGGCGCCGAGGCCAACGAGGCCGCCTTCAAGATCTCCCGGCTGACCGGCCGCACCCACCTGGTCTCCGTCCAGGGCGCCTTCCACGGCCGCACCATGGGCGCCCTCGCGCTCACCGCCCAGCCCGCCAAGCAGGAACCCTTCAAGCCGCTGCCCGGCGACGTCACCCACGTCCCGCTCGGCGACATCGAGGCCCTGCGCCAGGCCGTCACCACCGACACCGCCGCCGTCTTCATCGAGCCCGTCCAGGGCGAGAACGGCGCCATCCCGATGCCCGACGGCTACCTGAGGGCCGCCCGCGAGATCACCCGCGCCACCGGCACCCTGCTGGTCATGGACGAGATCCAGACCGGCATCGGCCGCACCGGCCACTGGTACGCCCACCAGGCCGAGGACGGCGCCGACCCGGACATCGTCACCCTCGCCAAGGGCCTCGGCGGCGGCCTGCCGATCGGCGCCGTGCTCGCCTTCGGCGACGCCGGCGAACTGCTCGCCCCCGGCCAGCACGGCACCACCTTCGGCGGCAACCCCGTGGTCGCCGCGGCCGGCCTCGCCGTGCTGCGCACCATCGAGGAGCAGGGCCTGCTGGAGCACGCCGCCAAGCTCGGCGAGCGCCTGCGCCGCGGCATCGAGGCGATCGGCGACCCGCTGGTCGCGGAGGTCCGCGGCAAGGGCCTGCTGCTCGGCATCGTGCTCACCCGGCCGGTCGCCGACCGGGTCCAGGCCGCCGCGCAGGACGCCGGCTTCCTGGTCAACGCCGCCGTCAAGGACGCCGTCCGGCTCGTACCGCCGCTGATCCTCACCGAGGAACAGGCCGACCGCTTCCTCGCCGCGCTGCCCGCGATCCTCCGAACGGTCCGCGAAACCGCCCCCGGCGCGAACAGCTGAGCGTCTTTCAGGAGAATCTTCAGTTATGACCGAACCCCGTCCCGAGTTCCCCGCGGCAGGACCCACGCCGCAGGTCCCGCAGACCCGCACCGCGCGACACCGCCGGATCGTGGACCTGCTGACCCGTCAGCCCGTCCGCTCGCAGAGCCAGCTGGCCAAACTGCTCGCCGACGACGGACTCGTGGTCACCCAGGCCACCCTCTCCCGGGACCTGGACGAACTCGGCGCGGTGAAGATCCGCAACCGGGACGGCGCGCTCATCTACGCCGTCCCGGCCGAGGGCGGCGACCGCACCCCGCGCGCCCCCATGGGCGAGTCCGCCAGCGAGGCCCGGATGGCCCGGCTGGCGGGCGAGCTGATGGTCTCCGCGACCGCCTCCGGCAACCTGGTCGTGCTGCGCACCCCGCCCGGCGCCGCCCAGTTCCTGGCCTCCGCGATCGACACCGCCGAGGTGTTCGAGATCATCGGCACCATCGCCGGCGACGACACCGTGCTGCTGATCAGCCGCGACGCGGCCGGCGGGCAGGCGCTCGCCGACCACCTGATGCAGCTCGCCCAGGCCAAGTCGCAGTAGCCCTTTCCTCCGTTCGAGACCCACCGAGTGCCACCGGTTTGGCAATGCATACGCACTCGTGCATACTTATGCCTAACGCCGCATGAAACCTGTACTGAAGGAGAAAGCCGTGACTGAGCGCGTCGTACTCGCCTACTCGGGCGGTCTGGACACGTCCGTCTGCATCGGCTGGATCGCCGAGGAGACCGGCGCCGAGGTCATCGCCGTCGCGGTCGACGTCGGCCAGGGCGGCGAGGACCTGGAGGTCATCCGCCAGCGCGCGCTCGACTGCGGCGCCGTCGAGGCCGAGGTCGCCGACGCCCGCGACGAGTTCGCGAACGAGTACTGCCTGCCGGCCCTCAAGGCCAACGCCCTCTACCAGGGCCAGTACCCGCTGGTCTCCGCGCTGTCCCGCCCGGTGATCGTCAAGCACCTGGTCGCCGCCGCGCAGAAGCACGGCGCCACCACCGTCGCCCACGGCTGCACCGGCAAGGGCAACGACCAGGTCCGCTTCGAGGTCGGCATCCAGTCGCTGGCCCCGAACCTGAAGTGCATCGCCCCGGTCCGCGACTACGCGATGACCCGCGACAAGGCGATCGCCTTCGCCGAGGCCAAGAACCTCCCGATCGTCACCACCAAGAAGAACCCGTACTCGATCGACCAGAACGTCTTCGGCCGCGCCGTCGAGACCGGCTTCCTGGAAGACATCTGGAACGCCCCGATCGAGGACGTCTACGAGTACACCCAGAACCCGGCCACCCCGCGAGAGGCCGACGAGGTCGTCATCACCTTCGAGGCGGGCGTCCCGGTCGCCGTCGACGGCCGCAAGGTCACCGTCCTGCAGGCCATCGAGGAGCTGAACAAGCGGGCCGGCGCCCAGGGCATCGGCCGCCTCGACATGGTCGAGGACCGCCTGGTCGGCATCAAGTCCCGCGAGATCTACGAGGCCCCCGGCGCGATCGCCCTGATCACCGCCCACCAGGCCCTGGAGAACGTCACCGTCGAGCGCGAACTCGCCCGCTACAAGCGGCAGGTCGAGCAGCGCTGGGCCGAGCTGGTCTACGACGGCCTGTGGTTCTCCCCGCTCAAGCGCGCCCTGGACGGCTTCGTCAACGAGGCCAACCAGGCCGTCTCCGGCGAGATCCGGATGGTCCTGCACGGCGGCCGCGCCGTGGTCAACGGCCGCAAGTCCGACCAGTCGCTGTACGACTTCAACCTCGCCACCTACGACACCGGCGACACCTTCGACCAGTCCATGTCCAAGGGCTTCATCGAGATCTTCGGCATGTCCTCGAAGATCGCCGCCCGCCGCGACCTGGCCTGATCCACCCCCAGTACCTGCCCCGGCCGCCGTATCCGCCACGGTGGCCGGGGCACCTCCGCACCCAGACCCGCCTTCGAAGGAGCCCACGCGATGACCGCCGAACAGCCCGCAGACGTCCGCCTCTGGGGCGCGCGCTTCGCCGACGGCCCCTCCGAGGCCCTCGCCAAGCTCTCCGCCTCCGTCCACTTCGACTGGCGGCTCGCCCCCTACGACATCGCCGGCTCCAAGGCGCACGCCCGGGTCCTGCACCGGGCGGGCCTGCTCGGCGACGACGAACTGACCGGCATGCTCGGCGGGTTGGACCAGCTGCTGGCCGACGTCGAGTCCGGCGCGTTCGTCGGCACCGTCGCCGACGAGGACGTGCACACCGCCCTGGAGCGCGGCCTGCTGGAGCGCCTCGGCGCCGACCTCGGCGGCAAGCTGCGGGCCGGCCGCTCGCGCAACGACCAGATCGCCACGCTGTTCCGGATGTACCTGCGCGACCACGCCAGGACCATCGGCGCGCTGATCCTCGACCTCCAGCACGCCCTGGTCGGCCTCGCCGAGGCCCACCCGGACACCGCGATGCCCGGCCGCACCCACCTCCAGCACGCCCAGCCCGTGCTGTTCGCCCACCACGTGCTCGCGCACGTCCAGTCCCTCGGCCGGGACGCCGAGCGGCTGCGCCAGTGGGACACCCGCACCGCCGTCTCCCCGTACGGCTCGGGCGCGCTGGCCGGCTCCTCGCTGGGCCTCGACCCGCAGGCCGTCGCCGCCGAACTCGGCTTCGAGCGCGGCTCGGTGGGCAACTCCATCGACGGCACCGCCTCGCGCGACTTCGTCGCCGAGTTCGCCTTCGTCACCGCGATGATCGGCATCAACCTCTCGCGGATCGCGGAGGAGATCATCATCTGGAACACCAAGGAGTTCGGCTTCATCACGCTGCACGACGCCTTCTCCACCGGGTCGTCGATCATGCCGCAGAAGAAGAACCCCGACATCGCGGAGCTCGCCCGCGGCAAGTCCGGCCGCCTGATCGGCAACCTGACCGGCCTGCTCGCCACCCTCAAGGCGCTGCCGCTGGCCTACAACCGCGACCTCCAGGAGGACAAGGAGCCGGTCTTCGACTCCTGCGACACCCTGGAGGTCCTGCTCCCCGCCTTCACCGGCATGATCGCCACCCTCACCGTGCACCGCGAGCGCCTCGAAGAGCTCGCCCCGGCGGGCTTCTCGCTCGCCACCGACATCGCCGAGTGGCTGGTCAAGCAGGGCGTCCCGTTCCGCGTCGCGCACGAGGTGGCCGGCGCCTGCGTCAAGGTCTGCGAGGCCGAGGGCATCGAGCTGTCCGACCTGACGGACGAGCAGTTCGCCGCCATCTCCGCCCACCTGACGCCGGACGTCCGCAGCGTGCTGTCCGTCCACGGCGCGATCGCCTCCCGCAACGGCCGCGGCGGCACCGCCCCCTCGGCGGTCGCCGTGCAGCTCGCCGAGATCAAGCAGGACCTGGCCGCCCAGCAGGCCTGGCTCGGCTGAACCCGCAGCATCCCGAAACCCCTCCCAGGGCACCCGACACGCGTTCGTCGTCGGGCCCCGGGAGGGGTTTTCTGCCTAGGGTGGCCCCATGGCCGACGCAGCCGTGGCGCTTGCCGAGGGGTTCCGGGGGCAGATCGTGGTGCCCGGGGACGCGGAGTACGACCGGGCGCGGGGGGTGTGGAACGCGGCGGTCGACCGCCGGCCCGAGGTGATCGCCCGCTGCACCGGCGTCGCGGACGTGCTCCAGGCCGTCGCGGTGGCCCGGGAGCACGGACTGCCGGTGGCGGTGCGCGGCGCGGGCCACAGCGTGGCGGGGCTGGGGACGGGCGAGGGCGCGCTGCTGATCGACCTGTCCGGCCTGACGGGGGTGCGGGTGGACCCGGAGCGGCGGACCGCCCGGGCGCAGCCGGGGGCGACCTGGGGCGGCTTCGACCACGAGACGCAGGCGTTCGGCCTGGCCACGCCGGGGGCGCCGTACTCGGGGGCGGGCATCGCGGGGACCACGCTCGGCGGCGGCATCGGCTGGCTGACCCGGGCGTACGGCCTGACCTGCGACAACCTGGTCGAGGCGGACGTGGTGACGGCCGAGGGCCGGCTGCTGACGGCGAGTGCGGCCTCGCACCCGGAGCTGTTCGCGGGGCTGCGCGGCGGCGGCGGGAACTTCGGGGTGGTCACCTCCTTCACGTACCGGCTGCACCGGGTGGGCCCGCACCTGCTGTGCGGGGCGCTGTACCTGCCGGGGGAGGCGCTGGCGGCGACGGTGGCGGCGGTGCGGGACTTCATGGCGCAGGCCCCGGACGGACTGACGGTGTGCTGCGAGTTCGGCCACGCGCGCGGGGTGCCGGAGCTGCCGGCGGGGCCGGCGGTGCGGATCGGCCTGTGCTGGGCCGGGCGGGCGGACCGCGGCCGGGAGGTGGTGGCGCCGCTGCGCGCCCTGCCGGGCGTGGTCGCGGACACCGTGCAGACCCGCCCGTACACGCTGTGGCAGCAGATGCTGGACACCGGCCGAGGCCCGGGCGCGGGGGTGTTCGGCCGGTCGGAGTTCCTGTCGGTGCTGGACGACGCGGCGATCGACCGGCTGGCGGAGCAGGTCGTCGCCCTGCCCTCGTCGGACGCCCACGCGCAACTGGCGTTCCTGGGAGGTGCGGTGGCCCGGGTGGGCGCGGAGGACAGCGCGTACACCTACCGGCAGGCCCCGTACCTGCTGAGCGCGGTGGGCCGCTGGACCACGGGCCCGGCCCAGCCGCAGGTGGCGTGGGTGCGGCAGTGCCTGGAGGCGATGCGGCCGTTCTCCTCGGGCGGGGCGTACGTGAACCTGATGGGCCTGGAGGGGCAGGGCCGGGTGGTGGAGGCGTACGGGCTGGCGAAGTACGAGCGGCTGGTGGCGCTGAAGGACCACTACGATCCGGGGAACCTGTTCCGGGTGAACCAGAACATTCGCCCGAGCGGGTGAACGGGGGCGTGCGCGGGGCGCGTGACGCTCGCCACGTCGGGCATCCGGGAGGTTGAGAGAAGCGGTCGCCTGGGTAGAGCGGTGGCGAACGTCTCTCTTGACGGTAGTCCGACCGTCCGGATACTGAGCCCGAGCGCGTCAGTTCCGGCGTCCCGGACCACCGTCCGGTGGGACGTGACGCGCTTTTCCCGGGCCGGGCCGATCCCCGTCCGGGCACACCTCGGACAAGGCCGGTGCCGGACCCTCACTCGCGCGCGCCGGGCGATTGACGATGGAGGCCCCATCCATGGGCATGAGTGTGATCATCGCAGCGGCACGACCGGATGAAGCGGAGCAGATCCTCAAGCTCCAGTACCTCGGCTACCAGAGCGAGGCGGAGCTGTACAGCGACTGGACCCTCGACCCGCTGACCCAGAGCCTGGAGAGCCTCCAGGCCGAACTCGCCGAGCGCCGCGTCCTGGTGGCCCGCCTCGGCGACGAGGTGGTCGGCTCGGTGCGCGGCTGGGTGGACGAGGCCGGCGTCGGCCAGATCGGCCGCCTGGTGGTGCATCCGCGGATGCAGCGGCACGGCCTGGGCCGCCGCCTGCTGAGCGGGCTGGAGGCCCGGCTCGCCCAGGACGGCGCGGGCCGCTTCGAGCTGTTCACCGGCCACCGCAGCCTCGGCAACCTGCGGCTGTACCGCAGCCTCGGCTACCAGGAGACCGAGGTGCGCGAGGTCTCCCGCCGGCTGTCGATCGTCACCCTGGCCAAGCCCGGCGAGGCCTCGCTGGCGGCCTGAAGCACCCGCGCGGCACCCGAACCGGACATCGGTCGGGTGCCGCAGCGCTTGTCCCGCAAGGGTCGTGTCCGCATGCCGGACAGGGCGTCCTGGGAATTGGGACGTTCACCAATTGTCTGATTTACTGGGTTCCATGACCACGACGACGACATGCATCCCCACCGGCGCGACGCCGGCAGGTGAGCGACGCATGTGCCGTCGAATGCGTCGAATGTGTTGTCGCTGAGGGCTTCTGCCCAGCGCCCGCTGACGTTCCGCCCGCCGATGAACCGTCGAGGCCGCGCCCACGCGCGGCCCGTCCGACCGGCGGCCGTGACCGACACGACGTCAGCCCCCCGATCTTCCTCCCGGCACCAGGTGCCGTTCCCCGCCATTGGCGCGGATGTCCGCACGGCCGTCCGCTGACGAACAGATGGAAGCAGCTGTGATCACCACCAAGGGCCTGACCAAGGTCTACCGCTCCCGGGGACGCGACGTCCGGGCGCTGGACGACGTCGACCTGCACGTCCGGGAGGGCGAGGTCTTCGGGGTCGTCGGCACCAGCGGCGCCGGCAAGTCCACCCTGATCCGGTGCGTCAACCTGCTGGAGCGCCCCACCTCCGGCACCGTCACCGTGGACGGCGTCGAGCTGACCGCGCTGGCCGGCAGCGAGCAGCGGGCCGGCCGCGAACTGCGCGAGGCCCGGCGGAAGATCGGCATGGTGTTCCAGCACTTCAACCTGCTGTCCTCGCGCACCGTGCAGCAGAACGTCGAACTGCCGCTGGAGATCATCGGCCTGGACCGGCGCGACCGCCGCCGCAAGGCCGCCGAACTGCTCGACCTGGTCGGCCTCGCCGACAAGGCCGGCAGCTACCCGGCCCAGCTGTCCGGCGGCCAGAAGCAGCGCGTCGGCATCGCCCGCGCCCTGGCCGGCGACCCCAAGGTGCTGCTCTCCGACGAGGCCACCAGCGCCCTCGACCCGGAGACCACCCGCTCGATCCTGGAGCTGCTGCGCGACCTCAACCAGCAGCTCGGCCTCACCGTGCTGCTGATCACCCACGAGATGGACGTCATCAAGTCGGTCTGCGACTCCGCGGCCCTGATGCGCGGCGGCCGGGTCGTGGAGACCGGGCAGCTCACCGACCTGCTCGCGGACGGCCACTCGCGGATCGCCCGCGACCTGTTCCCGCTCGGCGACTTCGGCTCCGGACACCCCGACCGCACCGTCCTGGAGATCACCTTCCAGGGCGACGCGCCCGCCCAGCCGTTCGTCTCCCAGCTGGCCCGCACCTACCAGATCGACATCAACATCCTCGGCGCCGCCGTGGAGACCATCGCCGGTCGCCTGGTCGGCCGGATGCGGGTCGAGTTGCCCGGCAGCCACACCGACAACGTGGTGCCGATCGGCTACCTGCGCCAACAGGGACTCCAGGTGGACGTCCTCGACCTGTCGAACGGAGCGGCGGCATGACCTGGGACCGGATGCAGGAACTGATGTGGCCCGCCACCTGGGAGACCCTCGGCATGGTCGGCCTGGCCGGCCTCGCCAGCCTGGTGGTCGGCCTGCCGCTCGGGCTGCTGCTGGTGCTCACCGGCAAGGGCGGCCTGCTCCAGAACCAGGCCGTCAGCCGGGTGCTCGGGGTGATCGTCAACGTCGGGCGCTCCATCCCGTTCGTCATCCTGCTCGTCGCGGTGATCCCGTTCACCAAGCTGGTCGCGGGCGGCAGCTCGCTCGGCTGGCAGGCCGCCACCGTCCCGCTCGCCATCGGCGCCATCCCGTTCTTCGCCCGGCTGGTGGAGACCTCGGTGCGCGAGGTGGACGGCGGGCTGATCGAGGCGCTCAAGGCGATGGGCGCCGGCACCGGCACCATCGTCCGCAAGACCCTGCTGCCGGAGAGCCTGCCCTCGCTGGTCTCCGCCTTCACCACCACGCTGATCGCCCTGATCGGGTACTCCGCGATGGCCGGCGTGGTCGGCGGCGGCGGTCTCGGCGACCTCGCCATCCGCTACGGCTACCAGCGCTTCGAGACCGCCTTCATGTGGGTCATCGTCGCCGAGATCGTGATCATCGTCACCGCGCTGCAACTGCTCGGCGACCTGATCGCCCGCCGGCTCTCCCACCGCGGCAACTACCGCAGCCCGCTGAGCTTCCTCCGTCCCGCGAAGGCCGCGCCGAGCGCGCCGCGTACGGAGAAGACGGCAGAGGACCTCGTCTCCTCCCCCTGACCACCGCTCCCCACCAGGAGCGGCCCCCGGCCCACCCGGGCCGTTCGCACCCGCAGAAAGGCACTTTTCGTGCGTAAGTTTCTGAAGACCACCGTCCTGACCGCCACCGCCGCCGGCCTCGTCGTCGGCCTCACCGCCTGCTCCAGCGGTGGCAGCTCCGACTCCGCCGCCTCGGCCGACCCCAACAAGCCCCTGGTGGTCGCCGCCAGCTCCACCCCGCACGCGCAGATCCTCAAGTTCGTGCAGGACAACCTGGCGGCCCAGGCCGGCCTCAAGCTGGACATCAAGGAGGTCAGCGACTACGTGACCCCCAACACCTCGGTCCAGGACGGATCCGCGGACGCGAACTTCTTCCAGCACCAGCCCTACCTGGACGACTTCAACAAGAAGAACGGCACCGACGTGGTCTCCGTCGAGACCGTCCACCTGGAGCCGCTCGGCGTCTACTCCAAGAAGGTCAAGAGCATCGCCGACCTCAAGGACGGCGCCCAGATCGCCGTCCCGAGCGACGCCACCAACGAGGGCCGGGCGCTCAAGCTGCTCGCCGACAACAACGTCATCACCCTCAAGGACGGCGCCGGCACCACCGCCACCGCCGACGACATCGCCTCCAACCCCAAGCACCTGAAGTTCAAGGAGCTGGAGGCCGCCCAGCTGCCGCGCTCCCTGGACGACGTCGACGCCGCCGTCATCAACGGCAACTACGCGCTCGGCGCCAACCTCAAGCCGTCCACCGACGCGCTGGTGCTGGAGAAGGCCCAGGGCAACCCGTACGCCAACATCCTGGCCGTCAAGAAGGGCCACCAGGACGACCCGCGGGTCAAGAAGCTCGCCGAGCTGCTGCACTCCGACGCGGTGAAGAAGTACATCGAGGACACCTTCCAGGGCGCCGTCGTCCCCGCGTTCTGAGCCGCGCCCTGATCGACGCTCAGCCCTCACGGTGCCCCCGGCCTCCCCGCCGGGGGCACCGTGCTGACGAGCCGTGAGGCCCGGAACAGGTACGCTGACACGCCCGAAGAGGGCGGGGCGTACGGTGTGTCCACGACCCGGCGAGGAGAGACGGCATGGTTGCGAACTTCCCCGAGACAGCCATCAGCACCGACCGGCTGCTGCTGCGCGCCCTTGAGGAACAGGACGCCCCCGGCCTGACCGCGATGCTCTCCGACGAACTCGTCCAGACCTGGACCGGGTACCCCCGGCCCTACGGCCGCGCCGACGCCCACGACCTGATCACCCGTCAGGCGCCCGAACGCCGCGCCCGCGGGCGCGGAATCGTTTTCGCCGTCACCGAACACCTCACCCAGCGCCTGGTCGGCCTGCTCGAACTCGACCGCACCGACTGGCACCTGCGCGCCGCCGAGGTCCGCTACGTCACCGCCCCCTGGGCCCGCGGCGAGGGCTACGCCCCCGAAGCCGTCCTCGGCACCGCCCAGTGGCTGTTCGAGGACCGCGGCTTCCAGCGCCTCGAACTGCGCACCGCCGCCGGCAACACCGCCGCCCAGCAGGTCGCCCAGAAGACCGGCGCGATCAGCGAAGGCGTGCTCCGCAACGCCGCGATAGTCCGCGGCGGTGAATGGGGCCCCGGCCCGGAGGAACACACCGACCTGATCGTGTGGAGCCTGCTCCCCGAGGACCTCGACCCGCCGGAACCCGCCCACCCCGCCGACCGGCCGCACGCCCTGCGCCGCTGAACGCGCCCCGGGCGCGCGCCACTGCTCCGCACCACCCCCGCCAGGCGGTAGCCTCTGCCCCAGGGAGCGCCGGACAGCACCAGCGGCATCCCTCACCAGGGGCGGAACACGGCATAGGGAGAACAGCCGCAGATGGCTGACCGGATCACGGTCATCGGGTGGGACGGCACACCACTGACCCAGGCAGCCGCCGGCGCACTCGCCGCAGCCACCCTGGTCGCCGGAGCGGGCTACCAGCTCGCCGCTCTCCCCGTCCCCGAACGCGCCGAACGCATCGGCCTCGGCGACCTGCGGGCCGCCGCCCGCCGCCTCGCCGACCACCGCGGCACCGCCGTCGTCGTCGCCGAGGGGGACCCGGGCTTCTTCGGCGTCGTCCGCACCCTGCGCCGCCCCGAGTACGGCCTCGAACTCGAAGTGCTGCCCGCCGTCTCCTCGGTGGCCGCCGCCTTCGCCCGGGCCGGCATGCCCTGGGAGGACGCCCAGGTGGTCTCCGCGCACGGCGGACGGCTGCGCCGCGCCGCCAACATCTGCCGCGCCCACCCCAAGGTCGCCGTCCTCACCACCGCCGACGCCGGCCCCAGCGAACTCGCCCTGATGCTGCGCGGCGTCCCGCGCACCTTCGTGGTCTGCGAAGCCCTCGGCACCCCCGAGGAGGACGTCACCGTCCTCACCTCCGAACGCGTCCCCGACCACGACTGGCGCGACCCCTCCGTCGTCCTGGTCATCGGCAACGTCCCGCCCACCGAGGCCGCCGCCGGCTGGCTGGCCGGCAAACCCCTCGACCACCCCGGACCGCAGCGCGGCTGGGCGCTCCCCAACAGGGCGTACGCCGGCGCGGACGCCGACACCAGGCGCCCCCGCGCACTGCCCCCGCACGTCCGCGCGCTGGCCCTCGCCCGCCTCGCGCCCACCCCCGGCGACCTGCTGTGGACCGTCGGCGCCGGCGACGGCGCGCTCGCCGTCGAAGCCGCCCGGTTCGGCGCCGCCGTGGTCGCCGTCGAAGCCGAACCCGCCGACTGCGCCCGGATCGCCGCCAACGCCCGCAAGGCCGGCGTCGAGATCGAGACCGCCACCGGCACCGGACCCGACGTCCTCGGCGTCCTCCCCGAACCCGACGCCGTCGCCGTCGAACACGGCGGCCCCGCCATGGTCCGCGCCGTCGTCGCCCGCAAACCCGAACGCGTCGTCGCCGTCGCCCGCAGCCTCGCCGAAGCCGGCGAGACCCGACAGATCCTCGACGCCGCCGGCTACCGCACCGACGGCCTGCTGCTCCAGTCCGCCCCGCTGCGCGCCGAACCGGCCGGCGGCGCCGGCCCCTCCTTCGGACGCGGCGACTACACCCTGCTGATCTGGGGCGAACCGCAGGACTGACCGGGCGTCCGCAATCCCGACCGGCTGTCGGACCCCGACGGTACGGTGATCCCCGTCGCATCCGGACAGGGTTTCGAGAACGGTTCGGCCGTGCCCGGTAGGGTTTTCCCCGGGGGCATCACGTCAAGGCGGCAACGTGTCCGATTCGGCACGTTTGCCACCGATTTGACGGGCTGCAACCCGAACGGCCCGCTTCGCGGGCATTCGACGTGGTGCGCACCCGCCCGGAAGAATGCCGTGAGGGTCCGAAAGCGGCCGCGCCGTCGTGCCGGTTGCCCGGGGCTGTCGTTGTTTCTGATGGCACGCCACCCCTGAGGGTGACGACCGATGGACCAAGGGACGGGTCGGTGCGGCTCCGCCCCGGCGAAGTGGGCGGGACCTCCGGGACACCCGCCGAGGACGCGCAAGCGGCCTGGAAGGAGCATTGACATGACCGACGGCGGCCACGCCCCCCACGCCGGTCCCCTCGCGCCCGAAACCGGGCCCGGCGGACCCGTCCCGGAGCACCACCTCGGCGCGCCCCTTCCGCCGGCCGCCGCCGGATGGCACGGCGAACAGCGGCCCGCGTACACCTTCCTCGACCAGCCCGACGGCGACGAGGACGATGACGTCCTGCTGATGCCCGCCCCGCAGACCGCCTGGGGCGACAACGTGCACGGCACCGTCGACGCGACCGAGCCGACCGACGGCCCTGCTGCGGGCGAGCCGGGTGTCGAACAGCCGCCCGGCACCCCCGTCGCACCGTCCTGGCCGCCGCTCGCCCCGCCCGTGCTCACCGCGGAGACGCCGGCCGAGCAGGCCGCGCCGGCGGTCGCCGCCCCGGCGGCCGGTGCCCCGCAGGCGCAGCCCGCCGCCGGCCCGCTGTTGACGCCCCCTCACCAGCGCCGCCCGCTGCACGCCGGGCCGCCGATCCCGGACCCGTCGCTGATGACCGGTCACGTCCCGGTCCGCTCGCTGGCCGACCGCGGCCCGTCCACCCCCGGCGGCACGCCCGCCTTCGGGGTGCCGATGGTCACCGCCGAAACGGTGCAGCAGCCGCAGGCCGCGCAGGCCCAGGCGGTGCCGGCCGCGCCGGTGCCGGTGCCCGCGCCCGTGCAGCCGGAGGTGGTGGAGGCCGCCGCAGCTGCGATCGTCGCCGAGTCGGTCGCGCCTGCCACGCCTGCCGCGCCCGTGGTGCCCGCTGAGGAGACGCCTGCGGCGGAGACGCCCGCCGCGGAGCCCGAGGTCGCCGCCGCGCAGCCGATCGCCGTCGAGCCGGTGCCTGCCGAGCCGGTGGCCGCCGAGCCGATCGCGGTGGCCCCCGTCGCGGCCGAGCCTGCGCCCGCCGAGGCCCCGGCGCAGCCGGAGGCCGTCGTGGTCGCCGCGCCCGTCGCCAACCTGACGCCCGTGTTCGTGGAGCCGGTCGAGCCCGCCGCGACCGCGACCGTCCCGGCGCCCGCGGCCGAGCAGCCCGCAGCCGAGCAGTCCGCCGCCGAGGCCCCGGCCGCCGAGCAGCCCGCCGTCGTCGAGCCGCAGTCCGCCGCGGTCGAGCCGGTGGCGGAGGCACCCGCCGTCGAGGCGCCTGCCGTCGAAGCGGCTCCGGCGGAGGCACAGGCTGCCGAGGCGCCCGCCACCGAAGCGCCCGCCACCGAAGCGCCGGTCGCCGACGCCCCGGCTGCGGAGGCCCCGGCCGCCACCGACGCCGAGCCCGAGGCCGAACCGGCCGCCGAGCCGGTTGAGGCCGAGCCGACTGCCGCCGAAGCGGCTGACGCGCCGTCGGAGCCGCAGCCCGAGCCCGCCGCTGCTGATGCCCCGTCGGCCGAGCAGCCGGAAGCGGCCCCGACCGCCGAACAGCCGGTCACCGAGCAGCCGGTCACCGAGCAGCCGACTGCCGAGCCGTCGCCCGAGCAGCCCGCCCCGCAGGCGGCCGAGCCGGAGACTCCGGACGCCGAAGCCGTGCCGCAGCAGCAGCCGATCCCCGCGCAGGCCGCGAAGCCCGCCGGACGGGGTGCGCACCGCCGCATCTCGGCGTTCCTCGCCGCGCCCGCAGGTCTGCCGGTTCTGGAGCCGCAGCCCGCCGTGGAGACGCCCGAGCCCGCTGCCGAGGCCGCCGCGGAAGCGGAGGCCGCCGCGCCCGTCCAGCCGGTGGAGGCCGAGACCCCGGCCGAGCCCGCCGCCGAGACGCCGGAGCCGACCGCCGAGCAGACCCCCGAGGCCGCCGCCGAGCCGCAGCCCGACGCCGAGGCCGCCCCGGAGCCCGCCGGCGAGCCCGTCGCCGAGACCGCTGCGGAGCCCGCCGAAGCCGCCGAGCCCACCGAACTCGCCGTGTCCGAGCAGCCCGCAGCGGCCACCGAGCCCGTCGACGCCGACGCGCCTGCCGCAGTCGAGCCCGAGGCCGTCCCGCAGACCGAGGCCGAGCCCGAGACCGCTGAAGCCCCCGAGGCCGAGACCGCCGAGACCGCCGAGACTGCCGAAGCCCCCGAGACCGCCGAAGCCCCCGAGACCCCCGAGGCCGACCGCGGCCCCGCCGCGCCCGGGTACGACGAGGCCGGCCGGGACGCCGTGCACCAGGTGATCCGGGAGCGCCGGGACATCCGCAACGGCTTCCGGCCGGACCCGATTCCGCACGAGGTGCTGATCCGGGTGCTGGAGGCGGCGCACACCGCGCCGAGCGTCGGCTACTCGCAGCCGTGGGACTTCGTGGTGATCCGGTCGGCGAAGACCCGCAAGAAGATGCACGGGCTGGCGGAGCGTCAGCGCGAGGCGTACGCGGACTCGCTGCCCAAGGGCCGGGCCAAGCAGTTCAAGGAAATCAAGATCGAGGCGATCCTCGAGACGCCGGTCAACATCGTGGTGACCGCCGACCGCACCCGCGGCGGCCGGCACACGCTGGGCCGGCACACCCAGCCGCAGATGGCCCCGTACTCGGCGGCCCTGGCGGTGGAGAACCTGTGGCTGGCGGCTCGCGCCGAGGGGCTGGGCGTCGGCTGGGTGAGCTTCTTCGACGAGGAGGAGCTGGTCCGCGAACTCGGTCTGCCCGAGCACCTGGAGGTCGTCGCCTACCTGTGCGTCGGCTTCGTGGACGCCTTCCCGGACGAGCCGGAGCTGGAGCAGCAGGGCTGGGCGAAGAAGCGCCCGCTGTCCTGGGTGGTGCACGAGGAGCAGTACGGCAACCGCGCGCTGCCCGGCGAGGAGCCGCACGACCTGCTGTCCGACACGCTGCGCGGGATTCGCCCGCTGGACGCCAAGGCGCTCGGCGAGGCGTGGGACCGGCAGAAGCGGATGACCAAGCCCGCCGGGTCGCTCGGCGTGCTGGAGATCATCGCGGCGCAGCTGTCCGGCCTGGCCCGGCAGTGCCCGCCGCCGATCCCGGAGCCGGGCTGCGTGGCGATCTTCGCCGGCGACCACGGGGTGCACGCCCAGGGCGTGACGCCGTGGCCGCAGGAGGTCACCGCGCAGATGGTCGGGAACTTCCTGGCCGGGGGAGCGGTGGTCAACGCGTTCGCCGCGCAGATCGGCACCGAGGTGTGCGTGGTGGACGTCGGCGTGGCCGCCGAGCTGCCGGACGCCGTCCAGAACGGCCGCACCACCGGTCTTCTGCCGCGTAAGGTCAAGCCCGGCACCGACGACATGACGCAGGGCCCGGCGATGAGCCGGGACGAGGCCGTCCGTGCCGTCGAGGTCGGCATCGAGACCGCCCGCGACCTGGTCGCGGCCGGCAACAAGGTGCTGATCACCGGCGACATGGGCATCGCCAACACCACCGCCTCCGCCGCGCTGATCTCGGTGTTCACCGGGACCGACCCGGCCGAGGTGACCGGGCGCGGCACCGGCATCGACGACGCCACCCACGCCCGCAAGGTCGAGGTGGTCCGGCAGGCCCTGGAGCTGCACAAGCCGGACCCGGCCGACCCGATCGGCGTGCTCGCCGCCGTCGGCGGGCTGGAGCACGCCGCGATCGCCGGCTTCCTGCTGGGCGCGGCCTCGCTGCGCATCCCGGTGATCCTGGACGGCGTGATCGCCGGTTCGGCCGCGCTGGTCGCCAAGGCCATCGCGCCGGAGGTGCTGGCGGCCTGCATCGCCGGGCACCGCTCCGCCGAGCCGGGCCACCAGGCCGCGCTCGCCCGGCTCGGCCTGCGCCCGCTGATCGACCTGGACCTGCGGCTCGGCGAGGGCACCGGTGCCCTGCTCGCCCTGCCGCTGGTGCAGAGCGCCGCCCGGGCGATGCACGATGTAGCCACCTTCGACTCCGCCGGGGTCACCGAGAAGGCCTGATCCACCGGACGGGCCGCCCCCTCGTACGAAGGGGCGGCCCGTCGACCCGTACCCGGCCCGAGCGGCCCGTACCCGGCCCGAGGGCGCGCCCGGTACGGGGCTCACCGCACCGCCGCCCACCCAGGAGCACCTCCCGATGACCGCGCCGCACCCGCACCCCTCCACCCAGGGCCTCACCCCGTACCCCGTCGGCCTGCTGCTGGCCGGCCGCCGCGTCGTGGTGATCGGCGGCGGCCAGGTCGCCCAGCGCCGACTGCCCGCGCTGATCGCCGCCGGCGCCGACCTGCACCTGATATCTCCGGCCACCACCCCCGCCGTCTCCGCGATGGCCGACGCCGGTGAACTGACCTGGCACCGGCGCCCCTACGCGGACGGCGACCTGGCCGACACCTGGTACGTGCTGGTCGCCACCGACGACCCGGACGTCAACACCGCGGTCTCCGCCGAGGCCGAGCGCCTGCGGGTGTTCTGCTCCCGCAGCGACGACGCCTCCGCCGCCACCGCCTGGACGCCCGCCTCCGGCCACGACGCCGGCGCGACGGTGGCCGTCCTCACCGGCGACCCCCGGCACTCCGCCGCCCTCCGCGACTCCATCGTGGCCGGCCTGCGCGACGGCTCGCTGGCCGCCCGCCAGTACCGCGCCCGCGGCGCGGGCGTCGCCCTGGTCGGCGGCGGCCCCGGCGACCCCGACCTGATCACGGTGCGCGGCCGCCGCCTGCTCGCCGACGCCGACGTGGTCGTGGCCGACCGGCTCGCCCCGCGCGAACTGCTCGCCGAACTCCCGCCGCACGTCGAGGTGATCGACGCCTCGAAGATCCCCTACGGCCGGTACATGGCCCAGGAGGCGATCAACCGGACCCTGATCGAACACGCCAAGGCCGGCCGGTTCGTGGTCCGCCTCAAGGGCGGCGACCCGTACGTCTTCGGCCGCGGCGGCGAGGAACTGCTCGCCTGCCTGGACGCCGGCGTGCCCGTCACCGTCGTCCCCGGCATCTCCTCCTCGATCAGCGTCCCGGCCGCTGCCGGCATCCCCGTCACCCATCGCGGCCTCACCCACGAGTTCACCGTCATCTCCGGCCACGTCGGCCCCGGCGAACGCTCCCTCACCAACTGGCAGGCCGTCGCCGGCATGACCGGCACCCTGGTCCTGCTGATGGCCGTCGACAAGATCGCCGCGATCGCAGCCGAACTCATCACCCACGGCCGCCCCGCCGACACCCCCGTCGCCGTCGTCCAGGAGGGCACCACCGCGGCCCAGCGCCGCATCGACGCCACCCTCGCCACCATCGGCGACACCGTCCGCGCCGAGGGCATCAAGCCCCCGGCGGTCATCGTCATCGGCGACGTCGTCAACATCCTGGGCTAGCCGGCAACGCAGGCGGGCGCGAAACCAGAGGCTCGGGGTGCGAATCCAGGGGCTCGGGGAACGGCGAGGCCAGGTCTGCCGGCGGCCAACGGGGCGCGAGGCGTTCCGCCGTTTCGGGCCCCCGTCTTGAGGCCCGCCGCTGCCATGGCCATCTGCTGTCCCCGCTCAGCCCCGTCAGGGGCTCGGGGAACGGCGAGGCCAGGTCTGCCGGCGATCAACGGGGTGCGAGGCGTTCCGCCGTTTCCGGTCCCCGTCTTGAGGCCCGCCGCTGCCATGGCCATCTGCTGTCCCCGCTCAGCCCCGTCAGGGGCTCGGGGAACGGCGAGGCCAGGTCTGCCGGCGGCCAACGGGGTGCGAGGCGTTCCGCCGTTTTCGGTCCCCGCCGTAAGGCCCGCCGCAGCCATGGCCAACCGCTGTCTCCGACCACCAGCAACAGGACCTCGCCGTTCCCCGAGCCCCTGATTACGCACCCACCTGCCCCCAGCCACCTCCCCCCACGTGCGAAAATCGTCCAATGTCCGAGCCCATCACCGTCACCGACGCCGCCGACCCCCGGCTGAGCGACTACACCGACCTCACCGACGTCGAACTGCGCCGTCGCCGCGAACCCGCCGAAGGCCTGTTCATCGCCGAGGGCGAGAAGGTGATCCGCCGCGCCCTCGCGGCAGGCTTCCGGATGCGGTCGATGCTGCTCACCGCGAAGTGGCTCGGCGTGATGGGCGACGTGATCGAAGCGAGCGACGCCCCCGTCCATCTCGTCGAGCCGGCCCTCGCCGAGCAGGTCACGGGCTACCACGTGCACCGCGGCGCCCTCGCGTCGATGGAGCGCAAGCCGCTGCCGACCGCGGCCGACGTGCTCGACGGGGCCCGGCGGGTGGCCGTGCTGGAGGGCCTGGTCGACCACACCAACCTGGGGGCGATCTTCCGTTCGGCGGCCGCTCTCGGCATGGACGCCGTGCTGCTGTCCCCGGACTGCGCCGACCCGCTGTACCGACGTGCCGTCAAGACGTCCATGGGCGCGGTGTTCTCAGTTCCGTACGCCCGCCTCGACCCGTGGCCGGACTCGCTCGCCGCCGTCCGCGAGGCCGGGTTCGAGCTCCTCGCCCTCACCCCGTCCGGCGCCGAGGACTTCACCGTCGCCAAGTCCCACCTGCTCCCCAGGGCGGCCCTGATGCTGGGCGCCGAGGGCGACGGCCTCACCCCGAAGGCGCTCGCCGCCGCCGACCAGCGGGTGCGCATCCCGATGGCGCACGGCATCGACTCGCTGAACGTCGGCGCCGCCGCCGCGATCGCGTTCTACGCCGTCAACCACGGCTGAGCCCTCCGGCCCCGACGACTCCCCGAGGGGGACGAAAGCGACTCAGAGCGCCGTCAGCACCGTCTCGTCCGCGGTGTCCAGCACGTACCCGTTGTCGAACCGGACCCGGACGGACGACTGCGGCCCGTGCTCGCCGTATGCCTCCCAGTGCGGCTCCAGGGACGCGATCTGGCCCTCCAGCGCCTTGCGGCTCTCCGCGGGCATGGTGTGCCCGTAGTCGTCGAACAGCGCCCGCAGCCGCTGGTACTCGCGGACCTCGTCGGACGGCGGCACCTCGACCACCTGCTCGACGGTGCCCTCGACACCCGCCGCCAGCCGCAGGAACCCGACTGCCGCCTCCCCGTCGCCGAACGCCTCACCCAGCGTCAGATCCGTCACCAACGCGACGCGCTGCCCTGCCACCAGCGTCATTGCTCCGCCACCTCCCGGCTCGCCGTGCACTGCGGATCATTATCCGCCGCCACCGGCCGCGGGCCCGCAGGTCAGGCCGCGCGACGCGCCGCCGGCGGCGATATCGGCTGCGGCGCGGGGCGGCGCGGGTCGTGGTGCCGACGGCCCGTCAGGTCGCCCACCCGCAGCACCAGGTCGGGGGACGGGGGAGCGGGCCAGATCGTCAGCCGGTGCTCCTCGACGGCGCGGGCGGCGGTGTCGGTCTCCCGGCCGCGGTCGCGGCCCCGGGTCTGCACCCGGACCCGGTACCAGCCGCGGCCCGCGTGCGCCAGGTTGCCGGCCTCGGCGATGTCCACGCCGTCCCAGGCCCGCAGGTGCAGCGCGCCGCTGCTGTACAGCGAGAGTTCCACCGCGCTCTCCCACTCGGGCCCGGGTTCGGCCGGCCGCGCCGCCGCGCGCTCCACGCCGAGCCGGATCAGCCCGGTGTGGGTGCCGCACAGCACCGTCAGGTGGTCCGGGCAGCCGGCCGCCACCCCGTTGCCGTGGAACAGCCGGGCCAGCGCATGCGCGTCCCAACCGTCCGGCAGCTCCGGGCCGTACAGGAAATACTGGCAGTACGCGACGTGCATCGCGTCGGTCGTCCACATCATGCGGCACATGCTCCCGCCGGGCACTGACAGACCGTCACCGGCAGTTGAGCGGGGCCGTCAGTTCCCGGACACGCCCGCGCCCGGCCAGGACTCCTCCAGGCCGCCGTCCGGGCGGACGGTGTACCGGGTCGAGGAGACCGCGCCGGTGCGCTCCACCCGCTCCTCGCGGATCAGCGCGCCGTTCTCCACCCGCCACACCGCCCCGGCCTCCGGATTCGCGGTGGACGCCCGGCCGGAGATCAGCACCGGGGCGTCGCCGTCGAAGCCGTACAGCTGCACCAGGTCGACGGGGACGGAGCCCTCCACCCGGCGCAGCACCACCAGCGCCGCCCGGTCGTCCCGGAACCGGGCCGGCAGTACCGCGGACAGCGTGACGGGCGCGCCCGCGTCGGTCGAGCGGCCGTCGTGCAGCTGGATCGCCGGGCCGCCGGACGGGTCCGGGTAGCTGCGGTTGGGCCAGTCCACGGCCGGCGGGCTGCCCAGCGCCGGGGCCAGGCCGGAGCTGCTGTGGCCGACCGTGTTCAGGCTGTCCACCGACAGCGTTGTGCCGGAGGACGGCTTCACGGGCGCGGTCACCGTCGGCGCCGGCAGGCCGTGGGTGGCGCGGTTCTCGCAGCCCTGCGCGACCGCGATGGCCAGCGCCACCCCGAGCGTCACGGTGACGAACACCACCAGCCGTTGACGCATCAGCCGCTGACGGGCCGTCGGCCGGCTGCCGAGGGCGCCCGGGGGCCGCCCGGGCGGGGGAGTGCGGTCGCGGCCGGGCACCGGGGTGCGCTCCCGCCCGGCGGGGGCGGCGGGCCGGCGCTCGCGCACCGTGTCGCCGTCCCGGACCGGCCGCCGCACCCGCTCGGTCCGGGCGTCGGGGCGCACCTCCTGCCGGGGCATCGCGGGCGGGGCCGCCACCGGCCGTCCGCCCGCGGCAGCCGCCGCCGGCGCACCGTCAGCGGCCGGTGGCGGAACGGGCGCGGGGCGGACGGGCGGCGCTCCCGCCGCGGCGCGCGGTCCGTCGGCGGCCGGCCGGCGGGCCTGGCCCACCCCCGGGGCGCCCTGCGGACCGGCCGGGCGGCGCGGCGGCGCACCGTCGGGCCGGGCGCTCTCCGCCGGGGCGGCCGATGCGAGCCGCTCCTCGGCGAGGGCGGCGGCCCGGGCGGCCCGGCCGCCGGTGCCGCGCGCGGCGAGCTCGCTCAGCCGCTCGTGCAGCGCCGCCGCCGGCGGGCGCTCGGACGGCTCCTTGGCCAGGCAGGCCCGCACCAGCGGGGCCAGCACCGGAGGAATCCCGGACAGGTCCGGTTCCTCGTGCACCACCCGGTACAGCATCACCTCGGAGGAGGCGCCCGACCCGAACGGCGACTCCCCGGTCAGCGCGAACGCCAGCGTCGCCCCGAACGCGAACACGTCGGTGGCGGGCGTCACCGCCGCGCCGCGCACCTGCTCCGGCGCGAGGAAGCCGGGCGAGCCGACCGCCGTGCCGACGTGGGTGAGCGTGGACGCGCCGCGCGACCAGGCGATGCCGAAGTCGATGATCCGCGGGCCCTTGGGGGAGAGCAGGATGTTCGACGGCTTGAGGTCGCGGTGCACCACCCCCGCCTCGTGCACCTTCACCAGCCCGTCGGCCAGCGCCGCGCCGATCCGCGCCGCGTCCGGCCAGGCCAGCACGCCCTCCTCGGAGACCTGCTTGTACAGCGAGGGCCCGGGGACGTACGCGGTGGCCAGCCACGGCCGGTCGGCCTCGATGTCGGAGCCCATCACCCGGGCCGTGCAGCCGCCGCGGATCCGGGACGCCGCCGCGATCTCCCGGGCGAACCGGGTGCGGAACTCGGCATCCTCGGCGAGTTCGGCGCGGATCAGCTTCAGCGCGACCCGCTGCCCCTTCCGGTCCGAGCCGAGGAAGACCACGCCCATCCCGCCGGCGCCCAGCCGCCGGTGCAACCGGTACGGACCGACGATGCGGGGGTCCTCACGCCGCAGCCGCATCATTGCCATTTGCCCGTACCCGTTCCCGTTCCGTCAGCCTGTGGGGTGAGGCCCCGTCGGATTTGGGGCATCGTCAGACAACTGTCTCGGCACAGCTTACGGACAGGTAGCGGCCCCGCGCTGACACGCAACACGTGAACCGCCGGTCGGATTGTCGGACCAGGGTCGTTGTCATCCCGTCAAACCCCGTGCCCCACCAGGAATCCCGCCGTCCCTCAGGGGGCGCTGTCAGGGTCGCCTAAGGGGTTCGCGCACTCCGGTATCCGACTCCAGGCGTACACCGCCCCGCCCGACCTCCTACCAGCGGAGGCGATCGGAACGGTACGACGGCATGACGACCCCGAAAGCCGTCCCGCCTAACGTTGTTCACACAGCGAGGACGGCCCCGCTCGTCCCCCGAGATGACCGTCCTCGCTGCCCGAGCACCACTGCCCGAATCCCGAACCGACCGCAGCACCGCAGCCCGGCAGGAGCACAGCAGACATGGCACCGCTCAACAGAGCCCTTCGCCGCCGGCCCCTGTCCCCGCACCCCGCGGAGACCCGGCACCCGATGGTCGCCCTTGCCATCGTCCTGCCCTGCGCGATCCTGCTGATGGCCCTGTTCGGGGCATGGGACCAACTGGCGACCCAGACCCAAGCGGTCGCCGATCTGATCGGGCGCTGACCCCCAATGGGGTAGGGGTCTTCGCGCCGGCCCGGAGCAACCCTCATCACGTCGTGGACGGACGAAAATGAGTGGCGCAGGCTGCAGCTCCGGCCCACCCGGTGGCCGGGAACGACACGTCGGTGAGGGCGTGCCGTTCCCGGCCACTCCCATGCCCGCCACACTGCCGGAACGCCGAGAGCCGCCGTCCGAAACCGGACGGCGGCTCTCAACTGCGGTGCGCGATACTGGGATTGAACCAGTGACCCCTACCGTGTCAAGGTAGTGCTCTCCCGCTGAGCTAATCGCGCAGGGACGGTCCGAGGACCGAGGATCCGAAGATCAGTGCGCGATACTGGGATTGAACCAGTGACCCCTACCGTGTCAAGGTAGTGCTCTCCCGCTGAGCTAATCGCGCGGGGGTGTGCCAGAAGCTCCGAGGAGCATGCCGGTGGTGCGCGATACTGGGATTGAACCAGTGACCCCTACCGTGTCAAGGTAGTGCTCTCCCGCTGAGCTAATCGCGCAGGGACGGTCCGAGGACCGAGGATCCGAAGATCAGTGCGCGATACTGGGATTGAACCAGTGACCCCTACCGTGTCAAGGTAGTGCTCTCCCGCTGAGCTAATCGCGCGGGGAGGCCCTCCGGTCGAGACCGGAGGGTTCCTCTTGGAGGTGGAGACGGGATTTGAACCCGTGTACACGGCTTTGCAGGCCGTTGCCTCGCCTCTCGGCCACTCCACCAGGCAACATCTGGAGAACGATCCTACCTGTTCTCCATCGAGCGGACGACGAGATTCGAACTCGCGACCCTCACCTTGGCAAGGTGATGCTCTACCAACTGAGCCACGTCCGCCTGTCTTCCTGGCAGCTCCTCCGGTTTTTTCCGGCTGCGCTCCCTGGCGACGTGTTGAACTCTAGCGGATTTCTGGCCCAGCTGAAAAATCCGTTCCCGCAGCGTGGCGCGGGAGTGGCCGCCGGATGCCCAACCGCCGGGCCCGGCCGGACCGTTCCAACAGGCCTCCGACCTAGACTTTCGGTACCGGGGCGAACCCCCGACGCCCACGCCCCCGCCCGCGCGGGACCACCTCATTACGTAATGAGGTGCCCAGGTTGTCCGCGCCCGCGCGGACACAGGCGGGCAGCACCACCATCCGCGAATCCGCGCAGGAGAACCCGTGTCCGGCCGTACCGCACCGCTCAGCCCCCACCAGCCGATGGCCCGCTTCGCCGGACGCCTCGCCACCGGTCTGCGCGAAGTCACCCACGACCCCGCCGCCCTCGACCGCGGCGGATTCTGGGCCGTCGCCCTCGACTTCGAAGGCCGCCTCACCTGCGCCCGGTTCGACGACGTCCGCCCCGACCCGGCCCCACCCGCCACCCACGACTGGCTCGGCCCCGCCCCCGACAGCTGGCACAGCTCCCTCGACGCCGACGCCTACCGCGCGGGAGTGCGCCGCATCCACGAGTACATCGCCGCCGGCGAGGTCTACCAGGTCAACCTCTGCCGGGTGTTGAGCGCGCCGCTGCCCGACCCCGACCGCACCGACGTCGACGCCCTCACCGGCCTGCTCGCCGCGCACAACCCCGCGCCGTACGCAGGAACGATCCGGCTGCCCGAGCACGGCGTCGAAATCGCCACCGCCTCACCCGAGCTCTACCTGAGCCGCCACGGCCGCACCGTCCGCTCCGGCCCGATCAAGGGCACCGGCCGCACCGAACAGGACCTGTTCGACAAGGACTACGCCGAGAACGTGATGATCGTCGACCTGGTCCGCAACGACCTCGGCCAGGTCTGCGACACCGGCACCGTCACCGTCCCCGACCTGTGCGCCGTCGAGAAGCACCCCGGCCTGGTCCACCTCGTCTCCACCGTCGAAGGCCGCCTGCACACCGACGCCGGCTGGCCGCAGCTCTTCGACGCCACCTTCCCGCCCGGCTCCGTCACCGGCGCCCCCAAGGGCAGCGCCCTGCGCATCATCAGCGAACTGGAGACCGCCCCCCGCGGCCCCTACTGCGGCGCCATCGGCTGGATCGACGCCGACCGCGACGAGGCCGAACTCGCCGTCGGCATCCGCTCGTTCTGGATCGAACGGGAGACCGGGCGGCCCGTCCTCAAGTTCGGCGCCGGCGCCGGAATCACCTGGGACTCCGACCCGGACGACGAATGGCAGGAAACCGAACTCAAAGCCGCCAGGCTGGTGGCGATAGCCTCCACGGGCACCCCCGCCTGACCGCAAGGAGTACTGCGCCGATGATCTGGGTCAACGGAACCCTCACCGCCGAGGACGACGCCACCCTCTCCGTCCTCGACCACGGACTGACCGTCGGCGACGGCGTGTTCGAGACCGTCAAGGCCGAGCACGGAGAACTCTTCGCCCTCACCCGGCACCTCGACCGCCTCACCCGCTCCGCCCGCGGCCTCGGCCTCCCCGCCCCCGACCACGACCAGGTCCGCGACGCCTGCGCCGCGGTCCTCGCAGCCAAGCCGATGCCGCTCGGCCGCCTGCGCATCACCTACACCGGTGGCCGCGCCCCGCTCGGCTCCGAACGCGGCGACGCCGCACCCACGTTGGTCGTCGCCCTCGGCACCGCCAAGCGCCGCCCCGACACCACCGCCGTCGTCACCGTCCCCTGGCGCCGCAACGAGCACTCCGCCGTCACCGGCCTGAAGACCACCTCCTACGCCGAGAACGTCATCGCGCTCTCCGCGGCCCACCGCGCCGACGCCAGCGAAGCCCTCCTCGCCAACACCGCCCGCCGGCTCTGCGAGGGCACCGGATCCAACGTCTTCGTGGTCCTCGACGGCCGCCTCCTCACCCCCACCCTCGCCTCCGGCTGCCTGGCCGGCATCACCCGCCAACTCGTCATCGACTGGACCGGCGCCGAGGAGACCGACGTCCCCTTCGAGGCCCTCGCCGACGCCGAAGAGATCTTCCTGACCTCCACCCTCCGCGACGTCCAGGCCGTCACCCGCGTCGACGCCCGCACCCTCCCCGGCATCGGCCCGGTGACCCGCAAGGCGATGGAGATCTTCGCCGACCGGGCGGCCCGGGACAACGACCCCGTCTGAGCACACCGGCGGCAGGCAGTGTGGGACGGTAGAGCCCCAACGGGGGAGGAAAGGGGGCCGGTATGACCACTACACTGCGGCCGGACGGGGACGAGGAGACCGCGGCCAACCAGGGGCGGACGCGGCGCTGGCACATCATGGTGAACGGACACCAGGTGGGCGGCCTGCGGACCACCGCCTGGCCCAGAGAAGGCTACTGCGCGGGCGAGATCAGCGAACTCCAGGTCACCGAAGGACGGCGGCGCGGCCGAGGCACCGTCGCCGCGCTCGCCGCCGAAGAGGTGCTGCGCTCCTGGGGCTGCACCCGGGTCGACGTCATGGTGCCCGCAGAGGCCGAAGCCGGCCTCCACCTGGCCCGCGCCCTCGGCTACACCGAGCGGATGCGCAGCATGGCCAAATCACTCGCCGAACTCCCGCCCCTGCCCGCCGAATTGACGGACCGCCAGATCGGACCGGACGAGTACCCGGCCTGGGAACGAAAGTCGATCGCGGGCTACCGGCAGGACTTGATCGACTCCGGCTTCGGCGACGCCGAAGCCACCGCCAAGGCCGACCACGACCACCGGCGCGCTCTGCCGGACGGCCCGGACACCCCGGACACCGTGCTGCGGTACCTCCTCGACGCCGACGGAAACATCCTCGGCTGCCTCTGGGTCGCTCTCCGCCAGGACAGCCTGCCGGACGGCCGCCCGCTGGCCTGGGTGATGCTGGTGGAGGTCGACCCCGGGCAGCGCGGCCACGGCTACGGCCGTACCCTGATGCGCCTCGCCGAACGCGAATGCCTCGCCGCCGGCGTCCACGACCTGGGGCTCACCGTGTTCGCCGACAACGGCGTGGCGCGCGCGCTCTACGAATCGCTCGGCTACCGGGTCACCGCGCGCCGGCTCACCAAGCCGCTGCTCTGAGCCCGACCGCCCCGCCGCCACCCATGGCGGGGCGATCAGCCGCCCAGCAGCTCGACGATCCGCTCCAGCAGCCCGTCCTGGGACTTGCCGCCATCCAGCCGCTTCCCGGCCACCACGTACGTCGGAGTGCCCGTGACGCCGATCGCCCGGCCCTCGGCCACGTCCGAGTCGACCCACAGCATGTGACGGCCGTCGATCAGCGCGGTGTCGACCTCGTCCGCATCCAGCCCGGCCGCCCCGGCGATCTCCACCAGCGCCTGTGCTCCGCCCCGCTCCACATCCTCCAGCCGGGCCAGCACCGCCTCGACGAACTCCCAGCCGCGCCCCTGCTCGAACGCCTCGGCCGCGGCCTCCGCCGCCGGGTACGCGAACTTGTGCTTCTCCAGCGGGAAGTGCCGCAGCTCGACGGTCAGCGCGTCACCGAAGCGGGCACGCAGCGTCCGGAGGTCCTCCAGCGCGGTACGGCAGTCGGGACACAGCAGGTCGCACCAGAATTCGACACGGGGCAGGGGGGAATCGCTCATTCCTCAAGTCTCCCAGGTCCACCACCCGGCCCCGACCGACCCCGACCGATCCGGCCCCGCGCCCACCGGCAGGCCTCAGCGCCCGGCCGCCGCCACCGCGCCGGCCTCCGCCGAACGCTGCCGGGCCCGGTACGCGGCCACGTGCAGCCGGTTCCCGCAGGTGCGGCTGTCGCAGTAGCGGCGGGAGCGGTTGCGGGACAGGTCGACGAAGACCCGGGCGCAGTCCGGCGCCTCGCAGCGGCGCAGCCGCTCCAGCTCGCCGGCCATCACGATGAAGGCCAGCGCCATCCCGAGCTCGGCGGCCAGGTGCCGGCCGATCGCCGCGTGCGGCGCGAAGTAGTGGATGTGCCAGCCGTGGTGGTCGTGATTGGTCAGCCGCGGCGTGGTGCCCGCCTCGGCGACCAGCGCGTTGACCAGCTCCGCGGCCTGCTCGACGGTGTCGGCCGAGAACACCTCGCGCAGCCGGTCGCGCAGGTGGTGCACCGCGGCCAGGTCGGCCGGACCGAGCGAGTCGATCTCGCTGATCTCCTGCCCCACCACGAAGGCGCTCAGTGCCGCCACGTCGGGCAGCTGCTCGCTGCCGCAGGCTTCCGGCGCGGTGTTCAGCAGCTCCACCAGGATGCTCAGCGCGCATTCGGTGTCATGGGTGATCAGCACGTGGGAACTCCTCACGCGGCGGCGGCCCGAGGACCACCGCGTCGGTCAAAGCGGGCCCCGACTCTACCGGCCCGGGCCGCCGCCCGGGCCCGGACGCGACCCGGACGTGGCTTAGCCCCGGACGTCCGCTCCGACGGGAGAGGACGCCCGGGGCCGGGCCCCGAGGCCGCCGATGGCGGCAGTGAACTGCGACCGTGCCCCCGAGTAGGACGGTGCGCATCGAGGCAATCCCGCCGCCGCGCGACGGCGGGCCGTGACTCGTTCGGTTCAGCTCTCGGCGAGGATGTGCGACAACTCCCGGTCGAGGTCGAAGTGACGGTGTTCGGTGCCGGGCGGCACCGCGGCGTCGGTCCGCTTGAGGAATGACTCAAGCGCCCGGGCCGGGGCCTCCAGCAGTGCCTCTCCTTCCGGAGAGCTCAGGGCGATGCAAACCACGCCTTGACCGTGGCTGCGGGACGGCCACACCCGGACGTCGCCGGTACCGGTCGGTCGATGCAGCCCCTCCGCGAGGAGGTCGCGGGCGAACACCCACTCCACGGTCTCGTCGGCTCCGGTGTGGAACGTCGCATGCACGGCATAGGGGTCGGCAGTGTCGTAGCGCAGGCCCGCGGGGACGGGCAGTGACGACTCGCTGGACACGATGAGGCGCAGGTGCAGCTCGCAGCTGACCGTGGTGTTCATAAGCGCCAGGGCCTTTCGCTCAGTGTGCGCTCGGGGAATCGCACGTCGGCGAACGGACCATCCCACCTGAAAGCCCGGTGTAAACCCGTCTGTCCCGATTCCGGTGCGAGTCGTACCCCTTCCGGCGCATTGCGGAATCCCCCGAACGGCCCGACCTGAGGCCGAGCGGCCCGGTAACGGCACGGATTACCCGCGGTCGCACCGGGACCGGCGGCCGGGCGACTGGAGGAACGCACGAAGCTGCCGCCACCGGACCCGCCCCGCCCGCGGCCTTCCGGCCGGTCCGCCCGACGCCGCTGGTCGGGGCCGCCGGCCCGGCCCGGGGTGCGGACCGGGCCCGGAGCAGGGCGGGGGTGGTCGGAGCAGCCGCGCGGATGGGGTAATGTTCTTTCTGCACCCGGGCGATTAGCTCAGCGGGAGAGCACTTCGTTCACACCGAAGGGGTCACTGGTTCGATCCCAGTATCGCCCACCGGAATGCAAAGGCGTAGGGCTCCGACTTGTTTATCAGGTCGGAGCCCTACGCCTTTTCCGCGTTCCCGTCCGAGTTCTGACGGGCATTCAACGGGCCCGCTCCGCCCGAGGCCTATTCAACCGGCGTGCCCGGCGCGGGATCTGGGGGCCCGTCGGGGAACGGATTGGATGCCCGGGCCCAAGTGGTGCTACTGTTCATCTCGTTGCCCGGGCGATTAGCTCAGCGGGAGAGCACTTCGTTCACACCGAAGGGGTCACTGGTTCGATCCCAGTATCGCCCACCGAGCACAACGCGGAAGGCCCCGACCATCAGGTCGGGGCCTTCCGCGTTGTGCATGCCCGGCAGACCGTCAGGCCGCCAACTCGCAGGCGTGGCCCGGCTCCAGACGCTCACCGCAGCGACACCGGGCCGGCCGCAGCGGCCACGCCGTGTCCACCCGCTCCGGCGTGCCCGACCGCTCGAACCAGCGCTCCAGGCCGCGCGCCTGCGCCGCGTGCCACACCGCCTGCCGCAGATGCAGCTCCGCCGGGGACAAGCCGCCCAGCCGCTCCGCGTGCCGCGACGCCACCGCTCGCACCAACTCCAGTGCCGCCAGCGCGTCCGCCGCCGCGTCGTGCGCACCCACCAGCGAAACCCCGTAGTGCCCGCACAGATCGGTCAGCGTGCGGCGGCCCTTGCGGTAGCGGTCCACCTGCTTGTCCAGCACCCGCGGATCCAGCACCAGCAACTCCGCGCCGCCCAGCACCTCCGTCAACGAACCCGCCCCGTGCCGGCGCAACTCCCGGTCCAGCAGCGTCAGGTCGTACGGGGCGTTCATCACCACCAGCGGCACCCCCGCACGGGACTGCTCGGCCAGCGCGAGCGCCACCTCCACCGCCACGGTGCGCGGCGGACGCCCGTCCGCCCGCACCCGGTCGTCGGAAATGCCGTGCACGGCCCGGGCCTGCTCCGGAATGGGCACACCCGGATTCGCCAACCAACTGCGGACGGCCGGAGCCCCGCCCGGGGCGGACTGCACCACCAGGGCGGCCGAGACGATCCTGTCCTGCTCGACGTCCACACCCGTGGTCTCGGTGTCGAAGGATGCCAACGGACCGTGGAACCAGGAACGGAGCTGTTGCATGACGCCTCCTCGGACGCCGCGCGAACCCTTGCCGGGCGGCGCTGCCACCGAGGACCAGCGGAGCGCCGCGCCGTGTCCAGGTGATACCGCAGTTGACGCACCGTCAACCGTGCCGGACGACCCCTTTGTGGCAGAAAGTGACCGAACGATCACCGCGACCCCCTCGAGCCTGGGCGACAGGGACCTGGCCCGGCTCGGTACCATGCACAACGCAGCGGTTGTGCTGCGCCCCATAGCCAGAACGTCAGGAGAGACCGGTGACGGACGTCCGGATCATCATCAACCGCGAACCCGATCGGGAAGAGCGCGTGGTGACCACGGGCACTACGGCCGCCGAGCTCTTCGCCGACGACCGCGCCGTGATCGCCGCCCGCGTCGGCGGCCAGCTCAAGGACCTCACCTACGCCGTCCAGGACGGCGACGAGGTCGAACCCGTCGAGATCTCCAGCCCCGACGGCCTCGACATCCTGCGGCACTCCACCGCGCACGTGATGGCCCAGGCCGTCCAGCAGGTCTTCCCCGAGGCCAAGCTCGGCATCGGCCCGCCCGTCCGCGACGGCTTCTACTACGACTTCGACGTCGAGAAGGCGTTCCAGCCGGACGACCTCAAGACCATCGAGAAGAAGATGCAGGAGATCATCAAGCGGGGACAGAAGTTCTCCCGCCGCGTGGTCACCGACGAGGCCGCCCGCGAGGAGCTCGCCAAGGAGCCCTACAAGCTCGAACTGATCGGCCTCAAGGGCTCCGCCGCCACCGCCGGCGAGGGCGCCGACGTCGAGGTCGGCGCCGGCGAACTCACCATCTACGACAACGTCGACCCCAAGACCGGCGAGGTCTGCTGGGGCGACCTCTGCCGCGGCCCGCACCTGCCCAGCACCCGCCACATCCCGGCGTTCAAGCTGATGCGCTCCGCCGCCGCCTACTGGCGCGGCAGCGAGAAGAACCCCATGCTGCAGCGCCTGTACGGCACCGCGTGGCCCACCAAGGAAGAGCTGAAGGCCCACCTCGACTTCCTCGAGGAGGCCGCCAAGCGCGACCACCGCAAGCTCGGCACCGAGCTCGACCTGTTCTCCATCCCCGAGCAGATCGGCTCCGGCCTCGCCGTCTTCCACCCCAAGGGCGGCATCATCCGCCGCACCATGGAGGACTACTCGCGCAAGCGGCACGAGGAAGAGGGCTACGAGTTCGTCTACACCCCGCACGCCACCAAGGGGAAGCTGTTCGAGACCAGCGGCCACCTCGACTGGTACGCCGACGGCATGTACCCCCCCATGCAGCTCGACGAGGGCACGGACTACTACCTCAAGCCCATGAACTGCCCGATGCACAACCTGATCTTCGACGCGCGCGGCCGCTCCTACCGTGAACTGCCGCTGCGCCTCTTCGAGTTCGGCACCGTGTACCGGTACGAGAAGTCCGGCGTGGTGCACGGCCTGACCCGCGCCCGCGGCTTCACGCAGGACGACGCGCACATCTACTGCACCCGCGAGCAGATGGCCGACGAGCTGGACCGCACGCTGACCTTCGTGCTGGACCTGCTGCGCGACTACGGCCTGAACGACTTCTACCTGGAGCTGTCCACCAAGGACCCGGAGAAGTTCGTCGGCAGCGACGACGCGTGGGAGGAAGCCACCGCGGTGCTGGCGAGCGTGGCCGAGAAGCAGGGCCTGCCGCTGGTGCCGGACCCGGGTGGCGCGGCCTTCTACGGCCCGAAGATCTCGGTCCAGGCGCGGGATGCGATCGGCCGCACTTGGCAGATGAGCACCATTCAGCTGGACTTCAACCTGCCGGAACGTTTCGAACTCGAGTACACCTCGGCGGACGGCTCGCGGCAGCGGCCGGTGATGATCCACCGCGCGCTGTTCGGCTCGATCGAGCGCTTCTTCGCGGTGCTGCTGGAGCACTACGCCGGTGCCATGCCGCCGTGGCTGGCCCCGGTCACCGTGACCGGCATTCCGATCACCGACGAGCACGTGCCGTACCTGCTCGAGGTGGCGGCCGAGCTGAAGAAGCACGGGATCCGGGTGGATGTCGACACCTCGGACGACCGGATGCAGAAGAAGATCCGCAACGCCCAGAAGTCGAAGGTCCCGTACATGCTGATCGCGGGCAACGACGACGTCGAGGCCGGCGCGGTGTCGTTCCGCTACCGCAGCGGCGAGCAGAAGAACGGCGTGCCCCGTGACGAAGCGATCGCCGAGATCGTTGAAGCGGTGCGGAGCCGGGTCCAGGTCTGACGGGTCTCTGCGCAAGCGGAGGTGAGCCGGTTCCGTACATCTTGATTGCGGGAAACGGCGAAACGTCCGAGCGGCCGTGAGTGCGGGGCAGTCTCCTCCGGGAGTCTGCCCCGCACTGCTTGGTTCACGAGCTGTGACGCTTATGCTGGCGAGCATGACGAGTGAGCCGGAACTGCAGCGGGGCGTGGGGGAGCCGGACGGCTTCCGTCGCCTGTGGACACCTCATCGGATGGCGTACATCCAGGGCGAGAACAAGCCCACGGGGCCGGCTCCGGACGACGGTTGCCCGTTCTGTTCGATCCCGAAGCTGAGCGACGAGGACGGGCTGATCGTGCAGCGCGGCGAGTCGGTGTTCGCGGTGCTGAACCTGTACCCGTACAACGGTGGGCACTTGATGGTGGTCCCGTACCGGCATGTCGCGGACTACACCGAGCTGGACGGGCCGGAGACGGCGGAGCTCGGGGAGTTCACCAAGAAGGCGATGACGGCGCTGCGGGCGGCGTCGGGGGCGCACGGGTTCAACATCGGGATGAACCAGGGCGCGGCGGCGGGCGCCGGGATCGCGGCGCACCTGCACCAGCACGTGGTGCCGCGCTGGGGTGGGGACACCAACTTCATGCCGGTGGTGGGGCACACGAAGGTGCTGCCGCAGCTGCTGGCGGACACGCGGAAGGCGCTGGCCGAGGTGTGGCCGGTTTGATGCGGTGACGGGCAGACGGCAGGGGCCGGGCGGGAACATCTCCCGCCCGGCCCCTGCCGGTTGTGTGCCGGGGGTCAGCCGGCGTCGTACTTGTCGGCGCGGAACGGGCGGGAGCCCTGCATTTCGGCGCGGATGGCGTTGGAGCGGCCGGAGATCCGGTCGGTGGCGACGTCGTGTTCGTCGAGGAATTCGACCACGGCGGCGTGGATCAGGCCGACCACGGGGGTGGGGATGTACAGCGCGTCGTCGGACTTGAAGCGGCTGTTCCAGGCGGGGTCGGCCCAGGCCTGACGCAGGCAGAGCGGTTCGGGGAGGCCGATGGAGCCGCCGAGCCACTTCTGCAGGCTGGGGACCTTGTGGAAGGGGGCCCGGACCGCCTGTCGGACGATCTCGTCGTCGGTGACGACGGGGAGTTGGACGGAGCGGGTCTCCCAGAAGCGGAGGGTCTTGGGGACGTCCTTCTCGGGGGTCTTCGGCTTGGAGCCGAAGTAGCCGGCGATCGGGCCGAGCGCGTGGGCGGTGGCGGTGACCTGGAGGCTGTGCGCCAGGACCATGATGCTGACCACCACGGTGGTGACCAACTGGCCCTTGTGCAGGACGAATTGGACGGCGATGCGGTGCCGGGTGTCGGTGCCGACGCTCTGCTTGTTGGCGAGCTCGGAGACGGCGAAGTCGCGCATCCGGTCGCCGTCCATCTCGGCGCCGGAGGGGCGGCCGATCTCGTCGGCGCCCTCGCCGGTGTCGAGCACCACCCAGTGGTTGATCTGGGGCTTGGGCAGGCCGCCGTTGGGGACGTCGGAGCCGGTGAGGGAGCCGAGGCGGTCGGCGATCCGGCGGGCGATGTCCCAGACGTGGAAGCTGCGGAAGTCGGGGTGGCCCTCGGCGGGGCGGAGGTCCTCGCGCAGTGACCACTCGGCCCAGCGGGCGCCGATGCCGAGGATGCCCTTGGGACCGGCGTAGTGCTGGATGTTGGTGGTCTGCTCCTTGCTGAGGCGGTCGAGCCCGGCCCGGAGGTCGTTGGCCTTCTTGTCGAGGTGGTCCTTGGGGACGGCCTTGGGGACGATGGCGGCGACCGCGCTGCCGCCGACCAGGTCGCCCCAGCGGGCGCGCTGCTGCATGACGGCGTCGATCACAGTGCGGCGGGCGAAGTACCAGCCGATGACCGGGCCGATCATCACCACGCGGCAGTAGAGGCCGAGCAGGCCGTGGGCCGGCGGGCGGATCGCCAGGAACAGGGTGAGGGCGGTGGCGGCGAGCAGGGCCAGGGTGCCGACGAAGCCGTCCCGGGCGGCGGACTTCTTGGTGCCGAGCCAGGCGCGGGCCTGGTACGCGGCGAGCCAGATCAGCGTGCCGGGCAGGAAGAGCAGTCCGCAGACGGCGGTGAGCGTGGAGAGCCGGCGGTCCCGGGCCTCGCGCAGGTCCTGGGCGGCGAGGCAGTGCTCGACGACCATGCGGATGTCGGTGCCGTGCGAGGGCACTATCGGTTTGCGGCCGCCGCCGAGGGTGCGGTCGATCAGGGCGCGGCTGAACGCCTCGCCGGCGCTGGGCCGGAACAGGGCGAACTTGCCCGGCTTGACCGAGACCCCGGCGAGCGCTTCCAGTTCGTTGTAGTCGCCGGTGCGGTAGGCGGCTGAGGAGAACGACTGGGTGACCGCGGTCTGATGACCGACGTCCGTCCGTGGTACCTGTGCGCCCGGCGTCATGTCGAGCTGAGTCACCTGAGCAGCTCCTCCTCCCCTGATGGTCTGCGGCAGGTTACCGCGCGGCGGCCCGCCCGTGCGGATCATCAACTGATCCTGGGTCACATCTCGGCCGCGCGTGGCGCTTTCGGGGGGATATTGCCCCGTCGTGGGGACTTCGACGCACCCCGGGTTTGTCGGTCGGAGAGGGGGAGAGGAGGATCGCGGCATGACGAGTGCATTCGCACCGGAGCCGGTGCTGGTTTTTGACGGTGACTGCGCGTTCTGTTCGAGCTGTGTCCGCTGGGCGGAGCGCTATCCGCGGCAGAGCCTTTCGTCGGCGGGGTGGGAGGCGGTGGCTTTCCAGTTCGCGGATCTGGCGGCGCTGGCGGAGTTCACCGGCGGGCAGGTGACGGCGGAGCGGGCCGAGCACGAGGTGTTGTGGATCACACCGGACCGCAAGGTGTACGGGGGCTCGCAGGCGGTGGCGCGGCTGTTGATGCGCTCGGGCGGGCTGTGGGCGTGGGCGGGCGGCCTGATGGCGCTGGCGCCGGTGCGGCCGCTCGCGGATGTCGTGTACCGCTGGGTGGCGCGCCACCGGGAGCAGATGCCCGGCGGCACGCCGGCGTGTGCGTTGCCGCGCCGCTCGTAGCGGGTGCGGTCGGCCCGCTGGGACGTACTGGGCGGGTCGCCGCGCCGCTCGTAGCGGGCGCGTCAGCCCGCTGCGGCGTACTGGGTGGCGAGGTGCGCGGGCATCGGCGAGTGGCGCAGGTAGCTGCGGGTGAACTGGCCGGTTCCGTGCGACAGGGAGCGCAGGTCGAGCGGGTAGCGGGCGAGTTCGAGCTCGGGGACTTCGGCGCGGACCAGGCTGAGGCCCGGCCCGCCGATCTCGGTGCCGAGGACGTGGCCGCGGCGGGCGGACAGGTCGGTGAGGACGGCGCCCTGGTACTCGTCGGGAAGCAGGACGCGGACTTCGTCGACGGGTTCCAGGACGCGGACGTCGGTGTGGTCGGCGGCTTCCTTGAGGGCGAGGGCGGCGGCGGTCTGGAAGGCGGCGTCGGAGGAGTCGACGGAGTGCGCCTTGCCGTCGGTGAGGGTGACCCGAACGTCGGTCATCGGGTGGCCGTGCAGGCCGTGGGCGAGCTGGGCGCGGACGCCCTTCTCGACGGACGGGACGAAGTTGCGGGGGACCGCGCCGCCGACGACCCGGTCGACGAATTCGAAGCCGCCGCCGGGCAGCGGTTCCACGGTGAGGTCGCAGATCGCGTACTGGCCGTGGCCGCCGGACTGTTTGACGTGCCGTCCGTGGCCGCTGGCGGGGGCGGCGAAGGTCTCCCGGAGGGCGACCTCGTAGGGGACGGTCTCGACGTGGACGCCGTGCCGGCCGGCGAGCCGGTCGAGGGTGACGGCGAGGTGGGCCTCGCCGGTGCACCACAGGACGAGCTGGTTGGTGTCGGGGTTCTGCTCGACGCGCAGGGCCGGGTCCTGGGCGGTGAGCCGGCCGAGGGCCTGCGAGAGCTTGTCCTCGTCGGCCTTGGAGCGGGCCCGGACGGCGGTGGGCAGCAGGGCTTCGGGCAGCGGCCAGGGCGGCAGCACGGCGCCGTCGGTGGTGAGGGTGTCGCCGGTGCGGGCGGCGCCGAGCTTGGCGACGGTGACGAGGTCGCCGGCGACGGCCCCCGGGACGGGTCGCAGCTGGTGGCCGAAGGGGCTGTGCAGGGCGGTGAGGCGTTCGTCGGTGCCGTCGGGGAGGTGGGCGGTGGTGTCGGGGTGCAGGGTGCCGGTGAAGATCCGGAGCAGGCTGAGGCGGCCGAGGTAGGGGTCTTCGCCGGTCTGGACGACCTGGGCGGTGAGGGGGGCGTCGGGGTCGGCGGCGGGGAGGCCGTCGGCGCGGTCGGCGGGGGTGGGGAAGGCGGCGGCGATCAGGTCGAGGAGGGCGTCGCAGCCGGTGCCGTCGGGGGCGGTGGCGAGGACGGGGTGCAGGGTGCCGGCGAGGAATTCGCGGCGGAGGCCCGCGGTGAGGGCGGCGGTGTCGAGGTCGGCGCCGTCGAGGTAGCGCTCCATCAGGGCGTCGTCCTCGCCGGCCAGGGCTTCGACCAGGCGGGTGCGTTCGGCGGTGAGGTCGCCGGGGGCATCGGGGGTGCCGTAGACACGGCCGGTGAGCAGGTCGGTGCTGCCGTGCAGGTGGCCGTCGCGCAGGTCGGGGTGGTGCAGGAGGCGGACGGTGTCGGGGGTGCCGAGGGTGTCCTGGAGCATGCGCAGGACGTCGTCGAGGCGGACCCGGGCGGTGTTGAGGTGGGTGAGGGCGAGGGCGCGCGGCAGGTGGGCGTCCTCGCACTGCTGCCAGAGGGCCTGGACGGGGCGGGGGACGCTCTCGTCGGCGGCGGAGTGGACGAAGACGGCGGCTTCGGCGGCGCGCAGGGCGGCGTGGAGTTCGCCGGCGAAGTCGGCGTAGCCGGGGGTGTCGAGCAGGTTGACGGTGAGGTCCTGCCAGGGGAGCGGGAGGAGCGCGAACTGGACGGAGCGCTGCTGTTGGTGCTCGATGTCCTCCCAGTCGGCGACGGTGGTGCCGTCGGGGACGTTGCCGGGTCTGGTCAGGGCGCCGGCGGTGAGGGCGAGGGCTTCGGCGAGGGTGGTTTTGCCGGCTCCGCCTGCCCCGACCAGGGCGAGGTTGCGGAGCCGGCCGGGTCGGTCGGCGGGTGTGGTGGGGGAGTGGGCTGCCCGGTCCGGCATGGCTGGCCTCCTGCCGCTCGATCAGCGTGGATACCATTGTCCAGCCGGGCGGGGCCATCCGCGCGGTCGCCCGGCGGGCAAGCGGCTCGCGGGCGCCAATCCGAGGAGCGGAGCGGACCGGAAGGCCATGCTCAACAAGTACGCGCGTGGCTTCTTCACACGTGTCCTCACCCCGTTCGCGGCGATGTTGCTGCGGTGGGGTGTCAGTCCGGATGCGGTCACGCTGATCGGGACGGCCGGTTCGGTGGCCGGCGCCCTGGTGTTCTTCCCGCGCGGGGAGTTCTTCTGGGGCACGATCACCATCACGCTGTTCATTTTTTCCGACCTCGTGGACGGCAACATGGCCCGTCAGGCGGGTCGGTCCAGTAAGTGGGGCGCGTTCCTGGACTCCACGCTCGACCGGGTCGCCGATGCGGCGATCTTCGGCGGTCTGGCGATGTGGTACGCCGGCAAGGGTGACAACGACATCCTGTGCGCGGTGTCGATCTTCTGTCTGGCGAGCGGCCAGGTGGTGTCGTACACGAAGGCGCGCGGCGAGTCGCTGGGCTTCCCGGTGAACGTGTCGGGGCTGGTGGAGCGGGCCGAGCGGCTGGTGATCAGCCTGGTCGCGGCCGGGTTCGCGGGCCTGCACAAGTTCGGCGTGCCGTACATCGAGTGGCTGCTGCCGATCGCCCTGTGGGTGGTCGCGGTGGGCAGCCTGGTGACGGTGGCGCAGCGGATGCTGACGGTGCGCCGGGAGTCGGCGGAGCTGGAGGCGGCGGGAGCCGCCGAGGGGGGCAAGTGAAGGAGCGGTTGGTCGACACGGCCTATGCGGCCGGCTGGGCGGGGTTGAAGCACCTGCCGGAGCCGGTGGCCCGTGGCCTGTTCAACACCATTGCCGATGTGGCGTGGCGGCGGCAGGGCAAGGGGGTGCTGCGGCTGGAGGCCAACCTGGCCCGGGTCCATCCGGACGCGGACGCGATACGGCTGCGGGAGCTGTCCCGGGCCGGGATGCGCTCGTACATGCGGTACTGGATGGAGTCGTTCCGGCTGCCGACCTGGAGCCGGGAGCGGGTCGCGCAGGCGATAACGGTCAAGGGCCTGGATCAGCTGAACGAGGCGATGGCGGCGGGGCGCGGCGCGGTGCTGGCGCTGCCGCACATGGCGAACTGGGACTTGGCGGGGGCGTGGATCGCGTCGGCGGGCGGGTTTCCGTTCACCACGGTCGCGGAGCGGTTGAAGCCGGAGTCGCTGTTCGACCGGTTCGTGGCGTACCGGGAGAGCCTGGGCATGGAGGTGCTGGCGCTGACCGGCTCCCAGGTGTCGGTGGTGGGGACGCTGGCGCGGCGGCTGCGCGAGGGCAGGCTGGTGTGCCTGGTGGGCGACCGGGATCTGTCGGAGGCCGGGATCCAGGTGGACTTCTTCGGCGAGCCGACCCGGATGCCGGCCGGTCCGGCGGCGCTGGCGCAGCGCACCGGTGCGGCGCTGTTCCCGGTGACGCTCTGGTACGACGGGCCGATGCTGCGCGCGGAGGTGCACCCGGAGGTGGTGCCGTCCGGTGCGGGGTCGCGGCAGGAGCAGGCCGCGGCGATGACGCAGGCGATGGCCGACGTGTGGGCGGAGGCGATCCGGGAGCACTCGGTGGACTGGCACATGCTGCAGAAGCTGTGGCTGGCGGATCTGACGCCGAGGCAGGTCGCGTCATGAGGATCGGCGTGGTGTGCCCGTACGACTGGGACGTGCCGGGTGGTGTGCAGTTCCATATCCGGGACTTGGCGGAGCATCTGATCCGGCTGGGTCACGAGGTGTCGGTGCTGGCGCCGGCGGAGGACGAGGAGGCGCTGCCGCCGTACGTGGTGTCGGCGGGGCGGGCGGTGGCGGTTCCGTACAACGGGTCGGTGGCGCGGCTGAGTTTCGGCATTCTGTCGGCGGCCCGGGTGCGGCGGTGGCTGCGCGAGGGCCGGTTCGACGTGCTGCACGTGCACGAGCCGAATTCGCCGTCGCTGTCGATGCTGGCGGCGTGGGCGGCGTCCGGGCCGATGGTCGGGACGTTCCACACCTCGAACCCGCGGTCGCGGGCGATGCTCGCGGCGTCGCCGATCCTGCAGCCGGGCCTGGAGAAGATGTCGGGTCGGATCGCGGTGTCCGAGTACGCCCGCCGCACCCTGGTGGAGCACCTGGGCGGCGACGCGGTGGTGATTCCGAACGGTGTGGACGTGCGGTTCTTCGCGGATGCGGAGCCGGATCCGAAGTGGCAGGGCGGCGCGGCCGACGGCGGGCCGGACGCGAGCCGGACGATCGGCTTCATCGGCCGGATCAACGAACCCCGCAAGGGCCTGCCGACGCTGCTGGCGGCCATGCCGCGGATCCTCGCCGAGCGCCCCGGGGTGCGGCTGCTGGTCGCCGGCAAGGGCGACGAGGAGGAGGCGGTGGCCGGTCTGCCCGCCGAGGTGCGGGCGCAGGTCGAGTTCCTCGGGATGGTCTCCGACCGGGACAAGGCCCGGCTGCTGCGCAGCGTCGACCTGTACGTGGCGCCGAACACCGGTGGCGAGTCGTTCGGCATCATCCTGGTCGAGGCGATGTCGGCGGGTGCGCCGGTGCTGGCCAGCGATCTGGACGCGTTCCGCCAGGTGCTGGACGGCGGCGCGGCCGGCGAGCTGTTCCCGGTGGAGGACGCGGACGCGCTGGCCGCGGCCGCGGTGAAGCTGCTCGGCAGCCCCGAGCGGCTGCTGGCGCTGCGCGAGGCCGCCTCCCGGCACGTGCGCCGTTTCGACTGGGAGACCGTCGGGGCGGAGGTGCTGTCGGTGTACGAGACGGTCACCGACGGCCGTCCACCGGTCGCCGAGGCCGAACCGTCCGGCTGGCGTACGCGTCTTGGCCGCTGAACCCTGCTCGCGAGAGGTACCACCATGCCGCTGATCACCGTCGACTACACCGACCGGCTCGCCGGATGCTTCGACCGGCGCGGCTTCGGGCTGGCCCTGAACCGGCTGGCGGTGAAGCTGATCGACGCCAAGCCGGAGGCCTGCAAGACCCGTTTCCGGCGTACCGAGGAGGCGGTGGTCGGCGCGGACGCCGAGACGTTCGCGCTGGTGGCGATCGGATTCGAGATCTTCCCGGGGCGTTCGGCGCCGGCCAAGGCGGCGCTGGCGGAGGCCGCGGTGGCGGCGCTGCCGGAGTACCTGGGGGCCGATCCGGGGGCGGTGCAGGCCGCGGTGTCGGTCGTCGAGACCGACCGGGACTCCTACCGCTCGGCGGTCTTCGGCGGCTGAACGGGTACCGTAACGCCCCGTGACTACCTGGATCTGGGCCCTCGCGGCCGTCGTACTGTTCGCCGTCTACCTGAGCTGGACGGCGGGCAGGCTCGACCGGCTGCATGCCCGGATCGACGCGGCGCGGGCCTCGTTGGACGCGCAGCTGCTGCGCCGGGCGTCGGTGGCGACGGAGCTGGCGACGTCCTCGCTGCTCGACCCGGCGGCGTCGATCCTGCTGCTGGAGGCCGCGCACGGGGCACGGCAGGCGCTGGACGACCAGCGCGAGGTGGCGGAGAGCGAGTTGAGCCTCGCGCTGCGCGCCGTGCTGGACGAGCCGGAGCAGGTCGCGGCGCTGCGGGCGGCCCCGGGCGGGGAGGACGCGGTGCGCGACCTGGTGGAGGCGGTGCGCCGGGTGCCGATGGCGCGGCGGTTCCACAACGACGCGGTGCGGGCGGCGCGGGCGGTGCGCGAGCACCGGCTGGTGCGCTACTTCCGGCTTGCGGGACGGGCGCCGTTCCCCATGGCCTTCGAGATGGACGACGAGCCGCCGACGGCGCTCACGCCCGAAGGGGCTCCCGCGTAGGCTGGGCACTGTTCTCCCCCCACTGTTACCCGTCCGTTGTGCTCTGGCCTGTTTGTCGTATGCCGTTGGTGACGCTGGACCATGTGGCGTATGGGTTCACCCCCTCGCAGGCCTACGATTGGGCGATAGCACCGGTTCATCCCTGAGTGAGGTCTTACGTGTCCACCACCCCCACCACCGCAGACCAGCCGCAGATCGGTACCGCCCGGGTCAAGCGCGGCATGGCCGAGCAGCTCAAGGGCGGTGTGATCATGGACGTGGTCAACGCCGAGCAGGCGAAGATCGCCGAGGACGCCGGCGCGGTGGCCGTCATGGCGCTGGAGCGGGTGCCCGCCGACATCCGCAAGGACGGCGGCGTGGCCCGGATGTCCGACCCGAACATGATCGAGGAGATCATCGCCGCGGTCTCCATCCCGGTGATGGCCAAGTCCCGCATCGGCCACTTCGTCGAGGCCCAGGTCCTGCAGTCGCTCGGCGTCGACTACATCGACGAGTCCGAGGTGCTCACCCCGGCCGACGAGATCAACCACTCCGACAAGTGGGCCTTCACCACCCCCTTCGTCTGCGGCGCCACCAACCTGGGCGAGGCCCTGCGCCGCATCGCCGAGGGCGCGGCCATGATCCGCTCCAAGGGCGAGGCCGGCACCGGCAACGTGGTCGAGGCCGTCCGCCACCTGCGCCAGATCAAGAACGAGATCGCCAAGCTGCGCGGCTTCGACAACAACGAGCTGTACGCCGCCGCCAAGGAGCTGCGCGCCCCGTACGAGCTGGTCCGCGAGGTCGCCGAGCTCGGCAAGCTGCCGGTCGTGCTGTTCTCCGCCGGTGGCGTGGCCACCCCGGCCGACGCCGCGCTGATGCGCCAGCTGGGCGCCGAGGGCGTCTTCGTCGGCTCCGGCATCTTCAAGTCCGGCGACCCGGCCAAGCGCGCCGCCGCCATCGTGAAGGCCACCACCTTCTTCGACGACCCGAAGGTCATCGCGGACGCCTCCCGCAACCTGGGCGAGGCCATGGTCGGCATCAACTGCGACACCCTGCCGGAGACCGAGCGCTACGCCAACCGCGGCTGGTAAGCCCCTTCGGGAGGGCGGACCGACGGTTTTGCTCCTCCCGGTTCCGGCCCGTCGTGCGAGCAGTCGGCGCGGCGGGCCGCTCCGTGGGCTTTCGCGGCCCGTAGTTCGAGATGAAGAGGTAGTGACAGACCGTGAGCACCCCCACCATCGGTGTCCTCGCCCTGCAGGGTGACGTCCGTGAGCACCTGGTGGCGCTGGCCGCCGCCGACGCGCTGGCCCGGCCGGTCCGCCGCCCCGAGGAGCTCGCCGAGGTCGACGCCCTGGTGATGCCCGGCGGCGAGTCCACCACCATCTCCAAGCTGGCAGTGCTGTTCGACGTGATGGACCCGCTGCGCGAGCGGGTGCGGGCCGGCATGCCGGTCTACGGCACCTGCGCCGGCATGATCATGCTCGCGGACAAGATCCTGGACGGCCGGGACGACCAGGAGACCGTCGGCGGCATCGACATGACGGTCCGTCGGAACGCCTTCGGCCGGCAGAACGAGTCCTTCGAGACCGCCATCCCGTTCGCCGGAATGGCCGAGCCGGTCACCGGCGTGTTCATCCGCGCCCCCTGGGTCGAGTCGGTCGGCGCGGGCGTCGAGGTGCTGGCCGAGGTGCCCGCCGCCGACGGCCCGGACGCCCGGATCGTGGCGGTCCGCCAGGGCAACCTGCTGGCCACCTCCTTCCACCCGGAGCTGACCGGCGACCACCGCGTCCACGAGTACTTCGTCCGCATGGTCGAGGCCGCCGCGCGCTGAGGCGCGGCACTGTGACCGTGTGCCACCCTGCGGTGCGGCACCGGTAAGATCTCCCTGTTCATTTCCCATTGGCGACGAAAAGGAGCTGGCGATGTCCGGCCACTCTAAGTGGGCTACCACCAAGCACAAGAAGGCCGCGATCGACGCCAAGCGCGGCAAGCTCTTCGCCAAGATGATCAAGAACATCGAGGTGGCGGCTCGTACCGGCGGCGGCGACCCCGCGGGCAACCCGACGCTCTACGACGCCATCCAGAAGGCGAAGAAGAGCTCCGTCCCGATCGACAACATCAACCGGGCCGTCAAGCGCGGCTCCGGTGCGGAGGCCGGCGGCGCCGACTACTCGACGATCATGTACGAGGGCTACGGCCCGAACGGCGTGGCCGTCCTGATCGAGTGCCTCACCGACAACCGCAACCGCGCGGCCTCCGACGTCCGCGTCGCGATGACCCGCAACGGCGGCAGCATGGCCGACCCGGGCTCGGTGTCGTACCTGTTCAACCGCAAGGGCGTGGTGATCGTCCCCAAGGCCGACGGCGTGGACGAGGACAAGGTCCTCGACATCGTCCTGGAGGCCGGCGCGGAAGAGGTCAACGACCTCGGCGAGGCCTTCGAGGTGATCTCCGAGGCCACCGACATGGTCGCGGTCCGCACCGCGCTGGTCGACGCCGGCGTCGACTACGACTCGGCCGACGCCAACTTCGTGCCCAGCATGCAGGTCGAGCTGGACGCCGACGGCGCCCGCAAGATCTTCAAGCTGATCGACGCGCTGGAGGACAGCGACGACGTGCAGAACGTCTTCGCCAACTTCGACGTCTCGGACGAGATCATGGCCGAGCTGGACGCCTGAGTTTCCCGAACTCGGCTCTTCCGCCCGGTGGCTGCTCGCGGCCGCCGGGCGGAGGCGTGTCCGGGGACGGTTGTCCGTGGCCGGGGGTAGCCTTCCCAGGTCGGAGAGAGGTGGGGCAGGGCTCGTGCGAGTGCTGGGTGTGGACCCTGGGCTGACCAGGTGCGGCGTCGGAGTCGTCGAAGGGCTGCCCGGGCGGCAGTTGACGATGCTCGGCGTGGGCGTGGTGCGGACGCCGCCGGGGGACGACCTCGGGCCGCGGCTGCTCGCCGTCGAGCGCGGGCTGGAGGAGTGGCTCGACCGCTACTCGCCCGAACTCGTCGCCGTCGAGCGGGTGTTCGCGCAGCACAACGTCCGCACCGTGATGGGCACCGCGCAGGCCTCCGCCGTCGCCCTGCTCTGCGCCACCCGGCGGGGGATCCCGGTCACCCTGCACACCCCGAGCGAGGTCAAGGCCGCCGTCACCGGCTCCGGCCGCGCCGACAAGGCCCAGGTCACCGCCATGGTCACCCGCCTCCTCCGGCTCGACGCCCCGCCCAAACCCGCCGACGCGGCGGACGCGCTGGCGCTGGCCATCTGCCACATCTGGCGCGGCGGCACGACCAACCGTCTGACGGCGGCGATCAGGGCACACGAGAGCGGCACGTGGGTGCACAGTGGCGGAGCGGTGCGGAGCCAGGGGCGGGGAGAACCGCGCGAGGCGGAGGACGCCACCGGGCAGGACCCGCCCGAGCAGCAGGCAGTCGCACCGCGGGCGGCGTACGGCGCAGTGCCCGGCCGGTCGCGCAGCCCCCGGCGCTCCTGACGGCGCGCGGGAGTCGAGCGGGAGCCGCGGCCCGGGCCGGCAGCGGAGGACGGCGCGGCGCCGACGTGCGCGGCGGGGAGATCGAATCGCGGCTCTGCCGAGCGCAGCGACCAGCAGAACCACTGAAGGGAACGACGACGCCATGATCGCCTTTGTGCAGGGGCCGGTTGCCATGGTCGGGGCCGGGGTGGCCGTGGTGGAGGTCGGGGGAGTGGGGATGGCGGTGCAGTGCACGCCGTCGACGCTGGCGGCGCTGCGGGTGGGGGAGGTCGCGCGGCTGGCGACGTCCCTCGTGGTGCGGGAGGACTCGTTGACGCTGTTCGGGTTCGTGGACGACGACGAGCGGGCGACGTTCGAGGTGCTGCAGGCGGCACCGGGGGTGGGGCCGAAGCTGGCGCAGGCGATCCTGGGGGTGCACTCGCCGGAGGCGCTGCGGGTCGCGGTGGCGGGCGGCGACGAGAAGGCGCTGATCGCGGTGCCGGGGATCGGCAAGGCGAAGGCGGCGAAGCTGCTGCTGGAGTACAAGGACAAGCTGGGCGTTCCGCACGGGACGGTGCCGGCGCAGAAGCCGGTGGCGACCGGCCCGACGCCGTGGCACGAGCAGCTGCATTCGGCGCTGGTGGGCCTGGGCTACGCTCCGCGGGAGGCGGACGAGGCGGTGACCCGGGTGACGCCGGACGCCGAGGCGCAGGCCACGCCGGACGTGGGCGCGCTGCTGCGGCTCGCGCTGCGCGGGCTGAACCGGGCCCGCTGAGCAGCGCCGAAGCGATCTGACGATCCGTCACCAAGTCGACAATGACCGGCCGACCGGCCGGCGGCACAACACTGGGGAGCCGTTTTCCGATGAGTCCGTACGAGTCCGAGCCCGTTGACCGCCTGGTGACGGCGTCCGCCGACGGCGAGGACCAGGCGGTGGAGGCGGCGCTGCGGCCGCGGCTGCTGGAGGAGTTCATCGGGCAGGAGCGGGTGCGCGAGCAGCTCTCGCTGGTGCTGCAGGCGGCGCGTCAGCGCGGCGCGGCGCCGGACCACGTGCTGCTGAGCGGCCCGCCCGGGCTGGGCAAGACCACGCTGTCGATGATCATCGCGGCGGAGCTGAACGCGCCGATCCGGATCACCTCCGGTCCGGCGATCCAGCACGCCGGCGACCTGGCGGCGATCCTCTCCTCGCTGGCCGAGGGCGAGGTGCTGTTCCTCGACGAGATCCACCGGATGTCCCGGCCCGCCGAGGAGATGCTCTACATGGCGATGGAGGACTTCCGGGTCGACGTGATCGTCGGCAAGGGGCCGGGGGCGACCGCGATCCCGCTGGAGCTGCCGCCGTTCACGCTGGTCGGGGCGACCACCCGGGCGGGTCTGCTGCCGCCGCCGCTGCGCGACCGGTTCGGGTTCACCGGGCACATGGAGTTCTACGCGCCCGCCGAGCTTCAGCGGGTGGTGCACCGTTCGGCGGGTCTGCTGGACGTGGAGATCGATCCGGACGGCGCGGCGGAGATCGCGGGGCGCTCGCGCGGCACGCCGCGCATCGCCAACCGCCTGTTGCGCCGGGTGAGGGATTTTGCGCAGGTCCGCCACGACGGTGTGATCACCCGGGAGATCGCCGCCCGGGCGCTGGAGGTGTACGAGGTCGACGCGCGCGGGTTGGACCGTTTGGACCGCGCGGTGCTGGAGGCGCTGCTGAAACTCTTCGGCGGCGGACCGGTCGGCCTGTCCACCCTGGCGGTCGCGGTGGGGGAGGAGGCGGAGACCGTCGAGGAGGTCGCCGAGCCTTTCCTGGTAAGGGAAGGACTGCTGGCGCGTACTCCGCGCGGGCGGATTGCGACGGCGGCGGCCTGGCAGCATCTGGGGCTCACTCCGCCGCAGTCGGCCCGGGCGCCGCGCGGGGCGCAGCCCGAGCTGTGGGCGGACGGCCAGGCATAACTCGGCTGCCTTATCGGGAGTTTATGTCCATGCCAAGGCTCGCCACTTTCGGCGGCACACTGGCATGCTTGGCGTTGTCCGTTCAGTGCGGGTCGCCTAGACTCCGCCGGACCGCCCCTCTCGCCCGACGGGCCGACGTACACGCACTGGCCGCCCGGCGGGCGGCCGACAAAGGACCCTGGCTGTGAACTTCATCATCCTCCTCCTCCCGCTCCTCGCGATCTTCCTGATGTTCCGCTCGCAGAAGAAGCGACAGGCGCAGATGCAGAGCATGCAGACCGCTCTGCAGCCGGGTTCGGGTGTCCGCACCATCGGCGGCATGTACGCCATGGTGAAGGCGGTCAACGACGAGACGGTCGAGCTCGAGGTCGCGCCCGGCGTGGTGGCCCACTACACCAAGGGCGCCATCGCGGCCGTCCTGGAGCCGCTCGAGTACGACGCGATCATCAACGGCCGTCCGATCGAGGACGAGTCCGAGCAGGACGCCGTCGAGGCCGCCGAGGGCACGGACGCCGACGAGAAGCCGCTGAGCCTGTCCAAGGACGAGGCGAAGGTCGACGCCGAGGCTCCCGAGAGCAAGTAGTACGGCCGGGGGGGCCTCTCCTTCCCGACCTGCGGCATCCGCCGCAAGCCCACAGGACCTCTTGGGCCGCAGTGCGTCCGTCTCCTTCGGGCCCCCGCCGTGCGCGGGGGCCCGGGGCCGGTCGCCGGACGGCATGGACAGGGAGAAACGAACAAGGTGGCAACACCCAAGTCGCGGTCGCGCGACGGATACCCGGGGCGGGCGCTGGCGCTCATCCTGGTGGTCACCGTCGGCCTGGTGGCCCTCATGTTCGGGACGGGCTACACCAAGCCCCGTCTCGGTATCGACCTCGCCGGTGGCACCAGCGTCACGCTGACCGCCAAGTCGGACGATCCTTCCGCGATCAACAAGGCAAACCTTGACACCGCGGTCGGCATCATCCAGAAGCGCGTCAACGGCATGGGCGTCTCCGAGGCAGAGGTCCAGACCCAGGGCAACAGCAACATCATCGTCAACATCCCCGACGGTGGTAACACGCAGGAGTCCATCGACAAGGTCGGTGACACCGCGAAGCTGTACTTCCGCCCGGTCCTGGCCGTCGCGCCGACCGGCGTGAGCGCCCAGCCGCAGCCGCAGCAGAGCGGCGAGCCCTCGTCGGCTCCCAGCGGCTCGGCCAGCCCGGAGGCCTCCGGCAGCGCCTCCGCGCCCGCCTCGCCGAGCCCGTCGGCCAGCAAGGCCGGCCGCGCCCTGTCCGGCGCCCTGCAGGCCGACCCGACGGCCGCCGCGAGCACGTCCGCCTCGGCCCCCGCCGCCTCCGGCTCGCCCGCCCCGAGCGCCGACGCGTCCGCGCCGGCCTCCGCGGCGGACGTGAGCGCCGCACTGACCCAGGGCACCGTCCCGGCCGAGCTGCAGCAGCAGTTCGCCGCGCTGGACTGCTCGGTCAAGGAGCAGCGCCACAACTACCAGGGCACCGACCCGTCCGCGCCGGCGGTGGCCTGCTCGTACGACGCCGAGAACAGCATCTGGTACAAGTTCGCGCTCGGCGGCGTCTCCGTGAACGGCCAGGACGTCACCAAGGCGCAGGCCGCGTACGACACCCAGTCCGCCAAGGGCTGGATGGTCGACCTGTCGTTCAACGACGCCGGCTCGAAGGCCTTCGCGTCCACCACCGGCAAGCTCGCCACCCAGCCGGCCCCGGCGAACCAGTTCGCCATCGTGCTGGACGGCCAGGTGGTCTCGCACCCGTACGTGAACGAGGCGATCACCGGCGGCAGCGCGATCATCTCCGGCACCTTCACCCAGGCCGACGCGAAGTCGCTGGGCAACGTGCTCAGCTACGGCGCGCTCCCGCTGGACTTCGTGAAGAGCGACGTCACCACCGTCTCCCCGCAGCTCGGCTCCGAGCAGCTGAAGGCCGGCCTGATCGCCGGTCTGATCGGCATGGTGCTGGTGGTCATCTACTCGCTGGTCTACTACCGCGGCCTGGGCCTGATCTCGATCGCCGGTCTGGTCGTCTCCGCGATCCTGACCTGGTCGATCATGAGCCTGCTGGGCGCCGGCGTCGGCTTCGCGCTGAACCTGCCCGCGGTCTGCGGCGCGATCGTCGCGATCGGTATCACCGCCGACTCGTTCATCGTGTACTTCGAGCGCATCCGGGACGAGGTCCGCGAGGGCGCCCAGCTGCGGCCCGCCGTGCAGCGCGCCTGGCCGCGGGCCCGGCGCACCATCCTGGTGTCGGACTTCGTCTCCTTCCTGTGTGCCGCGGTGCTGTACCTGGTGTCGGTCGGCAAGGTGCAGGGCTTCGCCTTCACCCTGGGTCTGACCACGCTGCTCGACGTCGTGGTGATCTTCCTGTTCACCAAGCCGCTGATCACGCTGCTCGCCCGCACCAAGTTCTTCGCCAGTGGTCACCCGTGGTCCGGCCTGGACCCGAAGCGGCTCGGCGCCCGTCCGCCGATCCGCGGCACGCGCCGCCGTCCCGCCCCCTCCCAGCAGACCCAGGAGGTCTGACCCATGTCGCTCCGCAACATCGGTCACCGCCTCTACCAGGGCGAGGTCTCGTTCGACTTCGTCGGCAAGCGGAAGATCTGGTACTCGATCTCCGCCGTGATCGTCCTGGTGGCCGCGATCGGCCTGGCCATGGGCCTGCACCTGGGCATCGAGTTCAAGGGCGGCTCGGTGTACACCGTGCACAAGCCCGGACTGACGGTGTCCCAGGCGAAGGACGCCGCCAACAAGATCACCAACTCCAACACCGCGCTGGTGCAGACCACGGACAAGGGCGACGTCCGGGTCCAGATCAGCGCCGAGGAGTCGGTGCCGGCCGCGACCTTCACCAAGGAGTTCTCGCAGGCCGTCGGCGTCGACGAGAAGGACATCAACGCCCAGGTGATCGGCCCCTCCTGGGGTGCCGACATCTCCAAGAAGGCACTGACCGGCCTGGTCATCTTCATGGTCCTGGTCACCGTCTACCTGGCGATCGCGTTCGAGTGGCGGATGGCGGTGGCCGCCCTGGTCGCGCTGATCCACGACCTGCTGATCACCATCGGCGTCTACGCCCTGGTCGGCTTCGAGGTCACCCCGGGCACCGTGATCGGCTTCCTGACCATCCTCGGTTACTCGCTCTACGACACGGTCGTCGTCTTCGACACCGTGAAGGAGAACACCCGGGGCCTCACCAAGCAGTCCCGCCGCACCTACAGCGAGGCCGCCAACCACGGCCTCAACCAGACCCTGGTGCGCTCCATCAACACCACGGTCGTGGCGCTGCTGCCGGTCTCCGCGCTGCTCTTCATCGGCGGCGGCCTGCTCGGCGCCGGCACCCTCAACGACATCTCGCTGGCGCTGTTCATCGGCCTCGCGGCCGGCGCCTACTCCTCGATCTGCGTCGCCACCCCGCTGCTCGCGCAGCTCAAGGAGCAGACCCCGGAGATGAAGGCGCTGGCCAAGCGGGTCGCGCAGCGCCGGGCGTCCGAGGCCAAGGCGGCCGACGAGGCCGAGGAGCACGGCGAGGACGGGATGATCGACGAGGAGGTTCCGGCGGGTATGGTCGGACAGCGTAACCAGCCGACCAGCCGCACCCGGGGCAAGGGACGGCCGTCCGGCAAGCGCTGAACCCCGCGTCGTCGTTAAGGAACCCCCGTGACCTCCACCATCGACCCCGCCCTGACCGAGCTGCTCAACAGCCGGATCCGGGACGTGCAGGACTACCCGAAGCCGGGCGTCCTGTTCAAGGACATCGCCCCCCTGCTGGCCGACGCCGAGGCGTTCGGCGCACTGACCCGGGCGCTGGCCGAGCGGGCGAAGGAACTCGGCGCCACCAAGGTGGTCGGCCTGGAGGCGCGGGGGTTCGTGCTGGCCGCACCCGCGGCCGTCGCGGCCGGACTCGGGTTCGTCCCGATCCGCAAGAAGGGCAAGCTGCCCGGCGACGTGTTCTCCCGCTCGTACGACCTGGAGTACGGGTCGGCGACGCTGGAGGTCCAGTGCGACGCGTTCGAGCCCGGCGAGAAGGTGCTGGTGGTCGACGACGTGCTGGCCACCGGCGGCACCATCGCCGCCTCGCTGGACCTGGTCCAGGAGGCCGGCGCCGAGCTGGTGGGCGTCGTGGTGCTGATGGAGCTCGGATTCCTGACGGGCCGTGAGAAGCTGGCCCCGCACCTGCACGGTGCGCCGCTGGAGACGCTGGTCGTGGTCTGACCGACCGATCGCATACGAGCCGCCCGGGAACAGATTCCGTTCCCGGGCGGCTTTGTCTGTAGGGGGTCGGCCGAACGCGGAAGCCTGTCACGCCGCCGGTACGATGAAGGTTGATCCGTCCGCACGTAGGAGTGTCCTTGCCCGACGAGGTTGTGCCCACGGCTGCGACTGCCAGCACCCGCCCTTCGCCCGGCGGCATGCGGGCTCGCCTGGCTCGGCTGGGCGGACAGCGCAGTTCGATGGTCAACCCGGTGCTGGAACCGCTGTTCCGGACCATCCGGGCCAACGACCCGAAGGCCGACCCGGTCCTGCTCAAGGACATCGAGCGGGCGTACGCGGTGGCCGAGAAGTGGCACCGCGGGCAGAAGCGCAAGAGCGGCGACCCGTACATCACGCACCCGCTGGCGGTGGCGACCATCCTGGCCGAGCTGGGGATGGACGCGCCGACGCTGATGGCGGGCCTGCTGCACGACACCGTCGAGGACACCGACTACGGCCTGGAGACGCTGCGGCACGACTTCGGCGACTCGGTGGCGCTGCTGGTCGACGGCGTCACCAAGCTGGACCGGGTGAAGTTCGGCGAGGCGGCGCAGGCGGAGACCGTCCGCAAGATGGTCGTCGCGATGGCCAAGGACCCGCGAGTCCTGGTGATCAAGCTCGCCGACCGGCTGCACAACATGCGCACGATGCGCTACCTGAAGCGGGAGAAGCAGGAGAAGAAGGCCCGCGAGACGCTGGAGATCTACGCCCCGCTGGCGCACCGGCTGGGCATGAACACCATCAAGTGGGAGCTGGAGGACCTGGCGTTCGCCATCCTCTACCCCAAGATGTACGACGAGATCGTCCGGCTGGTGGCCGAGCGCGCCCCGAAGCGCGACGAGTACCTGGCGACCGTGATCGACCAGGTGCAGGGCGACCTGCGCGGCGCGCGGATCACCGCGCAGGTGACGGGCCGGCCGAAGCACTACTACTCGGTCTACCAGAAGATGATCGTCCGGGGCCGGGACTTCGCCGAGATCTACGACCTGGTGGGCATCCGGGTCCTGGTCGACACCGTCCGCGACTGCTACGCGGCGCTGGGCACCATCCACGCGCGGTGGAACCCGGTGCCGGGGCGGTTCAAGGACTACATCGCGATGCCCAAGTTCAACATGTACCAGTCGCTGCACACGACGGTGATCGGCCCCGGCGGCAAGCCCGTCGAGCTCCAGATCCGCACCTTCGACATGCACCGCCGCGCCGAGTACGGCATCGCCGCGCACTGGAAGTACAAGCAGCGGGCGGTGGCCGGCGCGTCCAAGGTGCGCACCGACACGCCGACCCACAAGCGGCAGCACGACAAGGCCGACGCGGTCAACGAGATGGCCTGGCTGCGGCAGCTGCTGGACTGGCAGAAGGAGACCGAGGACCCCAGCGAGTTCCTGGAGTCGCTGCGCTTCGACCTGTCCAGCAACGAGGTCTTCGTGTTCACCCCGAAGGGCGACGTGATAGCGCTGCCCGCGCAGGCCACCCCGGTGGACTTCGCGTTCGCGGTGCACACCGAGGTCGGCTGCCGGTGCATCGGCGCCCGGGTGAACGGCCGGCTGGTGCCGCTGGAGTCGACGCTGGAGAACGGCGACACCGTCGAGGTGTTCACCTCCAAGGCGGAGAACGCCGGACCGTCCCGGGACTGGCTGAACTTCGTCAAGTCGCCGCGGGCCCGGAACAAGATCCGCGCCTGGTTCTCCAAGGAGCGCCGCGAGGAGGCGATCGAGCAGGGCAAGGAGGCGATCGCCCGGACCATGCGCAAGCAGGGCCTGCCGATCCAGCGGATCCTCACCGGGGACTCGCTGGTCACGCTGGCCCACGAGATGCGCTACCCGGACATCTCCTCGCTGTACGCGGCTATCGGCGAGGGCCACGTCGCCGCGCCGGCCATCGTGCAGAAGCTGGTCCAGGCGATGGGCGGCGAGGACGGCGCGGTCGAGGACCTCGCCGAGACCGCCACCCCGTCGCACCAGCCGCGTTCGATGCGCCGCCGGGCCAAGGGCGACCCGGGCGTGATCGTCAAGGGCGTGGACGACGTGTGGGTGAAGCTGGCGCGCTGCTGCACGCCGGTGCCCGGCGACCCGATCGTCGGCTTCATCACCCGCGGCAACGGCGTCTCGGTGCACCGCGCGGACTGCGTCAACGTGGAGTCCCTGCAGCAGCAGCCCGAGCGGATCATCGACGTCGAATGGGCGGCCACCCAGTCCTCGGTGTTCTTGGTGGCGATCCAGGTGGAGGCGCTGGACCGCTCCCGGCTGCTGTCCGACGTCACCCGGGTGCTCTCCGACCAGCACGTCAACATCCTGTCCGCGGCGGTGCAGACCTCCCGCGACCGGGTGGCGATGAGCCGGTTCACCTTCGAGATGGGCGACCCCAAGCACCTCGGCCACGTCCTGAAGGCCGTCCGCGGCGTCGAAGGCGTGTACGACGTGTACCGGGTCACCTCCGCCCGCAACAAGTAGGCCCCTGGTCCTTCCGGGTGCAGGCCGCCCCCACCCCGCCGACACTGGCCGGGTGGGGGCGGCCCGCTCATTTCGGGAGGCACCGTGCACACGACTCGGACGATGACGGCGATGGCGGGCGCAGTGGCGACCGTCGCAGCCCTGACCGCCGGCTGCGGCGGCTCGGGCGGCTCCACCGGACCGTCCGCCGCGGCCGGCCGGGCGGCGGCCACCGCGACCACCGCCGCTCCGGGCCCCGGCACCGACAACGGGGCGGCCGGGCAGCCGGCCGCCCAGATCCTCCAGCGCTCCGCCCAGGCGCTCAGGGACGCCCGCTCGGCGCGGGCGGTCGGCACCATCGCCGGCGGCGGCCAGCCGATCACCATGGACCTGCGGCTGGACACCGCGGGCAACTGCACCGGCACGCTCAGCCAGAGCGGCGTGGGCGGCTTCCAGGTGGTGAAGGCCGGCCAGCAGCTGTGGGTCAAACCCGACCAGGCGTTCTGGCAGAACCAGGGCGGCTCCGCGCCGGCCCAGCTCGGCGACCGCTACCTGAAGACCACCGCCGACGACCCGGACTTCGGCGAGATCGGCAGCCTGTGCGACCTCGGCGCCCTCGCCGACCAGCTCGGCTCCGCCACCGACGACCTGACCAAGGGCGCCACCACGACGATCCAGGGCCGCCCGGCGGTCCCGCTCAGCCGCAGCACCGACACCGGCACCGCCACCCTGTACGTCGCCGCCGACGGGCAGCCGGTGCCGCTGCGGCTGGAGCAGGACGTCGGCGCCGTCGACTTCAGCGACTTCGGCACCCCGGTGCCCTCCGCCACCCCCGGCCCCGACCAGAGCCTCGACATCGACCAGCTCCAGCAGCAACAGCCCGAATCCAGCCCGACCACGGTCTGAGGGCCCGACCCGGCCCGAGGGCCCGACCGCGGTCCGAGGGCCCGACCACGACGAAGGGGCCCGGCCGCCGAACGGCGACCGGGCCCCTTCACCGACAGTGCGTCAGGAGCTGAACTCCTGCAGCGACTTCTGCGCCTGGTCGAGCAGCGCCTGACGGCCCGCCAGCTCGGACTCCAGCTTGGCGACCTTGGACGCGTTGCCGGCCGCGCGGGCCTTGTCCAGGTCGGCCTGCAGCTTGTCGACGGCGGACTGCAGCAGCGCGGTCATGCCGGTGGCCCGGGCCCGGGCCTCCGGGTTGGAGCGCTGCCACTCGGCCTCCTCGGCCTCGCGGACCGCGCGCTCCACCGTCGCCAGCCGGCCGTCCAGCTTCGGACGGGCGTCACGCGGGACGTGGCCGATCGCCTCCCAGCGCTCGGCGACCTCGCGCAGCGCCGCCTTGGCGGCCTTCAGGTCGGTGATCGGCAGGATCGCCTCGGCCTCGACCAGCAGCGCCTCCTTGGCCTTCTGGTTCTCGCCCTGCTCGGCGTCGCGCTCGGAGAACGCGGCGGACCGGGCCTGGAAGAAGACGTCCTGGGCGCCGCGGAAACGGGCCCACAGCTCCTCCTCCGCCTCCCGCTGGGCACGGCCGGCGGCCTTCCAGCGCGTCATCAGCTCCCGGTAGGCGGCCGCGGTCGGGCCCCACTCGGTGGAGCCGGACAGCTGCTCGGCCTCGGCGACCAGCTTCTCCTTGACCGCGCGGGCGCTGTCGCGCTCCGAGTCCAGAGCCGCGAAGTGCGCCTTGCGGTGCTTGGAGAACACCGAGCGGGCGTGCGAGAAGCGGTGCCACAGCTCGTCGTCGCTCTTGCGGTCCAGGCGCGGCAGCGCCTTCCAGTTGTCGACCAGCGCGCGCAGCCGGTCGCCGGCCTCCCGCCACTGGTTGGACTCGGCGAGCTGCTCGGCCTCGGCGACCAGCGCCTCCTTGGCGGCGCGGGTCTCCTCCTGGGCCTTCGCCCGGGCGGCCTTGCGCTCGCTCTGCCGGGTCTCGATCTCACCGGCCAGCGTGTCCAGACGCTTGGCCAGCGACTCCAGGTCGCCGACCGCGTGCGCCTCGACGACCTGCGCGCGCAGGTGCTCCAGCGCGACCTGGGCCTCCTTGGCGGCCAGGTCGGTCTTGCGCACCCGGTGCTCCAGGAGCGCGGTCTCCGCCTCCAGGCCCTGGAACTTGCGCTCGAAGTAGGCGAGGGCCTCCTCGGGAGAGCCGGCCTGCCAGGAGCCGACCTGGCGTTCGCCGTCGGCCGTCCTCACGTAGACGTTCCCCTGCTCGTCGACACGGCCCCACGGGTCGCTGCTCACAGCGCCTCCTCCACATGACGCCACGCCCACGGGCGGGAGCGTCGTCCACAGTTGATGTGCGGCGGACCGATGGAGTCCGCCGTCCCGAGCCGTCGTTGTCGTGCCGAGGGTGACGGCCGACGGTCTGGGCACCCTATACAACAGCAACATAGGCGACCAGCGCCGGTGCTGTCCGCATCCGGCGCCGGTCGATTTTCGCGGCGGGTCAGCCCTTGGCCGCGGTGATGCTCTTCACGTTGACCGGGGTGGCCGGCGGGCCGTCCGTGCCGCCGCCCTGGACGCCGGCCTCGGCGATCTTCTGGAGCGCGTCCAGACCGCCGGTGATCTTGCCGAACGGGGTGTAGCTGGGCGGCAGTTGGGTGTCCTTGTAGACCAGGAAGAACTGGCTGCCGTTGGTGTTCGGGCCGGCGTTGGCCATCGCCACGGTGCCCGCCGGGTACGTCGCGCCGGTCAGGTTCTCGTCGGTGAACTGGTAGCCCGGGCCGCCGGAACCGGTGCCGGTCGGGTCGCCGCACTGGAGCACGTAGATGCCCTCGGTGGTGAGGCGGTGGCACTTGGTGTCGTCCCAGAACTGCTGACCGGCCAGGAACACGAAGGAGTTGACGGTGTGCGGGGCCTTCGCCGCGTCCAGCGAGAAGGTCACCTTGCCCGCCGAGGTGTCCAGCGTCGCGGTGTACGACGCCGCCGTGTCGATCGACATGGCCGGCTCGGCCGCCCACTTCTTGCCGCTCTCGGACGGCGCGGCGGCCGGCTTCTTGTCGTTCTTCTTGTCCGAGCCGAACGAGCAACCGGTCGCCGCGGCGCCGATGCCGGCCAGCGCGACCACGGCCGCGAGCCCGCCGACCAGTGCGTTGCGCTTCTTGCGCTTGGCCGCGGCTTCGGCGCGGCGCTTCATCTGGTCCTCGTACTTCTTGCGGGCGAGCTGCCGCCGACGCTGTTCGCTGCTGACCACCGGGCGTGTCTCCTACTGCGCTGTGGGGAGTGGGAATTGCGACTGTCGTGTGCGCATCGTCGCACCTGTCGGCGGCCAAGTGTAGGGACCCTGGACGTCGGCTCGGGATCAACGCCACATGAGAAAGGCCTGAACGCGCCCGGGAACCGGTTCGCCCGCGGCCCCGTGCCGCCGGTAGGCTGCGGGGGTAAAGAAGACCGCCACCGCATGAACGAAGGACTCGCGTGTTCGTCGCCGGATTCCCCGCCGGGGCCTGGGGCACCAACTGCTACCTGGTCGCACCCGCTGCCGGCGAGGAGTGCGTGATCGTCGATCCCGGGCACGAAGCGGCAAGCGGCGTCGAGGAGTTGATCCGCGAGCACCGCCTCAAGCCGGTCGCGGTCCTGCTCACCCACGGCCACATCGACCACGTCGCCTCGGTGGTCCCGGTCTGCGGGGCCACGGGCGTCCCGGCCTGGATCCACCCCGAGGACCGGTACATGATGGCCGACCCCGAGAAGGCCATCGGCCGCTCCCTCGGGCAGCAGCTGATGGGCTCCCTCACCGTCGGAGAGCCGGACGACGTCCGCGAGTTGACCGACGGCAGCGTGCTCGACCTGGCCGGTCTGAAGCTCACCGTCGACCATGCGCCCGGCCATACCAAGGGGTCGGTGACGTTCAGGACGCCCGCCGGGGACGACATTCCTCCGGTGCTGTTCTCGGGCGACCTGCTGTTCGCCGGCTCCATCGGGCGTACCGACCTCCCGGGCGGAGACAGCGGAGCGATCATGCGCTCGCTGGCCCGGGTGTGCCTGCCCCTCGACGACGCGACCGTGGTGCTCTCCGGCCACGGCTCCCAGACCACCATCGGCCGAGAGCGCGCCACCAACCCCTACCTCCAGCAGGCAGCGTGGGGCGGCGGCCCCGCCGAAAGCACAGCTTTCCCGCGACGAGGAATGTGACGGAAGAGAAGTTGAGCACCTTCACCGCCCCCAAGGGCACCTACGACCTGCTGCCGCCCAGTTCGGCGACCTTCCTGGCGATCCGCGAGGCGATCGCCGCCCCCGCGCGCCGGGCGGGCTACGGCTACATCGAGACCCCGGTCTTCGAGGACGTGAAGCTCTTCTCCCGCGGCGTCGGCGAGTCCACCGACATCGTCACCAAGGAGATGTACAACCTCACCACCCGCGGCGGCGACGAGCTCGCGCTGCGCCCCGAGGGCACCGCCTCCGTGCTGCGCGCCGCGCTCCAGGCGAACCTGCACAAGCAGGGCAACCTGCCGGTCAAGCTCTGGTACTCCGGCAACTACTACCGCTACGAGCGCGCCCAGAAGGGTCGCTACCGCCAGTTCTCGCAGGTCGGTGCGGAGGCCATCGGCGCCGAGGACCCGGCGCTGGACGCCGAGCTGATCATCCTGGCCGACGACGCGTTCCGCGCGCTCGGGCTGTCGAACTACTCGCTGCTGCTCAACAGCCTCGGCGACAAGCAGTGCCGTCCGGTCTACCGCACCGCGCTGATCGAGTTCCTGTCCGGACTCGACCTGGACGAGGACACCCGCCGCCGCGCCGAGATCAACCCGCTGCGGGTGCTCGACGACAAGCGCGAGTCGGTGCAGGCCCAGCTCACCGACGCCCCGATGCTGCGGGACTTCCTCTGCGAGGACTGCAAGGCGTACGACGAGAAGGTCCGCGAACTGCTCACGCTGGCCGGTGTCTCGTTCACCGACGACCCGAAGCTGGTCCGCGGCCTGGACTACTACACCCGCACCACCTTCGAGTTCGTGCACAACGGCCTCGGCGCCCAGTCCGCGATCGGCGGCGGCGGCCGGTACGACGGCCTGTCCGAGATGATCGGCGGCCCCGCGCTGCCCTCGGTCGGCTGGGCGCTCGGCGTGGACCGCACCTACCTGGCGCTGGAGGCCGAGGGCATCGCCCTCGACCTGCCCGCCGCCACCTCCGTCTACGCCGTCGCGCTCGGCGAGGCGGCGAAGGACCTGCTGTTCGCCAAGGTGGTGGAGCTGCGCCGGGCCGGCGTGTCCACCGACCTGGCGTTCGGCGTCAAGAGCATCAAGAACGCCATGAAGTCCGCCGACCGGTCCGGAGCGCGCTTCGCCCTGATCGCCGGCGACCGGGACCTCGCCGAGGGCGTGGTCCAGCTCAAGGACATGGAGTCCGGCGAGCAGACCCCCGTCTCCCTGGAGGCGCTCGTCACCACCCTGAAGGAGAAGCAGCTGTGATCCGCACGCACGACGCGGGCACGCTCCGACCGGAGCACGCCGGCACCACCGTCACCCTGGCCGGCTGGGTGGCCCGCCGCCGTGACCACGGCGGCGTGGCCTTCATCGACCTGCGGGACGCCTCCGGCACCGTGCAGGTCGTGGTCCGCGACCTGGAGTCGGTGCACGGGCTGCGCTCCGAGTACTGCGTGAAGGTGATCGGCGACGTCCGGGTCCGCCCCGAGGGCAACGAGAACCCGGACATCCCGACCGGCGCCGTCGAGGTCGTCGTCGAGTCCATCGAGGTGCTGTCCGAGGCCGCGCCGCTGCCGTTCCAGGTCGCCGAGTACGAGCCCGGCTCGGTCAACGAGGAGGTGCGGCTCCGCTACCGCTACCTCGACCTGCGCCGCGAGGGCCCGGCCCGCGCGCTGCGGCTGCGCTCGAAGGTCAACCACATCATCCGCACGGTGATGGAGGAGAACGACTACCTCGACATCGAGACGCCGTACCTCACCCGCTCCACCCCCGAGGGCGCCCGCGACTTCCTGGTCCCGGTCCGCCTCCAGCCCGGCCACTGGTACGCGCTGCCGCAGTCCCCGCAGCTGTTCAAGCAGCTGCTGATGGTGGCCGGCATGGAGCGCTACTACCAGATCGCCCGCTGCTTCCGCGACGAGGACTTCCGCGCCGACCGGCAGCCGGAGTTCACCCAGCTGGACATCGAGGCGTCCTTCGTCGACCAGGAGGACGTCCTGGCCCTCGGCGAGAAGATCATCGCCGCGATCTGGCGCGAGGTGCACGGCTACGAGATCCCCAACCCGCTGCCGCGGATGACGTACGCCGACGCCATGTCGCGCTACGGCTCCGACAAGCCGGACGTCCGCTTCGGCCAGGAACTCACCGACCTGACCGAGTACTTCAAGGGCACCGAGTTCCGGGTCTTCCAGGCCCCGTACGTCGGCGCGGTCGTGATGCCCGGCGGCGCCTCGCAGCCCCGCAAGCAGCTCGACGCCTGGCAGGACTGGGCGAAGGCCCGCGGCGCCCGCGGCCTCGCGTACGTCCTGGTGGACGCCGAGACCGGCGAGCTGCGCGGCCCGGTCGCCAAGAACCTGTCCGAGGAGCACCTGTCCGGCCTGGCCGCCGCCGCCGGCGCCAAGCCCGGCGACGCGGTGTTCTTCGCGGCCGGCAAGAAGACCGCCTCGCAGGAGCTGCTCGGCGCCGCCCGCCTGGAGATCGGCCGCCGCTGCAACCTGATCGACGAGTCCCAGTGGGCCTTCCTCTGGGTCGTGGACTTCCCGATGTTCGAGCCCATCGAGGACGACAAGGGCGAGTTCCAGGGCTGGCACGCGGTGCACCACCCGTTCACCGCGCCGACCGCCGAGTCGCTCGCCACCTTCGACACCGACCCGGGCAGCGCGCTCTCCAACGCGTACGACCTGGTGCTCAACGGCTCGGAGCTGGGCGGCGGTTCGATCCGTATCCACCAGCGCGACGTGCAGAAGCGGGCGTTCGACGCGATCGGCCTGTCCGAGGAGGAGGCGGCCTCGCAGTTCGGCTTCCTGCTGGACGCCTTCAACTACGGCCCGCCGCCGCACGGCGGCATCGCGCTCGGCCTGGACCGCGTGGTCACCCTGCTGGGCGGCTACGACACCATCCGCGACGTCATCGCCTTCCCGAAGACGTCCACCGGCGGCGACCCGCTGACCGGCGCCCCCACCCCGATCACCCCGGCCCAGCGCCGGGAGGCCGGCGTGGACGCCAAGCCCAAGTCGAAGGACGCCGCCAAGGCGGAGGCCGAGCCCACCGCCTGACACTCCGTCGCCTGACGCCCCGTCAGGAACGGCATATTGATCACGATTTGTTCCGGCCCCGGTCGGTGCGTGCCTACCAGGAGTAGGCTCGCACCGCCCGGGGCCGGATCGCTGCACAACGGGGTGCAGGGCGCAAGAAGGGTCAAGGATGACCGTACGAACCAGAGTCGAACTCCCCACCGACGTCGCCGAGACCCGGCGCGTGCACATGGCGGCCTTCCCAGGCCCCGAAGAGGCGGACCTGGTGGACGCGCTGCGCCGCGACCCCGCCTGGCTGCCGGAACTCTCCCTGGTCGCCGTCGACGACCGCGAGGTCGTCATCGGCCACGCCCTGCTCACCCGGCTGAGGATCGGCAACGGCAAGGGGCTCGCCCTGGCCCCCGTCGCGGTCGCCCCCGAATGGCAGCGCAAGGGCGTCGGCACCGCCGTCGTACGGGCCGCGCTGACCGCCGCCGCCGAGGCCGGCGAGCGCGTCGTGGTGGTCCTCGGCGACCCCGGCTACTACGCCCGGTTCGGCTTCGAACCCGCCTCCGGGCACCGCATCAGCAGCCCGTTCGACGTCCCCGACCACTACTTCCAGGCGCTGGCGCTGCCCGGCGCGGACGGCGTCCCGCACGGCGCGTGCCGCTACCCCGCGCCGTTCGCGGAGGTCTGACCCGCGAGGGCCGCCGGCCGACCTGCGTGGGCCACCGGCGGCCCGTAGCCTGAGTGATCATCATCAGTACGGTGATCGGAAGGTGTGCGAAGTGGCGGACTCCAAGCGCGGCAAGAAGACCCGCGGCGCCAAGAGCATCCAGCGGATCCCCAAGCGGATCTACGAGCCCGAACTGCTCCGGCTCCAGCAGGAACTGGTCAAGATGCAGGAGTGGGTGCGCAGCGAAGGCGTCCGGATGGTCGTGATCTTCGAGGGCCGGGACGCCGCCGGCAAGGGCGGCGTGATCAGACGCGTCACCGAGTACCTCAACCCGCGCATCGCCCGGATCGCCGCCCTGCCGGCGCCCACCGAGCGCCAGCGCGGCCAGTGGTACTTCCAGCGCTACGTCGAACAGCTCCCGGCGGCCGGCGAGATGGTGCTGTTCGACCGGTCCTGGTACAACCGGGCCGGCGTCGAGAAGGTGATGGGATTCTGCACCGAGGAGGAGTACTGGCAGTTCCTCCACCAGTGCCCCACCTTCGAACGGATGCTCATCGAAGCGGGCATCCTGCTGCGCAAGTACTGGTTCTCGGTCAGCGACGTCGAACAGGAACGCCGCTTCCGCGACCGCCTCGACGACCCCATGCGGCAGTGGAAGCTCTCGCCGATGGACGTCGAATCCATCACGCGCTGGGAGGAGTACTCGCGGGCCAAGGACGAGATGTTCGTCTACACCGACCTCCCCGACTCCCCGTGGAACGTGGTCGACAGCGACGACAAGCGCCGCGCCCGCCTCAACATGATCGCCCACCTGCTCTCCACCGTCCCGTACCACGAGGTGGTCCGCCCCGCGATCACGTTGCCGCCCAGGCCCCAACCGCGCGGCTACCAGCGGCCGCCGCGCGACCTCCAGAAGTACGTCTTCGACCACGCCGCGACGCTGCTCGAGCGGTGACCGCCCCCGGTTGACCCGTACGACGCGGCGGGCGTGCGATGGAGGAGACCCCGCAACGGCTGGAGGCCCGCCATGTATGTCCGCACCGTCTACGCGACCGGCGACCCGGCGTTGCTGGAGGACAGCCTCGACGCGCTGCGCGGCGAATCCGTCGACATGCTCTCCGGACAGCCCGGCTACCGCGGTTACGGACTGTTCGCCAACCGGCAACTCGGCACCCTCACCATGGGCTCCTGGTGGGACACCCCCGAACACGAGGCCGCCAGCGACACCGCGCTGGCCGACCGCCGCGACACGCTGCTCGTCCCGTTCGCCGCGACCGTCGTCGTCAACCGCTGGGACGTCGCCGCGGCCGAGCCCGGCCCGGCCGTCGAGAACGGGGGCTTCCGGCTCACCCGCTTCGCGTTCGGCGCGGCGGGCGCGGACGGGGTGGCGCGCGGCTTCGAGGAGAACGGCCTGCCGGCGCTCAGGAAGATCGACGGGTACGTGGGGGCCGCCATGCTCATCGACCGCAAGCGGTCGATCGGGGTGGTCGGGACGATCTTCGCCGACCGCCGGGCGTTCGACGCCTCCCGCGGAGCGCAGGCGGCGGCGCGAGCGGCCGCGAGCGCGGCGTCGGGGACGGTGATCTACGGGCTGGAGGAGTTCGACGTGGTGCTGCTGCACCGGCCGCAGTGACGCGGGAACCGCGCGACAGGCGCGGAGCCCGTCCGCAGGGTCGCGGCCGCGTGCCGGTCGTTCTCCCGCGTCGTGATCCCGCGCTCGGGTGCCTCCGGCTGCGCGCAGTTCCCCGCGCCCCCGGATTCCCGCCGTATAGGGTTGCGTTCCGTGGACGAGCCGGACCTTTTCACGCATGCAGCCGAGGAACGTCAGAGTGCTGAGCCGGGGCGCGCCCCACTCGCGGTGCGGATGCGGCCGCGGACGTTGGACGAGGTGGCGGGGCAGCAGCAGCTGTTGAAGGACGGCTCGCCGCTTCGGCGGCTGGTCGCGGGGGCGAAGGGGCCGGCGGCCACGAGTTCGGTGATTCTGTGGGGGCCGCCGGGGACGGGGAAGACCACGCTGGCGCATGTGATCAGCCAGGCGGTGGAGGGCAGGTTCGTCGAACTCTCGGCGATCACGCACGGCGTGAAGGAAGTCCGTGCGGTGATCGACGGCGCCCGGCGGGCGGTTGGGATGACCGGGCGGGAGACGGTGCTGTTCCTGGACGAGATCCACCGGTTCTCCAAGGCGCAGCAGGACTCGCTGCTGCCCGCGGTGGAGAACCGCTGGGTGACGCTGATCGCCGCGACCACCGAGAACCCGTACTTCTCGATCATCTCGCCGCTGCTGTCGCGTTCCCTGCTGCTGACCCTGGAGTCGCTGACCGACGAGGACATCCGGACCCTGCTGCGCCGGGCGACCGCGGACGAGCGGGGGCTGGGCGGCAGTGTGGAGCTGGCGGAGGACGCCGAGGACCACCTGGTGCGGCTGGCGGGGGGCGATGCCCGGCGGGCGCTGACCATGCTGGAGGCGGCGGCGGGGGCGGCGCTGGAGCAGGGCGGGGGCGTGCTGACGCTGGAGGCGACCGAGACGGCGGTGAACCGGGCGGCGGTGCGGTACGACCGGGACGGCGACCAGCACTACGACGTGGCGAGCGCGCTGATCAAGTCGATCCGGGGCAGTGACGTGGACGCCACGCTGCACTACCTGGCGCGGATGATCGAGGCGGGGGAGGACCCGCGGTTCATCGCCCGGCGGCTGATGATCTCGGCCAGTGAGGACATCGGCCTGGCCGATCCGACCGCGTTGCCGACGGCGGTCGCGGCGGCGCAGGCGGTCGCGCTGATCGGGTTCCCGGAGGCGCGGATCATCCTGTCGCAGGCGGCGATCGCGCTGGCGCTGGCGCCGAAGTCGAACGCCGCGTACCTGGCGATCGACGCGGCGCTGGCGGACGTCCGGCAGGGGTTGGCGGGCGCGGTGCCGGCGCACCTGCGGGACGCGCACTACGGCGGGGCGAAGAAGCTGGGGCACGGCAAGGGCTACCAGTACCCGCACGACCTGCCGGAGGGCATCGCCGCGCAGCAGTACGCGCCGGACGCGGTGCACGGCAAGGAGTACTACCGGCCGACCAGGCGCGGGGGAGAGGCCCGGTACGCGGAGATCGCGGAGTGGACCAGGGCCCGGCTCAAGGGCGAGTGAACAGCCTGTAGACTGTCCGCAGTGTGTCCCGGGCCCGGGGTTCCGCGAGGAGCGACCGGCCGCACCAGCGGGGCAACCAACGGAGGCCTCCCGCAAGGGAGTTCTCCAGGAGCGGCGCGCACCGGCTTTCGGTGTCGCGGGCAGCCCACCACCTTTCCCGGTCGGTGGGCCTCTCGTGTGCAAGCACATAGTGCCCGGTCGCGGAGAGCGGCTGACCATCCGGCGACGGACGGTTTTTCTCCGGGCCGCGAGAAGCGTCCTCCGTCAACACCTGGTGACAGCCGTATCTGAACAGGAAAAGGAAACATGGCGAACCAGAAGCGCCCCAAGGTCAAGATCGCCCGTGCTCTCGGCGTTCCGCTGACCCCGAAGTCCGTCAAGTACTTCGAGGCCCGCCCGTACCCGCCCGGCCAGCACGGCCGTGGCCGCAAGCAGAACTCTGACTACAAGGTCCGTCTGACCGAGAAGCAGCGTCTGCGCGCGCAGTACGACCTCAGCGAGAAGCAGATGGCGCGTGCCTTCGAGGCCGCCAAGAAGGTCGAGGGCAAGACCGGTGAGGCGCTCGTCGCCCTGCTGGAGGTCCGCCTCGACGCCCTGGTCCTGCGTTCGGGCATCGCCCGCACCATCTACCAGGCCCGCCAGATGGTCGTGCACGGTCACATCGAGGTCAACGGCTCGAAGGTCAACAAGCCGTCGTTCCAGATGAAGCCGGGCTACGTCGTCACGGTCAAGGAAAAGTCCAAGGAGAAGGTCCCCTTCCAGGTGGCTCGCGAGGGCGGCAACGCCGGCGAGGGCCAGACCCCGAAGTACCTCGAGGTCAACCTGAAGGCCCTGGCCTTCCGTCTGGACCGCGCGCCGCAGCGCCGCGAGGTTCCGGTCGTCTGCGACGAGCAGCTGGTCGTCGAGTACTACTCGCGCTGACCCGCGAGCGGAACGCCCCCTCGGTCCTCGGACCGCGGGGGCGTTTCCCGTTTCCGGGGCCGGGCGCGTTTTCAGGGGCCGAGCGCGCGGCGGACGGCGGCGTCCAGGTCGAGGCGGGCGCCGAGCCGGAAGGCTTCGTCGTACTGCTGCTCGGTGAGGGCGGCGCGGGCGCGGCGTTCGCAGGCCAGGTGCGGGCCGTGGAAGGTGCGGGAGCCGAGGAACGGGGTGCCGACCGCCGCCCAGAGCCGGTGGGCGGCGCCCTGGAGGACCCGGGCCTCGTACGGGTCGGGGGCGGGGTCCTCGGCGGCGAGCAGGGCCAGCAGGTCGAGGGCGAGGACGAGGGCGAGCGGGTCGCGCAGCGGGTGGGCGAGCCGGATCGACTCGCGGGCGAAGCCGCGGGCCGCGCGCGGTTCGCCGGACTGGCGGCGGGCCCAGGCCATCGCGTACAGGCAGTAGCCGTGCGCCCACTGCTCGCCGTACTGCTCGCAGCTGTCCCGGACGCGTTCGGCCCAGGCGGTGCCGGTCGGTTCGTCGCCGAGGAACAGGTGGGCCAGGGCGAGTCCGACCATGGCCAGCAGGACGTGGGTGTCGAGTTCGCCGAGAGCGGTGTAGTGGCGCAGCGCCTCGTCGAGGAGGGCGGCGGCGCGGGCCGGGTCGTCGCCGACCAGGGCGGCGCAGCCCTGGCGGTGGACGGCGTGGGCGAGGGCCCGGGGGTCGCCGGCGGCCCGGGCCTGGCGGTGGCACTCGGCGAGGGCGGGGCGGGCTCGGGCCGGATCGCCCTGGAGGGTGGCGAGGTGGCCGGCGACCCAGAGGGCCTTGGCGCGGGCGTCGGTGGGTTCGGGGGCGCGGGCGAGGGCGCGGTCCAGCCAGAGCCGGCCTTCGCCGAGCCGGCCGGTGCCGATCCAGAAGTACCAGAGGGCGCCGGCCAGGGTGAGGGCGTGCTGTTCCTCGCCGGGTTCGGCGAGCGAGAACTCCAGGGCGGCGCGCAGGTCGGGGTGGGCGAGCCGGGTGCGTTCGGCGGTCTCGGCCTGCCGGGGGCCGAACCATTCGGCTTCGGCCCAGGTGGCGACGGACAGGTACCAGTCGCGGTGGCGGCGCAGCAGCCGCGGGTGGTCGTGGCCGGCCCGCAGCCAGTGGGCGCCGTAGTCGCGCAGGGTGTCGAGCATCCGGAACCGGGCGGGTTCGCCGTCGAGGCGTTCCAGGACGGATTTGTCGACCAGCGAGTCGAGGAGTTCGAGGATGTCGTCGAGGTCCAGGCCCTCGCCGCCGCAGACGTATTCGGCGGCGTCCAGGTCGAAGCCGCCGGCGAAGACCGACAGGCGCGTCCAGAGTAAACGTTCCTGCATGGTGCAGAGTTCGTGGCTCCAGCCGATCGCGGTGCGCATCGTCCGGTGCCGGGCCAAGGCGGTGCGGCCGCCGCCGGTGAGCAGCCGGAAGCGGTCGTCCAGCCGGGCCGTCAGCTGCTCCACGGACAGCGCGCGCAGTCGGCCGGCCGCCAGCTCCAGGGCCAGCGGCAGGCCGTCCAGGCGGCGGCAGAGCAGCGCCACCTCGGCGCGGTTGGCGCCGTCGAGGCGGAAGCCCGGCCGGACGGCGGCGGCCCGGTCGGCGAACAGCAGCATCGCCTCGGAGTCGGCCCGGCCGCGGGCCGGCTCGACCGGCAGCGGGGCCAGCGGCAGCAGGCGCTCGCCGGCCGCCCGCAGGGACTGCCGGGAGGTGGCCAGCACCCGCAGGCCGGGTGCGGCGCGCAGCAGCTCGTCGACCAGCCCGGCACAGGCGTCGACCAGGTGCTCGCAGCCGTCCAGCACCAGCAGCAGGCGGCGGTCGGCGAGCGGGCGCGCGCCGGGGCCGGCCTGGGCCAGCGCGGCGCGCACGGTGCGGCCGAGCAGCAGCGGGTCGCGCACCGGGCCGAGCTCGGCCAGGCGGACGCCGTCCGGGAAGCCGGCGGCGAGCCGGGCGGCGGCCCGCAGCGCCAGCCGGGACTTGCCGACCCCGCCGGGCCCGGTCACGGTGACCAGCCGGGAGCGGCCGAGCAGCCCCGCCAGGGCGTCGAGTTCGGCGGCCCGGCCGACGAAGCGGGTGACTTCGGCGGGCAGCCGGCCCGGCCCGCTCGACGCTGCCGCCATGTCGTCCAAGGGACGCCCCCGTCGTTAGTGCCTGTTCGGCCCGTGCCCCGCGAGTCACCTCCCCAACGAGGTGACCGGACGGTAGGTTACGCGCGGTGTTCGCACATCCGACCGGTTCGGGGCCGGGCGTACCTGCCGATATCCGGTCGGGGAGCGGTCGGCAGTCACGGTAGGGTTCAACCCTGGGATTGCAAGAGTGTGACTGGCACAGGCGAGGGAGCGCGCGAAGGTGTCCGTGGGAGAGCTGGCCGGGCTGCTGGTCGCCGTCTTCTGGGCGGTCCTGGTCACCCTGCTCGCCGTGGTCCTGGTCCGGCTGTCCAAGGTGCTGCGGGAGGCCACCGTCCTGGTCTCCGCCGTCACCGAGCAGGCCGTGCCGCTGCTGCAGGACGCGAACGCCGCCGTCCGCAGCGCGCACGAGCAGCTGGAGCGGGTCGACGAGATCACCGCCAACGTCCAGGACGCCGCCGCCGACGCCAAGGCGCTGTCCTCCACGGTGGCCGCCACCGTCGGCGGGCCACTGGTGAAGCTGGCCGCGTTCAGCTACGGCGTGCGCCGGGCCGTGAACCGCCAGCAGGCCGGGCCCGTGGTGCCGCAGCAGAGCGGCGAGCGCGAGGAGCTGGCCCGGCTGATCCGGGCCGAGGTACGGGCCGCGACCGCACCGCGCGGCGGGCTGCTGGCCCGGGTCCGCCGGGCCGTGAGGGGCTGAGCGGCGATGGTGCGCAGGATCTTCTGGATGGCGGTCGGCGCGGGCGCGACCGTGTGGGCCATGAGCAAGGCCAACGAGGCGGTGCACCGCCTCACGCCCGACTCGCTGTCCGGCAGCGCCGCCCGCGGCGCGCTCCAACTCGGCGACGCCGCCCGGCAGTTCGCCCGCGACGTGAAGACCGGCATGGCCGAGCGCGAGCAGCAGCTGCGCGCCGACCTGGGCCTGGACGGCACCGCGGTCGTCGAACCGCCCCGCCGCCGCACCCTCAGCGGCGCGGCCGGCTCCGGCGGGGACCGAGCTATCTCGGCGGCCCCGGGCTCCCCGGCCGCCGCCCTGCCCACGTCTCGCGGCACGCGCCGCACCACCCCCCAAATCGTTGCCAAGCCCCGCCAGCGCGAGCTGCCGGGACGCACGACCGATCGGAAGGACCCCCACTGATGGAGTCGGCAGAGATCCGCCGCCGCTGGCTGCGCTTCTTCGAGGAGCGCGGCCACACCGTCGTACCGTCGGCCTCGCTGGTCGCCGACGACCCCACCCTGCTGCTGGTCAACGCCGGCATGGTGCCCTTCAAGCCGTACTTCCTCGGCGAGGTCAAGCCGCAGTTCTCGCGCGCCACCAGCGTGCAGAAGTGCGTCCGCACCCTGGACATCGAGGAGGTCGGGAAGACCACCCGGCACGGCTCGTTCTTCCAGATGTGCGGCAACTTCTCGTTCGGCGACTACTTCAAGGAAGGCGCCATCAAGTTCGCCTGGGAGCTGCTCACCAGTTCCGTCGCGGACGGCGGCTACGGCCTCGACCCCGAGAAGCTCTGGATCACCGTCTACAAGGACGACGACGAGGCCGAGCAGATCTGGCGCGACGTCATCGGCGTCCCGTCCGAGCGGATCCAGCGCCTGGGCATGAAGGACAACTTCTGGTCCATGGGCGTCCCCGGCCCGTGCGGCCCGTGCTCGGAGATCAACTACGACCGCGGCCCCGCGTACGGCGAGGAGGGCGGCCCGGCGGTCAACGGCGAGCGCTACCTGGAGATCTGGAACCTGGTCTTCATGCAGTACGAGCGCGGCCACGGCGACGGCAAGGACGGGTTCGAGATCCTCGGCGACCTGCCGAGCAAGAACATCGACACCGGCCTCGGCCTGGAGCGCCTCGCCGCCGTCCTGCAGGAGGTCGACAACCTGTTCGAGATCGACACCAGCCGGATGATCCTCGACCGCGCCGCCGAGCTCACCGGCCACAGCTACGGCGCCGACCACAAGTCGGACGTCTCGCTGCGCGTGGTCACCGACCACTTCCGCACCGCGCTGATGCTGGTCGGCGACGGCGTCACCCCCGGCAACGAGGGCCGCGGCTACGTGCTGCGCCGCATCCTGCGCCGGGCGATCCGCAACATGCGCCTGCTGGGCGCCACCGGGCCGGTCGCCAAGGACCTGATCGACATCTCGATCAAGGCGATGGCCCCGCAGTACCCGGAGCTGGAGACCGACCGCAAGCGCATCGAGACGGTCGTGGTCGCCGAGGAGAACGCCTTCCTCCAGACCCTGCGCTCCGGCACCAACCTGCTGGATGCCGCGGTCACCGAGACCAAGGCCGGCGGCAGCGTGGTGCTCTCCGGCGAGCAGGCGTTCAAGCTGCACGACACCTACGGCTTCCCGATCGACCTCACCCTGGAGATGGCCGAGGAGCAGGGCCTCCAGGTCGACGAGGCCGGCTTCCGCCGCCTGATGCAGGAGCAGCGCGACCGCGCCAAGGCCGACGCCAAGGCGAAGAAGATGGGCCACGCCGACGTCGCCGCGTACCGCGAGGTCGCCGACAGTGCCGGCGCGTCCGTCTTCACCGGCTACACCGCCACCGAGGGCGAGGCCACCGTGGTCGGCCTGCTGGTGAACGGCGTTCCGGCGCCGGCCGCGAGCGAGGGCGACGAGGTCGAGCTGATCCTCGACCGCACCCCGTTCTACGCCGAGGGCGGCGGCCAGCTCGCCGACCACGGCCGGATCCGCCTCGACTCCGGCGCGGTCGTCGAGATCCGCGACGTGCAGCAGCCGGTGCCGGGCGTCATCGTGCACTCCGGCGGGGTGCTGTTCGGCGAGGTGGTGCTCGGCGCGTCCGCGTACGCCACCATCGACACCGAGCGCCGCCGGGCCATCGCCCGCGCCCACTCGGCGACCCACCTGACCCACCAGGCGCTGCGCGACGCGCTCGGCCCGACGGCCGCCCAGGCCGGTTCGGAGAACGCGCCGGGCCGCTTCCGCTTCGACTTCGGCTCGCCCGCCGCCGTGCCCGGCAGCGTGCTGGTCGACGTCGAGCAGAAGATCAACGACGTGCTGACCCGCGAACTCGACGTCACCGCCGAGGTGATGACGATGGACCAGGCCCGCAAGCAGGGCGCCATCGCGATGTTCGGCGAGAAGTACGGCGACTCGGTGCGCGTGGTCACCATCGGCGACTTCTCCAAGGAGCTGTGCGGCGGCACGCACGTCGCCAACACCGCCCAGCTGGGCCTGGTGAAGCTGCTCGGCGAGTCCTCGATCGGCTCCGGCGTGCGCCGCGTGGAGGCGCTGGTCGGCTCGGACGCGTACAAGTTCCTGGCCCGCGAGCACACCGTGGTCTCCCAGCTCACCGAGCTGGTCAAGGGCCGCCCGGAGGAGCTGCCGGAGAAGATCTCCGGCATGCTCGCCAAGCTCAAGGACGCCGAGAAGGAGATCGAGAAGTTCCGCGCCGAGAAGGTGCTGCAGGCCGCCGCGGGCCTCGCCGAGGGCGCGCAGGACATCAAGGGCGTGGCCCTGGTCGCCGCCCGGGTCGGCGACGGCACCGGTGCGGACGAGCTGCGCAAGCTGGTGCTGGACATCCGCGCCCGGCTCGGCAACCGCCCGTCCGTGGTCGCCGCGTTCACCGTCGCGAACGACCGCCCGCTGACCGTCATCGCCACCAGCGAGGACGCCCGGGCCCGCGGCATCAAGGCCGGCGAGCTGGTCCGCGCCGCGGCGAAGACCCTCGGCGGCGGCGGTGGCGGCAAGGACGACGTGGCGCAGGGCGGCGGCAGCAACCCGGCCGCGGTCCACGAGGCGATCGAGGCCGTTCGGGCACTGGTGGCCGAGCGCGCGTGACCGACGGCTCCATCGAAGAGAAGGTCTTCCGGCGCGGTCGGCGGATCGCCGTGGACGTCGGCGACGCCCGGATCGGGGTCGCGGTCTGCGACCCCGACGGGCTGATCGCCACGCCCGTGGAGACCGTCCCCGCCGGGGGCCGCTCGCAGGCCCGGCTCAAGTCGATCGTCGAGGAGTACGACGCGATCGAGGTGGTGGTCGGCCTGCCGCGCTCGCTGAGCGGCAAGGAGGGCCCGGCCGCCGCCAAGGTCCGCGACTACGCGGGCCGGCTGGCCATGCTGCTCTACCCGGTCGGCGTGCGGCTGGTCGACGAGCGGATGACCACCGTCACCGCCGCTGCCGGGCTGCGCGCCTCCGGCCGGTCCTCCAAGAAGGGCCGCTCGGTGATCGACCAGGCCGCGGCCGTGGTGATCCTCCAGGCCGCCCTTGAGACCGAACGGGTGAGCGGACGCGCACCCGGCGAGAGTGTCGAGCCGACGGTCTGACCGGCCAGGCTTAGGTTCCGATCGGGGCCCGTGCGGACGCGCGTCCGCACGGGCCCCGATCGCATGCCCGCCGCCGGAGGCCCGCCGTGACCGACCCGTACACCGCACCCGGACTGACCCCCGGTCACCTCGGCGCACCCGTGCTCGAACCCGAGGGCGCCCCGCCCGGACTGCCGTACGGCGTCGAACAGCCCGAACCGGGACGGCTGCGCACCGGCGCGGCCTGCTGTCTCAGCGTCACCGGGCTGCTCGGCGTGGTGGCGGCCGCCGCCGTCGCGCTGTTCCTGGTCTGGCCCGAGGGCAAGAAGCCCGCCCCCGACTACGTCGGCACCGGCACCGGCCGGGTGCAGGTGTCGGTCGCCCAGGGCGCCAGCATCACCCAGATCGGCAGGACCCTGACGACCAAACACGTGATCGCCTCCGTCCGGGCGTTCACCGAGGCCGCCGCCAAGAGCCCGGCCGGCAACCGGATCCAGCCCGGCACCTACACCCTCAAGGAGAAGATGTCGGCGACCGCAGCCCTCAACGTGCTGCTCGACCCGGCCAACGCCAACGCCCTGACCATCCCCGAGGGCTGGCGCACCACCCAGGTCTACGCCGCCGTCGACTCCCGGCTCGGACTGCCCGCCGGCACCACCAAGGCCGCCGTCGAGGAGCACCTCGACGAACTCGGCCTGCCCGCCGACGCGGACGGCCACCCCGAGGGCTACCTGTTCCCGGCGACCTACCCCATCACCGGCGAGAGCACCCCGCTCACCCTGCTGAAGGAGATGGTCAAGGAAGCCGACAACCGGCTCGACGGCAGCGCCGTCGACGACGCCGCCACCAACAACAACGTCACCCCCTACGGCCTGCTCGTCGTCGCCAGCCTCGCCCAGGCCGAGGCCGACAACCCCGAGGACATGGCCAGGGTCGCCCGGGTCGTCTACAACCGGCTGGCGAAGAACATGCCGCTGCAGCTCGACTCCACCATCAACTACGCGCTCGGCCGCTCCACCCTCACCACCACCGTCGCCGACACCAAGCTCGACTCCCCGTTCAACACCTACGCCCACGCCGGCCTGCCGCCCACCCCCATCGGCAACCCCGGCCGCGATGCGCTGCGCGCCGCCATCCACCCCGCCGACGGTGACTGGCTGTACTTCGTGACGGTTCAGCCCGGCGACACCCGCTTCACCGACAGCTCCGACCAACAACGGAAGAACGTCGACGAGTTCAACGCACATCGCGCACAGAACCCGTCCCCGACCGCCTCCGACTCCCCACCGGTCGCCCCGTGAACAACAGGGAGTGACGCCCGGTGGCTACGCTGCGGTACGGTAACGTCTCCCAGCAGAGGCGGCACTAGCACGCCGGTTCGACAGCCACCCTGGACGCGGTAAGGGGATCGATGACTGATCAGAGCGGGCGCTACGGTGCCCAGGGCGAACAGGCGTGGTTCCCCGGCGAACAGCAGCAGCCCCCGTACGGTCAGCAGGACTTCGGCCAGCAGTATCCGCAGGGGTACCCGCAGCAGGGGATGCCGCAGCAGGGGCAGGCGCAGGACCAGGGCATGGTGCCCCAGCAGGGGATGCCCCAGCAGGGCTTCCCGCCCCAGCAGCAGATGCCGATGGGCGGGCACGGTTACCCGCAGCAACAGGGTTACGTCCAGCAGCAGCCGCAGGGCTACCCGCAGCAGCAGGGCATGCCGCAGTCCGGCATGGTGCAGCAGGGAATGCCCCAGCCGGGGATGACGCACAGTGGTCAGCAGCCGTTCGCGCAGCAACAGCAGCAGTTCGGCCAGCAGCAGGGCTACCCGCAGCAGCAGGTGCAGCAGGTTCCGCCGCAGCAGATGCCGATGGGCGGCCAGGGCTACCCGCAGCAGCGCGGCGCGACCCAGGGCGGGCAGCAGCAGTTCGTCCAGCAGGGCATGGCGCAGCAGCCGATGCAGCAGGGGATGCCGCAGCAGGGCCTTCAGCAGCAGGGTGTTCAGCAGGGCGTTCAGCAGCAGGGGATGCCGCAACAGGGCATGCCCCAGCAGGGCGTTCAGCAGCAGGGCATGCCCCAGCCGGTGCAGCCCCGGGCCGCTCGGCCGCAGCCCGCGGCGCCGAGCGGGCCCGGTCCGGACGGCATCGACTGGGAGGCGGAGGCCGCCGCGCTGGAGAACCCCGGGGCGGCGCCCGCCGTCGTCGAGCCGGGCGAGTTCGACGAACGCGCCGGCGAGGACGAGCAGTGGGCCGAGGACGAGTACGCCGAGGAGGAGGAGGGCGGCACCGCGTCGTTCTTCTCCGAGCAGGACAACTCCCGTGAGGCCGAGCGCAAGCGCAAGGAGAAGGGCAAGCAGTCGGGCCGCCGCAACCGCGGCGCCTGCCTGGTGGTCGCCCTGGTGCTGCTCGGCGTGACCGGCGGCGCCGGCTGGTGGGGCTACGGCCAGTACCAGCAGCGTTTCGGCCCGCCGCCGGACTTCACGGGCGAGGGCTCCGGTTCGGTCAACATCACCGTCGCTTCCGGCGCGCTCGGCGGCGACATCGGGAAGGTGCTGCGGGACGCCGGCGTGGTGAAGAGCGTCAAGGCGTTCACCAATGCGTACGAGAAGAACGACAAGGCCCGCGGCATCCAGCCCGGCCTCTACACCATGAAGCACGAGATGTCCGCCGCGGCGGCGCTCCAGGAGCTCATGGAGTCCAACGGCGGCAACGTGCTGATCCTCCCGGAGGGCATGAGGGCCACGGACATCTACGCCAAGATCGACGAGAAGCTGAAGCTCGACAAGGGCGCCACCGCGCAGGTCGCCAAGGACCAGGCCGCGAACCTCGGCCTGCCCGCCTACGCGAACAACAACCCCGAGGGCTTCCTGTACCCGGCCCGGTACTCCATCGCCGACGGCATGAAGCCCGAGGAGCTGCTCAAGCAGATGGTGGCCAACGCGGTCCAGCGCTACAACGATCTCAAGCTGGACGAGGCGGCGCAGAAGGTCGGCCTGAAGAACGGCTACGAGGTGATCACCGAGGCGTCGATCCTGCAGGCCGAGGGCAACAACTCGGTGGACTTCGGCAAGATGGCCCGGGCCATGTCCAACCGCCTGACCACCAACGTCACCGGCCACAAGCTCGCCGTGGACACCACGCTCCAGTACCAGTTGGGCCGCAAGGAACTGACCTACCAGGAGATCAACGACAAGTCGCTGAAGTACAACACGAACATGAACCCGGGCCTGCCGCCCACGCCGATCTCCAACCCGGGCGACGACGCGATCAAGGCGGTCCTCAACCCGACGCCGGGCGACTGGGCGTACTGGCTGGCGATCTCGCCGTCGGAGACCAAGTTCGCCGTCACCGGCGAGGAGCACGCGCAGAACACCAAGGACTGGTGCATCTCCAGGGGCAAGCAGTACGACGCGAAGCAGGTCGTCTGCAAGTGAGTTGTGGGCGCGGTCGGTCACTGCGACCGGCCGCGCCGCCGCGCGTTCGGGGCGGCTGACGTTCTCCGGGCGTGGGCGTGGGCGTGGGCGTGGGAGCCGGGTCCGGGTCCGGGGCGTCCGGTGGGCGGAACGGCTTTGCGGGACGGCCGGGGTGAGCGAGTAGCGTGACCCGGATGGAGACCTTGCAGCCCTCGGACCTGGCACTTCTGGAAGCCGCCCACGTGGACGTGGTCCGCGACGGCCGATATCTGTTGAAGGACGTGTCGCTGACCGTTCGGGCCGGGGAGCACTGGGCGGTGCTCGGGGCGAACGGCGCCGGGAAGAGCACCCTGCTGTCGTTGCTCGGGGCGGTTCAGCACCCGACGGCCGGCACCGTGAAGGTGCTCGGCCGGCAGCTCGGACGGGTGGACGTGCGGGAGCTGCGGGCGCACCTCGGACATGTGAATCCGCGGCATCCGCTGCGTTCGCCGCTGACGGTCCGTCAGGTGGTGCTGACCGGGACGACGCAGTCCATCGAGCCGGATCCGTTCCGCAAGCCGACCGCCGAACAGCTCGACCACGCCGAGGAGTTGATCCACACGCTGGGTGTCGCGCACCGCGCGGACAGCGCCTGGACCACGCTGTCCCAGGGCGAGCGCGGCCGGGTGCTGATCGCCCGCGCGCTGATGCCCGAGCCCCGGCTGCTGCTGCTCGACGAACCCGCCACCGGCCTCGACCTGACGGCGCGCGAACAGCTGCTGGAGAGCCTGGACGAACTGCGCCGCCGCTTCCCCGAGGTCGCCTCCGTGCTGGTCACCCACCACCTGGAGGAGCTGCCGGAGACCACCAGCCACGCGCTGCTGCTGCGCGACGGCCTGACCACCGCCGCCGGCCCGGCCACCGAGGTGCTCACCACCGAGCTGGTCTCCGACTGCTTCCGGCACCCGATCCGGATCGGCCACAGCGAGGGCCGCTGGACCGCCCGCACCCGCCGGGGCGCCGAGTGACCGTCCCGGCCCGGACGCCGCGCCCCGCCACCGACGCCGACCCGGAACCGCCGGTCGAGCCGCGGGCGGCGGCGCGGCGCCCCGACCTGGAACGCGCCGACCTGGAACGGCCCGACCTGGAACGCCTCGGCCGGTTCGACGAGCACCGGGTCCCGCCGCGGACCCGCGACGCGCACCGGTCCGCGCACACCCCGGTGCCGGATGCGCCCGGCTCTCCGCCGCCGGCCGGCCGCCGGGCGCTGCGCCCGGACGCGGGCCGGCCCGGCGCGCCGGTGCCGGAGCGCTTCCGTCCAGTGCCGCGGCAGGCGACCTCTGCGCCGTCGCGACGCGCCCCCGGCCCGGCGGGCTGGGAGGCGCCCCCGGGCGGGCACTCCCGCCGCACGGGCCGAAACCCAAGTACACCCAGTGCTTCCGGCCGGCACGCCGACAGCACGCACCGGACGTCGCTCCTCGACGGGCGAAGGCTGCCCGGCGCGGCACTGGCTCCGGCACCGCACGGCCGAGGCCCCGGCGTCGCCGGGCTGCGTGCCGCGCCGGACGACGTCGACGCCGCCGGGCCTGCCGCCCGGTGGGTCGTGATGCAGGGCAGCCCCGCCCGCCGCCCGTACGAGCGGCGCGGCTTCGCCTTCGCGTCCGAGGACCCGATCGACGTCCACCTGTACCGAACTCCCCGAAGGATCGTGTCGTGACCACTGCGCACCGGGCCGCCGTTCTCGGCTCGCCGATCGCCCACTCGCTCTCGCCCGCCCTGCACCGGGCCGGCTACGCCGCGCTCGGCCTGGACGAGTGGCGCTACGACCGGTACGAGATCGACGAGGCCGGGCTGGAGGCCTTCGTCACCGGCTTGGACGCCGACTGGGCGGGCCTGTCGCTGACCATGCCGCTGAAGCGGGCGATCCGGCCGCTGCTGGACACCGTCAGCGACACCGCGCGGTCCGTGGACGCCGTCAACACCGTGGTGTTCGGCCCGGACGGGCGGCGGCACGGTGACAACACCGACGTCCCCGGGCTGGTCAACGCGCTCCGCGAGCGCGGCGTCGAACGGGTCGCCTCGGCGGCGGTGCTGGGCGCCGGGGCGACCGCCTCGTCCGCGCTGGCCGCGCTCGGCCAGATCTGCGACGGCGAGGTCACGGTGTATGTGCGCAGCGCCGAACGGGCCGTTGAGATGCGGGAGTTGGGGGAGAAGCTCGGTGTGGCCGTGCGCACCGCCGACTGGGCGGACTCGGCCCGGGCGCTGGCCGGCCCGCTGACCGTCTCCACCACTCCGGTCGGCGCCACCGACGCCTTCGCGTCCGCGCTGACCGGGACTCCCGGCGTGCTGTTCGACGTGCTCTACCACCCGTGGCCGACCGCGCTGGCCGCCGCGTGCCTGGAGCGCGGCGGCACCGTCCTCGGCGGGCTGGACCTGCTGGTGCACCAGGCGGTGCTCCAGTTCGAGTGGTTCACCGGCGTCGAGCGCGGCCCGCTGGCCGCGATGCGCGCCGCGGGCGAGGCGGCGCTGGCGTCCTGAGCCGCGGCTGCGCCGGTTCGCCCGGGGTGGGCGTCGCCGTCCTGGATGCCGGGCGGGTTTCTGGGACGGCGTCCGCGTTCCGGGCCCGGGTCAGGTGCCCTGAGCTGCGGCTTCGTCGGTCCGGCCGGGCGGCGTCGGCGGACGCCCGTTGTCCGCCACGCGGACCGTGACCCCGGTGGCCGCCCGGACGTGAAAGGATCGGTGTTCGCCCCGTCGCATTCTGCGGCCGGGCAGGACGAGACGCCGGGCCGGCCGCCGTTCACGGCGCGCGGGCCGCTGACGAAGGAGCTTTTCGGTGGGTAGCTTGCGCTGGCTGACGGCGGGGGAGTCGCACGGCCCCGCTCTGGTCGCGACGCTGGAGGGCCTGCCGGCCGGAGTGCCGGTCACCACCGCCATGGTGGCCGACGCGCTGGCCCGCCGGCGGCTCGGTTATGGTCGCGGCGCGCGAATGAAGTTCGAGCAGGACGAGGTGACCTTCCTCGGCGGTGTCCGGCACGGCGTGACCATGGGTTCGCCGGTGGCGGTCATGGTCGGCAACACCGAGTGGCCGAAGTGGGAGCAGGTCATGTCGGCCGACCCGGTCGACCCCGAGGTGCTCGCGGGCCTGGCCCGCAACGAGCCGCTGACCCGCCCCCGCCCGGGCCACGCCGACCTGGCCGGCATGCAGAAGTACTCGCTCGACGAGGCCCGCCCGATCCTGGAGCGCGCCAGCGCCCGGGAGACCGCGGCCCGGGTCGCGCTCGGCGCGGTCGCCCGCTCCTACCTGAAGGAGACCTGCGGCATCGAGATCGTCAGCCACGTGGTGGAGCTGGCCGCGGCCAAGGCCCCGGCCGGGGTGCTGCCGCTGCCCGCCGACGAGGCCCGGCTGGACGAGGACCCGGTGCGCTGCCTGGACGCCGACGCGTCGAAGGCGATGGTCGCGGAGATCGACCAGGCCCACAAGGACGGCGACACCCTCGGCGGCGTCGTCGAGGTGCTGGCGTACGGGGTGCCGGTCGGCCTCGGCTCGCACGTGCACTGGGACCGCCGGCTGGACGCCCGGCTGGCCTCCGCGCTGATGGGCATTCAGGCGATCAAGGGCGTCGAGGTCGGCGACGGCTTCGAGCTGGCCCGGATCCCCGGCTCCAAGGCGCACGACGAGATCCTGCCGACCCCCGAGGGCGTCAAGCGCGCCTCCGGCCGCTCCGGCGGCACCGAGGGCGGTCTGTCCACCGGCGAACTGCTGCGCGTCCGCGCCGCGATGAAGCCGATCGCGACCGTCCCGCGCGCCCTGCAGACGCTGGACGTGCGCACCGGCGAGCCCGCCAAGGCGCACCACCAGCGGTCCGACGTGTGCGCCGTCCCGGCGGCCGGCATCGTCGCGGAGGCGATGGTGGCGCTGGTGCTGGCCGACGCGGTGGCGGAGAAGTTCGGCGGCGACAACGTCTCCGAGACCCGCCGCAACGTGCAGTCGTACCTCGACAACCTGATCGTCCGATGACCACGCCCGCTGTGGTGCTGGTCGGCCCGCCCGGCAGTGGCAAGTCCACGGTCGGGCGGGTCCTCGCCGAACGCCTCGGCCTGCCGTTCCGCGACACCGACGCGGACATCGAACGGACGGCCGGCAAGGCCATCCCGGAGATCTTCGTGGACGAGGGCGAGCCGCACTTCCGGCAGCTGGAGCGGGAGGCCGTCGCGGCCGCCTGCGCGGACCACGAGGGCGTGCTCGCGCTCGGCGGCGGCGCCGTGATGGCCCCCGTGACCCGGGAGCTGCTCGCGCCGCTGCCCGTGGTGTTCCTGGAGGTCGCCCTCGCCGACGCGGTCAAGCGGGTCGGCCTGGACGCCCCCCGCCCGCTGCTCGCGGTCAACCCCCGGGCCCGCTGGCGCGAACTGATGGAGGCCCGCCGCCCGCTCTACCTGGAGGTCGCCACCGCCGTGGTCGACACCGAGGGCCGCACGCCGGAGCAGGTCGCCGACGCCGTACTCGAAGCACTGGAGTTGAAGAACCCTCATGACTGACAGCGACATCGTCCGGATCCAGGTGGCGGGCAGCGACGGCCACGCCCCGTACGAGGTGCTGATCGGGCACCGGCTGCTCGGCGAACTCGCCCCGCTGATCGGCCCGCAGGCCAAGCGGGTCGCGATCATCCACCCGGAGGCGCTGGAGGCCACCGGCGAGGCGATCCGCGAGGACCTGGCCGACCAGGGCTACGAGGCGATCGTGCTCCAGGTCCCGAACGCCGAGGACGCCAAGAGCGTCGAGGTCGCCGCGTACTGCTGGTCGGTGCTCGGCCAGACCGGCTTCACCCGCAGCGATGTGATCATCGGCCTGGGTGGCGGCTCGACCACCGACCTGGCGGGCTTCGTCGCCGCCAGCTGGCTGCGCGGGGTGCGCTGGATCTCGGTGCCCACCACGCTGCTCGGCATGGTCGACGCCGCGGTCGGCGGCAAGACCGGCATCAACATCGCCGAGGGCAAGAACATGGTCGGCGCCTTCCACCCGCCCGCGGGCGTGCTGGCCGACCTCGGCACCCTGGAGACCCTCGGCAAGCACGACTACGTCTCCGGGCTGGCCGAGGTGATCAAGGCCGGCTTCATCGCCGACCCGGTCATCCTCGACCTGATCGAGCAGGACCCCGCGGCCGCCACCACCCCGGCCGGCCCGCACACCCTGGAACTCATCCGCCGGGCCATCCAGGTCAAGGCCGACGTGGTCTCCGGCGACCTCAAGGAGTCCGGCCGCCGGGAGATCCTCAACTACGGCCACACCCTCGGCCACGCCATCGAGCGCAACGAGCGCTACAAGTGGCGGCACGGCGCGGCGATCTCCATCGGCATGGTGTTCGCCGCCGAACTCGGCCGCCTCGCCGGGCGGTTGGACGACGCCACCGCCGACCGGCACCGCACCGTGCTGGCCTCGGTCGGCCTGCCGCTCAGCTACCGGGCGGACGCCTGGCCGAAGCTGCTGGACGCCATGAAGATCGACAAGAAGTCCCGCGGCGACCTGCTGCGCTTCATCGTCCTGGACGGCCTCGCCAAGACCTCCGTCCTGGAGGGCCCCGACCCGTCGCTGCTGGTCGCGGCATACGCGGAGGTCTCCGGATGACCGTCCCGGTGCTCGTCCTGAACGGCCCCAACCTGGGCCGGCTGGGCTCCCGCGAACCCGACGTGTACGGCTCCACCTCGTACACCGGCCTGGTCGCGCGCTGCGTCGCACTGGGCGCGGAACTCGGCCTCTCGGTCGAAGTCCGGGAGACCAACTCCGAGGCCGAGATGGTCGGTTGGCTGCACGAGGCGGCGGACGCGAAGACCCCCGTGGTGATCAACCCCGGTGCGTTCACCCACTACTCGTACGCGATGCGGGACGCCGCCGCGCAGCGCACCGCCCCGCTCATCGAGGTGCACATCTCCAACCCGTACACCCGCGAGACCTTCCGGCACACCTCGGTGATCGCCGCAGTCGCCTCCGGCACCATCGCGGGCTTCGGCCTCGGCTCGTACGAACTCGCCCTGCGGGCACTGGCCGAACAGCTGACCACCCGCTGACCGGGCCGAGGCAGGCCCTGAGGCCCGGTGGCGGACTTGTGCCCGCCACCGGGCCGACGTGTACATTCGGCGCAGGGAGGTGACGGTGAGCCAGTACGCGCAGAGCCACCAGCCGGGGGGTCAGGTGCCGCCCCGCCCGGGGACGCCCCCGACGGCCCCTCAACAGCCGTACCCCGCACGGTCGCTGCCCGCCACCACCCAGGCCATCCCCACCCTCGGACCGACCGCGCCCCGCCCCGACCGGCCGACCGTCCCGCTCAAGGCCGTCGGGCCGGCCGGGTCCGCCGGCCCCGTCGCCCCCAGCGGCACCGGATACTTCGTGCTCCCCAGCGGCGGCGCCGTCCAACTCCCGGCCGCGCCCCCGCCGATGCCCGCACTGCCCGCCCCGCTGCCCACCGGCCCGATCGCCGTCCTGCTGATCGGCCCCGCCGGCGCCGGCAAGACCACCGTCGCCCGGCACTGGGCCGAACGCCGGCCCACCCCCACCGCGCACATCAGCCTCGACGACGTCCGCGAATGGGTCCAGTCCGGCTTCGCCAACCCGCAGTCCGGCTGGAACACCGCCTCCGAGGCCCAGTACCGCCTCGCCCGCCGGACCTGCGGCTTCGCCTGCCGCAACTACCTCGCCAACGGCATCTCCTGCATCATCGACGACGCCGTCTTCCCCGACCGCCCCGCGATCGGCCTCGGCGGCTGGAAGCGCCACATCGGCCCCGGAATGATCCCCGTCGTCCTCCTCCCCGGCCTCGACCGCGTCCTCGCCCGCAACGCCGAACGCTCCGGCAACCGCCGCCTCTCCGACGACGAAGTGGCCCGCATCCACGGCCGGATGGCCGGCTGGCGCACCTCCGGCCTCCCCATCATCGACAACTCCAACCTCACCGTCCCCGAAACCGCCGCCGCCCTCGACCAGGCGATCCTCTCCCGCCTCCACCAGCGCTGACCCCTCGCGGGAGCGCCCCGCCCGCTCCCGGACCTTCGGCTCTGCCGGGGTGTCGGCGGGGGCTGGGAGAATGGGGTTGTCGTCCGGGATCGAATGAGGAGTTGACGCGGGTGCCCGAGGGGCATGTGGTTCATCGGCTGGCGGGGCTGAACCGGGAGCTGTTCGGGGGGCGGGCGGTGGCGGTCTCGTCGCCGCAGGGGCGCTTCGCGGAGGGGGCGGCGCTGCTGGACGGGCGGGTGCTGGATGTGGCGGAGGCGCACGGGAAGCACCTGTTCCTGGGGTTCGGCGAGTCGTGGCTGCACGTGCACCTGGGGTTGTACGGCAAGTACGACTTCGGGGCGGGGGAGGCGCCGGAGCCGGTCGGGCAGGTGCGGTTGCGGATGGCGAACGAGAGCGGCTACGCGGACCTGCGGGGCCCGACCGCGTGCGAGGTGCTGACGCCGGGGGAGAAGGCGGCGTTGCACCGCCGGCTGGGGCCGGATCCGTTGCGGCCGGGTGAGGCCGGGGACGAGGCGTGGCGGCGGATCTCCCGGAGCGGGACGACGGTGGCCGCGCTGCTGATGGATCAGAAGGTCCTGGCGGGCGTGGGGAACGTGTACCGAGCGGAGGTGCTGTTCCGGCTGGGAATCAGCCCGCACCGGGCGGGCCGGGATCTGCGCCGCGCGGAGTGGGACGCGATCTGGGCGGACCTGGTGGCGCTGATGCGCGAGGGCGTCACGGCGGGGCGGATCGACACCGTCCGGCCGGAGCACACGCCGGAGGCGATGGGGCGGGCGCCGCGGGTGGACGACCACGGCGGCGAGGTGTACGTGTACCGGCGGCAGGACCAGCCGTGCCTGGTCTGTGAAACCCCGGTGCGGACGGAGGAGTTGGCCGCCCGGAACCTGTTCTGGTGCCCGCGCTGCCAGCAGTCCTGACGGGCCGTCATCACGGAGGGTAGTGGGAAAGCCTTGACGCAAGGTTGACCGTTCCTTGGGCGAGCGCCCTGGAACGCGCTCCTATTGTCGGGTCCATGCCCGCGCAACCGTTCCAGGGCCCGCGCCCGACCCCGGCCCTTCCGGTCCTGCCGTACCGCAAGCCCACCAAGGGCCGTGACTACTGGGTGCTGGACGACGTGCTCCCGGACCCGGACGCGGTGCGGGCCCGGCATCTGGCCCGCACCGACTGGGACGAGGGGTATCCGCACAAGCCGGAGTCGTGGCCGGGGCTGAGGGCGATGCCGGGCCTGGAGCCGGACGAGTTGGCGCACGTCGAGAAGCTGGTACGGGAGACCGTCGGGGCCTCGCGGATCTGGGCGTTGAGCGAGGCCGAGGGCGGCACCTTCAACCACAACTGCGTGCAGGTGGTGGGGGAGGGGGAGTGCGAGCCCCGGCCGCACACCGATTCGCGCTCGCTGTGCCGGTACGCGGCGGTGCTGTACCTCAACCCGAACGTGCCGAAGCGCTGCGGGACGAGTTTCTACCGGCAGAGCCTGCCGGGCGGCCGGCTCGGCGGGAACAGCGTGGTCGCCCCGCACAACAACCTGGTGGACGCGCTCGGCACCCGCTTCGTCCCGCCGGACTCGTTCACCGAGGACCTGGCCGTCCCGCACCGCTACAACCGGCTGCTGCTGTACACCGCCAACCTGATGCACACCGCCACCGAGTACTACGGCAGCACGCTGGACGAGAAGCGGATGACCTGCGTGTTCTTCTGGATGGCCTGACGCCCCGGCAGGGGTGATCCGTGCCACCCGCGACCCGGTCCGCCCTTGCCGCCGCGCCGCAGCCGGGTTCTGCGGCGGGCGGGCCGTGGTGTCCGGGACGCCGGTGCACTGCACGCACCGCCTGACGGAGCGTCAACCTGCCGCCAGGATCAGCGTTCCGGCGACGGCCAGCCCGGCGCCGACCACCTGCACCCGCAGCAGTCGCTCGTTGAGCAGGCCGCGTGCCATCAGCGCCGTCACCACCGGGTAGAGCGAGGCGAGCACGGCCGCGACCGCGACCGATCCCAGGTGGGTGGCGGCGGCGTACAGGCCGTTCGCGGCCACGTCGGCGACGCCGACGGCGGTCAGGGAGGGCAGGGAGCGGCCGGCGCCGCGCAGGTCGAGCGGCTCCTTGCGGGCGGCGGCGGCCAGCATGCCGATGCCGATCACGGCGTTGGTGAGCCGCTGCACGCACAGGGTCAGCAGCAGGGCGCCGCCGGCGCTGGCGTGTCCGATCAGGGCGAGCACCGCGCCGAACGCGAACGCGGCGGAGAGCGTGAGGACCAGGACCCGGCGGCTCACGGCCTGCCCGCCGCGCTGCGGCCCGCCCGCCAGCGCGACCCCGCCGATGGCCACCAGGATTCCCAACACCTGGACGAGGCCCGGTCGTTCGCCGAGGAACAGGCCCATCCCGATCGGCACCAGCACGCCGACGGTGGCCAGCGGCGAGACCACGCCCATCGGCCCGAGCGCCAGCGCCCGGTAGAAGGCGAGCAGCGCGAACGGGCCGATCACGCCGGCCGCGACGGCGTACCAGAGCGCGGGCCCGGCGCCCGTCCAGCCGCCGGTGGCGGTGACGGCCACCGCGAGCACCAGGGCGGCCGCGGTCTGCGAGAGCACCACGACGCCGAGCGCCGGAAGTCGGCGGGTGATCGCGCCGCCGCCGTAGTCGGCGACGCCCCAGAGCAGGCTGGCGAGCAGGGCGAGGGCGGCGCTCACGAGAGCGCGGGAGGGGTCAGCATGGTGGACTCCGCAGTACAGTCGGTGGATCTGTCGTGCCGACGCAGCATAGTTCAACCCACTGAACCGACCCAACTAAAATATTGGACTGAAGCGTGCCGGAACCCGATCTCGTCACCCAGGCCCTCGCCCGCAACCTCAAGCGGCTGCGCACCGAGCGCGGCCACACCCTGGACGCCCTCGCGGCCCGCTCCGGCGTCAGTCGCGGCATGGTGGTCCAGATCGAGCAGGCCCGCACCAACCCCAGCGTCGGCACCGTGGTCCGCCTCGCCGACGCGCTCGGCGTCTCGATCGCCCGGCTGCTCGACTACGACGAGACCTCGGTGGTGCGGATCGTCCCGGCCGAGGAGGCCGTACGGCTGTGGAGCGGCCCGGACGGCGGCAGCGGCGTCCTGTTGAACGGCATCGAGGCCCCCGGCCCGCTGGAGCTGTGGACCTGGCACCTGCGCCCCGGCGAGACCCACGCCTCCGACCCGCACCCGGCCGGCACCGTCGAGATCGCCCGGATCGACGAGGGCGAACTCACCCTGGTGCTGGACGGCCGCGCCCATCGCATCCCGGCCGGCTCCACCGCCTCCTACGAGGCCGGCACCGCCCACAGCTACCACAACGAGGGCGCCGTCGACTGCCGCCTCACCCTGGTGGTCTCCGTCCCCCCGCCAGCCGGGAAATGACCGAAGGGCCCCGGGAGTCGTCGTCAACTCCCGGGGCCCTTCGACACGTTCGGGTCAGCCGCCGTACCTGCGGCGGTACTGCTCCACCCGGCCCGCGGTGTCCAGCAGGCGGGCCTTGCCGGTGTAGAACGGGTGGCTCGCGGAGGACGTCTCGACGTCCACCACCGGGTACGTCCGCCCGTCCGTCCACTCGACCGTCCGGTCGCCGGTGGCGGTCGAGCGGGTGAGGAACGACAGGCCGCCCGTCTTGTCCCGGAACACCACCGGACGGTACTCGGGGTGCACTCGCTGCTTCATCTTGTCCTCCTTCTGCAAGCCTTCGAACGTGTGGGTGGTCAGCGGGTCTCGCGGAACTCCACGTGCCGCCCCGCCACCGGGTCGAACTTCCGCAGGACCATCCGGTCCGGGTTGGTCCGCCGGTTCTTGCGAGTCACGTAGCTGAAGCCCGTTCCCGCCGTCGACCGGAGCGTGATCACCGGTCGCAGCTCGCTGCGCGCCATCTCGAAACCTCCACTCTCGGCAACGATTGCCGTTTTCATGTGGCCACAACACGGCCCGGGCCCGCCGCATTCCCGCCACCGATCGGGCCCGTCCCGACGGGCGGCCCCCCGGCCCCGTTCGTAGGCTCGGAAGCATGTTCGACGCGCACGCCGCCCGACGCGAACGCCTCCGCGAGTACTGCAGCGCCTCCGGGGCCGACGCCGCGCTGATCACGCGCGCAGCGAACGTCCGCTACCTCACCGGCTGCCCGCCGTGCGGCGCCGCCCTGCTGCTCACCCGCGAGCGGGCGGTGCTGGCGCTGCCGGAGGACGTGCCGCCCGAGGAGGGGGTGGAGCGCGAGGTGGACGAGGAGGTCACCCGGCTGCCGGTGCCCGCCGAGACGGACGCCGCGGTGGCCGCCGCCGAGGCCGCCGCCCGACTGCGGGTGCGGGACCTGGCCGTCGAGGAGCACGACCTGACGGTGGACCGCCACCGCGCGGTCGCCGAGCTGGCCGCCCCCGCCCGGCTGCTCGACCTGGACCGGGCGGTGGAGCGGATGCGGGTCGTCAAGGACGAGCACGAGCTCGCCGACCTGCGGATCGCCGCCGAGATCGCCGACCAGGCGCTCGGCGAGTTGCTCGAATCGATCCTGGTCGGCCGCACCGAACGCCACCTGGCGATGGAGCTGGAGCGCCGGATGATCGACCACGGCGCCGACCGGGCCGCCTTCCCGGTCTCCGTCGGCACCGGCAGCCACTCCGGCCTGGAGCGCCACCAGCCGACCGACCGCCGGGTCGAGGAGGGCGACTTCCTCACCGTCGCGCTGGGCGCGCAGTACCGCGGCTACGGCATCTCCACCGCCCGCACCTTCGTGATCGGCGCCGCCCCGGCCGCCTGGCAGGTCGAGCTGCACCGCCTGGTGTTCCGGGCCCAGCGGGCCGGCCGGGAGGCGCTCGGACCGGGCGTCGAGCAGCACGTCCCGGACGACGCGGCCCGCTCGATCCTGCAGGCCGCGGGCCACGCCGAGCACGCCGTCCACCCGCTGGGACACGGCATCGGCCTGGAGATCAGGGAGGCTCCGCGCCTCGGGCCCGCCGACATGGGTAAACTGGACAATCGCGTGCCGGTCACCGTCGGTCCAGGAGTGCATCTTCCGGGCCGGGGCGGCGTCCGGATCGAGGACACGCTCGTGGTGCGGCCTCCCGAGGAGGGCGGGCCCGAGCTGCTCACCATCACCACCAAGGAGCTCCTCGCGCTGTAGCCCGACAGGGCACGGCGGCGCACTGCTTGGTGTTCTTTGACAGCGGACATATCAGGAGTAAGTGCGCCCGTGGCTACCACGAACGATCTCAAGAACGGCATGGTCCTCAAGCTGGATGGCGGCAAGCTCTGGTCCGTCGTCGAGTTCCAGCACGTCAAGCCCGGCAAGGGCCCGGCCTTCGTTCGCACCAAGCTGAAGGAGGTCCTCACCGGCAAGGTCGTCGAGAAGACCTTCAACGCGGGCATCAAGGTCGAGACGGCCAACGTCGACAAGCGGACCATGCAGTACTCGTACCGCGACGGCGACGCGTTCATCTTCATGGACATGGACACCTACGACCAGGTTCCGGTCGACTCCGCCACCGTCGGCGACGCCGCCAAGTACCTGCTCGAGGGCTTCGAGGCCCTGGTCGCGCAGAACGAGGGCGTCCCGCTGTACGTCGAGCTCCCCGCCGCGGTCGAGCTGGTCATCTCCGAGACCGAGCCGGGCCTGCAGGGCGACCGCTCCACCGGTGGCACCAAGCCCGCCACCCTGGAGACCGGCGCCGAGATCCAGGTGCCGCTGTTCGTCACCACGGGCGAGAAGGTCAAGGTCGACACCCGCGACGGCAGCTACCTCGGTCGGGTCAAGTAATCGTGGCTGCTGCTCGTACCAAGGCCCGCACCCGGGCCTTCCAGATCCTGTTCGAGGCGGACCACCGCGGCGTGGCCCCCGAGCGGGTGCTCGCCGACTGGGTCGCGCGTTCGCGCGACCCCCGTCCGGACGAGGGCATTCCGCAGGTCGCGGAGTACACCATGCAGCTGGTCGAGGGCTACGCGCAGCACGCGCGCACCATCGACGACCTGATCTCCACCTACGCGGTGGGCTGGACGCTCGACCGGATGCCGATCGCCGACCGCAATGTGCTCCGGCTCGGCACGTACGAGCTGATCTGGGAGGACGGCACCCCCGACGCGGTCGTCCTGGACGAGGCCGTCGAAATCGCCAAGGAGTACTCCACGGACGAGTCGCCGGCCTTCGTTAACGGTCTGCTCGCCCGTTTCCTGGAGCTCAAGCCGACCATTCGGCGCTGATTTTCTCGTCCGACCCGTCCGGGGACGCACTGTCGAGTCCCCGGACAGGTCGGGCGTCGCGAAGGCCGCCGGACCTGTTGGTCCGGCGGCCTTCGCGCGTAAGCTACCGGCAAGTAATGTGTTTTGGCGTCTGCGCAGAAGGGCCTCAGCCATGCCGGAGACCACCAGCGAGTTCGACCGGGGCATCGCGCTCACCCCGTACCCCGACGAGCCCGGCCGCTACGACGGCGAACTCGGCGACGGCTGGCAGATCGGCGGCGGCGTCAACGGCGGACTGCTGCTCGCCTTCGCCGCGCACGCCCTCGCCCTGGAAGCCGGGCCGGGCCACCCGCACCCGCTGACCGTCAGCGGCACCTACGTCTCGCCGTCCCGCCCCGGGCCGGCCACCGTCCGCACCGAGATCATGCGCCGCGGCCGCACCCTGGCCACCGGCGGTGCGATCCTCTCCCAGGGCGGCGAGGAGCGGCTGCGGATCACCGCGGCCTTCACCGACCTGGCCGCCCTCGACGGCGAGATCGCCACCACCGCGGTGCCGCCCGCCATGCCCGCCCCCGAGCAGTGCATAGGGATGGAGCACGCACCCAGGGAACTCATCGCCCAGGCCGCCCTGTTGGAGCGCCTCGACCTGCGCCTCGACCCGGCCACCGTCGGCTGGGCGCTCGGTCAGCCGTCCAAGGAGGGCCGCATCCAGGGCTGGTTCAAGCTGGCCGACGGCCGCCCCGCCGACCCGCTGTCGCTGCTGCTCGTCGCCGACGCGCTGCCCCCGGTCACCTTCGACCTGGGCCGCCCCGGCTGGGCCCCCACCATCGAACTGACGGTCCATCTGCGCGCCCTGCCCGCCGAGGGCTGGCTGCGGGTCTCGCACGCCACCCGCAACGTGGCCGGCGGCTACTTCGAGGAGGACTGCGAGATCTGGGACGAGAACGGCCGCCTGGTCGCCCAGTCCCGTCAGCTCGCCAAAACCCCGCGTGAGCCCCGTTCCTGACGGTCAGTTGCAGAGTTGTGACAGCCCGTGTGTGTGGGACGGGTGTGGGAGGGGAGAAGTCGGTCAGCAGTTTGCCCGACCGAGATCCCCCGGGAGCCACCGATGTCCAGGAACAGCCGCCGGCCGCGCCGTTGCGGTGCCGAGCCCTCGCGCCGCAGCGACGAGGCGTTCGTCACCGGGATCCTGACCGACGAGGCCGACTTCGCCCGGGCGCGCGAGTGGCAGCTCACCGACGCGCCGGACTACGCCACCTATCTGCGCGAGGCCGCCGGGCTGCTGGCGGAGGCGGTGGACGGGTACGCGACCGTCCGGGCCCGGATGTTCCACCCGGACGATTTCGCGGACTACTGCCTGCTGCACGGCTTCGACCCCGGTGAGCAGGCCGCCCGGGACGGCTACCTGGTCAACCCGCCGCTGCAGACCCAGCTGGTCACCTACCGCGGCGAGGACCTGGCCGACTTCGTGCCCCGGCTGGTCCGGGCCCGGGAGGGCGGTCTGACGCTGCGCCACGCCGATCTGGTGATGGACGGCGCGCTGTGCGAGGCGGAGCTGGCCGCCGCCGACCCGCGGGTGCGCTGGACGTACCAGCAGGCCTCCGAGGTGTTCCGCCGGGTGCTGGTCGGCGCGGGCTGCGGCGCGTACGAGTTCCGGGTCGCGGTGGACGCCCCCGGCGGGCCGCTGGAGGCGCACGCCCGGGTGCTGCACTGGGAGGACGGCGCGGTCCGGATCCACGACGAGGACCTCGACCTGATCACGGCGGTGCTCTGCGCGGGCCTGTACGGCGAACTGCCGGGCGTCGCGGTGCTGCACGGGACGCAGGGCTCCGGCGCGGTGTGCGGCGAGTACCGGCAGGTGGCCTGGGCGTGGCGCAGCACGGGTTTCGACTGGACGCCGGCCGAGCTCGCGGTGGACGGCGTCCCGGCGGGCCCGGGGTTCAGCCTCGGCACGGTGGTCTGAGCGCACGACGGTCCGGCGGGTGTCCCGGCGGGCATGCGACAGCGGGGCGGGCGGCCGGAGAACCGGCCGCCCGCCCCGCTGTGACGTTTCTGCAGATCTTTCCGGACCGCAGACTCAGCTGGCGTCGTCCTCGCGGACGGCGCGCCGCGCGTCCGGGTTCAGCACGCCCCAGCTGATCAGCTGCTCGGTGAGGATCGACGGCGACTGGTCGTAGATCACGGCCAGGGTGCGCAGGTCGTCCTGGCGGATCGACAGCACCTTGCCGTTGTAGTCGCCGCGCTGCGACTGGATGGTCGCGGCGTAGCGCTGCAGCGGGCCGGCCTTCTCGGACGGGACCTGGGTCAGGCGCTCCAGGTCGAGCACCAGGCGCGGCGGCGGCTCGGCCGCGCCGCCCGGGGTGCCGCCGGGCAGCAGCTCCTGCACCGGGACGCCGTAGAAATCGGCCAGCTCGGCGAGGCGCTGCACCGTGACGGCGCGGTCGCCGCGCTCGTAGGAGCCGACCACGACGGCCTTCCAGCGGCCCGTGGACTTCTCCTCGACGCCGTGCAGGGAGAGCCCCTGCTGAGTGCGGATCGCCCGGAGCTTGGCCCCGAGCTGCTTCGCGTAGTCGCTGGACATGGATCTCCCCGGACGAGATTGCGCGTGCGCTGGAATGGGAGTGACGAGCGCCCACAGCGGGGCACCTTCGTAACTCACTGTGAGGTTACGTAGAGTGAGGGTGGCGCGTCAAGCCGAATGGGGCACTCGTGCGAACGCGCGTCGAACGGGCCGAGATCAGCGCACTGCTACGATGAGCGAAGTTCTGGCTGCGGCCGGAAACCCTTCCCGACATCCTTTAAGACCCGTCCCGTGAGGCGGGGAAGGAGGTCCGCTTCGGCATGACCACTCCCAGTTCTGCCCCCCGCGCCCCGCACCAGGTGCTGGACGCCACCGACGTCGCCCGGGTCGTCACCCGGATCGCCCACGAGATCGTGGAACGCGCCAAGGGCGCCGAGGACGTCGTGCTGCTCGGCATCCACACCCGCGGCGTCCACCTGGCCCATCGGCTGCGCGCCAAGCTCACCCAGATCACCGGCCGGGAGATCCCGTTCGGCACGCTGGACATCACCATGTACCGGGACGACCTGCGGCTGAAGCCCGCCCGGGCCCTGGAGCACACCGAGATCCCCGCCGACGGCATCGACGGCAAGCTGGTGATCCTGGTCGACGACGTGCTGTTCTCCGGCCGCACCATCCGGGCCGCCCTCGACGCGCTGGGCGACATCGGCCGCCCGCGCGCCGTGCAACTGGCCGTGCTGGTCGACCGCGGGCACCGCGAACTCCCGATCCGCGCCGACTACGTGGGCAAGAACCTGCCCACCTCGCTGCGCGAGGCCGTGCAGGTCCAGCTCTCCGAGACCGACGGCCGCGACGCCGTCCTGCTCGGCGACCGCGACTACGCCGCCCGCTCCTCCCAGGCTCTTGCCGCCGATCCCCAGCTCCCGGAGTAAACCCGCGTGAAGCGCCACCTCGTCTCCGCCGCCGACCTCAGCCGCGACGACGCGCTGCTGATCCTGGACACCGCCGAGGAGCTCGCCCAGCTCTCCGGGCGGGCCGTCAAGAAGCTCCCCACGCTGCGCGGCCGCACCGTCGTCAACCTGTTCTTCGAGGACTCCACCCGCACCAAGACCTCCTTCGAGGTCGCGGAGAAGCGGCTGTCCGCGGACGTCATCAACTTCTCCGCCAAGGGCTCCTCGGTCTCCAAGGGCGAGAGCCTCAAGGACACCGCACTGACCCTCCAGGCGATGGGCGCCGACGCGGTGGTGATCCGCCACCACGCCTCCGGCGCCGCCGCCCGCCTTGCCGACTCCGACTGGCTGCACGGCAGCGTCATCAACGCCGGCGACGGCACCCACGAGCACCCCACCCAGGCACTGCTCGACGCGTTCACCATGCGCCGCCACCTCAACCCCGGCCTCGGCCGCGACCTGGCCGGCCGCAAGGTCGCCATCGTCGGCGACATCCTGCACAGCCGGGTCGCCCGCTCCAACGTGCACCTGCTGACCACGCTCGGCGCGGAGGTCACCTTCGTCGCCCCGCCGACGCTGCTGCCGATCGGCATCGAGACCTGGCCCTGCCAGGTCTCCTACGACCTGGACGCGGTGCTGCCGAAGGTCGACGCGGTGATGATGCTGCGGGTCCAGCGCGAGCGGATGAACGCCGCCTTCTTCCCCACCGAGCGCGAGTACTCGCGCCGCTACGGCCTGGACGGGCTGCGCCTCGCCACCATGCCGGAGCACGCCATCGTGATGCACCCCGGGCCGATGGTCCGCGGCATGGAGATCACCGCCGACGTCGCCGACTCGCCGCGCTGCACCGTGGTCGAGCAGGTCGCCAACGGCGTCTCGGTCCGCATGGCCGTCCTGTACCTGCTGGTCGGCGGCGCCACCCTCGCCGACGCAGCCCGCACCACCGAAACCCCGGAGGCCGCCCAGTGACCACCTACCTGATCCGCAACGCCCAGATCCTCGGCGGCGCCCCCCAGGACATCCACCTCGTCGACGGCGTGTTCGCCGCGATCGGCGAGCAGCTCGACGTGCAGGCCGACATCGAGGTCGACGCCACCGGCCTGGTGGCCCTGCCCGGCCTGGTCGACCTGCACACCCACCTGCGCGAGCCCGGCCGCGAGGACGCCGAGACGGTGCTGACCGGCACCCGGGCCGCCGCCATGGGCGGCTACACCGCGGTGCACGCGATGGCCAACACCTTCCCGGTCGCCGACAGCGCCGGCGTGGTCGAGCAGGTCTGGCGGCTCGGCCAGGAGTCCGGCTACTGCGACGTGCAGCCGGTCGGCGCCGTCACCGTCGGCCTGGAGGGCAAGCAGCTCGCCGAGCTCGGCGCGATGCACGACTCCGCCGCCGGGGTGCGGGTCTTCTCCGACGACGGCAAGTGCGTGGACGACGCGGTGATCATGCGCCGCGCGCTGGAGTACGTGAAGGCGTTCGACGGCGTTGTCGCCCAGCACGCCCAGGAGCCGCGGCTGACCGCCGGCGCCCAGATGAACGAGGGCCTGGTCTCCGGCGAGCTCGGCCTCGGCGGCTGGCCCGCCGTCGCCGAGGAGTCGATCATCGCCCGCGACGTGCTACTGGCCGCGCACGTCGGCTCCCGGGTGCACATCTGCCACCTGTCCACGGCCGGTTCGGTGGAGATCGTCCGCTGGGCCAAGGCCAAGGGCTGGGACGTCACCGCCGAGGTCACCCCGCACCACCTGCTGCTCACCGACGAGCTCGTCCGCAGCTACGACCCGGTGTACAAGGTCAACCCGCCGCTGCGCACCGCCGCGGACGTGGAGGCGCTGCGCGAGGCGCTCGCCGACGGCACCATCGACGCCGTCGCCACCGACCACGCCCCGCACCCGGCGGAGGACAAGGACTGCGAGTGGGCGGTCGCCGCGATGGGCATGGTCGGCCTGGAGACCGCGCTGTCGGTCGTCCAGCAGACCATGGTCGAGGCCGGCCTGCTGAACTGGGAGGGCGTCGCGGACCGGATGTCGCACCGCCCGGCGCGGATCGGCCGGCTGGCCGGCCACGGGCGTCCGATCTCGGTGGGTGAGCCCGCCAACCTGGTGCTCTTCGATCCCGCGTACCGTGGAGTCGTGAACCCCGACACCTTCGCCACGCGCTCCCGCAACAGCCCGTACAAGGGCATGGACCTGCCCGGACGGGTCCACGCCACCTTCCTGCGCGGCGAGGCCACCGTCCTCGCGGGCGAACTGGTCGAGCGCTGATGCTGCTCGCCACCGAGAAGGGCCGGGTGACCGACTGGCCCGGATACATCGGTGCGACGGTCGGCCTGCTGATCCTCGTCGCGCTGGTCTACTGGCTGATGCGGCAGGGCTGGAACTGGCGGCGCACCCTCCAGTCCGACCTGCCGGAACTGCCCGCTGTGCCCGCCGAGCCGGGTGAGGCCCTGCGGACCGGCCCCGGCCGGTACCACGGCTCCACCACCGCCGGGAACTGGCTGGACCGGGTCGTCGCACACGGCCTGGGCACCCGCAGCCTGGCCGAGCTCACCCTCACCGAGCAGGGCCTGCTGGCCCGCCGCACCGGCGCGGACGACCTGTGGATCCCCGCCGAAGCCCTCACCGGCGCCCGGACCGACTCCGGCATCGCCGGCAAGGTCGTCCCCTCGGGCCTGCTGGTGGTCGGCTGGACGCACGGGAACAGCGAGTTGGAAAGCGGTTTCCGGTTGGATGCCGCAGCCGAGCACGACGCCTGGGTCGAGGCCGTCGAGGCACTGGTAACACGTACGAAGACGAGCAAGACGGAAGAGGCCGCGACATGACCGCACCTGCCCCCACCACGCAGCGCACCAGGCGGGAGCGAGTGCCCGCCGTGCTCGTCCTGGAGGACGGCCGGACGTTCCGCGGCCAGGCCTACGGCGCGGTCGGCGAGACCTTCGGCGAGGCGGTCTTCAACACCGGCATGTCCGGCTACCAGGAGACCCTGACCGACCCGTCGTACCACCGCCAGGTGGTCGTGATGACGGCCCCGCAGATCGGCAACACCGGCTGGAACGACGAGGACGACGAGTCGCAGCAGATCTGGGTGGCCGGCTACGTGGTCCGCGACCCCTCCCGGGTCGCCTCCAACTGGCGCTCCCAGCGCTCGCTGGACGAGGAGCTGGAGCGCCAGGGCGTGGTCGGCATCAGCGGGATCGACACCCGCGCGCTCACCCGCCACCTGCGCGAGCGCGGCGCGATGCGGGTCGGCATCTTCTCCGGCCCGGCCGTCGAGGACCAGGCCGCGCTGCTCGCCAAGGTGCAGCAGGCCCCCGAGATGAAGGGCGCCGACCTGTGCGCCGAGGTCGCCACCAAGGAGGCCTACGTCGTCCCCGCGATCGGCGGGAAGAAGTACACCGTCGCCGCCGTCGACCTCGGCATCAAGGGCATGACCCCGCACCGGATGGCCGAGCGCGGCATCGAGGTGCACGTGCTGCCCGCGAACGCCACCGCCGAGGACATCTACGCCGTGCAGCCCGACGGCGTGTTCTTCTCCAACGGCCCGGGCGACCCGGCCACCGCCGACCGGCAGGTCGAGGTGCTGCGCGAGGTGCTGGCCAAGAAGACCCCGTTCTTCGGCATCTGCTTCGGCAACCAGATCCTCGGCCGGGCCCTCGGGTTCGGCACCTACAAGCTCAAGTACGGCCACCGCGGCATCAACCAGCCGGTGCAGGACCGCACCACCGGCAAGGTCGAGGTGACCGCCCACAACCACGGCTTCGCCGTGAACGCGCCGCTGGACAAGGTGAGCGACACCCCCTTCGGGCGGGTCGAGGTCTCCCACGTCTGCCTCAACGACGACGTGGTCGAGGGCCTGCAGGCACTCGACATCCCCGCCTTCAGCGTGCAGTACCACCCCGAAGCGGCAGCCGGCCCGCACGACGCCGCCTACCTCTTCGATCGCTTCGTGAGCCTTATGGAGGCCCAGCGTGCCTAAGCGCACCGACATCAAGTCCGTCCTGGTGATCGGCTCCGGCCCCATCGTCATCGGCCAGGCGGCGGAGTTCGACTACTCGGGCACGCAGGCCTGCCGGGTCCTCAAGGCGGAGGGGCTGCGGGTCATCCTGGTCAACTCCAACCCGGCGACCATCATGACCGACCCGGAGATCGCCGACGCCACCTACGTCGAGCCGATCACCCCGGAGTTCGTCGAGAAGATCATCGCCAAGGAGCGCCCCGACGCGCTGCTGCCGACCCTCGGCGGCCAGACCGCGCTGAACACCGCGATCTCCCTGCACAAGGCCGGCACCCTCGACAAGTACGACGTCGAGCTGATCGGCGCCGACGTCGAGGCGATCAACAAGGGCGAGGACCGCGAGCTGTTCAAGGGCGTGGTCGAGGCCGTCAACGCCAAGATCGGCCACGGCGAGTCCGCCCGCTCGGTGATCTGCCACTCGATGGAGGACGTGCTCGCCGGCGTCGACACCCTCGGCGGCTACCCGGTCGTGGTCCGCCCGTCCTTCACCATGGGCGGCGCCGGCTCCGGCTTCGCGCACGACGAGGAGGACCTGCGCCGGATCGCCGGCCAGGGCCTGACCCTCTCGCCGACCACCGAGGTGCTCCTGGAGGAGTCCATCCTCGGCTGGAAGGAGTACGAGCTGGAGCTGATGCGCGACAAGAACGACAACGTCGTCGTGGTCTGCTCGATCGAGAACTTCGACCCGATGGGCGTGCACACCGGTGACTCGATCACCGTCGCCCCGGCGATGACCCTCACCGACCGCGAGTACCAGATCCTGCGCGACATCGGCATCGCCGTGATCCGCGAGGTCGGCGTGGACACCGGCGGCTGCAACATCCAGTTCGCCGTCAACCCCGACGACGGCCGGGTCATCGTCATCGAGATGAACCCGCGCGTGTCGCGCTCCTCCGCGCTCGCCTCCAAGGCCACCGGCTTCCCGATCGCCAAGATCGCCGCCAAGCTGGCCGTCGGCTACACGCTGGACGAGATCCCCAACGACATCACCGAGCAGACCCCGGCCTCCTTCGAGCCGACCCTCGACTACGTGGTCGTCAAGGTCCCGCGGTTCGCGTTCGAGAAGTTCCCGTCCGCCGACGCCACGCTGACCACCACCATGAAGTCGGTCGGCGAGGCCATGGCGATGGGCCGCAACTTCCCCGAGGCGCTGAACAAGGCGCTGCGCTCGCTGGAGAAGAAGGGCTCGCAGTTCACCTTCGTCGGCGAGACCGGCGACAAGGCCGAACTGCTGACGAAGGCCCAGGTCCCGACCGACGGCCGGATCAACACCGTCATGCAGGCGATCCGGGCCGGCGCCACCGCCGAGGAGGTGTTCGAGGCCACCAGGATCGACCCGTGGTTCGTCGACCAGCTCTTCCTGATCCACGAGATCGCCGTCGAGCTCGCCGAGGGCGACAAGCTCGACCCGGAGCTGCTGCGCCACGCCAAGCGGCACGGCTTCTCCGACCAGCAGATCGGCGAGATCCGCGGCCTGAAGCCCGACGTGGTCCGCGAGGTGCGGCACGCGCTCGGCATCCGCCCGGTGTTCAAGACCGTCGACACCTGCGCCGCCGAGTTCGCCGCCAAGACCCCGTACTTCTACTCGTCCTACGACGAGGAGAACGAGGTCGCGCCGCGCACCAAGCCCGCCGTGATCATCCTGGGCTCCGGCCCGAACCGGATCGGCCAGGGCATCGAGTTCGACTACTCCTGCGTGCACGCCTCGTTCGCGCTGGCCGACGCCGGGTACGAGACCGTGATGGTCAACTGCAACCCGGAGACCGTCTCCACCGACTACGACACCTCCGACCGGCTGTACTTCGAGCCGCTCACCCTGGAGGACGTGCTGGAGATCGTCCACGCCGAGCAGCAGGCCGGCCCGCTGGCCGGCGTCATCGTGCAGCTCGGCGGCCAGACCCCGCTGGGCCTGGCGCAGGCGCTCAAGGACAACGGCGTGCCGGTGGTCGGCACCTCGCCCGAGGCGATCCACCTCGCCGAGGAGCGCGGCGCGTTCGGCCGGGTGCTGAAGGACGCGGGCCTGCCCGCGCCCAAGCACGGCACCGCCTTCTCCTTCGACGAGGCCAAGGCCATCGCCGACGAGATCGGCTACCCCGTGCTGGCCCGCCCGTCCTACGTGCTCGGCGGCCGCGGCATGGAGATCGTCTACGACGAGGCCTCGCTCGCCTCCTACCTGGAGCGGCACGCCGGTCTGATCTCCGAGCACCCCGTCCTGATCGACCGCTTCCTGGACGACGCGGTCGAGATCGACGTGGACGCGCTGTACGACGGCGAGGAGCTGTACCTCGGCGGCGTCATGGAGCACATCGAGGAGGCCGGCATCCACTCCGGCGACTCCGCCTGCGCGCTGCCGCCGATCACCCTCGGCGGGTTCGACATCAAGCGCCTGCGCTCCGCAACGGAGGGCATTGCCAAGGGTGTTGGCGTCCGTGGTCTGATCAACATCCAGTTCGCGCTGTCCGGCGACATCCTGTACGTGCTGGAGGCCAACCCGCGCGCCTCCCGCACCGTGCCGTTCACCTCCAAGGCGACCGCCGTGCCGCTGGCCAAGGCCGCCGCCCGGATCTCGCTCGGCGCCACCGTCGCCGAGCTGCGCGCCGAGGGCCTGCTGCCCAAGGAGGGCGACGGCGGCACGCTGCCCGCCGACGCGCCGATCTCCGTCAAGGAGGCCGTGATGCCGTGGTCGCGCTTCCGCGACGTGCACGGCCGCGGCGTCGACACCGTGCTCGGCCCGGAGATGCGCTCCACCGGCGAGGTCATGGGCATCGACCGGGTCTTCGGCACCGCCTACGCCAAGTCCCAGACCGGCGCGTACGGCGCCCTGCCGACCAGCGGCAAGGTGTTCGTCTCGGTCGCCAACCGCGACAAGCGCAACCTGGTCTTCCCGGCCCGCGCGCTGGTCGAGCTCGGCTTCGAGCTGCTCGCCACCACCGGCACCGCCGAGGTCCTCCAGCGGGCCGGCATCCCCGCCACCGTGGTGCGCAAGCACTCCGAGGGCGAGGGCCCGAACGGCGAGAAGACCATCGTCCAGCTGATCCACGAGGGCGAGATCGACCTCATCATCAACACCCCGTACGGCACCGGCGGCCGGATGGACGGCTACGAGATCCGCACCGCCGCGGTCTCCCGTGCCGTCCCCTGCCTGACCACCGTGCAGGCGATGGGCGCGGCCGTGCAGGGCATCGACGCACTGCACCGCGGCGAGGTCGGCGTGATGTCGCTCCAGGAGCACGCCGCGCTGATCAACGCCGGCCGCCAGTAGGTCGACAACCGTGGGGGGCACACCGCACGTCGGGTGCCCCCCACGTCCATGCCCGAGCCCAGCCAGCCGTCGGAGGCCTCACGTGTACAAGCTGCTGTTCAACCTGCTGTTCAAGAAGATGGACCCGGAGAAGGCCCACCACCTGGCGTTCTTCTGGATCCGGCTGGCGGACTCGGTACCCGGCCTGCGCTCGCTGGTGCGGGCCGTGCTCGCCCCGCGCGACCCGAAGCTGCGCACCACCGCGCTCGGCCTGGACCTGCCCGGCCCGTTCGGCCTCGGCGCGGGCTTCGACAAGAACGGCATCGGCATCGACGGCCTGTCGATGCTCGGCTTCGACTACGTCGAGATCGGCACCGTCACCGGCGAGCCCCAGCCCGGCAACCCCGCGCCGCGGCTGTTCCGCCTGGTCGAGGACCGCGCGCTGATCAACCGGATGGGCTTCAACAACCAGGGCTCCGCCCGGGTCGCCACCCGCCTCGCCGCCCGCCCGCACACCAGCAACACCCCGGTGATCGGCGTCAACATCGGCAAGACCAAGGTCGTCCCCGAGGACGAGGCCACCGCCGACTACCTGAAGTCCGCCAAGGCGCTGGCCCCGTACGCCGACTACCTGGTCGTCAACGTCTCCTCGCCGAACACCCCCGGCCTGCGCAACCTCCAGGCCGTGCAGGTGCTGGGCCCGCTGCTGTGGGACGTCCGCAAGGCCGCCGACGAGGTGACCACCCATCACGTGCCGCTGCTGGTGAAGATCGCCCCCGACCTCGCCGACGAGGACATCGACGAGATCGCCGACATGGCGCTGCACCTCGGCCTGGACGGCATCATCGCCACCAACACCACCATCGGCCGGGAGGGCCTGCGGACCCCCGCCGCGCGGATCGAGGAGATCGGCATGGGCGGCCTGTCCGGCGCCCCGCTGAAGGCCCGCTCGCTGGAGGTGCTGGAGCGGCTTCGCAAGCGCACCGACGGCCGGCTGACCATCGTCTCGGTCGGCGGCATCGAGACCGCCGAGGACGCCTGGCAGCGCATCCTGGCCGGCGCCGACCTGGTCCAGGGCTACTCCGCGTTCATCTACGAAGGCCCGTTCTGGATGCGCAAGGTCCACAAGGGCCTGTCCGCGCGCCTGCGCGCCGCCGGCTACGCATCGATCGGCGAGGCGGTCGGCAAGGGCATCCGGTAGGCCCTCTCTTCCGGACCTTGCCGGGCGCGCGACGCCGGATCATCCCGCCTGGAAGCACCGGCCAAACATCCAAGTACACCCAGTACGAGGACGTTCGGCCGGCACTCCCAGCCGGGCGCCCGACGCCGCGCGCTGATCCGACAAGATCCGGAAGAGAGGACCTGGCCCTTCCGTTCCTTCACCGAGACCACTTTGAGGAAGACACCGATGACTGACATCACGCCCTTCGGCACCCGCCTGCGGACCGCCCTCGACACCCGCGGCCAGCTCTGCGTCGGCATCGACCCGCACGGCTCGCTGCTCACCGCCTGGGGCCTGAACGACGACCTGGCAGGCCTGGAGAGCTTCTCGCGCACCGTGGTGGAGGCGCTGGCCGACCGGGTCGCCGTGCTGAAGCCGCAGTCGGCGTTCTTCGAGCGGTTCGGCAGCCGCGGCATCGCGGTGCTGGAGCGCACCGTGGCCGAGGCCCGGGAGGCCGGCGCGCTGGTGCTGATGGACGCCAAGCGCGGCGACATCGGCTCCACCATGGCCGCCTACGCGGAGACCTTCCTGTCGCCGGACAGCCCGCTGTTCTCCGACGCGCTCACCGTCAGCCCCTACCTGGGCTTCGGCTCGCTGCAGCCGGCCGTCGACCTGGCGCACCGCAACGGCTGCGGCCTGTTCGCGCTGGCGCTCACCTCCAACCCGGAGGGTCACGAGGTGCAGCGCGCGGTCGGCGCGGACGGCGAGAGCGTCGCGCAGGCCGTGCTGCGGCGGCTCGCGGCGGAGAACTCCGGTGCGGCGCCGCTGGGTTCGTTCGGCGCGGTGGTCGGCGCGACGCTCGCCGACGCGGGCGTGGACCTGGCGATCAACGGCCCGCTGCTGGCTCCCGGCGTGGGCGCGCAGGGCGCCACCGCGCAGGACCTGCCGCGGGTGTTCGGCGACCAGGTGCGCAACGTGGTGCCCAGCGTGAGCCGTGATGTGCTGAAGCACGGACCGTCGGTGGCGGCGCTGCGCCGGGCCGCGCAGGCGTTCGTCGATGATGTGAGGGCCGTCACAATCGCGTGAACCAAGAGCGGTCAACTCGGCTGATTTGCCCGGATAAGTCCGGGGTCGGCCCCTGCTGACCTGGCTTTTTCGTGTTCTTTTCCTGACGCGGCGGCCCAAGTTGGGTAGTGTCCGGCGGTAGGACGCCAGTTGGCGGTGGTTCCGGCCGCCGCCGCAGGTCAGAGCCTGTGGCGTCCGGGCACAACCCAGTCATGGAACATCCCTTCCATCCACACCTGAGGTGAACGGCGTGGCTCTTCCGCCCCTTACTCCCGAACAGCGCACCGCCGCGCTCGCCAAGGCCGCCGAGGCTCGCCGGAAGCGTGCCGACGTCAAGAACCGGCTGAAGCACTCGGGCGCCTCGCTGCACGACGTCATCAAGGCCGGCAAGTCCGACGACGAGGTCATCGGCAAGATGAAGGTCTCCGCTCTGCTGGAGTCCCTGCCGGGCGTCGGCAAGGTCCGCGCCAAGCAGATCATGGAGCGCCTCGGCATCTCCGAGAGCCGTCGTGTGCGGGGCCTCGGCACGAACCAGATCGCGTCCCTGGAGCGGGAGTTCGGCGGCGCCGCCTCCTGAACGGAGGCCGGTGTCGGAGAAACCTCCGCGATCCGGGATAATCGGTACATGAGTGAGCGTCCGCGGCTGACCGTGCTCTCCGGCCCCTCCGGGGTCGGCAAGAGCACGGTCGTCGCTCATATGAGGAAGCAGTTCCCCGAGGTCTGGCTGTCGGTGTCGGCGACGACCCGCCACCCGCGCCCCGGCGAGCGTGACGGCGTGCAGTACCACTTCGTCGACAACGAACAGTTCGACAAGCTGGTCGCCAACGGCGAGCTGCTGGAGTGGGCGGTGTTCGCCGGCAACCGGTACGGGACCCCGCGCCAGGCGGTCGTCGAGAAGCTCGACAAGGGCGAGCCGGTGCTGCTGGAGATCGACCTCCAGGGCGCCCGGCAGGTCAAGGAGTCGATGCCCGAGGCCCAGCTGGTCTTCCTGGCCCCGCCGAGCTGGGACGAGCTGGTGCGTCGGCTCACCGGCCGCGGCACCGAGTCGCAGGACGTCATCGACGAGCGGCTGGCGGCGGCCCGGATCGAACTGGCCGCCGAGGCGGAGTTCGACACGACGCTTGTCAATACCTCCGTCGAGCAGGTAGCGGCCGAACTGCTAGCCTTGCTCGGTGTAGCCTGACCGGATCGGCTGCACCCGGCCGGTTCACGCCGGATTCAACCGGTTACTGAAACCACTTCGGAAGGTTTAGCGTGTCCTCTTCGATGACCGCGCCCGAGGGCATCATCAACCCGCCGATCGACGAGCTGCTCGAGGCCACTGACTCCAAGTACAGCCTGGTGATCTACGCGGCCAAGCGCGCCCGCCAGATCAACGCGTACTACTCCCAGCTCGGCGAGGGCCTGCTGGAGTACGTCGGCCCGCTGGTCGACACCCACGTGCACGAGAAGCCGCTGTCGATCGCGCTCCGCGAGATCAACGCCGGCCTGCTCACCGCCGAGGCGGTCGAGGGCGCCTGAGCCCCCGCGTCCTGTTCGAAGGCCCGTCCGATGCCCTGTGCACCGGGCGGGCCTTCGGCGTGTCCGGGGGACGTCCGCCTGTGGGCGTCGACACGTCGCAGGGGCGCGGCGGCGGGTCGTAAGGTGGGCGCGTTGACCCGTCGTTAGGAGAATCGACCGCCATGACCGCGCCCCGTGTCGTCCTCGGTGTCAGTGGCGGGATCGCCGCGTACAAGGCCTGCGAGCTGCTGCGCCGGTTCACCGAGTCCGGGCACCAGGTGCAGGTGGTGCCGACCGCCGCCGCCCTGCACTTCGTCGGCGAAGCGACCTGGGCGGCGCTGTCCGGGCGGCCCGCCGCCACCGAGACCTGGGAGCGGGTGCACGAAGTCCCGCACGTGCGGATCGGGCAGCAGGCCGACCTGGTGGTGGTCGCCCCCGCCACCGCCGACCTGCTCGCCAAGGCCGCGCACGGCCTCGCCGACGACCTGCTCACCAACACCCTGCTGACCGCCCGCTGTCCGGTGGTGTTCGCGCCCGCGATGCACACCGAGATGTGGGAGCACCCCGCCACCCAGGAGAACGTGGCCACGCTGCGCCGCCGGGGCGCGATCGTCATCGAGCCCGCCGTGGGCCGGCTGACCGGCGTGGACACCGGCAAGGGCCGGCTGCCCGACCCGGGCGAGATCTTCGCCGCCTGCCGGCGGGTGCTGGCCCGCGGCGGCCTGGAGCAGGACCTGACGGGCCGTCAGGTGGTGGTCTCGGCGGGCGGCACCCGGGAGCCGCTGGACCCGGTGCGCTTCCTCGGCAACCGCTCGTCCGGCAAGCAGGGTTACGCGCTGGCCGCCACCGCCGCCGCCCGCGGCGCCCGGGTCACCCTGGTCGCCGCGAACACCGCGCTGCCCGACCCCGCCGGGGTGGACGTGGTCCGGGTCGGCACCGCGCTGGAGCTGCGCGACGCCGTGCTGAAGGCCGCCGCCGGGGCCGACGCGGTGGTGATGGCCGCCGCGGTCGCCGACTTCCGGCCCGCCGAGTACGCCGCCGGCAAGATCAAGAAGGTGGACGGGGTCGAGCCCGCGCCGATCGTGCTGGTCCGCAACCCCGACGTGCTGGCCGAGATCTCCGCCGACCGGGCCCGCGCCGGGCAGGTGGTGGTCGGCTTCGCCGCCGAGACCGACGACGTGCTCGCCAACGGCCGCGCCAAGCTCGCCCGCAAGGGCTGCGACCTGCTGGTGGTCAACGAGGTCGGCGACGGCAAGGCGTTCGGTCAGGACACCAACAGCGCCGTGCTGCTCGGCGCGGACGGCTCGGAAGTCCACATTGCGGACGGTCCGAAGGAGATGCTGGCCGACGCGATCTGGGACCAGGTCGCCGCCCGACTCGCCGATCAGGCCGGTCGATCGGCCGAGTAAAGACCCCAATGGCTGGAAAAATACCGGCAGTTGAGACGGGCGAGCCGATATTTCGGGATGTTGCCTCCGGTTTCGCCCGGATGTGATCCGTGTCGCGGACACGTTCGAGGCCGGTGGAGAGTGTCCTCGATCGGTAGCCGACCGTTACACTCCACAGCAGGAATCAAGTCTTTCCGGATGCCTCGGGACTTCCGAGCGCATTCAGTCAGCAGCCGCTGCAACCCCAGGGAGCGCTGTGTCTCGCCGCCTGTTCACCTCGGAGTCCGTCACCGAGGGCCACCCCGACAAGATCGCTGACCAGATCAGCGACACGATCCTGGACGCCCTCCTGAAGGACGACCCGACCTCCCGCGTCGCCGTGGAGACCCTGATCACCACTGGTCTGGTCCACATCGCGGGTGAGGTCACCACCAAGGCGTACGCGCCGATCGCCCAGCTGGTCCGCGAGCGGATCCTGGAGATCGGCTACGACTCGTCGAAGAAGGGCTTCGACGGCGCCTCCTGCGGCGTCTCGGTCTCGATCGGCGCGCAGTCCCCGGACATCGCGCAGGGCGTCGACACCGCCCACGAGCACCGGGTCGAGGGCGACATCGAGGACGAGCTGGACCGGCAGGGCGCCGGCGACCAGGGCCTGATGTTCGGCTACGCCTGCGACGACACCCCCGAGCTCATGCCGCTGCCGATCACCCTGGCGCACCGGCTCTCCCGCCGCCTGACCGAGGTCCGCAAGAACGGAACCATCCCGTACCTGCGCCCCGACGGCAAGACCCAGGTCACCATCGAGTACGACGGCGACCGCGCCGTGCGCCTGGACACCGTGGTGGTCTCCTCGCAGCACGCCTCGGACATCGACCTGGAGTCGCTGCTCACCCCGGACATCCGCGAGTTCGTGGTCGAGCCCGAGCTCAAGGCGCTGGCCGACCAGGGCATCAAGCTGACCACCGAGGGTTACCGCCTGCTGGTCAACCCGACCGGTCGGTTCGAGATCGGCGGCCCGATGGGCGACGCCGGCCTCACCGGTCGCAAGATCATCATCGACACCTACGGCGGCATGGCCCGCCACGGTGGCGGCGCCTTCTCCGGCAAGGACCCGTCCAAGGTCGACCGCTCGGCCGCGTACGCGATGCGCTGGGTGGCGAAGAACATCGTCGCCGCGGGCCTCGCCAAGCGCGCCGAGGTGCAGGTCGCGTACGCGATCGGCAAGGCCGAGCCGGTGGGCCTGTTCGTGGAGACCTTCGGCACCGAGACCGTTCCGGTGCTGAACATCCAGGAAGCCGTCAGCAAGGTCTTCGACCTCCGCCCGGCCGCCATCATCCGCGACCTGGACCTGCTGCGCCCGATCTACGCCCAGACCGCCGCGTACGGCCACTTCGGCCGTGAGCTGCCGGACTTCACCTGGGAGCGCACCGACCGCGTGGACGCGCTGAAGGCCGCTGTCGCGGGCTGAGCGTTCAGCTGAGCGCTTCTTGGTGCCTTGCTGGTGCCTTCGTGAGCGCTTTTCGAGCGTGTGACGCCGCCCGTCGAGGGGATTCCCCTCGACGGGCGGCGTCGTCGTTGTGTCGGCGGTGTCCGCTAGGTTGGGGGGCGTGAGCAGCGCGGACGGGGCCGGGGAGCAGTTGGCGTTCATCCGGGAGACGGTGCGCCGGGCGAAGCCGCGGGCTGCGCGCGGGGTCGTCCTGGCGGAGCGGCAGCCGGTGGCCCGGGTGCTGGTGGACAAGGGCGTGCTGAGCCTCGACCAGTACTTCGACTACGCGGTGCCCGAGGCGATGTCCGAGGAGGCCCGGCCCGGCGTCCGGGTCCGGGTGCGTTTCGGGGGGCGGGTCGGTGCACACGGCCGGCGCGAGGGCGGCGCACTGCACGACGGGTTCGTCGTCGAGCGCCGGGACACCTCCGACTACGCGGGCCCGCTGGCGCCGCTGGCCCGGGTGCTGTCGCCCGAGGTGGTGCTGACCCCGCGGCTGCTGCGGCTGTGCCGGGCCGTCGCCGACCGGTACGCGGGGACGTTGGCGGACGTGCTGCAGCTGGCGATCCCGCCGCGGCACGCGGGGGCCGAGTCCGAGCCCTCGCCGCGGCCGCTGCCGCCGCCGTCCGGTGCGCCGGCGGCGGGCAGCTGGGAGCGGTACGCGCACGGGCCGGAGTTCCTGGCCTCGCTGGCGGGCGGACACGCGCCGCGCGCCGTGTGGACGGCGCTGCCCGGGCCCGAGTGGCCGTTCGAGATCGCGCGGGCGGTGGCGGCGACGCTCGCCTCCGGGCGGGGTGCGCTGGTGGTGCTGCCGGACGGGCGTTCGGTGGCCCGGGTCGACGCCGCGCTGCGGGGCGTGCTCGGCGAGGGCCGGCACGCGGTGCTGGCCGCCGAGGCCGGGCCGCAGGAACGCTACCGGCGCTGGCTGTCGGTCAGCCGGGGCTCGGTGCACGCGGCGATCGGCACGCGCGCGGCGGTGTTCGCGCCGGTCCGCGACCTCGGCCTGGTGGTGGTCTGGTCGGACGGCGACAGCAGTCACAGCGACCCGAACGCGCCGTATCCGCACGTCCGGGAGGTGGCGTTGCTGCGGGCCGCCGAGGAGGGCGCGGCGATGCTGCTCGGCGGCGTCTCGACGACCGTCGAGGCCGCGCAGCTGCTGCGCAGCGGCTGGGCCCGACCGCTGGCCGCCCCCCGGGAGACGGTCCGTCAGTTCGCGCCCCGGGTGCGGACCGTGACCGAGCACGACCAGGCGCGGGACGCCGCCGCGCAGGCCGCGCGGCTGCCGTCGATCGCCTGGGAGACGGCGCGGGAGGCGCTGTCGCGCGGCCCCGTGCTGATCCAGGTCCCGCGGCGGGGCTACGCGCCCCGGTTGGCGTGCGGGCGCTGCCGCGAGCCGGTGCGCTGCCGGGCCTGCGGCGGGCCGCTGGAGTCCCCTGCGGCGGACGCGGCGCTGGTGTGCACGTGGTGCGGGACGGAGGAGCACGACTGGCACTGCCTGGAGTGCGGGTCGTTCCGGCTCCGGGCCCAGGTGGTGGGCGTGCGGCGGACGGCGGAGGAGCTCGGGAAGGCGTTCCCGCGGGTGCCCGTGCGGACGTCCGGGCGGGACGCCGTCCTGGCGTCGGTGCCGGCGTCCCCCGCGCTGGTGATCTCGACGCCGGGTGCGGAGCCGGTCGCGGAGGGCCCCGGGTACGCGGCGGCGCTGCTGCTGGACGGGTGGGCGCTGCTGAACCGCCCCGACCTGCGGGCCGGCGAGGAGACGGTCCGGCGGTGGCTGACCGCCGCGTCGCTGGTCCGTCCGGCGGGCGAGGGCGGGACGGTGGTGGTGGTCGCGGAGGCGGCGGCGCGAGCCGTGCAGGCGCTGGTGCGGTGGGATCCCGCCGGGCACGCGGGGATGGAACTCGACGAGCGGGAGGAGCTGCGGTTCCCGCCGGTGTCGCGGATGGCCGCGGTGACGGGGCCCGCGCAGGCGGTCGAGGACCTGCTGTCGCTGGTGCGGCTGCCTGAGGGCGCGGACGTGCTCGGGCCGGTGCCCGTGTACGGCGGATCGAAGGGGGAGACGGCGGAACGGGCGCTGGTGCGGGTCGCCCCGGGGCAGGGGGCGGCGCTGGCTTCGGCGCTGAAGGCCGCGCAGATCGCGCGGCTGGCGCTGCGGGGGGCGGAGACGGTGCGGATCCGGGTGGATCCGACGGACATCGGCTGACCGCCGGGCGGTGGCGGTACGGGGTCGGCCGGTGTCCGGGATCGGGCGGCGTCGGATCGGTGCCGGATCGGGCCGGATCGGCGTCGGATCGGTGTCGGGGTCAGCCGGCGAAGCCGCCCTTGGGCTGGATGATCTCCAGGTTGGTGCCGTCCGGGTCGTTGAAGTACGCGACCTTGGTGCCCAGTGCGGCCTCCGGGGTGACCTCGCCGGCCAGGAAGGTGTAGTCGTCGCCGAGGAAGCCGTACCCCGCGTCCTTCATCCGGCGGTACACCGCGTCGAGGTCGTCGACCCGGAAGCACAGGTGCATGGAGCCCGGGCGGTTGGCCGCGCCGTTGGTGCGCAGGCCGATCGGCTCCTCGAACTCGATCAGGTCGATGCCGAGGCCGTTGTCGAGATTGATGGTCGCGTACCGGAGCTTCGCCGTCGGCAGGCCCTGGGACAGGCCGAACGGGACGCTGTGCATGGTCTCGTCGGCGACGATCGGCTCCCGGCCGGTCAGGGCGCGGTAGAACGCGATCGACGTGTCCAGGTCGGAGACGGAGATGCCGACGTGGGCGGCACGGGTGAGGTTCATCGGGGTGTTGGCCACGGCCATGGGATCGATCCCTCTCGTTGGCGCAGGATGGCGTGCGAGATCGATTCTTCGGGCGGACCGGAGGTGGGACAAACCGGACGCAAGCGGCCGTACGGCCAGGTGGGCGCGAGGCGCAGCGGCGCGCCGGTTCGCACTGCCTGCGGGGGCGCAACGCAGCCGAGCGCGGGAGCGCAACGCAGCCGAGTACGGGAACAAGGACGCGGCCGAGCGCGGGAACAGGGACGCGGGGAACTGCGCGACAGGCGCACGTCGGTCCGCAAGGTCGCGATCAGCGGCACGTCCTTGCCCGCGTCGCGATCTTGCCGGTGGGTGCCTTCCGTCTCGCGCAGTTCCCCGCGCCCCTGGCGGGGCCTTGCTTCAGCGGGCGCGGGTCGGCATCAGGGGGCTGGCCTGGCGGGCCTGGGGGATCGGGGGGCGGGTGGCGGGGGGCGCCGGGGGAGGGGTCTCGGTTTCGCGGGGGGCGGGGACGAGTTCGGTGGTGGGGCGGCGGACGCCGTAGCGGCGGTGGACGGCCTGCTTGGTGACGCCGAGCGCGGAGCCGACGGAGTCCCAGGAGAAGCCGAGGGCGCGGTCGAACTCGACGGCGGCGGCGACCAGGGTCTCGACGCTTTCGCGCAGCTCCTGGGCGAGGCGGACGGTGGGGGCGGGGGCCCGGCCGTAGACCACGAAGCCGGCGGAGGTGCTGGGACGGCGGGGGCGGTAGACGTTGCCCAGCTGGGCGGTGAGCGTGCGAAGGGCGTCGACCTGGCGTCGGACCCGTTCGATGTCCCGCACCAGCAGGTGCAGGGACGCCCTGGCCCGGGCGTCGTGGTTGATCTGCTCGGCCATGGCCTGGTTGCCACCTCTCGGTCGGGTCGCGTGCTCGGGGCGCTCGCGCGTCCCGGTCAATTCGCATTGACCAACGCACGTCGGGTCGTTGGGTCACGCCCGGAGTGCGAGTCGGGATTTGTCGGTGGCCGCTCCGAACAGGTGACGGACATTGCATAGACTTCGCGGTAGGTCGTTGTTTCCGTCCCGTTCGGGTGACAGAGGGAGTCGCAGTCTTGGCAGTTCAGCCGATCCGGATCTTCGGTGACCCGGTGCTGCGGTCGACCGCGAAGCCGGTGGTGACCTTCGACAAGGAGCTGCGCCGGCTGGTGAAGGACCTCACGGACACCATGCTGGGGGCGCCCGGCGCGGGCCTCGCGGCGCCTCAACTGGGCGTCTCGTTGCGGGTGTTCACGTACAACGTGGACGGCGTGGTGGGGCATCTGATCAATCCGGACCTGTCGTTGACCGAGGAGGAGCAGGACGGCCCCGAGGGCTGCCTGTCGCTGCCCGGGCTGCGGTTCGACACCAAGCGGGCGTTCGGCGTGGTGGCGAAGGGCTTCAACATGTACGGGGACCCGGTGACGGTGGAGGGCACCGAGCTGCTGGCGCGGTGCATCCAGCACGAGACGGACCACCTGGACGGAATCATCTTCATCGACCGGCTGGACCGGGAGACCCGGAAGGCGGCGATGAAGGCGATCCGGGAGTCGGACTGGGGCGGTGCTCCGGCGCCGACGGTGAAGATCTCGCCGCATTCCACGTTCGGTGTCATTCGCTGATGTGCCCGGGGCTGCCGAACCGTCCGTTGCGGCCCGGTGTTTCGACGGGATTGCGGGATTGTCGGAGGGGTCGATGAACCGAAGGCCCGATCAAGCGATCAGCATTTTCCGGCAATCCGATGTTCTGACCAGCGTGACTTCCTGCTGATCAGCTGAACTTCAAGAAAGGCCCATGCCCGTGCGTCTCGTCTTCGCCGGCACCCCCGAGGTCGCCGTTCCCGCCCTGGACGCCCTGCTGGCCTCCCGGCACGAGGTGGTCGCCGTGGTGACCCGCCCCGACGCGCCGGCCGGGCGCGGACGCAAGCTGGTGGCCAGCCCGGTCGCGCAGCGCGCCGAGGAGGCGGGCATCGAGGTGCTCAAGCCGGCCCGCCCGAGCGAGCCGGAGTTCATGGCCCGGCTGGCCGAGATCGCCCCCGACTGCTGCCCGGTGGTGGCGTACGGCGCGCTGATCCGGCCCGGCGCGCTGGAGATCCCGGTGCACGGCTGGGTGAACCTGCACTTCTCGCTGCTGCCCGCGTGGCGCGGCGCGGCCCCCGTCCAGCACTCGATCATGGCGGGCGACGAAGTCACCGGCGCGTCCACCTTCCGGATCCAGGAGGGCCTGGACGACGGCCCGGTGTTCGGCGTCCTCACCGAGACGGTCAAGCCCACCGACACCAGCGGCGACCTGCTCGGCCGGCTGGCGTTCGCGGGCGCCGACCTGCTGGTGCGCACCATGGACGCGATCGAGGACGGCCAGGCGCGGCCCGAGCCGCAGCCCGTGGACGGCGTCTCGCTGGCGCCGAAGATCACCGTCGAGGACGCCCGGATCGAGTGGACCCACCCCGCGCTGCGGGTCGACCGGGTGGTGCGCGGCTGCGCGCCCGCGCCCGGCGCGTGGACCACGTTCCGCGGCGAGCGGCTCAAGGTGACCGGCCCCGTGCGCCTGCTGCCCGGTGAAGTCGCCCTCGCCCCCGGCGAGTTGGCCGTCAGCAAGAACAGCGTCCGGGTCGGCACCGGCAGCCACGAGGTGGAGCTCGGCGAGGTCCGCCCGCAGGGCAAGAAGGCCATGCCGGCCGCCGACTGGGCGCGCGGCGCGCGGATCGAGTCCGGCGAGCGCTTCGAAGGCTGACGCCGTCCACGGGGCGGCGGATGCCGGGTTCGGCCGGGTCTCACCCTAGACTTGACGGTGAGACCCGGCGTGCCCGTTCTACGGCCGGGTCGGACCTGATCCGCAGCACTTTGTTACGAGGCACCCCTTTGAGCACCCCCGCCGGCGCCAAGCGCGCCCCCCGTCCGCACCGCCGCCCCAAGAAGGACCCGGCCCGGATCGTCGCGTTCCGCGCACTGCGCGCCGTCGACGAGCGCGACGCGTACGCCAACCTGATCCTGCCGTCGCTGCTGCGCGAGGCCGAGCGCAAGGGCATGGAGCGCCGCGACGCCGCGCTCGCCACCGAGCTGGTCTACGGCACGCTGCGCGGCCAGGGCACCTACGACGCGATCATCGCCGCCTGCGTGGACCGCCCGCTGCGCGAGGTCGACCCGCCGGTGCTGGACGTCCTCTCGCTCGGCGCGCACCAGTTGCTCGCCACCCGCATCCCCAGCCACGCCGCGGTCTCCGCGACCGTCGAACTCGCCCGGGTGGTGCTCGGCGACGGCCGCGCCAAGTTCGTCAACGCCGTACTGCGCAAGATCAGCGCCCAGGACCTGGACGGCTGGGTCGCCCAGGTCGCCCCGCCGTACGAGGACGACGCCGAGGACCACCTCGCCGTCGTGCACTCGCACCCGCGCTGGGTGGTCTCCTCGCTGTGGGACGCGCTCGGCCGCTGGCAGCCCGAGGACGCCGGCCGCGCCGCGATGGAGCGCCTGCTGGACGCCGACAACGCCCGCCCCGAGGTGACGCTGGTGGCCCGCCCCGGCCGCTCCGACGTCGCCGAACTGCGCGAGGCGCTGCCCGACGCCGAGGACGGCCGCTGGTCCCCCTACGCGCTGCGGCTCGCCGAGGGCGGTGACCCCGCCGGGCTCGACGCGGTCCGCGAGAACCGGGCCGGCGTCCAGGACGAAGGCAGCCAGCTGGTCGCCCTCGCCCTCGCCAACGCCCCCGTGGACGGCCCCGACCGGCTGTGGCTCGACGGCTGCGCCGGCCCCGGCGGCAAGGCCGCGCTGCTCGGCGCGATGGCCGCTGCGCGCGGGGCGGCCCTGGTCGCCTCCGAGAAGCAGCCGCACCGCGCCCGCCTGGTCGCCCGCGCACTGAACGGCAACCCCGGGCCGTACGCGGTCATCACCGCCGACGGCACCCGAGGCGCCTGGCAGCAGGGCGCGTTCGACCGCGTCCTGGTCGACGTGCCGTGCTCCGGCCTGGGCGCGCTGCGCCGCCGGCCCGAGGCGCGGTGGCGCCGCCGCCCCGAGGACATCGCCGGATTCGGGCCGCTCCAGCGGGAGTTGCTCCGCAGCGCGCTGGACGCGGCGCGAGTCGGCGGCGTGGTCGGCTACGCGACGTGCTCGCCGCACCTCGCCGAGACGCGTGCCGTGGTGGACGACGTGCTGCGCGGCCGCGAGGACGTCGAATGGATCGACGCCCGCCCGCTGCTCCCGGGCGTGCCCGCACTGGGCGACGGGCCGGACGTGCAGCTGTGGCCGCACCTGCACGGGACGGACGCGATGTACCTGGCGCTGCTGCGGCGCACCGCCTGAGGCCTCTCCGGGCCTGAAGCCGGGGGCGCACAGCCAGGGGCTTGTGGTGTTGCCGGCCGGCTCGCCGGGGCCGGGGGAGGACTGTGCGGCGCGCGCACGTCACGTCGCGTCGTGTCGTGTCGTGTCCGGAGGGTCGCGACCACGTGCAGGCCATCGCCCTGCGTCGCGATCTTGCGGGGGCGGGGGAGGATTCTGCTGCGCGCAGTTCTTCGCGGCCCTGGTTGTGCCCTCGACTGCCTTGCTGCAACTCTCATCCGACGGGCCTGGCAGGGGAGTTGGGGGCAAGGTGTCGGAGGAGCCGCAGTTCGTCGTGGTGGTCGCCGAGGTCGGTGGGCGGCGGATCGACGTCTTCAAGGTGTTGGGGGCCGCCTGCACGCTGAGTCTGTGGCAGGCGAGTCGGCTGCTGGCCGAGGTGCCCGCCGTGTTGCCCGGTGGGGAGCAGCCGTTCGAGCAGGCGCGGCGCGTCGTCGGGCGGTTGCGGACGGCGGGGGCGACGGCGGGGCTGCGGTGCACGTGGTGCACGCGGGCGGTGGATCCGGCGGTGCCGGTCGACTCCGGGCCGTGCGAGGAGCAGCGCGGGTTGTACGCGGCGTGTCCGGCGTCGTATTGACGTTCCGTCGGGCGTCGGGCGTCGGGCGTCGGCGGGATCGGCGGGATCGGCGAGATCGGCGAGATCGGCGAGGTCGCGGGCAGGCGTTGCGGGCCGCGTTCGTGGGTGGTGTCCGGGCCGTTGGGGTGGTGCCGGCGTCGGGTTCGGCCGCGATCCGGCGTATCGTCACCGCGTTCGGGCTCTCGCGGGCCGGAATGTCCGCTGCCGCCCGGGCGGTCGACGCCCGGCTGTGTGCCGGACGGGGTCGGCGGGCGGAGCGCTCCGGGCGCAGCCGGCTCGGATCGGCCCGGGTCGCTTGCCGGACGACATCGTCGGATCGCCTCGCCGGTCGGTCGACGCATGTGGTGGTGACACTCCCCGGCGGGCGGGCGGTTCGTGTCCGGCGGTGCCTGGCCCGCCCAGCACCCGGTGGCCGCCGCGCTCGGCTGGTGCGCGCTGGTGCTGGCAGTCGCGGCGCCGCTCGCGGTGCGGGACTTCGCCAGGGCTGGCCGCTGACGCACTGGCCGCTGACGCGTCGGGCGGTGACGCGCTGGCCGCTGACGCGTCGGGCGGTGACGCGCTGGCCGCTGACGCGTCGGGCGGTGACGCGCCGGGCGGTGAAGCGCCGACCGCTGACGCCGCGTCACAGTGGCTGCGGGCGTTGCGTGCTGGACAACGGGGCCGGTGCGGCGGAGGGTTGGGTTTCATGGAGTACACCCACCTCGGCCGCACCGGCCTGTCCGTGTCCCCGCTGTGTCTGGGCACCATGAACTTCGGCGTGCACACCGAAGAGGCCGACGCGCACCGGATCATGGACGCCGCGCACGGGCACGGCATCAACTTCTTCGACACCGCCAATGTCTACGGTTGGGGGGAGAACAAGGGCCTCACCGAGACGATCATCGGCAACTGGTTCGCCAAGGGCGGCGGCCGGCGCGAGAAGACCGTGATCGCCACCAAGCTCTACGGCGACATGGGCGACTGGCCCAACGAGGGCCGGCTCTCCGCGCTCAACATCCGCCGCGCCGTGGACGCCAGCCTGCGCCGCCTCCAGACCGACCACATCGACCTGTACCAGATGCACCACATCGACCGGGACACCCCCTGGGACGAGATCTGGCAGGCGATGGAGGTGCTCACCCTCCAGGGAAAGATCATCTACGTCGGGTCGTCCAACTTCGCCGGCTGGCACCTCGCCCAGGCCCAGGAGACCGCCCGGGCCCGGCACTTCCTCGGCCTGACCAGCGAACAGTCGCTCTACAACCTGATCGAACGCACCGTCGAACTCGAGGTCGTCCCCGCCGCCCAGCACTACGGCCTCGGCCTGATCGCCTGGTCGCCGCTGCACGGCGGCCTGCTCGGCGGTGTGCTCCGCAAGGAGCGCGAGGGCGTGCGCCGCACCCAGGGCCGGGCCGTCGACACCCTGAACGAGAAGCGCGAGCAGATCCAGGCGTACGAGGACCTGTGCGACGAGCTCGGCCACGAGCCCGGCGATGTCGCGCTCGCCTGGCTGCGCACCCGCCCCGCCGTCACCGCGCCGATCGTCGGCCCCCGCACCGAGGAGCAACTGGCTGCCGCCGTCCGCTCGTTGGACGTCGAGCTGGACGCCAAGACGCTGGAGCGGCTGGACGAGATCTTCCCCGGCCACCGCACCGCCCCGGAGCACTACGCCTGGTGACTCCCGTGCCCCCGGGGAAGTTGCGCCTCCGGGGGCCGCCACGGCGGTCAGTACCAGACCGTGCAGCCGCGTCGTTCCAGCAGCTCCACCAGTTGCGGGTCCGGCGCGGACGGCGTCCACCGCAGGTCGAGCTTCTCCAGTGCGGGCAGCTCGGCCAGCCAGCCCGGGAATGACTCCAACGGGTTGGCGCGCAGGTCGAGTTCACGCAGCAGTGGCAGCGCGGCGAGGGTGCTGGGGATTGTCGTCAGGGCGTTGTCGCGCAGCTCCAGGCAGCGCAGCTCGCGCAGTGTGCCGAACGAATCCGGCAGCGCGGTGAGGGAGTTGCCCTCCAGGCGCAGCTCGCGCAGCCGGGCCAGGGCGCCGATGGTGTCCGGCAGGCTCGTCAATCGGCAGCGCTGCGCGCGGAGTTCCTGGAGCGCGGACAATTCGCCGATGGTGTCCGGGAGTTCGGTGATCGGGTTGTCGCCGATGTTCAGGTAGCGCAGGCGGTGCAGGCGGCCGAGGCCGGCCGGCAGCCGGGTGAGCCGGTTGTCGTGCAGGTAGAGGAACCCGTGAAGTCCGGTGAGGTCGCCGAGCCGTTCGGGGACGGCGGTGAGCGCGTTGTGCCCCAGGTCGAGGGTGCGCAGTGCGGTGAAGTCGCCGATCGTGTCCGGGAGTTCGGTCAGTGCGTTGTCGGCGAGGATCAGCACCTCGGCGTCGGTGCGCTGCCACACGTGGTCCGGGACGGTGGTGAGGCCCGCGTTCCACAGGCTGACGACGGGGCCGGTCGCGGCGCCTTCCGGGGCGGCACCGCGGATCTCGACCTGGGGTTCCTTGCTCACGGCGCGCTCCGTCCACTGAGGGGCCACCGAGGGCCGCTGGGGTCGCTGGGGCCGCCGGGGAGCAACGATCATTGCACGGCGGGGAGTTGCGCGGAGGCGGAGGGCTCGGCCGGGGTGCGGGTGAGCCAGTAGTGGTCGCCGACGTCCGGGTCGCCGACGAAGACGAACAGGGCCAGATTCTGGTGCTGCTTGTCGCGCTGGACGTAGTAGTGCCAGCGGTACCTGGTGGGCACCAGGGCGATCGAGGCGGTCGAGGTGGCCGAGGTGGCCGCTGGGGTCGAGGGGATCGAGGGGGCCGGTTCGGGGTGCTCGGCGTCGGCGCGGGTCTCGATGCCGGTGATGGTGGAGAGGTCGACAACGAGCTGCTGGCCGCCGTCGTTGTCGGTGAGCTCCCAGCGTCCGGTGCCGGAGAACCGCAGGCCCCGGTCGTAGTCCCACTCCCGGCCGTCCAGGTGTTCGGCGGTGGCGGTGCCGTCCTGGTGGAGCGTCAGGTGGGCCTGCTGTTCGCCGTCCCAGCTGCCGACGGCCTCGGCGGCGGTGACGTCGTGCACCCCAGTGCCTTGGTAGTACTGGTAGGCGCCCGCGCAGCCGGTCAGTAGCAGGGCGGCGACGGCGAGGGACGCCGCCCGAAGGTAATGGCCGCGCATGGTTCGTTCCCCTCCCGGTGGTGACAGGCTCACCCTGCCAGAGAAGTTGAACGCGTTCAAGTTTGCGTGGGGAGGGTGTTGCCGCAGGTGGGAGGGTGTTCGGCGGTGTCGCGGGCGAGGGTGCACCGGATCGGGATGAAAGTACGTCAGGATGACCGGGTGAAGCCGATCAGCCACGCGGTGCCCTACTACTCCCAGTGGGAGTCGTCCGAACTCGTGCCCGACATTCTGGACGGCACGCTGCGGGCCGCCGACGATCCGCTGTGGGAGCGGTCGGGCGCGGCCGACGAGTACGAGTACGAGTACTGGTCCTGGCGGCTGTGCGGAATGGCCTGCCTGCGGATGGTCCTCGACCACTGGTGGGGCGTCGCCCCGGCGGCCGTCCGGCTGGCCGAGGAGTGCGAGCTGGCCGGCGCGTACATCCGGCACCCCGACGGGCGGCTCGACGGACTGATCCACTCGCCCTTCGCGTCCTACGTCCGCGCCCGCTGGGGCCTGGACGCGCAGGCGGTCAGCCCGCTGCCCGTGCCCCGGCTGGCGGACGAACTCGCCCGGGGCGTCCTGCCGATGATCTCCGTCCACCCCTCGATCCGGACCCTCGCCCCCGAAGTCCCCCGGCCCGGCGGCCACTTGGTGCTGGCCGTCGGGGCGGACGACGACGCGCTGTACATCCACAACCCGTCCGGCTTCCCCGACGGCTCCCAGCGCGCCGCCCGCGTCCCCTGGCCCGACCTCGACCGGTTCTACGCCGGCCGCGGCGTCCTGCTCGGGCCGCCGCCGTACTGAGCCGGGGCCGGGGAGGGGCGGGGGCGGGGGAGGGATGGAGGGTGGTCAGGAGGCGTTCGGCAGGCCGATCGGGGTGGTGGGGGGCAGATCGGCGCGACACGCGGTGGAGATCGGGCGGAGCGCGTCGGCGAGTTCGTCGAGTTCGGTGCGGTGGAAGTGCGTCCAGACCCGGGATGCGGCCAGGTCCGTGGCGGCCTCCAGGGCGAGGTGACGGCGGCGGCCCTCGGTGGTCAACGAGCCGTCCGGGGCCAGCCACTGACGCTCGATCAGTCGGCCCGTCGCCTCGTCCCACTCCTCGTCCGTCCAACCGCGGTGCGGTTGCAGGGTCTCCCGGCGGGTGTCCAGCGCGCAGCGCACCACCAGCGCCTCGCAGCCGTCCAGCCCCTCGGCGACCAGCGCCGCCACGTGCCCGTCGCCGCGGTGCTCGCGCAGCACCGTGGTCGCCTGCCACAGCCGGGCCAGCGGCCCGTCCTGCGCGGGGAGCACGGAGTTCGCGGCGGCCAGCACCCGCCCCGCGCAGTCCAGACCCTCGACGGCGCGCTCCAGCAACTCCACCGAACGCTCGATCAGATCCGGCTTCACGTCCACGAGGACCCGCCCGAGCGCGCCGGTCGCCCCCTCCACCCGGGCCTGCAGGGCCTGCTCGGGCGTGGCCCGGCTCCAGATCTCCGGCAGCGCCCGCTCCACCATCTGCGGCGCGAAGTTGAAGAACGCGGCGACCACCGGCGCGGCCTCCACCGCGCCCAGCGGGGCCGACCGTCCGCCGAAGTAGCCGCGCCAGTAGCCGCGCAGCCCCGCCGCCTCGTACGCGGCGCGGGCCTCCGGGGAGAAGTAGGTGAGCGCGTGGACGGGTTCGAACAGCCACCACAGGGCACGTGCGGGGTGGACGACCTGGGTCATCGGACGCCTTTCGGTGAGGGTCGAGCAGCGGGTCCCACTGTTCCGTGAGCCTGCCAGAGCGGATCGGTGGCGGGAAGGGAAGATGTTTCGGGCGGATGAACATCTGCGCCGCAGTTCACCGGGGCGGTGGGCGCCTGATGGGTCGTTCGGGGGCGGGGCGGGTGGACGGGTGTCGGCGGGCGCGTCAACCGGGTTGTGCGGGTGTCGACTTATGGCTTCGGTGGGGCGGGGTGAGGTGCGGCGCGGTCGGCCGCGGGGGTGGGCCGGCCGGGGGGTGGGCCGACCGGGCGGTCAGGGGTCGGCTCGGGGCGGGCGGTCACCGTGGTACGGGCGGCATGGCGAGCGGGTTGAGCGGCATCCGCTCGCGACAGATCGCCGCGATCGGCCTCAAGTCGGCGGTGAGACGGTCGAGTTCGTCGGGCGAGAGCCCCTCCCACACCCGGCCGGCCGCCAGGTCGGTGGCGGCCTCGATGGAGCGGTGCCGGGTCCGGCCGAGTTCGGTGGCCGCGCCCCCGTCCGTCAGCCAGCCGCGTTCGACCAGCCTCGCGGTGGCGGCGTCCCACTCCTCGTCCGTCCACCCGCGCATCGGCTGGAGCACCTCGCGCCTGGCGACCAGCGCGCAGTGCAGCACCGGCGCCTCCGAGCCGTCCAGCCCGGCCGCGACCAGGGCGGCCACATGGCCGTCCCCGCGGTGCTCGCGCAGGACGTTCGCGGCCTGCCACAGCCGCCCGTGGACGTCCGACGGCCGGAGGTGCGCGACGTTGGCGGCGGCCAGCACCCGGCCGGCGCAGTCCAGTCGCGCCACCGCCGCCTCCAGCGCCGTCGTCGCCGCCTCGACCCGCTCGGGCTCCACCGGTGCCAGCAGCCGGGCCAGTGCCGCCGCCGAACCCTCCGTCCGGGCGGCGAGCACCTGCTCGGGGCTCGCGTGCGTCCACGCCTCCGGCAGCGCCTGCCCGACCATCCGCGGCGCGAAACTGAAGAACGAGGCGACCACCGCAGGCGCGTCCACCGCGCCCAACGGGGCCGAGCGGGCGGCGAAGTAGCCGCGCCAGCTGTTGTCCAGCCCCGCCGCCTCGAACGTTGCCTGGCTCTCCGGCTGAAGGAACGTGACGGCGTACACCGGCTCGAAGAGCTGCCACAGCGCGCGGGCGGGGTGGGCGGGGTGGTCGGACTCGACGGACTCGACGGACTCGACGGGCTGGACGGGCTGGTCGGGCTGGTTGGGCTGGACGGGTTCGGACATCGGGTGACCTCCCGGGGGCCTGGCCGGTCGAGCGATCGGGCTGTGCGGCCAACTCGGCCGGACCGGTGATGTGTTGGACGGTTGATGCGCCGGGCGGGGCGACCCCTTGGGCGTTGGGGCCCGTCCACGTGCTGATGGCCTCGACGGCGGCCCGGTAACCCCGGCCGGAGTGTGATGACGATCACCCGGGGTCGGGGCGTGCAGGAGTCGGCGACCAGGCACGGGATGATGTGACGAGGTGCCCGGTCCCGGCGGCGCCCCACCCCTCGCACGAAGGTAGTCGGTCATGGCGCAGATCAACCCCAGCATCCTGTCCGCGGACTTCGCCCGTCTCGCCGAGGAGGCAGAAGCGGTGCGCGGCGCGGACTGGCTGCACGTCGACGTGATGGACAATCACTTCGTCCCCAACCTCACGCTGGGCGTGCCGATCGTCGAATCCCTGGCCCGGGCCACCAGCACCCCGCTCGACTGCCACCTGATGATCGAACAGCCCGACCGCTGGGCCCCCCAGTACGTGGAGGCCGGCGCCGGATCGGTCACCTTCCACGTGGAGGCCGCCGCCGCGCCCGTCCGGCTCGCCCGCGAGATCCGCGCCAAGGGCGCCCGGGCCTCGATGGCGCTCAAGCCCGCCACCCCGATCGAGCCCTACGAGGACCTGCTCCCCGAGCTCGACATGCTGCTGATCATGACCGTCGAACCCGGCTTCGGCGGCCAGGCCTTCCTCGACATCATGCTTCCCAAGATCCGCCGCACCCGGCAGCTGATCGACAAGCACGGCCTCGACCTGTGGCTCCAGGTCGACGGCGGCGTCTCCGCCGCCACCATCGAGGCCTGCGCGGAGGCCGGCGCGGACGTCTTCGTCGCAGGCTCGGCCGTGTACGGCGCGGCGGACCCGGCCGAGGCGGTCCGGGCCCTCCGGGCCCAGGCGGCGACGGCGACGGCGGCGGCCGGGTGGGGTTGCCGGCACTGACCGGTTGCCGCGCGGAGACGGCGGGGCGGGATGGGCTTGCCGGTGCTGATCGGTGGCCGCGTCGGTGGCTCGGGGCGCGGGTCTTGTCGGTGCCGGCGGTTCAGTCGGGCGATGACGACGTGAGGCCGGGCGGGCGGCCGCCGACTGTTCGGGTCGGTCACGCTGCTGCGAGTCGGCGTTCTTGCGATCGGGTGATGCTCGCCGATGTCGGAGCGCGGCTGGCTGGTGGCCTCGGGGTGCCCTGGTATGCCTGTCCGCAAAGGGCGTTCGTGGACGAAGGGGTTCCTTCGTGGGCGGCGTCGCGCGACTCGGAAGGGAATGATCACTGTGAAGCTGCTGCACCGTGCCGTTGCTGTCGCCGGTGGCCTCGCGCTCATGGCGGGAGGTGTCGTCGTGCTTGCCCCGGCCGCGAACGCGGACGCGCATAGCTGCTACCAAGTCGCCATGGAAGAGGCTCCGAACGCCAACGAGTACCTCGTGTCGGACGGCTGTAGGAGCGGCAGCGAGGGGAACACCACCGCCTGCATCCACACTCTGCAGCGCGCCGGTCTCCCGCTGGTGGCTGCCGGTATCGCCTGCGACAGCGCGATCCACGGCGGCGACGAAACGGACTGACGAGTGCGGTGCGGGAATCCGGTCCGGTCCGGCCCGGACTCCCGCGCCGGTGCGCCCACGCGCGCGCGGGCGGACGTCCGAACCGGCCCGGGCGGCCGAGTGGGGAAGGTCAGCGGAAGGCTTCGACGTTCTCCGTTGCCCACTGCCGGGAGGTCCTGGCCGCTGAGCCGGTGACCCGTGCGACCGTGTCGCGCACTTGTCGCAGTGCTTCGTTGACGTCTCCGCCCGTCACGTCGAGCACCGCGTCCGCGGCTTCGGCGCCGAAGACCGCGGCCATCCGGGCGTGGGCTTCCTCCCGGCCGATCTCGGTGAACGGTACCTCCCGTCCGAGTGCCGCCGCGATGGACTCGATCTGCTGACGGGCCGTCACCCGTTCGGGGCCGGTGAGCGCGTACGTCCGGCCCCGGTGGCCGGGCTCGGTCAGCGCGACGCGCGCCACGGCCGCGATGTCCGCGGGGTGGATGGTGGGCAGTCCGGCGTCCGGGTACGGAATGCGGACCGTTTCCCGATCGCGGATCGACGCCGCCCACATCAGGGCGTTCGACGCGAACTGGGTCGGCCGCAGGATCGTCCAGGCCATGCCGCTGTCCTGGAGCAGCCGTTCGACAGCGAGGTTCTCGGCGGCAGGGCCGAGGTGCGGATGGGTCTGGACGGTAATGGACGAGACGAGCACGACCTGTTCCACGCCCGCCCGCCGAGCTGCGTCGAGGATGTCGGCGTCCGGGCCCAGGCGTGACACGAGGAACAGCGATCGCACGCCCTCCAGCGCGGGTTCCAGAGACGCCGCCTCGGCGAAGTCACCCTCGACGGCCTCGACGCCATCAGGGAAGGCTGCTCGTTCGGCATCACGGGTGAGCCCCCTGATCGGGCCGGCTCCGCACGCCTTCAGCTCCTTCAGCAGCGCACGTCCGACGTTTCCGGTGGCTCCTGTCACGAGGATCACGAGCGTCTTCCCCCCATCGTTGGGCGATCAACTGGAAGGGAACCCTAGGAATTCAAGTGCCCTTCAAGTCAAGACGGCCCCTGACGGCTCGTCGGCCACGCTCGTCCGTACCTGCCCGAGCACCTTCACGGGTACGCCGAGAACTGGGAGAGCGCGCAGGTCCGGACGGGGTCGAGGTGCGGTTGCGGTTCGTAGGGCCGGAAGCCGTCCGCCGCGAGCGGCGCGCCCGGGCACCGTGGCGACGGACAGGCCTGGTGGAGTCTCCTTCGGTGCCCGCCGGCCCGCAACAGCCCGTGCTGTTCTCCCAGTTGGGCGGGCAGTGGTTGAAGGCCGGGGCGGTTGGCCGGAGGGCCGGCCGGGACGGCGAAGCCCTCGTCGCGGCAGTCGAACGGGCGTCGGGGCTGCGTCGGCTCAGGGCCTTCCGGCCGGGGTCCTCAGCCCCGTCGGCCCCCCGACGACCTGATTCCGCCACCGTGCGTCAGCGCCCGGGGCGACCGTCCGCGACCTGGTGGCTCGGTCAACGGGTCCTCCACGTTCCTCCCCGGGACGGCGATGGCGATGGCGACGGCTGGTCGGCCCGGTCCGTCCGGGAGGCGGGCCCCGCCGCTGGACGGCCTGCCCCGGGCCGGCCCTGCTTGCCCGACCGGGACCGCATCACCACCGAGTCCCACGACGCCGTCGTGTGCGCGTTGCGGGGCGTCGACCGGAAGCTCAACCAGGACACCGTGCAACGAGCGGCTCCGAACCGAGCCCGCCGTCGCGCTCGGGCACTCTGCGACCTGTGCCGTCGCATCACCGGCAGCTGCCGGCAGGCAGTGGGCGGCCCGATGCGAGCCTCGTCCGGCCCGCGCCGGACGGACCCGTTCGGGCCGAAACCGGCGCATGCCATGATCGGCGCGTGAACGAATACTCGTGGCCGGACAACGGCGTCGAGGCCGGAGCCCGGTACCGGGCAGCCTGGCCCGCGACCTGCCGGGCCTTGCCCGTCGGAAGCCCGGTGACCGGCGAGGTCGTCGGCCGCCGGCCCTTCGGCGTCTTCATGGCCATCGACAACGTTCCGGACGCGATCGGCCTGGCCGAGATCACGGCGATGCCCCCGGGCGCAGTGCTTCCGTCGATCGGAACCCGCGTCAGCGGCCGAGTCGTCTGCCACGCCGGCCACAACCACCAGGTGAGGATCGAGCTCGACGCGTCGGAGGCAGGTACCTGATGTCCAGGTCCAGACGGGACTGGCGCAGCCGACTTGGCCAGCCCGCCACGGTCGTGCTGTTCAGGACCCCGCTCAAGTGGCGCTACGCGGTCCACCTCGTCGATCCCCGCGGTGTCCTGGACGGCGGGCTCCCCGACGAACCGCACGAGAGCGCACCCGAGTCCGCTCAGGAGGCCATGCGCCGCTGGATCGAGGACACGTTCCAACGGCCGGTCACCATGGCCTGGACGCCCACCGACAACCCGGACTGGTGGACGGGGAATGTCACCGCAACGCGGCCCGGAACCGCGGGCGAGGCGAAATCGCTTCGCTGACGCCGTCGGCGAGGTGGACGACCTGCTCGGCTCGGTGCTCCTCAAGGCCCGGTGCAGATGACGGCCTCCGATCGGGACGGGTGGCGGGGCCCGGGTTCCCGGCCGGGGCGGTGCGGACCGGGACCGAGCACTCCCGGGCCCCGCGGGTGCGATGTGAGTGTGGCCGTCATGGACCCGCCCGGTGCGGACCGGCACGACCCGCCGGTCTGTCTGGCGCTGCACGGGCACGGCAGTGACGTGGCGGCGTTCGTCGACCTCGGGGTACCGCAAGGGCCCGTTCTGCCCCGCTGCCCGCCGCCTCACTGGTGCCGCTCGCACCCTCACCGGCACTGCTTTCCGCGCGGCCTGCGCGCCGGCGGGTTCTGACGGCGGGTCATGTCGGACGCGGTGGCGCTGCTCGGGGTGCGTCGAGCGAACCGGACGGCCTGTCGTCGCGGGGCGGAGCGGGGTGGCGGCCGATACTGGCCGCCATGAGCAACCTCGATCTCAAGCCCGCCCCGGCGGCGTGCGGGCGGCAGGCCGCGACCGGGCCGGTCAAGGAGCTGCTGACCGGTCGTCATGTTCCGCTGGGGGAGTCGACCGTGGTGCGGCGACTGCTGCCGAACCTCGGGCGGCGGATGGTCGGCGCCTGGTGCTTCGTCGACCACTACGGTCCGGACGACATCGCGGACGAGCCCGGCATGCAGGTGCCGCCGCACCCGCACATGGGGCTGCAGACCGTCAGCTGGCTGCACGAGGGCAGCGTCCTGCACCGCGACAGCCTGGGCAGTCTGCAGACCGTCCGCCCCCGCGAGCTGGGGCTGATGACGTCCGGGCGGGCCATCTCGCACTCCGAGGAGTCGCCGCGCGAGCACGCCCGGCTGCTGCACGGCGCCCAGCTCTGGGTGGCCCTGCCCGATGCCCACCGGCACACCGCGCCCGCCTTCGAGCACCACCCCGAGCTGCCGGTCGTCACCGCGGACGGCCTCACGGCACACATGATCCTCGGCACCCTCGACGGCGCGACCTCCCCCGGCACCACCTACACGCCGCTCACCGGCGCCGACCTGACGCTGCGCGCCGACGCTGCCCACCGCCTCCCGGTCGAGGAGGGATTCGAGTACGCGGCGCTCGCCATGTCCGGCAGCGTCGAGATCGACGGCGTCCCGGTCGAACCGGGCTCGATCCTCTACCTCGGCTGCGGCCGCCGCGAACTCCCCCTGCGGGCCCGCACCGACGCCGCCGTCCTGCTGCTCGGCGGCGCGCCCTTCGACGAACGCCTGGTCATGTGGTGGAACTTCATCGGCCGCACCGGCGAGGAGATCGTGCAAGCGCGGAACGACTGGGAGCAGGGCGTCCGCTTCGGCGAGGTGCGGGGCTATGCGGGCGACCGGCTGGCCGCTCCGGAGCTTCCGAACGTGCCCCTCAAGGCGCGTGGAAACCGCGACTGACCTGTACGTATGCCACACTCGGCGGTCGTGGCGATCAGCTCTTGCGAGGTGGCTCGCGACCGCCTTCGAGTCTGGGCGGGACGCCAGCGAGCGTGTCGCGGGCCGAGCTCTCGACAGCAGTCCCGGAGACCGTGCCGATTCTCGCCTGTGGGTGGGTCCTGCACGCTGTGGGTGGATGGATGCTGCCCTTTTGCTGATTTTCCTGACGATCCGTCAGTAGGCGGGGGAGGCTCTTCGCGTAGGTGACAGATTTGGGGCCGACGGCTTCGCTGCTGCACCACCCGTGCGATGCCCGAGCCACTGCCGATGTCGAGGACCCTTTTGCCCCTGATGTCGACGCGGCCGTCCTGCCGGAGCGCCTCCAGAAGCGACAGGCCCGCGTCGGTCGGGAAGAACACCTCACCGTCGGCAGGGGTGCGCACCTCGATGCGTCGGCCACGGAAGGTGTAGGTGCCGGTCAGCCGACCGTCGACGGGCGGTGACATGTCGCACAGGGTGTCGCCCTGGCCGAACGCCGGCGTCACGGTGGGCGGCATCGGCGGCAGGATGCCTGCGGTCTGGGGCATGCTCGACGACTCCTTCACCGAAAGTGATCTGACGTTTCGTCAGGCTCCAGTGCGCCGCGATACGGTCGCCGGCAGAAGGCGTCGGCGGTTGCCTCGGGATACCGCTGGTTGTCTCCGGTACCGGTGCAACAACGCATGGCGGGACCTGCCCGAGCGGTTCGGTCCGTGGCAGGTCTTCAACCGGTTCCGGCGGTGGGCGAAGGACGGCACCTGGCAACAAGTCCTGACCGAGCTCCAGGCCCAGGCCGACGCCGCCGGAGACATCGACTGGCTGGTGAGCGTGGACTCCACCACCGTCCGCGCCCACCAGCACGCTGCCGGCGCCCGAGAAAGGGGCACCCGCAGGAGAACCCGCCGACCACGCCCTCGGCCGGTCCCGAGGAGGGCTGACCACCAAGGTCCACCTGGCAGCCGACGGCCGGTGCCGTCCGCTGTTCCTGATGGTCGCGGCCGGACACCGGCACGACTCCCTGTTCTTCGAGGCAGTCATGGCTGGCATCCGCGTACCCAGGATCGGCAGCGGAAGACCCAGGACCGAGCCGGACAGCGTGAGTGCGGACCGTGCCTACTCATCCCGCGCCATCCGGACCTACCTGCGTCGTCGCGGCATCACGGCGGTGATCCCGGAACCCGCCGCTCAGATCGCCAACCGCAAGCGGCGCGGCTCGCGGGGCGGACGCCCACGCGGTTTCGACCGCCGGGCATATAGGCACCGCAACACCGTCGAGCGGTGCGTCAACCGGCTCAAGCAGTGGCGCGGGATCGCGATGCGGACGGACAGACTCGCCGTTCACTACCTCGCGGCACTTCACGTCGCTGCGATCTTCCTGTGGGCACGGGCCCAACGGGACGGCCGGTCATCGCTGCCAGGGAAGTGCCTCAACCGATGCGATGTCACCCGCCGCCAGCAGCCGGAAGAGTCGGAGGATCTCCTCGCGGGTGACCTCGCGCATTTCCACGGGAGCCACCGAGCTGTCCTCGGTGTTCTCCCAGATCAGCAGACCACTGCGGAAAGCACTGAGGCGCCACCCGCTCTCATGCGACAGCGACACGTCGGGATGCTCGTCGTCGGCGTTCGCCAGGCCATCCAGCACCCGCCTCATCGCCTTCGGATCAGGCTCATCGACCGTCCCGCCCATGACGTCGTACATGAAGTAGCTCATGGGCCAATTACCTCACGCAGTGATCCACAGGACACTGCCTAACCCAACGCGACGCTGAACACATCGCCGTGCCCCGGCCAGTCGTCGCGCTCCTCGTGGCTGTCGACGACCAGCGCCGAGACTCTCAGGTCTTGCGCCCGGTACTCGACGTAGCCGCTCTGGCGGTGGTCCACCGTCAGAGCGGGGGCGTCGGGGAGATGGGCGAGCGCGGTCTCCACCTCGCTCCATGCGAGGTATTCGGAGAACTCGACTCCCTCGCTCTTCTGCCACTCCTCGGCCAGCCCGTCCACGGTGGCAAGGCGGTGGAGTTCGACGGAGCCGCCAACCACGACCCACTCGGGCCCGTTGAAGTACAGCTCGACCAGGCCGTAGTCCCGCCGCAAGGACAGGTTCGGCTCGTCCACGTCGTCGATCCACCGGCTCCGGAACGCCCGGTCGACGTCGGCGATCGGGGAGCCGATGCCGATGCCGTGGAGTCGGCCGGTGGCGATGACAGAGGCGATGAATGCAGCACCGTTCACGACAGTGTCTCCAAGTACTCGATCAGATGTTGCATCTCGTCCGCACGGTTCTGCTTGTTGCCCCAGTTGCCGCCGTTTCGCATATGGTCCTGGGCGGACTTGGCCTTCGCGATGAGGTCGGCCCGGAGCTTCGGGTCGGAATGTACCAGGTCGGCCGCCGTGTCCACGCTGCGCTGCGAGGCCATGCCGTGGCTGAGGCGAATCCCTTCGGACTTGAACTCGAACGACACCTCGTCATCGCCGTTCTTCAGCTTCTTCGTCGTCTTCTCGGCCCACACCCGGACCTCGTCCTGGCCGATGTGAATGTGGGCGCCCTTCGTCGCCCAGTCGGGCGCCATCGCGGACACGTGCGGCTTGTCCTTCTTCTTCCCGTGCGGCGACAGGCCGTACGGGTCCGACCAGGTGTGCGGGTTGCGGACGTACGACTCGGGGTTGGGCGACGGGGCCAGGCCCAGCGGGTCGGGGCTGGTGTAGCGGGCGGTCTCCGGGTCGTAGTAGCGGTTGAGGTTGTAGTGCAGCCTGGTCTCGGGGTCGAAGTACTGGCCGGGGAAGCGCAACGGGGTGTACGTGGTGCTGTCGGCCGGCCAGGTGGTGTTCCCCCAGAGCGTCGGGGTGGTGCGCCACGCGATGGTGCCGGTCACCGCGTCGACGAGTTCGTTCGGCGTGCCGATCAGGTCGGTGACGATGGCGAAGAACCGGCGGTCGGTCCGCGCCTGTTCGGAATCCGTGGCCGGCCCGGTCTTGATGGACTCGGTCTGGGCGAGCGGGTCGAGTCCCAGGTGGTCCCAGGAGAGCGTGTGCGGGCCCGGCAAGTACGTGGCGTGCGTGGTCTGTTCGGCCAGGATGAGGCCGTCCCAAGTGAAGTCGGTACGCTCTTCGACCGTGACACCGTCCGCACCGAGGCGGTTCTTCGCGATGCGACGTCCGAAGGGGTCGTAGAGGTAGCGCCAGCGGGTGCCGTCGGGGGTGGTGACCGCGACGAGGCGGTCCTCCGCGTCCCAGGTGTAATGCCAGGTGTCGGGCTTGCGGGACAGTCGGGTCACCTGCCGAAGCGTCAAATGCCCGTCTGTGTCGTACTCGTAGCGGACCCGTCCGGCCGCGGCGAGCTGGGCGCCTTGGTAGGTTCGGGCCCCGAGGGCGGCTTCGCCGGCGGGCGTGGCGGGCCATTCGGCGGCGGTGAGGTTGCCGGCCGGATCGTAGGCGTAGCGCTCGGTCCAGCCATCGGCGCGAACGCCGGCGACGCGGCCTGCGGGGTCCAGGTCGAAGGTCCGGTGTCCGTTCAGCAGGTCGTCGATGCCGGTGAGGTTGCCGTCGGCGCGGTAGGCGTAGGCCCGGTGCTGGAGAACCTCCGGCTCGGCGGGCCCGGTCCGGCGCAGTGTCTGTGCGGTCAGGCGGTGCAGCGGGTCCCACTGGCTCGTGAGGGTCACCTGGTCGCCGATGGTGCGCTGCTGCTCCCGGCCGGCCTCGTCGTAGCCGAACGCGATCCGCCCGCCGGTCGTCGTGACGGCACTCGGCCGGCCTGTGGCGTCGTACGACCAGTCACTGACGTGGCCGGCAGGGGTGATGCGGCGTTGCCGGCGGCCGATGGGGTCTCGCAGGTGGCTGAGGGTCCGCCCGTTGACGGTCTCGGCCAGGAGGTTGCCGGCCACGTCGACGCTCCGGACCACGTCCGCGTAGGCGTTGGTCGCACGGATCAGGTGCCCGCCGGCGTCATATCCGAACGTGGTGGCCCGGTCGCCCGCGGCCTTGGCGGTGAGGCGGCCGAGAAGGTCGTAGGAGTAGCGGATGGTGCGGCCCGAAGCGTCGGTGATCGAGGCCACCTGGCCGGCGTCGTCCAACTCGTAGCGCCGGGTGCGGCCGTGGAAGTCCGTCTCGCCGATCAGTCGGCCGGCCGGGTCGTAGGTGTAGGTCCATATCTGGTCGAGGGCATTGGTGACCGAGACCAACTGCATGTTGGCGTCGTAGTCGAACCGGATCCGCGCGCCGTCGGGGTCTGTGCGGGTCGCGAGGTTCTCGAAGTGGGTGTAGTCGAACGTGCTGACCTGGCCGAGCGCGTCGATGTGGGTCAGAAGGTTTCCCTCGCCGTCGTAGCTCCAGGACTCGGTACTGTCGTCCGGCGCGGTGCGGGTGGCGAGGTGGCCTTCCGTCGTCCAGGTCAGCCGCGTGCGGGTGCCGAGGTCCTCGGTGATGACCGAGATCCTGCCGAACGCGTCGCGGTCGAATCGGGTGGTGGCACCCATCGGGTCGGTGACCTCCACCGGAAGCCCGGCGCGGTCGCACCGCACCGACGTGGTGTGGCCCAACGCATCGGTGACCGAGGCGAGATGGCCCGACTCGTCGTAGCCGTAGGCCGTGACCGCTCCTAGCGGATCGACCAGCGACGTACGCAGACCGGCCTCGTCGTAGGTGTGTCGCCACGTCGCCCCGCCCGGCTCAGTCACGATCACTGGGAGGCTCAGACTTCCGGTGTACTCCGCTGTGGCCTGCGCGCCATCGGGGCGGGTGACGCGTATGAGGTCGCCGACGCCGTCGTACGCGTAGCGGGTGGTGCGGCCGAGGGGGTCGGTCTCGGTGAGGAGGCGGTCGTAGTCGTCGCGTTCGTACGTGGTGGTGTGGCCGAGGGGGTCGGTGACGGCGGTGACCTGGGCGTGGTCGTTGATCAGGTAGGTGGTGGTGTGGCCGAGGGCGTTGGTCTCGGTGTGGGTGCGCAGGCCGGTGGCGGGGTCGGGGTCGCCGTAGGTGAAGGCGAAGCGCAGGGCGCCGGTGGTGCCGCCTTCGTCGGTGACGCGGTCGTGGGCGTCGTAGGTGTAGCGGTACTGGGAGTCGTTGCGGTCGGTCCAGGAGGTGAGGCGGCCGGCGGCGTCGTTGGTGAACCGCATCGGCTTGCCGCTGGAGTTGTAGACGGCGGTGAGGTGGCCGTCGGTGTAGCCGTAGCGGGTGAGGAGGGCGTCGCCGCCGGTGTCGGTGGCGCCCGCCAGGCGCAGGGCGGTGATGCGGTCGTTGTCGACGGTGACGAGGAGTCGGTAGCCGGCGGAGTGGGTGATCGAGAGGGGGATGCCGTCCTCGTCGTAGGCGAGGGTGTAGTGGCGGCCGTGGCGGTCGCGGACCTCGGTGAGCAGGGCCTCGTCGCCGTCGGGGGTGGGGGTGAAGGTGTGCACCAGTCGGGTGGCGGGGTCGGTGACGGTGAAGTGGCCGTCGACGAGGTCGAGTTCGTGGCGTGAGCCGGCGGAGGCGTGGACCGGGTCGCCGGGTTCGGGGTGGGGGTAGGCCTGGGTGATGCGGTCGGCGCGGATGTGGACGACGCCCTGCTCGTCGATCTCCAGGCGTTCGTCGAAGGTGCAGATCCACTTGGGGCCCATCCATCGGCCCGTCAGCAGGCCGGACTCGAAGCTGCGGGTGAAGTCGAGTGGGAGGGAGCCGGGCAGGGAGGCGTCGGTCTGGTCGATGAACATCCGCCCGGTGGCGATGTCGACGGGCTCGCCCGGGCAGGTGCGGGAGCCGTGGTCGCGGCCCTCGGTGCGGGGGCTCTTCACCTGGTCGCGGCCGCGGCGCTTCGGATGCGAGCCGCCGCCCCGGCCCGACCGTCCAGCGCCGCCGCCCGCACGCGGGTGCGGGACGCCCTTGCCGTCGCCCTTGAAGATCTTCTCCAGGTCCTTGGCGTGCTTGGCCTCGATCTCCCGGGTGTTCCTGGCGACCTTCTTCAGGTTGTCGCCCGCATGCCGGTAGAGGTTCTTGAGCGCCTTGCCGGCGTCCTCCGCGAGCGTCTTGCCGAGCTTCTGCGCGCCGTGCTCCAGCGCCCTGACGATCTGGTTGCTCATTCG
>NZ_JBIVPU010000012.1:0-196396 GCF_044754805.1 Kitasatospora sp. NPDC092948 | reverse complement strand
CGGCCCCCGGCGCCCCCCCGGGGGGGGGGGGGGGGGGGCGCCCGCCCCCCCCCCCCCCCCGGCGCCGCCGACCGCGCCGGCCGGCACTGCCCACGCACCTGCCCACCCCTTGGAGACCCCGTTGTTCCCCACCCTTCACCGCACGCTGCCCTGGAAGAAGGCGCAGGCAGAACTCGCGCTTCCCGCCCACCGGGAGCAGCTCGACCACCTCACCGTGCACACCCGCGTCCGGCTGACCTTCCGGATACCGCTGGAGCTCACGTTCACCCACCGGGAGACCCCGGCCGGCTGGGAGCGGCTGAGTCTGGCGGTGCACCCGAGCGACAAGGCCGACAGCGCCTCCGCCCGCACGGCGCTGGCCACCCTGGAGCCGCTGGTCGTCGCGCTGCTCGCCGACCCGGCGCTGCGGGCCGACCTCGGGCCGCTGCGCGAGGAGGTGCTGCGCTGGCAGGCGGCCGTCGAGCTGAAGGCCGTGCGGCGCAGGCGGGCCGAGGTCGCCGCGGCCGCCGCCGGCCTGCGCGAGCAGGAGCGGGAGTTCGCGCGGTACGGCATCGACTGGGAAGTCGCCGCCGCCACCCTGGTGGAAGTGGAGGCCAGGGCCGCGGCGGAGACGGCGAGGTGGCTCGGGCACCGGTGACAGGCACCGCGGGCGGTGGGTTGGCGCCGGGTCCGGCGCCAACCCACCGCACAAATCGAACTTCAATTGTGGTATAGTTCTTTTTGTTGGCGAGGGTTGGCGCCCCGCCCGTCCACTCGATCCGCCCATCTCCATGGAGGAACCATGCCCCTGCGCCGAATCAGGATCGACCGGGACGAACACGGCCTGCCGCCGCTGTACGTCTCGGTCCTGGAACTCGTCGCCCGCCGCGATCCCAATTTCTTCGGTGGCCACTACCACGGCCTGATCGTGGTGTTCGGGATCTCCCTGCGGGCCGAGGGCGACCCGGAGGCGGACGGCAGGCTGCAGGCCGATCGGCTCGCGGGCGAAGTCGGCTGGCGGGTCGGTGCCGGACTGGGGCCCTGGGACCGCACGGAGGGCGTCCGCAGGATCGCCACCGCGCTGGAGGCCCTCGCGGACTCCGTGGCCCTGCAACGCGCCCTGATCGACACGGCCGCCCCGACGCAGCCCCTGCAACTCGCCTGCTGCGCCCGAGGGGACCACCCGGCCCCCGGCCCGGCGTCGGCCCTGGCCGCCGGGGGGCTCTCATGACGTGGAACCTCCGCCGGGGAACCGTGCTGTCGCGCGAAGCCGTGCACAGGCGGTTCGGGGGGCGTACGCGCGGGCGCATCAGCCCTTCCCGACAAGGCTTCGTGATGATCTTCCTCAACCACGAGAGCCCCGGCCGCCGGTACGAGGGGTGGACCGGCACCCACGTACAGGTGCTGGGCGAGGGCGGCGACAACGGCACGGACCAGCGAATGGTCCGCGGGAACAGCTCCATCCTGAACCACCGGGAGGAGGGACGGACGCTGCACCTGTTCGTCCCCGAGGCGCAGCAGGTGCGCTACGTCGGCGAGTTCGCGGTGGACGAGGCCCTGCCCTGGGTCCGCACGCGGATCGAGGAGGCCCCCACGCTGCGCTCCGGCAGCGGCCGCCTCGCGCTGGTCTTCCGACTGCTGCCCGTCGGCACAGCGCCGACCGGCCTGCCCGCCACGCGCGGCCCGGTCACCCGGATCACGCGGCTGAGCGTTCCCGCGATGACCGCGCGTCTGGGGCTGGACGAGCGCGAGCAGGTAGCCGCGTCGCTTCTGCGCGCCTACGCGGAGCACCAGGCACGCAGCCGCACCCCGTGCCCGGGCTTCACGGGGTGGCACATCACGCTGCCGGAGAACCTGGCCCCGCTGGAGGTCGACCTGTTCGACGAGGTGAACCGCGAACTCGTCGTCGCCGCGCCGAGCATGGCTGACACGGAGATGTACCTGAGCCTGGGCGAACTGCTGGACCTCGAAAGGCTTTTCGAGAGCGCGCCCCGCATGGTCGCCCTGCTGCCGTCGCGCCCGCAGGAGTGGCGGATCGCGTGGTTCAACGAGCGCGGCGTCGCGGTGGCCTGGCCCGAGGACGAAGGGTTCGTTCGCCGCGATCCGTCGTAGGCGCAGCGGCGTCCCGGCGGGGACGGTATCGGGGTTGCCCCGATACCGTCCCCGCCCGCGAGCAGCCGCCGGGCCGGCGGCAGGCTGCAGGTGCCGGCCTGGCAGCCGCCAGGCCGGTGCGGCAGGGCAGGCAGGCAACCCTTCGTCATTCAATTGTGGTATGCTTCTTCTTGTCGGTTCGGGTTGGCGCCCGACCCGGCCGCTCGATCCGACCAGAAGGAGATCCATGCCCACGCCCCCTCCGAGCCAGCATCTGACCAGGCCGCCGGGCCCAACAGTCTTCACGATTGTCCGAGCCGCCTTCGACGGGGCCGCGATCCCATACCGAGTCGACGGGCAGCCCAGCATCGACTACCAGGCGGTGATCGTCGAGCTTGAGAATCTGGCCCACCCCGGCGTCAACGACATCCCCGAGATTCGGGTCACCGACAACAACTCGTCGATGCGATACGGCGAGAAGGACTTCCACGGCCTGTGGGCGGTTCTCTACCAGTCCTACGACGACGACGGCCAGGACGTGTTCCAGTCCTCCGACTTCGGCGAGACCGGCGACGGCCGCGCCCGCCTGCGCGCGGACCTGGACGCGCTGATCACCGTGGTGTCGGGGCTCCGCAGCCGCACCGCCTGACACCTGCCGGGGCCACCTCCGGGCGGCCCCGGCCCACCATCCGCCAGCAACGAGGGGCCCACGTGCAGCAGACGAACATTCACCTCAGCCGGACCGACCCCGTCACCGGCGCGACGGAGGCGGCCGACTGGGGCCGCGAGTTCACCGAGGTCGACGGCGTGGTCCTGGTGGTGAAGCACACCTACCGCGGCGCCACCCGGCACCAGTTCTGGCGCGCGGAGGCCTACACCGATCACATCGCCGCCGCCGGATTCCAGGAGTGGGCGCAGGCGGGGCACGGCTTCGGCTTCGCGCACGTGCGGCGCAAGCTGCTGCTGCGCCAGATCGCCGACCTGGTGGGCACCGAGGAGTGGGCCGCCAAGCGCGCGGCGTGGCTGGCCGCACCCGCGGTGGTGGGGAACCTATCGCGCCGTCAACCGGGGCACCCGCCAGTGGTGGCTGGCGCCGAACACCCCGAGTCGCGACACCGAACTCGGGCCGTTCCCCAGCCGTCCCGCCGCACTCGCCGCCCGTCCCTGAACCCCTGATCACCCAAAGGACCGCCATGCCGCCCTCGCAGCCCCTCTCCCCCGCCCTCGCCGACGCATTGGCCCGCCACGTCGCCACCGGCGCCCGCCGCACCCGGACCGATCTGCCGGGCGGGTACGCGGTCGTCGCCGGCTTCGGTCCGGACGGCCCCACGGGCGACCTGCGGGTCGCCGTGCTCGCACCCTCGCCCCGGGGCCGGATCTGCAACGCCTGCTTCTCCCCCGGGACAGCGCTGCCCGCCGCCACGCGGCTGCTGGTCCGCGCCGTCCGCGAAGCGCCTGCCGTCCCTTGCGGTCCGACCGTCCGGCCCGCGCCCGCGGACGTGGCCGCGCACCTGACGATCGGCGCGCCGGAGCAGCGGCCCGGGGAGCCGGGCCTGTTCGTCGGGTACGGCCATGCGACCGGATGGCTGTGCGACGGCCGGCTGGGCGTCACGCTGGGCAGCGCGGCGTCGGGTGCCAGCATCACCCTCTCGGGGCCGTGGGACGCCGTGGCGGTGGCCGCGGTGGTCGACTGCGCGCTGCTGGAGCTCACCGACGCGCAGGCCCTGGCGGCCGAGGTCTCCGCGCTTCTGCCCGCGCGCTGGAACCGGGTGCTGCACGATCAGTGGCACCCGGCGGCCGCCGTCCTGCTCCCCCGCCACTCCCCGGGCCCCGACGATCCGCTCGGCCGGGTGTTCTCCCGGGAGCTCATGGCCGTGGGCAGGGATCTCCTGACCCGCTGGCCCGACCTGGAGATGCAGCCCTTCCTCTCCAACGAGGGCGCTGCGGTGGCGCTTCGGGTCACCCGCCGCGAGGCGCAGGTGCCGGAGCTGGTGAAGTTCGCGCGGCTGGTTCCGCCGCGCGCGGGAGAGCCGCCGATCAGCGTGCTGCACTCCGAGTACGTTCCGCCGGCCGTCCGGACGGCCCGTCGGGCGGCGCTCGCAGGCGAGAGGCTGTAGCACCGGACAAAATCAGACTGCATTTGTGGTATTCTTATTTTCATCGGAGGGGTTGGCGCCCCTTCGGCCACTCGATCCGCCTACCCGAAGGAGCATTCCGTGCCCACCAACAGCGCATCGGAGCCGTTCTACCCCGACCACTGCACAGCGTGCGGTTCGACCAGGCTCGAAGACGTCGACGAGGCCGACCGCTCGGACTGCTGCGACGCATCCGTCTGCGCCGGACCGCGGCTGATCAACTTGGGCACGCCCCGCCGCCATCGGCCCCACCCGTGCTGCGCCAGCGACCCCCGCTACCGCCCCGCGCTGACGAAGGTCCTCGGTGACGCCGGGATCGGCCACCACGGCATCAGGGTCGCGGACTTCCCGCACGACGTGCAGAACGCCCTCGATCTGCTCCTGCCGCAGCACATCACGCGCGAGGACCTGCGCCGGATCGTCGCTTCCCTGCGCCGGGGCGGCTGGCACTGCCGTCCGGATCGGTTCGACGCCCACCGAGCCCGGACGGTCGTCCGAATCGGGGTGGGCCCGGAGCCCAGCAGGCCGAAGCGGTCGGCCCTGCTCGCGGAGGCGGACCGGGTGGTCCAGCTCGCCGGATTCAGCCCATACCGGGACGGGCACGACCGGGCTCCGTTCTGGGGCTACATCGCCAGCCAGCTGTTCGACGACGAGGCCGGGTCGGTGTACATCGGTGCGCACGGCCCCGAAGGCGTCGGCTCCGCCGAGGCCGCCGAGGAGTCCGAGGCGATGCAGCAAGCATTGCGCGAGGTCGGGTGGACAGTCCAACCCGCACTCAACCACTCCTTTCACGCCTTCGCCCCCCTGCCGCCCGCCGCCTGAGCCGCCCCGCCCCGGGCGCGGAACCGCCGCGCCCGGGCTTCCGGGAACAGCCGGCCCCCGGGCTGGCACCCACAGCATCAGCCACACTCGAATGTTAATTGTGGTATGCTTATTTTCATCGGCGGGGTTGGCGCCCCTCCGGCCACTCGACCCATCCACCCGAAGGAGCTCCCCGTGCCGACCAGCGCTACCGAACCCGAGGCAGAGATTCCCGACCACTGCGAGGCCTGCGGCTCGACGGACCGGGAACACACCGAGGACCGCGGCTACTCGGGCTGTTGCAACGAGCCGGTCTGTCCCGGCCCGTGGCCCGTCGACTACTCCTTCCGCGCCCCCCGGCGCTACCTGGCCGACCCGTGCTGCGACAGCGACCCCCGGTACGCCCCCGCGCTGCTGAAGGCCGTCGACAACGCCAAGATCGGACGCCACCACGGCATCGGGAAGCCGCGAGGCGTGGAGAACGCCCTCGACCTCTTCCTGCCGCAGGATCTCGCCCGCGAGCACCTGCGCCGGGTCGTCGCGTCCCTGCGCCGGGACGGCTGGCACTGCCGCCCGGAGAGAATCGACACCTACCAGTCCCTGCCGGTCGTGCGGATCGAGGTCGGTCCGGAACGCAGCGGGCAGACGACGGCCCCGCAGGTCGCAAACGAGGACCAGGTGCTCCAGCTCGCTGGCTTCAGCCCGTACCGGCCTGGGCGGGACCGGGCCCCGTTCTGGGGCTACACATCCGACTTCCAGCTCGGGAACGAGAGCTGGTCGGTGCACATCGGCGCGCACGGCCCCGAAGGCGTCGGCTCCGCCGAGGCCGCCGAGGAGTCCGAGGCGATGCAGCAGGCGCTGCGCGAAGCCGGGTGGACGGTCCAGCCCGCACTCAGTCACTCCTTCAACGCCTTCGCGCCCCTCAGCCCCTCCGCCTGATTCTCCCCTGCCCCTCCCCGGGCGCGCCAGGATGCGCCCGGGGCCCAGACCATCCAAGGAGCCAGCAGCCATGGCTGTTTCGCCCAGGTTGAACGAGAAGTACCGCCGCACCGCCCGTTTCTGGCCCGCGACCCGAGAGGAGCCGGACGGCCCTCTGACCCCTCCTGCCATGCAGGAGGCCGGCGCCTTCGTCTTCACCTACGTCGACGGGAACACGCTGGTCGTGAGCGTCGACGTGGAGACCGTCCACAAGGGGCTGGTGGAACGCCGCGGCACAAGCGCGCGGGTCCCGCTGCACATCACGGTCAACGGCACCACGGTGTTCTACGAGCCCTCGGAGCGCTCCGGCCACACGGCATGGCGCGTCGTCGGACCGGGAAACGAGGTCGCCCTGTTCGCGGACGACGAGGTGTGGATGGCGCGGCGCCTGGTCCAGGAGAACGGCGGCGTGCTCCAGTTCCGGCGGGCGGGGCACGCCGAGTGGCACAACCCGGGCGCGCCAGCCGCCAGGCCGCTGCGGCCCCGGCGGTGGCGGGCGGCGGTCGGGTGGATGCGTCGGCTCGCCTTCCGGTGCGGCGTCGGTCGGTGGCTTCGATGAAGAGCTTCCGACAGGACGTGCTCCCGTTGGAGCTGGGGGAGTTCCCGACGTCGTCGCCCTGGTGCCAGCGGTGGGACGGGCGGCGGCATGCGTGGCGGCACGTGAGCGAGGGCGGGTTCGACGCCCGCCGCTACGTCGTCGGGGCGGTGTCGGAGGAGGAAGCTAAGGCGTTCGTGGTACGGCACCACTACTCGGGCTCGTACCCGGTCGCGGTGCGGCGCCTTGGCCTGTTCGACGTCTCGGAGGGGGGCCGGGTGCTGGCGGGGGTGGCGGTGTTCGGCGTGCCGGCCGGCCCGCGGGTGCTGACGCACGCGCTGCCGGAGTTGCGTCCGGTGACGGAGTCGCTCGAACTGGCAAGGTTCGTCCTGCACACGAATTGCCCGGGGAATTCGGAGAGTTGGTTTCTGGCCCGGTGCTTCGAGGACCTGCGCGCCGCGGGCGTGCGGGGAGTGGTGTCGTTCGCGGACCCGGTTCCGCGGCGCGGCGCCGACGGCCGGCTGGTGGCGGTGGGGCACGTCGGGACGATCTACCAGGCGACGAACGCGCTCTACACGGGCCGGGCGGCCCCACGGACGCTCAAGATCTTGCCCGACGGCCGAGTGCTGAGCGAGCGGGCGGTGCAGAAGGTGCGGCGGCAGGAGCAGGGCCACCAGTACGCGGAACGGATCCTGTGCTCGTTCGGGGCGCGGCCGCTGCGGGCCGGCGACGACCCGACACTGTGGCTGCGGCGCGCCTTGGCGGAGGCCGGGGTGCGTACCCTTCGGCACCGCGGCGCGCACCGATACATCTTCCGGCTGCGGGCCCGGCGGCGGGAGCGGGAGGCGATCCGGCTGGGCGTCCAGCCCGATCCGCGCTATCCGAAGGCCCCAGATCTCGATCCGTGGGCTTTCCCGGGTGCCCCAGGACCACAAAAGTGACCTAACTGTGGTATGCTTCTTTCTGTCGGCAGGGGTTGGCGCCCCTCCACCACTCGATCCCCGACCCCGGAGGAACACCATGAACCCGTCGCAGCGGGACGCCGATCGGCTCTGGCTCGCACTGGACCTCTCGCAGATCCCCGGCCGCGTCGTCCACACGGGCACCGGCGTGTACAGCGTCGAGGCCCCCATCGAACTCGGCGGCATCTCCATGACCCTGGAGATGGCCGCCGACCGGCACGGGCTGCTGTGGCAGTTCCTGAACAAGGGTGAGCCCTTGTTCGGGGCCACGCGCTCGGACCTGATGCCGGACGAGGTCCCCGCCTGGGTGCTCACCATGCTCTCCCACCTCGGCGGCCGCCTGGGCGAGCCCTACTTCAAGGTGGGCGACCGGGTGCTGGTCGGCCCGCCGGACTCCCGGCACTGCATGACGGTGCAACAGGTCGTCGAGATCGCGGGCGAGCACCACCTGATGGGCGACACCGACGCCCGCCAGTGGCCCGCCTCCGCAGCCGTGCACGCCGTGCAGCTCCCCGGCCGACGCGCCGCCCAGCAGGTCGGCTGACGCCTGCCCGGCCCGCGCACCGCGTGCGGGCCGGGCAGCGCCCCGCTTCCCTCCCTTCTTCCACTTCGAGGTTCCGATGACCTTCTCCCTTGCCCCCGCCGACCGCTTCGCTATCCGCGACGAGGCCACCGGCGAGTTCTTCTACTACGTGCCGTTCGACCTGGTGCGCAACAGCAGCTACCGGGACGGCTTCGCCCTGCACGCCGACGGCCACCCTATGCAGCGGCTGTCCTCGGGGAGCAACTGGTGGCGCTGCCCGGTCTGGGCGAGCACCCTCACCGCGAGCTGGACGCCCGCCCCGACGGTCACCGCCTACCGGCTCCACGACCCCGCCACCGAGTCGCAGGCGTTCCCCGCCAGCCTGCTGCCCGAGCAGTGGTACGAGCTGCGCACCAAGTACCGCGACGCCGCCGACGACCTCTACGAGCCGGTGACGGAGGAGCGACCGCGCGAGTCGGAGACCCTGCCCGGCGGCCCGTGGCGCGTCCTGGAGGGCCAGGCCCCGCCGGTCGACGGCGACGACCGCTGGATCGTCAACCTGCCCCAGGCCCTGGCCCACCACCCCGAGTTCCGCTGGTGGCTGCCCGGGAAGCTCACCGGCCTGCGGAATGCCGTGGCGAAGGCCGTCCGCAAGCTCCCCAACGTCACCGACGTCCACTGGTACAACGACTCCGGCCCGGTGCGGGTCGTCCTCACGCTTCCCTTCGAGCGGCCGCTCACCCGGGAGCAGACCCACAGCCCCACGACCGGGCGCAAGCTGCGCCGCCCCGTGAGCGAGGAGGTCACGGCCCGCATCCACCTGAATCTCACCATCCCGGATGCGGTCACGGGCGAGAACTACGAGAGGGCGCTGGTCGCCTGGCAGGAGGAGGTCGGCTACTGGACCGGCGTGATCACGCAGCACGCGCAGGTCTCCGCCTGCAACACCTGCGGAGGCCACGGCTACGTGCCCACCGACCCGACCCCGCACGCCGAAGCCCCCAGCCCCCGCCGGAACCGATGATCCCCGGGTGGAGGGCCGCGCCCGAGCGGCCCTCCACCCGCCCCGCCCAGCGCCCGCGCACCCGACCGGAGACCACCGTGCCCAGCTCCCCCGACTTCGCCGGCCGCACCATCCCGGCCTTCCCCTACTCGCCCAGCAACCTGGCATTGATCAGCACCGACCCGTTGAGAGGAGACACGATGGCGAACCTGACCGAACCGCCAGCGCGGGAGACGACGTTCTACCTCGGCGTCCCGCCGAGCTGGGCCCCGCGCAGCTCCGTACCGCTGATGCTGTCGGCCAACGCCCTGATGAACTACCGCTTGAGGGGAGAGCGTTCACCGGTCGCCCGAAGCCGCTATGCCCTCGACAGCGGCGGGTTCTCGCAGGTGGGCAAGCACGGGGACTACCTGCTGGACTCGGACGCCTGGGGCGGGATGGTGTACAGGATCATGGACCGGTTCGGCGCCCCGCCGGATTTCGTCTCCGTCCAGGACTTCATGACGGAGCCCCAGATCATCGCCCGCACCGGCTGGACCCTGGAGAGGCACCAGGAGTTCACGGTCGACTCGTACCTGTACCTGACACGGGAGTTCGAGCACGCGCCGTGGCTGCCGGTGCTCCAGGGGCAGAGGGTGGAGGACTACCTAGCGCACTGCGAGAAGTACGAGGCGGCCGGCGTCGACCTCGCGGCGCTGCCGCTCGTGGGTGTGGGCTCGGTGTGCAGGCGGCAGGGCACGCGCGAGACCGGGCACATCCTGGCCGCGCTCGCGGGGCGCTCCCTGAAACTGCACGGGTTCGGGGTCAAGGCCGACGGCCTGCGGAAGTACGGCCATCTCCTGGCCAGTGCGGACAGCTACGCCTGGTCCTCCGGCGCGCGTCACCGCCAAGAACGCCTGGCTGGCTGCTCGCACCAGGCCGCGGACTGCCGCAACTGCATGCGCTACGCCCTGCACTGGCGCGACCGAGTGATGGACGCGCTCAGGGCAACGCAGCAATTGACCCTGGCCTTCTAAGTCACACCCTCATTCGTCATTTAATTGTGGTATGCTTATTTCTATCGGCAGGGGTTGGCGCCCCTCCGGCCACTCGCTCCCACCCCGCCCCGAAAGGCTGTCCGATGACGCCCGAAGACCACCCTCGCGCCCGCCGACGGTCCGCCCCGATCGAGGAGGGATGAGCGTGGCACGCCGAGCCATCCCCGGGCAGGGCGCCTTCGACCTGGTCGAACTGCGCCCCGAGGTGCCGGACCTGGCGTCGTACGACGTCATCCTCATGAACGTCAGCGGGGGCAAGGACAGCCAGGCCGCCTTGTCCGAACTCGTACTGCACGCCACCGCCGCCGGCGTGATGGACCGCATCGTGGTGGTCCACGCCGACCTCGGCATGGTCGAGTGGCCAGGGGTGCGGGAGCTCGCCGCCGAGCACGCCGCGCACTACGGCCTGCGGTTCGAGGTGGTTCGGCGCGAGGGCTCCAGCCTGGTCGAACGGGTCGAGGAACGCGGCATGTGGCCGTCCGCGGACAACCGGTGGTGCACCTCGGACTTCAAGCGCGGCCCGATCCGCAAGCTGATCACCCGCCTGGTCCGCGAACTGCGGGCCGCCGGACACACCGGCCCGGTGCGGGTGCTCAACGTGATGGGGCTGCGCGCGGACGAGAGCGCGGCGCGTCGCAAGCTGCCGCCCTTCGCCCACGACGGCTCCAGGACCTGCCCGTGCCCGGAGTGCCAGCGGCGACGAAAGGCCACCGAGGCCGCCAAGGCCGCGGGGATCACGACGAAGAAGATCCCGGCCAAGGACAAGATGCAGCACGGCGCGTCGAACACCTTGCGATGGGTGGACACCTGGCTGCCGATCCACTCGTGGTCCGCCGCGGACGTGTGGACGGCGATCTTCGCGGCCGGCACCCGTCCGCACCCGGCCTACGCGGCTGGAATGCCCAGATTGTCCTGTGTTTTCTGCATTTTGGCCTCGCGTGCGGCACTGGTGCGGGCCGCTCAGCTGCAGCCGGCCCTGGCCGCGCGGTACCTGCTGGCGGAGCAGCTGGCGGGACATCGGTTCCGGCTGGACGTGAGCATGGCGGAGATCGTCGCGGAGGCCGCGGCCGCCCCCGCGCCACCGGCGGGAACCCTGGTGGCCTGCTGGGAGGGCTGACCGGCCCGGCAGGTCGGGACGGGCGGCCCACCGCCCTCCCGGCCCGCCGGGACCGTCCGACTCCGACGTCGAGCCCGCCCGCACCCCGTCGCAGCGCGGGCAAGGGCGGGCGCTGCCGGTCGGGGCGGCGGGGATCCGTCCAGCCACCCCGACCGGCCATATTTGCACTTCAAATGTGGTATTCTTGTTCTTGTCAGCACGGCTGGCCCGCCTCGGTGTTGGCGCACCACGGCGGCACTCGATCACCGCCCAGGAGCAGCCATGTCCCTCACCGCACCGGAGAAGCCCGTCGCCGCCGGTCTCCGCATCACTTCCTACGCGCCCACCCTGCTGGTCCTCAGGGCCGTGGTCGTCCACGCCTGGGGCAAGGAGGAGTTCGCCCTGGCGATGCCCACCGCCCCGCAGGGGAATGCGGCCTGGCAGTGCGCCCGGATCGCCCTCTACCTGGACGCGCTGAACCGCGAGACGGTCGCGCCGGGCGCGGCCGAGCTGAGCAGCTTCCTGCGCTCCGACTCCGGCGCGCCGGTCCTCACGTGGGACTACCCGTTCGAGGCGCAGAACGACGAGCGGGTCGAGTGCCTGCTGAACCTGGTCCTCAAGCCCGGCTCCGAGGGCGGGCCGCCGGGAATGTCTCTGGCCGTCGTCGAACGGGAACCGGGACCGGCAGGGTTCTACCGGCGGCGCTTCTGGGGCAGCGCGCGGAGGATCGCCGAAGAGGCCGCGAAGGAGATCGAGGGCGAGGCGGGCCGTCTCGCCTCGCTGGCGAGCCGTTTCAACTCCCGCCACCTGGCCAGCCTGGCCGAGGACGCCAGCGACTTGGCCCGCCGGATCGAGCCGGTGCGCCAGGCGCTGCGGGTCGCGGTGCAGCAGGCGGGTCGCTCCCGGGCCCGGGCCGCGACCAACGGCACGGCCGTGGAGCCGGAGCGGCGCAGGACGGTCCTGCTGCCCCAGGAGGAGTCGCTAGTCCTGACCGGGAGCGTCGTCCACGTGGCGAAGCCGGTGGAGGACGAGGGCGAGGCGGTCGGGCGTCTGGTCCTGGAGCCCGACGCGGACCATCGGCGACGCCTCGCCCCCGTCATCGGCCAGCTGATGTGCCGCCTGGCCGGTCCGCTGGTGGAGCAGGTGGACCGCGCCCGGCTGCGCCCCGGCGACCGCGTCACGGTGTGCGGCCACCTGGAGGTGCGGCACTACCGCGCCTCGGACGGCATCCCCCGCTCCGTGTCGGTGTTCGTCGTCGAAGGCGTCGGGTTCGGGGCCTTCCCCATCCGGCCCTGACTCGGCCGCCCGCCACCGCGCCCGAGACGTCGACCTGGCGGGGCGGCCGGGCTGCGGCCGCCCCTTCTGCCCATTCACCCCGTTCCGATTCCTAGGAGTTCCGATGCCCCTCCCCCACTCCCCTGCAGGCCAGTCGTACGCGCGGCCCAACGCCGCGGAGGTCGCCTGGGCGCTCGACGCTGCGGACGCCGCGCGCAGCGACGGCGCCCTGGGCGGTCACCGGGCGGCCCGCACCGCTTGCGCCATCCTCGCCGCCGCGGTCTGGGACGAGCTGACCGGCTTCGACCCGCAGGTGCCGTTCGACGCCGTGGGCCTGGAGCTCGTGCTGGACGCCTTTGGCGAGGTGATGACCACGGGACATCTGTGGCGTGCGGACGGGAGCGAGTTCGCGATCGTCGACGGCGTGTGGCTGCACGACGTCTGCGAGTGGACCTCGCTCCTGACCGATGACAACGCCTCGGCCTGGTCACCGTTGTGTTCGCCGCTGCCGCCGCTCGCGCCCGGGTTGTCCCGCTTCAGGCTCGACCTGGTGCGCGCCGCGCAGTCGGAGTAGCCGGGCGAATCGGGTCGGCGGGACCAGCGGTTCGGCCGGCCCGATCCGCAGCCCCGTGCCGGCGGCAGCCATGCCGCTATCCACAAGTCAGATGTGGGATTTTTTTCCGAGCACCCAGCGGGCCCTGACGGACGGCGCGCATGAATGATCGAAGCGATATCGAGCCAGTTCAAGGCCGCCTAGCGCCTGATGGCCCTGCATCCGGCACCACATTCCGAGGAGCGCATGACCGTCCGTAGGGCATACATGACGCCTTGCAATGCCAATCAAATGTGGTAACTTCTTTTTAAGGCACGGGGCCGGAACGGCCCACACCGAATGTGAATGGAGACGCCGATGATCCCCGCCGGCCAGATCCCCGCGGATGACACCGCGGCCGCCGACCTCTACAACCTCAGCGTTCACCGCTACCGGGTCAACAAGACCTGGGAGACCTTCCCCGCCGCGGTGAAGCCGCTACACCGGGAGGGTGCCAAGAGCCGGATCTACGACCTGGGACAGCTGACCGTGGTGGCCCGCAACGCCAAGGCCGCCAAGGAAGCCGCCAAGAAGAGCGAGAAGGCTTTCGAGGAGGAGATCCCGGTGATCTCGCGCGACACCCAGATCCTCGACCCGGGCGCCAAGGACCCGACCCTCAAGAAGGACAAGAACGGCAAGCCCGTCGAACTCGAGGCCGGCGACCTCTTGGACCGTGACGAGGCCTACGCGGCGCTCCCGGAGGAGCGCCGGCCGTCCTGGAGCACGTGGCTGCGGATGATCGCGCCGCCAAGCGGCGGCGCGAAGACGGTGGGGCCTCTGCCCACCGTGATCCTGGGCGGCAGCATCCGCCTGTGGTCCTACAAGGCGCTGCTCACCTGGAACGCCGACCGGACCGAGCTGCACCCGACCGGCCACGGATACGGCCGCCCGAAGGGCACGCCGGAGTCGACGCCGCGGGCGCCGCGGGCGGACAAGGTCGAGCGCAGCGAACGGACCCGGCAGCTGCTGGCCGAACGGCCGGCCATCACGGCCGAAGAGCTCGCCGCCGACCTGGGCGTCAGCGTCCGCACCGCGGACAGGTACCTGGCCGAGGCCAAGAACGACGCCTGATGCTGCAGATCCCCGACACGGACAACCCTTCCCGAGCCGGCCGGTTGGCCGCAGACACCGCCAGGAGCAGGAAACCGTGGTTCTTCCAGCACTGCTGATCTCGCCCACCGGGTCGGTGAGCAAGGAGCTCCTCCCCGGCCGCGACCGCCTGGTGAACGTCCGCACCCTGGTCGGCGGATCCGTCAACGGCGCGAACTATCGCCGCGGCACTCGGATGTGGACCCTCGGGGACGCCGGCGCCCACGGCCCGAACATCCTCGCCACCGCGTTGGCCAGTGTCTGGCGGGGCCGGGACCTGGCGGCCGCCTACTGGCTCCGCGGCCCGGTCCTGCTGACCGGGGCGGACGCGGAGGACCTTCCGGTCGCCCTGCAGCAGCAGGTGTACGACGACGTCCACACCCTCCAGGTGGTCCTCGACCAGGTACTGCGGCCCCGGGTCGGCTCCGGGCCGCGGTCGGACTGGGAGGCCTGGCAGCAGATTCTCGTCGGCGCCTTCGCCGCTGTCCCCGCGGCGGCGGCCCGGCCTGAGCGGGCCCCGAGTAGCAACGGCCGACCACGCTCGAAGGATGCGCGCCCGGGGCGCGCGGAGGCTGCCACATAGGATCGGGTCCGCTGCCGCCCGGGCGGCGCCGACGTAGGTCCTCCGACGCACAGCAGTGGCCGGACGGACCGGTGGGCGCGCTCTGCGGGCCGAAGCGGAACTCACCGGCTCCCGCGAGACGTCGCTCGTCCACCGACCTGCGCCTTTGGCCGAACTCACCGAGCGGCCTCCGGCAAACTCACCGGCCGCGGCAAGAGGCAGCCGGCGTTCTCACCGGTCGGTGATTTCCAGCCGTTACGACCACGGGGGGCACCGGTGAGTATTCCGGTGAGCACGGTGGGGTTTGCTCCGGGAGCACGATGTCGACCTTCCGGGGGCACCCATTGCGTGAACGATCTCTCCTGCTGGCGCTGTACATGCACCGCATGGCCACCACCTCGCGTCTTCACGAGTTGGTGTCCACCGAACTGCACATCACCTTGACCCGCCGTCAGCTGCGCGGACTGCGCGAAGGCGGCCTGGTCGAGCGGGCGGCGCTCAGCGGGCGCGAGACCATCTGGTACCTCACCGACCGCGGTCGTGCGGTCGGTGCGCAGCTGAAGGAGGTCCAGCACCGGTCGAGTCCGCCGGCTCCGGAGAGCCCGTTCGAGGCGAGGATGCGCAGCGAGCACACCCTGGCGGTGCTGGATGCCCACTTGGCGTTCCTGAAGGACGCCCGGCGCCGGGGGGACGAGTACGGGTGCCTGGACTGGGAGCCGGAGATCTACCACAAGGTCGCCGAGCAGGGGGCGGAGGCGCTGATCGCGGACGCGGTGATGCGGTACACGGTGGTGTCGCCGAAGCGGGCGCTGCACCGGGCGTTCATCGAGGTCGACCGGGCGACGATGTCGTCGGAGGCGTTGGCGGGGAAGCTGCTCGCGTACGCGCGGTTCCACCAGTTGCTGCCGTCGCCGGTGCGGCAGCGTGGCGGGCAGGTGCAGTCGGCGATGCAGGTGTGGAGGGGCTACTACCCGGCGTTCCCGCGGATCCTGTTCATCCTGGCCGAGGGCGGTGCCAAGGCCCAGTTGCGGCGGGTGCGGGATCTGCAGGCGTTGGCGCAGTCGAGCCCGCTGGTGGAGTCGATGTTCCTGACGGTGCGGGCCGGGGTGGCAAGTCTGCGGGAGATGCAGGAGTCGGGGCCGTCGGCGTCGGTGTGGTCGTCGTTGGTGGAGCCGCAGCGGGCGCGGTGCGGGTGGATGGAGTTGTGAGACGAGGCGGCGGTGGCCGGACCCGGGGAAGGTCCGGCCACCGCCGCGTCGTGGTTGGCGCCGGTCCGAGGGATCGACCGGGCTGGTGGCGGTTCAGGTGCCGGCGGGGCGCGGTCGTCCCCGGCCGGTGAACTTCTTGACCGGGCTGTGGGGGCCGTGGCTGAGGGGGCGGTGTCCGTCGAGGTGGATGATCCGTCCGCTGTCGGTGCGGGCCAGCAGGTTGGTCACCCGGTGGGGCCAGTTGTCGACGGGCAGCCAGTCGCCGATGGAGACCTCGGCCGGCAGGCGGTCCCGGGGGCGTTGATGACGGTGCCGTCGCTCAGCAGGAACTCCTGCGAGTTGATCTTTCCGCTCGGGGTGGGGGTGGGTCCGCTGGGCATGATCGGTCTCCAGGTCAGGGTGCCGGTTCGGGCGCGGGTGCGGGCAGGTGGACGGTATGGGCGATGACGTCGGCGAGCAGCGCGGCATCGGTGAGGCTGCCGGTGCCATCGGGTGTGTTAAGCCAGTTCGGGGTACCGGGCCGCGGGGCCATCAGGGTCTGGCCAGCGGCATGGTGAAGACCAGTTCCGGTGGGCCAGGTGGCACCGGGAGGGACGAGGAAGTGCACCGCGGCATTCGCACGGAGGACGGGGCCGGGGCTGATGCCGAGGGCGTTCAGGAGCTGGAGGGCGTTCCTGGCGCGGTGCGGCTCGGTCGTGACGACGTCGAAGTGGGTGCCGGTGGGTAGGGGGACGGTCTTGCCTTCGCTCCAGCGCCGGACGGCGCTGGCCCGGGCCGCGGGCGGGAGGCCCTGCAGGAGCCAGGCCGTGCCGTCGGTGGCGGGGGTGTGGGACGCCGCCGGGCGGGCGGTGTGCTCCGCTTCGGGGATCGTGCACCGGGCGGCGACGTACTTGCCGTCGGGGAGGGCGGCAGAACCCCAGCGCCGGTCGGTGAAGGCGTCGACCAGGCGCATGCCCTGCCCGTTGGACTTCAGGCCCGGCACGGTCCCGTCGATGCAGGGCAGGCGGCGGGGGTTGGTGTCGAAGACGCCGATCCAGAAGTCGTGGTCGGGGAAGGCCAGCAGGACGTCGATGCGCCGGGGGCCGCCGTGGCGGAAGGCGTTGGTGAGGAGCTCGGAGATGACCAGCTCGATGCCGAAGAGGTCGTCTGGGCCGTGCGGGCGGCCGTCGGCGGCGAGGGTGGCGCGGACGTGGTCGAACACCTCGGTGCGCAGCGAGCTGACCGATTCCTCGGTGGCGTTGGCGAGGGACCATCGGCCGCCGGTGAGCGGCGGTGCGGTGCGGGTGGAGTTCATGACGCCTCCTGGTGGTGCGGGGCCGGGGCTGTTCGGGGGAGCTGGCGGCGGTGCGGGCAGAGGTGGGCGTGGCAGCGGGCCGGCTGGCGCGGGCGGTGCTGCTGGCGGTGGTCATGGTTGATCCAAGGCCCTTTTGTGAGTACAGAAATGGGCTTTGCGTATTCAGAATGGCGAACGACTTGGCGGTGGTCAACCGATACGCCAGACTTTGTGAGTACACAAAAACTTGGATCTTGAGAGGACCCAGCGGCGTGCCCCACACCAAGCACCCGGCAGGCGACGAGCAGCCCGGGGACGATGCTGCTGACCAGCCGGACTACGAGCGGATCGCCGCGGACCTGGCGGCTCGCATAGAGGCGGGCGAGTTCCCGCCCGGCAGCCGCCTGCCGTCGCTGGCCGCCATGGAGGAGCACTACGGGACCTCGCTGACGACCGTCCGCAACGCGGTGGCGGTGCTCCGCCACAAGGGCCTGGTCGAGACGGGCAACCGGCGGGCGGGGACCATGGTCGCCCCGCAGCGCAGGACGCATCGACTGCTCTGGGACCGCTACAGCCGTCCTTCTGCCGAGCAGTCGACGCCGTTCACCGCGGACACCGCCACACCATGGGAGGACTACCGGCTCTCCAAGCGGTTCGAGGTCGTCCCCGCCGATGCGGAGCTCGCCGAGCACTTCGGCGTCGAGGCCGGCGAGTTGCTCCTCGCCCGACACTTCGTCTTCCACGACTCCGATGGGCCGGAGCAGATGTCCACCAGCTACGTGCTCTGGTCGATGGTGCAAGGCACCCCCGTCGCCGATCCCGCGAACGAACCGTGGCCGGGCGGTACCCGCGCGCAGTTGAAGTCGCTCGGCGTCCGGGTGGCCGAGGTCTACGAGTGGGCGGTGTCGCGGATGCCGACCGAGGACGAGAAAAGGGGCCTCGCCCTGGGTCCCGGAGTCCCGGTGCTCTCCATCACCCGGCGTATGCAGACCGCCGAAGGCAGGGTCGTGGAGGTCGGCCGGCCGATCGTGCGGCGCGGACCGACCACCGTCATCGAGTACCGGGTCGAGCTTCAGGAGGACGAGTGAGCGCGCGGCAGCGCGCGGCTCCTTCCCCGCTGCGCCAAGGTGCCGCAGCCACACGTCGTCCATGTCGCCCCGCCTTCGGTCCGGGGCACAGCTCACTACCGGTGTTCAGGGGTGTCGACGTCATTTCGCACGACATTTTCCGGGCGCCACCGAGCGCGACAGCGGGACGCTGATCCGTCGCTCGCTGTGGTCGCGGGGGCCGCGTTGAAGGGATTCGGAGGATCATGGGCTCGGGGAACGAACGCCTGATCGACGCCTGCGCGGCCTTCGGGTGGACCAGGCAGCAGGACTTCGTGGCGGCTTTCGAGGGCACCGCCCTCATGCTCCGCTCTGACGCCACGATCACCCTTCGGCAGGTGCAGAGGTGGATGTCCTCCCGCCCCGGCAGGCCGCACCCCGACGCCTGCAGTGTCATCGAGGCGGTGTTCGGGGCCCCGGTGGAGGATCTCGGGTTCGCCCCGCGGCGTACGCCCCGGCACCCCGGCGGGCACCGGCTGCCCGGATCGCGGGAGCTCACCGAGCGGCTCAAGCCCGCGCTGGCGGACCCCGCCCGGTTCGCGGACCGCGATCTGCTGGGCCTGCTCGCCGCCGAGGTGGACCGAGCCGCGCTTCTGGACGTCGAGGGAGGCCCTCGCGTCGCGCTGCCGCACGTGGGGGCGGTGCTCGACGCTCTGGAGAGGCTCATCCCCCAGGCCCGCGGGCCGGTACGAACGGACCTGCTCGCGCTGGGGGCCAGGGCCGCGGAGTTCATCGCGTGGCTGCACCGGGACTCCGGCGGGCCGGCACCGCTCACCGCGGTGTGGCACGAGCGGGCGCTGGAGTGGTCGACCATGGCCGGCGACAGCCCGATGCACGCCTACGTCCTGCTGCGAAAAGCGCAGGCCGCATCCCCCGGTGATCCCGCGAGGATGGGTGACCTCGCGCGGGCGGCCCACTCGGGGCCATTCCGGCTGCCTCCTCGCCCTCGTGCGGAGGCCCTCCAGCAGGAGGCCCGGGCGCTCGCTCTGACCGGCGCCCCGCTCCACCAGGTGCAGGAACTGCTCCACCTGGCGGTCGCGGAGGTAGCTACCGCCCCCTCGCCGAGTGCTCCGGCGACCTGCACCGGACCGCTCGGCGAGGGGTACACGCTGGAGCGGCTCATGGTTCAGTGGGCGCTGTGCCTGCGGGAGGCAGGCCGGCCGGAGCTTGCGGTGGCGATGTACGAGCAGCACCTGCCCCAAGCGGCCTTCTCCGCCCGGGACCGCGCGTTCTTCGGTGCCACGCACGCCGGCGCGCTGGCCCGCGCGGGGGAACCGGACGCGGCAGCGGCGGCGGCGCTGGCCGTCCTGCCGCTGGTGAGCGGCCCCAGGTTCGGGCAGGCCCTGGCGGAGCTGCGCCGTACTGCGGCCGTCCTGAGCGGCCACGGCCGGCGAACGGCAGTACGGCGGCTGCGCAGCGAACTCGCCGACCTTTCGCCGCCGGGGCCGCGACGGCGCTGACCGGCTGCCGCGAGCCGACTCTGGGCGGCCTTGGCTACTGCGGCCAGGCCGCCAGGAAGCTCGAGACTCGGGCGATCGCCTCGGCCTGCCATGCCTGAGTCTGCGGGTCTGCGTAGCCGGGGTCGTTGTGGACGGCGAAGCCGTGCTCGGAGCCGTCGAGCTCGTGGACGGTGACGGGGCCGCCGAAGACGGAGCGGTAGCGGCGGGTGCTCTCGATAGGGACGAAGGTGTCCTTCGTGCCGTGGACAATCAAGGTCGGCGCGACGGCGCGGGGCAGGTAGGCGTCGGGGTCGAGGTGCTGGCACTCGTTGAGCAGGGCCCGGCCGAGGGCGAAGGGCGAGTGCTCGGTGTAGCCGTTGGCGTCGAGGTCGCGCACGGCGTCGGGGGCGAGATAGTCGTCCCGAACGTAGGGGCGGGAGGTGAGGTACCTGTCCTTATAATCCAGGCGGGGGTTGAGCAGGACCAGGGCGGCCACGTCCTGCGGGCGGGCGGCGGCGTGAAGCGCGGCGGCGCCGCCGGAGAAGGACGCCGCAATGACGTGCACCGGCAGCCGGGTGCCGGCGATCTCGCGCAGGTGGTCGGCGGCGGCCCTGATGTCGTTGGCGATGCCGGCGATGGTGATCTCCTGCTGCAGCCCTTCGGACTGGCCGTGGGCGCGCAGGTCGAAGCGCAGCGACTCCACGCCGGCGGCGGCGAGGCCGGCGGCCAGGCGGTCGAAGAAGCCGCTTTCGTGCCGGGTGACGCCAGCGCCGTGGACCAGGACGGCGATGCCTCTCCTTGTGCCCTGGGCACCGGTGAGGGTGCCGCTCAGCCGGATGCCGTCGAGGGAGGTAAACGACGTCTCGCGTTCGGTCATGCGCGGATGGTAGCCGCCGGGCGCGGGTGCGGGCGACGGCGCGCGGGAGCGTCGGCGGGCGCGGGCGGAGCGGACCTCCGCTCCGGGGGCCGACCCTTCAGGGGCGGCGGGGTGTCCGGTCCCGGTGGCCGGGGTCGATCAGGCCGTCGACGAGGTGCGCCGCGGTGAGCCGCTGCCAGGCCCACCAGGTGTAGGGGTGGTCGGGGCCGAAGGCCCGGGTACTGGCATCGACGAGGTGGTGTCCTAGCCGGATGGCCTCGGCGGGTCGGCCTGCCGCGAGGGCTTCCCCAGTCTGTGCCCACGCGCTGCGGTACCAGGCCGGGGGCAGCGGCGGTCGGTCGGGTCGCGGCGGCGCGAAGGCGGCGGCGGGGGCGCTCGGCGGGCGCGGTCGGGCCCACCGGAAGGCGGAGAGTGCGAGGGGGGCACCGGCCAGCAACAGCAGCGCGGCGGCGGCGAGGAACAGAGAGGGCATCGGGTGGTTCTCCGGTGGGCGGCCGGTTCAGCGGACGGCTCGGCGGACGGCGTCCTGGGCCTGCTCCAGGCAGTCGGGACAGAGAGCGATGTCGGGTTCCGGGCCGAGCCCGGGTCGGCGGCAGGTGGAGATCGCGCAGTACCAGGTGGACGGCTGCTCCGGCAGCTGCGGCCGCGGCGCGCGGCGTTCGCGCGGAGGCGCGGCGGGCAGCGCTGCGGTATCCGCGGCGATCTTGGCTTCGGCCTGGAGAACGGCGCGTTCGGCCTGTCGGAAGCCGCAGGCGCTGCACTCGGTGTTGGTGGCCAGGAGGACGCCGAGCTCGCAGTCAGGGCGCTCGCAGTCGTGGCCCATCTCCAGCACGGTGGCCAGGAAGCCGACCGGGCGGCGGATCGCGTCGGGGTCGTCGGCTGGCAGGAGGGCACGCTCGGGGCCTTGGGCCCGGAGCCAGCCGCTGCTGACGCGGGCCCGAATGTGGTCGGCGGTGCGGCCGCGGCGCAGCAGGTCGCGGACCCGGTCCCTGATCAGCTTCGGGGTGCGCCCCCGCTCCCAGAGGCCGAGGGCGTCAAGTACGGCGTAGGCGTCGTCCTCCCCCAGCAGCGGACGGGCAGCGGTGGTCTTGATAGTTCGGGGTCGGGGGCTCGTTTTGGTCGTCGCGGCGCAGCCGCCGGTGTCGGCGGACTCGTCTACCTGGGCGTTCGCGCGCGCGTGTGCGCGTGCGAAGCCAGGCGTCGCCTGGCCTTCGGCCGTTCGGGAGGCGTCTGGAATAGGGGTGTGGACAGGGCTGTAGATATTGGGCGTCGTGGGTGACGCCAGGGTGGCGTCACCGGTGACGCCCGGGGTGGCGTCGTGGGTGACGCCACCCTCCTGCTTGCGGGCGGTGCCGAGGGCCCGGGTGCTGACGCCCTTCTCGACGCCGCCGCGGTGCTCGTATCCGGCCCGCTTCTTGGCCTCCACCCGCTGCGCGCGGAAGGCCTTGGCGGCGTCCGCCGCCTTGACGCCGGGCGGCAGGGGGTCATTCCAGACGGTCGTGCCCTGCCACATCACGCCGCCGTCGTACAGGTGGTAGATCGAGGCGTCGTTGTTGCCCGGGCGCAGCGGGTCGAGGCGCTCTTCGATGGTGAGCATCCCGGCGACCTGCATTTCGAGCAGGGTGCGGTCGAGGGTGGAGATGCTGACGCCGAGCTGCCGGGCCAGTTCGCGCCGGTAGGGGTGGCCGAGGGCGGTGTTGCGGCCCTGGGTATCGGCGTAGCTGACGAGGATCGCGTAGAGCACCCGGGCGTTGGTCGAGTAGCGGGGATCGCACATCCAGAGGTTGGCAACCATGCCGAAAGGCAGCCCGCCGCCGCGGCGGACTTCCGGCTTGAGGCTCACGCCGCCACCGCCGATCGGTGGGCGGCCGGCCGGGTGTGGCCCTTGGCGGTGGCGGCGAAGGCCGCGTGGGCGAGTTCGGCGAGGCCGGGGATCGCGTCCGGGGCGGCGGCGTGCGGGGAGCGGCTGCGGTAGTGCGAGGCGCTGAGGAAGCAGGGCAGGGCGCGCTGGTGCTCGCCGGCCAGGACGTAGACCTGGCCGAGGATCTCCAGGGCTTCGGCGGTGTGGTGGTGGTCGGGACCGAAGCGGCGGTCGGTGTCGTCAACGTGGAGGGCGGCCAGGCGGACGGCGTCGGCGACCCGGCCGGTTCGCAGGGCGGTGGCGATGTGGAGCCGCGCGACGACGACGGCCGTCGGTGCTCCGGTCGTCTCGGCCTGCGGCTGCTGAGTGGGCGCCGTGGCTGGCCCGGGCCGGACCGGGCGGCGCAGCGCCGCCCGGACGCGCTTGAGGAAACCGGTGCCGGGGCGGCGGTGGGCGGCTCGGCCGGTGTCGGTGGTGCTGGTCAAGGAGACTCCCTGGTCGCCGGTTTTCGTGTCGGGAGTCAGGGAACCTCTCGGCTCTCACCGGTCTTCTCCCCGGCAGACGTCACGGCTGGATAACGCCGGTGGCCGGCGGCCGGTGAGTTTCGCGGGAACCGGTGAGAAGTGTCCTGCGCCACCGATCTTTGATCGCATACCGTCAAATATTGACGGGCGCGAGTGCACGTCATCGAAGGTTGATCGCGCTGGTCGAGCCCTGGGTGTAAACGCGTGGCCGTCCTCGCCCGGGCGGGCGGGCCCCCGCCTGCGGCGCCATGCGAGTGACGGAGCTGTACGGGGGCGGTGCCGGGCCTCGGCACCGGCAATAGCTGAGGGGTGAGTATCCACAGCATGGACCCGGTGGGCCCGGACGCGATCTACGAGGCGTTGGTCGCACTGGGGGCGGCGCCGGTGATGGACCCGGAGCTATGGCCGACCGGCCCGCAGGACGAGGACCGCGCCAGGCTGTTGGGCTGTCTCCTCGCCAAGGCCGAGCTCGAACTCGCTTCCACGACCCGGACGAACGCGGACGAGGACGACCTTGCGGTCCTCGGTGACGCGTACATGGGGTGGATGGATGTGGTCGGGCCGGACAGGGAGATCACCCTCGCGGTTTTGGTCTCCCGGCTGGAGAGGACGGCGCTCCATCTCCTTGACCCCGAGGACCCGGATGCGGAGAACGCGCCGCCGGCGCAGTTCACGGCCTGGGCCGCGGTGGTGACCGCCGTGACCGCGCTGGGCGCCCACATGTGCGCCCAGCGCGGCGAGGTGGATGGGGTCCGCCGTGCTCTGGGCCGGGTGGAGTCGTGCGTCATCCAGTTGCTCCAAGGCATCCACGGTCTTCGCGTGTTCATCGGCGATGCGGAAGCGGACGAGAGCGAGGACTGAGGGGGGCAACAGTGCCTTGACGGCCGCGTAGGCGGGACCGACCTTCGCGAGGATGTCCTGGCGGGTGCCGCCCGTCCCGTTGGGTGGGCCGCGGGGGGCGGGCTCCCGGGGCGGCGTCCGGCTCGGCCCGGTGCACCGGCCGTTGCCCCGACGCCGTGCCCTCGTCCGCCGGTCGCAGTCGCACTGTCCTACCGTCGCACCGCGTTGTCGCAGAGGCAGCGGCACTGCTCGCGCCGGCGCAGGAGCAGGTCCAGCACCAGCTGCTCGGGCGCGGTCGGAGGAGCTGGCCGTGTGCGATCTGCACCCCCCGATGCAGCTACTCGGTGTAGCGGCTCCCCGGTGGTGCGATTCTCCGGCGGCTCCGCCTGCACCGGACGGTAGGCGCTCCGGGTCCGGTCGGCCGGCGCGGAGCAGCGCGTCCCGGGTCCCCGGCCGGACGGTCGTGCGAAGGCGGGGGACCGGGAGCTGCATCGGCGATCGCAGGTGTCCCTTGGACGCCTCCAGTCGCACGGCGCCGTCCGGCGGCCGGGTCGCCCGCCCGCCGGACCGGTAGTGGCAGCGGTCGCTTTCGGTGACGGCGCAGCAGCGGCCGGCCGGTGAGTTCCGGTACCGCCGCTGACGTGGGCCGGTGAGTTTCGGCAAGAGCTGCAGAGGCGGACCGGTGAGTTCGGGGAAGGTCCGCAGGACGGGCCGGTGAGTTTGGCCCACGGGGCGCTGCGCAAGCCGGTGAGTTTGGCCCACGGGGCGCTGCGCAAGCCGGTGAGTTTGGCCCACGGGGCGCTGCGCGGGCCGGTGAGTTTGGCCCACGGGGCGCTGCGCGGGCCGGTGAGTTTGGTCGCGCAAACTCCCCACCACAGGTCAGAGGGTATTTCCAAACTCACCGGGCGGCGTTGTACAGCCGTTACCGAAAGGGCCTCGTTCGGGCAGAAAACCGGTGAGAGCCGTCGGGTTTCCTCTGGTCGACCACTTGAGTCGACCATCCGAGAGGGACCTGATGTCCATGCTTTCCCGGCGCCGGAGTCCGCGTGACGCGGCACCCGGCGCCCCCGTGCTCGCAGCAGACCAACTGCGCCGTCGGGGCCGGCTGGCCCGCGCCGGTCGTTACGTTCTGTGGGCGTCGATCGCCTGCGGCCCGCTCGCCCTGGCAGCCATCGTGCCCATGACGAACGCGCTGGGGCAGCCGGTGGCCCAGGCGGCGGTGCCCGCGCCCACCGTGGTCCCCGAACCGACGGGCTACGCGGAGGTGTTCGTCGATCTGTGGCTGCGCAGCAGCGCGCGGTCGGGGACTGCGACGGACGCCGTGCACTCGATGGCCCCCGGTGTCGATCTCCCGCAGCCTTCCGACAAGACTCCGATGTCGGTACAGAGAGTAGCCGCGGTGCGATCGCAGTCGATGGGCGGTCGCACGTGGATGGTGACGGTCGCTGCGACCGTCCGGGTCGCTGCACCGGCCGATGCAGACGCGTCCGCGCAGCCGTCGCAGCAGCCGGGGGCGCTGTCGCAGCCCTCGCCGTCGCAGGGCGGCCGGGAGTCGCAGGCGGCCGACGGGCTGGCCGTCCGCTACTACGCGGTGCCGGTGTCGATGGTGCGCGGGGCTTCCAGCGCGGGTGCGCCCGACGCACTGGCCGTCACCTCGGCGCCGGCCCAGGTGTCCGGCCCGCTGGCCCTGTCGGGGCCCGACGAGGCGAACCGCCCCTACGGCGTCCAGGTCCAGCCGGGTCCTCTCCAGCAGGCCGTCGCCGAGTACCTGGACGCATACCTGACAGGTGTCGGGGAGTCCTCCCGCTACCTGTCCCCGGGGATGAAGATTCCGGCCGCCGGAGCCGTCTACCGGAAGGTCGAGCTGCAGACGCTGTCCGCCCGTACGACCGTCCCGGCGAACCCGGTGGACGGTGCCGTTCTTGAGGTGCTGGCCCATGTCCGCGCAACCGACTCCGCCGGGCAATGGCCGCTGGCCTACCCGCTGCAGCTCAAGGCCCGGGCCGGCCGGTGGGAGATCGCCGCCGTCGCGCCTGCGGGGACCGCGGCCGCCGCCTCCGCCTCTCCTTCTTCCTCCCCCGCTTCCCCGGCCGCTCCGGCGCCGACCGCTTCGCACGAGGTGAACTGATGCACGAAGTCATGCTGGCCGGCGCTCTCAAGAACATCGGCGACAACTGGTCGGTGACCCTCCTGGACTGGGTGAGCAAGTTCCTGCTCATCGCCCTGGTGCTGATCTGCTGCATCCAGGTCATCCGGAAGATGTCGATCAAGGCCGGCCTCGGTGCCGTCATCGGCCTGGTCCTGTGCTGGGCCGTGTTCACCGGCCGCGGCTCGCTGAGCAACATCATCAACACCGAGTTCAGCGACCCGGGCATGGCAGCGGGCTCGGTCTCCAAGACGGTCCAGGACGCGGGGGCGCGTGAGCTGCCCCCGGTCTTCCAGGCCCAGCTGTGAGCAGCGCCGCGCAGCCCAAGGTCGGACGCAGTTACACCCGGGCCCGTCGGCACCCGTGGGTGCTGGGCAGGCTGGGCGACTTCCGTCTCCCGATGGGGCCGTACACGCCGCCGCAGCTGATCATCGCCAGCGTCGGCGCGTTCACCCTCATCAAAACCGTCAGCTGGTGGGCGCCGGCCCTGGGGCCCTTCCCGGTCGTGGTCTGGGCGGGGGCGATCTGGGCTGCGCGGCACTCCCGGGTGGGCGGACGGTCCTTCGGCCCGGCCGTCCTGGACGCGGCCTCGCTGATCGTCGCCCCTCGCGGCGGGCGGATCGGCGGCCGGCCGGTGCGCCCGGTCGCTGGGCACTGGCTCCGAGGCGGCTTCGGCATCGAAGAGGCCGACAACGACGTACCGGTCCCGGAGCGCGTCACCACTCCGCTGCCGCAGGAGCCGGAACTGGCTGTCGCCCTCTCCCGCCCCACGCGGCCGGCGGTACCCGCGAAGTCCGACCGGGGCCGCGCCCGCCGCGTACGGACCCCTGCCACCACTGCCCCGCCAGCTCCAACCGCCGCCGGCGGCCGCCGCACAGCCCCTGCCGAAGCCCCGACCGCCGGTCCGGTGCCCACAGCACTCGAACTTCTTCTCGCCGCGGCGAGCGACAGCACCACGCACGACACAAGGGGGACTTCCCGATGAGGATTCCGATCCGGCACATCCACGGCCACCTGACGTGGTCCACGTCCGGCACGGTCTGGGCGATGTGGCGCCTGCAGCCGATCGGCTCACGGTACGCGCCCGCCCTGGAGCGCGAGGAGATCCTCAGCCGCGTCACCTCCCTGGTGCGGTCCCTGGAGGGCACCGCCCGGGTGTACTCGCTGTGCGCCGCCGTCGACCCGGGTGAGGTCGCCCTGCAGATGACCGAGGGCGTCGACATCGAGCGCTACCCCGCGGCCGCCGAGACCGCGCACGCCACCCTCCAACTGCTCAACGGCACGGAGATGCACCGCCGGACCCTGTGGCTCGCCGTTCCCCTGCGAGTCGGCGACCGCGGTACCCAGCTTGCCGCCGTCGCCGGCTCGGCCTGGGCCCAGCTCGGGGAGTCGGTCGGCGAGCCCGCTCCCCCAGTCACCCGGGACGAGGTGCGGGCATACAGGGCGGCCGCCGCAGAGGTGGAGGCAAGCTTCGGCGGCGGGCTGTCGATCCGCCGCGCCAAGCCCGCCGAGATCGTGTGGGTGCACGAGCACTCGGTGCGCCGCGGGATGGGCGAGCCGCTGCTGATCGAGGCGGAGCAGTCGGGGCTGCGCGGCGGCCGGATGCTCAATGGGGTGCTGCGCTCCCCCTCCTACGCGGACCTGGGCCAGGTCCGGCTGCAGGAGGGCGGCCAGAGCACCAGCCCGGCGGTGGTCCGCGGGACCCGTTCCCTGTTCAATCGCGTGACCGGCGCGGCGTTCGACAAACTCTGGCTGGAGGTTGAGACCGAGGAGGGTTTCGGCTACCAGTCCCACCTCGCGCTGAGCGAGATCCCGCGGCGCGTCGCCGCCCGGTCGGCGGACGTCCTGGCACAGCTGGAGCAGCTCGACTACCCGGTCGACGCGGTGATCGACCTGGACATCGTCGACGGTGCCAAGGCCCGCCAGCAGATCGCGAAGAAGAAACGCGAGCTCATCGACCAGGCCGAGCAGTGGTCGGCGCACCCGGAGGGCACTCCGAACTCGCTCTTCGGATCCGCCGAGGAGCTGGGTGAGGAGGAGGCGCTGCTCGGCGCGAACTCCGTGGAGCGCGAGGTGCAGTCGGTGACGATTCTGAGCGTGTGGGGGTCCACCCCGAAGGGATGCGACCGCCGTGCCCGGGACCTGAAGTCGCAGCTCGCGGGCGTGAACTACCGGTTGGTACGGCCGCGCGGCTCACAAGCGCATCTGTTCGCCTTCGGCCTGCCCGGCGCCGGGCCGGCGGGTCGGCTCCGGGAGTACACCCAGTACCAGCTGACCGAGGACTGGGCGATGGGCGGTGCCCTGACCGGCGGCGTCATCGGGGACACGACCGGACCGATGATCGGGATCAGCCGCGACACGGGCACGTGGCGGCCGGTGCTGCTCGACCTGGCGATGGCGGTGCTGCGCAACGTCTCCGCGTCGTTGGGCGTGATCGGCGACCTCGGCAGCGGCAAGAGCGTGCTGCTGAAGATGCTGACGGTCGGCCTGGTCGACCGCGGGCACCGGGCGATCGTGGTGGACCGCACCCCGCTGCGGGAGTGGGACACCTTCGCCCGGGAGGCGGCGCCGGGCCGGTGCCAGGTGATCGACGCCTCTGAGGCGAAGCTGTCGCTGGACCCGCTGCGGGTCTTGCCGCGCGGTCAGGGCGAGCACGCCGCCTTCTCGTACTTGACGCTGCAGCTGGGCATCGGGCCGATGACGGCGGCCGGCGCGGTGCTGGACCGGGCCGTCAAGGCCGCCGCCCGCTCCGAGCGGCCGGCGATGGCCCGGGTCATGGAGGAGCTAGAGGCCCTGGCCGCCGAAGAGGGACCGCGCGGGCAGGAGGCGCTCGGCGTCCTGGACATGCTGCGGATCGTCGCCGACGCACCCCTGGCGCGGCTGGTGTTCGACGAGTCGCTGCCGGCGCTGTCGCTCAGCGGCGACCTGAACGCCGACCTGGTCGTCATCACCACCCGCGGCCTGAAGCTGCCCCCGAAGGAAGCGCTGGGCAACCCCGAGATCCTGCGAGCGCAGCCGTTGGAGGCGCTGATCGGCCGCGCGGTGCTGTACCTGATCGCCGCAGTCGCCCGGCAGGCGGCGTTCACCGACCAGGAGCGGTTCTGCGCGCTGGTCTTCGACGAGTGCTACTGGCTGACGAGCAGTCACGAAGGGCACTCCCTGGTGTCGGAGATCGTCCACGACGGCCGCAAGCACCGCGCCGCCGTGATGCTCGGTGGCCACGACCGCGACGACCTGGGCGACGAAACGGTCCGCGGCCTGCTGTCCTACCGGTTCCTGGCGCGGACCTCCGACCGGGAGCTCGCCCGCAAGGGGCTGGCCTTCCTCGGGCTGTCGCCCGACGACGAGCAGGCGGTACGCCTGGTCACCTCCGGGCTGTCGCCCGCCGGGATGGCCGGCCGCGAAGGCGAGATGCTCCTGCGCGACTCCGCCCGGCAGGTCGGCCGGATCCAGGTTGTCATCCCGCCGGTCGACCGGATCAGGTCCGGCATCAGCACCACGCCCAGCGGCGGGCAGACCCGCCGCCCCGCCGCCAAGCGCGCCCCCTCCGCCGGACGGCGCGACACCCGCCCCACCACCTTGACCAAGCGTCTCGGAGAAAAGGGATCGCGATGATCGGCACGCTGCGCAAGGCCGTCCGGCGGGCCCTGCGAATCTGCGCCACGGTGCGCGTCTGGGTGGCGCCGTACTGGCCGGGGCGGCGCACCGCGCTGTGGACGGCCGGCATGGTGGTGCTGTTCCTGATCGTCGGGGCCAGCGTCGCGGGTGCGGACGACGGCTCCGAGCGCGGCGGCATCCTCGCGCCGCTGAACGTCACGAGCAGCGAGGGCGTGCCGCTGGACAACTATGAGCTGCGCAGCAACCCCGGCGGCGTGACCGATCTGCGCTCGCACATCTGCAACCTGCTGATCACCGCGATCTTCTCGCTGGTGCGGCTGGTGGTCGGGCTGATGTGCATGGTCCTGAAGTGGGTCTTCGAGTTTCCGATCGTGTCGGGGCTGGTCAACACCGCGGACCGGGTCGGCTGGTACCTGGGCCTGAACGCCACCTTCGACCTGCAGTTGCCCTTCCTGTTCGTCGCCGGCGCGTTCGCGCTTGGCTGCGTGTGGATCATGCGGGGCAAGGTCGCCAAGGGTGTGGGCGAGATCCTGCTGACGCTGGTGATCGGCGGGCTCATGGTGCTGCCGACCCTGACGCCGCGGGCGATCCTCGGCCCGGAGGGGCCGGTGGCCCAGGTTTCGGCGGCGGCGACGGAGGCCGGGCAGATCGTCGCCGACGCCGCCGGCGACCAGCAGGGCTGTACGAGCGACGCGGACAAAAAGGACCCGTCGTGCCCGATGAGGGTCATGCTGACCCGCACCCTCGTCGTCCAGCCGTTCCAGTTGTTGCAGTACGGCGCGATCTTGGACCCGAAGAGCGAGAACGGCAACATCCGGGCGCTGGCGGAGGTCCACCGCCAGTGGATCCACGGCGAGATCAAGGACACGGAGGGCTGCGGGCTGTCCTGGCTGGGCGGCGACAAGCTGTGCCAGCAGAGCGCCTGGGACAAGTTCCTGGGCGAGCTGGAGAAGCACGGCGACGAGGGCAAGATGGCGAAGAACTTCGCCGTCAACTCGAACTGGGACCGGGTGTTCGGTGCCTGCCTGGTCCTGCTGACGGCTTTGATGATCGCCGCGGTGATCCTCAGCATGAGTTTCGTCCACCTGGGCACGCAGTTCGCCGACGTCGGCGCCGCGACGATGACGCCGCTGGCCCTGATCTGGGCACAGCTCCCGGGTTCCAACCGGGCCGCGCTGTGGAAATGGGCGGGGACGTTCATGGCATCGGCGGCTGTGGCGTTCACGGTGTCGATGATGCTGCCGGCGTTCGGGATCACCGTAAACGCGATCATGACCGACCAGCACAACACGGTGATGCTTCAGCGAATGCTGCTGATGTGCGCGGTCGGCCTGGTCCTGATGATCTTCCACCGGCGGTTGCTGGCCAGCGCGAGCCGAATCGGCGACCGCTTCGCGGAGCGGATGAAGTACGCCAAGATCGGCGGTTCCGCCGGACTGGGTGAGGACTCCTCGCGCCTGGGCATGGCGATGTCGCACGTGATGTCGAACCTGGGCTACGGCGCGGGTGGCGCGATGATGCCGTCGGGCGGCCTGGGCCTGGCTGGCGGCGGAGCGATCGGCGGGGGCGGTGGATTCGGGGCGCTGGGTGCTCAGTCGCCGGTGCACGCGGCGATGCTGCGCCGGGCGCGGATCCAGTCGGGGCTTGCGTCGATGGCGTCGCCGGACCTCGGTCCGATGAACGCGGCAGGCATGGTCATGGGGGCCTTCGGCGAACTGCGGCGCGGCATGCACCAGCTCGCCACCCCGGTGCGGATGGCGCATCACGCCGTCGTAGGCAACCCGCTGCCCGAGCACGTCATGGCGCGGCGCCGCAAGCCCGTCAACGACGGCTCCGGCCGGATGCTCGTGGACGGAGTGACCGGCGAGGTGCTGCACGACCCCTCGCAGCCGACCCCGTGGGGACATCTGCTGCACAACCAGCTGCTGACCACTCGGGCGGGCCGGCTGGCGATCCGCGTCGGGCAGCTCGGCCGGCTCGGCTACGACGTCTCGCCGCTGGGCTGGGGCGCGACCTTCACCCGGCTGCGGCAGGGCGGCAGTCGCGTTGCTGGGGCCGTCCACGGCCAGTGGCAGCACTACAGCGGGGAGCTCTCCGGGCACCTGGCCGACCAGCGGGCCGGCTGGGAGAGCATGGACGCCCCGCTGCGGGTCGCGTCGCAGGGCGCGGGCTGGGTGTACGAGCACGGCCGCGGCGCCGCGCGAAATGCGGCGACGGCGGCCATGTTCTACGCGGGCCCGACCGGCGTGTCCGATCCGGACGGGCGGGGTGTGCCGGTGGTGCGGATGGTCGACGTGTCGGCGGACGGCCTTGATGACCTGGGCGGTGTGCCGGAGGAATCGGGTTGGATCCCGTCCGCGCCGATGTCGAAGTCGCCGGTGGGCCGTGAGGCCGGGTCGCGCGGCGACCTGGCGGCGGCGCTCGGTCCGGGTGCCTTCCCCGAGGGGGAGCCGGTGGCTGACACGGAGGTGCTGCCTGCGGCGTCGGTGGTCGAGGCGGGCGAGGCCTCAGCGGTGCCCGCCCCGACCGACCCGCCCGTCACGCTGGACAAGGCCGAGGTCGCAACAGCGCCGAGGACGTGGCGGGACGAGTCGCTGCCCAGCGGGCGCGACCTCGCGCTCGAATCGCTGCGGGCCCGGATGGATGCCGCCGCGGAGCGTGCCGGCGAGGACGTGGTGTGGGACGGCATGTTCGGTGGCTACACCGACGGCGGTGACGCCCCGGGTGCCGAACCGGACTTCGACGCCGGGGACCTGCTGTGATGCCGAAGAGGCTGCGCCGGTTTGGGTGCAGCGGTCTGATGCTGCTGCTCCTCGCCGCCGCGGGCCTGCTCGGGCTCGTGGCGATCTTCGACGACATCGAGTCCTCGAATCCCGCGCCGGTGGGCAACAGCGTGGGTATCCCCCAGCGGATGCTCGACGCCTACAACCGGGCCGTGGCGGCGATGCCCACCCTGTCGCCGTCCTGCAAGGGCTTGGACTGGGCCCTGCTCGCCGCGCTCGCCCAGGTCGAGTCGACGCAGGCGGCCGGCCACGAGATCGCGGCGGACGGCCTGATCACCCCGCCGATCGTCGGGCCGATCCTCGACGGCTCCGGAGCGGGCGGCAATAGGACGCCGGTCTACGACACGGACAAGGGGGCCTGGGACGGCAACGCGCAGTACGACGCCGCGGTCGGCCCGCTCCAGTTTCTGCCGGCCACCTTCGCGGGCCTGGCCGGAAAGATCCGGCCCGGCGGCGGGGCCAACCCGCAGAACATCGACGACGCGGCGATGGCCGCCGCCCTGTACGTGTGCGGCAACGGGCGGGATCTCACGGACCCGAAGCAGCTGAACGCCGCGATCTACCAGTACAACGCGAGTACGGCGTACGTGAACGAGGTCCTCAACTGGCGCCAGCAGTTCCTGGCGCTGGGGGCGGGCGACGGCGGGTCGGGCGTCCCGGCGTCGGAGCGGGCGCAGAAGGTGATCGCCGCGGCGCGCAGCCAGATCGGTGTCCCCTACTCCTGGGGCGGCGGAAACGAGCAGGGGAAGTCGACCGGGATCTGCTGCTCGGACGGTGGGCAGGACGGCCGCACGGTCACCGGGTTCGACTGCTCGGGGCTGATGCTCTACGCCTTCGGACAGGTCGGGATTCACCTGCCGCGGCTGGCGTCCGACCAGGCCGGAGTCGGTACCCGCATCCCTGCCTCCGCCGGCCTGGATGCTCTGCAGCCGGGCGACATGGTGTTCTTCGCGCCCGACGGCAGCCGCAGCGATTCCGCGATTTACCACGTCGGCCTCTATATCGGCGGCGGCCAGATGATCGCCGCGCCGAAGCCCGGCGACAACGTCAAGCAGCAAGCGGTTTGGAATTACAACTACGCGGGCGGTGCCCGTGTCCTCTGAAAGGAAGATCATGGACCAGGCCGGGCGGCCCCGCGTGCTGCTCCCCCTCGTCGGGGCCGCGCTCCTTGTCGTCATCGCGCTCGCGCTGTTGGCCCCCGGCCTCCGGGGCACCCGCCCGTCGGGCACACAAGCCCAGGGTGCTGCCCCGGCCGCGTCGGCACCGGCGGCACCGGACGCCGAGCGGCAGTCCGCGGCAGTCGGCTCGCCTGCGGGCGAGCCATCGGCCTTGCCCTCCGCCTCGGCAATCGGCACCCCTTCGGGGACGGGCACCGCCTCCGAGGTGCCACCGTCCGGCGCTCCGGCCGCTGCGGACGGTCCGGCCGCCGACGCCCGGATCGAAGCGGAGTTCGTGGCGAACCACCCGGGCGACCTGTCTGCGCAGGACGCCGCGCAGGTGCGCGAACTCGCGGTGCGGGTGTGGACGGCGGAAACCACCGGGGAGGGCCGCGAGCAGTTCCCCTCCTACTTCCCACCGGCGGGCACCCCGCTGCGTCCCTACACCCAGGTCCGCATGCAGGCGTTCTCCGCCCACACCGCGGAGGGCCGCGTGATCGTCCAACTGCTGTGGGCGGGAGCCGACCCGTCCGGCGCCTACCAGGACCGGCGCCCCGGCATGCTCGCCGTCACCCGTACCGCTACCGGTTGGGAGCCCGTCCGATGAATCCGACCCTGCTGGCCGCCGCGGCCGGTGACGGCAGCCTCCTCGCGGCCGCGATCCACATCGGCCACCTGGCCGCACTGTGGCTGGTCGACGCTGTGGCGTGGACCAGCCGAAACTTCCCCGGGCTGATCGCCGCCGCGACGCCGCTCGCCGTGGCCGGGTTCATCGTCCACCGGCGCTTGATCGCGAAGGCCCTGGCCGACCGGGTGCGCTTCGTGCTTACCCCTTCGCCCGGCTTCGACCCGCAGGACGAGCACCTGGTGCGCTACGCGATGCAGGTCGTCCGAGCCGCGAACTCCGGCCCCTGGTGGGCGCCGCGGGCCGGCCGCTCGGCCCGGATCCGGTTCCGTGCCGACGGCTCGGTCCCGCTGGAGATGTCGGTGGAGGCCTCCGGTTCCGCCCGCCAGGTGCTGCGCACCTCCCAGTACCCGGGGGTGGTCATCTCCGAGGAGCCGATTCCGAAGGACGAGACACGTGAGCACACCGTCCGCGCGGAGTTCCACCTCGTCGGATCGGAGACGGGCCTACTGCGCAAGGTCCCGATGGTCCCCGATCCGCTGCAGGGCATCGTCGGCGCCGTCGCCGACGTCAGCGCCGATCACGGCGACCTCGCCGAGCTCTGCCTGGACCTGCGGCGCATACCCCGGTGGCAGTTGCTGCTCAAGCGGTGGCAGGTGATGCAGGACGCCCGGGAGCGCCAGCGCAAGTGGGCGAAGAAGGAAGGCCGGCGTACTGCGCAGGATGCTGCCGAGATCGAGGACTCCTGGCAGCACCAGCTCGGCCGGCTCCTGGACCCCGAGCAGCAGGCCCCGCGCCGGCTGGCCCCGATGCCCGCGCGGGTGCAGCCGTTGGAGACCGAGAAGGTGCTGGGCCGCTTCTCGGCCTCCGACCGGCAGTTGCTGCGTACCCAGCTCCTGGTGCGCTGCGTCAGCGACAAGGAGGGGCGGGCGGAGACGACGATGGCCCGGCTCTCGGCCGCGCTCGACGTCTTCGGCGGCACCAGCACCTGGACCGAGGACGCCCAGCGCTTCGCAAAGTGGCGGTTCACCGCCGACATGACCGGCCGCCGCCAGCACTTCGACCGCCGGTGGAACACCGGCAAGGTCGCCTCCCGCAAGCCCTCTCAGGTCGCCGTCGGCGAGCTCCATGGCATGCTCAAGCCCGTCACCACGCACTGCATCCTGCCGGTGATGGCCTCCCAGCTGCCCACCTACAAGCTGCGCGAGCCGCTGGTGCCGCAGGGCATCCTCACCGACCCCGACGGGCACCGCCGCATCCTGTCGGTTCCGGCCGCGGAGTTCTTCTTCTCCCTCAAGGTCGGCCGCTCGCGGTACGGCAAGACCGAGACCGCCGAGGTCCAGGCGCTCGCGCTCGCGCTGGCCGGCTACGGGGTCGGCTTCATCGACCCGCACGGCGACTCCTGGGGGCACGTCGCCCCCTACCTCGCTCACAAGGAACTGGCGGGCCGGGTGTGCAAGGTCGACCTGACCGGGCGCAGCACGCGGGTGCCGACGTGGAACCCGCTGGGGATGGAGCGCGGCCAGGAGCCGCACGAGGTGGTCACCGCGGTGGTCGACAGCCTGAGCTCGGCGATGAACTGGGACAACGCCCACACACCGCGCGGTCTGACCCTGCTGGTCAAGGCGGTGGAGGCGTTGGTGTCCTACAACCGGTTCGCGGTGCGCAGGCAGGTGCCGCAGGCGCAGGCGACGCTCTTCCAGCTCCCGTCGCTACTGGAGGACAAGACGTTCCGGACCAGGATTCTGGAGTACGTGCCCACGTCGCAGCGGCAGTGGTGGATCACCACCTACGATCGGATGGACCCGGCTGCCCGCGCGGTGATCATCAACCCGATCACGCGGCTGGCCGCCAACCCGGTCGCCTTGGCCTTCCTGGGCTCGCCGACGAGCGGCTACGACGCCAGGGCGGCGATGGACGAGTCGAAGCTCGTGTGGATCTGCCCGGCCGGGACCGGGCCGACGGACGCGCTGCTGACGGCTCTGCTGGTCAACGACCTGTTCCGGGCGGGGCGGTCCCGGGAGGACCTGCCGGTGGGTCAGCGGCCGGAGTGGCACCTGTTCGTCGACGAGCTGATCAGCTTCGACAAGGCCACCGGTGGCGTGATCGCATCGTTCACCGAGCAGCTCGCGAAGTTCGGGCTGCGGGTGCACATGATGACGCAGCTGCTGCAGCGGGTCTCGCAGAGCACCCGGGACTCGGTGCTGCAGAACGCGTCGGCGCTGAGCAGCACGGCTGGCTCGTCGTCGGCGGTGCGGCTGGTCGCGGCGGAGTGGCACGACCGGGTCGACCCGGATCGGATCGCGACCCTTCCGAAGTTCCACTACTTCGCCAGCATGACCGCGGGCGGCGTGCAGTACGGGCCGATGCTGCTGCAGGGCATGCAGGTGGAGGTGGTCTTCGCGGAACTCGTGCGCGAAGAGGCCGCGGGCAGCGTCAAGGCGCTGGAGAGGTCGGCGGCGACGGCCGTGGGCAGCGGACTGCGGGAGCGCCTCGCGCTGGAGGCCGGCTACCACAAGGACCTGGTGGAGTACTTCGCCAAGGTGAAGGAGCTGCCGACCGGCGAAGACCTGAAGTCGATCATCGACGGCGTCAAGCCAGTGATCCTGGCCAAGCCCGAGGCGGAGGAATCCCTGGCCGAGAAGGACGGCGGGGCGACGGAAGGACAGAAGGGCGCGGTGTCCGGAGGGACGGCGCCCGCCGAAGGCCCGGAATGCGGCGGCACCGGCGCAGGGGCTGAGCCGGACGGCGAGTACGGCTTTCCCGAGATCAACGGGAACTGACCGCGAACACGGACCGGATTCGGCTGGGGCGGGAACGCCCTTCCGGCCGGATGCGGGACTGGTGGAGAGGGAAGAGCGGTGAAGATGACGACGGACAGCTGGGTGGATGAGGAGGACGCCGTGCAGGTCGCGGCGGGGATCTGGTGGTCGGCTTCGCGAGCGGCGGCACGGTGTTGGGGTTGCGGCAGATCGTGGTCGGGCCTGCGGGGGTTGTCCGAGGGGGTGGAGTGGGCGGGACGGCCACCTCGACGTTTGCGTGCCGATCGTGCCCGGGCGCGAGTGGGGCGGGTGAGCATCCTGGATTCCGGCGCAGTCCTGCTCGGGGCCTGGTCGTCATGATCTGACGAACTGTCATCGCCAATTTAAGCCGCGCCCTCGGGGGGATCTGTCGACATTGCTACCTCCCGGGGGCGGCCGGCGGGATGGCCTGTCGGAATCATGCATGGAATGCGCCTCGAAAGGCATTCCACAGTCGTGCCCGATTTGTGAATATATGTGGCGTTTGCCTGTGACTATGCCAGCGACATGCCCATCAGTGGCTGAAACTGACTGTGTTTTGGGCTAAAACTTTCGTATGGTGACCGAGCGGTACTCGCGTGAAGCAGGGGGTGTCCACGCTCCATGCGCATATCCGCACAAATCAGACATTGAGTTGATCATGAGGGCTGTCGCACAGCGTAACTCTCTGCGGTCACTCTCTGTCGAATCACCCAGGAAATCCACTCCGCGAAAACGCGGAGGAAGACAGGGAATCCCGCCACATTCGCCCCGAATGAAGCAGCGCAAAGCCACTCCGGAGCACGCGGCAGGGATTACTCAGGACAGCCGATCAACCGTTTGAGGATGACATGAAGACAACGGGGCAATCAGCAGACGGTACGGGTACGTCGGGCAACGCCGCCGCCGCTCGGCGGCAGACCGGCCCGACCGGCAGGGTTCCCACGGCAGCGCCCCGCGAACGGCGGCCCGGTGTGGCCGCCTTGGCGTTGCTGCTCGTCCTCGGCTGCGCCCTGGGCTTCGCCGTCCTGCTGCGCCAGAGCGGCGAGCGGGTCTCCGCGGTCCAGATCACCAAGCAGGTCGCACCCGGCCAGCACATCCCCGCCGACGCGCTCACCGAGGTTCAGATCGCCAAGGACAGCGGGATCAAGTACGTCCCCTGGGAGCAGCGCGGCCTCCTGGCCACCAAGTACTCGGCGGCGGTGGAGATCCCGGCGGGCACTTTGCTGATCGGTCCGATGATCACGGATGCGGCCGGCTTGACCGGCGACCAGTCTGTCGTCGGACTCGCGTTGAAGTCGGGGCAGTTCCCGCCGGGGCTGAAGGCGGGCGACCGGGTGAAGGTGCTGTGGGTGGGGCGCGACGCGGCCGCCAAGGGGTCCGCGTCGCCCGCTCCCGGCGCGCAGGCCGGCACGGGAGCGGTCGAGCTGGTCGGCTCGGCGACCGTCCGCGAGGTCTTCAAGCCCGCGGCCGGCGACTCAAGCTCTGCCTTGTCCCTGTCCGTGCTGGTGCCGGCCTCCTCGTCGGGGAGCGTGGTCCAGGCCGCCTCGTCGGGTGATGTGGCGCTCGCCCTGCTCGGCTCCGCCCAGTAGGCCGCGGGGAGACTGAGATGTCGCTGATCGTCATGGGGGCCGCCAAGGGCGCCCCCGGAACCTCCACCACCGCCCTGGCCCTGGCCGGGGTCTGGCCCCGCTCTGCGCTGCTCGCCGAGCTCGACCCGCACGGCTCCGATCTGGTCTATCGTCAGGTCGCGCCGGACGGAGGGGTCCTGGACCCGAACCGCGGGATGTTCAGCCTGGCGCTGGCGGCCCGCGGCGGGCTGAGCCCGGATGTGATTCGCGAGCACACCCAGCGCCTTCCCGGTGACCAGGAGATCCTGCTGGGCCTCTCCCGTTCGGAGCAGGGGGCGGCGTGGGGCGCGCACTGGGACCGGCTCGGCCGCGTCCTGGCAGCTCCCGGCTCCACCGACGTCGTCGCCGATGTCGGCCGGCTGTATCCCGACTCGCCGGCGCTGGCGCTGCTGCCGCACGCCTCACTGGTTCTGCTCGTGGCACGCACGACCGCCGAGGACCTCGCCCACGTGCGGGCCCGGGCGGCGGCGGTGCACCAGCGCCTTGCCTCCGGTGGACGCCGCGTGGCTCCGATCGGCGTCCTGCTCGTGGCTCCGCTGCGCCAGCGGTCCCAGGCGGTCGAGGCCGCGACCCGGGTGCTGGCCGGCATCGAGGCGCCGGTGCAGGTGGTCGGCGTGGTCGCGTTCGACTCCGGGGCCGCCGAGCAGTTGGCGGGCAGGAGGCGCGGGCGCATCCACAAGACGCAGCTGTTCGGTTCGGTGCGCGCCATCGTCGCCGACCTGGAGAAGCGTTTCGGCCTGGGCCGTACGGACGAGCCGGTTCCTGCCGGTCAGGGCCTGGAAGGAGTGGCACGGTGACGACGGTCGTGGAGCAGGCGGTCGACTACGACCTGGTGCGGGAGGTGCGCGAGCGCGTCGGCGAGGCGCTGCAGCAGCGCCGCCGTGTCCAGGAGAGCGGCGGCCGGCCGCTGTCCGAAGCGGATCTGAACGCGCTGGCCCTGTCCATCATCGAGGACGACCTGCAGGCCCTGTCGGCCCAGCGGATCAACAGCGGCCAGATTCCGCTGTCCTTGCAGGAGGAGGAGCGCCTCACCAGGGCAGTCCTGGCCGCGCTGGTCGGCGCCGGTCGGCTCCAGCCGTGGCTCGATCACCCGGACGTCGAGAACATCGACGCGAACGGGTTCGATGAGGTCTTCGTCAGCTACTTCGACGGCCGGGAGGAGCAGGTCGGGCCCATCGCCGAATCGGACGAGGACCTGGTCGAGATGGTCCGCGTCCTCGCCGCGACCTCGGGCCTCAGCTCCAGGCCGTTCGACTCCAGCAATCCGCAGCTCGACCTCCGTCTGCCTGACGGCTCCCGCCTTTCGGCGGTCATGGAGGTCTCGCACCGCCCGTCCATCTCGGTGCGCCGCAAACGCCTCAAGGTGGCCCGCCTCGCCGACCTGTTGGCCAACGGCACGGTGACCGAGGAGATCGGCTCGTTCCTGTCCGCCGCGGTCAAGGCGCGCCTGAACCTGATGATCGCCGGAGAGGTGAACTCCGGTAAGACCACCCTGCTGCAGGCCCTCGCGAACGAGATCCCGCGGCGAGAACGGCTGATCACGATCGAGCGGTCCCTGGAGTTGGACCTGCACCTGCTCAAGGACCTGCACCCCAACGTCCTCGCCCTCGAGGAACGCCTGCCCAACCTGGAAGGCCAGGGCTACGTGTCGATGGCGTCGCTGGTGCGCCGCTCGCTGCGCTCCAACGGCCGGCGGACCATCGTGGGCGAGGTGCTGGGCGACGAGGTCGTGGCGATGTTGAACGCCATGAACCAGGGCAACGACGGCTCGCTCAGCACCGTCCATGCCAACTCCAGCGAGGACGTCTTCCAGAAGCTGAGCACCTACGCCATCCAGGCGGAGGAACGCCTGCCGATCCACGCCTCCCAGCTCCTGATCGCCAACGCCCTGACCCTGGTGGTCTTCGTCCAGCGCGACGAGGACCCGGTCACCGGCCGCCAGCGCCGCAGGGTCACCTCGATCCGCGAGGTGAACGGGTACGCCGACGAGCGGGTCACCTCCTCCGAGATCTACCGGCTGGACGAGAACGGCAACGACACCGTCGTACCCCACGCCCCGGTGACCGACCGCACCCGGATGCGGCTGGAGAAGCACGGCTTCTCCACCGCGGACTTCGACTACCCGGGCAGGTGGTGATGGACAGCACCCTCATCACCCCCGTCCTCTTGCTCGCCCTGCTCGCCGGCGGCGGCGCGGGTGCCGGCATCGTGCTGTTCGCCGCCGCCGTACGGGGCTGGCCCCGCAAGCCGCGGACCTCCGTCTCGCCGGCGCAGCGCCTCGCACGGTTCCTTCGGCGCCGTGCCGGGGCCGCCCTGTCCGTCGGCCTGGTCGTACTCGTCGTGATGCGGTGGCCGGTGGCAGCGATCGCTGCGGGCCTACTGGTGCTGTTCTGGGCGAACCTGTTCGGCGGCGCGGCCGCCGAGCGGGCGGCCCTGGTCCGGGTCGAGGCCCTGGCGACATGGATCGAGAGCCTGCGCGACACCATCGCCAGCTCGGCCGGCCTGGAAGGAGCCATCAACGCCTCGGCGCGCACCGCGGGCCCCGCGCTCAAGCCCCACCTCGTCGCGCTGAACGACCGGATCAACTCCCGTATGCCGATGGAGCAGGCCCTGCTCCGTCTGGCGGAGGAACTCGACGACGGCGGCGCGGACGCGGTGATCGCCCAGCTCGTTCAGGCGGCGAGCCTGCGCGCCGACGGCCTGCGCGAGGTGCTGACCGACCTCGCCCAGGACGCGCGCGCCAAGGTCGCCATGCGCAACCGCATCTTCGCCAGCCGCGCCGGCACCCGCCGCAGCGTGCAGATCGTGGTGGGCGTGATCGGCTCGATGGTCGTCGGCATGCGGCTCTTCAACCCGGCGTACACCGAGCCTTTCGGCACCGCGCAGGGCCAGGCCGTCCTCGCCGTCGTGTTCGGCCTGTTCGCGTTCGGTCTGATCTGGCTCCAGCGGCTGTCGCGGGTTCCCGCACCCAGCCGCTTCCTCGTCAAGGCCCAGGAAGGGGGTACTGCGTGAACCTCGACCTGCTGTGGCCGCTCGCGCTCGGCGCGGGCTTCGGCCTCGGACTCTTCGCCTTGGTGCGCGCCTTGTTCCCGAGCCGGCCGAGCCCGGCGGCGGTTGTGCTGCGGGTCGACGCCCGTGCCCGGCTGCCGATCGGCGGCCAGCCGCTGCCTGCGGCGCGCCCGGAGCGGGGCGCCCGGGCGGCGCGGTTGCGTGAGGTGATCGGGCTCCAGGCGTCCCAGCTCTGTGTGCGCCAGGGCTGGGAGTTCCCGGCGCTGCGTGGCGACCTAGCGATTCTGGACCGGTCTTTCGAGGCGTTCATGGCGACGAAGGTGCTGGTCGGGCTGCTGGGACTGCTGTTCGGGCCGGCGGTGTTCGTCGGGCTGTGGGCGGCGGGCTTCGCCAGCAGCCTGACGCTGCCGGTGTGGCTCGCTCTGCTCTTTGGCATCCTGTTCTTCTTCCTTCCCGACATCGAGGTCCGCGGGGACGCGAAGAAGGCACGGGCCGAGTTCGTCCACGTCCTGGGCAGCTTCACGACGCTGGTGGCGAGCTCCCTGGCCGGCGGCCGCGGCCTCCCGGAGGCCCTCAAGACGGCGACCGAGATCACCGACACCGCGCCGATGCTGCGCCTGCGCCGCGAACTGCAGGGCGCGCGGGCGGCGAACCTGACGCACTGGCAGGCTCTGGACCGGCTCGGGAAGGAGATCGCGGTGCCCGAGCTGCGGGACCTGGCCATCCGGATCTCGCTCGCGGCCGACGACGGCGCCCGCATCCGCTCCTCGCTCATGGCGACGTCCAAGACCCTCGCCGAGCGGGAGCTCTCCGAGACCGAGGGCAAGGCCGGGGCGCAGTCCCAGACGATGCTGATCGCGCAGTTGTCGCTGGTCGCCGGATTCATGATCTTTCTGGTCTACCCCGGCCTGATGCGGGTGGCGGCCCTGTGAACCACCGCCTGCGCCTCCACGGACCTCCCTGCACGCGGCAACGCCGCCCCGTCCCGAACCACCGTCCGGCCACGGCCGGACTCCCAACCAACGAGGGGAATCTGATCATGGACAACGCCATCGACCGCTTCACCGGCTGGAACCCGACCCTGACCCTGGCCACCACGTGGGTGCGCGGCCGGGTGGCCGCTGCCCGAGACGAGGAGGACGGCGGCTTCTCGACCGTCGAGATGGTCATCGGCATCGCGATCCTCATCGCGATCCTGGTCGCCGTCGCCGTCATCCTCAGCGGCGCCCTCACCGGCAAGGCCACCCAGGTGGGCGGCTGCATCACCGGCGCGAACTCCACCAACAACGGCGGCTGCTCCTAACCGGGGCACGGCGAGGAAGAGACAACGGAAAGGGGAATCGTGGTTCGCGGATTGCGCCGGCTGCTGACGCAGCGGCGTGCTCAGGGCCGGGACGCCGGCATGAGCACCGTCGAATTCGTGATCGGGACGCCGATCATCTTCGGGATCATCTTCCTCGCCGTACAGTTCGCGCTGTTCTTCTTCGCCGACCAGGTCGCCCTGGCCTCTGCCCAGGCCGGGGCCAGGGAGGCAAGGACGACCGCGGACGCCGACCCGGGCGGCTGGCAGCAGCGGGCACGCACTGTGGCCCTCAACCGGGTCGCCTCACTCGGCCCGGCACTCGCCACCGACCCCGTGGTCTCGACGCAGAGCACGGGGGCCAACCAGGTCAAGGTCACCGTGCAGGTGAAGGTCGTCAACGTCATCCCCTGGCTGAACCTGACCGCGACCGCCACCAGCCAGGGCCCCGTGGAGAGGTTCACCCCCGATGCCGGCTGACACGAGGTGCCGCCGCCCGGCCGAGCGCCTGCGCGGCGACGCCGGAATCAGCACGGTGGAACTGGTCATCGCCACTCCGCTGATGCTGCTGATGGTCCTGCTGCTCGTCGGCTTCGGCCTCATGGTGCAGGGGCGCAGCGCCCTGGACGGGGCGGCGCGCGACGCCGCCCGCGCCGGGGCCATGCAACGCGACTACGGAACGGCCGGCTCCGAGGCGACGCGCGCGGCCCGGGCCAGTGCCCAGGGGGTGTGCGCGAACGGGAACGTCCAGGTCTCCACCGGCGGGGACTGGCGCTCCGGAGGGATGTTCACCGTGACGCTGCGCTGCGAGGTCCGCGGTCTGGCCTGGCTCGGGATCACCTCGGGCCGGGAGATGACCAGCACGTCCACCGCGCCGCTCGACACCTACCGGCGGACGTCATGACGGCCGCCGCGGTGCTGCGGCGCCTGGCCTCGCGCCTTCGTGGCGACGAGGGCAGCGGCGCCCTCTATCTGATCTTCGGCTCCATGCTGTTCCTGCTGTTCGCGGGGTTCGTCATCGACGGCGGGCTCGCGATCCACCAGCGGGAGCGGGCCTCGGACATCGCCGAGCAGACTGCGAGATACGCCGCCAACCAGGTCGACGCGGGCGCGCTGCGCAACGGGGCGGTCCGGGTTCCCGGCAACCCGGCGTGCAGCGCGTACGCCCAGTCGTTCGCGGCCCAGTCCGGCGCGAGCGCCACGTGCACGGCCGCCGGCGGCGACAAGGTGACCGTGCAGGTCCAGCTCACCTACCAACCGATCCTGATGCGCTTGCTCGGTCAGACGTCGATTACGGTGCGTGGTACCGCGACGGCGCAGGCCGTGCAAGGTCAATGATCATTCACGGGGACGGGAGATTCACCATGCGATCCACCACCAGCACCAACGCCCGCCGCACCGCCGCACTGTGCTGCGCGGGGCTCGCCCTCACCGCCGCGGCCGCCTGCACCAGCTCCAAGCCGGCCACCGACGGCACGATCAACGGCGCCCAGAGCACACCGGCCACCACGGCCTCCTCGAGCGCCAGCGCGACCGCGGCGCAGCCCGCCGGTGCGCCTGCGGTCATACTGCCTCCGGACCTGCGGGTCGTCACGTCCTTCGACGTGAAGGGCGACGGGGACAAGGAGGCCGTCGCCCAGGGCCTCGACTACGCGCTGCGCGCCTACAACGGCGCGTTCGCCGCCGGCGACGCGGAGAACCCGGCCTTCAAGTACTCCTGGGACGGACTGGCGCGCCCGTACATGGCCAACATCATCGGGCAGCTGGTCCAGCGCAACCAGACGATCACCGGGGAGACCCGGTACTACGCGGCCACCATCACGGTCACCGACGCCACGCACGCCGCCGCGACGTACTGCGAGGACCAGTCGAAGGGCTACCCGAAGGACAGGACCACCGGCCAGGTGCAGACCAGCACCCCGTCGGTGCGCGACTTCACCGAGTGGAACATGGGCCTGGAGAAGTCGGCGCAGGGTGTCTGGCGGGTCACTAATGCTCTCGGGGAGAAGGGGTCGACCAAGTGCCAGAACGCCTGACCCGCCGTGCCGCGAGCGCCGCCGCCCTGGCGGTGCTCGCGACCGCGCTGCTCCCTTCCCCGGCCCGCGCCGACTTCGGCGGCGACCCGGGCGGGGGCACTCCGAATCCGTGGACGATCGAGTCGCACGTCAAGCTGACCGTGAACCAGAACGGTGGCGAGGGCTCCAAACACCTGCTGTCGTCGGCCGGTTCCTGGGATCCGCCGGCGTGCTGGTACGAACCCGCCTACACCCCGGACAGTCTCGACAGCGCCTACCAGGCGCTCATGGAGTCCATGGGGAGCTCGTCCGGCGGTGCTGGCGTGAAAGAGGACTACGACAGGCTCAAGGCCGATCACGACTTCCACCGTGGCGAGCAGGGTGCCTGGTGGGCCATGGTCAAGACGACGGCGGCATGGGACTTGCCGGTCACGGCGGCGTGCACGCAGAGCCCCGGCCTGCGATGGGTGCCCCTGGGCAATCCCCCGGCAGGTCTGCTCGGCGTGACCCCGCAGATGCTCAGCAAAATCGCCTACGGGGCAACGAAGCTGCCTTCGCCGTCGGTGACGCTGTCACCCGAAGCCGACCGACAGACCGTCAACCTGCCGACCTACGTCAAGTTCGACCAGCCGCTTCAGCCGGTCAGCGTCACCGCGTCGCTGGACTACCTCGGGTACAGCATCGCCGCTTCCACCTTGGCGGTTCCCGTCTCGCTGGAGATCGACGCCGGCACCGACGACGCCTCGCCGCGGACCTGTACCTACCCATTCACTTCCTCCGGGGGCGGATATGTGGTCGATTCGTCGTCCAGCGGCTGCAACGTCACCTACATGCGCTCTTCCCGGGGCGGCACGTATCCGCTGACGGGGCGGGTGAAGTGGAAGGTCACGTGGACGGCGTCGACGAACCCGAACGCGACCCCGGCCAACCCGCTGCCGGACGGCCTGACCGACGCCGCCCCGCAGAACGTGGTGGTCAAGGAAATCCAGACCGTGGTCACCCACTGACCTCACCCTGCTGTACCGGATCGACCGAAGGACTGACCCATGCGCAAGACGACGCCGGCCACGGCGGCCCGCACGGCGGGCGACGTGGTGCGCGCCGGCCTGGCCGGCCTCGCGCTGCTCGCCCTGCTGGCAGCCGTGCCGTGGGGCCTAATCACCTTCATCGGCAACCCGCTGCCCAGCAGCGTTCCCAACTGGTCGTCGCTCAACAGCACGGTCGACGCCACCGTGATCATCAACGTGATCACCGTCGTCGTCTGGGCGGTCTGGGCGCAGTTCGCCCTGTGCGTGGCGGTCGAGTTGAGCGCGGCCCTGTCCAAGGTCGGCCGGCTGCCGATGCGGGTGCCGTTCGGCGCGGTGAACCAGGGCCTGGCCCGGCAGCTGGTGGCCGCGCTGTTCCTGGTCAGCGCCGGAGCGCTCACCGTCGGCACCGCTTCGGCCGCTCCCGCCTCCGCCGCCGCCCTGGACCAGGCGCCGCGTGTCACCGCCACGGCCGCCGCTGTGCCGCAGCAGGCCGCATCCACCCCGGCCGCCGCGCCGACGCAGGCCGACTCGCAGGTGCTGCCCACCTACGTCGTCAAGACGCCGACCGACGGGCAGCGCGACAGCCTGTGGCGCATCGCCGAGCAGCATCTGGGCGACGGCACCCGCTGGTCGGAGATCCAGCAGCTGAACGAGGGCCGTCCGCAGGGCGACGGTGGCGCACTCGGCTCCGACACGCGGATCCGCCCGGGCTGGACGCTGGTGATGCCGGCCGACGCCGTCGGGGCGGACCTGATCCGGCCGTCGGCCTCGACCGCGCTCCAGGGCACCGGACAAGCCGCCGAGCACACGGTGACCGTGGTCGAGGGCGACACGCTGTCCGGCATCGCCGAGCGCGAACTCGGGGACGGCGACAAGTACCCGCAGCTCATGGACGCCAGCCGGAACCTGGTACAGCCCGACGGCTCGCACCTGAGCGACCCGAACCTGCTCTTCCCCGGGCAGAAGATCGTGATCCCGGCCCCGAGCGATGCCATGACGCCCCCGGCCGCCGAACAGCCGGCTCCCGTCACGACCCCGCCTCCTGCCACCGTGGTGCCGGAACCCACCGCCCCCGCGACGCCCGCGCCGGATCCGAACACACCCGCACCCGCCGCATCCAGCTCCCCCGCCGCGACGGCTGCGCCCTCCGCGAGCGCGGAGCCGTCGACGGTCTCCCCGTCCGCACCGGCTACGGCGGAGCAGCCCGGAACGGGCGCGCGCAGCACCGCCACGGCTGGCCAGCCCGGCGGGCAGGACGAGCAGTCCATCGTCTCCGCCCGCCAGGTGACCGCGGTGGGCGCGCTGCTCGGCGCGGGGCTGCTCGCGACCCTGGCCACCCGCCGCCTGCTGCAGTTCCGGCGCCGTCGGCCGGGCCAGAGCGTCGCCGTGGCGGAGGAGACGACCCGCCTCGAAGCCCTGCTCGGGCGCACCGCGCAGCCCGGCTCCGCTGCCCTGCTGGACCAGGCGCTGCGTACCCTGGCCGGTGCCGTCCCCGCCGAGGAGACGCTTCCCGAGCTGCGTGCCGCCCGCGTCACCGCCACCGGCCTCGACGTCCTTCCCGAGGACAACACCCTGGAGCCGGCCTTCCCCTTCACCGCGGGCGAAGGCGAGTGGTGGACGCTCGACGCGAAGGCCGAACTCCTCGACCCGGACGAGGCCAAGCGTGTCCCGGCCCCGTACCCGGGTCTGGTGACCGCCGGCCGCGACGAGGCGGGCAACCACATCATGCTGAACCTGTTCCACGCGCAGGTGCTGCTGCTGAAGGGCTCCCCGGCGAACGTGCGGGCCGTGGCCCGCAGCATCGCCCTGGACGCGGCGACCTGCCCCTGGGCCGACCACATCGAGGTCGTCACCGCCGGTTTCGACCGGGATCAGAGCGGCCTGCTGGCCAAGGGGCGTATCCGCGTGACCCCGTCCGCGCACGCCGGGATCGTCGACGTCGCGGCGCTGCGCGCCGAGGCACTTCAGGCCGAGGAGTCCGGCGAGGAGGGGCCGCTGCCCTGGCTGATGGTGTGCACCGAGGACCCGGGTGACCATGCCTGGGAGCTCGCGGAGATCCTCAGCACGACCCGTGGGCGGCACGTCGGCGTCGTCCTGCCCGGTGACGCGCCGAGCGTCGCGGAGCAGTTCCCGGACGCGGAGGTCCTGGACGCCGACGTCCTGACCGCGCAGGCCTGCGACCTGGCGGGCGCCGAGGTCGTCCTGACCAGGGTCACCGACGAGGATCACCTGCAGTTGACCGCCGCGCTGCGCGTCACCGTTCAGGAGGCTGCGCCGGCCGCCGGTGCCTGGGAGTTCGTGCCGGATCCGGACCAGGTGCCGCCGCGCTTCGGTCCCGCCTCGATCCCTTCCCCCGTGACCTTCGGCGACCAGCTGCTGCCTGACGTTCTGACCGGTCGCGGCAATCGCGCGGACGATGACCGGGACGAGATGGCCGAGATGGAGGGAACGGACGTGGACGAGGCCGACGTGGCGGAGGTCGACGGCTTCGAGGGGGACTCCGCCGTCGTGGACGTCCCGGCCGGTGGCGCTGCGACGCCGATCGCGCTGACCAAGCCGGGTGCTTCCCGGGAGGCGCCGGTGGCACCGAGCGCGGACCAGCCCCAGCTCCTGGTGCTCGGCCCGATCTCGATCGCCAACAGTCAGGGCTCGGAGACCGCGTACCCGCCGCGCCTGGCCGCGTTGGCGGCGTTCTTGTACTTCCGCCCTGGCCGGGATCATGGAGCGATCGCGTACGCGATGGACCCCCTGTCCCCCTGGGAGGCCCGGACGCTGCAGACTCGGATCTACGAGCTGCGCGGGCAGCTCGGCCACGCGCCGGACGGCTCGCTCTATCTTCCCCGCAAGTCCGGCGACAGCTACCGGCTGAACCCGATCCACTGCGACTGGACGTGGTTCGAGTTCCTGGCCGAGCGCGGACTGCCGCGCGGGCTGGAGGGCCTGGACGATCTCGAGCAGGCTCTGTCGCTGGTGAGGGGCCGCCCCTTCGGCACCGACGGGGAGCACGACTGGGCGACTCCGCTGGCGCAGCAGATGGTGGGCCGGATTCTTGACGTCGCGCACACGGTGGCGTGCCTGCGGCTCCAGGACGGGGTCTTCGACCTGGACGCGGCCCGGCACGCGATCGCGATCGGCCTGGACGTCCAGGAGGACGAGCAGCTGTACCGCGACTGGCTGCGGGTGGAAGCGGCAGCCGGGCGCAGACAGAGCCTGTTCCAGGTGGTCGACGCCGCCAAGCACGCGATGGCCAAGCTGGACAGCGACCTGGAGCCGGCCACCAAGCGCCTGATCGGCGAGTTGCTGGGGCAGCGCGCGTGAGCGAGGCCGCCGTCGCCGCGGCGACGCTGGCCGGGGCCGTGCTGGGCGCGGTGCTGGTGCGGCCGGTCGTCGCGCTCTACGCCCGTCCCGCTCCCGCGCCGCCGGCCGTGGTCTGCGCGTTGTGCGGTGCCCGTGTCCTCGGAGGCGGCCGTAGGTGGGTGGCCGCGCTCGTTCGGGGGCGCTGCGGTGCGTGCCGGGAGCGGTTCGGGGCCGGTCCGGGAGTCGCCGAAGTCGTGACGGCCGCGGTGTTCGGCGGCGTGGCGGCCGGCGGCGCCGGAGGCTGGCTGATGGCCGCCCAGTTCTGGTTCGCCCTCGTCGGCTCCGCGCTGGTGCTGGTCGACGTCACCGTGCACCGGCTTCCCGACCATCTGACCGGGGCGGCCTCGGCGGGCCTGGCGGTGCTGCTGGCCGGTGCCACCGTCGCCGGTCAGCCTGGTTCCGTCGCGGTGCGTACTGTCGGGGGCGCGGCCGCCGTCGGGGCGCTGTTCTTCGTGGCGGTGCTGGTCGGCGCGGTAGCCTTCGGGGACTTCAAGCTCAGTCCGGCGCTCGGGATGCTGCTCGCGTGGACGAGTTGGCGGTCGGTGGCGGCGGGCCTGGTGCTCAGTGTGCTGCTCGCTCCGGTGCTGGTGCTGGGCAGGTTGGTCGTCCGGGATCTTCCGGGCCGGAGGGCGCTGCGGCCGGTGGTGCTCTTGGTGGGGCTCGCGGTGCCCGCCGCCGCCGGGTTGGCCGCGTCCCGGGCGAGCGGCGTCGGTGCTCTGGGGGCCGTCGCTGCCTGGGCGGTGCTGGTGCTGGAGTTCACCGTGGTGCTGTTGGCTCGGCGCGGGCTCGCCCGGCACATGCGGGTCGCGATCGGACCCGCGTTGGTCGTGGGCACGCTGCTCGCCTCGGTGCTGCTGTCCTGACGGACGGCCCGTCAAACCGGGCGGGCCGTCTTCGGGGTCGGTCGGCGTCACCGGACGGCGGAGGGCCGTCTCCGGGACCGTGAGGGGCGGGAATCGGCTGTTCGGGCGGCGATCCGGGAACCGAAATCGCCCCCAGGGGGCCTGTGCGGCCCTTTCGCGCCCCCGGAGGTCCCATCACACCGGGGCCTTCGCGCTAGAGCCCTGACGCCCCCCTGGCGGGGGCCGATTTTCGCGGCTTTCGCGGACTTTTGTCCGTATGGAGGCTTCTGGCCCGTTTCTGCGGCGGTGCGCCTAGCCCGGGTCCGGACGCGCGGATGCCCCCACCGGGCGATGGGGGCATCCGGACCGGACCGCGGTTCATCGGCGGTTGCGCGTGTCAGCCGCCGGCCCCGGCCATCTGCAGCAGGTCCGTCTGGGGCGTCTCGTACCTCCTCCGGTAGAGATCGGTGATGGACAGCCAGTACCGCTTGACACTCTCAGTGCTCAGCGGCTGGCCCGTCTGCCCCTTCTCCCCGTACGCGTCGAACATCCACTGCACGAACTGCTCCTTGCTGGGGTAGGAGCCGAACCGGTCGACGTAGGCGACGTAGTAGCCGTACAGGACCCGCGCACGCGGCTTGAGGCCGTCCACATCGCTGCCGTCCGGATCCTCGGCGGCCAGCTCCGGCCCCGGCTGCAGCGGAAGCGGGTCGGCCTGCGGCTCCGGGTCGAGCTCCGCCAGGATCTCGACCACGGGTGCCTGCGACCACTCATCGGACACGAACTCCGGCTCGGGCCGGGGTGCCGGGACATTCTCGACCGTCTCGGGAACGATCACGGGTACAGCGGAAACCCGGTCGGGAAGGGTCGGGGCCTGGGGGATCTGCTGCGGCGCGGCCGCGATCGCCCCGGGAACCGGAGCGGCGGACGGGGCCGGAGGCTGCGGTTCCGCCGGGATCGGAGCGGTGGCGACGGGCTGCCGGTTTGCGCCGTCCCGGGAGGACTGTTTGGCGCTCCCCGGGGCGGGTTCAAGTTCGCCGTGGACGTCGGCCGCGACCGGCATGGCCGAACTGCTCACGGCGATCGCCGCGGTTGAGGGCAGTTCACGCGAGGACAAGTCGGCCGTGACGGACGGGCGGGTGTCTGCGGACCGCCTGGAGTACAGGGAGATGCCGAGTTCGGCCAGCGCGTCCTCGTACATCGCAGGGTCACCCTCGCCGTAGGCCGCCATGCTGAACAACAGTTGCGCCAGCTCGGAGGACTTCTTGCGCCATTTGCGCCCGTACTTCTTCTTCAGCATGCGGCGCAGGATCCGGCGGTTCTTCTCCAGCTGGAGCAGCTCGACGTTGGAGGTGATGCCCCACAGGTGCTTGCGGCGCCACATCCCCAGCGTGCCGAAGGGGTCGTTGAGCCAGCGGCCGGCATCGAAGCCCTCCTTGGCGGGCTTGCCCGCCTCCAGGCTCGCCCAGCGGGCGACGGCGTGCCGTGCGGCCTCGACCACGATCACGAACAGCACCGGAACAACCGCGTGCATCGCCATCGCCAGCGGCCGGCCCCATGCGGAGGCGCTGTTCATGACGATCGTGGAGACGGTCAGCAGCCACGCCGTGCGGCGCAGAAGCGGATAGGGCATCCGCAGCCAGGTCAGCAAGAGTTCGAAGGCGTAGAGGACGACGATGCCCGCGTCGACGCCGACCGGGAGCACCCGGGCGAACCAGCCGAAGCCCTCCTTCTCGGCCAGGGACACGACCGCTTTGTACGAGCCGGCGAAGCCGATCGCGGCGATCACCATGACGCCGAAGACTATGACGCCGATGAGTGCCTTGTGTCCGCGGTTGATCGTTGGCCTGGTCAACGCTGTCCTCCTGTTGGCTGAGCCGTTCCACCATTTCATGGGGCCGGACGCCAACGCACGGCACTTCGAAGGAGCTTTGTCGTAGTTATGCCGCTTTACACTCTTTCTCCTGTCGCGAAGTGTTCGAATTTTCTCGGCCATCTGGCCAGCCGCTGCGACAGTGCGATCGCAGTGCCACCGATCTTTCGCACCGGATGCCGACGGAGCGCCTCGGAGCGCGCTTCCTGCTGGCGTTGTTGCAGTGCCGTCGGCCCGGCCGGTTGGAGTGGCTGCGACGGTGCGCGGCCCGGCAAAGTAATGAGAATGGGGGTTCGGCTCAGCTCGGGCCGAGCGGTGCCGGGGCGGCCCGCGGCGGCGGGCTGTTCGGCGGAGACCCCCGTCGAAGGTCGGCGACCTCGAGTGCGACCTGGCCAGCGCCTGGGGCACAGTCGCAGGCTTCAGTCGCTTCGGTCGCAGGTGCTGCGACGGCTGCGTCGCGATGCGACAGCGGTTCGGGGTCCTCCTGGACCGGAGCGGCCGCTCGGCTCCGGATGCTACGGCTTCCGCGAAGACTGCGACCGGTCGACCGTCGCCCTGCCGGGGTGCACGTGCGGGGTGGATCTGCCCCTGTGGGGCCGCCGACGCGGGCGGTGGGGAACGAGGACCGCCCGACGCCTGTGCGGACCGGGCGGTTGTGGTGGCTCAAGCCGTGGGGCCGCGGGTGGTTCAGCCGGCCGGGGGGACCTGGAGGTCGACGAGGATGCGGGCGGCCTGCTCGGCGTCAGCGATGGTGGCCAGGGCACTCTCACCGGCGAGATGGGTGCCGACCCGCCCGGCGAACTGGCCGCCCACGGCGTGCTTGTCCGCGTGGAGCTTGGCGGTCAGGTCGGCGGGGACGTCGGCGTAGCGCCGGGCGATGTCCACGAGCGGCTCGGGTTCGGGGTGCTCGTGCGGCACGGTGCCTTGCCAGACGGTCTCGATGACGTCCTCGTCCGCGTCGGCGGGCGGGACGTCGAGCACCTGCAGATAGAAGGTGGCCAGCGGGGCGTCCCAGCCGATGCGCACCTCCCGGCCTTCGGGTGCCGCGTCAAGGGGCTGCAGTGTGTGGGACATCGCGGGGTTGCCCTCCTCGGTGGACCGGTTCCAGGAGAAGTTACTGCATCGGCGGGCGCCCATGCAGGGGTCCACCGTGGACGCAGCGGTCGGCCGACTGCCGGCCGGTGTTCCTTCGCCGGGCGAGGAGGTGCGCGGGCGATCCGGGCCGCCAGCCTGAAGCGGGCCGATCGGGGCGGGCGGGCACGGGAGAATGCAGAGCAGTGTTCGCGCGTCCCCCTGGAGTTGCTGTGCCGGTTGATGCCCTGCCTGGTCCGAGCGCGTCCGCAGCGACCCCGCCAAGGACACCGCGTGATTCGGCCCGATGGGAGGCGATGCCGGAGAAGGCGTTCACCACCGCCTTGCTCGGCTCCGTGGGCAGTGGCCGGCAGGACCCTGCGATGGTCAGGGAGGCGGTGCGCCGCGCCGAGGCCGGCCAGGTGCCGGTCCGGGACGCCGAGGTGCTGCTGCTGGGAACCCGGCTGGAGGCGTGGCAGCCGGCGCGCGAGGCGGTTCTGCAGTGGCTGGTGGACCGGCCCGAGTTCGCTTCGGCGGTACTGACCGCCCATGCCCAGCTGGCGAAGCGCCAGCCGCCGCGCGCCGAGGAGGGACCTCCTCGCGATGGCGGCTTCACCGTCCGGGCGGTCCTCGACCTTCCTTCCGGGCCGGCCGTCGGACCGTGGGGCCAGGGCAGGGCCCGCAAGATCGCCCGTCATCAAGGGATGCTGGCACTGGTCGCCCAGCTCGCCGAGATGGAACTGCCCTCCCGGACGACCCCGGTCGGCCCGCCCGCGGCACCGCCGCCGGACCCCGTGGAAATCCCCCGCGGTCCGCTGGCCACGACCCGGTGGAGCGCCCTGGACAGCATCCAGTTCTCCGCCGCGCTGGCGACGCTGGCCAACTCCGGGCCGCCGAATACTGATCTGCTCGGGGAATTGGAGGAGCGCGGAATCGGCGGGCGTCTGTCCCCCAAGGACTGGCTGGCACTCCTACTCCAGGGCGATCCACAGTGGGCGGAGGCCAAGCAGATGGCCCTGCGAACCGCCGGCGAGGTGGCGGGGCTGGCCGCTAGCATCGTCAACCTGCTGGTACAGCAGCGCGGGACGCCTCCGGTGAAGTTCCGCGAGACCCGGGACGGTCCGGCCCACGCCCCTCGGTTCGAGATCCTCGCGACGCTGCTCACCGACGGCGGCCCCATCACTGGGCGACCGCGCCAAGGCGGTTCCCGCAAGGAGGCGCAGGAGAAGGCGCTGCGCTCCCTGCTGGCCGTGATCGCGGGCGCACCCGATCCGCAGGACGGCGAGCGTCTCGAGGATCTGCCATCGGCGCTGCGCCCGCAGGCCCGCGCGACTGCCCAAGCGATCCTGGACGGCGTCGCGGCAGCGGGCCTGGCCCCCGCTGCGGTCTACGACTTCGAGGAGGCGGGCGATCTCACGCGCTGCCGGGCTCGGACCTTGGTCAAGGGCCGGCCGCAGGACGGCTTCGGCACCGGCGGTACGCGGCAGGCCGCACAGGCGGCTGCGGCCGCGCACCTGGTGGCACGGCTGCGGGCCGGACACCACCAGGCGGCACCGACCACCGCACCGTCCACGCCGGCACCCGCGCTACCGGCGCCCCGCACGGAGCTCCAGCCCGAGGCGGCGCCGTCCGATGGGCGCGGCGCCGTCCGATGGGCGCTGCAGACGGGGTGCGCGCTGCTGTACAGCCCTTCCGAGCCCGGGAAGCTGCTCCTCCACCGGCCCGACGGCGCGCCACTGCACCCGCTCTCGCCGCCAGATCCGCTGCTCGACACCACCGTCGACGTCGTCCTGTTGGGGCCGACGGGCAAGCCGTGGCGGACCACCACCCGGGCGTGGGCGGTACCGCTGGACCTGGTCCTGCCCTGCCTCGCCTCGCTCCCGTCGCAACCGCTCCACCCCACCGTATCCGGATGGGCCGCCGTCGCACGCCTGGCCCTGCAGGTGATGGCGGCCGACGCCATCGTCCCGGCGATCGACCCCGGGGGCTGCGACGTCTGGCGGCCCGCGCCGAGCGCGGAGCTGGAGACGCAGCTGCGTCTGACTGCGGCCGCGCTCCCGCCGCTCGCGCACGCGGCCACCGCCGCCGCCGGTCCGCTACGCATCCACCCGGCGCTGCCGGCCGTGGAGGCCGTCGTCGACGGCCTCGTCGAGGCGCTTGTCCGCAGCCCGGGTGCCGCGTTGCTTCATGGCGAGGGCGCGTTCGCCGCCGCGCCGACGCGGCAGCCCGCCCACGTCCAGCAGTGGGCGGACAACCTGGAGGGCGACCTCGACCCTGCGCCCCGTCCGGACCTGCTGCTGGCCGTGCAGCCTCTCGGCCCGGCCGGGCCCTTCCTGCGCGAGGGCGAGCCGGTCGTCCGGGCCCACCTGTCGGTCCGGGACGCAGATGGACCGGTGCCTGCGGCGCGCAGCCGCGGTGCACGGCGGATCCTGCGCCGGGCCGCCGCCCTATGGCCCGTGCTGGAACAGCTGGCCTACTCCCCTGACCCCCAGTACATCGACTTCACCCTCGACGAGATCGGCGAACTGCTCGGCCCGCGAGCGGACCTGCTGGAGGACGCCGGTATCCGGGTCGAGTGGCCGGTGGAGCTGGTCGGCGCGGTCGATTCCTACACGGTGCTCGGCACCGGCTCTGCGGCCGCGGACGGCAGGGGGCTGACGATGGAGGCCATGCTCGACTGGAGCTGGCAACTCACCCTCGACGGCGCGGACCTGACCGAGGAGGAGATGGACGCCCTGGCCGAGGCCGCCCGTCCCCTGGTGCGGCTGCGCGAACGGTGGCTGATCATCCCCCCGCTCCTGGCCTCCCGAGCGCGGAGCCGCTCACTCGGGCAGATCGCGACCCGCGAAGCCCTCACCTCCGCGCTGGCCGGCGTGCTGCTCGTCGACGGCACCGCCGTCCCGTGCCGCCCGGTCGACACCCTGGCGACCGTCGTCACCGCGCTGAGGGAGGGCCCGGTCGCTAGCCCACCCGTCCCGGTGCCCCCGGCGCTGCGCGCGACGCTGCGCCCCTACCAGCAGCGCGGCTTCGAGTGGATGGCGCATCTGCGCTCCCTTCACCTGCAACCCCTCAACGGCGACGACATGGGGCTGGGCAAGACGCTGGTCACGCTGGCGTTCATCCTCCACCGCGCGGCGTACGTCACGGGTCCGGCCCTGGTGGTCTGCCCCACCTCGCTGATGGACGTCTGGGAGCAGCAGGCCGCCCGGTTCGCCCCGACCCTGCGGGTGCTGCGCCACCATGGCCCGGGCCGCCGCCTGCCCCCGGGCCTCGCCGCGGGCACGTTGGTGGTGACCACCTACGGCACGATGGTCCGCGACGTCGACGAACTCGCCGGTGTCGGCTGGGGCCAGGTCGTCGCAGACGAGGCCCACGTCATCAACAGCGGGACCTCCCAGGCCGCGACCGCGATCCGCCGCCTGCCGGCCGAGGACCGCGTCGCGTTGACAGGCACGCCCGTGCAGAACCGCAGCGAGGAGTTCCGGGAGATCGAGGACTGGCTGAACCCCGGCCTCTTCGGCAGCCGCTCGGCGTTCCGGGAGCTGATCGGCCGCCACACCGCGAAGGAAGCCGACGGGGACGCGGCCGAGCTGCTGCGCCGGATCGCCGAGCCGTTCGTGCTGCGGCGCCTGAAAACCGACCCGGAGATCGCCCCGACCCTGCCGGAGAAGATGCGCGTGCTTCACCCGGTGGCACTGACGGCCGAGCAGGCCGCGCTCTACGAGGCGGTGGTGCGCGAGGCGGCGGAGGAAATGCGCACCGGCCCCCGGGCGGCCCGGAGACGGCTCGTGCTGTCCCTGCTCAGCGATCTCCGGAAGATCGTCAACGACCCCGGCCTATATCTGGGCGAGCCGGTGCAGGACATCGCGGCCGACCTGACCCGGGCCCGCTCGCGCTCGGCAAAGCTGGACAAGCTCCTCGACCTGGTGGCCACCGCCCGCGCCAAGGACGAGCAGGTGATCGTCTGCGTCAACTTCCTGCCCGTCGGGGAGCTGATCGCGTCATGCCTGACCGCGGCCGGGCACCGAGCGGAGTTCTTCCAGGGCTCCACTCCGGCCAAGGTCCGCAAGCGGATGGTCGAGGACTTCCAGGCCGGGCGGATGCCGGTGCTGGTGCTGTCGGTGCGCGCCGGCGGTGAGGGGCTGACGCTAACGGCGGCGACCGAGGTCATCCACTTCGACTCGCCGTGGACACAGACCGCCGAGGACCAGGCGACGGACCGGGCGTTCCGAATCGGACAGACCCGAGTCGTCCACGTCCGCCTCCTGCGGGCGGCGGGCACCGTCGAGGAGCGCATCGCAGAAGTCGTCACGCACAAGGCGACGCTCGCCCAGGCCGTGCTGCCGTCCGGCGCGAACGCCTTCACCGACATGGACGAGCACGATCTGACCGCCCTCGTGACCCTCGGAGGACTGGGCCGATGACCACCGCCAGCCCCACTCCCGCCACCGCCGGCGAGGCCTTCGCCGACGCCCTGGCGCAGGCCTTCACCGCCTCCGTCGGCACCCGCCAGGACATCCTGAGCGCCACCCGGGCTCTGCCCCACAGCGCCTACACCGGGCAGTTGAACACCGCGACCACGTCCTACGTGCGCAGCACCGTGGCGATGCCCGGCCGCGCGCGGGCCCGCGCCACGCTCCACCTCGGGGCCCTCAGCGAGGCACAGTGGGACGAGGCCGCCGCCGCCCTGACCGAGCAGCCCGACGTCCTGGCGGCCGTCATGTCCGGCCGTGTCCACCCCGCGTTCCTGGTCGCCGCGCGTACCGCCGGGCACCCGATCGTCCCGAGCGAAGTCCACTTCGAGTGCAGCCTCCACCGGCCGCCCGCCGGGCAGGCCGCAGGAGAGCTGTGCGAGCACACCGCGGTTCTCGCGCACGCCCTGGCGGCGCGTCTGCGCAGTCAGCCCTCCGCGCTGCTGGTCGTCCGCGGCTGTTCGGTCGGGCGTCTGTCGGCCAAGGTCCGCACCGCCCTGACCCGGAACCGTCGCCCCGGTGACACCCCGGCGGCAGACCATCCTGCGGCAGCACCGACCGTCACCGCCGTCAACCCCGGCGCAGTGCGCGCCGACGACGCCTTCGCCCTGTGGATCGCGGCCGGCAAGCATGGGGGCGACACCGCGGCCGTCTTCACCCCGCCCGGCTTCGACCTGCCCGATCCCCCGGCCGGAGTGAGCCCGGGGCTGGCGGGCATCGTCGCCGACGCCGCCGAGCGCGCCCGGGAACTCCTGCGGGGAATCGTGGTCGAGGAGCTGGACCCGCTGACCGACGCGATCCGCCACCTGGCCACCCCGGCCGGGGCACCGATGTTGGAGACGGTCGCAGCCCGGCTGGGCCGCAAGCCGGCCGACGTGCGATCGCTGGTCCTGGCCTACCGGTACGGCGGCCCGGCCGGTGTCGCAGTCGCAGCAGGCCCGCTGCCGGTCGACGGCGAGGTGCTACAGCGTGGGGCCGCTGCGATCATCGCGGCGCAGCCGACCGTCCGCGGTTCCCTGGACCTGCGACAAAACAAGATCACCAACAGTGGCGTCGGAGTACAGGTGCGACTCGGCCCCGACGGCCGGTGGTACCCCTTCGCGGCCGGGGCTGACCAAAGCTGGCACCCCGTCCTGGGCCCCTCGCACGACCCCGTGACCGCCTACCGCGCAGCGCGCAGCGTGCGACGGGTGGGGCCCCGGAGGTAGCAGCGCTGCCGGGGGCGAGGTTCCCGAGGCTTTCCCCTGCCCATGGCGGGGAAGCAGGCTCCGTGGCGGGCGGTCCTGCAGCGGGGGCGCGGGTGGGTTACCGCCGTGCGACGGGCCGCCCCGAGCTGCGACGGTGCTCCTCAGTCGAAGGACTTGAGAGGTCGCACTGTCGCAGTCGCACCGCTGGCTCAGTAGACGGGTGCGGCGCACCGATCGAGCCGGTCGCAGCGGAACCTGCGACTGCTCGTAGTCGGCTGCCGCACGCTCCGCGGTAATGCGATCCGCCTTGGACTGCGGCCGGCGCTCTACGGGTATCCGGCTTCCTGCGCCAGAGCCGTCCCCTCAAGCTCCTCACGACGGGCCTTCAGATCGCCCAAGCTCACCGAGCTGCGCAGCAGATCGAGCCCGAAGAGCGGGAAACTCCAATGGTGCAGGACCTGATGGACGTGCTCATCTGTGGCGCTCTCCGCGAACAGCCCCGCGTTGTACAGCGCCTCAACGGCGGCCCCGTTGATTTCCAGGATCTCGCCCCAGTGGGTGGACTTCTTGAGGTCCACCGCCTTCCAAACATCGGCGACGACGTCCAGGCCGGCGCGCGTCGTCGCCCCGACCTGTTGCAGGGCCAGGGCGACAGTGATGGCCCCGCTCACCAGCACCACCCCGTACTGGTCATGGGATGCCGGCGTCGTCCACCACCCTGTCCCCCCTTCGCCGGTCACATAGTCGACGTACAGGGAGTCTTCGCGGTTCGCCTCGATCGCGTTGCGGAAAATGAAATCGAAGTCGTTGGGCCCGTCCAGGTAGTACTTCTGGCGCAGGTCTTCGACGTACTCGCAGACCTCGGCGAAGTCCGCCGGCCGGTAGTCGTAGTGCCGAACGTAGATACCCCGAGCGAGGTGCTCATAGAGGTACTTGATCTGCTGGGCAGCAGCCTCCTTGTCGCTCCAGCCCGATCTCGTGAGGTCCAGGAGGATCAGAACCTTGGCGGCTTCCTCACGGGCGAACGCCTCGATCACGGTCGCGCCTCGGCGGCCATCGTCGCCGAGTTGCAGCAGGCTCTGGTGGAGAGCTCCGACATGCTCGGTGAGCAGGCCCAGGCCTTCCGCGATGATGTCCGTCCGCTGGGCCGTGGGCTTCTGGAAGATGGCCCTGAGATTCCGAGGTTGCATGGCCTCACGGTAGGGAACGGCCGTTGCCGCCGCCAGCGTATTCCCCGGGGCTGGCGAGCGGCGCACCAGCGGATCGGCCCGTGGTTCAGTGGTTCGCGGAAGAGCTGTCTGTGGGTCGTCACAGTTGCACCTCGATCACCGTCGCAACGGGTCCATGCCTGCGCTGCGAGTGCGGCGGGCAGTCGGTGCTGTCGCAGCGCCGTATGCGACTGTGCCCTATCCCGGGGCGGGCCCGGCGCAGCTGCGACAGCACCAGGTGCTGCGCCGTTCTCTCCCGCCCCGAAGGCAGGCCTGTCAGGGCCTCCGGGTAGCCTCCCCCGATGATCATCGACCGCCAGGCTGCTGTGACCCCGACCCGCTACGACGACCGCGACCTGCGAAGGTGGATGGGCGCACAGATCTCTGCGGCGGACTCCGATGACCTGCTGGCGGCTTGGCTCTGGACCGAGGAGGCCCGGCTGTGCCGTTCGACCGCCGAGAAGTGGAAGGACCACCACGCGGTGGTCACGCGCGAGAAGACGGAAGTCCGCCAGCGGGTCGAAGTGCTCTGGAGGGACCGGCCAGGCGATCGGATTCCCACGGCACACCGCGACCAGGTGCAGGCTGCCCTTGAACGGGCTGCCCTGGAGCTCGGGGATCTCGCCTCTGCCGCGGCCAGCGGCAGCAGCGAGGCCGGCCTGGCCTGGAGCAGGATGCGCTGCTCCTTCGGCAAGGACCCCGTAGACAGTTACCAGGGAAGGGAAGACCGCGACCGATCCCCCGTCCAAGCCAGCTTCCGCCAGCGGGTCCAGCTGACGCGCAGCCAGGAGGCTCTCGCCCGCGTGCTGGCCGCTCTCCGCGAGGCCGTCCAAGTTGCTGCAGGGGAAGAGAACCTCCGGCGGCAGCGCATCGTATCCGGGGGCCTCAGCCCCGAGGAGCAGTTCCTGCGCGGCGTCCACGCCGCTGCCCACGTCCACCGGGACCGCGTGGAGCAGGAAGCGGATCAGCTGGAACGCCGGGAGAACGAAGGCGATGGCCCTCCCCCCGTGAACAACGAGGCCCACAGCTACGTGAACGACTGGCCGGCGACCCGAGCCCTGGCGCAATCCATACGAGCAGAACGCAAGGTTGCCTGGGCGCTGGCCGAGCAGGTGAACGACCTCTGGGAAGCCCTAGCTGATGACGCCCACCTGGATGGCCGCGATCCGGCACCGGGCACCCCTGGGAAGTCCGTGGCGCTGTTCGGCACCCTCGCGGTCCTCTCGCGCGAGGTCGCATCGGCGCGGGAACGTGTCGACGCCGCCGTGGAGCAGCATGCCGAGGCACTCCACCACTTCGGACTGCGGCGAAACCGTCGACACAACTGGGAGCGGTCAGGGGAGTATCGCTCGCTGAACCGGATCAGCGAGATGCACTACCGGGAGTTCGAACACCTCGTCGCCGACCTGCTGGTCAGGGACGGCTTCTCCGTCAAGCAGCGCGGCGGAGGCCCTAACGACCAGGGCGCTGACGTCATCGCCATGTGCCCTGCTGGCCAACGGTTCGTCGTGCAGTGCAAGCACACCTCCGTGAACGCCAGAGTCGGCACTCCCGACCTGCAGCGCTTCAAGGGCACTGCCTGGGACGTGCACAGCGCAGACGTGGCCCTGGTGGTGACCAACTCCGGTTTCTCCAGGAACGCGAAGGCTTTCGCTGCGGAGCACAACTTCCAGCTGGCGGGAGACACCGCGATGTGGCGGTGGGCCTACCTGGGGGATCCACTCCTGGACATCCTTTCGAGCCTGGCCAAGGACACCCTGGTCCGCGGGGCATGACCGTGAGGCTGACCTCCCCGCCTTGATGGGACTGAAACGGCGGAAGGTGGTGTGCTCAACTCCCAGGAGTCGAGCACACCACCTTCCGTGGCGCGTGCCCTTGCTCTACGCGGTGGCTTCTTGGACGACTCGGTGGATCGGAAGCTGCTCAGCCGCATACGCAAGGTGGGCCCGGAAGCGGTCTGCAAGTTCGGCTGCACCCTGCGGATCTGCCTTTGCGGCTCTCGTGTAGGCCTGAGTCATGCCCCAGAGCGAGTCTGTGAAGGCAACCGCTTGGTTGACGTACACGGCGAAGTCGGCGAGGGGGTCGGCTGCTGGGCTACCCGTCGTCGGTTTCGGCTGCGCAGGATAGGTATCGCCTTGCGTGGGAGAGGGCAGTGGCGCGCTGGCGGGCTTTACCGCGGTAAAGCCCTCAGTCATGGGCGTCCCGGCCGGGGTGCCGTCAGCCTGTGCCGCATTCCGGGCAGGTTCGACAGCCGCAGCAGATGCAGCGGCGCCTTCGCTTGTGGCCGCCTTTACCGCGGTAAAGCTCTGCTCCACAGGGGTGTTGGGTGGCTTCGCCGCCGTCGGCTGTGTTCTTGGCTTCCGCGGCGGCCGAGGCTGGGCCTTTTCTTCCTCCCGCTCGGCGGTCCTGACGCGCCAAGCGTCCATCTGTTCAGACGCAGGAAGCTTCACCAGCGTCCGCGTTTCCCTCAAGGGCAGTTCCCCGGAGCTCACCAGCTCCTGCAGGTCCGGTACCAGATCCAGCAGATACATCTGCTGGGTGACCCAGCCAGCCGACTTCTCGTAGTGCTCGGCGACCTTGGCCTTGCCTCCGAGTTCTTCCACCATCGTCCTGATGCCGATGGCCCGCTCGATCGGGTCAAGGTCCTCGCGATCGTTGTTCTCCGCGAGGACCGCGTCCAGGAAGTCGGCGCGGGACTTGGCGATCTCGTCGTCGACGAGCACGTCGAGCGTGGGGTTCTCCGCCTCTCGGGAGCCCCGCCAGCGGCGCTCGCCGTTGGCGATGACGTAGATGGCGGTGCCGATGACCTCCGCCTCGCTCGGCCAGAGCGCGAGGTATGCCTCTCGGGTAACCGCGACGGCGGGCTGCAGCTGCTTTCTCTTGAGCCGAAGCCCGAACTCCCGCAGCTCTTCGCTCGTGCCGAAGTTGCGGCGGGGGTTGAACCTCGTCGGCACGAGCTGCGCGAGCGGCAGGGCGCACAGGCGGCTGTCCGGTGCGCCGGCGGTGGCGGCGCCGGTGCTGGCGGCAACGGCTTGGCGCCGTGCACTGACACCGCCCTGCGTACGGGCGAACGCGGAGCCGGTGCCGAGCTTGTCTCGCATGCTACTCATGAAACCTCCCGGGCCAGGGCGCGCATCGTGGCAGCCTGCTCGCCGCGCGGGGCAAAGGAGAGCAGGGACTGCCTCATGCGGACGGCCTTGAGCTGGTCGGTGAGGTTGCCGATCACGGCGACAACGCGGGGGTCCTGAATCTCTATCCACGACTGCAGGGAAGACTTGGCGATGAAGCCACGGCGCGCGTCGTAGAGGTTGACCACGATGCCGAGGTAGTCGATCTCTACCGTCATGTCGCTTCGGAGGTCCTCGATCTGGCTGACGAGCAGGTCGTAGGCGTCGGCGCTGCTGTCCTCCGCCTGCACCACGATCAGCGCGCCGGAGCTTCCGGGGTCTTCGTCTTCCCGGCGGCGCCCGTAGAAGATCGCCGCGTCCATGCTGAGCCCGAGGCTGGGCGGGCAGTCCACGATGATCTCATCGTAGAACGGCTCGAGCGGAGCCAGCGCGCGCTCCAGAGAGCCCTCGCGAAAGCGAACCTTCGAGAGAGCCACATCCAGGAGGAAGCCGTCCTGGCAGCCGGGCAGCAGGTCGAGTCGGCCGCCGTACCGGTCGTCTTGGATCTTCACCACCAGGTCGCGAATGTCCCCCTTGGCTTCCCCAGTCATGTGCTTGGAGAGGCTGTCCACGTTGGGAGCCATGGGGATCTCTTGCTGCCCCAACTGATTCGTGAGGTGCCGCTGCGGGTCGAAGTCGACCAGCAGCGTGCGGCGGCCGAGACCGGGCACCTCCTCAAGCTCCAGGGTGGATGAGTCCTCTGTCTCTTCAAGAAGCGCCGCGAAGTGCTTCGAGATCCGCACCAGGTACAGGGACTCCGGGTCCTCCGCGAACGCTGCACCCATACCAGCCGTGACGGACGTCTTTCCGACGCCGCCCTTCTGATTGCAGACGATGCGACGGCGTGGGTGCTTGGCGCGAACAACGGCGGGCGCCGGGTTCGTCTCCAACCACAACTGCACAGACTGGGCGAGTCCCTGCGTCAAGGAGACGCCTCGGCTACCTGCGGTCTGTCGGAACGCTTCCCACTGCCCGCTCGGCAGGAAGGTCGAGAACGACTCGGCGCCAGCGGTATCAACGGTGCCTGGGGCGGAGGCCAAGGCCATCCAGGCAGTGATCCCCCGCTGGACGGCGGTCTGGATCTCGATGCGGTGCTGTGCCGCTCTGACCTTGAGCCGCTGCCAGAGCTCACCTGGCAGCTTAGATACGACCTTCTCGCGGTCGCCGGGTACGGATGTCATGGCGGTACCTTACTAACGCCGTGAACCATTCTTGCAGCAGAACACGTTAGTAATACCAGAATCTTCGGCTTTACCGCGGTAAAGCCCTCGATACGGGATCGTGCCGGGCGAGCAGTCCAGGAAGTGCCTGACCTCCGGCGGCAGGCAGATCTGGCCTGCTACCTGATGGCCGCCGCGGCGAAGGGCGGCAGCCCCCGGTTCGACCTGCTGGCGGAGCAGGGGATCAAGGCCGCCGCGCACTTCGGCCTGATTCAGCCCGGCTGGGCGGAGGTCGGCCGCCAGATGCGGCGTCCCAGCCTGCAAGCCCTGTCGCTGGGCGCGGCGGTCCGGCTCCTGGTCGCGGCGGCCGAACTCCACCACCCCTCCCGGAACCGGCTGGAGTGCCGGATGCTCGCGGTCGACCGCGCGGAGACCCGCTTGGTCCTGTACTTGCGTCTGTCCATGTTGCCCGTGCCGCGCCGCCGTCGCGGAGGGCTGGCGGCGCGGTCCGAGGTGGGGCGTTTCGTGGCCCGGCTCGATGGCCACCTGTGCGAGCTGGACACTCACCGCCGGGACGCGGGCGTGGCCGCGCTCGCCCGGCTGGGGCTGGGTCTGGTCAGCCACCTCGTCCACGGCACCGACCTGCCCGTCTGATCCGTCGTGCCGAGGCGGCGGGCGTCGAGGCCGGCTCGGGCCGGTCAGAGTTCGGGCTGGGGCGAGTCTTCCGGAACGACGGCGGCGATCCGCACGGTCGGCGGCCACGGCGGGGCCGGGGAGTGGGCGTGCATCACGTTGATGGCCGGGCAGCCGGTTTCCGGGGCGGCCTCGATCCGGGTGGAGTACAGCTCGACGTGCTGGCCGCCTTCGGCGACGACACGGATCAGCCGGCCGAGGCGCGGTTGGTGCTCCAGCTCGCGGCGCAGCTTCTCCAGGGCATCGTCGGCGCCGAGTTCCTTGGCCCGGTGCGCGGCGCGGTCGGTGATGGCGGCGATGGCTTCGCCGTGGTGCTGGTCGGGGTGGTTCACTCGGCGTCCTGCCGGGCCAGCAGGTCGGTGACGACCTGGTCGACCGCGGCGGCGGCTTCCGGGCCGGCGGCCAGGTGCACGCGGCTTCGGTAGGCGGCGAGGATGTCCTTGACGGTGGGCAGGTCGACGATGTTGCCCGGGTCGTGAACTTCGGTCACCTGGTCGACCCGGACGCTGGGAAGCAGTTGCTCGGCGAGTTCGGCGTCCAGCTTCTCGGCGTCGCCGGGGTATCCGTGGCCGGCCCGCAGTGCGGCCCGAAGCTCTTGCACGGTGCCCGTCGGGTGCGGGTGCGGGTGGCTGCGATGCGGAGGTCACCCAGCCTTCGGGCCCTCCGCTCCCTCAGCCTCCGCAGTACGCCGGCTTCGGGTGCGGACCTGGCTCCAGCCACCATGGTCCGCAGCACCGCCGGCGGCTGTCTCCGTACCTTCGCTTCTCGGACACGTTGCCGGATCTGGTGACCTTCGACGCCGCTGCTCGCCATGAAGCCGTACTGGCCAGGGCTGTCCTGATCGCGATGTACTGCACGAGCCCGGCCGGCGCGCCAGGGGTGGTGAGGCGACTCGGCCGGTCGGGTCGCTCGTACGGCTCGATGTCGGCTCCCCGGCCGGTGCCATGCCGGACACGAAGCCGGCTTCTGGGTCGCGGCGGCACCGTGCGGATTCTGGCAGGCGCTGCGCGGTTCAGGGCCGGTGCCCGCGCCGTCCGGGTCGCCGACCGTTCTGGCGTCGGTCACCGTCTCGCCCTCGATCCGCTGGGGTGGTCATCGGAGCCGCACGCCCCGGAGTGTGGCGCGCAGTCTGGGTGCTCACCCCCTCGGCTTCCCGCTGTCGCTGTTGCCGTGTGGGTGATCTGACCGCCGCGCGCTGGCGGCGGCCGCGGGGAGGCGGTTCTCGCCGGGTCGGACAGCGCGATGGCCGGCTACGGTTCGACGGGCTCAGGGCTGCTGCACTGCTGGGCAGCCGTGGATCCGTTTCCCCGCCTCGCCCGAGCCGACGTCGGGCGCCGACGGGTTGAAGTGGCCCGGGGAATCCGGCGCGAGGGTCGGTTCCAGGAACGGGGCTCGCACGACAGCGAGGAGCCGGGCTCGGCCGTCCGACGGAGGAGTGTGAGCGGCTGGCCCGGCGAAGACATCTCAGGGTGGTAGGACGTCGAGCTGTGGCTGGAACTTGTGGTGCTTCAGCCGTGAGCGGGGCTGGTGGGCTTGGCCACCGACGTCATGGTGGGTGTTCGTACTACTGAGGTATCAGGCGGGTTCATCGCGGGCCAGGGCCCGGTCGAGGAACTGGTTGCGGGTGGCCTCGTCGATCTTGCTGTCCAGGACCAGCGACCTGCGGAGGGCTTCCGCGCTCAGGCCGGCCGAGATCCCGAGCCGCTCGGCAGCCTCGTGCTGGACATTGCCGAGGGTCGACTGGGCCGTGCTGGGGTCGAACCGGATGAACCAGTCGAGCGTCTTGGCGACGGGCCGGCTGATGGCGAGCTCGAGCGGGGTGATTGCCCTGGTGTGATTGCCCCGCTGATGGCGCTGCACGCTGGTTGTGAACTCGTCGAGGATGGCGTGGCGCAGGGTGGCGCTGAACAGGTCGGTGGGGACGATGTCGTTGAGGGTCACCGCGACGTTCCAGGCGAGTTCGGTGGCCACCCCCTTGATGGCTTCCTCCCCGCGGTGGCGCAGGGACCAGCGCTTGAGCGTGGAGGGCCGTCGCAGGGCGCTGAGGAAGCGAGCGGTGTACCGGTCGCGGACCTCGGCTTGCAGGGGGGAGAGGGGGTGCTCGTCGTCGGTTGCCAGGATGGCTTCGACGCCTTCGGCGGAGCGGTTGCGGGCCTCGACCCAGTCGGCTCCGACGGGGCGGGACCAGAGGTTGCGGCCGGAGATGGTCGCCTGCGGCATGGGCACGTCGTTCTCGTCGCGGGCGATGTAGGAGCGCAGGGTGGAGGCGGAGATACCGGCCATGGCGGCCAGGTCGGGGGCGCCGATCAGATGGTCGGCGGCGAGTTCGGGGCTGGCGAGGTTGACGACGCACCGGTCCAGCGGCCGGGCGCCGGGGTGGGTGTGGTGGATCTGGGCCCACAGGGCGAGCTGGTCGAGCCAACTGCTGGGCGGTTCGGCGGCGGGCGCGAAGTCGGTGACCTTGACGATGGTGGCGCTGCCGGGGCCGGTGCTGGTGTCGAGGAGGTCGGCGGCGGTGATGGTGGTCGGCGCGCTGGCCTTGCGGAATTCGTGGCGGTGGTGGACGGGGTGCCAGATCTGGCCAGGCCGGTACCAGGTGGTGCCGTCCCACCAGTAGCCGCCGGCTCGGAAGAGCAGCTGGGGGCCGTCCCACTCGCTGTGCATCGAGGCGATGTCGCTGTCGGACATCAGCAGGACGGTCTGGCCGTGCTCGGGGTGGAATCGGATCGACCAGCCGAGGTCGGGCCGGAGCGGGTCGGTGGTGAATGCGTGCCACCCGCCGTCGGGAAGCGTGTCGTAGCGGCCCCACGTGCCGCTGCCCTCGTGCCGGCCAACGGCTTCGATCGCCTCGGGTCCCTCGTCGAGGGGGAGGTGGGAGTCGTCGACGAAGGGCAGGTCCGGCACGGGGTGATGGGTGCGGGTGCCATTGGCGAGAGGACGGTGCTGGAAGGTCATGGTGCTGCCCCCTTGGTTCGCTACGTGCTGTATCTATTACAGCGCACAGGTTGCCGCATCTACAGCATTAGAAGCCAGTAGCTACAGCGAATTCTGGCCAGCAACGTGGGCGCAGGGATCGGGGCATCCACGGGCCGTAGTCCGCAGCGCCCTCGGAGGCTGTTCGGAATACGCAGGTCAGGCACCTGCCAACGATTGCCGAGGACGGCCGAAAGCAGTCTTCCGGCGCGGCATCCGTGCACCAGTCGCGTCGGCCGGCCCGGCACAGAGCCGCCCTCCCGCCCAGCGCGCAGGCCGACGGAAGGAACGACGCGACGGCCGGCCGGCCCGCCTTGCGCCTGCGGGCACCCGCGCCGGATCGACCTGGGAGTCGGGGACGAGTCGCCTCGGCTCCGTATTGCGGCTGGTGACCTTGGGTGAAGCCCGAGCGGGAGCCGGCCTTGCCGGTGGCCGGACGTAGCATCGGGTCCTGGTTCGGGGACCACCTCCGCACCTTCAACTCGAGGAATCTCCACCATGGGCAAAGCCTCCAGACGCCGTGCCGATCATCGCGCCCGAGCCAGCGTGTCCCACGGCCCGCTGTCGATTCGCCCGCTGGCCGCCGATGATCTCCCGGCCGCACTCGAACTCCTCGCTGGCACCGTGGACACCCTGACGCCGGAAACCGCGGCGCTCTACCTGGCTCCACCCACCGAGAACAACTCCTTCGCCAGGGGCCTGGTCGCCGAGACCGAGGACAGCATCACCGGCATCGCGCTCGCGATCGGCAAGGCCATCCATCTGCCCGGACTGCCCGTGGACACGGCCACCATGGTGCGCCGCCTGGTGTGGCTCGACGCGGTCGCCGTCCACCCCGCAGCACGTCGCCGGGGCGTCGGCACCGGACTCATCAACGCGACGCTCGACAGCTACCGGGCCGATGGGTACCGCTTGGTGTGCGCCAACCTGGCCACCGGTCGGCACGACCTGCCGCCGATCTACACCGCCTGGGGCTGGACCGTCGGCCGGGCCGGTGCGGGGCTGCCGCTTCACCTGGGCGGCTACGACATCGAGATCAACGCTCACCCCGAGGTTCGAACCGCATGGCAGGCTCTGGACGCGGGTGTACGCGTGGAGCGGGGCGTCGTGACCGGCGTGGTCTGACCTCTGCGCGCTGGCAGCGGGTTCGGTGCTCGGCCAAGCGGGCTCCGCCCTGAGTCGGCGGGCGCCGGTTCCCACTTGAACTGGCAGACCATCCAGTAGGCCTCCGCCTCGGCCTGCACCAGCCGCGCACCGAACCGCGGAACACCGTAGAGGCCGCCCTACGTCAGCACCGGTCCTGAAGCCGCCACATCGTGAGGGTCAGCGGGTGCCAACTCGGCCGGGCGGTGGTTCCGCTGTCCGGTTTCGGCAGCCGGCTGGCGTCGCCCCGCCACTCGTAGGTCGTCCCGTACCCCAGGGCGCCTTCGATCTCGTCGTAGGGCACGAGCGGTTCGGGTCGGCCAGGACGGCCCCGGCGGCCGTGCACGCCGCCAGAATCTTGTCATGGCGGCGGAAGAAGTTCTGGGCGATCTCCTGCACCGGGCGCGGCGTGAAGGCCGCCAGATCCGCTTCGCCGACCTCGTCGCCGAAGCGGGCGCGCAGCGTGGCGGCCGCGTAGTCGCAGGTCTCCTCGAACGCCTGCTGCACGTCGACCTCCAGCCCGGAGTACCAGACAGGTCGAGTGTCGAACGTCCGGAGCAGGGCTTCCCCCACCAGCCGCTCGGCGGTCTCCTGCAACGACCCTTCGTCCGCTTCAAGCGCTCCGGCTTCTACCGCCATGGCGAGCTGTGCGGTCAGCGCTGCAGCGGCCGGGGCCAGGACCTCCCTCAGCTGCTGGAGCCTGGCGAGCCGGCCGTAGTACGGGTCGCACGCGGCGAGGACCTTGGCCGCGGTGGTGGGGAAACTGATCGTGACGTAGTCCGGCAGGGTGGCGAGGTAGAGCTCGGCGTCGGCGTCGCCGGCGTCCCGCAGCCGGATGCCGTCACCGTCCCGCCGATCGTCGGCGGCGATTTCGAACAGCGTCCTGGGGACGCCTTCGTTCTCCCATCGCTGCCGGCAGGTGCGTGCGGCGGCGACGGCCTCGTCGACGTTGGCCCGGTTGAAGCGCGCCGAGGCGGCTTCGAGCCCGGCAAGCCTGGCGTCGAGCGGGTTCTTGCGGATTTCCTGAGTAGGCATCATCGCCCTTTCCTGGAGGGTGCAGTGGCAACGGGGCCCCGCCGGGCATGGCGGAGCAGCGGCCCCGGATGGTGCCCGTGCGCGGCACGGGAGGAAAGGTGGGCCGTACAAGGGGTGCTGGACCTCCGAACGGTCCCAGCACGGTGGCGCGATGGTGCCCCGGGCCTCACCGGCCCGAGGAGGATGTTCAGCGGCAGTCTGGCAGGCACCACCGACAACCCGTCCCGGAGCCCGGGATGCGACACCAGTGGTCGGGAAGCGGTGATGCTGCGGGGTCGGGGCGGCAGCGCGCCGGTGGCGGTCACCGGTCCACGCGGGTCTCGGCGTTCGGGCACGCGCGCCGTTGGGCCGGGATGGTGCGCGATCCCGGTTCCTGGGTCTCGCTCGGTCGACGGCCCCGGTGCGAGCGAGGCCGTCTACCGCTGCTTGCCGCTGCGCCGGGGAAGGGCGGGCGCGAGGTCGGCAAAGTCGGGGGCGAGACGCGCGAGGTCGGACAGCGGCGGCCGGTCGGCGGCGTGGCTCCCGAAAACCACCAGGCCGTCCGGGGCGCCGTGCAGCGTCTCGTCCGGGCGGTCGTCGTGGACACGCTTGGCCGGCTCGGTGCTGCGAGGGTCCAGCACCGACACCAGGCGGCCTTCGCTGTCGTTGAACCAGGTCAACCGCCGCCCGTCGGCGCCTTCCACGGTCTTGAACATCGACGTCGACTCAGGCAGTCTCCGCTCCGGGCGCCGTGCTGCTGCCTCCATGCCGGGGAGGGAGAGGACACCTCCGTCGGCGGTCAGGGACAGGACCTGGTCGGGGTTCCTCAGCTGGCGCCGGCTGGCGGGCGGAGTGTTCCAGAGCCACAGCTCGGAGCCCGGTTCGGCGATCAGCGTGGTGTAGGCCGCGGGGCGGTCGGGGTCGACGGGGACCTGGAAGAGCGTCAGTTCGGCGCTCCGCAGCAGGCCCTGGTGCCGGAGGCGGTGGCGGGCGATGTCGCGCACCCAGGCTTCGGCGGCGTCCGCGTTGGGCAGCTCGATCAAGTCCCGGGGGTCGGTCTCCCGCCAGCCCTGGTGGCGTTCGGCAGCGATCTGCCCGTCGGTGTGCCACATCGCCTGGACGCGGGGCCCGGGCTGAGCACGGTGCCGGCACAGCGGGCAGGGATCGGGGTGGACGTCGATCTCGCGCATGGAACCGGGGTCGAGCAGATCGAGCACCTCGCCGTCGTAGAGGCCTTTGAGGAGCAACTCCGTCAGGGCGGCTTCCTGCGAACTGCCGGGAAGGATCTGGACTTCCTGCCACGGCTCGGTGGTGGTCCTGCGGCTACGGATCACTGTGAGCCTGATCCGCATCGGGCAGTGGTCGTCGTGGGAGTCGCGGTCGGGGGCAGTGGGGTGCACAAGGGTCTCCATGGCAGGCGTCGGTCGGCCCGCATCGTGCGAGCCATCGGCACAGGTCGCTCTCGCCCCGTTCGGGGCGCCACTCCGGCAGAGCCGGGTTGATGCTGCTGCGACTTGAGATCCTCGGCCCCGAGGGCCGCCACCACGGGAGCCATCCCCGCTCCGTCCAGGGTAGGGCCCGGGTACGACAGCGGACCGACCCAGGCTGGCCGCAGAGTGCCAGCCGTAACCGGCACGGGCACCGATCGTTCTAGCGATACCGCGTCGATCCGTCGCGGTAGGGCACGGCGACCGCGCCGGTGCTGTGCAGTGGAACCCCAGGGAGGGATCATGACCGCAAGGAAGCAGGCGGGAAGCGAAGCCGGAACGGGTTGGCGCCACGCCTTCCGGAAGGCGGGCGAGTATTGGGCGGCTGCGGCCGAGATGCTGGCGCGGGCCAACAAGATCGCCGTCAAGGTGGACGTGATCATCCGCGAGTGCCGGAAGATTGCCGACGACATGAAGAAGTTCAGGGCGCTCTTCGCCGACGGCTTCGGCCCCAGCACCGCCTGACCGCACTGCCGACGCGAGCGGCCGGGTGGCCCACCGTGAGGATGGGATACCCGGCCGCTCGTCGTACGGCTGCCCGGCCAGCGGACTCAGTACCTGATGGTGATGTGCGCCGTGTACGCCCCGTCGGGCTGGCAGAGCGTCCACTCCGTGCCGCCGGGAGCAGCAACCAGGAAGGTATCGCGCAGGTCTCCGCACACCCAGAGGGGGCCGATCCCGTCTGTCATCGCATCCCATAGGCCGGTGGGCAGGTTGGCCCGGCCTGAACCGACGGGAGCGCCGCCGGGACCACCGCCAGCAGGTGGACCCTGCAGGCGGTGGTCCCGGGAGGGGCGGCGTGCCACAGCGAGCGGGCTTCGTTCGCGGTCAGGGCCTGCAGGTGGCACGGCCAGATCTGCCAAGGGTGATGGGTCAGGAGGGTGCGCTCGGCCTTGACGCGGGAGCGCCGGTACCAGATCCAGCCGATGAAGGCTGCCAGCGTGCCGAGGCAGATCGGCGCGGCTTGGACGGCCTGGCTGGCCCACTGCCCGATCAGTAGGAGGAGTCCGGCCACCGCGGCGCCAGGCCGACGGCGGCGTACACCTGCCTGCGATCAGACGCTTCCTCCGCGCGAATCCTGGATGCCTTCCCGGTGGCCGGAACATCCAGGGCCACCCCGGGCAGCACCCGGTAGCCGAACAGATCAGCCTTCACCGCTGCTCCTCTCCGTGGTGCAGTTGGTCGACGTGGTACTCGGTCACCGCCTCGCAGGCTCGAGGTGGTGATGACCGATCACGACCTGGCGATGGCCTTCAGCTGATCGAGGGTCAGCTCCTGGCTTCGTGCGTCGGACTCGCCCGTGGTGAACTCCAGGAGGCCCCGGCCGGGGCTTCCTCCGCCCGGACGAAGCGCCGCGGTGTCCTTACCGTCGGAGTCCACCAGCTGCTGGAGGTAGGCGGCAAGTGCCCAGGGACCGCCGCCGCTGTAGCCGACGTTGTAGCCGTTGGCACGGCGTTGGGGAAGGAGGCACAGGACGTCACGGCTGGTCCTGGCCCAGAAGGTGCCGCGGTCGATGACCAGCACAACGACGCTCTCGCCGTCGCGCAGGTTGATGGGGGAGAGAGTCTCGTAGGCCCACCGGTCGGTGCTGCCGCTGGCGGTGCGGTAGTGCTCGGCCACCACGGGCGTGCCGAATTGGGGGTCGGTGAGGGTTCGCAAGCAGGTACAGCCGGCCCCGCCGACGACGGAGGAACTCTCGGGGTTCTCCGTCGCGCAGGTGTCGAACAGCCTCGGCATCTCCTGGTTGGCGACCAGGAGGGCGTGCAGGGCGTTGGGGGTGGAGCGGCGCAGACGGCGCACCCACTCCTGCACGTACGGGCTGGTGTGCTCGATCCTGGTGTCGAAGTGGAGGCCGGTGGTGACGACGTCTGAGCCCGGCTCCGTGTAGAGGACGAAGTCGGCCCAGGAGGACCGGTCCTGCGGGTCGTAGGTGGCCTTGAGGTCGTGCTGGGTGTAGCTCAACTGCGTTCGCTCCCTTGGGGTTTTCCCCGCCGCACAGGCGATGTCACGCATAGTGTTGCAGTTGTTACCGGGGCGCGTGAGGCCTTCACCGGCTGCGGCCGGATCGCAGGGTGTGTCGGCCGGTTCCCTCCCGTCACCGCCTGGGAGCACCAACGCCAGCCAGACCGGCACGAGGGTCCTGCTGCGCTTGGGCGGGAACCCTGGCTAATGGGTCCGAACCACCGAGCGGGCGCCGCCCCGGGCGTGGGCACGGAACAAGGCGCTGTGGCCGGCGTGCTCTGATTCCTGCCGATCGGCAGCAGGCTCGGGCATCGGGCCGACCGGGCTTCTATCCGGCGTCGGCGGGCACCGGCGCCCACTCGCTCCACCGCCACGGTCGGTGCCGGGTGTGCAGGCGGTGGTAGCCGCACATACGGCAGCGGGCCGGCGCGATCGACTGCGGCCGGAACCGGTGCGGGCTCTGGAGCCACTGGCCCTCGGCCTGGACGTGGTCGGATCGGTGCCGACCGCACTCCTGCCGGGCGCAGATCCAGTAGCCGTCGCCTCCGTCGAGTCGGACTGGACCAACGTGGTGCCAGTGGTCAGTGATCAAGGGCGGTCGTCGAGTGCTCATGGTCAGGGCTTCCTGTCGGTGGTGGTGCCGTCGAGATACGAAGAGCGGGAGCGGGCTCCGGGTGGCGGGCTCTCCCACGGTGAGGAGTGCCGTCTCGTACTCGCCGAGCGTCCAATCCGCACGATCACCTCCCGTGTTCGGCGGCGGCCGTTTGTCGCCGCCAGCTGGGCCGGGGCGTCGTCGCTGGTCATGAGCACTCCTGGAGGTCTCGGTGATGGGCCCGCGCGGTGGGCGCGGCGGCCGGGCAGGGCTGGCGCAGCGAGCGGACGAACCGCAGCTGCTGCTCCAGCAGTTCGCGGGCGGCGGCCAGCCGGGCGCATCCCCCGGCCTCGAACGCGGCCTTTTCGGCGTCGTAGCGGGTCTCGTACCGATGGGCGCGGCGCAGCTCGGCCGCGCTCGCCAGCTCGGCCTCCTCGCAGGCGGCGGCGGAGCGGGCCCAGTGCTCCAGCGCCCGGTGGTGGGCCTGGTCGCGGTGGGTCTCGGCGTTGACCCGGTCGGAGGCCGCGATCATGTCGCGGTTCGCCTTGGGGTGGCGGGCGGCAATCAGCTTCTCGGTGGTCTCGGCGTTGACCCGGTCGACCACGGCCCGCACGTCGTTCCAGCAGGTCACGGTGGTCATCGCGAGGTGGAAGTTGACCGTTTCGACCATGGCGGCGCGGGTGCCCCGGCGGCTGCTGCAGTGCAGGCACAGCCCGGCCGACCGCGGGGCCTGGCAGTCCTCGCACGGCACGGCGAGGCGGGCCGCCTCGGCTGCGGCCTCGCGAGCTTCACGTGCGGGGCGCTCGGCTTCGTAGCGCAGTCGGCGCTGCTCGGCCTCTCGCTCGAGGGCGGCCAGGGCCTCGGCCCGGCGCATCGCCAGGTCGTGCAGGCGCCGCTCGTGCTCGGCCTGGCGCTCGCGGTCGGTGGCGTCCGGCATCTCGGCCAGGACCTGGCCGGCCACGGCGGCCCGGGTCGTACGCCGGTCCTCCACCCGCAGCTCGCAGGTCACGCAGTCCGCGCCGGAGTCCAGGCGGATGCCGTCGTCACACGCGTGGGCCGAGCAGGACTGGCCTTGGGGCAAGCCGCGGCGCAGCATCCACCCCACGGGGTCGTCGACCAGGACGGGGCCGCCCTGGCGCTTGAGCCGCCAGGTCAGGCGCTCGGCCAGCGCGGTGGGTGCGTGGGCGGCGCCGGTCCAGCGCGCGATGCCGCGCAGGGCGGCGCGGACGTGGCCGGCGAGGAACTCCCGGGTGGAGGTGCCGGTCACGCGCCGCAGCAGATCCTCAACGGGCTGGAGCGCGACCCGCAGGTCGGCGTCCAGGCCGATGTCCCAGCGCAGCAGCCGGACCGCCGACTGCTGCCCGCGCCGGATGTTCGCCGCCATTCCCGTGCCGACCCGAGATCCTGGCTTGTCCCCGCGAAGCGGGCGGCCGAAGGCATCCACCGGGCCGCCCCCGGTGAGCACGTCCTCGCGCGCACGTGCGTCGCGCGTTACCGACGTGTCCGCTACGCGGGAAAAGCAACCATCGACGGAGTTCGGCCTGTTGGGAGAAGCTTGTTGTAGGTGGCCTGTTTGTGGAGCCGGAACGAGGGGGGCCTGCGGAAGCGAGACCAGGGGGGTCGCGGGAGCCGGAACGAGGGGGGTCGGCAGCTCCTCGGAGCCCTCCCCGAACAGCGCCAGCTGGCCCGCACAGACCCCGGTGACCGGGTCGGCGACGTCGTCCACCAGACCGGGCACCCCTTCGGGCCGCGCCGACTGCCGGGGCTGCACGAACAGGGCAAGCTGCGCCGCCGCACCGGACACCGGGGCCGGGTGCACCTCGTACTTCGGGGCCCGACCGACCGGGGCGTCCCGGGACACCCAGCCGTCGGCCACCAGGCCCTGGGCGATCGTCCGGCACGCCTCCGCGCTCATCCCGCAGGCCCGCGCCAGCACGGCAGCCGAGGCGCTCAGCCCCAGATCGGATCGCAGCGAGATCGCGCAGTAGACCTTGAACCGGTGGCCCGACAGGGAGTTGCGGGCGAGCGAGGAGACGGTCACCGCGAGCTCGTCACCGACCGGCCGAACTCGCCGGCCGAGCGTCCCGGTGGGCGAGGGCTGATCGGCCAGCACCAGTACGCCCTCCACCTCCCGCAGCGCCGCGGCCACGGTCTTCTCGTGCAGCCCCAGGGCGTCGGCGATGGTCGAGTTCGACGCCCAGCACGACCCGCTGCGCCGGGAGTAGTCGGCGACGGTGGTGACGGTGCGGATCGTGTCGCCGGTGTGCCGGGCCAGCCAGGCAGCCGGGAAGCGGCACCAGAACGCGCGCTCGGAGTTTGTTGGCGCGCGGTCCGGCTCGGTGGGGGCTGGGGTGGACGGCTTCCGGCGTTGGCGGGGCAGTACCCCGGACCTGCTGGTCAGGACTGCCGGGATCGCGGTCACCGGCTGCCTCCAGAGACAAATGCGCAGCGCGCAGCCTCGATTGACGACCCGTCACAGAGATGGCGATCGTCTGAAAATCGGCGGTTTCGACGGCGCGCGGGTACAGCGAAGTGGAAAACGGCAGCACGATGCTGCATCATGACCTCGTCCTCGAGAACTTGGCGAGGGCACGCAGAAGGCCCCCGCTGGGGTCGGCTGCGGTTCTGTGGAGAACCGAGAAATACGAGTCGACAGGCCCGGCAAGGCGGTCACTCGCGAGGAAGAATCTGGGCGCTTCCCCGGGCGGCAATCCCGGTCGGCACCCGGGCGGCCCTCACCGCACAACCCTCCCGGCAAGGAGAGTCAGCAAGACGAGGCGCCGCCCCTGACGGCCTAGGTCATCTCGACCTCCAGGCCAAGCCGTTCACCAGAGGTGATCTCGGCCGACAGCCTGCTCCTGACGATGCGGAGCACGGCGACACCCGAACGGATCAAGCCCCTGCTGGGTGCGATGCATTCACGGGTGAGTCCTGCGGGGCGCGCCATGCCGCTGCGCAGAAGGATCTGGGGGAGGGGGCCTGTGCTGGCAGGGCGCGACATCGGCCGGCCGCTGTTGCGCCGATGGGCACTCCAGCGGGTACGCTGAAGCACAGCGCGCACCTCCCAACTAGGTGTTCGCACGAGCCGGTGCAGTTCCCCGGCTCCCCGGCCCCGGGTGACCGAGACCGGCGGGACTTCCACAAATTCCCCGCCGCGGTTGCGACGGGGCCGAGCCTTTTCCTGGACCTTCACCGTTCAGCGGGTCTTCCACCTCCCGCCGTCAGTGACGGTCCGCGTCTGATCCTAAGCCCACCGCACACGGTGGCCGCCAAGCCCCTGCTTGCATCCCTGTGTGTCGCCTGCCTCCGGGCCGTGCCTGCATCGAGCGGTTCGAAGCCGGGCGGTCTCGATCATGCCCGCCCGACGCTACAGCTATTCGCAAAAGGCAGCAAGGTTGGCCGCGTCAGAAGATGTACTTGAGCGCGTATAGGTGCCCAGCCTTCACCATCACGGTCACTTCGATCACAACCTCCTCCGTTGTCCGCACGACCCGGAAGGTCCGGAGAACTGGAACCAACTCCCCCGGGAGCTGGAGAGCCGCAAACTGCTCCTGCGTCGGAATGCACGCCGTCACCAGGTCGACGGTTCCCTTGGGCGCAGGCACGTAGCCCAAGCTGGCGAGCAACGTTGGCGTCCCGCCCTTGATCTTCCGGGCCTCCAGCAGCGGAGTCCCCTCTGCGATCATCAGCGGGTAGTAGGAGTGCACCAGCTCGGCTGGCTGGCCATCAAGGCGAAGTACCTGGCTCCGACAGACCACGGGGGACGCCTCCGGGATGCCGAAGGCCGTCGCCACCTCGCGGGGCGCATCAACCACGCCTACCCCACGAAGCTCGCTCGTGGCCTGGTAGCCCTGGCCCTCAGCCTCTGTGATCCACCTGTACGTCTCGCCCGGTTCGGCCGGCGCCGAGTAGGCCTCCGGCACCATGATCTGGCGCGGCCTGGCCGTCACGGTGACACTCGCCCCGGGGCGGCCCGTCACGAGATCCTCGTCCTTCAGCAGGCCAACGGCTTTCTGGATCGTGGCGTTTGACGCGCCGAAGCGCTCGACGAGCTGAGCCGTCGAGGGCAGCTTCTTGCTGCCACTGTCCTGCGGCAGTTCACCGGCGAAGATTTCATCTCGAAGGTCCGCGGCGATGCGCTGATGAATCGCCCGCGGATCCTCCCGGTCGCCCTTCCTAGGTTTTCTCTGGTCGGTGCTCACGTCATTCCGTCCGTTCGCATCTCGTAGCGAAGGCGCTGGTGTAGCGCGGAAGCCACCATCACATCCACCTGTACCGGCTGGCCATCGGTCGTCCTGCAGATGCGATGCATGACCAGCACCCAGACGTTGTCCGGGAGCTGCAATGCCTCACGTTCCGCCTCGGCGGCCGGCCGCGCTTCGATCTCTTCGGCGATGTGGGGTGTCTCGACCCCGAGTTCGCGAAGAACCCGCGCCGGCCCGCCTTTGATCTTGGCAGGCCGGGCGAGCGCCGTCCCTGCCGCGATGTCCGCGCGGAAGTAGGAGTCGGTCAACTCAACCGTTCGGCCATCAAGGTCCATGGAGCGGCGGCGAACGACCGCCTGCGCGCCGAGAAGCGCTGCGACGCACTCGGGGGCTTCGACCAGCCCCGCTTCGAGGACCCGGTGCGTACCGCGCTGTCCCGCGCTGGCTGCTTCCTGCTCCCAAGCCGCTCCCGGTGCCTGCGCGCCGGCGTACAGCGATGAGCTGCTCGTCCACCCTGCTCCGGCCATGCGCGGCCCCCAATCGTCGCTCCGACCTTGCTGGTTTCCAGATTAAGCCCTGGTCCTCACCGGGGTGACGGCAAGAGAAGCTTGCTACTTTACGCGAAAAGCATTACGGTTCACGTGTTGGACGAACCGAGCAGGAAGAAGCCCTGATGGAGACCGGCAAGCCGGGACCTGGGGATTCACCAGCAAGGAGCGTTGCGATCCGGCCCTGGGCACGTCCCGGCAGGGTCCGCCGCTGGAATCCGGCACGTCAGCCCCAGCCGGAGCAGACGGTGTCGGTGAAGGAGGCAGCACTGCTCCTTGAGGTGCATCCCGCCACGATCTACCGCCTGATCAAGGCCGGAAAGCTGGCGCACACGCGCCGAGGTGCAGCGCCGCCGGCGGACGCCGGAACTGGCAAGCGCGGCGGAGGGATCAGGGTTCTGGTCTCCGCCATCGACCGGATGCGTCGGATCAGACAGAACGACATCAACTGACCCGAGAACCACGCGAGATGGAAACGAAGAGACCTCGGCTCCGCCTGGACAGCTGCCACCGAGGTCTGGAATCAACCCAAGGGAGTGATTCGCATGGACATCACGCACCAGGACCCGGCAGGCCCCCCGCCCGGGGATCCCACGTGGCTCGAGCAGAGAATCGCCAGCTGGAGCCAGAGCCAGGTCGAGGTCCAGGAGATCCAGGACGAGGTCGCTCGGCTTCGTGCCCAGCTGGCGGGGGGTGTGTCCTGATGGGCCTGCTCGACAGCGCGAAGGCGTACCTGGGGCTCGGCTCCAGCGGGTCCTCGACCTCCACCTCCGGGACGATCACCCGCACGGGCGGTTCGTCGTCCGGTGGCTGGCACTGCTACGGCCTGGCGGCGGTCCTGCGCCAGCAGCGCAAGGTCCACCCCACGCCCGCCGCGACCGACCGCTTCGGCCGGCGAGTGTGCAGCCCGGACCCGTACGGCCAGCCCGGCTCCGACCGGCACACGGTGCGGAACTTCGGCGGCCCGTACCGGGACGGGGACGGGGCACCCGATGACGCTCACCTTCGAGGTCCGCAGTTTCATCGGCGGCGACCCGAAGCCCAAGCCGGAACCGGCCCCGCCTGGCGAGCCGACGAGGGGCGACCAGTATTGGAAGTCCAGCAGGAGAAGCAGACCGGACAGGCCTTCCTCTTCCTGATCTGGTCGAGGAATCCGACCCAGCCGGAGCCCGCGCCGCAGGCAGCACCGCAGGGCAGCGGCACGCAGCGCGCCTCGTAGATCGCCACCCGCAGTACCCCGTCCCGGCGTGTGCTCTCGGAACCGCTCTGTCATGGCCATGCCTGGCCGAGCGGCGCCGGGAGTGTGCGGCGGGCCCGCCAGGGCCTCAGCACTCTGCACCACCACGACGCACCCGGAAGCCGGGCCCGAAGGGGCCTGGCCAAGGAAGTGCCCGTCTACTTCTCAACTCCACAGTGTGAAAACAGAGTTAGACCCCGAAGCCGCGAGCGTGACGCCGCCGCGGGGTGAGCGACCAACACCGCGAGACGCAAGCACCTTGGCCGCGGGGCCCGCCTCCCCGCACACCATCCAGGCGAGACCGCTCGGCTCCGGCCGAGCGGCAAGCGGCCCACCGTCCCGACGGGGTGCGGCCGTCACGCACACCAAGTTCCACCTGCTCGGCCGGCCGCCGCCCGCCGCAAGGAGGGCGGCGGCCACCTTTCGGCTCCCTCCGGAGCTGCCCAGAACCCGCATCCGAGACCAGGTCAACTTCCCTTCTCCGTACGGCTTCTGGGGGGTTCCGGAACCTCCGACCCCCGCAGGCGCAGCGCTTGCGACCGACACTCGACAGCCGCCCCGGTCACCCGCTCGGTGGCCGGGGCGGCTCGAACCGGAGTCGCCGTGCACGAGTCCCTTCCGGCACCGCAGGTGCCCCGCTTCCTCCGCAGCGGCCCGATCGGCCTGCTGCGCGCCGGGAAGGGCGTCTTCGCTCTTGTCGGACTGGGCGTCTCCGGGGCCGTCGGCCTGCTGGGCACCCTGCAACTCACCTCTGCTGCGATCGCGTTGGACCGGCTGTACTTCTGGCTGGCCGTCCGCGCCGGGCGCTGGGGCTACCGAGCCGCGTGCCTGGACGGCACCGTCACGACGGCGCTTCCCGGGCCGGACGACAGCGTCTACCTGGCCGGCACGGAGGACGGGCCCTTCGACGGCACCTCGCCAGTGCTGCTCGACCGGGCCCGTGAGGACCACCTGACCGGCCGCTGCTGCCCGGACGGCGCGCCCATCGAGGGGTGCCGACTGGTGCAGGACGCGGTGCTGGCCGCCGACCCCGACCTCCTCGACCAGGCCGAGGAGGAGCTGATGCGCCGGTTCGCCGCCCTCGACGTCCTGCTGGCCGACGAGAGCGAGAGCCCGCGCTGAACAGCAGTAGTGCTCCTACCGGGTGGTCAGCGCGACCACCCCGAATCCGAACCGCGTTCCACCCGCCCCTGACCGCCGCCCGGCAAACCGGGTCGGCCGCCACCCGCAAGAAGGAGGAGATGACCATGGATTGGCGCCATCGCGCTGTTTGCCGGGAAGAGGACCCTGAGCTGTTCTTCCCGATCGGCAACACCGGCCCGGCCCTGCTGCAGATCGAGGAGGCCAAGGCGGTGTGCCGCCGCTGCCCCGTCGTGGAGCAGTGCCTCCGGTGGGCGCTGGAGACCGGCCAGGACGCCGGCCTCTGGGGCGGGATGAGCGAGGACGAGCGGCGCGCGATGAAGCGCCGGGCCGCCCGCAGCCGGGCCGGCCGCACCTGACCGCGGCGCTCAGAACGACATTCAGGCCGCCGCCGAGCACACCGGCGTGGCGGCCGTCGACACCCTGGCAGCCGTCGAGGTTGCCGCAGTCGGACCCGCACACGGCTGCCGCCGGTGGCGCGGGTTCAAGAACGACCAGCTGGACAGCACCCCGGTGACAGAGCCGGCGGACCGTCACGGCGAAGGAGGCGCTGCGCCGCCTGCAGACCAATCCCGCTGTCTGATCACCATGGAGACAACCTCATGAACCCGCCGTCCAACCACCTCGCCATCTCTGTGCCCGGCACCTCGTGGCTGCCCGGCTGGGCATGGTTCGGCCACCACGCCGACAAGCTCCTCGCCGGCCTGGTCCTGGCGATCGCCGCGTTGCTGATGCTCAGGGCGTGGCGACGGTCGGAGGCCGCGTACAAGCTCGAACAGACCCTCACCCCCGAGGAGCTCAACCGCCGGGACGCCTTGGCCGACCGTCGCGGACGTCAGGGCGACGACCTCGGCGTCATCATCGTCGCCCTGGCTGCCGCGAAGCTCAGTTCGGACGGGCTGCGCAAGCTCGGGCGGGACATCGGGCTGCAGGGCTACTGGGACTGGTTGCCGTTCCTTGCGCTCGATGTCGCGGCGTACGTCTGCGGCCGCCGCGCCAGGCGCCGCTCCCGCAACAACGAGCCGCCCGGTCTGTCCGGAGTCCTGGTCTGGGTCCTGGCCGCCACCAGCTCCGCGTTCTCCGCCTCCGAGGCCACGACCCTCAAGGGGCAGATCGCCCGCGCGATCTGGCCGATCATCGCGGCCGTGCTTTTCGAGCTCGGGTCGATCGAAGAGCGGGGGGCGGCCCGCCGGCGGCTGCGGGAGGCCGGCGAATGGCTCGACCGCCGGCTTCGCCTGCTGCGCCTGGCCCACCCCCTCGAACTGGTTCACGTCGCCCTGGCGCTGGCCGCCGACGCCGACCTGTCCCAGGCCGATGCCACCCGAATCGTCCGCGTCCAGGGCGCCGCCCAACGGCTGTACGTTCTGCGCCTGCTGGACAGCCGCCTGCCGTCCGAGAGCCGCGCTGAGCCTCGTTCCCGTCGCAAGGACAAGGCCAAGCGCGCCGTGTCCCCGCGCGGCATCGGAACCTTCCTGCTGCGGCTGCGCCTCGGGCTGGCGGAGCGCCGGGCGCAGGCCGCTCAGACCCGGGTCCGGGCCGAGGACCACGACGACGTGCTCGCTGCACTGCGCCGCCTGGTCCGGACCCGCGAGTTCGCGGCGCTGAACTTCGACGACTCCCAGGCCGTCGAAAGTCTGCGGGCCACCACGCTCGGCGACCGGCCGGCTCCGGCGGCGCTCGCTACAGCCGGCGGTGGATACGACCCGCTCCCCTACCCGGGTGAGGGAGCCACCACTGCCGGTGCCGGTACGGCGGGTGTACTCGCCTCCGCGGGTACACCTCGGCCTGCGGTGCCGTCCTACCCGCTCCAGCCGCGGGTGCACCCGGCGGGTGCACCCGGCGCAGCGGGTACACCCATCCCGCCTCACCCGGCCGAACCCCGGGTACACCCGATCCAGGACCGGGTGTACCCGGGCGGCCCGCAGGTGCACCCGGCCGATTCGCAGGTGTACCCGACGGGTGTACCTGCCCCGGCAGGTACACCCGGACTCCCCTGTCCGCCCGCCGAACAGGTACACCCGGCAGCGGGGCAGGTACACCCCAAGCCCCCTACCCGTGAGGCCCCAAGGAGCATCGCCCCGGTAGAGCACCAGGTCACGGCAGGTATGTCGGTGGATGGCCCCGGCTCTCCCGCTGCCGATGGGGGTGAAGCAGGTAGGGATCGGCCGCGCACCGAGGACGCGTCGGATCTGGGCGCGGCCGCTCCGCACGACGCCCCGAGCGCGACGGGTAGGGCGCGGGAGGTGCCGCACGCCGGAGACGGCGAGTCGGGTAGGGCTGACGACCAGGACGACGAGGAGTCCGGCAAGCGCTTGACCCCCAAGGAGATTGCCGACGAGTTGTTGGCGTACGTCAACGAGGCCACGGGCTGCCTCACGATCGGAATCGGTCCGGTCAAATCGATGTTCCGATGCGGTCAGACCAAGGCCAAGCAGGCGATGGCCCTGGCGCTGGTCCTGCACCGCGAGCAGGTCCGAGCCACCCGGGCCTCCACCGGGCCGCAGGAAGCCGAACACCGGGCGGACGCTGATCCGGCGACGCCGTCGGTGCCGGCGGTTCCGGCGCAGGGGGTTCTGCGGGAGCTGGTCGATGCCGGGGTTTGACTGCTCCGGCCCCTCCCCCGCAAGCAGCCGGGTTGTTCCGGCCAGCGGTTGGCGCTCTTGGGCTGCCGTCCCCGCGCGCCCGGCGCGGGGACGGCGCCGCCGACGGGCGCGCCTGGCTGATCCCGACTCGATGCGGTTCGCTCTGTCGCGGCCGAGAGCGGCCGGACGACGGCCCGCCCCGCCCACGACGCCCCAATGTGATTACCGAGAGTGAAGGAGAAAGGCGTGAGTCCCCTTCTCGAACTGGTCGGCTGCACGCTCGCGGTGGGCGCGTCCACCGCCGCCGGACTGGCAGTCATTCCACGCATATCGGACATCGTTCGTACACGACAGGACGCCAAGGAGAATTGGTGCGAAGCGGACATGTTGCCCCCTTCGGCCGGCGCGCCCACTCCCCCGCGACAGCCCCCGGAGCACTTCCTCGAGGTGCCGGAGGAGGCCGACCCCGACGGGCGTCGGCCGGTCCGAACGGCCTGACCCGAACACCCCGCCCGGCCGCCCGCCGCTCGACCTTCCGGGGCGGCGGCGGACGGCCCCAGGCCCCCGTTGGAGGAGCCCGTGCGAGCCGACCGCGCCGCCAAGAACAAGCAGAGATACGCCGAGCACTGGTCCCGACGCAAGGCCGCCGACCCCACTCCGCGAGGCCTGTTCGAAGTGGCCTTCGACCAGCTCCGCGCCACGCTCAACAATGCCTCCGAGGGGGCGGGGGAGGGGGAACTCATCGCCCTCACCGAGCGAATGAACCTCCTTCGAGTCCGCCTCGAGACCCGATCCCGCGGATAGCCCGGTACGCACCCTGCGAACCGCATGAAATCGCAGGTCAGAGGCCAAGTACGCAACCAAGTACGCAGTTCGCACTGCGAACCCGCCCCCAAGCCCGATAGGGCCTCCAAGGCGCGTGCGCGCACGCGCGTGCCTGCGCGCGCGCGATTCTGCCTGAAAACCTGCCAACCGTCAAACTGAAATGGAAATGATCATGCAAGGCGGCTCCTACACGGTCAGCATCACCACCGCTCTCACCTCCGCCGCACTGCTCTGGCTGCTCTGGTCCTTCGACCCCAAGCAGCAGTCCCGAGGCGGCGGCCCCCGCCAGCCGGTCATCGGCTGGTTCCCCCCGGTCACCTACCGGCTGGCCAACCTCCTCGTCCTCCTGACGGGCATCGGCGTCGCCGGCGTGCCCTTCATCCACAGCTTCCTCGTCTGGTCCGCCGAGGCCACCAGCGACCTGCCCATCTTCGGCAACGGCTGGCTCGCCGTCCTCGGCGGCCTCGCCATCGTCACCACGCTCATCAGCCTGATCCGCAACACCGTGAACAACACCCTCCTCAGCATCAGCTTCTCCACTCCGCTGCTCACTCCGTTCGTCGCCGGCCTCGCCGGGGACGGCAGCCGCACCGTCCTCGACTGGATCTCCATCGGCCTCGGCGGAGCCATCCATTCCCTCTTCTAGGAGTGACGCTCCGTGATTGAATTCCTGATCGGAGCCGCCCTCGCCGTCGGCAAGGCCTACGACGTCCCGGCCCGAACCCGCGCCTACGCGGCAGAGAAGAAGAACAACCTCGTGGCCAAGTCCAAGGCCACAGCGCGCAGCGTGCCGACCGCGGCGAGGAACAAGATCGGACAGTGGTCCTCGGCAGCCGGCACGAAGGCCAGCCACTGGTACCTCGTGGCGGGGGAGAGGTTCCTCGTCCAGGCCGAACGCTTCCAACTCTGGGCCGACACCTCCGCCGAGGACGCCGTACGGCGGTACATGGCGAAGTGGACCGGACGGCCGTTCGCTCCGCTCCAGGCACCGAGCTCGAAGCCGGCCGGCACCCGCACCGCCCCGACCACCGGCCCCGGAAGTTCCCCCCGTTCCGCCCCCGCCGCTTCACCGGCAATGCCCACAAGCAGCGGCGGCCCGCCCCCGGCACGCCCGAGTGCACCTGCCGGGCCGACCGCGCCCGCAGCAGGCAGCACGGGCCTCCAGGCCGGCTCGCTGCCCTACCCCAACCCCGCGCCCTACAGCAGGGTCGTGCGGCCCGGGTTCGACCTGCCCACCCCCCGCCCGACGCCCCCCGCGCCGGTCCCGTACCAGAGGAACCCGATGGACAACTACCGTCCGGCCACCCGCGAGCAGGCCATCAGCGACGTCAACAGCTACAGCGAGTTCAAGGGGCGCCTCGACGAGTTCAGGAACTCCGCCTACGACGACCTCGAAATGGCGCTGAACGACCTGGCCCGGGCCAACAGCTGGGCCGCCCACCTCGACACGACCGCCAACGGCCTCAAGGACCGGGGCTTCGACGACGCCACCATCGCCGAGGTCCGCGTTCTCGCCGAGCACGCGAAGGCCCAGGCGGCGGCCCAGCAGGGTGTCGCCGCGGCCGCGGCCGGCACCTTCTCCGCCGCCTGGGCCGCCCACCAGAACGTGGTCGCGCGCTGGGACACCGTCCAGACGTTCGTCGCCGAGCTGCAGAACATGCCCGACATCAACTTCTTCAAGTCCTGACCGGACCTCACCCCACCCACCAGAGCAGCGACAGAAGGGAAGCACGACATGAACGGCACCGTTCCGGTACTCCACCCCGGCGAACGCGAGCGCATGGAGAAGGTCGTCAAGGAGTACACCAAGCAGCAGGAGCAGCAGACGGGGGACGCAGCCCTGTGGGAGGACCGGGTCCTCGCCGGGCTGTGGCGCGGCGTCCGGTCCGCACCGGGGCCGGTCAAGCTCGTCCCGTTCACGATGTGGGTCGGCACCTTCGTCGCAGCGAAGTTCGGCATCCGCTACTGGCGGGCGCTGCTGCCGTTCCACACCGCCGGCGCCATGGCCGCCGCTGCCGCCGTCGGCGTTCCTGGAGTCCTGGTGGCGGGAGGCGCGGCCGCCACCGGTGCCGAGCTGGCGCTGCGTCTGGTACCCGCCCGACAGCCGCCCGAGGACGAGGCACCGAACAAGGCGGAGTTGCGGCGGGTGCTGGCCCGCTCGCGGCTGTCGACGGGCGAGGCGATTTACATGATCGGGCTGTGGGCGTCCGTGTGGGGCTGGCTGGCTGCGGCATCGGCGGGCGACGGCCTTCACGCGCCGCTGCCGGGCTGGCTCGGCGTCGGCACCGCGGTCTTCGGCAGCGGCTGGTGGTGGATGCGGCGGCTCGGAGCCGCCGCCGCGCGAGGGGAACCCGAGGAGCAGGAAGCCGACGCACTCGACGACGTGGAGGAGGAACTCGGCGAGGACGAGTGGGACGACGAGGACGATCCGCTGGGGGAGCAGCACCAGGTCTGGGCCGACTACGTCGGCAACCCAGTCGGGGCGCTGCCCGGCGCCGAACTGGAGGACCTCACCATCCGGGACGGCAACTGGAGCGGCATCGTCGTCCTGCGCAGGGGCGGCATCCCCGCCTCGAACGCCCTCGCGGCGAAGGAGCGGATCGCGATGGCCTACGACGTGCCCGAGGTCTCCGTGGCTCTGGACCTGATGCCGGGCGAGTCCCGGCGGCTGAAGCTGTCGATCTACGAGCAGGATCCTCTGATGGAGTCGGTCGAATGGGCCGGCCCCCACCTGCTGGACCCGACCACCGGGATCGCCCCGATCGGCAGCTACCAGGACCGGACGCCGGTGCAGTACAGGTTCTGGATGCCGCGCTCGGGACCGGTCCACGACCTGATCGCCGGCACCACCGGCGCCGGGAAGTCGGGCATGCTCGGCATGCTGCTGAGCTACGAGCGCTTCAGCGAGCACCTGGTGTCGTTCGTCGTCGACGGCAAGCTCGGGCAGTCCCTGCCCGACTGGCAGGACAACGTGCACTGGTACGCCGACCATCCGGATGAGTGGCTTTACCTTCTGCGCGCCCTCGTCGGTGCCGCCCGCGCACGCCAGAACAGCCTGGCCCGGCTGGAGTGGGAGGACGAATGGGGCCAGCGCCGCATCGGCGTGTCCGACTTCGACCCCGTCGAACTCGGCCTGCCGATCCTGTCGCTGACCATGGACGAATCGCAGAAGATCCTGCGCCCCAACGGGGAGGCCGTCGCCCTGTGCGAGGAGTACGTCGGCCTCGGCCGCAGCGCCGGCGGCCGCCTGCGGATCGCCAACCTGATGCCCGTCCTGGACCAGATGGGCAACTCCAGTCTGCTCCGTGACACCGTCGCCAGCGGCAACATCATCGTGCTGCGCACGGGCTCGCCCACGAGCGGGCAGGCCGCGTTCCACGGCACCGTCCCCGTCCAACCGCACCTGATCCCCAAGGCATGGCCGAACGGATCCTCGACCTCCGGACTCGGCTTCGCCGATGTTCCCGACGCCCGGCGCAGCATGCTGCGCCTGTTCTGGAACCGGAACCCGTACCGGTGGGCCACCAACGGCCAGTTGCAGGAGCTGCAGGAGCAGGACGCCCTGGCGCTCGGCCCGTTCTTCGAGAACTGGCGCGAGCGTCGGGAGGACCGGCGCAACGGCATCGTCGCCCGGGTCGCGGTCGACGGTCTGGCCGGAGCCCAGCAGCAGGTCGCCCTCGCAGCCGGGTCTGCCCCCGCACCCGCCTTCGCGGCCCCGGTGGCGGCGGGCGGCCCCGAGGCGACGGTGGCGCAGCTGAAGGCGCAGGCGGAGGCGGCTGCCACCGCCGTGCCCGTCACCGACGGCTCGCGCAGCACCTACAGGTCGGACGTCCTGTCGCTGCTGCGCAGCGACCTGGAGAAGGTCTGGACGAACGCCGAGATCATCGACCGGACCGGGTTCCCCAAGACCACGGTCGCCTCGACGCTCAAGCGGCTCAACGCCGACGGCCTGGTCCTCAAGCCGGCGACCGGCCAGTGGAAGGCCGCCGGACCCCGGCCCGCCTCGCTGCCGCAGCTCGCCTTCGCCGCCTGACGGCACACATTTCCCACCGGGTGCGGACCGGCGCCTTCTGCGGCGGTCCGCACCCGGTGTCCAACCATCACCGAGGAGTTCTCATGACCGGCAAGTACAAGCTCACCCCCGGATACATCGACGTCGATCGGCCGGGCTGGGAGATCACCAGCGACTACGACGACAACGCCGACCACATCTGCCACGCCCCGTTCTCGAAGGATGCCGCCAAGGACGATGCCAAGGCGCAGGCCTGGGCGGACCAGGTGATCGGCAGCCCGCAGAAGTGGCGGCGCGTGGAGGGGCGGGGGATCTCCGCCTCCTACCACTTCGAGTCCTGCTGACCGGCAAACCCCTACCCCGAGTTCTTCCCGGCCGCCGCATCCCTGCGGCGGCCGGCCCGTCAGCCCACCACAACCACACTCCGAGGACCCTTCATGACCGATCTCCTGCAGCGAGCCATCGCCCTTGCGAAGGCCGGTTCGCCGTCCGCGCGAACCCTCATCTTCGACTTCGACGGCGTCATCCACGACGAGAGCGGCGGATGGCGTGACGGGGAGGTCTCCGGCACTCCCCTCGACGGTGCCGTGGACGTCCTGCGCGCCTACCTCGACGGAGGTTGGTGCATCGCGATCTGCACCGCGCGTCACTCCGACTACCACGAGGCCGCCGCGAAGTGGCTCCGGGGGCATGTCGAGCGCCCCGTGGTCGTGCTCAAGGGTGCCGAGACCGCGTACTGGCAGGAACCCGGGACCATCCTGATGACCAACGTCAAGCCGGGCGGGGTCGTATTCATCGACAACAACGTTCGGCTGTTCACCGGTTGGGACAAGAACCCGCTGGCCGGTCTGCCGACCAGTCCCGACGACCTGCCCCTCGACGAAGAGGCCGCGGCCGCGACGTCCTCGGCCTGCGGTACCACCTGCAGCCTCGCGGCCGTCTCGATCCAGGAGGAGGACGCCGACCTGGGCTCGCCCACCGGCCCGGCCGCCGTCCGACCTGAAGGCCTTCCCGCGCCCGAGTTGCCCGACCTGCGCGCCATCGCGCTCGGCGCACTCGCCCGCCCGATGAACGCCCGTCACTTCACTCCCGAGAACCACGCCATCCTCCAGCAGCTCAACGGCATGACAGCCGCGCTGCTCTACCTCGCCGACACCGTCAACCAGCCCGCCCCTCAGTTCTGACCCCCTGAGGACCTGCCGTGTCTGCCGGACTTGCGCCGGCCGACAGCTCCGAGCCGAGCGGTGCGCCCGGGCCGTGACCCGCCGCCCCATCGAGCCCGAACGCCCCAGTGCCGGATCGGCCCTGCCGTTCCCTGCAGGACCGACCGGCCAGGCGCTCGGGATCACTCGACTTCTGACGTTCCCGAACGCCCCATGGAGAGAGAAGCCGTGATCACCACCGCAGTTCCCGCCGAATTGGCCGGCTCCGTTGCGCTCGACCTGCTGCCGCTGGCAGTGCTGCTCGGCTTCGGGCTGGCCCTGCTCATCACCGGCAAGTCCGCACGCCCCCTCAGCCGTGCCCGACAAGCCGTCCGTCGGGGCCTCCAACTCCCGGGCCGGGCAGCGGTGACGACACCCAGCGGCCACGTGGAGGTGCCGATCGCTGTCCGCCTGATCGGCTCCGCCGGCTTCTACGCGGGCCTGGCCGCGTACCTGTACCAGGACGGGCTGCTGGCGTGGAGCGGAATCGCCCTGGCCGCCATCGGCCTCGTCGCCTCGATCGCCTGATGATGCCGGGGCTGTAGGACCCCGGCGGTCTGCCGCGCCGGACGGCGCGGCAGACCATCAATTCCGGAGACACCGCGCCCCCTTCGTGACCAGAATCTGTCCACGCACCATCAGACATCAGCCCCAGCGACTCACGGACACCGCCTGCACGGCACCCGCCGCGGCACCGGCCAGCACCGGGCGCGGTGAACAGCCCGACCGCGAGACAGGAGACCGTTCACCGTGTTCGACCGCCTTCGCCGACGACGTCACGTCCTCACGGCTGCCGAGCTGATGCAGTCGCTCAACCAGGTGCTGCGGCGCGCCAGTCGGAGCTGGATCGGACCGCAGCGGGCCGGCAAGTACGGCCGCCTCGACGGTCCCGCGGATTTCCAGCAGCCGCTCGCGGCGGCGTATCGGGCCCACACCGAGGTCCTGGCCGACGTCCTGGACCTTGCCGCGGCCTCGCGCACCCACCTCTCCGACACCGTGCCCAGTCTGAAGGCGCGCGAGTCGATCGAGTGGGCCGCCTACCTCCTCGGTCAGGCCGAGGCCGCTCTGCGGCAGGCCGCGCTCGACACCTGTCCGGACGCGAACCTGCTGGCACCTCGCAGGACCTGATCCAGGCGGCTGCCGCCACTTCCACGCCCGACCGGTACTCGTCCGGCATTGCCCCGGAACGGAACCCGGCGGGCCTCCGCAGGCCTGGCAGCGCTACAGGCCAAGCCCCCTTCCCTCATCTCGTACTTCCCTTCACACCCAAGGAACAGCCATACCCTCCACCACCATCCTCACCCCGGCCGGCCCGGAGACCGTGACCATCAAACCGGTCCAACGAAGCGGCTGGGCACAGACCCCGCTCAACGGGTTCAGCGGCAGGTGCATCCGCATCAGCCTCGACCCGAAGACGCGCGTGCTGTCCGCCACCATCAACCTCCGCAGCTACACCAGGTGGCCGGAGGAGTTCCCCGAGTACCAGCTGGCCGGGGACAGGACGTACTTCAACGGCGACACTGACCGGCCGACCACCCCGCCCGATGCCGTCCGGGCCTATCGCTGGTTCCCGTACGGCTGGCTCGGCATTGAGGACATCAATGCGCTCCTTCAGGTGATGGCACGGTACGCCGCCGCGCTGCTGAACTCCTTCCAACCGCTCCCCGGGCGACCGGCCGCCCTGGACTGGACGCCGCGCAGCGCCGCGCTGCTGCACCTGCTTGCCGCCCTCACACGCTTCCCCGGCCACTACGTCGTCAACGGTGAGGCCCAGCAGGACCAGATCGACGCCGCCGTCCGCGAAGCCCTCGCCAAGGCAGACCGCTGCGTCACCTGGGACGAACTCCACCACGCCGACCCCTCCATCGCACTCGGCGAGTGGGCGCTGGCCGACGACGCCACCCTCGACCAAGCCGCGGAGAAGCTCGCCGGCAGCCTCGACCCCCCGCTGCCACCTGCCCGAGGACTGCCGGGCTTACAAGGTCACCGGCGTACGGGCCGGCCTGTACGGCTACCGGCAGACCGCGGCCGCCGGGCTGGCGGTCGTTCAGGCCGCCGACTGGTACGCCGACCACCCGGGCCTGGGAGAGAGGATCCACCCCGCATGGGACGAGCCCCTCCTCCAAAACCTCCACCCGGACGAGGCGCGGGTGGCCGCCAACCAGGGACTGCGCCTGGTCGGCTTCGTGCCCTTCGCCCTGAAGATCCGCGACCAGGCCCGCCAGGAACTGCGCCGCCGGGCGGCCGCGGCAGCCGAGCAGAGCACGCCCCGGCTTCGGACTGCGGTCGTCGGCCTTCTGCTGAAGATCGACTCGTGGGGCGACCCTGCAGACGGCGTCGGGGACCGCGACGTGCGCCTCGGTGAACTCGCCGGCATGAGCCCAGAGGCCGTCGCTCTTCTGCGGGCCCGCATCGGCGGAGCGGACCAGTGGAACGGCTGGATGCCCGTCGTCGTGGTGCGCGACGCGCCGAGGCTCCGGCGGCGGTGGTTCGGACGGGCCGTCAAGTGACCCAGGCCACGCCCTCGGTGCCCAGTGCCGGGCACGCGGCCGCCTCAGATCCCGACACCATGTCGCCCACGAACGCCGCCGACCGTACGCCGAGGCCTTCGGTGCGGTCCGCATCGAGCCGGACCACACCCGCGGCGGCTCGACCCTCTCTACACCCATCGCAAGACCAGGAGACAACAACCGTGACCGAGCCCATGAACATCCCCGCCGAACTGCGTGACTGGTCCGTGAGGTGGCCGGAGTACGCGCCTGTGGACATCACACCGAAGGAACTGCTGCCGCAGGCGCTCGCGCGGGAAGTTCCGGTCTGGGCCGAAGAGGCAGCCACCCCGGCCGCCGTGACCGACTGGCCCCAGCGCCAGGACTACGCGCTCGTACGATTCGAGTGCGACGCCCGGAGCTGGCCGCTGCACCCCGCCGGCCGCACCGGACACACCGGCCGCAACCTGGGCAGGTGGGGTGAGAACCGGGCCGTCGACCCGATCGTGATCGCGAACGCCGGCCCGGCTCAGCGCCTCCTGCTTGTCACCCGTGACGACAACCACCAGGAAGCGGCACCCGGCGGCATGGTGAACCCGGACGAGACCGACGAGGAAGCACTTCTCCGCGAGCTGTTCGAAGAAACCGGATTGGACCTGAGGCGCTACCGGCCCATCATCCTGGGCCGGGACCTGGTGGACGACCACCGCCAGAGCGACCACGCCTGGGTGGCGAGCACTTCCGCTCTGTTCGTCCTGCCCACCGTCGTCCCGGTGACGGCCGCCGACGACGCCCTGGACGCGACCTGGTACCCGGCGGATTCGATGACCGAGCTGGAGACCGCGATCAGTGCCGCCGGGCGCACCTTGTTTGCCGCCCACAGGCCTCTGATCGCGCGCGCCCTCGCCCACCTCGCCCAGAAGTAGCGTTGGCGCCGCCCTGCACCACGTGCGCCACGCCTGCCGCAGCGGACCAGCGCGTGCTGGACGGGTCCCTCGCCACCATGCGGACGGCCGATGATCTGGCGGCCACCGCCGAGCACCTCGCCTGACACAGCTGTGCGGACCGGCCGGACCACCGCAGCCGGCCGGCCCGCACGGAGCCCACACCACCCGAGGGGGAATACCCACGATGAGCACCCCGACCATGCACCCGAACCCCGGAGAGAGGCCGCCGACCCGTCGCACCGAACCCGGCAGCGACGCCGCCCAGTTCGAAGATCCGTGGATCTACACGGACACCGAATTCCTGCCCAGCGACCCGCGGACCACCGGCCTGGCCTCGATCGCGCTCGTCGGCCGCGACGACCGGATGTACTACGCCGTCAACGCCCACCTCGACCTCGGCGCCGCCCACCTCGACCCGCGCAACAAGTACTTCGCCGAGCACGTCCTGCCCCACCTGCCGCTCACGGACGACGGCCGCCGCCTCGACCTGTCCCATCCCGACGTGAAGACGCCGGGGCAGATCCGCAGCGACGTCGCCGAGTTCCTGGCGCGCGCTGCCGAGCACGGGAAGCCTCGACTCGCCGCCTGGCAGGGCGCCCAGGACCTCGGCCGGATCCACGAGCTGTGGGGCAACGACTGGTCGGCGTTCCCGCCCGGCATGCCCTGCACCCTGGACGACCTGGAACGCGAAGCCTTCCGCTTCGGCCTGAACCAGTACCTGCCACCCCATCGGGGACGCCAGCACCACGCCCTTGACGACGCGCTCTGGGACCGTGCCGTGCACGACATGCTCACCGGCGCAGCCCCGACTACCACCCCGCTGTGGGACCGCCCCGTCGGCGATGAAGTCCTGCATCATCGCCTCGCCCGGGTGCTCCAACAACTCGCCGACATCGGCCGCACGACCTGTGCCGGCCACATCACCGCGGGCGTGCCGGTCACCGACACGGCCCGGCTGCGCGACCTGGCCGACCAGGCCCACGGGCTCGCGGTCCGCCTGGACGGCACCCTGCCGACTCACTACCTGCACCGCACGATCCGCGCCGACGTCCCCCACGACCCCTACATGGAACAGGTCGACCGTGCGCTGGACGCGGTCGACCTACGGCCTGTCCGCTGGTGGAGCCAGCCGACCGGCGACGGCCTCGACGGCGGAATGTGGCTGGACTCGAACGACACCCCGTCGTGGCCGGAGCAGATCCGCCTGGTCTGGACTCCGGACACCGGCTGGACGGTCACCCACGGCGCGATCGAACGGACCACGCACCCGCTCGGCATCCCGGCCTTCGCCGCCGCAGAGCACGTAGCGGCCGCGGTCCGGGCGTTCGTCGATCGCCGACAGCTTCCCGACAGCAGCAACGCCCCCATCGCTGTCGGCGTCGAAGACGCCGTGCGGGCGTGGGCTCACCGCTGACCCGCCCTTGCCGCGCCCGGCGTGCCGGGCGCGGCAAGGGCGGGCGAGGAATGCACACCAAACCGACACGACAATGAGAGGAATACCGATGAGCACCACGAACACGGGCGAGATCAGCAGCGAGACGTCCGCGGCCTCCAATGCCGACCCCGGTCGCGGCGTCGGGCCGACGGTGGCCGCCGCCATTGCCGACAACACGTCCTCGGGCTACACCGCCGACCGTGGCCTCGCCGACGAGCTGGCCGCCGTCACCGGCGACCTGCTGCGCACAGAGCCGAAGTCGGGCGCGGTCTATACGACCGCTACCGCAGTGATTGCGGGAATCGCGCTCATGCCGAAAATGCCGCCAACTGCCCTCGCTCTGGCCTCGATCGGCATGGCCGCGACGCTGGTTGCGACGGTGCTGGCCACCTTGGTGGTAACGCCCCGTCTGGACCGGAGCCGGTCCACGAGCTTCACGCGGTGGGCGGTGATGAGGCCGGAGGAGATCCCGGCCGCGCTGGCCGTCGACCAGCGGCCCGAGCGTCTGCACAAGCTCAGCAAGTTGTGCGAGTGGAAGATGACCCTTCTGATCTGGGCCAATGTGGGTTCCATCGCCTCCATCGTGTCCCTCGGTCTGGCCGCGATCATCACGAAGTTCGCCGCGTAGCCCCAAAATGGTGCGCTCCGCCGTGTTGCAGGGAATCAGCAACCGCCGCAGAGCCCACTCACCACAATCGGCCCGGCCCGACCTCCAGTAGGAGCCCGGTGGCCGGAGCACGAGTCCGGGAGAGCTGTAAGCAGCACACCATGCGCGTCAGACGGCGCGCAGAAGGGACCACAACCATGCCCGCACTTCCCCACGGCCTGCCTCACACCGATGCCGTCGGCCGGCCCGTCCCGGTCCACGACCTCGCCGAAGCGCTTGCCACCGGCACGGTGATCCTCGACCTCCCCTACCGAGGACACCGGGTCCAAGCCGTCACCACCAGGTTCGGAGCGTTCGCCCGACGCGACGTCTTCGGCTGCTTCGCGAAGATCTCCCCGGACACCCTGGGCGAATGGCGGTCGTTCACGACCGAGGAGGCCGCCACCGCGTGGTGCTGCAACTCCCTCGCCGGGAGCCTCTACCGCACCAGCCCGGCCGGAGTTGACCGGCAGTTCGCGGTCTGGCACGGCAGCCGTTGGAGCGTCGAGATCGACGCCCACCGCCAGCGCTACACCCTGGCAACGGGCACGTCTCCGAACGCCACCTACGACGTCCTGGACGCCCGCGAGGACCCCGACGAACGGCTGGCGGCGGTCGAGGCCCGCGGCTGGGCTTGGATCCTCGAACGAATGCCGATCCCCGTGCCGCACTGGCCTCGCACCATGGCGGACGAATACCTGCGCCGGGTGCTGCTGGCGGACGTGAAGTAGGTCGCCCTTGTCGGCGGGAGACAGGACGCCGACGGCACCTGCTCCCGATCATGACCTTGGGCATCGCCCATTCCGGGCCGCCGAAATCCCGGGGCCCGCCGACACCTGCGGGCACTATCATGCCCGCAGGCCGGTCGAGGACGGAGCAGTAGCTCTCGACCGGTCTGCACGTTCGCGGCCTGCCGCAGCGGGGTGCCGACGTTGTGCGATTAGGGGAAGTGTGAATGACCGACTTGGACAAGCAACAGCCCGAGGCCCGGCCGGTCTTCGATCCCGATGTACCGGTCAAGACCCAGGCCGCGCTGGCGGACCTGGCCAACGCCTGCCCGGAACTCCTCGCCGACGCCGACAAGCCGGACCGGCTCACGCTTTCCTACCGCAGCAACGGGAAGCTGCTGCGCCGCAGTCAGGGAACGGCCGCGGCGGGCGGGGCAGTCGCGCTGGCGATCTGGATCTTCAAACTGTGCGGGGGCCTCGACGAGGACATCGACCCGGGGACATTCGAGCCGTTCGTGAGGGACTTGATCGACGGGTTCGGGGCCCTCGGCCTGGTCCTGCTCATCGGCGGGGCCGCGCTGGCGGCTCTCGTGGTGGCCATGGAAGTGAGCCACTCCGGTGACATCAACCGCCACATCGAGCGGGCCCTCGGCCACTACGTCCACCCGAGCTGGCTGGCCGATGACGCCGCTCTGTTGCTCGGCCGGGCGCAGCAGGCGGCCGAGACTGTGCTCGCCTCCCGGCTTCAGCGGGACGACCTGGGCGGACTGGGCACCGCGAACCGTATCCAGCTCCCACAGCTGCTGTGGGATCTCGCCGACTCCCTGCACCGTTACAGCAGGACCGCGCAGGCCGCCGCCGAGGCGGTCGCCGACGGGTCGGAAGTCAACGGACTTCTGGCGGCCGAGCGGGAGATGCTCAGCGCCGTCCTTGCCGGAGCCGAGGAGCAGGTCGAGGCGCTGGAGGACTACGCCGCCCTGGCCCGGGAGGTTGACCGGCTCGCTGCCGGCCATGCGGTGACAGAGGGGATCAAGGCGCGCGGCGCCGAGGTGCGCGACTTGGTCGCCGGGACCGCCGCCGCGCGCATCGGTGTCGAGGAGATCACCTCGCTCAGCGCTTCTGCTGCGCTGGTGGGCAACGCCCTCGCCGATGCGCTCCAGGCAGCCCAGGATGCCGCAGCCGCCGTGCTGCCGGCCCACCCGGTCACCGGCCGCCAGCTCCTGTAGCGCAGGGCTTCGCCGACGGATGGCCGGGTGCGGTGGTCGGGTCAGCTGGCCCGTTCCCGGTCCGGCGCCACGCCATCGCGATGGCGTCGGCCGTCTGACCCGCGACCACTCGACACCAAGGCCCTGCCCACCCGGGCGGGGCCTTCGCCATGTCGTACCGCTGTGGTCGGCACTTCCAGCGCGATGGGACCGGGACCCGAGAGGTCGCCCAGGTCGTCCATGAGATCCTCGCCGGCAAGCGCCCCGACCCGTGGGGCCGCCGCTACTGACCGGCCCGGCTACGGCACCAGCACCTCGGGCAGCAGCAGCCGCGCCGCCTCGCCGGCGGTCCGGGCCCGCCGCCGACTCCGGCCGATCAGCACCTGCTGCTCCGGGGTGAGGTCCTCTCGGCGGTCGGCGACCCGGCCGGCCAACGTCGCCCTCGGCGAGCCGGGGTCCGGCCCCAGCACCGGGGCGGTCAGGTCGGGACGACGGCCCAGGCCGCCGCGGCGCGCGATGCTCACACCCCGGTGAACGAGCAACCCGGCGACCGGGCTACGGCTGGTCGGCGATCAGCCCGCCGGCCCCGTCCGGGCGCAGCCGCACCGGGCGCCGGCCGAGGTCGGCGACCGGGTCGGTGAGGTACCCGCCACCCGGTGCCGGGTGGGCCGCGGCGGCCAGCAGCCGCAGCCCGACTTCGCCCAGTCCGTGCTGGCGTGTCAGCGCGGCCCGCTATCGTGGTGCTCTGGGTTGAACGCGCAACCCGTCGGACCGCCCGAAGCTCCCACGCCGGGGCGGCGACCGGCCCTGGTCCCGTGTGGACACCGCGATCACCGTTCGTGCTCGTGTCATTTTCCGTCCGGGTCGTTGCTGTGCTGGCCGGCGGACAGCGTGGGGTTCGCCGAGGAAAGAACGCACATGCCCCGCCATGCCGACCGCAAGGCCTTCACCCGCGACCTCGCGAACACCTTCCGGCTGCCCTACCGCAAGGTCCAGAACGTCCTGAACGCCCACCGCCCTCCGACGGACGCCGAGATCGAGGCCGCCGGCCGGATTCCGTTCGGCCCTGCCCACGGCCCGGCGCCCACCGGACGGATCATGACCCATCTGCTGGACGTCAACGGGGAGGGCGGCGGCCTTGACCTGTACCCGCTGCGCGTTCGTGCCCCGTGGGACGACACGTCGGACGCAGAAGGAGTGCTGAGGATGGCCTGCCGGTCCGACTGGTTCGGCAGCCGCCGCCGGCCGGCGCTGGTCGTCGAAATCCGCGCGTTCCCACCCCAGCTTCCGCCGGGGGCGTGGTCGAACGCCCTGGACTTCCTCCTGCACGACGAGGGCTGGAACTACGACCCCCACACCTGGCTCGAGACCTGGCGGGCGGACCTGTACCCGACCGCTGGCCGGCCCTCCGCACGGGCGCGAGTGCACGTCCACCACCCGAAGACCGGGCTGACCCTCTTCGACGGTCCGGTCGTCCTGCCCCCGGTGTGGCTCGCCAGCACCGGCATCCACCCGCTCGGCATCACCGTCGTCGCCGGCCCGACGGGCGGTGCCGTGATGCCCGACTTCCTGGACCACGACGACCTGCTCAAGGAACTGTTCGACCAGGGCGACCTCGTCGCGGGAGTCGTCCCGGTGCGCGTCACCCCCCTCGGCCACGAACCCGACCAGCCCGCCGTCCGCATCGGCCGCACAACCGGTACGGAGACCGTCCGATGAGCGCCGGAGCGCCGGTGGTCTGGCACCGGCCCGAGTACGAGCACCGCCTGGACGAGCTGGTCGACCAGAGCACCTGCGCCGCACTCGCGAAGGTGACCCGCGCCGCCGTATCCAACTGGATCAAGCGCCACCCCGGCTTCCCCAAGCCGGTGGCCAGTATCGGCAAGGGCGCCCGCGGCCCGGCGCAGCGGCTCTTCGTGCAGGCCGAGTTCGAGTCCTGGCTGAGCGACCACCGCCACGGCCACAGCACCAACCGAAGCCGGGTCCAGGTACTGGCGGACGAAATCGCCTTCCTCGACCGCCTCGCGGCCCGGCACACCCGACACATCGAGGAGCTCAAAACCCGGCTGCTCACCGCCTCCTCGGACCTGCGCGGAACCCTGGCCGACCGGGCCGTCTACCAGGACCTGCTCGACCGGGAAATCGCCGACGCCCACGCGCACGCCCGGTCGGACTGGCCCGCCCGCACAACCATCGCCGCCGGCCGGAACGTTCCGGCCAGCACCATCACCGGAGAGGAATCACCATGGCCCGCCGTACCCACTACGACGAGCAGCAGCTCGCCCGCAACCTGCACGTCCCCATCACCAAGCTGCGCTGGGCCGTGCACACCGGCCTCGTGCCGGCCCCCGACACGATGACCCGGACCTGGCCGCGGGCCGTCGTCGACGCCATCGACCGGACGACGATCGAGGCCTCCCTGCCCGGGGACCCGATCGGCGCCTGGCAAGCCGCCCGCCTGGTCGCCGAGGCCCTCGGTCTCTCCTGGCCGCCCGACGAGCCCTGCCCGGTGAAGGTCTTCACCGTCGGGCGGTTCGTTCGCCTCGGCCTCCTCTTCGACCTCACCGCGCAGCGCGAGGAGTGGCAGTTCCACCCCGACCAGGTCGCCCAGGTCTGCGTCCGCGAGGACCTCGCCGACCTGGTGGAGCGGGAGTCCCCGCTTGGGCCGAACCAGGCCGCGGAGAGGCTTGGCCTGCGCAGAAGCGACTGGGACCACCTGGTCCGGCTCGGTTGGGTACGCCCCACCCTGGTTCAGCCGGTCCGGTTCGGGTCCAGCAAGCGGGGTGCCGTCCGCGTCCCCATCTTCCGCGCCGGTGACGTGGACGCCGTGCCGCAGGCTCACCCCGAGGTGGACTGGGAGGCTCTGCGTCGTACAGAGAAGGGCCGCCGATCCCCGTTGTCCGCTCTTCGGCCGGCGAACGTACCGGCCACGATCGCGGCCTGACCAGGCCACGATCCCCGGTGACGTCGCTGCCCCGCTGCCGGCCGGACGGGAAGCCGAGCGGCTGCGCGGGCCGTCTCGCTGTCGGCTGCCCGGCGGCCGGTCTGCCGCAGTCGCTCCTGCATCAACTCGGTCGCGGCGTACTGCTGCTGGTGCCGCGCGATCCACGCGGGGTCGTCCTGGTACTGCGTCACGTCGGCTCTGCGGTGTGGTGGGTGGGCGGTCCGGCGGCGCGACGGTGCGCGCCGCCGCCGCAAGGTCGTGCCGACGGCGTCGAGATCCTCGGCCCCAAGGGGGCCGCCACCCGCCGGCCGGGAGAACCGCGGCGGTGGCGCCACCGTAGCGCCGCCCCCACCGCCGCGTCCGGGAGCCGGATCAGGTGGAGATGGTGACGGACTGCCAGCGGACGGGGGCGGACGGAGTGGGCACGGGACCACCTCGGTGACGGTGCGGCGCGTGTGCGCGCGGGTTCGTGGCGTACGGACGCGGGCCGGAAGAGCGGACCGCGATTCCCGCGACGGCGGGGAAGACCAGCACCGCCGGGTCCGGCGGCTTCGTCAGTAGTCGCCACGCAGGGAGTTGATGTACTCGGAGGCGGTGTCCTGGGAGAGGTTCTGGATGCCTTCGGTGTCGGTCGGGCCGGGGCAGTAGCCGCCTCCCACCCCGAGGGCGAGGAGGCGGTGGATCTCGCGGACCTGGTCCACCGTGGCGAACTCGAAGTCGGAAGGCAGGCCGTCGCGTTCGGCCTGCCGCTGTTGGCGAAGCTCGGCGTGGACGCCGCCGGTTCGGCGGCGAGCCAGATGCCGGGCGGTCCGGGGACGGATGCCGAGGGCCCGGTCGGCGGCGAGGGTCCGACCGAGGTCGGCGATACCGATGGAGGCGAACTCGATATGAGGGTCGTACCCGATCTCTTCCGCGGCGGCGTCGGAGAGAGGGGTGAGCCCGGCGGTCCGGCATCCGGCCTCGTACTGCTCCCGACTCAGGGGGCCTGCAGGGCCGACGACGTCGATGGCGGCCTGCAGGGCGGCCCGGTCGGCTCGCTCGCGTTCGGCGTCCAGGCCGGCCCGGCGCAGCTGGGTCAGGTCGCTGTGGATCCCGGCATCCGGGGTGCACGTGGCCAGGTCCCAGCCGCCGTAGCCGCCGGACCTGATCTGGTCGTCGGGAGTCGGCTCCAGGCCGATGGCTGCGCATGCCGCCTCGTACGCGGCGCGTGTCAGGACGCGTTCGGGCCCGTACTTGCCGGCCACTTGGTTGCTCGGGCCGGCGGCGTCGGCGATCTCCCGCAGCTCCTGTGCGCGGCGCTTGCGGGCGTCGAGTTCGGGCTGGTGCCGGGCGGCGGCCAGTGCATCGGGGATGCTGCGGTACGTGGCGCCGCCGCCGATGCAGCGTTCGCGCAGCGGCAGGTACTGCCTGAACCCGTCCGGGCCGCAGGAGTTGGAGGTGCAAAACCATTCGTTTTCGGGGGCGTCGGTGCGCAGCACCACGTACGCCGGTGTCTCGCTGCCGGCAAGGACGAGCGGGTAGATGCCTGCGGCCTCGTCAGCGAGGTGGGGGCCGCGGTCGACGCGGACGAGTGGTCCCCGGCCGAGGCGGGCGCCCTCGGGCAGGTGGGTGCGGTAGATCCGGGTGGTCGGGTCTGCGGGCGTACCCGGTTCGCGGTGGGTCTCCCGCTCGGGCAGCAGAAGGGTGCCCCTCTGGTGGCCGGGCTCTCGGCGAGGTGCGGTTTCGGTCATGGCTCCGTGGTCTCTGGGAGGTTGGCGGCCGATGCCGCCGCTGGGGGATGAGGGACGGTCCGGTCAGTGCTGCTGGAGCGGGGTGTGCGGGTCGGACCGCGCGACGGTGCGCGGCCCGACCCGGCCGTTCCCGCTATCCGGTCGTTCCGGGCAGGTCGTCGAGGAAGACTGCGAAGGGGTCGTGGGTGGGTAGGTCAGGTTCCCGGGGGAGCGGGACGGCTGTGGCGGTGACGGGTCGGGCGCGGTGGCGGTGGTGATGGAAGTCGACGGGATGGTCGTCGCCGTGATGGGTGGGGTGCTGTCCGGGTCGAGTGTCGGTGTGGACGGGCAGGGTGTCCGGCCGGCCGTGGCGGTGTTGGTACCAGGGCGCGGCCTGCCACGGTGCCGCTTCCAAGGCTTCCTCCAGGGTGAGGTCGTGGCGGACGTCGAGGAGGACGGGGCGGCTGGGCACGCAGGAGCGGCGGCCCAGGCAGGGCGCGTAGACGGGGTTGCGCAGCGCACGGGCTATGCCGCTGATGTGCTCGCGGTCGCTTTCGACGGCGGCGGTGAACACCGCGTCGGCCAGGTAGTACCGGTCGGAGACCGTGCGGGTGCGATTGCGTCCGGGGGCGGTGTGGAAGTCCCGCATCAGGATGCCGGGCTGGTCGGTGCGCACGCCGAAGCGCAGGTCGGCGAGGCGGGCCAGGCCCTCGGTGTCGGTGCGAGCCAGGCCCTGGGCGGCGCCGAGCAGGCCGACGACGGCGGACTTGGTGGGCATGGGCAGGGTGTCGCGCCGGCCGGTGGAGGTGGGGCCGCCCCAGGACTGCATGGGCCCGGCGAGGACGAGCAGCAGGGTGCTCACGCGGTGGCCCCGGTGAGGTGACCGGCTGCGGCGGTGGTCGCGGCGGCGGCCAGGTCGTCCAGGGTCGGCATCCGCTTGCCGAGCGGCTCGGCGGGTTCGGTGGCGGCGCCGACGCGCAGCAGCCAGGACTCCACGAGGCCTCCGTAGGCGGCGTCGCGTTCGGCGGCGTGGTCGGCCAGCGCCCGGCAGGCCGGGCGGATGTGGCCGCCGGCGGCGGGGTGGACGGGTTCCTCGAACGCGGCGACGTAGGAGGCCGGCTCGGTGCGCAGCTGGGCGAGGACGAGTTCGGGCTTGGTGTGGGGGGCGGTGCCGCTGTTCTGGCCGGCTGGCATGGAGGAGGTGAAGGCGGTGATCCAGGCGGCCACGGCGCGCTCCAGCGGGGTGCGCCCCTCGGTGTGTTCGGGGAGGCGGCCGAGGTTGGCGGCGAGGGCGTCGAGGTTGAGGCTGGCGTAGCGGTAGAAGGTGGTGGAGTTGAAGCCGCGCGTGCCGATCATGGTCGCGGAGGCCGCGCGGCTGAGGTCGTCGAGGGCCGTGAAGTAGTCGATCTCGGCTTCCAGGGCGTGGACGCCGATGGCCTGGGCGACCTGGACGGCGGCGTCGACGTTCAGCTCGGGGGTCTCGGCGACCATGCGGCCGAACAGGGCGACGTCGACGGAGTGGGCGGTGGCGGCGAGGTGCTGGGCGCGCTGGACGGCCATTTTCTGCTTGAAGAACGCGGCCGGGTCGGCGGCGGCTTCGGCGGCCAGCGCGGCCAGGGCGTCGAGCTGGGCGGCGGACAGGAAGGCCAGGGCCTTGGCGGTGGGCAGGTCGGCGGCGCTGCTGCCGCTGGAGCGCTTCGGCTTGTCCAGGGTGATCCCGGCGGCGGTGATCGTGTGCTGGGCGGCCAGCGCGCGGGCGGCGTCGTCGATGTCCGGGGCGAGGCCGGTCAGGCGGTCGGTGACGGCGGCGGCCAGGTGCACGGTGCGCACGCCGAGCTCGGAGGGGTCCAGGATCCTGGCGAAGTAGGTGCGGGTGGCTCGCTTCCACGCCTGGCTGGAGACGCGGGCGCGCTCGACGCCGCCGAACTGGGCGCTCTTGGGGGCGCCGGTGTCGTCGCGGTTGACGCCGTGGGAGGGCAGGGTGTGCAGCAGGTGCAGGTCGAGGAAGCGGGCGCGGCCGGCGGCGGCGGTGTCGTTCACGGGGTGTCCTTCTCGGTGGTGACGGTGGTGTCGGTGTCGGTGGTGTCCGGCCGGGGGGCCGGGCGGGTCTCGAAGTGGGTGGTGCTCCAGTGACGCTGGACCTGGCGGCGGCCCCCGGGCATGCGCCAGCGGGTGAGCTGGACGGCGAGGGCGGCGTAGTCGAGCGGCACTCCGCCCTCGCGCAGGCAGCGGATGAGGGGGCGCAGCGTGGTGGTCGGCAGGCCGGTGGGTGCCATGCGGGTGAGCTGGGTGAACCGCGGGGTGATCGAGGCGTTGTCGACGGTGCGGGAGAGACGGCTCAGCGCGCCGCCGAGGTCGAGGGAGGTGTCGGTGCGCCCGGGGCGCGGGGTGCGGTGCATCCGCTCGGGCCGGGACTGTTGGTGGTGGGCCCACAGCACGAGCGTGGTGCAGGCGGCGTCCAGGGCGTGGCGTCGTGGGTCGTCGGCGGGCGCGGTGTCGGGGGGAAGGAGCGGGTCGAGGTTCAGGTAGGACCAGGCAGTGGGGGAGAGGGTGCCGTCGTTGCCGGTGCGGCGCAGGTGGGCGAGGGCAGCGGCGCCGTCGGGGGCGTCGGCGAGGTAGCGGTTCAGCAGGCGGTTGATCTCGGTGTCGGTGGTGCGGCGGACGAGGTCGAGATCGGGGTCGGGTTGGCGGGGTTCCACGGGGTCCTCTTCTAGGCGGTGGTGAGCTGGTGGACGGCGGCGGCCTGTGTGAGCGGGGTGGCGCCGAGGTGGCGGGCGATGCGCTGGTGGAGGGCGTCGTGGAGGGCGTCGTCGAAGCCGGGGCGGTCGAGGTCGTGCAGGTAGCGGTTCCAGGCGGTGCGGACGCCGGGGTCGGCGGCCAGGTCGACGCGGTCGCCGCCGGGCAGCCGGGCGTCCTCGGCGAGCTTGTGGATGCGGTGGCGAAGACCTGCGGCGCGGCGGGCGGCGGCGAGCAGCTGGTCGCGGACGGCCGGGTCGGCCAGGTGCGCGGCCGGTCCCAGGGGCAGCAGGGGCGCGAGGACGGCGCTGATCGCGGCGCGGTGGGCGGTGGTGTGCTCGACGCGGTGGAAGCGCAGCGCGAGAACGGTGGCGGGGTCGACGGTGCCGCGTTCGCAGGCGGCGACCAGGTGTGCGATCGCCGGCGCGGCGGCTGTGCGGTCGGTGCCGGGCAGCGCCAGGACGGCGGCCCACGGCGCTTCGAAGCCGCGGTCGCGGCCCCGGCCGTCGCGCCCGCGTAGGTCGAAGCGCGCCCCGCTGGGGGAGATGGCCGCGCACGGGTCGGCGGCGCGCACGGCGGTACCCGGGTCGGCGGTGCGGTCCCCGTCGTGGAGGGCGAGCGCGGCGACACGGCCGTCGTCGTCGGGCAGCAGCCGCACCCGGCGACTGGGCCAGGTCCACAGGTCGAGCCGTCCGGCGGGCTCGCGCTCCCGGCCGGTGACCGGGGCGGGCGGCTGCTCCCAGGCCGGCCGATCGTCCTCGGCCCGCGGCCCGGGCGGGGTCATCATCAGCAGCAGGTCCTTCAGGAAGGCGCCCTCCGGCTCGACCATCACGTGGGTGGCGCAGCTGAGCAGGCCGGGGTGGGAGCCGTACACCTTGCCGCCCTTGGTCCGCGGGTCGCCCGGGTGGCCGGACTGGATGCCGCCGGGGTGGACGCCCTGCAGCACGAGCAGGGCGAGCGCCGCATCGGCTGCCGCGAGCGGCCGGGCGGGGCCGAGCTGCGTCCAGTCGAAGTGGGTCGAGGCCGTGCCGGACCAGGAGCCGGCCCGCAGCGCGTGAGTGTCCCGGTTCACTGCGGCGAGCAGACCGCACTGGCCGAAGGGCCGCTCGGGGTGGAAGAGGTCGAAGGCGTCGCGGTGCTGCTCCAGGTAGGCGGTGATCGCCGCGCCGTCGAGGGCGGGGCTGTTCCACTGCTCGTCCCACCGGGCGGTGGTGCCGGTACCGGTGGCGGCGTCCAGGACGGCGGCCAGCAGGCGCAGCAGCACAGTGCGTTCGGTGGGGTCGGTGGTGGCCAGGTGCAGGCGGTGGGCGTGGGTGAGGGCGTCGGTGATGTTGACGTGGCGGTGGTCGGTGCCGTCCAGGACGGGAATCCAGGGGCGGCGGGTGAGGTCGAACTCGGGCACAGGGCCTTCTCGGGTCGTAGCCGGCAAGGGGGTTCAGGCGAAGGAGAGGAGGTAGTCGGCGTCCTCGCTCCAGCGGTCGCAGCGGTGGCAGACCTTGCCGGGGATGCCGCTGCTGTCGTGGCGCTCGACGACGCCGCGGCGGGTGCCGCACTCCGCGCAGCTGCCGCGCTTGACCGGCGGCTCGGGGTCCATCTCGCCGTCGGCGGGGCAGGCGGGCCAGTGCTCGACGGCAAAGCGGGCGCCGTCGGCCGGGCGGACCAGGTGGCCGCGGCGGGCGGCGACCGGGCGCTCGCAGCGCGGGCAGCGCGGCTCGTAACGGCGGTTGGGCCGCTGCACCTCCTCCAGCAGCTGTGGTTCGGCCGCCGGGGCCTGCTCGGCGAGAGCCTTGGCGACGCGGGTGCGGACGGTGGTGCCGAGGGCGGTGGCGGCCTTGGCGAAGTGCCGCGGGCCCCACAGGACTTCGGTGGTGCCGTCGCCCTGCACGCGGGTGAGGGTGACGGTGGCGTCCTCGGTGACGTAGCTGCGGCCGGTGCGGTAGTTGCGGTCGGTACCGGTGGCGCGCTTGTCCACGACCAGCAGCAGCGTCCCGGCCGGGCAGGCGACGGCGTCGCCCGCGTACAGCCGCAGGCCGGCCAGCGCCTGCTCGCCCTGTACGCCGGGGTCGACGTCCGTGACGGCCAGGCGCCAGCTGCCGGCCCGGCCTCCGTCGGGGACCGGCGGGACGGTCAGCCGGACCCATTCATCGGGGACGGGGTCGGTGCTGACGGCCCGCCGGCCGGGAGCCGATTCCTCGGCCGGACCGGTGCTGCTGCGGTGCATGGTGGGCTCTCCGTTCAACTCGCCTGCCCTGTAGGGCGGGTGACTGGTGATCAGCCTGCACCTCTCCACAAAAAATCGCAACAGATGTTGCGATTTTTTCTCGGAGAGGGCATGCTGGGGACTCTAAACATTGATCACTCTCCGGGAGCGAGCAAATGCACTCCGCTACGGCCATCGTGTCGGCCGCCACTGACAATCCGGCCGCCCGCGCCCTGGGCACCGTCGTCGTCCAGGTCCCGCCCGCCGGCGCGGACACCCTCTCCTCCTGGGCCCGCCTCGTCACCGCCGTCGGCCCCGGCGAGGGCACCACCGCCCTCACCGGAACCTGGCTCACCCCCGACTCCCTGGCCGTCCTCCCCACGGGCGCCCTACTTCTCACCGCCGACCAGCACCCCGGCCGCCAGTGGCGCATCACCCTGCTGCGCGCCGACCCCGACGCGGAGAACGGCCTGGACGTCCTCAAGCGATGGGCCCGCCGAACCCCGCCCGGCCGCCAGCAGCTCGCCGCCGTTCGCACCCACCTGGCCGCCGACGCCGCCGACCACACCGTCGGCGCCACCATCACCGCCAACCGGCACCCCGGCCGCTGCCACCGGTGCACCCGGCAGATCCCCGCCCGCGCCGGCTGGCTCCATCACCACGGGCCGGGCCGCCACACCCTCACCCACCGCCCCGGCGACTGCCCGCCCCCCGCCGAAACTGTCGAGCCCAACGCCTACCCGGGCCGGTGCCTGCTGTGCGAAGGCTGGGTCGACGCCGGCGAAGGCCGCGCCGTCCTCGTCGACCGCACACCCGCCCCCCTCACCCGCACCCCCCAAGCCCGCCGCGCCCGCTACGCCCCCGAACACCGCACCTGCCCCGAGGCACCGGCACCCGGCCCCCTCACCACCGACGACCGCTGGTGCGTCGACTGCCGCCGCCGCATCCACCCCGGCCACGGCCACCGCCTCCCCGACGGCACCCACCGCCACACCACCTGCCCCGCCCACGACCCCGGCCCGCTCTGGCTGATCCACCGCCCGGCCACTGCCCCCCTCGCCACCGGCACCACCACCGTCGTCCGCCTGCGCCCGCGCCCCGGCGAACCCCCCGTCCCCGAGCACGCTCCCGGCGCCCGAACCCTCGATGAGACCGGCTTCGCCGAACTCATCGCCACCGTCGAGGACGCCACCGACCCGGACGCCGACGGCCGCACGCTCGCCCTGCTGCGCCCGGCCACCTGGGACGAGGCGATCCCGCTGCTCGTGGAGCGTGCCGAACTCGACCTCGACGCCGCCCCCGCCGCCTCGACTTTCCGGGCCGTCTGGCAGCGGGAGCGGATCTGCGGCGACGCCCCGTGGCTGGCCGAGATCACCGGCCACCACCCCCTCTACGGCCTGCGGCGGACCTTCATGTCGGCGCAGCGCGACTACGATGCGCTCCAGGACCGGTACGGATGGCGCGGGGTGCACTACCTGTGGACGCTGCGCACCAACCGGGTCTACGAGGCTGGCTGGCCCGTGGACCCGGTCGATCCAGCCTGGCGCGGCATCCGCCGCACCGGCGTCCGGACCCGGGTCACCGCGCAGGAGCGCGCGTTCCTGCGGGTGACCGCGCAGGGCGACATCGAGCAGATCAGCAGGGAGCAGGCACAGGCGTGGTTGAGGAACGCGGCCGGGACGGCGGCAGCGGAGTTGGAGCGGTGAGCACCTTCCAGGCCCCCGAAGCCGTCCCGCCGCCGCAGAACCCGGCGCTGCTCCCGGAGGGCGCCCGGCCGCTGCGGGGCGCCAAGCGGGCCACCGGGCGTAGCGTCCACGAGGAGACCCTGCGCCGCGTGCGCCGCACCTTCGCCGACTTCCCTAACGTGTACGTGTCCTTCTCCGGCGGCAAGGACAGCGGCGTCGTCCTGGAGATCGCCGCGAACGAGGCCCGGCGTCTGGGCCGCGCGCTCGGCGTGCTCATCGTCGACCTCGAAGCCGGCTACCGGGCCACCGAGGACTTCGTACGCACCATGCTGGTCCGGCACGCCGACGTCCTCGAGCCCTACTGGGTCTGCCTGCCCCTCAACATGCGCAACGCCGTCTCCTCGATCGACCCGCAGTGGACCTGTTGGGACCCCGAGGCCCGCGACAGGTGGGTGCGCCCCGCCCCGGCCGGGGCCGTCACCGACCCCGCGTTCTTCGACTTCTACGCGAAGCACACCGCCGACAACGTCACCCCGGACGGCGGCGGCCGGTACATGGAGTTCGAGGAGTTCGTCCCGGCCTTCGGGCACTGGTACGCCGCCCGGCACGGCAACCGCCTCACCGCCTGCCTGGTGGGCATCCGCTCCGACGAGAGCCTCAACCGCTACCGCACCATCGCCACCCTCAAGAAGCGCACCCACGAGGGCCTGCGGTGGACGACCCGGATCAGCGGCGGCCCCAACCTCTACAACACGTACCCGATCTACGACTGGCAGACCCGCGACATCTGGATCTACAACGGCCGCTTCGACGTGCCGTACAACCGGATCTACGACCTGATGCACCAAGCGGGCCTGACGATCCACAGCATGAGGCTGTGCCAGCCCTACGGCGACGACCAGAAACTGGGGCTGTGGCTCTACCACATCCTGGAGCCCCGCACCTGGAGCCGCGTCGTCGCCCGGGTCTCCGGTGCCAACTTCGGTGCCAAGTACTCGACGAAGACCGGCAACATCTCCGGGCGCATCACCATCACCTGCCCCGACGGCATGACCTGGTTCAGCTACGCCCAGTACCTGCTGAACACGATGCCGGAGCAGACCGCCGAGCACTTCCGAAACAAGATCGCCCGGTTCATCTTCTGGTACTCCACCCGCGGCTACCCCGACGGCATCCCGGACGACGGCCCGATGGACAAGTCCACGCCGTCCTGGAAGCGCGTCTGCAAGGTCCTGCTCGCCTTCGACTACTGGTGCAAGGAGTTCGCGATGGCCCCGCCGGCCAACGCCAAGTCCTACGAGAAGCACCAGGAGCGCATGCGTGCCAAACGACAGGAGTGGAAGTTCGATGGCACCCTCTGACCGGCCCGCTGCTGTGGATCTGGCCGTCCGCACCAACACCGACCCGGACTTCTACCAGGTCATGGGCCCGCACCTGGCCTCCAAAACCGTCCACAAGGCCCTCGGCGGCCCGCCGTGGGACGAGGACGGCAAGGTGTGGGTCACCGCCGGCGCTGATGGCGAGCCCGCGCTCGGATTCGTCGGCGTCGTCCTCCTGAAGAACGGTACCGGCCGGGTCGAGTCCCTCTACACCGTGCCCGGCGAGCGCGACACCGGCCTCGCCCAGCGCCTGGTCGCCGCCGCCGTCCAGGCCGCTGGCCCCCGCCACCTGCGCGCCGTCGTGCCCCCGCAGTTCGTGGACGCCTACACGGCGGCCGGCTTCGCCACCACCGCCGTCCCCGACAAGTACACGCGGATGCACCGCGACCCCGACCCCACGGAGCAGCCGACGTGAGTGCCGAGCAGACCGGCCTGGACCAGATCCTCGCCGACCAGACCGCCGAGGGCATCCTCCAGCAGGGCGCCGACCTGTTCGCACGGCTGGAGGAACTACCCGACGAGCAGCGCATCGACACCATCAACGCCCTCAAGCTACTCCTGCGCCCCCACTCTCCGATGCGCGACCAGCCCGTCGACTGCGTGATCTGGGTGCCCACCGCGCAGGTCCACGGCAACGACTACAACCCCAACTTCGTAGCCGCACCGGAGATGGAGCTGCTGAAGCTGTCCATCGAATCCGACGGCTTCACCCAGCCGATCGTCACCTGGCGCGAGGACCCCGACCAGGAGCGCTACGAAGTCGTCGACGGGTTCCATCGCCACCTCGTCGGCCGCAGCGAAGGTCTCGCCGGCGCCCTGCACGGCCGCCTGCCGGTCACCGTCATCCGCCCCGACCGCACCGACCGCTCCGACCGGCAGGCGTCCACGATCCGCCACAACCGCGCCCGCGGCGAGCACGTCGTCGAGCCGATGAGCGAGATGGTCAGGGACCTCCACCTGCGCGGCAAGAACGATGAGTGGATCGGCCGCGAACTCGGCATGGACCCCGACGAGGTCCTGCGCCTGCGCCAGGTCAGCTCCCTGGCCGCGCTCTACTCCACCGAGGACTTCAGCGCCGGCTGGGAGCCCGATCCCGACGCCTTCACCGGCACCGGCGACCAGAGCCCCAGCCCTTCGCAGACGCCGCCCCGCCTCCAGGGCGCCGAGACGATCGGCCGTCTCACCGCCTACCGGGTGGAGCTGCCCGAGCAGCCGGCCTCCTACACCATCGCCCTCGACGGGCAGTTCCTGCCGGGCTCGTACGCCGACCGGGCCGCGGCCCTGGTCGCCTACGGCGTCGTCCTCGGCGGAGAGAACCACTTCCGCCTCGACGACCTCCGGGACTCCGGGCCCACCGCCGTGACCGACCTCGAGAACCACGTCCGCAGCAAGGGCCTGAGCGTGCCCGAACTCGCCGACCTCCCCGGCGACTTCGCCGACGACGACGCGCGCCTGGTCGCGTACGGCACCCTGCTGGGCGGCGGCACACCCAACCTCACCGCCCTCCCCGCACCGGTCACCCTGACCGCGATCGAAGCAGCCGCCTGACCCCGGACCGCGCCCCGCCCCGGCCGCAGGCCCGACAACGACACCCCCTCACCATCCAGGACTCAAAGGCCCCGACCCGTGACCACCCCCGCACCCCGCCAGCCCGGCCCCGACAACCCCGAGTCGGTGCCGGAGTGGCCGCTGCCCGTGGCCACCCTCGCCCGCCACCTCCACGTCAACCGCTCCACCCTCCACCGCGCCCTGGCCAACGACCCCACCGCACCCACCCCCGTCGAGCAACCGGACAACGGCCGCGACCTCTACTACTACCGGGCCGTGCATGCCTGGTGGCCCAACCGCCGCAGCCGCGGCGAACGCGGCCCCGACCAACAGCCACGCGCACCGTACAGCCGAAAGGACAGCACCTCCGGCACCTGATCCGGCCGAGCATCACTGCGGCAGGGGTCGCTGATGATCAAGGGTGGTCCTCACGGCTGCCGTCTGGCCTCCTCCAGCCGTCGGTGAGCCCGGTACACGACGGATACGCCATGGCCGAGCGCCGCGGCGATGGCACGGTACGACACGTCTTCGCCCTTGAGCTTGAGAATCTGCTCCTCGTCGGCCTCGGAGAGGACCGTCCAGCCACCGACGTCGGCACGCAGCGCGGGCGGCTCGGCGACGCCGCGCCAGGTGAACCCGAGGACCGCGTTGCGCACGGTCGCCTCCCCGACGTCGTACTGGCGCGCGAGGCCGCCGAAGGTGGCCTGACCGGACCGGTAACGGCGCCGCATGTCTGCCACAACCTCTGGCGTCAACCGGGCGAAGGACGGCACTGGGACCTGCTGCGAGGCAGGAGGTTCGAGGGGTGCCGGATCAGTGACAGCGCGCCAAGTATAGCCGTAGGCAGCGTTCTCCACCGTCGTCCAGCTCACGCCCAGCTCCTGGGCGCGACTGTTGATCGTCGTTCTACCGGCGGCGAGGTCTGCGCGCAGCTTCCGGACGAGGGCTGCAGTCAACCTGGTGCAGGCCGGCCGGGGTGACGAAGGGGTCGGGCTGGTCATCATGGGCTCCACGGGGGATCGGCGAGTGGTTCGATCCCTCCAAGGGCTGATGATTCCGACGAGCGTAGCGCGGTGGGCGAGGGCGGGCATATTGTTCGCGCAGCCCCCCGGGGTCGGTCGGGAGCGGCGCATCGAATCGGCAGTCGGCCGTGCACTCGAGAGCCCGCCGTGTTCGTTATTCGCCGCAGCTGCGAGGATGGCCCCGTGGAGGATTCCGGCCGGTCGTGGGGCGCGGTGCCGTTGCCGCCGACGGTCGCGGTCCTGGTCCGTGACGCCCGTGGCTTCCCGATCTCCTGGGCGACGCAGTGGAGTTCCGGCAGCGAGAGCCGGGCGGCGTGGCCTATCGACCCCGCGGGGCGGGAGCAGCAGGTCGGCTGCTCGTGCTGGCCTGGGCGCGGCCGGCCGGTGTTCGGACAGCTGTGCGTGGTGCGGCAGCGCTCCTGCATGCGCCGACGTCGCTGCCAGCTGTGCGGCCATCGTCGACCGCCTCACCTTCGGCGGCAACATCATCGAGACCGGCACCGACTCATACCGCCTCGCCACCACCCGAGCCCGCGCCGAACAGACGGCCGCTGGCTGACCGGACTCACGGGCCTCACCACTGTCAGGCAGAACCCTCTTGAGGCCCTGGGAGACAACGGTCTATCGTCAGGTCACTAGTTTTCTGACCATCTGGAAGTCTTTATGCCTCGCCGTTCTCCAGGCGAGATCAGGGCCGAACAGTCCCCGCGCAGGGCAGCCGGCACCAGGCAAGTCATCACGGGCTTGTCCGCTGCGACAAATCGACAGATCGCGCAGTTCGAGGCGCGATACCGGCTGCCCCCTGGGTCTGTCGCCCGTGCCTTCCGGGCATGGGACTTGGCGCTTCATGAGTGGCCCGACCATGGATCCAACCGTGGACATGGGACCACGGACTGGAGAGACAGGCACGCCCGAACGCTCCTAGAAGGGGCAGCCGCCTCCATGCGACGAAAGGCGCGTCGCGAACTCCTCACAACGGTCGCACCTCTGGACGACCACTTCCTGGCGCGGACACTGCAAGATCCCTTCGCGCCTGCCTTCGAGCCCTGGTGGAAGCGCCGGCTCGGGTGACGACCTACTTCGTCGGCGACTCCATGACCGGCGCGGCCATCCTGCCCGGCGACCTCATCGCGATCCGCCGTCAGCCCGACGCGCACAACGGCGAGATCGTCGCCGCCCTGATCGACGGCGAGGCCACGATCAAGGAGCTCCGGCGTTGCGACGGCAAGACCTGACTCGTGCCGCGCAGCCCGGCAAACCGTCCGCTCCCCGGCGACCACGCAGTCATCCTCGGCAAGGCAGTCGCGGTCCTGCGTACCTGCTAGTTCTCCGCGGGTGCCGTGCGGTAGAGGTCGGGGATCCGCAGGGCCCCCCGGCGGTTCAGCCCCGCCGGGGTATGCCAGTGTGCGATCGGCCAGGGGTGGCTCAGCTCGGTACCGAGATAGCCGTCCGGCCGGACTTTCTCGCCCAGCGCCCCGAACTCATGAGTGAAATGGCCGGTACCGATCGCGGGCACCGGGTGGAGGCGGCCATCCGGCTCGATCAGGTAGGGCTGTCCGCAGCCGATGCAGTACAGGCCCAGCCGGCCCCAAGCCGCACTGAGCGACCGTTCGTCCAGCGTGCTCGCAGCAAAGCGCGCCGCGCCGACCCCGCACGGGCACCGGTCGTCTGCCTGGTACAGCGCGATGTCCACCACTGTGTCGCGCTGCACTCCGAACCACCCGGGGGCAACGCCCAGGACGCGGGCCAAGGTGCGGCGCTGCGCGGCGTCCGGCCTGGTCTCGCCTTTGAACCAGCGGCCGAGAAGGTGGGATTCGAGGCGTGCGGCGCGCGAAACCTCCGCAGCGGTACGGCCGGTGGAGACGTGAACGATCCGGATGCGTCGGGCCAGGGGATCGAGATGGTGGAGCACCCAGACCGGGTGGCCGAGCAGCCGCTCCACGGCCTGCCCCGGGTCGGCCTTGGTCTCTTGCGCCCGTTCCAGAGCTCGCTGCCGATGTGCCTCCGCGAGCCAGGCCCGGGCGGCCGCCTCGGACTGGGCGGAATCCAGCGAGAGGCCGGCAAGAGCATCACCCGCCCGCGCGAGCTCGACGGCCGCGCTGGTGCCCCCGGTTCCGCACTCGAAGACGGTGGCGAGCAGCCGCTGCAGCACCGCCATTCCGGCTTCGCCGACTCCGGTGGCGAGCAGCGCGGTCGCCCCGTCCAGGGCGCGCAGAGCGCGCAGCTCCCGCCCGCGGTTCCACAGCTCCAGCATCCCGTCTCCCTCCCGGTCTGCGGTCGAGCAGCCGATGCGCCAGCAGGCTAGCGGCTCAGGCGAGGCACCCGGACCACATCACTCGCCTCCGCCTCACCCCGCCTCTTCTCACACACCTTGCCAGACACAAATGTTCTATAAATGCACAGGTCAGGGCCATTTGATTTGGCACAGCATTACATTTCATGCCCTGATGTGTATGTGTTGGTGTATGGTGAATCCATACACGATAGGAGGCCTGCCATGCACTCCAGCAGTGGCCCGAACCCCTCGCCCGCCGCGTCGGAGGCGCTTGGAGTCGACAGCGCCCGAAAGAGGCTGACCGCGCTGATCAACGCTGCCGAGAGCGGCGAGGAAACGACGATTCGGTTCGACGGGCACAGCGCCAAGATCGTCCCGATCGCGCCCGGCACCAATCTGGACAACCTGCCGCGCTTCGGTGTCCGAGACGCCCGGGAGAAGCTCTCCTCGCTGGTCACGCAGGCCGCGGGCAGCCCTTCCGTCATCACCCGCAACGGCAAGCCGGTCGCGCTCCTGGTCTCCGCCCACGCGCCCGCCCGCCCCGCCAGCTCGCGCACCCTCACGACCATCGGCGACAACGCGGCAGCCCTCCTGGACCGCCAGGAAGACCGCCGGGCCCGCATCGGCATTCCCGGTGTCGACCGCGCCTCCGCAGTCTTGCGTCCCGGGCGTCTCACGCTCGCCGCCGGCGCACCGGGGGCCGGCACCAGCCTGCTCGTCCTGTCCGCCGCCGCGAGCGCCGCGCTCGACGAGGGCGCCATGGTCCTGTACGCGGCTTCCGGCCCGACCAAGAACGACATCCTCTTCCGACTCACCGCAGCGCGAGCCGACGTGGACTACCAGCGGCTGAGGGCTGGAACCCTCACCACCGAGGAGCAGGCCCGCGTCAGAGACTTCACTCCGAACCTGCAGGCCGCGAACCTGCTGATCGACGCCGGATCCGACCTCGACGCAGCCGCGATCGCCGACGTGCTCGACACGGCCGGCGTCGACTTCCACCTGGTTGTGGTGGACCGCCTCCAGACCGACCCGCACCCCGACCGCCCGCTGTCCGGCACCAACGTCCCGCAGGCCGTCAAGGACCTCGCGTTCATTGCCCAGCGCCATCAGATCCCGGTCCTGGCCGCGCTCGACTCCCCGGACCACGGCACCGCACTCGCGCTGGGCCCCGATCTCTTCCTCGCGCTCACCCGCACCGGCTCCGAAGTGCAACTGCGCATCCTGGAAGCGGACCTGGGCGTGGAAGCAGAGGTCCCGCTGCTCCTGGACGGCTCCCGTGCCCGGCTGCTCGACCGACCGAACACCGATCCGATCACAGAACCTTCGAGGCTCAGTGCGGCTCCCGCTCCGGCGGAACCCGCCGTCGTCGCCTCGGACACCTCGCCCGGCACCGCCGCCGAAGCCGCTCCGGCTCCCGCTCCGGGCAGCGTGCCTGACGGGCCACCGGCAATGATGCCAACAGCAGCCCCGGTGGAGGGCCAGGTAGTGCGCACCGGCGCGACGAAGCTATCCACCGGCCGAGGTAAGGACGCCATCGTCGCCCACCTGCTCACCATGATCGAAGACCGGCGCACCAGCGCGCTCGAACTCGCGCAGGGCGATATCCAGTTGGCCATCCGCATGCTGCAGAAGACCGCTATCCCCGACATCATGGCGATGCTCGCCTACACCCGAGAGGACGCACGCTACGAGCACACGGCCCACCCGCCGCTCCTAGAGATCTTCAGGCCACAGGGGCAGGGGAGCAAGAAGGCGGACGCGATCTGGGAGGGGCGCCCCAACTGGGAGAACAAGGATCTCAAGTACGGATTGGGGGCACGGCAACTGGTGTCCCGGCTCGACATGAACGCGGCCTACCTGGCCGCGTTCAAGGCGCACTTGCCGATCGGGCAGCTCAAACACCACGTCGGTTCTGACTGGGATCCGAGGTTCGCAGGAGTGGTGCGCGCCACGGTGGCACCCTGGGAGCACCGACACCTTCCGGACCCCCTGGGCAGCCGGGACGAGCGCGACAGCGTGTGGATCACCACCGCCACACTCAGCCTGCTGCGGCGGGTGGCCAAGGAGGGCCTGATTCAGCTGCCCTCGGTCCACGAGGCCTGGGTCGCCCACAGTTCCGAGCACATGCTGGAGTACCTGCGAGTCGCACTCGCGACCGCCCGCCAGGCCGGAATCGACGAGGGCGACGACGTCGTCGTCGAGTACGTCAAGGACATGTACGCCAAGTTCGTCTCGACATCGGGGACCAGCACCAACAACCACCTCCTGAACAACCCGTCCTGGCAGCACATCCTGCGTAGCCAGGCATTCTTCAACCTCTACCTGAAGGCGTTGAAGGCCCGTAAGGCCGGGCTCCAGCTCGTCGCGATGAAGGGAACGGATGAGCTGCACGTCATCGGCGACTGGCGCGAGGTGTTCGAAGAGGGCCGAGGGCTGACCCAGGTCAAGGAGAAGAAAGAGGAGAACTACTGGATTCCGCAGGAAATGCCCAAGAGGAAGGGGCGTAGGTAGTGGCCGGCCGGTGGATGGAACTCGGGAAGTATGAAGCCCGAGGAATCGAGGGGGGAGTGGCGATGGCCATCCATCTCGACTCGGAGGTGATGAAACGCGGCATCAAGTCTCCTGTCACCAGCAAGCGGGGCCTTGCCGCCAGGCTCAAGTATCTGATGGAGAAGAAGGGCGGCCCAAATGCTATGGTGGAAGCGGGCATTGCCGTCAAGCCGAAGACCATTCAGAATTGGGTGGACGGCAAGACTGTGCCCAGGCCCGACAACCTTGCCAAGATCGACGCCGCCTACTGGGCCTTGAAGGGCCACAACCTCGGGCCGCGACTGAAGGAGTTGCTCGGCAACGAGGGCCTGGGAACCGAGATCGAAATCTATCCTGTCGATCAGAGTCAGGTCCCTGAGAAATACAAGAGGGAAATCAACGTTCGAAAGATCCATCTCAAGGGCGACATCTGGGACGACTTCGTCGACGCCTGGCGGGACGATGATGTCCAGATGCTCGATGAAATCTGGGACGAGGTCCTGAACAAATTGGACTCGAACTACGATTCCTATACCTATGTTCAGCACGTCGGATTCGCGGTACCGCAGTAGCAGGCGGAATGCGGATGGGGCTGACACGCCCTCGAGTTTGCGCAGCCCCGAAGCATTCCGCCGCTAAATCCCTGACCAACGTCAGGGCGACAATGACAGGAAGGCCAGCGCGGAGGCTCTGCTGAACGCGCTGGAGATGGCGTCCCCGGATATCGCCGCCGTCGCGCTCGTCCGGGTTGGCCGAAGCTCCCCGACCTGCGCGCCATCGTCGCCCGGAAGACCGTCGAAGCCGCCGGCATCACGCTGGAACCCGCCCGCCGCAAGGGCCGCGAACAGAACGACCTCCCCGCCGCCCGCGCCCCACTTTCCTCTCCGCCGCGCAGCTCGGCGCCCTGGCCTGCCTGGGCGCCGAAGCCGCCGCCAACAGCGATCCGGCCGCCCACCTCAAGGCGGCCACCCTCGCACACCCCACACCGACGACCGAGGTCGCTGAACCTGTCCGGTACGACTGCCACCGATGACTGAGTGGGTGCCGTCCGGCCCCGAGACCGTGACCCGCGCCGCCCACCCGTTGCGGACGGCCGAGGGCACCACAGGCATCAATCCTCACAAACAGGAGAATCATGGACTGGACGATCAAGGAGACCGCCGAAGTCCCCAAGGCCCGTACCGGGAAAGGAGACGACCGACTCCTCGTCCGCTCGGACAACGACGGACTCGCCCTTCTCGCGGTGGTCGACGGAACCACGGACAAAAGCGGCCGACACTTCGACGGCCGCTGTGGCGGGGCCCTGGCCGCGGAATGCGTTGTGGACACGCTGTGTCACGTGCGCCCCAACACGCCCCCGGCCGAGCTGGTGGCTACGGTCACCCGAGACCTGGCCGAGATGCACCGCCGCTGGGGCATCGGCGCCAGCGACACCCCCCCGCCCAGCGCCGTCGCCGCGATCTTCCTTCCCCGCCAGGGAGTTGTGGTACGCGTAGGGGACGTGCACCTCGCGCTGCGCCGTCGCGGTGAGTGGCAGCAGCACCCGGCGAACAAGCGGATCGACGTCGTTGCAGCCGAGGCCCGAGCTGCCCTACTGGCCGCACACCTCAGAGCCGGTGTTCCGCTACTGGAGTTGGCGGAGCACGATCCGGGACGGGAGATGATCCTGCCCCTGCTGCGCAGCCAGCACCATTTCGCCAACAAGCCCGACTCCGACGACGGACTGGCGTTCGGTGTCTTGAACGGACGGCCTGTCCCGCAACGGTTCGTCGAATCCCTCGACCTCGACGGTGCGACGGAGATCGTTTTGGCGACCGACGGCTACCTCGGCCCGTCGTCCACGCTGTCCCTGGCCGAACACGCACTGCAAGTCTCCCTGGCCCAAGACCCGCTACGCATCGGGGCGTATCCCGCCACCAAGGGAATCCGGCCCGGCGCCAACGGCCATGACGACCGCACCTATGTACGCCTGGTTCGTGACGACCCCGACGGACCGAGGTAGTTGGAAGAAGTGACGCCCGGTGGACAACGCCCTCAACACCCTCGCCGGCCTGCTGCCTCGCCCCGCCAGCGCCCGACCCAAGGACTGGGACTCGGTGCGCCGGCAACTCGGCACCGACCTGCCCGCCGACTACAAGGCCTTCATCGACTCCTACGGTGGCGGCTGCGTCGACGCCTACCTGTGGATCCTCGAACCCGGCTGCGTCAACGAGTACTACGACCTCTTCGAGGCCGTGGAGGAGCGCGCCGAGGCCAACGAGTACCTGTGGTCCAGCGGCGAGCCGAAGCCCGCCGAACTCGACCATCGCGACACCCGCGTCATCCCCTGGGCCTCCACCGACAACGGCGAGTTCCTGTACTGGCTCGCCAAGCCGGGCCAGGACCCAGACCAGTGGACCGTCATGGTCAACGAGGCACGCGGCCCCTGGTGGGAGCACTTCGACCTCACGCTCACCCGCTTCCTCGCCCGCTCCCTCACCCGCGAGACGCGATCCGAGATCCTCTCCGACCTCTACCCCACCATCCCGCACGACTTCCAGCCCTCCGGCCGCTTCATGTAGTGCAGCCCGCCGTCGCCCGCAGACGTCGGACAATTCCCAGACCGGGAACGGGCCGGCGTGTCTCGGCAGGGAACGTGCCGTGACCGACCGATCGCGACCACGAGGACTTTCTCGAGGTCTTCCAGGCCGCCGTCAACTGACGGCCCGTGGCCGGGGCCATGGACCGTGGAAGTCGGCGGCCCAGCGTTCTCGGACGCTGGGCGCCTTGTCGGCCCGGTTACCCCGGCGATACCAGTCGGGCAGGTCTAGGGACAGGTCGGCCCACTCAACGACCCGGCCGCGCGGTCCGCGCCCGCACCGGCCCCCACAACCAGCCGGGCCTGGACGCCGAGGCCGGCCGCCTGCGTGCTGCCGAGCACGACCGGCACACCAGCCGGACGATCGTCTCCAGGTATGTGTCCCCGTGACCGCACGCCGCAGAGCCGTACGGATCGTCGCCGGCGGTGCAGTGATGCCGTACCGCGCCGCACTCCAGATTCTCCTGCTGCCCCGTCATCCGTCAGGCTTCCGGTCGGACGGCCCCCTCTGGCCACACCACCAAGACGGGAGTGCCAACCGCATGGGCGTAGGCGACGACGTCGGCGGTGCCCCCGTAGCCTCGCGCGGGTCGGCCGTCCCACACGGCGATGAGAAGGTCGGAGAGGCCGACGAGCATCTCGCTGGCGACCATGTGCGCCTGTGGGGTCGAGTCGGGCAACCCGGTCTCGTGCACGTCGGCTGCTGCGGCCAGGAGGCGGTCGTAGGTGGCGTGGTGCCAGTCGGGGAGGCCGTCCCGGTATCCGCGGGCGGGTATCACCGCCTCGAGGCGGCCGCCCAGGGCGAGCACGAGGTCGGCGAAGGTGCTGTCTGGTCCGTCGGCCAGGCAGCTGATGCCGGTGAGGTCCTGCGCATGCGGAGCGAGGGCATGGGCGAGGAGCTCGGCGATTCTCTGCTGGAGTTGGTCGTCGAGGCCGCGGTGTCCGGTGATGCCGAAATGCATGTACAACTCCGATCAGAAATAGGCGCCGGCGAGGCGATCGTCGAGCGCGGTGACAGCAGCGGAGCCCGCAGCGCCGGCGGGCAGAGCCCTGCGGACGCGTCGCGCGGATTCGATGACCCGGCCCGACTTGAGGTCGAGCCCGATGTCGAGCCCGCGCACGGCGAGTTCGAGGGATGTGTCGATGCGGCCGGCGGCAATATGACCGAGGGCCAGTTCCATGCACAGCAATCCGTGCTGTGTGGTGTGCGTGGTCGCTTGCACGGCCCTGGCGTGGCTGAGTGTCCAGCTCGAACGGCCCAGCCAGGCCCCGCAGGTGACTCGGATCGTGTCGATCTTCGTTTCGGAGAACTGGAAGACCCACGGCCACGGCGGAGGTGATTCCTGGTGGATCGTGCGCGCGAGCGCGGCACTGCGGACCAGGCTGCGGTCGCAGGCTTCAGCGTCGCCGAGCGCGGCGTGACCAAGGGCCTCGGTCGCGGTGAGCCACGCGTCGGCGACGGTCGGGGTGTTGTCCGTCAGCGCGCTGCGGGCCCGTCCGGCCAGTGCCAGGCAGGAGGCTCCGTTGTCGAGGTGCGCGTCCATCTGGGCGAGGCTACCCAGTTGATAGGCGAGGAGGAGGGAGTGCCGGGCGGAGCGGGCGGCGGTGATGGCGGTGCCGTACGCGTGGCGGGCCGAACCGTGGTCGCCCATGTCCCAGGCGAGCCAGCCGGTGAACGAGGCGGTCTCGCTCTGGCAGGCCCTGAGCAGGCTCTGCTGGTCGGAGGGGGCGGAAGCGACGGCTGCCTCGATCAGTTGCAGGTGCGACCGGGCAGAGGCGATCAGGTTCCGCGACGGCATGGTGGCGTCGAGCCGCCGGTAGGTGCTGGTGACCAGCCGGAACGCGGCTGCAGGGGAGCCGTCCTCAACGGAGGGAAGGCCCGGTGCCGCATCACGGCGTCCGCCTGATGCCGTGCGCAGGACCGACGATGCGGCCAGGGCTGCGGTTCCAGCGAGAAGTCCCCTGCGTTGCACGTGCCCTCGCTGTTCCGTCGCGTCCGGGTCGACAAGACCGACGAGGTGGAGCGGGATCTCAAGGAACTCCGCCACCGCGCGGAGCAGGTCCATGGGGTAGGCCCTGTTGGGCCTGCGTTCGATCTGCCGGGAGAGCACCGACTGGGCCACCCCGCAAGCCCGCGCCGCCCCTCGCTGTGACAGCTGCTGGCCTTCACGCGCTTCCCGTACGACAGTCCCGAAGTCGCCAACTCTGGCGGCCGCGAGAGCGGCAGCCGTCGGATTCCACATCGTCATCTCCATGCACTGTACGAACCGGGAGGCTGCGAACCACGGCCTTTGATGCTGTTTCGGCATCGCCTGATGCCAAAACAGCATCGTCGGTGGCGCCTGCTCGGAGACAGCCTGTTGACTGATCGTCAGAAAGATTGCGGCGCTGGAACATGACCAGCTGGCCGCGATCGCACGACGCCGACGAGAACGGCCGCGGTTGGCCTTCCGTCAAGACGATAGGCCGCCCAGCCCTGGGGTGATGGCGGATTCCGCGAGTTGGCCGATGCCAAACCTGCTCCTGCGTGCACGTTCTGACTTGCCGAACTACGAACCACACCAAGCGATTCCGGAGGAGACGATGACCAGCTCGCTTACGACCGGAGGTGCCCGCGGCCGTCAAGCGACCACGGCGTGGCTGAGCCGTCTCGACTATGGCGTGGCGAGCCGTCGACCCCGGGAGCCGGCGTGCGGCAGTGGAGTGGGCCAGGCGCTCTCCATGACCGCCGTGGGGCCGGGGGCTGAGCGAGTGCACCCGGTGGCGGCCGAGACCGATCTGCCTGACCTCGACCTGGGGTTCGCGACGAGAGACCAACTGGTGCGGCTGGCGGCAGCGGCCGAGCGCGCCGACAGCCTGGCTGCCCATCGCAGGAGTGAGGGCGCCCGGCAGGTCTACCAGAGTGAGGCCCGCCAGGCGGTGAACGCGTTGGTGGAGATCGTCACCCGGGGTGGCTGGCCCGGCCTGGCTCTGGTGGGAACCGACGGCATTACCGCGGCACTGGTCATAGCCTCGCACGCGTCGCTGTACGAGCAGGCGGTCCTGCTGCCTGCGTTGAAGCGGACAGTGCACAACGGCGGCGCCCCTGACGAGCACCGCGTCCGGTTGGAGACGCTGATTGCCGGGGCGTTGGGGGACCCGTCCCCGGACGACCCTTCCGCGCACAGCCGATTCCATGACGACGAGGGAGACCCCGGACATGTCCGCTGACCTGCAATCCAAGGCGTTCCCTCCGCTGCGTACGGTGCTGCCGACAGGGAATGGAGCTGGGATGCGGTGGCTGGTCGAGCGGGCCGTCGATCCGGTGGAGTGCCGGACCGCATGGATGACGGGCAGGCTCGCGGAGATCACCCTTCGGGGGTTCGCGGTGCTGCGGGTCGCGCCTGCGCTCGGCCTGCGCCTGCTGGACGAACGGCTCCCCAAGCGGCCCGCCCCCGTGTTGTACAGCCGGGACGACTCGTCCCTGCAGTTCCTCGTGGGGCCGCCGAAGGCCACTTCGCTGGACCTGCCGGACCGGTCGGGTGGGACGGGAATGGTCGACCTCGGCCTGACACTGCATCCGGTGACGGTGGACCAGTTCGATTCGGCCGGCACTGCCGTGTCGGCGCTCGACCAACTGGCAGGCCTGATCGAGATGATCGTTACCGGCGTGCTGATGTGCCCGGCCCCGGGGCGCGAGTTGCCACTTCGGCGCACGCGGTGGGTGGTCGAGCCCGACGGCACCGGCCTGGTGTGGGATGCCGCCGCCGTCGTGGAGGCGCTGGCGGAGGACCAGCAGTGGCTGTGGTCGTTGAAGGACCCCATACCGGCCAACTCCGAGCAGGCACCCGACGGTGACACAGCAGCCAGGTTCGTCATGGCGAGTCGGGCGCTGCGCGCCGCGTCGTGAACGTCCTGGGGCAGGGACGTGGGACTTCCCTGCCCCAGGGGCTATTCCCCCGCCCCTGCCGGGCGGGGTGTGCGGCAGGGCAGCGCGATCTCCCCCTTCTCGCGCCGGGCTCGCCGCGCCGCGCGGATTCTCCGCACCCGCCCGCCGGTATCCGGGGCCCGCGCAACGTTGCCGGCCGTCGCACCGCCCCTGCGAGCGTGAGGGTCGGCAACGTCACGGGTGGACCCGGCGGGCCATGAGGGTGGTGGCCGGGTCCACCCGACGAACAGGACAGCCCACAGGAAGAGGCACGGGGATGATCACCAACGAGATGCGCAGAACGCTGTCGCCCGATGCGGACGGGTGGACTGGGCAGGTCGCGCTCGAAGACACGCTCGACACCGGCCGGTGTGTCGTGAGCCTGCCGGTGGCGGGCGGTGCCGACCTGCTGCGGTGGCTGCGCAGCATGGGCCACACCACATCGCCCGTGATGCTGGCGCCGCCGCGCGACGTCGGCGACGGGATCGGTCGGCTGGCGTTCCCCACCATCTACGCCGTCGGCCTGGCCGTTCTCCCCGGAGTCCGGGCAACGGGGACGTTCGACTGCCCCAACGCATTGACGGCGACCGAACTGTCCGCGATCGCGGGCACCGCGGTTGTCGACGCGGTGTGGTTGGTCGCGCCCGCGCCGGGAGCGGGGCTGTGGAACCCCGAACTGCTGGCTGGCGGGATTCGGTACCTCCTCGGTCACAACGACTCGGCGGCGGTGGCCGAGCCGCGTGCCGCCGAGTGCGAATGGGAGCTGCTCGTCAGCGCGATGGAAGGCAGCCGGTGGTAGGGGCGGCCGGACTGCCCCCACGGGTGGCGGCCGACATCCGCAGGAGGTTCGCCGAAATGGCCGATGATCCGGATCGCGTCCTTCGGGCGTGGGGGAAGGGCGAGCTGGCCCCCATCCGGATATCGGGCTTCGCGGTGGTGGAGGTTCCCGGACGGGCCTGGGGTCGTGCCACGGTGGACTACCTGGCAGGGCTGTCCGACCGCAGCACGACGCCGGTCTTGATCGGCCCGGTCGTCCAGCGCCGCACCGCGCGGCGTGAGCGGCACGCCACGCTGCGCGAGCAGGACGAGCGCTCGGCGCAGCGCGGCCAGCCGGCGGAACACGAGGTCCGCACACGGTACGAGGATCGGACTCTGTTTCTCACGAGCGTGCCCGACGCGAGGTTTGCGCCGTGGTGCGTCCCGGGGCTGCCCAGGGTCGTCCTGCACACCACCGGGGTGGTGCGTGTGCCCTCGCCCGTGGTGGACCGTCCGGGCGCTCGGTGGCTCGTAGCACCGCGGTTCGGCCGGTTGACGGACCCGCAGTTCCTGGCGCTGGCGCTGCCGCGGACCCGCCGGTCCCTACGCCGGACAGGGCTGCTCTGACGAATCGTCCTGCCGGCCACATACGTCCATCGGACGCGGCGTCCGCAGCGCGGTGCAGGAGGAAGAGAGTGGTGGGGGGGGGGCGGGGGGGGGGGCCCCCCCCCCCGGCCCCCCCCCCCCCACCGACCGGGCCCGCCTCCGGGCCGGTGGAACGACCCACCCGATTTCGACCAGGCCGGACGTGCTCGGCACCTTGAGGAGATGACTGACATGGGCTCGGACTCTCGGGAGAACGGGTTGGTGGCGCCGCTGTCGGTGGCCGAGCTGGCGCAATTGGTGGGGGGCCGTGTTCATGATGCCGCGTCGGACGTGCTGGTGCGGCCGGTGCTGTCCGCGGACTGCCGCACGGTAGGCGGCGGCGAGCGCCACCTTGCGGTCGTCACCGGCACCGACGACACCGACGCCCGGGCGGTGCTTGCTGCGGCCGCCGGCGCCGGTTTCGGACACACCGAGCTGCTCACCAGCGGAGTTGGTCCGGGCCTGGGCCGGTTCACGGAGGCTCTGCCGACCGGGTCTGCGGTGCTGGTGAAGGGCCTCGGCCTGGGCCCGATGCTGCTGCCGTACCTGAGCGCGCACTTCGCCGCCCGCTCCGCGAAACCCTGACGCGCCGCCCGCCCCCGGGCCCGCGGCCGGACGCGATCCTGCACCCCGCCCGGCCAGGGCCCGGCACTGCCGGCCCCCACCTCATCCAACCTCTACCGCTTGGCTTCCTGATGACCACCACCGCACCCGGCCTGCCGCGCCGCCCCCATGCCGTCCTGCGCCCGGCCCAACCGCTCGACGAGCTGTTCGACATCGTCTTCGTCTTGCCGGGGGCGGAAAGGCCAGCGCTGCCGCTCAACGTCGTTCGCCTCGCCCAGTTCGCGGTGCGGCGGCCGGCCGGCCGCCGGTGGCACGGGCCGCCGACCGGGCCCGCCGCCTGACGGCGTCGACACGGCTACAGCCCACACCCACACCCGCCACGAACCGCAGGACCACACCATGACCATCACCGAACCCCGGCCTGCCGACACCGGTCCGCAGAACCCGGCCGCGGTGGCACCGCGAGGCAGGGGACGCTCCGGCCGGGCCGCGCCGTCGCGCGTCGCGCTCGCCCTTGCCCATCCCGACCAGACCACGCACGACGTCCCTTTACGGGAGCGGGCTGTGGCCGCCTCGCTCCGCGACCGGCACCCACGACTCGCAGCGGCGATGCGCGGCGCCAGCGACTTCGAGGAGGCGGCCGTCCGCCACGCCGTCCAGCAGCACGACCAGGTGCTGCACATCGGTTTCGGTGCCGGAGTCCATGGCCGCGAACCCCACCAGTGGTGGCAGCGCCCGTACGGGCGCTGCCCGAACGTGATCGCGGTGACAACCTGTCAACACGCCCTCGAGCGGACCCGCGCACACTGCGAGGCCTCGGCCACGCTGCTGCACGAACCCGGAAGGCGCCTGCACCGAATCCTGGGCAACCCCTTCCAGACCACGGACTTCTGCCGGCCCGTCGGCGTGGTGCTCGCGGCGCAGCGCAGCCCCCGGCGGGCCACCGACGAGCTGTTGAAGCAGCTCCTGGGGCGGCTCGTCCCGGGCAGCACCCTCGCCCTGACGGGCATTGCCCTCGACGACATCGCCGAGCGCCGCCGACTACGCGAGCGGTGGGCGCGGTACACCGATCAGCGCCTTTGCCTCCTGCACGGCCGGCGGCCGGCCGGACTGCTGTACCGACTGCGCCACCTCGAACAGGTCCCCGGCGCCCTCGCGGCACACCTGCCGCCGGCACATCGGACTCCCGATTCGGGCCCGGGGATCCGCGCCTTCGGCGCGGTGTACCGCATCACCGCCCGCGACCACTGACCAGCTCCAGGCCCGGGCCCGCGCCGCCGACCACCACCTCTCACCTCCGGAGCACCACCGTGACCCACCCCGACAGCGACCCCACCTCCTGGGAGCCCGCCTGCCCGTACCGCCTCGACATGGCATGGGCGACCGGCCCCGACACCCAGGACCTGACCAGCGCCGACATCGCGACCGCCGAGGAGATGACCAACACCCCCCTCGGACGCAGCCTGCCCGGGATCACCCGCGAGCTCGACCGCTACGAGAGGTGGGCGCTGCGGCACGCCGGGAGCAAATACGACCAGGTCCTGCACATCGGCCACGGCTGGATGACCCCCGACTACGGCCCGCAGCAGCTGTGGCAGCAACTGCGCGAGCGCCGGCCCGACCTGACGCTCGTCACCATCGCCACCGACCACGGCGTCGGCGAAACCACCCGCAGCCACTCCGGCGACACCACCACCGCACTCAGGTGCGTCGGCCTCCTCGATACCCTGCTCGACCGGCCGATGCTCACCGAGTACGTCGACCTGAGGCGGCCGCTGGGGGTCGTCCTGCCAGCCGTGCACCGCCAATCGCCGTTGGGCTACCGAGAACTGATCAACGCCCTGGTCCGCAGGTGCGCGCCCGGCAGCATGATCGCCTACACCTCCCTCGCCCACACTCCGCCGCCCCGGACCCCACACACCACCCCCCACCACACCGACGCCGCCCGAGTTCTGACCAGCGCACTGCGCCACAGGACCGACGGGCGGTTCGGCGAACTCGCCGACCCGCGCGAATCCAGCCGGGCGGTGGCCCCGTTCGAGGCCGTCGTCCCGTACCCGCTCACCCACACCACCCGACGACGCCGATCGCGCCCCGTGGGCCTGCACGCCCTCGCCGTGGCATTCCAGGTCACCCGTCGCACCGCACAGCACACCGGGACGACGCGATGACCGACACCACCACCGCCACACCCCTGCCGGCACCGCTGCGCCCCGGCGCCGTCGTGCCGAGCGCGCTGGGGCGGAACACCTTCGGGGACCGGGCCGTGCCCTCGCGGGTCGAGCTCGTCCTTGCCGGCCACCCCGGGCCCGTCGCCAACGTCTTCCGCTGTGACGAGGTCGCGGCGGCGGCGATCCGCCAGGTGTGCCCGGGGTTGCCCGCGGCGGTGCGCGACGCCGCCGTCGCGGAGGAAGCCGCGGTCCGGTCGGCGGTGAGGAGAGGCCGGCAGGTCCTGCACATCGGGTACGGACTCGGCCTGCCCCACCGCGAGCCCCACGACTGGTGGGAGCGGACGTCCGGGCGGCATCAGCGCGCGGTCGCCGTGACCTCCTGCGACGGCGCCTACGCCCCCGCCCGAGCGTTCTGCGGGGACTCCACCGCACTACTGTTCGAGCCCGAGGAGCGCCTGCACCTGCTGCTCGAACACCCGCACATGCCCCGCCTGATCGACCTGGCCCGGCCGGTCGACGTGGTCCTCGCCGGCACCCACCGCACCTCCTGGAGGGCCGTCGAGGCGCTCCTGGACCGACTGCTGGGAGGCCTCGCGCCGGGCAGCACGCTCGCGCTGGTCGGCGTCACCGTCACGGACGGCACCGCGCGCCGCCACATGCGCGACCGCTGGTTTTACTACACCGGCCAGCGACCGGCCGTGCTCCACCACAGCCACCCGAGCGGGCTGCTCAGCCGCCTGCGCCGCTTCGAACAGAGGGCCCTGCTGGTACCTCCTCACCAGGACCGTTCCGAGGCCGGCGCCGTCGGCACGGTGTATCGCATCGGTGGGAGGGTCCGATGATCCGGGCTCTCATCCGTTCCCCCGGGCGCCGTCCCGCCGGAGGGCCGGCCCGCGAACCGGCTCGGAACGCACGCCCTTCCCAGGCCGAGTCGCCCGCGAGTCGGTGAACGGGCCAGCACCGCCGCCAGAGCCGTGGATACCCCCAGGAGAGGACTCCTTGGCGCCGTACGACCGGGGCTGAGCATGATCGCCATCACAGTCTGCCGCTATGCCTACGCCCGCGCCGGTGCAGCACCACTCCGGTGCTGCTCTATTCCTACCCGCAGCACTACGACAGGCTCCTGGACAACCCGCGCCTGCCGTCGACCGTCGACCCGACCAGGCCGGTCGGCGTGGTCCTTGCCGGCCCCCACCACAGCCCCCGTCTCGGCACCGCCGCCAGGGCCCTGCCGACCTGGACCTGCAGCCGGTCACGCTGGACGCCCCTGCACACGCCCGCAGGCCCGACATTCATCCACGGCGTACCGGCATCGACCGGATCGCCTGGCACCGCTACCCGTCCCGGGCAGCACGCCCAGCCTCGCCGAGACCGACTCGACCCGATGAGACATCATGCCGACCAACGACAACACCCGACCAACCGTCACCAGCTCTGACGGAATACAGCAGCTGAGGCCTCACCAGGTCCGCGCCGTCGCCGATGTCGCCGGCGCACTGCGCGTCGACGACCGCACGCAGTACATCTCCAGCTGCGGCACCGGCAAGACACGCGTCAGCCAGGCGATCGCCGAACACCTCGGTGCGGATCGGGTTCTTCGCACCTTTCCGTCCCTGGCCCTGATCAGTCAGACCGTCGACGACCTGATCTCGGGATTCGGCCCGCACAGCCTCGGACGGATCATCGCCGTCTGCTCCAAACGCAACTTGCTCGATCCCGTCGTTCGGCGGGTGGAGTCCGTGGCGCGCGTCGTCTCCCACCCAGCCGACCTCGCCCACCTCCTCGCGCGGCCGGGCCGGACAACTGTGCTGAGCACCCTGCAGAGCCTGGAGGTGCTGATAGAGGCACACGCCCACCACGGACTCGGCCGCTGGCCCCTCATCGTGGTGGACGAGGCACACCGAACCGTGGGCTGGGAGGACCGAACCTGGACGGCCGTCCACAACGACGCGCTCGTCCCGGCGGTGCGCCGCCTCAACATGACCGCCACCCCCAAGATGATCGTCTCCTCCCGAACCGGGGACGGTGTGGTCCTGAGCATGGACGACGCCGCGGTGTTCGGCCGGGTCTCCCACCGCCTCACCTACGGCCGGGCCCGGGACCTCGGGCTGCTCGCCCGCTACCGGCTGGTCGTGCCGGTGGTCACCGACGCCGACATCCACCGGGCCGCGACCGCCCAGCAGGATCCCGTGTTCCTGCGCACCGGCGGTCCGGGCGCCGTGAGCGCCGACGTCCTCGCCACCCAGATCGCGTTGCTGAGAGCCGCCGCCGAGCATGGGGCCCGCCGAATGGTCCTCTACCACCGCACCGTCGCGGACGCACGATGGTTCTCCACCACCCTGCACCACGCCTGGGAGCTGCTCCCGCCCGGCGAGCGGCCCGTTGCCCTGTGGGCCGGCCACGTCCATGCGCAGCACCCCCCGAACGTCCGCGAGCGCATCGTGAACCAGCTGCGCTCCGACCGTCCCGGCCTCGTCGTTGTGTCGAACGCAGGGCTTCTGACCGAGGGCGTCAACGTCCCGGACATAGACGCGACCGGATTCCTCTCCCCGGGCGGGCAGATCCGCTACGTGCAAGCGTTCGGCCGGGCCGCTCGCCTGCCCTACCCGGGGGCGCAGAAGACCGCCATGCTGTTCGTCCCGGTGTTCGTCGGTCCGGGCGACACCGATCCGGCCGGCACCGTCGCAAACTCGTCGTACAGCACTGTGTACGGCGTTGTGCGGGCGATGGCCGCCCAGGACGAGGACCTGGCCCATTACCTGGAGAACATGCGGCGAAACCTCGGCCGGACCGCGGAGAACCGCGACAACAGCGCCCACACGCTGCCCGACTGGTTCGCCGTCACCGGCCCCGAGATCCCTCCCGGCTTCGTCGACGCGATCAGGGTGTGCACGGTCCGGGCCGCGACGGCCTCGGCCGCCGAATACCTGGGCGCCCTGGCCGAGCACGTCGCCGACGGCACCGACATCAACACCGTCGCCCCCGGCACCCTGTCACCGTCCGGTCTCGACATCGGGAACTGGCTGTGGAACCAGCGCTCCTACCACTCGTCCGGCAAGGTCGACCCGATCACCGCCGCCGAACTGGAGGAAATGGGCATCATATGGGACCTGGCAGGCATCCCATGGCGGAGATTCGTCAAAGAACTCTCCGCATTCAAGGACGAGAACGGGCACGCGAACCCCCTCCAGACACATGTCACCGCCGGCGGGTACAAACTCGGAGCGACAGCCAACTCGTACCGGAACCGCTGGGACTCCATATCCTACGACCAGAAGAAAGTGCTGACCGACCTCGGATTCATTGCTGCGCCGATGGAACACTACTGGGACGTCCGGTTCGAGGCGCTGAAGGAACTCGCAGAAAAAGCCGGGCATCCCATCGTCCCAAGGACCCGAACGGCGCCGGACGACCTGGACCTGTACACCTGGCGCCAGAGCCAGATCATCCTCCTGCGGACCGGGCGGATGCGCCCCGACAGGATCAAGCGATTCTGCTCCGCCGGACTGCACCTCGGCCGAGAAGAAGCCCGACGGAACATCATCATGCGCGAACTCGTGGCCTTCCGTGAGAAAACCGGCCAGCAATGGCCCACGGACAGCTACGTCACCGACGACGGCCTCGCCCTTCACCGGGCAATCAGACGCCAGCGCAAATCCATGCTGGCCGGCCACGTTCCCAGATGGCAGATCCGAAAATTAGTTAAACTCGGAATAATGCCGAAAAACCCGAATAGCAAATAGGGGAGGAAAACGCTTTGGGAATCGACATGGCAAGGGACGCCAATGAGATCCGCGTCCTGACCTTCAACGGCGAACACGACTTCGGCGGCCACACCACCGAGGCGTGGAAGGCCGTCTACGGGTGGATCGCCGACGACATCAGGCCGGACATCATGCTGCTACAGGAGGCCTCCCATGCCCGCAAGGACGGCCGGCGCGGCCTCTACGCGGCGATGCACCGCCTCGGCATGACCGGCTTCCTCGCGGAGACCTCCACCGTGGAGTCCCCGAACCCGCCGGCGATCCTCGTCAACCCGGCCAAGATCCGCATCGTCGCCCGGTACCCACAGCCGACCGGCCGGTGGCACGAACCGGCGCAGTGCCGCATCACCCGCGCCGACCGCGAGGACGGGCCGGAGGTATCCCTCGCCTCGGTGCACCTGTGCGCGCGGTCCGCGACCCTGCGACTCCAGGAGGCCGAACTCATGCCCCACTGGGGCCAGGTCGGCCAGGTGGACAACCCGGACGACCCTGACGGCCCGCGCCTGCAATGGACCGTCCCGTGCATCATCGGCGGCGATTTCAATAGCTACTCCAGTTCCGCGCACGAACTCGCGCCACTGCCGGACCTGACGAACACCGCCGACCGCAACCACCGCGCCCACCGCACCCTCCCGGACCGCCGCACCCCCGACACCCAGCCGTGGGACACACTCACCGCCGCCGGCTTCCGCGACCTCGCCCTGTTCGCCTACCTGCACCGCGGCCAGGGCGAGCAGGCGATGCAGGGCACCAGCCACGGACGTACCGATCAGGGCATCGACCCCGCCCGCGGACAGCGCCCGCCCCGAATCGACTTCACCTTCGCCAACGGCTCCTTGCCTGGGGCTTTGCGCAGTAGCCACGTCATCGAGGACCCGAACCGCCACAGCGACCACAAGTCCCTCCTGAATGTGTTCGAGGCCGAACCGTTCTGGGAGGCGGCACAGGCCATGCTCACCCCCCACCTGCCTGTCTGACTTCCACCGGGGCGGAAGTCTCTTCCGCCCCGGTCATCACCAATGCACGAAGGAGAACCCTCCTGTGGACGACAGGCACTTCTTCAGCACGCTGTCCGTCGCCGGCCAGCGACTGCTGGGCCAGCTGGCCCACCTGCCCGCCCCCTTCGACCGCCCCACCGCCGCTGCCGCGGCCGGCACCGCCTTCGCCCCGCTCGACACCGACGAACTCATCACCGCTCTCATCCTGCAGGGCGCCCTGAACACTGTCGGAGTCGACCCGATCCGTGGCAACCTCCACACGATCCTGACTGACGCCGCCCGCAACCACGACCCCGCTGCGGCTGGCCGGGTCACCGCCCGCTACCTCGACTACACCGTCGCCTGCGCCTACGCCGCCTCCACGGTGATCACCCCCCACCGCGGAGGCCTCGCCCGCACCGCCCGCCATTGCGACATTGCCCCGTTCGACCTCGACGGCTCGACCGAGCGCGCCATGGACTGGCTGCTCGGCGCCCTCCCCGACCTCGACGCCGCCCTCGACCTCGCCGAGCGACATGGTGAGCACCAGGCCGGCAACTGCGAGGCCACCGTGCAGATCCTGGGCGAGCTCCTGCCCCGGTACGACCTGACCCGGCCCGACGACAGTCGCCAGCACATGCTCGCCCTGGTACTCCTGGGCTCCACCCACTGCCGTCTCGGCACCCCCGCCATCGCGATCCGCCACCTCACCCAGGCCCTCGAGCTCCACAAGAAGCCGCTCGACAAGGACCCCCTCAACCACGGCCGCGCCCGTCTCTACCTGGGCGAGGCCTACGCCATGTACGGCGAGCACGCGGGCGCGATGACCGAGCTCGCCCAGGCCCACCTGCTCTTCGCCGACGCCAGGGCACCGCTCTGGAGCGCCCATACCCTGGACTACCAGAGCAGGGCCGCCTCCCGCGCCGGACGGAAGGACGCCGCGCTGGCCTTTCTGCAGCGTGCCTTGGCCGCGTACGAGCGGCTCGGTGAACTCGCGCATCTGGAGCGCCTGGAGTCCCGCCTCGCCGAACTCCGCGCGGCCGCGCGCGGATCGGGCCCGGCGTGATCACCGCACGCGATCAAGGCCGTCTGCTGGACGTAGCAAAAACGGGGAACGAGAAGTGACCATGGGGCCCGCCTTCCCCGGCGGGGCACAGCCGACCGGACCGGCCGACGGCGGGCACCACGACCCGTCGGAGCCGGAACCAGCGGGCACGGCCCGTAACGCCTGGCGCCGCCTGTTCGGCGCTCCGCGTCCAATGGGCACCGAGCACCGGCAGGCGGCCCACGAACTCGACCTCGCCGTCTCGCTCGTCCTCACCCAGCCCCAGGCCGCCACCTCGCTCGGGCAACTGGCCAACAGCCCGCGCATCCACCCCGAGGGCGCGCTGGTTCTCGGGGCCCTGCTCCAGGTGACAGGCCGCTGGGAGGCCGCGCAGTTCTGGTGGGAGTTCGCCGCCGGCGCCGGCAGCTACACCGCCGCCAGCTGCCTCGACCTGCTGCACCGCAGCCGCGCCGAGTTCGAGGACGCCGACCTGTGGCGCGATCGGGCCGAAGCGATGGCCGACGAGCCCCGCCCGATCGCTGTCCCCGCCGCCTTCGTCGGCAGCCTTCTCCCCACCCACGTCCGCAACGACATCATCGCCCGCTGCCACGAAGGCCTCGACATCCACCTTCCGGCGCGGATCGCCGCCGCCATCCACCAACTCCCGGTCGCCGAAGACGACGAGGAGTACGGCGAGATCCCCCAGCCGGACCCCTCACTGCTGCCCGCCCTGACCGCCACCGATCCCGCCCGCTCCGACGAGTCCGTCCCCTGGCACGACCCGCACCGCCGACTGCGCGAGGACACTTCCACGGCGGCTGACCCCGGCTGCGAGGTGACCCTCGACATCCACCGCCCGCACTCCGCGCGGGTGAACGACTACTTCCTCGGCGGCACCACCAACTTCGAACCGGACCGGGACCTGGCCGCGATGCTGCTCGCACTGCTCCCGAGCGCGCCGGTCGCCGCCCAGGCCAACCGGGCGTTCATGCGCCGGACAACCAGGATGTTGGCCCAGCGCGGCATCACCCAGTTCCTTGAGGTGGGAATCGGGATCCCCGACTCGCCGGACCTGCACGAGGTCGCCCAGGAGGTCGACCCGGCCTGCCGGGTGGTCTACGCGGACAACGACGCGATAGTGCTCACCCACGGGCAGGCGCTGCTGCGCAGCACACCGGAAGGCCGCATCAGGCTCATCCAGGCAGACGTGCGCGACCCGGAGCACGTGCTCGACGCCGTCGAGAACGTCGGGACGATCGACCTGAGCCGGCCGGTGGCGCTCAGCATGGTCGGCCTGCTGCACTTCGTGCCGGACAACGATCGCGTGTACGCGATCGCGCAGGCGTTCAGGCAGAGGCTGTGCCCTGGGAGCGCCCTGGTCGTTTCCCACCTCACCCCCGACTTCGCGCCGGCGGCCGTGGCACACGCTGCCCGCACGTACACGGCCTGGGGCATGCCTGTGCGGGCCCGCACGGGCACCGAGATCGCGAGGCTCTTCACCGGCTGGAACCTGGTTGATCCTGGCATCGTGGCCGCCTCGCGCTGGCGCCCCGATGCGGATCGAAATGCCGTCAGCGACGCTCAGGCGTCCCATTACGGCGCGGTGGGGGTCCGGCCGTGATGAGCGAGATCCGTCCGCGGCTCCGCGGCTGGCTCGGGACGGGACGGGGTCCAGTGAAGGGGGGTCCTGGGCGGACCCACCGGTGTCGCGGCGACTACCACGGCCGGAACGGCGCCGCGGCGACGGTGACGCCGGCGGTGACGGCAAGACGGGCGGCCAGCGAGGCGACCGTCGCTTCCGCTTCGGCAACCGCTGCGGTGGAAGCCAGTTCGACCTCGGTCACCGCGAGCGTTTCGGCGGTGGCGGCAGCGGCGGCGAGCGCCGCGTGCGACGCGCACCTCGCCCACACCTGCCCGGCATGGCGCAGCCGGTCCCGATCGCCCTGCGGACAGAACCGCCCGGCGGCGACTCGGCTTGGGAAGGGCGTGCGTTCCGAGCCGGTTCGCGGGCCGATCCTCCGGCCCGGCGCCCGCTTCCACGTCAGCCGCCGGATCAGCACCGGCAGCACCGGCAGCGCCGCCAGCGGCGGCGTCCCGGACGACTGAGCCCTCGACGGGCATCCGGACAATGGGGAGAGCAAGCTCTCCGAACCGTGTCGGCAACTCGCTGAAGCGCTTCACGAGATCAGCTGCAACTGGCACGGCGACGGCGCCATGCACGACTACACAGACTGACGACGCTTCTCATACATTATGATCAAAGCAAAAAGCAGAGATATTTTCCCGCCCTGGCCAAAAAGTGGCACAGTGTTCCGCACCACTTCTACTTCAACATATCGAGTTAAGCGCCCAGGAGCGTTCCCAGGTGGACCGTGGAACGTTCCACGGTCCACCTGAGGCAGAAGCCGAATTTGAGCCTGGGGGGAACATTCCCCTCAGCCTCGAGCCGAACAGATATCGAAGACGAGGTTCACACCTTCCAGGCCGAGAAGAAACTCTGCGAGAAGATCCGACCCGGGAAGAAGAAACATGGCAACACTGCCGGCGAACGTCACCGCATGAAGACCCGAAGTGACGGCAGGGTGCTTCCATCGACGTTGGACATGCGGAAGCTCCTCCTCGGGAACAACCGCTGCGGAAGCCGGTGATGGCGTTGCCGCTCTGCATAGAATTGCCGTAGTCTGTGTGACTGTGCTGGACATCGTGATGGTCTCGACGACTGTCCATTCTCGTTCGCCAAGACAGTTCCTTAATATTAAGTGACTGGAAAAGGGAAAACGAAGCCAAGGCCCCCGAATCGCCGCCAAGCTAACGCGGGGGCCTTGGCCTTTATTGTAGGCCGTCCCGGCGCCCTGTCTGGCAATACGGACCGCCGCAGAGAAAATAGTTCAGCGATCCGGGGAAATGCCGCGAAATGCCCTTCCCTGCGCCCATGTACCGAACTGCTTGCACGGCCAAAGAAGGCAGGGCTCGAAGGCGTGCAGAGGGGGCGGGGCTGCTGCAGCAAAGACCCCGGCCGATCTGTGGGGGCTCGACCTCAACGCGAACCCGGGGCCCGTCCCACAGGAGTTGCTGGTGTGACCTGTACCGCCGGCACGTCGACGCGATCGCCGAGGGCTGCCCCGTGCCGCGGTAGAGCCGCTACGCTGAACCCCGGGCGGCCGGTGTGCCGCCCGCCTCATCATCCCTGGAGGGATCCCCGGCCACCGGCCGGCCGCCGCGAGCACGCGGCGCTTCGACATACCCCCAGGAGGTGTGATGGAGAGCGTGTTGACCCGGGACCTGATCCGGCTCGCGACGGAGTCGATCGACCGGCTGGGCGCCGCCGAGGAACTGCCCGACCCGGTGGTGCTGGAGCTTCCCGACACCCTGCCGCTCTCGCGCGGCCGGACGGTGGAGTGGCACCCGCTGGTCGCCCTCGCGGTGGCCGGGCACATCTGCCGGTACTGGGCCCAGGGTGCGGGCCCGCGCGGGCCGTTCGCGATCGAGGCCGGCTCGTCCCCGGCGGGCTGGGCGACGCTGGTTTCCCCCGGTAACGGCTCCTGCCCCTCCCGGCGGCTCCAAGCGGGCGGCGGCCCGTGGAGCCCGAGCGGGATCTGGATCACGGAGCTGTGCGGCCACCCGCGCTGCACGGAGCCCGCGCCGGCCGGGCCCGGTTCGCGCTGCCCCAGCCACTTCGGCGACCCGGGCCCGTCCGGCGGGACGGGCCCGCACTGGGCCGACCTCGCCGCGCGGGCCTGGGGCGAGCGCCACGGCGCCGACGGCCGCGAGCACCCGCGCAGGGTCGCCGAGCGCCTGTCCCGGCTGGTGAAGCAGGCGGTGGCCGCCGGGATGCCGAAAGAGGACGTGGCCGCCGCGACCGGCTCGAGGCGGGCCGCCGTGGCCGAGATCCTGCGCCCGGCCCCCGACCCGGAACAGGGCGACGAGTGGATGTGACATTCCGCCCGGGCGGGCGCTGCCGGCGCGTTGGGGCCGCGTTGGGCGTGTGCGAGGTGGAGGTGGACTTTGAGTCGCTGAGCGAGCGCGTCCGGACAGTTTGCCCGGGCGTGGTTGGTCGAGGGGGGCTGTGTGTTCCGGCCGATCGGGCTGCTGCGGAGCTGCCCGGTAGGCGTCGGTTTCAGCCTGCTCCCGTGTACCGGGGCGATGTCCCTGCTGCACCGGCTGCCCACCGCGGACTACGGCCCGGCGAGGGTGCCGACCCCGATCATGAGGTTCGGACCGGCCCTCAACGACTACCGGCGGCCGGGCGGCAGCCTGGACTTCGACCGGTACTGGCCGGCCGCCGAAGCCGCCCGGGCCGCCTGGCAGCGCGCCGCAATGCGCCCAGACCCGATCGCGATCGCCCTGGAGCGGCTCGGCTCCGCCTGGGCGCCGAGGTGTCCCAGGCGACGACCGCTGGGACGCCGATGTTCGGCCGCACCCTGCGCTAGATCAACGCCGGGGCCCCGATCCACTGCGACGACCTGAACCACCACGGTGTGGCGGCACCGCTGGGAGTCGGCCGACAAGATGTAGCGCCAGGACTACGGCTACCACGGCGAGACGGTGGCGCATTGCCAGTCCGTCAGCCTCACCCCGCAGCTTGGCGACGGGCTGGTGTGTTGGGCCCGGACACCGTGGTGGGCGCGGTCGGCGGCGGCCTGTTCGCGGGCGTGCCCGCTGCCGCCCGCGAGCGCGGCGTCCGTGTCGTGGTGGTCGAGCCGGCGGTCAAGCGACACATTTCACCCTGCCGGTCGAGTTGAGCCGCCGTCAGTTGACGGCGGCCTGGAAGACCTCGAGCAGGTCTGGATGGTCACGGTGGTAGGTGATCTGGAACCGTACGACGGTCCCGCCGTGCCGGATGGACTCCACGGGGACGGGGAGGCCGGCGGGCCAGCGCCCGGTGCGCTCGCCGTCGGTGAGGGTACGACGGAAGAACGCGGTGGAGCCGCGGAGGTTGTCGGTGCCGAGTTCGGCGCGCAGGTCCTTGGCGCTGTACTGGCCGTCGCGGTCGGGGTGGGCGAGCAGGCGCAGGACTTGCTTGTTGCGGGGCGGGAGCCGGCTGTAGTAGTCGCGGGCGAGCGCGACGGTCCACCGGGGCGGAGCGACGGCGATGGCGTCGCGGTGCCGCGCGAGGAACGGGGCGAGCAGCTCCAGGTCCTCGGCGGTCGGGTCGATGATACGAATCTCCACGCCAGGAGGCTAGCCCTCCTCTTACAACAAACGCGAGTAAAGCCAATCTGTAAGCATGGCGATGGGGGCGGTGCTACGGTGACGCCACCGCCGCGGTTCTCCCGGCTGGCGGGTGGCGGCCCCCTTGGGGCCGAGGATCTCCACGCCCTCGGCACGACCCTTCAGCGGCGGCGCGCACCGGCGCGCCACCGGACCGCCCACCCACCACACCGGAGAGAGCCGACGTGACGCAGTACCAGGACGACCCCGCGTGGATCGCGCGGCACCAGCAGCAGTACGCCGCGACCGAGTTGATGCAGGAGCGGCTGCGGCAGACCGGCCGCCGGGCAGCCGACAGCGAGACGGCCCGCGCAGCCGCCGTCCAGGACGCGGGCCAGGCGCTGGCCGACTACCGTCAGCAGCTGCGCGAACTGCTGCCCGCCGACGAGGCCGAATCCTGGCGAATGGACGCCGAGGACCTGGCGAACCTCGCCGGACTGCCGCTCGCCGAGCTGCGCCGGGCGCTGGAGGCCGCCGACACCACGCACTCCACCGCAGGGCCCATCGCGGGCTGGACGGACCGGGCACTGGCCACGACCCTGCACGGATACGGCTACGACCACGAGGCCGCGGCCACCGAGCTGCACCGCCGCTACCCCCATCTACTTGGGATCCTTGCCGCGCACAGGGCCATCTCTGGCGCCGCGGACGAGGCGCTGGAGGCCGCGACCGGCGAACTGGTCTGGCAGATCGACGAGATCCCGGCCCCGAGCCCGCAGGAACTGCTGGTGCGCGACCTGTACCGCAGCCACGTCGACGCAATCGCCGACGGCCGGCCCTTGCCGCGGTAGCCGGGAGGCGATGTACCCGCTCGTTCGCCGAGCGCAGAGCCGCCTGGGAAGGCTCCGCCGCTGCCGGGTGAACGAGCGGGCTTCGAAGAAGTCACAACCTGGTGAACGCGGAGCGTAGGGTCGGCGGCGATGACGTACATCCCCGTGTCGGCGTGGACCAGCGCGTGGCCGAGATTGACCGGGACGGATTCGACGACGGGCAGCGGGCCGAGCAAGCGGGCCAGCGGGCGGTGCAGCAGCCGGGCGTTCTCGCCGGTGAGCTCCAGCACGGTGCGCACGTCGGCGTCGACCAAGTGGTGCTGCATCCCTGGTGCATATGCCAGCGCCGGACCAACTGCCGCCAGGAGTCCGCCTGCTGGCACACCGTCGGGTGGTCGGGGCGCTCGAGCCGAGCATGGCACGGGCCGCCGACAACGAGCACGGCGGCCTGTAGGCTTGTGATTTATCCGTTTCTAGCGGTTCGTCGGGGTTTGGTGCCCTCCTTGTGGTGGGCGGGCCGGGCGTACGCCTCGCCGGTGGCGAGGACTCTGCCCACGTCGTGGCGGGGTGTGGGGCGCTTGCGGCCGGGCGGCCCGGTTCGGGGCGGGTGGGTTTCGGCGCTTGCGCTGGTGAGGGGGCCTTCGTGTGGAGGTTCCTGAACCCGCGCCGGACGCGGGCGGGGGTGAGCTTGTTCGGTTCCGCCAGCTTCTCCCCAAGGTGGCGGAGGTCGGCGACGGGCAGCGGGCGAGACGAAGTTGGGTGCGGGCGGCGATCACCAGCCAGGTCCAGCGGTCCGCCACCGCGGAGTCGCGCAGGCGGGGCCGGGTCCAGCCGAGGGTCTGCTTGAGTAGGCGGAACGTGTGCTCCAGGTCGAAGCGGCGGAGGAACGTCTGCCAGCAACGGTCGACGTCTTCGGCGTCGGCGCCGGTGCGCGACCACCAGAGCCAGACCGGGCGGTTCACCCCGCCGCTGGGCAGCTTCTCGACGACCAGCCGGATCACCGTGCCTTCGAGGAGCGGCAGCTTGCCGTCGTGGTCCAGCCAGGCCGCGGGCCGGGTCCGCTTGTTCGAGGCGAAGAGTTCACGCGGCTGCACCCGAGAGAGAACCGAAGACCCTGGCCACGTAGGAATCGAGCTGGTCACCGAAGGCCGCCGCCGAGCCGATGGCAGTCATGGGCAGGGTGCCGGAATCGTCGATCCCGGCGAAGTAGTCCACATCGGCCCAGCCTCCTCTGAACAACACCACGGAGAGTTCGCCTCCCAGGCCCGTGAGCACGACCCCGAAGGAGTCGGCATCCACGACTGCAGCCCGGTCCAGCTCCAGTTGCTGCGGCCACTCCTGTGCCGCATCGCGCCAGGTGACCGGCTCCACGGTGAGCCCGGCATCCTCCCAACGGCCCCTCCGCCGTTCGACCTCAAGGACAGCCTCGTCAAGATCAACAACTCGCTCCATGCGCTGATCATGCCGGAAGAGCCGCCCACCGCGCTGGGATGGCCCGGAACCGCAGACCATCCCACCCGGCTGTTCGCCTCCGCCTTCGACTCCGAGCCCTACCGGGTGGCCGCCGACCTGGAGTTGCTGGCCGACGCCCACGACGACACCACCGACCTGGAACACACGATCGCCGAACGCTGGAACGAACTGGCTGTGCTGGCCAGTCGCGGGGAGGACCAGCCCGGCCACGACGGCGAACGCTGGCAGACCGTCGAGACCCCCCGCGCCCCCTACCTCGGCCCCGGCACGGACTCCGGCCCCATCGTCCTCGCCCGGCTGCGCCTCGGCGGCACCTGGACCGAGATCGCGGCCGGTTTCGACATGACGACCGAACAGGCCCGGGCCGTGCTGCGGCACTTCGCCGACACGATGCGCCAGCGGTACGAACGCACCGGTAGCGACACCGAGGGCTTCCCACCCACCAAGCACGCCGCCATCCTGGCGCTGCTCGACCTCGGCGACGACGAGAGCACCCGCCCCGCTGCTGCCGGCGGGACCCGGCGGTGAGCGGCGCCCGGGCCCTGCTGCCCGACCAGGTCCTGGACCAGGCCGCCGAGTTGCTGCTGGCCGCCGCCGTCCACGACGGCCGCGACACCTGGCTGCCGGGCCGCACCCTGCGCGGCAGCGGCCCGGTCGTCGTGGACGACCCGAAACGTCCAACCGCTCGATTCGTCCGGCCCGGCCCGACACTCGATCAGCCAGGCCGCACCTGCGCCCGACCTCCACCGCGTCCGCCAGCAGCGTCTGTGCCAGCGCGGCGGCCAGGGCCTGCACGTACACGAGCGTAGTGCGTCTCTTACAACAGACGCAGAGAAAGGCATTTCGCAGGACTGGACGGGGCGCAGTCCGCCGGTCCGGGCCCGGTGGCGGTGCCGGTCGCCCGGCCGTCGGCCGGTGGAGTCGCCCGCAGGGCGATCGGATCCGTCCGGACGGGACCGGTGTTGAGCGTCCGTCACCCATTCGTGCAGGTTGTGTCCTCTAACAGTATTTAGAGGACACAACTCCGATAGGGTCCGACTATGACCACCGACACGGGCTGGCGCCCGCTCGCCGAGTGCATCACCCCGGCCGCCGTCCTGCGGCTGCGCGCCTTCCTGGACCAGCGGGCCCTGGAGCTCGTCGAGGCCTCCGACTTCGACTCCGAGCCCTACCGGGTGGCCGCCGCCCTGGAGTTCGCCATCGGCTACATCACCGAACCGCTGCTGGCCGACCTGGAGCTGCTCGCCGACGCCCACAACGACACCACCGGCCTGGACCGCGCGATCGTCCAGCGCTGGAACGAGCTGGTCGTGCTGGCCGGCCGCTGGGAGGACCAGCCCGGCCACGACGCCGACGGCTGGCAGCTCCTCGGCCCCGCCCCCGTCCTCGGAGCGGACTTCGGCCCGACCGTCCTCACCAGGCTGCGCCAGGGCGCCACCTGGGCCGAGATCGCGGCCGACCTCCAGATGACGACCGAACAGGTCCGCTCCGTGCTACGGGAGTTCGCCGATGCGATGCGCGAGCGGTACGACTGGCACGACAGCGACGCCGAAGGCTTCCCGTCCGAGAAGTACGTTGCCGTCCTGGCGCTGCTCGACCTCGGCGACCACGAGAGCGCCCGCCCCGCCGGTAATCGCGTCCTGCTCACCGACCTCGACGGCCAGGCCAGCGCCACCGGCTGGGATCGGCGGTGAGCGGCGCCCGCGGGCTGCTGCCCGATCAGGTCCTGGACCAGGCCGCCGAGTTGCTGCTGGCCGCCGCCGACGCCGCAGTCCACGACGGCCGAGACACCTGGCTGCCCGGCCGCACCCTGGGCACCCACAGCCTGGGGGTCCTCAACGACCAGGCCCGTCCCGCTGTCATCATCGAGACGTGGGCCGACCGTCTGGAGGCCGTCAACGCCTACCTCTCGCCGGTCGGCCCGGTCACTGGCCGGGCCTTCGCCGCCTGGCTTGCCGACGCCGCGCACCGGCACCGCTCCAGCGCCAAGGCCGCGCGCAGCACCTGGCCCCGCGATGCCGCCGCCCGGGCGAGCTGGGTTCAGCAGCACACCGACCAGCACGCCCTGGCCGCCGCCCGTGCCCTGCTGGTGACTGCCGCCGCCCACCCGGCCGCCGCGGTGACGCGGTGAGCGCCCTGGCCCGGTACGGGCGCAGCTCGGCCTCCGGCCGGGTGCTGACCGTGGCGGGGTACGAGCACAGCGCGTCGAACGTCGACCTGTCGATCCCGGGCGGCTGGCCGATGGTCGACCACGGCGACGGCTGGGAGCGGGACCTGTCGCCCGAGCGCACCGGGTACTCCCCGTCCCCCGCCGCCGAGCCGGACCTCGACCGCACCCATCGGATCCTGCGCATGATCGTCGACGACGTCCGCGAGCAGCTGGAGCGCCTCGGCGAGCCGGTGGCGGCGCTCGGCGGCCGGGCCGACACGGCCGAGGCGCTGCTGCGCCGCACCCTGGCCCGGATCGAGTCGTACGCGGCCCCGGCCGGCGCGCTCGGTCACCACCGGCCCGAGGACTGTCCCGAGCGGGTGTGGGTCGGTACCGCCGGCGAGCCGGAGGCCTTCATTCACGGCCGGTGCGCGATGGGCGCGCCGGCGGACCTCGAGGAGACCCGTGTCTGAGCAGATCGTTCCCGCCGCCGAGCCCGTCACCGAGACGGCGCCCGCCCCGCAGTGCCCCCGCTGCCGGCGCAACCCGATCGAGGCGTTCGCCGGCGACACCGGCGCCGGATCGCGGATGGCCCTCGCCCGCTCGGCGATCCGCATCTGCGGCGACTGCGGGGTCGACGAGGCCGTCCGGGACGCGCGCGGCCTGGCCCCGATCCCGCTCGGCGAGTGGCCGTACACCGGTGAGCTGCTGACCTGGACGGGCGCCCGGTGACGGCCCGTCAGGAGGCCGCCGTCCTGCGGCACACCGTCGACGTGACGCCGGACGACCTCGACGCGCTGGCCGAGTTCATGCTGGAGCGCATCCAGGAGGAGATCAACGCCCGCGGGGCGCGGGGAGCCGCCGACGCCCTCGAGGGGATGGTCGCCGCCACCCGGGTCCAGGCACGGCGCTGCCTCGAGGAGCTCGGCCGCGTCAACGTCGACCCGGTGCAGCGGGCCTCCGCGCTGGTACGCCTGGATGCCGCCTGGGCGTCGCTGTGTATGGCCGTCCGCGCCTGGCAGGAGCACCCCAACTTCGACACGGCGCGCTGGCGGCGCCCGGAGGGCACCTTCCCCGACCGGCTCGGCCCGATGACCTGGGTACCCGGCAGAAGCTGACGATCTCTCACCGCCCCGGCCCGGCCCCGCTCGCGCGCCTGCGCGGGCGGGGCCGGGATCATGGAGGGGCGCGGGGACAGCGACTGGAGCGACCGAGATTGGAGATTGCCGTGGAGGTGCTGCCCGCGCGGGTGTCCGACACCGATGGCGACGACCTGGACGTGCTGGACGGCGAGCTGTTCGATGCCGAGCCGGACCGGCGGCTCGCGCTGCTGGACGACGTAAGCGAGGAGCTGACCGCGGAGGCCGCCGCAGATCCGGCGGACGGCCGTTCGGAGCGCACCTCGAGCACCTACGCCGAGCAATGGACGTACTTCGAGCGGTGGTGCGCGACCAACCGGCACCGCCCGGGCCCGAAAACTGACGAACGGGTGATGTTCTCCTACATCTCCCACCTGCGGAACTACGGTGGCCGGAAACGGGAGGACGGCACGTACCCAGGGGCGGCGGTGTCGTCGCTGCGCCTGGCGATGGCCGCGATCCGGGATCGCAACGCCCGTGACGGGTATGAGGACTGGCCGCCGAAGAAGGCCGCGTCCGAGCTGATCCGCAAACAGTCCAGGAGGTTCGCCCATGGCCCGGACCGGCGGCCGGCGAAGTCGTCGCCGCCGCTGGACCGGGCCCGCATCGCACATCTGGCCCGGCACACCCGCGACGACACCCTTGAAGGGCTGCGCGACCTGCTGATCCTGCGTCTGGGGTACGGGACCCGGGCCCGCTGTTCTGAGCAGGCCAACTACCGCATCGACTCCCTCGCGTTCGAATGGGTGGAGCTCGAGGTTAAGGACGCCGACGGCAAGGTGGTGGATGCGAGGCTGGTGGAGCAGCTGACGGTCGGCAAGCGCATCTCGAGACGACGCGACGAGTGGAACAGCGACGAGAGCTACAAGATCCGCGACCCGTTGACGATCGACTACGCCCACCGGTACCTGGCGCTGCTCGCCGAGTACGGCCAGGCCGAGCCAGAGATGCCTCTGCTGCGCGGCGTCACCAAGGCCGGCGCGCTGACGCCCGTCTCCGCGAAGGGGATCGGCCTGACCGGGCGCTCCGTCAACCGGATCCTGAAGCGGATGATCGCCCGTACTCCCGGCTTCGACGCCCCTGAGGCCACCAGCCACGGCCTACGCGCCGGCGTCCCCGCCGACCTAGGCACGGCCGGCCACAGCGCGCCGGAGACCTAGGTCATCACGGGCGGGGACCGGGCCTCCACCGGGATGGTCGACCAGGACGCGGAGCCGGGCTGCACCGCGCCGGAAGGGGCAGCGCCGGCCTGGCGCAGCAGGCCCTCGACAACCTGATCGTCACGGGTGCCGAGGCGGCGTAGTGCGGGCCGCCGAACGCCGGGGAACCCCGGCGTGCCGATCGGCGGACGCTACGATGGGATCGCGCTGAGAAGCCCGACTGCTCCCGCCCGGTTCCGACCGGGCGGTGGCAGCGGCGTCTACTGGCCGTGGTCCGGGATCTCGACCTCCGCCAGAACGATCCATGGCTGGTAGTCGCCCCGCTCGCACACCGCCTTCAGGTGCAGCTTCTGTCCGGCGAACCGTTCCTGCCACCGGAGTTCCTGGCTGTGCTCGGCGAACCAGCTCGGCGGCACGCTCTGCTCCAGCACCCGCGGCGCGTAGCATCGCTTCGCGTAGACGTCCTCACGCCCCGCGAACAACGCCCTGGTAGAGGACTGACAGCACGTGGGCGAGAAATCCGGCTGTCTGAGGGGCGGCTTTGTGCTGCACCGGCCGTGTTCCACCAGGGTTTTGGGCCCGGGCGGGTCAGAGCTTCACCGCACTGTATTCCTCGGTCAGTTCGAATTTGCCCTCGCGCAGCCGCGTCGAGTCTGGGGCGGGGTCTCCGTCGAAGGCGAACGTCAGCACGCTCCCCGCCCGTGCTGCGCGCTTGCCACGGTCCGACGGGGCAGGCCATGTCGCGCTGTCGGGTGATGCCTTGTCCCGATGGTGGCGCTTGCTGGTCATGGTCGGGGCCACTGGGCCGATCTGGAGACGAGGCGTCATGATCCCGGCCGGCTCCGGTGGCCGACGAGCGGGCCGTCGGCCACCGGATCGCGGTCCTGCGCTGTCGCCACTCGGGGCAGCTCCTTCGCCATCGCGCGGTTGATCGAGGGTTGCCGACCCGGGATGTAGGAAGGAATCGGTGTGTAGCCAAACTTCTTGTACAGTGCCAGCGCCGCGGCATTCCGGCTGCCGGTCTCCAGGATGGCGCGCCGGGCACCACACTCGCTCGCCTGTTGTTCGAGGAGGTCGAGGATCTGGCTGCCCAAGGCCAGTCCACGCGCAGCGGGGTGTACGTACATGCGTTTGATCTCGACGGTGGTGGGGTCGGTCATCCGCCACCCGCCACAGCCGAGGGCTTGGGGCCGCCCCTCAACGCGGGCCACGACGAAGAGCCCGTGCGGAGCGGCGAAGTGGTCGGCGGGCGTATCGAACGGGTCGTCGGCGAAGCCGTAGGTGTCCAGCTGCTCGGCGTGGAGTGCTGATGTCAAGTACCGCGCCTCCGCGTGATCGTAAGAGATCGCCGTCAGGACGGCGTTGCGCGTCCGGGGGGCGGAACTGGTCTGCGTCATACGGCCGATAGTGCCTGGTCCACCCGGCGTAGTGCATCTGTGCCGCTGGGGGTCTTGATGCGGCTGCCCGCGTGGCGCCGGAGGCCGGCGAGGAGGTTGCGGCAGCGGATGGACTGGACGTCGGGGACATGGGAGGTGAGGTCCAGCAGGGTGTTGAGGGTGGCTTCGGTGTCGTGGGCGAGCATGTGCGCTCGGGCGAGGTACACGCCGTGGAGGAGTGCGGATCGCTGGTAGCCGTTGGTGGGTCCGTGGCGAGTGAGCGGGGACAGGAGGCTGTTCGCTTCAGCGCGGCCGGGGCCGGGACCATGAAGGTGCGCGGGGACAGCGACTGAAGCGACCGAGATTGGAGAATGCCATGGAGTTGCTGCCAGCGCGGGTGACCGACACCGATGGCGACGACCTGGACGGTTACGGCACAACGTGTGCCGGACCCCGTTAGTTGTCACCGTTTGCTCGCGCTACTTGTCACCAGCACGTGGTTCTCACGCTTGTTGTCACCGCTGGAGCCTGAGGACTTGGGCTCGGACCTGCTGGTTCACGTTGGCAAGGATCGGTGCTGCCTCGACGGTGACAGTTTTCGCGGGTAGGTGCCAACCAACGCGGTCCGGCACACAACGTCCGACCGTCGTGTCATGAGGTTCGGGACTTGCAGGTTTTCGAACCTGCGTTCGAAAATGGCCGGTATGAGCACCACCCATACCGCCAGCACCGCCCGTTCGGAGTCCAGCCGACCCTCCTCCCTGCCCGCGCCGACCCTGGGGGACGCGGAGCGGGTGCCGGAGCAGGTGCTGTCCGGGCCCGGGTACAGCCCGCAGCACGAGCGCTGGCAGCTGGTGCGCATCCGTCTCGGCGGACGGTGGCGGCTGGGGCTGCTCACCGCGTGGTGGCAGCCGCCCCGCACCGGGCGGTGGACGGCGTCCGTGGAGTGCGAGGACCCGGACGGCGGACGGCGGGCCCACGACTGCTACTGGTACTCCCCGCAGACGGTGCAGCTGCTCGAAGTGCCGCAGGGCCCCGAGCCGGTGCCCGCGCCCGCAGCAGTTGCCGGTGGCGGGGACCCGCAGTGAATACCGTCGATATACGCCACCGGCCAGAGCGCCGGGAGCAGCGGCCGGAGCGGGCGGTGCGCCTGGCGGAGCTGCTGGAGTCGACGTCGCCGGCGGCGCGGGCACGGGCGGAGATGACCGGCACCTGGCCGGTTGCCGGGCCGCTGGCGCCGCTGCTCCCGGACGGGGGTCTGCCGTGCGGGGTGGTGACGCAGGCGGCCGGGGACCTGGCGCTCGCGCTCGCGCTGACCGGCGGGGCGAGTACGGCCCGGCCCGCCGCGTGGTCGGCGGCCGTCGGACTGCCGGAGCTCGGACTGGCGGCGTGGGCCGGCCACGGCCAGGACCTGGCCAGGGCGCTGCTGGTGGACCACCCGGGCGAGCAGCACTGGGCGGAAGTGGTGAGCGTGCTGATCCCGGCGGTGGACGTGCTGCTGGTCGCCCCGCCCCCGGGCGCACTCACCCCGCACCTGGTGCAGCGTCTCGGGGCGCGGCTGCGCCGGCACCGCTGCGCGCTCGTCTCCACCGGGCCGTGGCCGGGGGCGGCGCTGCATCTGGAGGTCGCCGGACATGAGGGGTGGGAGGGGTTGGCGGACGGTCATGGGCAGCTGACCCGGCGCCGGGTGACGGTCCGCTCCACCGGGCGGCTGGTGTGGCGGGCGCGGGAGGCGGAGCTGCTGCTGCCCGGCGCGAGTGGCGCGGCGGAGACCGTGGTGGACGCCGAGACGTCCGCGGTGCCCCCTGTCGTGCCGCTCGCGGCCGGGTGGGACGCGGCGGCGGAGGCGTACTGACCGGGGCTCGGCCGGGCGGGGCACGGGGCGCTCCGCCGGCCGGACCGGGCGTGGCACTGGCGCCGCTGGCCGGATCGACGTTGCTTGTCGGACCGGGGCGATACCGTCCGATCATGATCGACACGGCCGCCGCTGCCCGCCCCGCCCCCACGTCCACGGCCCGTTCGCAGGCCTCGGCCGGCGGCTGGCTGCCCTACCCGTCCCCGGCGCCGCACCCCGCGCTCGGCGGACGGCGCATCACCTACGTGGCGGGCGGGCTGTGGCTGGGACTGCGCGCGATGCTGCTCGGCCTCGACGCGGCAGCAGCCGAGCACGACCCCACGGCGGGGGCATGCGACGTGCTGCGACTGCTGGCCGCCGCGGCCCACCCGGCACCGGGTGGCGGGTACCTCACCGACCCGGTCGCCGACCTCGGCCGGCGCCCGGTGCGGCTGCGCCCGGACGGGGCCGGCGGGCTGATCGCCGACCAGCCGTAGCCCGGTCGCCGGGTTACTCGTTCACCGGGGTGTGAGCATCGCACGCCGCGGCGGCCTGGGCCGTCGTCCCGACCTGACCGCCCCGGTGCTGGGGCCGGACCCCGGCTCGCCGAGGGCGACGTTGGCCGGCCGGGTCGCCGACCGCCGAGAGGACCTCACCCCGGAGCAGCAGGTGCTGATCGGCCGGAGTCGGCGGCGGGCCCGGGCCGCCGGCGACGCGGCGCGGCTGCTGCTGCCCGAGGTGCTGGTGCCGTAGCCGGGCCGGTCAGTAGCGGCGGCCCCACAGGTCGGGCGCTTGCCGGCGAGGATCTCATGGACGACCTGGGCGACCTCTCGGGTCCCGGCCTCGGTGATCGGGGCACAGAGGCACAGGACGCCGCTTCCGGGCCGGTTGACGCCGAGGTCCCAGCTGATCGTCAACGGCGACACCAGGAACTGTTGCCGTTTCAGGAGTGCGCGGTCGGGCTGCCGGGAGCGGTGGGCACGGGCCCCCTCCGGGTACGGTCACGGTGTGAGCAGCGCAGCCGACCTTCCCACCCCGCCGGACGGGTTCGACGTCGAGGCCGCCATCGAGCGGGCGGTGGAAGAGATCGTGAACACCGCCCAGCCGGAGACCTGCCGCGCCCTGCTCGACGACCTTCAGGCACGCGACGCACTGTGGGACGGGATGCTTCAGCTCCTCGGCCCCACCGCCGGCCGACCCCTATTCGGGCTCGGCGAGGAACGCGCGGCCAAGCGCCTGGCCGTGCTGGCGGACACACCGGACCGGATCACCGCCCTGTCCTACCGGCTGTGGGCCGCGCACCGCGCGCAGGGCGGGGACGCGGCCCACGAAGTATGGGCCGGCGCCGACCCGCAGACGCGGTACGGCGCGGCCCTGCAACTGCTCGTGGCGTACTGCCGCACGGTCGGCGGGGAGTCCGGCCGCCTGGACGCCCGGGCCACGGTCCGGCTGACTCGCACTCTCGTGCCCATCACCTGGTAGCCCGCCACGGCGTGCCCCGCTGCGGGACACCGATCGGTGGACATCGGGCGGCGCGTACACGGGCAGGGCGGGAGGGTGGTGGTGTGCCCCGTACCCGCACTCCCGTGGCGCTGCGCCCTCCGGTCGAAGTGATGCAGCCGGTGCCGGTGCGCGCCGTCCCGGCCGAGGACGCCCTGCCCGGAGGAGTCCAGTACACGATCAAGGTGGACGGGATCCGGGCGGTGGCCCACATAGAGGAGGAACATCGAGTCCGGCTGATCTCCCGCCGCGGCAACGACCTCACCGACCGGTTCCCGCAGCTGCCGCCGGCGCTCGCCACCCTCCCGATCGGCACCGTGTTGGACGGCGAGATCGTCGCCTACACGCCGTCGCCCGGCGGCGGGCCCGGTCACCTCGACTTCCACGCCCTGCTGCGCACCGACCGGGCGCGGCGCGCCGCCGGCGTCCAGGTCCACTACGTGGCATGGGACGCCCTCGCCGTACCGGGCCGCGACGTGCGGGGGGAGCCGCTGCGGGAGAGGTGGACGATGCTGGAGATCCTCCTCGCCGCTGCCCTGCCGCCGCTGGCCCTGTGCATGGCCACGACCGACCGAGCCGTGGCGATGGCCTGGTATCGGGACCTGGCAGCCCTGGGCGTGGAGGGCATCGTCGCCAAGGGCCTCGACGCCGCCTACCGGCCCGGTACCGGCACCGGAGCCTGGCAGAAGACCCGACACATCCACACCACCGACGCCGAACTGCTGGGCGTGGCCGGCTCCGCCCGTCGGCCCGAGGCGCTGTTCGTCGCCCTCCCCGACGGCCGGCGCGCCACCACCTCCCCCCGACTCACCCCCGCCCAGGCCCGCGAACTCGCCGAACACCTTGCCGGCCGGCTGCGTCCGGCGGCCGGGGGCGCGGGGTCCGGCGCGGTATGGGAGGTCGACGGCCTGCCCCGGCTGGTCGAGGTGGTCGCGGGAACCGGCAGACACGCCACCGTCCGCTACGTGCGTCTGCGCCCGGCAGAGTGAGGACCGCTCAGCGAGCGCGAGCGACGATCAGTTCAGCGCCGCGGCGGGCGGCGGCGAGGCGGTGGAGGGTGTCGGCCTCGGCCTGGTCGATCGTCAGGCCCCAGTGGGTCTTCACGACGGTGACGCCAAACCTGTGGGCCGACACGTCCCCGTTCTGAGGGAGCCGACCCGCCCAGCCGAACGCCAGGCCCGACCAGGTGCCGCTACGCGCAGGTGCCGAGCATCTCGGTGAGCGCGTTCTTCTCGGCCTGGGTGGTGCTGAGGCCGTAGATGTACTTGATGTCGGTCCAAGCACGGGAGTAGTGCTGCGGGAACAGGCCGACGACCCGACCGTGACCGACGACAACTACCGCGAGGCCCCAAAAGCCGCCAACCTGGCCATCCTGGGCAGCTAGTAGGCGGCGCGACGATCCGAGACGGGGCGGGAAGTCGAGGTCCGGGCTGCCGTCGGTGTCTCACGACGAAGGCCCAACCCCGGCCGCCCGGGTTGGGCCTTCCCCGCGGAGTGGGGCGTCGCCGTCAGGTTGCCGCCGTCATCGCGAGGGCGTGCCGGCCGGCGGCGTTGGCCCGCTCGATCGCGCGGTCGTGACGGCCCTTGTCCGGGCCGGTCCGGGTGGGGGTCATGCTGATCGCATCGGCCGCCTGGATGTCCTTGATGTAGACCTCGACCGCCGCCGCGAACGAGTCCATGGCCGCGGTGCTCTTGCTGCTGGCCATGTCCTGGGCCAACCTCCAGAAGCCCTCGGCCAGTGCCTCGCGGTCAGGACGGTCGACGGACGTCAGGAAGAAGGTGCAGTCCGTGACGTCGACCAGGGCCCGCTGCGCCCGCGCCGCCGACGCCCAGGCGGTTCGGGTGAGGTGCGTGTCGGGCAGCAGGTAGCGGCTGCGTGCCTCGGCCAGGTGGCGGGCGACTGACTCGCGTCCGCCGTCGACCCGGGCGCGCAGCAGCTCCATGACGATGTTGCCCACCACCGCCAGGGCGATGCCGACCACGATCGTGGGCTTCAAGTACTGGGGGACCGAGCCCTTGCCCGGGTCCAGGGCCTGCTCCATCTTGGGCATCAGCCAGAGCATCCCGGCTCCAAGGACGGCGCCCAACACGACGGTGATGAGCACCCCGCGGGCGCCCCCTGCCAGCTTCCGATGGTCGAACCCTGCGCTCCGGGGAAGCGCTGCTGCCGGATCACGGAGTACCTGGGGGTGCTGCCGCGCGACCATGAGCACCGTCTCCTGGACCTCCGATGGCAAGCTGGGGTCGACAATGGCAACGGCGCCCGAGTGGCCGGACCGAGACTTCATCGGTGATCAATCTCCATCGCTCTTCGCCCACCTCGCGGGGCCCGCCCAGTATGGGCCCGCCCAGCGACAGATCCTCTAGGCGCCGAATCCGGGCCCGGGCGGCGCTTTTCCGATCCTTCCAGGCTGAGCCCGATCCGAAGGCTTGGCAGTTGAGGGGTTGAAGCGGCAGCGCGCAGACCGCGGTGATCCGGGCCAGCGGCATGCCGAGCAGTCGCAGCCACTCGACCCGCTCGACAACACCAGACTGCCCGCCGTCCCCGGACGCCGGGCGTGGGTCCCGCGCGCCAGGACTTCCTGACCGCGGCCGGCCCCACGCAGTTGCGCGGGGCCGGCATTCACCACGTGGGGCCGCGAACAGCCGCTGCACCGTAGAAGCGGTGCGGCGGCTGTCGATGTTCGGTACGCCGCGTCTGCCCGGCAGCGGGCCGCGGTGGGACGGCCCCGGACCGGGCAGGCCGCAGGCCGGAAGCGGTGGCCGGCTGAAGTCAGGTTCGCGAAGCCGGGCCCTGGCGGCCGAGCAGGTCTTGGCGATCGTCCGACGAGGTGGTGGCAGCCAACAAAGCGGCTCCCGGTTCCAGGAAGGGCGAGCGCTCCACGGAAGGCAGGCTCGGGCGGCTGCCCGCAGCGACCGGCTCGTCGACGGCGGACGAGGAGAACAGCAGACCCACCGGGTTGTGATCGGTACTCATCGCCACAGTCTGACCCATCGCCATCACCTCGCCCCCACTGGCCGTTCGACTACACCTCGCTGTCGGGCTGGTAGTGCCTGCTCTCCCGCAGGTGCTCGCCTGCGCGGGCGGTGCCCACGCAGGTGATGAACAACCGCCAGGTGTCCCTGCAGTCGATGGTCGCGCCGTATCGGAACGTCGGCGGGTTGGGTCCGGTGCTGTACCGCTCGACGCGCACCACATGTCCCTCGTCGACGTCGGACATCAGCGCGGCCAGCAGAGCCTGTTCGACGTCCGCCGTCGCGGTCTTGCCGCCGGCCAGGTTCGGCACCGGCTGCGGGCCGGGCCCACCGCCGTCCTCAGGTGCCGCGGCGAATCCCTGTGCTCCGGTGATGGCCCAGTAGACGCTCCCCCCACCCTGCAGGGCGACCACCAGCCCGTACGGGCGCTCTGCCCATCGCTCGGCCGAGCAGACCCCGGACAGTGACGGGTTGGTCAGCAACTTCTGCAGTTCGGCGGGCGTCATGCTCGGAGCGTACCCGCCCCTCCCCGCACATCCGGAAGCCGGCTCCCACGTCCTCTTGTGGGCCCCGGACCTGCCGACCGGCCAGGCTGCGGGTGACGCCGACTGCACCGCCCGAGCACGACATCTTCTGGATTCGGTGGCGCCGATCGGCCGCCGGAGCAGGGCCGGGGAGGCCGCGTTCAGGCTCTCCTCCCCACCTTGCAGGCCGTCCGGCGGCCCGCCCGCCAGCTTTCGGCGCTCGCACCCGGGCACGGCCCGGAATCCTGCCACCGCAGACCCCGAGCTGCGGCATCTGCTCCTCGGGACGCGCCGCGCCTCCGGCGATGGCCACGAGGGCCGCAGTGCGGCTTCGGCGGCGGGAGGCGAATCGAACAACTTGGAAACTATCGTTTCCGGCCACTCCGGGGGCGAGCCGCTCGGCCACCGGGACGAGGCGTAGCGGAGCAAGCCGATCCGTGACGTCGGAGGTGCCCGTCCCGTTGATGGGATCGAACTCTCCTGCTCTCCTCGGACGGCCACCATGCCCGGTATTACTCTCCACCAGGTAGTGACGATCCTCGACGCCAGCCGGCTGTCGGTCACACCGTACGAGCCCATCATCGAACGCGAGCCGCCGTGCATGTACGGGCCGTTGGTCGAGGAGGCGGCCCGCCTTGACCCGGCTTTCGCGCCCGGGGCAGCCGAGGAGCTGTCGCTGGACGTATCGCCGGGCCGGCTGCGGGAACTCGCGGCTGCGGTCGGCGCCGAGGTCTGGCTCAGGCGGGTCTACGGGTACGGGATGCCGGTGCGGCTGGACGAGGCCCGGACGGTCTTCCTCGGTATGGACGGGATGCCGGTGGCTTCGGCATCTGCGGCAGACGATCTCAAAGGTGTCACCACCGCGCTGTTCCTCCTCTCCAAGGAATCCGCAGAGTTGGAAGCCCAGCGAGATGCCCTGATCCGGCACGCCGGCGTGCTCGGTGCGGGCGCGGAGAGCCTCACGATCTGCGGGCTGAACCGCGCGGGCGTGGAAGAGGTCATGGCGAGGCCGGTGGAGGCGGCCTCCCACCAGTCGCGCGCGCTGCGGGTGCTGGAGCTGGCCGGCATTCCCACGGCCGCTGTCGCCGCCCTCCACAACTCGCGCTGGGAATCAGCCCGACCCGGCCGCGCCTCCGCCTGCCCCGAGGGCGCGGCAACGATCCACTTCTGGGTGGACGTGACCCTCGAGGGCTTCGGCCTTACCAAGGAGCTGCGCCTGGGGCCGCAGTACCACCGCAGCGACGCGGATGCGGCGTTCTATTCACGGGAAGCGGCCGCGCTCGCCCGCCGCGCATCGGGCGTCCTGCAAGGCGCCGGCTTCATGGTTACCCCGCGCCCCAGCACCAAGGCCGGGCATCCCGAAGCAGCCCTCCAACCGCACTTCGTCCTCGCCCCTCTCGGCTGAAGGGGCGGCGCTCACACACGAGTGGTGCGGAGGCGTGGCGTTCTGCCTTCCCGATGTCGCAGTTTCCGGGCGCGACATCCCGGCATGGCCGGCCGCAGGTCATGCTGCAAGAGATCGTTCGTGGAGCAAAGGACATGCCCGGCGGCGACGCGCCGCCCGGCGCGAGGCCGGGCCCGGCCAGCGATTCAGGGCACCGGTACGCGCGGCGCAGCAAGTTCACTAGCCTGGTTGTCGTGATCCGAGGAAGGAAGCGTTGGTGAGCGGCAGTTACCGCAGCAGGACGCCGGACCGGCAGGCCTTGGAGCGGGCCGGCGTCGCCCTGCCCGCGATCGTGTCCGCGACGGTGCCCCTTGCGCGGCGCGGGAACGGGAAATGGCACGTCGTCGTCCCCCCGGAGACGCGTTGGAGCGTCTGCCCCCACGCCCGGAACCTGACGGCGGGCACCGACATGCCGTTCCTCGACACCCAGTCAGATGTCTGCGCGAAGTGCGATCCCGTCGGCGCCCTGCCCGAAGCGGTGCGCGGCCTGTGGAACGCGGCGACGGCAATCGTGGCCGCCGACGAACGGGCCCGCGCCCTGGCCTCGGCCACCGGCCCCCGGACGTGGCCCGGGTACGCCCGAGCCCTGGCCGCCGCCGCCCACCACGACGACGACACCGTCCGAACGCTGCTCAAGCCCTGGCTCGACGACGCCGAGGCCGGCGGCCAGGCGTGGACGGCGCTACGGGCCTGGACCGCCTGCGTGGAGCGCTCCAACCTGGCCCTTGCCGCCTACCAGGCCGCGGCACCCGCAGCCGACACCACCGCCGCCGTCAGCCGGGCCTGCGACATCGCAGAGCAGGACCGCTCCGTCTTCGCGACCTCCAACGCCTTGGACGCAGCCCTCGGCCGGGAACGCCGCTACAACTACGACCACGTCTCGCTGTGGCCGCTGGTGCGCACCGCCTGGAGCGCGGCCCGCCGCCAGGGCCGCGACCCGCACGACGCCCTCGACCTCACGCTGGCCATGGCCGCGAAGACGTGGACGCGGACCCGGGTCCGGGACGTCACCGCACTGCCCGACCCGCCACTCGTCCCGGCCGGCGGCTTCCCCTCTCCGGCCGCTTGGGCCGACGGGGTTTTGCAAGCCTGGTGGAAGCAGACGGTCATCGCCTGGTGCACGCTGCTGGACAGCATCCTGGAACCCGGCACGACCAGCTCCGACGAGCGGGTCCTGCTGCTCGTAAGGGACTGGCCGCTCACCCGGCACGACGACGAAGACCTCGCCTACCTCGCCCAGTTCGAACAAATCGGCCCGGCCGTTGCCGACCATCTGGCCGCCGACCCGCGCGACCCCTACCAGCGCGAGCCCCGCTACGCCGTCGTGCTCTCCGTGCCCCGGTACGCCGCCGACCACGCCCTGGAACACGCCCGCCACCAGCGCGGCCGGATCACCGCCGGCGAGGCATGCGTCCACCCCGCCGCCGCGCACACCCCAGGGACGGAGCCCCACCAGGCCGCCCTCGCCCTGCTGCGCACCGCCTACCCCTACCTGCCCTTGGACGCCGCATCGGACGGGTCCACCGCCGAGCCCACCGCCGCCGTCCGGGCCGCCCGGGCGGCCGAGCGCGCTGCCCGCGGCAACCGGGAGCAGCTGCACTGGTCGGACAAGCGCCGGGAGGAGTCCCGGTGGGACTGGATCCGAGCGTTCACCGAGGGAGCGTGGACGTGGGTGCCCGACGACGCCGGCGACCTGCTGGCCGGCCAGCAGCTGATCGACCTGCTCTCCCACTGCCGCAGTTGGACGCCGATGCGCCTTCACGTGGAGTCCGGCCCCGCCGGCACGGCCGCGCAGCACACTCTGTTCGGCCACCTCGAGGACTGGGACCCCCGCCGCGGCATCCTGCGCTTCGGCCCGGTCGACGGCCACCGTCCTCTGGCCGTGGCGCAGCACCGGGTCATCGGACTCAGCGGTGTGCCTTACCGGCGCGGCTCCGGGCAGGCCGCGCTGTGGGAGGACTACCGCATTCCGGGGCCGCGCCCGGCGTGGTGATCGCCCGCCCGGCGAGCGCGGCAGCGGGCCCCATCCCGTCGGCGAGCATGCGTCGGCGCCGGTGAGTACCCCGCACTGGTGGCGGGCCCCAACGGTGCTGGGGCCCGCCAGGTGGAACGGCGGGCCCCAACGCCGCGGCGGGGGGACGTGCTCCACGCGCTCGATCCGCGCCACGCCCTCGTCCTCGGACAGTGCAGGAGTCCCGCAGTGGAGTCCGGTGGTGACGGGAAGTCAGTTCCAGTCGTGGTCCGCTCCCCGTTCCGAGCCCGTCAGGTGCGACGCACCTAAGCGGCTGACCTGGGGTTTTGCGCCTGGGCCGTGGGTGCTTTTGGGGCGTCCGCCACATTCCCCTTACGCTCAGTCCCAGCAGGGGACAGGTCACGAAAACGGACGCCACGAGCACCCGGTTGACTGACGTGTCGCCAGCGCTCCCTCCCGATCGGCCTCCGGGCCCCTCGGCGTCCGGCGGCATGGTGCCGCCGGCGAACACCTGCCTTCAACGGCGGGGGAGGGAGGGAGCTGGATGAACGGATCCGAGCAGCAGGGGTTGCCGCCGGAGGAGCAGTCGGCCTCGGGGGAGCAGTCAGCCATCGAGGAGCAGCCGGCCTCGGCGGACCGTGAAGTCCGGCGCCACAACAGCCGGCCCAGGCCCGAGCGTTCCCCACGGAAGTGGGGTCGCGTTCTCGACACCATCGTCAAGGTGGTGACGATCACGGCCAAGCTGGCAGCGGTACTGAAGGTCATCCTCGACCTGATGTAGCCGCGGCCGGCCCCCGGCAAGGGGCCGACCGCGCATGCCGTAGTGGTACCGGCGTTCCATCCGGGACGGCGGATTGGTGTTCGCCCACAGGCACTCGCGATGCCGGCGGACCCAATTCGTCGTCCCTCCACAGTTATCCCAACGCCATCAATCTAATGTATTAGGACCAGCGCCACGGTACCGGGCCGCGAAGGCGAGCGCGCCAGGCGGCGACGGTGTGCAGCCGCGCGTCGCACTCGCCGCCCTTCTCCGCCGCGCCAACCGTGGCGTGCACGCACGCGCTGCAGCCGTTGATCCCGGGCGCGCGGGCGGTGCGCAGCAGGGCGGCGGTGCCCGGGGTGAGTTCGGCCGACGGGGCGGCGCGGCGACCCGAGCACCAGGGAACCCGCCGTCGTCGTCTGCGGAGCAGCGACTGGAGCCGGCCGTCGACCAGGTGGTCCGGGCCGGCACGCTGACGTCGACGGCCGAACTGGCGAAGGTGCTCAAAGCCGCGGTTCGTCCGGCCGCCGCACGCGGTGAGCGGAGCAGCTGCCGCGCCGCCGCCCACGGCGACCGGCTTGAAGAGCAGTCGATGTCTGGCCCCCTCGAGGGCCTGGCGGGCGGTGTCGCCGAAGGCATCTGCCGGGGTGTCCTCGTCGGCGAGTAGGTCGCGGGCGATGTTCGCCTCGTGGTGCTCACCCCCGGCGCCGGGGGTGAGGGCGACGCAGGTGTAGATCGTGGTCTTGGGGGGGTGACACCCTGCGCGAGGGGCACGAACTACTCAACGCAGCCTTGGCCCGGCACGAGGCGGTGGCGGTCGGCGTGGAGGACCTTCTCTTCCTCGGTAAGCCTGGCGGGCTACCGTGCGGAGCTCGGCTACGGCCGCTGGCGGCCAGCACGGCGTTTCTGGTCTTCGAGCCGACGGCCCGGGCGATCGACGGCCTGGAGAAGGCCCTGGCCGGGCTCGGTCTGCTCGACCAGGCCCTGGCCACGGACCTGAGGCGCCCGCAGGACTACTTCAGTCGCCTCTGGAACACCGGATTCCCGGTGCCCGACCTCACCAGCCATGCCGACCCCGACCACGGCGAAGACACCGATGAGGAGCGCGTAGAAGTCGCATGAGCGGAACGCCAGAGCAGACGGCCGCCGCCATCGCGGCCCGCCGCCGGCACACGGACAAGCTCCTCGCCCGCGTCACGTCCGCTCTCGCGGCGATGCGAAAGGAACGGGCACTCGTCACGGCCCGGGCCGTTGAGCGGCGGGCCGGCGTCTCCCGCTCGTTCCTCTACCAGAACGCCGACGCCCGCCGACTGATCGCGGCCGCGAGCGCCGAGGCCGAGGGCCGCGGCACCCGTTCGCGTCAGGAAGCGGCCGAGGCAGGCGAAGCGTCCTGGAAGGAGCGGGCCCTGAACGCGGAAGACGCGCTGCAGCGGACCGTCGCCGAGATCCAGGCCCAGCGGCGGACCATCGGCGAGCTCATGGGCCGCATCCGAGACCTCGAACTGGACCTTCCCGCCGACGCCGTCCAGCGTGTCGTCACCGAGAACACCACCCTCAAGCAGCAACTGCGGACCGCCACCGGCGAGAACAGGACGTTGACCAGCCGACTCGCGGCGGCCCGTGACAACAACCGCTCGCTGGAGCGTCGCATGTCCGAGTTCCACGCCCAGTTCCTGGAAGAACAGCCGCAAGTCCCTGACCGACACCTTCGGCCGCTGCCATGACCGCTGCCGGCCGTCAGATCAACGGGGGCCGCCCCAGGCGGGTCATCCGCCACACCGTTCGCCAACTCATCGGCCGGCGGGGCCCGCACGGAGTGCGCCAGCCTTCGAAGAAGCCGCCCCACCACGCCTTCAGCCCGCTGGTGGACCGGAGACGGGCCATGGTCAGCAAGATCCGCAAGCCCAGAGACACCGGGATCAGGAGCAGAGGAAGCCGACGGCGCGTGAGCCAGACCCGGTTGCGGGCGGTGAAGCGGTAGAAGTTGGCATGGCGGGCCGCAGCCGTCGCGGGGTGCTGAAGGATCAGCTCGGGTTCATAGAGGATGTCCCAGCCGTCATCCAGGGCCCGCCACGCGAGGTCGCTCTCCTCATGCCCGAAGAAAAATTCGCCGGCCCAGTCGCCGATGCGTTCGAGCATGGGAACCGAGAAGGCATGGCCCCCTCCGGGGAAGGTGGTGACCAGGCCTCCGCGTGTCGGGTCGCCCGCGCGAAGGCGGGGGATCCAGCGCCGCAGAGTCACTCCGTTCTCGTCCGCGATGCGAAACGCGATGATCCCGAGCTTGGGGTCCGCCGCGAAGAGCCGCTGGACCCTGCGGAAGACGTCGTCGGCGATGAGCAGGCCGTCGTCGTCCAGCTCGACGACGACATCGACCTCGCCCGACTCGCGGAGGATCTTCAGCCCGACGTTGCGGCCTCCCGGGCAGCCGAGGTTCTCCTCCAGCGGCACCTTGATGGCGTCCGTCGCGATATCCGTGAGGGGCGTCGCGTTGCCGATCAGCACTACCCGAGTCGCCGGCGTGTCTTGCTTCTCGACCGAGGCCAGCAGGGCTTCCAACTCCCGCGGGCGAGTGCCCATCGTCACGATGACGACTCCGATGCGCGGCATCGACATAGCAGTTACTCCCGGTGTCGGCGAAACACCGATGGTAGTAGCGGTTGAGCCCCCGCCTTCCCACGTCACACACATGCCTACGACGTGAACTAGCTGGTCAGAGACCCTGGGGAGACCTCGGAGGGCAGAAAACTCGACGGCATGGACCTGTCGTGGCCGCCGTGGGGATCCGGCCGTGACGAGCGAGAGCTGTCCGGGACCGCGACCGGCCCGGGACAGGACCGGTGCGTCCGGAGAAAGTCAGTAGTTCCTGAGTGTTCGATTTCAGACGTTCAGACGCAAGCACCAGCCGTCTACGCCGCGCGCGAGAGCGGGGGTGTGGGCCTCGGGTGCGGGGCGGCCGGCGGCCTCCCAGGCGGTGAGCCAGTTGTGCAGGACGGCGAGGGACGGGGAATCCGGGCGGTCGGCGAGGATCGTTCCGTCGTGCCGGAGGACGGCGGCCGTTGTCGCGGTGGAGTGCCCGATGGCGAGCACGTCCGGGTTCAGGCCGGCCACGGTGAGGTGGGGGTCGTTCTGGGCGGCCACGTAGGTCTGCCATGAGGGCCAGTCGAGTTCGGCCCCGTCGTACGGCTCGGTGTGGGCGTCCGTGAGCAGGCGGGCGAGTGTGGCGCGGGCGCCGGTGTGGAGGTCGTCGTCGTGCTCGCGCCAGGCGATGGAGATCCACGCCGGGGCGGGGATGCGGTTCTCCCAGTCCACCCACCGGCCCGGCACGTCCGGGTCGGTCTTCGGGGCGCCGGTCGCCTCGATGTAGCCGCCGGTGCTCACCGTCTCGACGACCGGTTCGCCGCCGGTGACACGGATCGTGGCGACGACGGTCATGTGAGGGACGTCCGCGATCGGCAGCGGGGCGACGATCAGACCGCCGTCGACGATCTGGTCCACCCACGCCTGCGGCAGCAGCGGCGGGGTGCACCAGGCCACCATCCGGTCGTACGGCGCCCGCGCGGGGAAACCGGCGGTGCCGTCGGCAACGTGACAGCGGACGTGCTGCAGGCCGCGCTGCTGATGGATGAGGTTCCCCCACCGCACGAGGTAGGGGTCGATGTCGAGACTGGTCACGGTGCCCGAGGGGCCGACGAGTTCGGCGAGCAGGGCGCCGGAGTAGCCGGAGCCGGTGCCGACCTCGGCCACGTTCATGCCGCCGCGGACGTCCAGGGCGGCCAGATCACGGTGGATCACCGCCGGGTTGGAGCGGTTCGGGGTGACGCCCCGGCCGTCGTGGTGGGTGTAGTGGCGCTCAGGGACTCGCGCGGCAACGTCGGCGACGGTCACGTGGTCACTCCTTCGAGGGGCTGCGGGTACGTATGCGACAACTGCTCCGGGCGGGTGAAGGACACGGTGCCCGGTGGACGGATCAGTCAGATCGTCAGGGCCGTGTGGTGGTGCCACCCGTCGGCCGTGTACTCGCCGACGGGGCCGTGGCCGGGCAGCTCGGTCCACGCGTGGTACTCGACCGGGGGCGGCGCGAACCGCACCCCCAGGCACCAGTCGAGGCGGCGGCCGAGCAGAGCGGCAGCGAGCACGGCGCCGAGAGAGGTCTCCATGCACGCGGCCCTGCCCGGCCACCGGCGGGCCGCATGCCGCACCGCGCCAACAACGGCCTCGGCCCGGGCCGCGCCCAGTTCGCGCCGGCCCAGACGGCGGGCGAGACGAACAGTCCGAACGGTGTGCCGGAACGGCAGCCGGAGCAGCACCACGGCGGTGGTGAATCCGGCTGCGGCGGCCAGGCGTTCGAGGTGCGTGCCGGTCCGGACCGTGGAATACGCCTCCATGCTGGTCACGCCCGCCACCCCTTCCACCAGCGGCGCGGCGCGGCCGCCGGTTCGTCGTCGGCGAGGCCCTGTGCGGCCAGCGCCTCGGCGACCGTGCGGACGTCGGTGGCGGCTCGCCAGACGTCGATGCCGTGCCACTCGGCGAACCGGTCGGCGGCCTCCGCCTCGGTGGTGGAGGCGAGCAGGGACAGTACAGCGGCCGCAGCGGTCGGCGTCAGGAAGATCCAGCGGCCGGTCTGTTCGCTGAGGATCGCGCCGCCCTCGTCGGTGAGCACGGAGTGGGTGCCCTCACACAGTCGCCACACGGCTGCCCACCTCCTCCCACCACGTCGTCGAGGCGCCGGCGTGCTGACGAAGCCACACCTCGGCAGCGACCACCAGGTGCAGAGCACCTTGGGCGGTCGGCTGCCCGGCTGCCGCTCGGGCCAGCATGTCGGCGACCGGCTGTTCGGTGACCAGGCCGAGCGCCGCCAGCTCCGACGACGGGCCCAGCAGATCCCGCAGGACGGGGGCGTTCTTGCGCAGGCCCGCGTACGCGACCCCGTTGAACCCGCCCTTCGTCGTACGGGCCAACACGAAGGGCGGCAGCACCCGGCTGTCGGCGAACGCCAAGCTCAACAGCGGTTTGTAGGCACCCGGTGCACCGCGCTCGTCGGCGGGCACGGCGAGGCAGGCCCGGACTACCTCGTTGTCGAGGAACGGCGCGGCCAGGTCGATGCCGTACTCGGCGGCGGCGAGCGTTCGCCACCCCGTGATGTCCGCGCCCAACCGCACGAGGTCTTGCCGGTCGGACCACTCCGCGAGCCGGGCCGGCACCTCGGTGAGGGTGTCGGCAGCCTCGTCCACGGCGGACGCGAGCATCCGCCGGGCATCGGGCGTCATCCAGTCCGCCGACGTCAGCAACACCGTCCACGCCACCGGGCGCTGCGCCTGCGGAATCCAGTCGGCGGCGGGCCCGCGCAGCGCGGCGGCGATCTGCCGCCAGGCCTCCGCCAGGTCGACCTTGGAGGCCGGGCGGGCGCGGCCGAGGAGACGGAACGGGGAGGTGTGCCGCAGACGGGCGTGGGCCACGGTGTGCTGCCATGCCCGGCCGTACCGCCGGGCGCGCAGCAGATCTGCGAGGTAGGAGGAGGGGGCGGACAGCACGGCGTCCCCGGCCGCGCCGGTGAAGTGCACGCCGGGGCGTGGGGTGCACTCGGCGACGGTGTTCAGGACGGCCCGCGTGATGGACGCGGTCACGGTGTACGCGTTCGGGGCGTCGGTCACCGGAAGCGCCGTCAGGTCGCCGATCCCGTCGTAGTACACGGTGCCCGCCCCGCCGGGAACGGTGTGATGGGTGATCCCGTGTACGGCGGCTGCGGTGCGGACCGCGTAACCGAGGTCGTCGTCCCGCAGGCGGTGGTCGGCGAACGTCATCGCGGCGACCGGACTTCGTTGGGCGGCCAGGCACGCGAGCGTGGTGGAGTCCAGGCCCGCCAGGTCCGAGCTGACCGGCCGGTCGTCGACCCGGGCGGCGACCGCCTCGGTGAGTGCGGCCCGCAGCACCGGCGCCTGCCGGCGCAGGTCGACGTACGGGTAGGAGACCGGCTCGTACCGCTCCACCGCCGCCCCGTCGGGGCCGAGCAGCAGCAGATGCCCGCCGGGCACCCGCCGCACGTCGCGGAACAGGCTCCGGCCGGCGAGGACGTCGGGCTGCCCGAGGGCCACGTGGGCGGCGAGCGCGGACGCGTCGACAGGGGCGCCGTCCAGCGCGGCGAGCGCGGACGCGGCAGTCGCCCACCACACACCGGCCGCCTCGGCCCGGTAGTACACCGGGTGCTGCCCCGCCAGGTCCCCGATCACCGCTGTCGTCCCGCCGCTGCGGGCGACGACGAGGTACGAGGCGGGCCAGCACGTCAGCGCCCGCCACCTCTCCGCTCGCACGGTCGGCAGCGCCGCCCGCAGTTGGGCGTCGTCGGCTCCGCACTCGCCGATCACCGCCAGTGCCGTGCGGCCGTCGTCCACCGCGCGGATCCGGGCTGCGGGCCACCCGGCCGTCCACGTGCTGCCCATGCCCGGTACGGCACGGCCGCCGGCGGGCCGCCGGTCGCTCCCGGTCGTCCCGTACCGGCCAGCGCTCCACCTCATCGGTGCCTCTCCCCTCTCCGTCCGATCGAAAGGCGGAGGCACCGGGCCCCGCCCGCTCCCGAGCACGAGAACAAGAACAGGCCCGGCGCCTCCGTGCCGCCGGGGCCGGGGCGCGGCACTCGACTCCACTCGCCGGCCCCAGCCCCAGCCGGGGTCAGTACTTGTACTGGGTGCTGTCGGCGGTGTCGAAGGTGCTGCTGCCGAGAGTCACCTCGACGACGTCGCCGGCGTCGAGGACGACGGGGGCCTCGTAGACCGGGTTGCTGTTCTTGTCCATGGCGGATTTCCTCCCGCTCGGTGCCCGGCTGCCTGTCGCCGGGCTGGTGACGATCAGTCAACTCCCGGGCGCACCCCGTGCATAGGTGCCACAATGTCTGCCAGTTGTAGGCCAGTTGTGAACCAGCACCGCGAGAAATCGGGCCGGACCATGACCACCATCGGGCAACACATCCGCGCCGCACGCGAAGCGCGGCGATGCAGCCAGCAGAGCCTCGCGGACGAACTGTCCATGGCGCGCTGGGGGAAGACGGCGTTCTGCGACAGACAGCAGGTCTACCGCTGGGAGAAAGGCCTACGGGTCCCCCGTGAGTGGCTCCCGTTCATCGAACGGGTACTCAACATCGACCTGTCCGAGGACAATGAGGGCAAAGCGACGCACGAGGAGGACGACGACATGCGCCGCAGGACCCTGTTCACCGGAGCCGCCACCATCGGTGCCGCGCTCGCCCTACCGCGCCCCGCCGCCGCCCGCGAGAGCGAGCCCTACGACGCCGCCCCCGACATCGAACGGCTGCTGTTCACACCGCCGGCACCGCAGCGGGCGTCGCTCGTGACGCTCCAACACTCCCTGGCCGCCGCCCGCGCCCACTTCACCGCCGCGACCTACCGCGAACTCGGCGCGACGCTCCCCGACCTGGTCGCCACCGCCGAAGCCCTGCGCGGCTCCAGCACCGGACGGGAACGCGAACTCGCGGACACAGCCGCCGCCCGCAGCTACGTCCTGGCCACCGAACTCGCCGCCAAAGCCCACAGCGACCTGGCCTGGGCGTCGGCCGACCGGGCCCTACAAGCCGCCCAGAGCAGCGGAGACCCGGCCGTCGTCGGGGAGGCCGTCCGCGTCCTGGCCATCACCATGCGCCGCGCCGGCCGCCCCGCCGCCGCTGTCGACCTGCTGCGCCGCACCGCCACCGACCTCGACTCCCGCCCCGGGCCCGCCGCCCGCGCGGTCGCCGCCACCTTGTGGATGACCGCCGCCTACACCGCTGCCTGCAACAAAGACGCCTCCAGCGCCCACGACCTGATGACCGGCGCCGCCGAAGCCGTCGACCGTCTGCCTGCCGACCTTCCGCCCCAGCAGCTGTACACCGTCGACGCCACCCCCGCGCAGGTCGACCTCTACCGGATCGGCATCCACACCGCCCTCGGCAACCCGGACCACGCCGTCCGCTACGCCACCCGTATCACCCCGGCCGCACTGCCCACCGCCGAACGCCGCGCTCGGTTGGGCACCGACACCGCCCGGATGTGGCAGGCCATCGGCGACGGCCCCCGCACCCTGGCGGCGCTGCGGTTCGTGGAGCGCGTCGCCCCCGAGGAGGTCCGGCGTCCAGCCCTGCGCACCATGGTCACCGCGCTGGTGTTCGCGCCCATGCCGACCCCCGGCGCAAGGGAGTTTGCCCGACGGATCGGCATCGCCGGCTGATGGCGCGCCGGCCTTGGTGACGCCGCGCGCAGCAGCGGCATCGCCTGGTCACCCGCGCCACCGACGGGGCGTGACCCGCGTCGCCCGGCAGCGGGGCGCGCCAGTAGGCATCGCGGATCTCGGTGTGGGCGCTGATCTCGGTGCCGGGCTGGTGGACGCGGGCGACGATGCCGCCGTGCAGAGCCAGATGCCGTTGTCGAGGGCGCGGATCAGCTGCGGTGCTGCGGTGTCGATGCCGGTGAGGAGCCTCGGCCTCCAGCACCACCGCAACCGCCGTCCCCGCCCGTCGCCCACCACGCACGGCCAACGATCATGGCGGGCCGCCGCCGCACCCGGCAGGATGGGCCCGTGCAGAAGAACTCGCCGGAATCGGATGCAGCACCACCTGCGCCAGCGCCTGAACCGCCACGGCGCCGCGGTGGGCGGCTTTCTGCTGCTCAGGCTGCCTTGGCCTTGGCCACCTTGCGGACCCGCTCGGTGAGTTGATGAACTACTTGGACGTCCGGCCTCGCTGCGATGTGCCGGCGCAGGGTGCCGAAGTGCTCGTCGCCTCGCGCGGTGGAGAGGGTTTCGTAGTCGTCCAGGAAGCGTGACCAGGTCGCGGCCGCGGCTTCGATGTGCCCGTGCTGCCATTGCCGGGTGGCGAGCAGTCCCTGCGCGTGAACCCGGCCCTGCCGCTCGGTGGCTGCCCGGAAGCGGTTGGACTGCTGGAGGGCCTTGATCGACCCGGGTAGGTCGCTGAGGGCGGCGAGTACGTGGGAGACGTGGAAGTGGTAGGCGGCCTGGTCGTAGCCGCCGACCGCATCGTTGCGGCCGTCCGCCCGAGACAGCGCCGCTTCCGTCTCGGCGAGGCGACTGAACGCCGTCCTCTGGTCGCCCACCATCGCCGCTCCATGGGCCTGTTGGCCGCGTAGGAATGCCACCAGGCGGGGGCCGGCGACGGGTGCGGCCTCCGCCGCGCTGTCGGCGAACTGCAATGCCTTCGGCCCGTTTCCGAGGTTCGATGCCTGTAGGGCCATTCCACGCAGGGTGCGGCAGTAGGTGAGCTGGTCACCCGCGTCCCCGGCAAGCTTGAGCGCCTGCACGTAGTAGCGCTGACCGAGCCCGTGGGCCCGTTCGTACATCGCCATCCAGCCGGTGAGGTAGACCAGGTCGGATGCCGCGGCCTGCATGTCGGCCTTCACGGTGGAGACGGCATCGGCGGTGAGCCACGGCATCACGGTGTTGGCCAGGAATGCCGCGGCCATGGGGCGGGCGTGGCCGGCGCCGAGTTCGTCGAGGATGTCGGCGATCCGGGTCGTCATGGTGCGGACGGTGGCGACCTCGGCCGGTCCGATGCGTACGGTGCGGCCGGCTGTCGCATCGTCGCGTGAGCGGTCCAGCCGGTCGCCGAGCTCGGAGAAACCAGGCACCGCCAGGGTTGCGGAGTACAGGCCGGCGGCGAGCACGCCGCGTCGGGATGGGTCCATGTCGTCTCTCACCAGGTCCACCAGGTTTTCGGGTCGCTCGCCCGAGGCCGTGGCCGACGAGGGGGAGAAGCCGGCCGCGACTGACGTTACGGGCCGACCGAGCGCGGTTGAGAGCGCTTCGAGGACCAGTGGCTGGACTTTCGGGCGCGGGGTGGTGCCCGAGCGCCAGTAGGACACCGTCGACTCGCCGTAGGACAGGTCGAGCCCGGACGCCGATCCGAGACGGTTGACGGCTCGTGCGAGCTGCCCGTTTGTCCATCCGGCCTCGTCGATCAGGGCGGACAGGGGCTGGTTCGGTACGCGCTTCCGTGGTGCTGTCACAGTCGCCTCCCAGTTTTCAAGGCATTCAAGTTTCCTACCAGCATGCCCAGTTCCGGCGCGTTGCGTTCGGGCGTTGACTGATTGTCAGGCACCAGAAGCCATCGGCGCCGGGCGTTCGGCTGATCGCAGAGGAGCTCTGGGAAGCCAGCGCCAACTGTGTCTGCCCACACCCATAGTCGAGGCCCCGGCGTGTGCCCGAGCGGTGCGTCTGCGGGCACTTTCCCCCTTCAAACCTGAGGAGCACCTTGATGTTCAGTGCGTCCGTACCGGGCCGCACGCGAACGCCGGTTACAGCCGGGGGCGTTGTGCAGAGCGACGGCCGCCCCGTCGTGGTGGATTCCCTCCGAGTTCTGGTTGTTGGCCAGGGCTACGTGGGGCTTCCCCTGGCGGTGCGGGCCGCCCAGATGGGTCACCGTGTGGTGGGTCTCGACACCAACGTGCACCGGATCGAGGCCCTGACCTGCGGCAGTTCGCCGGTCGAGGACATCACCTGCGCGCAGTTGGGGCCGCTGCTGCGGGATGGCACCTACCGGCCCACGTCGGTGCCGAACGACGCGGCGGGGTTCGACGTGGCGGTGATCGCCGTCCCGACGCCGCTGAGTGAGGGCGTGCCCGATCTGTCGTACGTGCTCACGGCCGGCCGGACGGTGGGGCGGTACCTGCGGGAGGGCGCGTTAGTAGTGCTGGAGTCCACCAGCTACCCGGGCACGACCCGGAACGTTCTGGGGTCCGTCTTGGAGGAGGTCTCCGGGCTGCGGATGGGCGTTCAGTTCGCGTTGGGGTTCAGCCCCGAGCGGATCGACCCCGGCAACCGGCTGTGGACCCTCGTGACGACTCCCAAGATCGTCAGCGGCATCGACTCCGCGTCGCTGGAGCGCACCGCCGCCTTCTACCGCGGGCTGGTCGAACGGGTCGTCCCGGTGGGTCGGTGCGAGGAAGCCGAGCTCGCGAAGCTGCTGGAGAACACGTTCCGGGCCGTGAACATCGCGCTGGTCAACGAGCTGTCAGAGGTCGCCCGCGACACCGGCCTGAATTTGCGCGAGGCGGTGGCCGCGGCGGAGACCAAGCCGTTCGGCTTCATGCGCTTCGACCCCGGCCCCGGCATCGGAGGCCACTGCCTGCCGATTGATCCGGTGTACCTGTCGTGGTGGGCGGAGCAGGCCCGTGGGCAGGGGTCGCGCTTGATCGACCTCTCCGCGCAGATCAACGCGGGCCGCCCCGCCTACGTGGTGAACCGGGTGGGCCAGCACCTAGCCGGCCTGGGCCGCGGGCTCGACGGCGCGAGGGTGCTGTTGCTCGGCTTGGCCTACAAGCCCGGCAGCAGCGACCTGCGGGAGTCCCCGTCGCTGGAGGTGGCCCGCCTGCTGGCAAGCCGCGGAGCACAGGTCCGTGCGGTGGACCCCTTCGTAGACCCTGTCGCCGCCCCGGCCGCGCTCAACGGCGTGCGACTGGTGCTGGCGACCGACGAGGAGCTTGCCGCCGCGGATGCCGTGGTGGTGCTGACCGATCATGAGACCTTCGACTACGACCGGGTCGCCGCCCTCTCGCCCTTCGTGCTCGACTGCCGGGGCCGCTTGGCGGACCGCCCGACCGCCACCGTGGAGCAGTTGTGACCGACGGTCTGCGGATCACGGTCACCGGCGGGGCCGGCTTCAGGAACCTCGCGCCGCACATCCGCGCCTCGTTGCCACACCTCGCGGGCCGATCCCTCCCGGCTGCTCGTGCTCGGACTGTCCCGGGCTCAGCCGCCTCGGCCCGGCAGCGGACTGCCGCAGTCTTACCCGCCCGGAGGAACTGATGCGCATCCTGATGTACCACCTGGTGCAGGACCTGCCCAGCCCCATGGCCGTGCCGCCCGAACGCTTCACCCAGCAGATGGAACTGCTGGCAAACGGGCCGTACACGGTGGTCACCGAGGACGACCTGCACACGATGGTCGCCCGCGGCCTCCCCCTTCCGGCGAACGCCGTGCTGATCACCTTCGACGACGGCTACGCCAACACCGTCTCCACCGCGTTGCCCGTCCTGGACCGGTTCGGCATGCCCGCCGTGATGGCAGTGTGCGGCGGCTACCTCGGAGCAGACCGGCCACGCCAAGTGTGCCACCCTGTCCAGGAGTTGGCCGATCTCGACCAGGTGCGGCATTGGGCGGCGTCCGGACACGCGGTCGCGGCCCACAGCTACACCCACCAGCGGCTGACGGCCACCAGCGACCTGGCCCTCGCCTGGCAGACCGCAGGCGACCGCGAGGTCCTCGCCGAGCTGCTGGGCCGCCCTCCGCGCACCTTCGCCTACCCCTACGGCGCCTACGACGCCCGGGTGCAGCGGGCCGTCGCGGAGCTGTACCCGCTCGCGCTGGCCACGGATGAGCACCACCGGGCCGACGTGCACCACCCCTACGCGCTCTCCCGCATCCAGGTCGATCCCGGCTGGTCGCTGGCGGCCTTCCGCACGGCCCTGGACAGCGAGACCGATCCGGCCGCCGCACAGCGCGCGGCCCGCCAGACTGACGCCCGTACCCGTGAGGAACACAGCCGATGACGAACCCCGGCGCCCGCACCGTCGCCCTGTACTGGCACAACGGCCGCTCCCTGGGCCACACCTCCAGCACGGCGAAGGTGACCAGCTACCTGCTGCGGTCCCCTGAGCCGTACTCCATCGCCGGCATCACCGGCGCCTACCGCGGCCTGGACCTGCTCCCGGCCGAGGTGGACATCATCAAGATCCCCTCGTTCGCGAACTTCGACGACCCGTCCGGCTGGAACCTTCGCGCCCGCCTGGCCATGGACGAGGACGCCCTCCACCAGGTCCGCACCGACCTGATCACCACCTTCCTGCGGCACTACCGGCCCGAGGTGCTGATCAGCGACCACATCCCCCGCGGCACCGACGACGAGCTGGTGCCCGCGTTGGAGGCCCGGTACGCCGAGCACGCCGTGCTCAGCCTCCGCGGCGTGCTGTTCGACCGGGACAAGACGCTCCGCAAGTACTTCGGCGACCCGGGCCGCGGCCCGTGGGTGCTCGACCACTACTGCCAGTTCAACGTGCACACCCACCCCGAGGTCTTCGACCTCGCGGACTACTACCGGATCCCGCGGGAGGCCGCCGACCGCCTGCACTACACCGGCTACCTCGCCGAGCCCTACACCGTGCCCCGGGACGAGGCCCGCCGGCAGATCGGCGTCGGCCCCGACGAGCGGCTGATCGTCGCCGCGATGGGCGGCGGACAGGGCGCCGGGGACCTGTGGCGCGCCCTCTCCGCGGCCCTGCGCGGCCGGCGCGACCTGTTCGACCGGGCCTTGCTGGTCACCGGCCCCTACCTGGAGCCCGAAGTCCAGCGCGGCCTGCGGCAGTTGTGGGAGAACGACACCGCCGTGGAGATCCGGACGTACGAACCGGACCTGCTTCCGTGGATGCGGTCCTCGGACCTGTTCGTCGGCGCCGCGGGCGCGAACAGCCTGGGCGAGGTCCTGGCCACCGGCGCCAACGCCATCGCCATCCCCCGGCAGATCCGGGAGATCGAACAGCAGGTCCACTCCCAACGCCTTGACGAACTGGGCCTGCTGCGAAAGGTCGATCTCCCCGACGTCCTGAGCGGCGCACTGGACCGGGCCGTCCCGCTGGCCCTCACCGAACCGCTGACCCCGGACGGCACCCGATACCTGTGGGACGGCGGCTCCTACGACCGCCACCTGCCCGGCGGCGTCCGCGGAACCGCGTGCGCCTGCACCACCGCCCGGCCCGCCTCCACCGCGGTGGGGGTACGCGGGTGATCAGCCGAGGGAACTTCACCGACTGCGTGGTCATCCGCTCCGGCACCGTGATCCACCCCGACCCCGAGCAGACACGCATCAGACAGGTGCTGATCTGCCGCGGCAGCGTGAGCAACGACTGCCCCCACGAACCCGCGCCGATCGACGCCAGCGGCTGCCTGGTCAGCCCCGGCCTGGTGGACATCCACCTCCACGGCGCACTCGGCCACGACCTCACCGAGCCCGACCCGGCCGCCTGGAACCAGGTGCTCCACGCCCACCTTCTGGCCGGCACCACCACCGCACTGGCGACCCTGGCGAGCACCGGCCCCGCCGAGACCGCCGCCGCCCTGGCCACCGCCGCCGAGCTGATCGCCGGCAGACAGACCCCGACACTGGCCGGTGTCCACCTCGAAGGTCCGTGCCTGGCCCCGGAACAGCGCGGCGCACACGATCCTGCCCACCTGCGTTCGGCGACGCAGTTCCTGCGCGAGCTGACGCCGCTGCCCGAGACCCTGCGCATGGTGACCCTCGCGCCGGAACTGCCCGGCGCCGACGAGCTGATCTCCTACCTGGTCGCGCAGGGGGTCCGGGTCTCCGCCGGGCACAGCAGCGCCACCCCGGAGCACCTGGCCCGCGCCCGCCGGCTCGGGCTGAGCCACATCGCGCACCTGTGGAGCGGCCAGTCCACACTGACCCGCCCCCAGTTGCACCGGCTTCCCGGTCTGCTGGAGGCGGCCCTCGCGTCCGACGAACTGACGGCCGAGGTCATCGCGGACGGCCACCACCTGCCCGCAGCCCTGCTGACCATCGCCCTGCGCTGCCTGGGGCCGGAGCGGCTGTGCCTGGTCTCCGACGCCACCGCCGGCACCGGACTACCCCCCGGTACGGCCTTCCGCACCGGTGCGAGCGCCGGGCGGGTCCACGCCGGCTACGCGGCCACCGAGGACCGCACCAGCCTCTGCGGCAGCGTGACACCGCTGGCGGTCACCGCCGCCCGGATGCGCGAGATGACCGGCGCCCGCGTCGAGGACGTGCTGACCATGGCGACTGCCACCCCTGCCCGCGCGGCCGGCCTGTACCCGCGCAAGGGCAGCTTGCTGCCCGGGGCGGACGGCGATGTCGTCGTCCTCGGCCCGGACCTGAGCGTGCGCGCAGTCGTTCTCGGCGGACGCCCGATCACTGCTCCCCTCGCGGGCGGTGGCCGGTGAACGAACCCCTGCGCGTTCTGCTGATCGGGGCCGGAGCCCGGACCCGAAAGGTCTACGGCCCGTGGCTGTCCGGCCTGCCGCCCTACCAGGCGGAGCCGGTCCGGCCGCTGGCCGTGGTGGACACCGACACCGGCGCCGCCCGCGACATGGCCCGCAGTCTGCCTGGCGCGGCCGTCGCCCGCCCGGCGGAACTGGACCGCATTCTCACAGACGACCGACCCGACCTCGTGGTCGTCGCCACCCCCGACGCAGCCCACCGCGACCACGTGGTGCAGGCCCTCGCCGCCGGGTGCACGACGCTGGTGGAGAAGCCGTTGGCGACCACCGCCGAAGACGCCTTCGCCCTCGTCCGGGCCGCCGAGGACTCCAGCGCGCGGCTACTGGTCGGCCACAACCTCCGCTTCACCAACCTCCACGGCCAGGTTCGCGCACTGCTGGCCGGCGGCCACATCGGGACGGTGCTCGAGGCCGACTTCCACTACACCCTGGGCGCCTCGCACTCCCGCAGCTACTTCACCCGCTGGCACCACACGCGCGCCGCCTCCGGGGGCCTGGAGGTCACCAAGGCCAGCCACCACCTCGACCTGCTGGCATGGTGGCTCGGCGCTCAACCCGTCACCGTCACCGCCCTGCTGGAGCGCCGCCACTACCTCCCCGGCAAGGAAGGCATCCCGGAAGACGCCGACATCCACGACAGCGTGCACGCCCTGATCCAGTACGCCTCCGGTGCCACCGTCCACTACGCGCTGACCCTCAACTCCCCGGAAGAGGGCTACACCTGCACCCTCCGCGGAACGGAAGGCACCTGCACCGTCCAGTACGACGCCCGCTCCGGCCCCCACTTCGTGGACCTGCGCTCCGCGTCCGCCGCCGAGGGCACCCTGCGCAAGATCCGCCGGGAGGAAGGAAGCCACGCCGGGGCGGACCGCCGGATGCTCGAAGCGCTGCCCGAGGCGCTGATGCCCGGGGCGACATCGCCGTTCGCCACCGCCGCCGAGGCGGCCCTCGCCGTGGCCACCGGCACCGCCATGTACGACGCCAGCCGGCTCGGCCGCCGCCTGCCGATCCCCGCCCCGACAACCCCGGAGAACCGCGATGAATGACCCCGCCACCGTCCGGACCCCCAACGGCCTTGACCTGACCTACCACCGGATCCCGCCGGGCCAGCGCCTCGTCCTCCGCGCCCGCCCGCAGCAGGAGACCGCGCTCATCCTGGTCTCCGGCCGGCTCACCGCAGCACTGCACGACGGTGACCACACGGTCGAACGCGACGACCCCTTCACCGTCCCCGCCGCCGGATGGCACCTCACGCCCGGCACCGAGGCCACCGCGACCGCCGGCCCGCGCGGCGCCGAAGCCGTCGAGGTGCACTCGCCGATCGTCGGGGCGCTCCCCCAGGAGAAGAACGCCACCACAATCACCGCCCCCGAGCGCGAAGTCCGCGGAACCGGCTCGTACGAGCGCCACGTCACCACCCTGCTCCAGCCGCCGCGCACCTCCGGCTTGCTGCTGGGCGAAACCCTCGCCCTGGACGGCCGGTGGTCCACCTACCCGCCGCACCGCCACCAGCACAGCAACCCGCCCGACGAGACCGCGCTCCAGGAGGCGTTCGCCTTCCGGGTCCGCCCGTCCAGCGGCTTCGGCGTCCTGCTGACCTACGACGAGACGGTGCGCGACGCCCGCAGCACGGTGATCACCGACACCAGCCTGGCGAGCGTCCCCAGCGGCTACCACACCGTCGCCGCCGCCGCCGGACACGACCTCTACTACCTGTGGGCCGCGCACGGCGAGGCCGACACGCACCTGGCCCTGCACACCGACCCGGCCCACGCCTGGCTTCTGGACTCCTGAACGGGAGTCCAGACCGCTCCACCCGGATCAGCCAATCGCGATGAAGGGAACCCCCGTGAGCAGTCAGTCCCCCCGCGGCCTCGCCGTCGTCACCGGCGCGAGCGCCGGCATCGGCCGGGCCACCGCCGAGGCCCTGGAGAAGGCCGGATACGCCGTCATCTCCGCGTCCCGCCGTCTGTCCACCACCCCGTCCGCCCCCACCGGCATCACCACGCACCAACTCGACGTCACCGACGCCGACTCGGTGGCCGCGCTGGAGCGCACCGTCGCCGAGCACCTCCTCCCGCTGACGCTGCTGGTGAACAACGCCGGCATCCCCACCCACGCGGCCACCATCGCCGACAGCGACATCGCCGACTGGCGCGGCACCTACGAGACGAACGTCGTCGGCGCCGTCCAGACCACCCAGGCCCTGCTGCCCCACCTGATCGCCAACCGCGGCCACGTCCAGTTCATCGGCTCCACGGTCGGCCGCGTCCCCTACGAGCGCGGCGCTGCCTACGCCGCCAGCAAGCACGCGCTGACCGCGCTGGTGCAGACCCTGCGGCTGGAGCTGAACGGCGCCCCCGTCCGCATCACCGAGATCGCCCCCGGCATGATGCGCGGCGACGAAGCCGGCGGCGAGTTCATGCGCGAGCGGTTCAACAACGACGCGGAGGCGATCGCCGCCGTCTACCAGGGAGTCGAGCACCCGCTCACGCCCGAGGACATCGCCGAATGCGTGGTGTGGTGCGCCGGCCGCCCCGCCCACGTGGACATCGACCTCATGGAGGTCCGACCCCTCGCCCAGGCCGCCCAGCACAAGGTGCACCGCACGAGCTGACCGCACCGGGCCGGGACCTGCAGCAGGACCCGGCCCGCCCCTACCCCCGGGAGACCGCCATGCCCTCCGCCCAGCCGCCCACCACCCGCGTGGTGATGATCCTGCGCCACTTCACCGTCGGCGGCCTTGAACGCGTCCTGCTCTCGCACGCCCGCATCCTGCTCGCCGCCGGATACGAGGTCGCCGTCTGCATCCTGGACCCCGGCCGCGACAACGCGCTCATCGCCGAACTCCCCTCGCAGGCAAAACTCGTGATCGCCCCGCCCGGCCGCCTCCGCCGCATCGCCTTCCTCTCCCGCCTCGTCAGCGGCGCGACCGTCCTGCTCCAGTTCGGCGACGGCCGCCTGTACCCGTCGATCCGCCCGGCCCTCCACGGAGCGCGCACCGTCGTCCGCTTCTGCCACTCCGACTACTCCCACCTGCGGACCCCCGCGAAGAACCGGCTGGACCGCAACCTGGCCCGGTTCGAGGACAGCATCGTCGCCGTGGGAGGCCGCTCCACCCGCTTCCTCCTCGAAGACGTCGGTGTGCCCGCCGGCAAGGTCAGCACCCTGACCAACGCCACCGAACCCCGTACCGCCGTCCCGGCCCCGACCTGGCACTGGGCACAGGACCCCTACCTCGTCTCCGTCCAGAGCCTGTACCCCCACAAGGGCCACAACGCCCTACTGCACGCCTTCGCCCACGTCGTCGCCCACGCCCCCAAGCCGGTCCGTCTCGTGATCATCGGCGACGGGGACCAGACGATCCCCCTCCGCCTGCTCGCCGACCGGCTCGGCATCACCGACCACGTGGTCTGGCTCGGCGCCGTGTGGCAGAAGGACATCGTGGACAGCGCGCTGGCCGGCGCGCGGGCCTTCGTGTCGATGAGCCGCTTCGAGGGGGTGCCGATCTCCATCCTGGAAGCCCGGCAGCACGGCCTGCCCCTGGTACTGACCGACATCCCCGGCCACCGCGACGGCGCCGGCATCTCTCCGGCCGCGTTCGTACCGGTCGATGACACCGAAGCGTTCGCCAACGAGGTACTGGCGGTCCTCGCCGACGAGCAGTTCGGGGGCGAGCACCAGCCGGACGCCGACCGGCTCCGCCACGAGTGGGAGACCTACCGCGATGGCTTCCTCGCGATCGTTGCCGCCGCCTACGGCTCCCCGTTCACCGATGCCCAGCAGCAGAACGCCCATGCCTGACCACCCGAGCAAACGGCCGGGCCGCCCGAAGACAATCACCGAATCCGGTGGATCACCGTGCCGATTCGGCCAGGCTCCGGCCGGCCCGCGCTACGCTCGTTGCCCACCCAGACCACCGAGGAAGCCTGTGTCGTCGTTCTCCGCACTTCCCCATGCAGTGCAGCTCGAACAGCTCGAAGCGCTGACCCGGGCCGCACTGGCCGAGCAGTACGGACTCGACGGTACGGCCGCTCGGATGGACGTCCAGCAGTACGAGGACAACGCCGTCTGGCGAGTCACCCCCCCTGGAAGCGGCTCCTTCGTTGCCCGACTCTCCGTCCGTGACGGTCGCCCTGCTCACCAGCAGCGCAGCGAGATGCGGTGGCTGGAGCGCCTGGCCGCCTCACGCACGGTCGCCGTTCCCGAGCCGGTCACCACCACCAACGGCAACTACGTCGTCCCCGTCGAGGTCCCCGGCCACGACGAACCGTCAACCCTCGCAGTTCTCCACTGGCTTCCCGGCACCGCAGAACCGCCCTACCGCCGGCCCGGGGTGGCCGAGGAGATGGGCAGCGCAACGGCCCACCTGCACCAGAACGCTGCCACGGTGGCGTTGCCGGAGTTCGACCGGCCGGTCTGGGATGCGGAGACAATCCTGCTCAAGGGACACGCCCTCGCCGATCCAACAGGCCGGAGCCAGTTGGGGTCCGAAGGCACCACTGCGCTGCGCAAGGTGGCCGAGCTGATCACCCCGGCGCTCCATGAAGGCGGTCCGGACGACCGCGGACGCATCCATGGAGACCTGCACCGAGAGAACATGATCGCACTGCCCAGTGGCGGGATCGGCATCATCGACTTCGACGACTGCGGCACCGGCCATTTCCTGCTCGACATCGCCACCGTGCTCTCGTCCATCCACCGGATCGCGCAGAAGGAGCCGGGCGCTTACGAGGACTTCGCCCGCGCGTTCCTGGCCGGGTACATCAAGGTGCGTCCCCTGCCCGCAGACTCAAGCCGTCTCCTGGAGCCCTACCTGCTGCTGCGGGACGCCTTCATCCTGAACTTCGTCACCACCGCGGCACCGGTCAACGCCAGCGTCGCCTCCTGGGGGCCGGGCCGGATCGCCGGGATCGTGGCGAACATGCAGGCGTATGTAGAAGGGAGCCCCTACCCGGGGAGTCTCACCTCCATGTGAACAAGGCCTCAATCGGCCGACCGAACGCCGCCGGCCATGCGAACTCGTCGATCCGATCCGGCGGCACCATGGGCACCCTCGCACTCGATGGCACACCGGTCGCCCCGGCCGGCGGAACCCGCCCGATCAGGTGACCGCCACCCGCAGCAGCGCGGCCACGGACTCGTTCGCGGCGGCCGTCGAGGTCTACCGCGCGGCCGTCGAAGCGGCCGACTCGATCAGCTTGGCGCCCACCCGCTCCGGCCCAGACAGGGAGCGGCACCAGCGCGCGATCGAGCGGGCCAACGCGGCCGGCCGCCACGCCATCGCGATGGCGTCCACCGTCTGACCCCGGCACCCCTCCCCGCCAGGCCCCGCCCACCCGGGTGGGGCCTTCGTCGTTTTGCACCACTGCGGTCGCCGCCCGGTGCGGCGGGCACGTTCCGGCCCAGGCGCTCGCGCGCCGTCCTCCGTCGCGGGCTGGCCAGGGCCACCCGGAGTCCGATCGCAGCCGTGCACCAGCCACTCCCGGCCGCCCCGGTCCGAGGTGCGAAAACGGGCTGAAGCCGACGTCCCGCTCGGCAACAATGCAGAGCTGATGCATCTCCCAGTAGGAGGTTTGACGATGGGTCACGAACGTGAGGTAGCCCCGGCCGCGCTGCGCCGAGTCCTTCAGGACGTCGTGCACAGCCTGGAGGAGGAGGCGGTGTCGACCCTTGCCAGCTGGCTCGACGTTCCGGTGCCCGCCAGCCTGTGGGGCAGCGATCAATTCGACTGGGTCAACGAACAGCTGCAGCAGCTGCCAGCTCCCAAAGTGTTCGACCTGCTGGAGCAGGCCCTGCGCTCGAACGGCATGGGGCGCTGGTCGTCCTACGACGAGCGGGTCAACAAGATCCTCAAGGAGGCCGATATCGGGCTCGCGATGATCGACGGCTCCTTCGTCGAGGACGACGAGGGGGCCGTGGAGCTGGATGTCCAGGACGCCACGGTGCGCCCGCTGACCCTGCTCGCCGGGAAGTACGCCGCCGCCCGCAACCACTGGTCCAAGGCCCTGGCCGCTCAGAAGGCCGGGGACGACCGCCAGGCCGTCGCGCTGGCCGTCAACACCCTGGAGGGCGTGGTCAAGATCGCCTCCGGACAGAAGGACATCAACTCCGGGCTGCGCCGACTGTTCCCCGAAGGCGAGCGCACCCCGCTGTGCCAGGCGATCAACCAGCTCCACAACTACGGCTCCGCGATGCCGTGGGTGCGCCACGGCGGCGGCCAGAAGAACGTGGAGCTGACCCGGATTGAGGCGCTGGGCGTTGTGCGGGCCGCGGCCGTGTGGATAGTCATGCTGATCAACCTGGACAAGGAGGGCCGCTTCTAGCCCCGCCGGAGGTTCGGTGCCGCTGCCTGCGGCGCCGACCTGTAGTTGTCGGCGTACTCCTCGCCGTACGCCGCCGCGACGAGCGCGAAGTGGCTGGCCGACAGCGCCCGGGTGGAGTACCACCACATCGCTCGGTGGACCGCAGGGCGCACCCGCCCGGACGCCCGGCAGCGCACCGCCTTCGCCCGTGCCCTGGGGTGTTGCGGCCGGCTGGTTCAACGTGCAGCGCGACTCGACGCCGGACATCGACCTGTACCGCTCGGTTGCCGGATGCCCGTGCGGCGCCGGAGCCGACCGGTTCGCGCTGGGCGCGGTGAACGGTGAGAGCCTGAAGACGTCCTGGACGAGCCAGGGCTGGTACTGCGTCGGCTGCGGCACTCCGTGGATGTCCGAGAACGACGGCCGGATCTACGCCGTACCCGTCCTCGCCCCGGCCGGCGGGGAGCTGAAGTTCCTCGCCGTACTCGACACGGTCAAGCCGCTGGCGCACTGGAGCGCCCCCGCAGGACTCCGCCGGCGCGGGGCAGCGCAGGTCCCCGCCCTCTACCGGGCGGCTCCCCCGCGCCCGTAGCGCGCCGACCGCGAACGACAACGGCAACGGCAACGGCAACGGCACCGAGATCCACCCGGTGGACCAGAGCCAGGTCGAGCAGAAATACAAGCGGGACATCCAGATCCGCCGGAAGAACATCCGCGGCAACCTGTGGAACGCCATCGTCGACGCCTGGGTCGAGGGCGACGAGAACGCACTCGACATCTGCTGGGACGAGATCCTCGACGAGCTGGACTTCGACTACGACAGCTACACCTACGTCACCGCGGCCGGATTCGGCGTGTAGGGCCGGCAGGTGCGGGGGCAACGGAGCCACGGCAACCGCCCCCGCACCCCAGCCGACGCCTGCGATACGGTCAACAGCTCAACCGACAACCGAGGAGGATTGATGGCCAGACCGCCGATGGACGACGGACGCCACGGGCCGGTGAGGGAGATTGATCCCCTCGCGTCGGCACTCGCCGGTGAGAATGTGACCCACCTGGTCTGCCAGTGCGGCGAAGTGACCAAGGATCTGGCCGGGCACGCGGTCCACGCCCGGGCCGTCCTCCAGGTCCCCGGCCCCGCCTGGCTGCCGGTCGGCGCCCGGCTCGCCCTGCTGCTCGCCAGCGGAGTGGCACTGGCCATCGGCATGATGCTGATCGCCGAGAACCTCCTCACCGGAACCGCCCGCCTGGTGGTTCTGGGCCTCGCTGGGCCCGGCGCCTTCGGCGTCACCATGGGATTGGCCGTCCTGCTGCGCCCGTACATCGTCCCGAACGGACGCCACCCGATCAGGTGAACGCGCTCTCCCTGACGGCCGGTCCGGGGGACAATCGCGCCGTGTACACGAACTTGAACCCGACTGAAGGTCAACTACGCGAAGCTCTCAGGGCGTTGGGCGTCGATATCCCGCCCGCCCTGGAGCACGAGGACGGCGAGGTGTGGGCCGGCCTGCTCGCCGCTCACCTCGGCCGTGCGGCCGATCACGCCAGCTACAACCTGCTGGCCGCCGTCAGCCCGCACACCGCAATCGAGATCTCCGAGCGAACCAAGCCACTGGCCTGGCCCGTGCCCGAGGACCACCAGGCCGCAGTGCTGCGCCACCTGGGCCGGGCCGACGGCCACCTGGCGGTACTCGCCGAAGACTTCGCCCCGCCCGGCGCTGTGGCCCTGGACACCGGCGGGCGGATGGAAGAAGGGTTCGCGGCGGCCGTGGCGAAGCTGCTGGACGCCGCCGACGAGGCGATCCGATTCCGGTCACGGGCGGACAGCACCAACCAGGCAGAGGAAGAGCACCACGCGCAGCAGGTCACCGACTACCTGCACGAGGCGGAGGATCTCCTGAATCAAGCGTTGAACCGGCGGGAGGCAGCGGCGGTCGGCGTGCAGGAGCTGCTCTTTCCCGGAGAAGGGTGAAACGGGCCGAGCGGCACGCCAACGGCCGTTCTGTCAGCAGCCCTACAAGGCGTTGAGCTCGGTCGGCCGGGTGGTGATCGGGACGCGCCGTCAACCCGGGACGGAGCCGTTCACCGCTCGGCGAAGGCACCGCCCGGCGAGCAGTCGGTAACCGGGCCGACGTCGGTACCGGGCAGCGTTCGGCGGGCTGGTAGCCGAGGATGTCCCAGTCGTCCCGGGAAAACACAAAGAGTGGGCACGTGGACGGCAGAGGTGGCTCACGCCCGGACCAGTCTCGGGCCCGCGACTGCGACCGTGACCACCACCTGGCGATCGGCCCACCGCTGTGGGCCGACAGCGGGATGCTGGAAGGAGACGGGAGCGGCGAGGAGGTGGCCGTGGTGAAGACGGCCGGGATTCGGATTGGGGAGAGCTACCTGGTGCGGGTGCCGCAGCATCTGCCGTACGACCGGTACCCACCCGGGGACACCATGGCGAGCGTGCTTATGCACTGGCGGCGGTTCATCAGCTCCGGCACCGAGTTCGAGCTGACCGTCACCGCTCTGCCGGAGCCGGAGCGCGAGCACATGGTGGCCGGGTTGATCGTGAAGCCGCACTCTGGAGTGCGGGTGCTGCTGACCGACGACCAGGCCGAGGAGCTCGGCCTGCCGGCCGGGGTCGGCTACGTGGTGGACGGCTCGCTCACCGACCTCACCGGCGCGAAGGTCGACCTGATGAGCCCCACCCCGATGACTGTCCCGGCCCGCTGGCTACATCCCCTGCCCGACGACCGCGGGCAGGGGCCGCCGTGACGGGGGTAAGGCAATCTCCGGAGCAGCTAGACGAGGCGGGTCTTGCACACGGGTGGTCCGTGCGGCTGGAGCTACGACGGGATCCGCAACGCCGAGACCGTGGCCGAGCACAGCCACCGCGCCGCCGTTGTCGGCATCGTCCTGGCCGCCATGGAAAGCGCCGACCCGGCCCGCACCGCGCTGCTGTGCACGCTCCACGACCTGCACGAAGCCCGGATCGGGGACCTCACCCCCCTTACCCGCCGCTACGTCTCCGCTGCCGACCCCCGCACGGTGACGGCGGACCAGGTCGCCGCCGCGCACCCGGAAGTCCGCGACGTGCTGGCCGGCGCCGTCGACGAGCACGAGGACGACCTCACGCCCGAGACACGGTGCGCGCACGACGCCGACAGGCTCGACTGCCTGGTCCGGGCGGTCGAGTACCGGGCCCAGGGACACAGCGCCGTCCAAGGCAAGATCGGCCGTTGCCGGGCGGCGCTCAAGACCGATTCCGCCCGGCGTCTCGCGGATGCGGCGATGCAGATGGCCCCGGGAGACTGGCAGGTCGCGATTCGCGGGGCCGCTGCCTCATCCATGGCCAGCCACTGATACACAGTCAACCCGGCTTTGACGCACTGCCCGCGTCCCGGGGCCTCTTCGTGGCAAGCTGACCACTTCGGCCGGACCGGGCCGTGTTGACGAGGGGGCGATGTGGGCAGCGCCGTAGTGATGACCGCCATGATCCTGTTGTTTCCCCTGCCGGTGACCTGGCGCCACCTGCGCACCCTGCGGCAGCCGGCACTCGATGTCCCCCGCTCGAGCCGACTTGTCTCCTGGGCGGTCGTCTCGGCGTGGCTGCTGCCGGTGATCGCCGCCTGGGCCTCCATGCCGGGCAACAACGCCGTCGTCCTGGCGTCAATCCTGCTCTGGTTGATCACTCCACCGACTCTGGCCGTGGCCGCCGCTCGCTACCGGACGCTCGAACACCGCGAGGAGGACGTCCTGCGCGCCGCTCAGGGACTGCCGCTCCGGCGCCGTCTCATCTCGCCCTGGAAGATCGGCGCCCTCTGGGCCGCCGCCGCCTTCACCCTGATGCTCACCGTCGTTGTGGGCCCCGCGCTCGCCACCCCGCCTGGCCAAGCCGTCCAGCGCAGCACCCACCTCCTCGACCTCGTCCTGATCCCCGTCCTCCTCGGCGCGGTGCACACGACCACGCAGTTCGTTCGCCGCGAGCGCGAGGCCGCCCGCGCCCTCCACGCCGACCGCCTGGCCGTCGGCCTGGCGGCCACCCGCCCCGGACGCTGAGCAGACCGGCCCGGCGGCGCCCCCGGCCCAGAGCATCCTGTCCAGGGGCTGGCCGGGCCCTCGCAGATTATGGGCGCTACCGATCTCGGACGAAGTCGAGTACCGACCCAGCAGCTCCGTAGCCGAGCAGCGCAACAACAACCGCCATGACGAGCTGCCCGGCCATGCCGTCGCGTCGACCGGTGGCCAGCAGCATCCGCCCGCGCAGCGCCATCGGGTCGATGGCGGCCGGGTTCAGCAGCATCACCCCAGGTGCCGCTGCTGACCGGGGAAGATCGAAAGCCATGGCCCCAGTGTGACCGCTTCCCAAGGTGGTGAACAGGCCTGCACCGGGCTGGCGGCCCCGATGGCCACCTTCGCTGCCGAGCGGGCACGGCCTGGCCGGAGTTCCCGATCGCGTTCGCCACGCTGGTCGCTCCGGTCTGGCCTGCACGCGGTGCCCGCAGGAGCGCGTCGAAGCGCACCTCGCCGGGCCGTCGGCGATGCTTCCTCGTCCGATTCGCTGAAACGCCTCCCGGCCGTGCCCGAATACCGGCATGATTACCAGCGGTTACCACTTGTCTCGCCAGCGTCACACGCAAGAGGAGAGATCAGGATGCCGGACACCGTCTCCATTCCATGGGGCGCCACTCGGATGCGCCCCTACTCCGAGGCGTCGCCCTGCCAGGTGCTGACGCCGGTCATCGACCCGGACACCCAAATCGCGGTCTTCCACGACGAACAGGGCCGCACTGTCGAGATGGGCAAGCACGGCACCAGCACCGACCAGACCGTCCCGACCAGCACCGGTGGCGGCGGCGGGGACGGCCAGAGCGGCGGCCAGGCCCAGCCGACCGACGTGGACAGCGTGACCTCCAACGACCAGGACCAGAGTGGCGAGTGACCAGACACGACGCGGTTCTGGTCCTGACCTGCGACTACGATCCGACGGCCGACCTGGTGCTGCGGCACCTGACCGACCGGCGAGTGCCGGTCGTTCGCGTCGACGCCGGCGCAGATCTCCACCGGGGCGCCAAACTGACCGCCCGGTACGCGGCGGACCGCAGGCGCGGTGTCCTCGCCACGGCCAGTCGCACGCTCGACCTCGACCGTGTCCGCGCGGTCTGGTACCGCCGGCCCTCGAACTGGGGCGCTCCGGCCGGCATGGACGGGCAGGACGCCGACTTCGCCCGCGCCCAGGCGCAGTGGGGCGTCGGCGGCGTCCTTGCGGCGCTGCCCGGCGCCCACTATGTGAACCATCCGTGGCGGATCCGGGCCGCCGAGCACAAGCCCGCCCAGCTCGGCACGGCACTCGCGGCGGGCTTCGCCGTCCCCGACACGATCGTGACCACCGACCCGGAACAGGCCCGCGCGTTCTGCGCCGAGCAGCCGGCCGGGGCGGTCTACAAGCCCCTGTGGAACGCCCCCTACCACGACGAGGGGGGTCGGGCCCTGCAGGCGTGGGTCGGCGAGGTCCGCCCGCACGAGATCACCGACGCCGTGGCGGCCTGCCCACATCTGTTCCAGGCGAAGGTCGACAAGGCGTTCGACGTGCGCCTCACCGCCGTGGGGGAGCAGCTGTTCGCGGTCCGGATCGACAGCCCCGACCTGGACTGGCGCCGCCGCCAGGACCTGATCACCTGTACTCCGCTCGCCGTGCCCGCCTCGGTGCGCGCCTCCGTGGCCCGATTCCTTGCCGAGTTCCACCTCGTGTTCGGTGCGTTCGACTTCGCGGTCGACGTCTCCGGCGCGTGGTCCTTCCTCGAGTGCAATCCCAACGGGCAATGGGCGTTCCTCCCGCCCCCGACCACCGGCGCGATCGCCACGGCGATCGCCGACGAGCTCCAGAAGGGCCACGCCGCATGACCTCCACCGCCGCGGACCTGCGCGCCGCCCTCGTCCGCCGGCTCGCTGCCGAGGAGGGCCTCACCGACCCGCGCTGGCGCGCGGCCGCGGAAGCGGTGCCGCGCGAGGCCTTCGTCGGCAGTTACTTCCGCGAGGTCCCCGGATCCTTCCCCACCGCCTACGAACCGGTCCGCGACGGCAACGACGGCTGGCTGGAGGCCGTCTACACCAACCAGACCCTCATCACCCAGCTCGACGGGCACACCCACCCCGACGACACCGACGCGCCGGTCACCGGATCCCCGTCGTCGTCGTCCACCTTGCCGTCCCTGGTGCTGCGCATGTGGCAGCAGCTCGACGTCCACACAGGCCACCGGATCCTGGAAGTCGGCACCGGCACCGGCTACTCGACCGCCCTGGGCGCCCACCGCCTCGGCGAGGAGAACATCGTCAGCGTCGAAGTCGACCCCGCCGTCGCCGCCCGCGCCGCCGCCTCGCTCAAGACCGCCGGCTGCACCCCGCACCTGATCGTCGGCGACGGCCTGGCCGGCCACAGACCCCTGGCGCCCTACGACCGGCTGATCGCGACCTGCGCCGTGCGCACCGTGCCCTACACCTGGCTGCACCAGGTCACACCCGGCGGAAAAATCCTCGTCACCCTCTCCGGCTGGCAGTTCGGCTACGCCCTCGCCCTGCTGACCGTCACCGAGCCCGGAGAAGCCACCGGCCGCTTCCTCCCCGGCCACACCAGCTTCATGATCGCCCGCCCCCACGACCGGCTCCCACGCCAGAACCCCACCCTGCTGCCCGGCGACGAACGCCCCACCCGCATCGACCCCGCCGCCATCACCACCTGGACCGGCACCTGGGTCGCCCAACTCGCCGCCCCCTCCGCCGAACGCATCACCGCCGGCGACCAGCAGATCCTCATCGACCACGCCACCGGCTCCCACGCCCGCACCCGCCCCGACAGCCACGGCGGCTGGACCGCCACCCAACGCGGCCCGCTGCGCCTGTGGGACCAAGTGGAGCGGGCGATGGTGGCGTGGCAGGACGCGGGCGCGCCGCACCAGGAGGAGTTCGGCATCACGATCACCGGCGACGGGCAGCGGGTGTGGCTCGGCAGCGAGGGCGGGCCGAGCTGGTACCTGCCGCTGTAGTGCCGCGACGCGGGTGGTGATCGGCGAGGCGCATGACAACGCGGCCGGCGGACGGTGCCGTTGCGCGCCGGCCGAAGGCGGTCCCTGAGACAGCCGTGTCGGGCCCGGGCGTGGACCCACGCGCGTTCGAAGCGGATTCGTGTCACCGAAGATTGAGCCTCGGCCAGGAGCAGAGCGCAGTGAAAAACTCCCGGCCAGCGTAGTTCTGCAGGTCAAAGTCTTGTTTTTCAGACCTTGTTCACGGCTGTTCACTCAGATTGTCAACCGGCCAGAGCCTCAACCACAATGGCGGCAACACCTTGAGTCTCGATCCGGACCAGGTGCTCTGCCGTGGGGAATCCTGTTGGCGCAGGACCACGGACGAGGCCGGCGGCGACGCCGCCGGCCTCGTGACATTCCGCGCGTATGGCGTCGAGGGGCCAGCGACCCGCCCGCGGCGTGGCTGAACTGGACGCACGTCCGGCACTCCACCACCCTCAACCGGCTGCTCGCGCAGGTGTGCGGGGTGCGGTGCCCCGCCGTTCGCTCCGGCCCCGTGCCCCGGCCGCCCCACCGTCGGCCGACCTTCGCTCCTCGGCGCGTCCCACCGCGCTTCCGCACACCGAGCTGCTGTAGTGGACGCGGGTAGTTCAGAGCGCCCGACCGTCGGCTCCCACACGGCCCCGGCCAGCCGAATTCGGTCCCAAGCCACCGCACTCTGGCAGAACAACGCACGATCATGTCGACCCGCTGAAGCAGCGCGTCGCCGCCGGGGCCAGCGGCGCGCGGAACCGGGACCGGCAATGCCCAACGTGAACACCCGACTCCAGCCTCTGGCCAAACTGCGCGGACGGGTCACGGGAGAGAAGTACGAAACCGCGCTGAGGCGGATGGCGGCCTGGGAACCGGGTCGGCCGATCGTTCCCGCCGCGTCCACCCTCGCCCAGGCCCGCCTGGAAGCAACCGTCCTGCACCGCGGCCGGGGGCTGTCGACCATCTCCACGTACCCGATGGGCATCAAGTCCCTCCACCCGCAGAACAACCTGCTGACCATGAAGCTGGAGCCCGAACCGTTCGCGATCCGACACTGGGCCCAGGCCCTCCTCCCGGTCGACCCGGGACCGGGCAACGAGGTCTACGGGGTCGGCGGACTGCGCTACACCACGACCAACAACCACGTCCTGCTGACCCAACTCGGCACCGGCACCCGACTCAAGCTCGCCGGCTTCCCCATCCACTGGTGGGAACTCGCCGCCTGCGCCGTCGCCGACGAGGCCCACGCCCAGGGCGAGCACCCCTGCTTCCGCACATCCTCCACCTGCGCCGCCGAACGCGACATCGAACAGTGGCGCGCAGCCCTGCGCCGCGACCCTCACTTCAGCAGCGCCCTGCTGCGCCGTATCCACGCCACCTCCTACAAGGGCGGGTACGGCGGCAGCGACGTGTGGTCCGACCCGGGTCGACCGGGCTGGACGTGGAAGCTCGAAGTCGTCAACGTCCCGGGCCACGACCGTCTCCTGGAACTGTTCACACACCCGCTGGTCGGACTCGACCTTGGTGTCTCCCGCCGCCATTGCCACTGCCACGAACCCGACACCGACCTCTTCGGTCTGGGCAGCGACCGCTCCGGCTGTGTCATGATGCTGGCCAGCGCCGACGGGCACCGGGAGTTGATGCTGCGCGACCTGCGCTGGAGCGGCGACAGCGCCGCGCGCGAACTGGCCATGGCGCAGGAGAACCGGGCGGCGTTCACCGCTCGCACCTAGGGGTGCCCCGGCCCGCCGCGCTCTCGCGTCGTGGCGGTGCCGGCGGAACCCGTCCGGATGGGACCGTCTCTGATCACCTGTCGCCCGTGGTCGAGTCGAGTCCTCTCACCAAGGACGGGCGGGTGTAAACCGACCCGTTCGAAGCAGGAGCGGGCCCACGCGCTCACACGTTCAGGGCAAGCCATGCCCACCGCCTGGCGCTGCCGGGCCCCGGGCAGACAGGGTAGGAACCCGTCGAAGTCCAAGGGGCAGAGCAGAGGAGTGCGGGTGGACGCCGAGGTGTTCAACGGGCTTGTGGAAGTGTCGAAGAACAGCCATGCCGCCATGTGCGAGCAGGGTTTCACGACCGTTCCGCACCTGTACGTCGTGGACGGGAGCCGGCTGGTCGCCCGCGTGCAGGTGAGGCCGATGCACGTTGGCGAGGACGCGCTCACCGCGCTGGGGGAGATGTCCACACTGGTGGCGGCGGCCGAGGCGGACGAACTGTTGCTCGTCTGGGAGACACACGACATCGCGACCGCTTGCGACCTGGCCCCGTTCGGAGTGTGGCCCTGCCTGAACATCCTGACCGCCACCGCGACCGGGCACGTACTGCACCGATTCCCCTACACCGAGGCCCGCGCAGGGGTGCTGCCGGACGGTCGCGCGTCGGTCAAGCCGCTGTGGAGGACGCCCTTGGCCCCGGTGCCCGGAGCGGAGCTGTTCCCGCCGGTCCGGGGCGTGGTCGATTATGCCTTCGTCCCGTTCGAGGGCGCCGCGGCCGGCCGGATGCGCGCGGCGGGTGCCTACCTGGAATCCGAGGGCTACACGGTGAACTTCTTCGAACCGGCCTGACCAGGAAAGCGGGCCGGATCTGGCAGATTCCCGCGCACGGCCCCCCGGCCGCGTCCGCCCCGAACTCCGGGACGTCTGCGCGGTCCACGTTTACGGCCAGGAGCACGCCGCCGGCGTCGATCGCATCCGGCACCGCCCGCGTCCAGTTTCGGGCCTGCCCCGCAGCCGCGACGACGGGGAGCGGTCAGCCGGTCGACCAGGCGGTCCAGGACTCTTCCGAGGTGAATGCGTCGGCCGGGATTCCAACGCGCTGCCAGGAACCCGGGTAGACCTCGGAATAGCGGCGCCCGTAGGCGGCGGCGAGGGCGGGCGGGTAGAGCAGCCACAGCGCCGGGACGGCGTGGAGTTCCAGCATGCCGAACGGCTCGCCGGGTTGGGTGAGTTCGCCGTGGAGCAGGCCTTTGTCGTGCAGACCTTCCCAGATCCGGGCAACCTGCTCGGGGGTGCCGCGCCCGGCATCGTTGCCGCAGACCGCGTACGGCATCAGCCGCCGGGGCAGGGCGGTGGACTCGACCCAGGCGTACAGGCCCGGCAGCTTCAGGACACGCCACAGGTGCAGGCGGTGGGTGCCGTCCATGTGCGAGGTGTACAGCGGGCCGGTGGGCCCGTCCAGGCGCCGGAGTTGGACGGGCGAGGACCCGGTCATGGCTTCCCGGAGCAGCGCGGGGACGTCGTCGCAGGCCAGCCACTCGCGGATCGCGTTCGGGATCCAGGCCGAGCCGGCCCGCTCGCCGTCGCGGGCGATCGTCCCCCATGCCGCCGGGTCGGCGGTGCGTACGACCGACGCCGGGTCGACCCAGGTGTAGCCGCCCGCGAGCACGTACGGCTCCTCCAGACCGTCGGGGTCGGGCAGCAGGTCGGGCAGCTGCGCCGCCGTGGTGTTCAGCACGGCGCAGCGCTCGGCGAAGAACGCGGGAACCTCCGCCGGGGCGAGGTGCTCCCGCAGGCGCAAGAGGGCGGCGGCGACCAGGTCGGCCTGGCCGTCGCGGCCGTAGTCGTCATGGGCAAGGTCGGCGTGCTCGAAGTCCCAGGGAGAGGGTGCCGAGTCCCGCTCCTCGGAGGTCAGGGCGAGCTGCGCCGGCAGCAGGACGGGGCGGCCTGCGGGGTAGCGGGCCTCGGGCGGGGACGGCGGGCAGCTCCAGCGGGCGAGTTCGGCTTCGAGGGCGGCGGGCAGCACCGCCCGGGCGCGGACGCGGACGCCGTGCTCCGAGACGGCTTCGAAGGCGCGGTTCGCTCCGGTGGTGACGCTCCAGCGGGTGGTGACCGGGGAGCGGTCGTGGGCCAGGGCCAGGCGCTGCGCGAAGGCGGACTCGGCGGCCAGGATGTCCCCGCGGGTGCGCGCCGCGACGAGCTCGGCAACGGTGGGAGCGCGGTCGGCGGGAAGCGAGTCGCGGTCCACCGGCAGGCCCTGCAGGATCTCGCGCAGCACGGAGGTGGCGGCGTCGAGGTCCTCGACCGTCCGGCGGGCCCCGGCGGCCAGCGGCGCGGTGTCCGCGTACTCGCTGTCCAGCGCCGTCAGCCACCGCGCGATGTACTCCTGCAGGGTCCGCAGGTTGTGCAGGGCACGCAGCCGCCCGCCCACCGCCTCCGCCGGGACGGCCGGCCCCTCCCGTCCGCCGGCGATCGCGACATCGACCGTGTGCAGCAGCCGCTCGAAGTCCGAGGACTGCGCCACCCAGTTCTCCACCACCGCCCTGCTGCGGGCCAGCCTCCACCGACGCCAGTGCGGAAAGCGCGCGGTTCCGGCAGCCGTGCGGCAGTCGGATGTCGGGGCCGCGGCGCACCGGGGGCACGGCCAGTACCTGGTCCGGGTACTCATGGACAAGATCGTAGGGGCGCCGGCCGGGGGGAGACGGCGACTTCCGTGAAGGCGGCGATACCGATCGCGCTGCTGCCGAATCCCGCCAGCCGGTCCTGCGGGAGCTCACCCGTACAGGCCGGTGCTCACGGCGCCATCCTGACGCACCACCAGGTACGGCGACGGCGACCGGTGCGTCACCCGATCGTGGTGGGACGCAGCGCCCCGGCGGAGCGGGGAGGGCCCGCACCGGGCGGCTTCAGCGTCGCTCGCCGCGCGTCCAGAAGCCGATGCGGCCCCCTGGCCGACGCGGAAGTCAGAGGGCCACTTTCGGGGTGACGCGGTAGCCGTGCGGGGTCTTCACGACGAGGCCCTTCTTCCGAAGCCCCCTCAGCGCTCTCTGAACCCAGGGAAGGGCAGGGTCGAACGGGGCGGACCCAATGAGGCACAGCAGTACTTCCCGCTCGCCGGACGACAGATCCCGCCTGGTGATCAGGGAAGCATTGATGTCGATGGGACCGCGGGGTTTCGGGGCAGCGGCTGTGTTTTCGCTCATCGCGCTCGCGTTTCTGGGAGCCGGGCTATTCGGTCAGCTGCTGGCGCTCGGCCGGCGACTGATCCTCCAAGGGCAGAGTAGAAGCTGTGTCAGGTCCTGCGTTGGAGAGGCGGAATCACCCTACCGGCCGAACTGAAGAGAGGCTGCTCCGCCAGCCCCGGGGCCGCTGCACGAGCGGCATCGCGTCAGAGTGCGAACGGCCCGCCCCGAGCGGAGAGGAGGGTGGGGTGCGGGGTCTGGAGCAGGATCTCGCGGCGGCCGGCCCACCGGGAGCCGGCCGCGGTGGGCCCGCCGCTGCTCCACTCCTGGAAGTGCTGGGCGACGGCGTCGAGGACTTCCTCCAACTCCAGGGCGGCCCCGTGCTCGGCGGAGGCCCGCAGAGCATGGTGCCGTGTTCGGCGGCTACGACTTCGCGGAGCCTGGCGATGATGCCGACCAACTCCTGGGCATCGGCCGGCGCCCGTCCAATGTCTGGGCCGAAGGTCTCCTCCAGCCAGGTGGCCAGCTCCTCGGCCTCGTAGAGGTTGAAGCGGATTCCACTGCCGAGGAACGTGGCGTGGAAGATTCGCAGGATCAGGTCCCGGCGGCGGGGCTTGATCCTGCGGTCGGTGAGGCAGTGGCCGCAGAGCCAGCCCAGAGGCACGCCTTGCTGGTAGCGCGGGCGCGGAAGCCGGCCGAGTAGCTCACCGTGGGGGATCGGATCGGCGCACAGGTCGCACGTCGAGCTGTCGGCCGCGGCACGGGTCGCAGCTGGGGCGGGCAGGACGCCGGGCACCCACTCCGAGGGCGGTTCCTGGACGGCCTCGGCCACGGGCCGGTGGTAGGTGCCCGGGCTGCGCAGCCACTGCTGGACCTGGCGGAGCGCGTTGCGGGCTTGGTCCTGGTCCATGTCTCCGCGGGTCGGGGCGCCGACCGACTCGTTGATCCGGATCTGGACGAACGGGATCGGCTCGCCGACGGCCTTGCTCAGCAGGCCGACGCGGCGGGCCACCTCCTCCCGGGGGCACCCGCCAGGTCGAGGAGGGCGATCTCCTCCTCGCGCAGCACGGGCGAGGGGATCACCATCGTCGACGGGTCGGCGATGGATCACCCGTAGCGGCTGGTGGAGCAGCCGGCCCAGCTCGGTGGCCAGGTCGTTGAGGTGCCGGCGGGCGTGAGCGTCCGTCAGCAGGGACACCGGATCGCAGACCCGGCACTGCGCCCCGTCGGCCGGGGCGGGGCGCTCGCCGCAGGCCGTACACACGAAGCCGGGGCAGCTGCTGCAGAGGGTGTCGCCGGGGCCGGCCTCGATCCAGGCATCGGCGGGAGCTTCGTCGCGCAGGGCCTGGGTGAGGGAGCGGCAGGTCCGAGTGCACCGCTCCGCGGCCAGGGCAGCACCGGCCCGACGGACCAGGGCGTTGCGGAACACCTGGTGGCCGGCGGGCCATCTTCCGGCGAGGGGGAGGTCGGCGGTGGGGTGGACTTGTTCGAATTTGGCGGCGGTGCAGGCGTCGACCAGCCAGGGGTCGACCGCGTGGGGGCTGCTGCCGCCGTCGGCGACGCAGCCGCAGGGGAGTTCAGCCGGATCGCCGAAGGCGGCGACGTTCGGGCGGGTGCAGGCGGGGCAGATCACCCACTGGTAGTGGTCGTCGTCGTGGACGTACATGCCGCCAGCGGGGTGGGCGTGCCATAGGTCGTCGGGGTGGTTGTAGGAGCGTGCAGGGATGGGGCCGAGGGCGAGGAGAGCGGTGCCGTGCCACTCGTCGGGGATCTTGACGGCAGCGGTCCACTCCGCCGGGTGCAGGTCCTGGTCGGCCTCGTCGTACGGTGCCTCCGCGCAGGCTGCGGCGAACCTTCGCCACCAGCCGAGCCAGCCGACGGCATGGTAGTCAGCCTCGCTCTCGTGAGCGTCCAGCCATAGGCGCTCGCGGGGGAGCCAGAAGGCTGGGGTGAAGTTGCGGCCGTCGTCGGCGGTGAAGGTGACCGGCTCATAGGTCCAGGGGATCTCGAGCAGGTCGAAGACCACGGACCACTGGGCGTGCAGCCCGGTCCGGAAGGAGGGGTGAACCAACTCGAATGGCATGCCGTGCCTCGCCGGTCGGAGATCGAGATCGCCAGGTACAACGAGCCGGAGAGACGAAGTACACGCCAGCTGGATGCCGGTGTCGAAAATCGCCCCGGAGGCAAACCGGACACCTGGTGTCGCCCACGACGGCGGTCGCCGTCAGCCCCAGGTCGTGCAGGCCGGTTCGTGCCAGGTGGTGCGCACGACCGTGCCTCCGGGGGAGAGACGCTCACTCGACCAAGTCCGGCAGCACCCGCCGCCGAACGGTCGTGTGGGAGCTGGCGGCCGGGTGGCCCTGACGGGAGAGGTGGCGGGGGTGTCCGCACGGCGGCGGCGCCGGGTGGGTGTCGTCATGCCCAAGGCTGTGCCCGCCGCATGCTGGCTCCGAACCTGGCCGCCGCCCGGACGGAGCAACGGCCCGAGTGTGAGGTACTGCGACAGATGTGTCAGATACCGCGACAAACCAAGGGAGTTGTGTCGTACGGGGAGCGACACTGCTGGGCCGAAGGCGCGAACGAGGATGGGGTTGGGCCGCCTGCTCAGGCAGCCCAACCCCATCATGAACGGGTGACCCGGAGAGCCCTTCGGCTCGGATGCGGAAGCTCAGCTGACGGCAGAGAGTCCTGAGCTGACCGGCCGAAGGATGGAGCGCCGGCGCCGGTTGTTGCGCGCGGATTCCTCCTTCTTCACTCGCTCCCGATAGAGCTTCACGAAGTCGTCGTCGTCAAGGCGCATCTCGTCTGCCATGGCTTCGATGGCGTCCCAAGCATCGCCAGGTGTGCGGTAGCCGGCGATCATGGGATTGAGCTGGTAGACACCGTACGACTTCATGTGAACCAGGAACGCGGTGTCCAGCGCGGCCAAGGCCGAAGTCACGCTCGACCGGCTGACGCCGAGGAGCTTTCCGAGTCGCTCCTGAGCGATGACGATCTGCCCGCCCGGATCCTGGTGCTCCTGGAGCATCATCAGGACCCGATACGCCTGCACCGGAAGGTTGAGTTCGGCGATCAGTCCGTTGAAGTTCACGGCCGTGAAGAGTGCTTCAGGCTCTTGCACCGCTTGCGCTGCCTGCGCCGCCATGGTCATCACTCCTGGTCCGCGTCGATGTCGTCGAACAGGGTCTCAGTCTGCCCGACCTTGGCCCGTTTCTCAGCCGCCCGACGCTCTTCCTGGCGCTGGCGGCGCTTCGCTGCGCGTGCCTTCTTGTCCTGCTCGATTGCGTCCTTGAGAGAGTCTAGCGAGGGATACTTCACCTGCTCAGGCAGACCACTGTCCCAGATCTCCCTGAGCACGTCGCTCTGTTCCACCTCGGTGTACTCCGAGGTGCCGTCGGCGTTGCGGACCAACTGCGCCCCGCGCCAGCTGTACACCGGGTTGATCCGATACCGCCCACGCGCGAGCATCATGACGATGCCGAGTTCCATCAGCTCCGCGAGTGTCTCGTTGACCTGCGTACGGTGCACATCCAGGATCTCCGCCATTCGCTCCTGGGTCAGCTCGATCGGCCCGCCCGCCTTCTGGTTGGCGATCAGAATCATGATCAACCGCAGGGGCGTGTTCCCTCGGTAGTACTGCGCCACGATGAAGAGGAACTCAAGCGAGTCCATCGCGAAGGCGTTCGGCTCCTCGGGGGTGCCGTAGAACTGGAGGGCCTTCCGCTCCTTGCCGAGCGTAAGGCTGCGCCCTGGGTGGGCCCGTGCGACGTCGTCGAGGCTGGGCTGATCGAGCTTGACCGCCTTCGTACGCTTGCCGCGGAACGCCTGACGCCGACTTGGTGCGCCGGGGGGCTCCTCGGGCAGATTCGGTACCGCCGTCAACTTGCTGCGGTTCCGGCGACCCGCCTCGGCTTCCCTGCCCATGCTCGGTGGACCTCCTGATCGACGGCGGGACGTGCTGACAGTAGCGCGAGAAGTCTAAATGTCGCGGTAGCTGACAGATGTGTCGCGGTATCCGGCACTTCGTCGTCTCAATGTCCGGCCCAGCACGACATTGGGGCCCTTGCACCGTCGCCCCCGCACCCGTTGAGCAAGCCGGCAGACCCAACGTACCCAGAGGACCCTCCAAGTGTCAGACACCGCGACACATTTGTCAGGTGTGGCGACACTTTTACAAGATCATTTGTCGCTACACCTGACACTCGGAGAGCGATCTGTCTGCGGAGAAGGTGCGTTACTCGTCAGTAACGTCTACCGTGCCCGACACACTTTGGGACCTGAAAATGCTCTGACCAGCAGAAACGCCGAGTCTGCGCACAATCTGATACCGGGCCTGGCCTCAGCCGGCGGGTTCACCCACCACCGGGGGCATCGAGCTTCGCTCGATCCGGCAGTGCCGCGCACGGCCTCTGCCACTTCTCGTCACGTTACTCCCGAAGCGACGGGAGAGCCTTCGGCGCGCGGGGTGCCGGCGGGGGCTCCTCCGGACCCCCGCCCCCGCCGGGTGTATTGGCGGGGTGAGTGTGGGTCGTGGTGTTCGGCGGGTTGGGGTTGTGGCCCAGCAGTGGCGCTGTCGCGTCGGCCAGCCGGGCAGTCGGCTGGGTCTGGCCGTGGGGCGGTGTCCGGTCCGGAGGGTCGGTGGTGTGGTACGGAACGGCGAGGAGCGTTCTCCACCCCATTAGTCGCGTACATGTCACGCGTGAAATGAGGTCCAGTCCATGCCTCCGGAAGGGGCGGTTTAGGTCGCGTGCATGACAGTTTCGCTATGTGGTCCAGTCCAATCTGAGTGGTCTAAACCTTAAATGTCTAGACCACTAAAAACTGACGATATGTCACAAAAACTTGACATACCGTCAATGAGTCAGAATCCCACCACCCACCCTCGGACCCGCTACACTCGACTCATGACGACTCCCACCCATCACCCAAGCGCGGAGCGCGCCACCATCAACCCTCTGACCAGCCAAAACGCCACCCTCCACCCCCAAAAGGCCGGCCGAACCCCACCCACCACCACCGCGCTCCGGAGGAGCGCAGCCACCCTCCCGCACTTCGCCACGGAGTGGCGAAGCAGCGCCCGCCGCGTAGCGGCGGCGCGGCGCGGCTCCGGAGGAGACCGGCG
>NZ_JBIVPU010000011.1:0-237370 GCF_044754805.1 Kitasatospora sp. NPDC092948 | reverse complement strand
CTCCAACCGATCCAGAGGACCGGCCGGGGATGTCAACATATCTGGCGTTGACTTTTGGCACGCTGTTGAGTTCTCAAGGAACGGACACTTCCTTCAGGCGGCCTTCCGACCGGCCCTCCGGGCGCTTCGTTCTTTCGTGTTTCCAGCTTATCAGATGTTTTCCGCTCCGTTTTCCGGAGTTTCGATCCGACTCGCTTTCGTCTTCTGCGACCTGACGGCCTGTCCGACGTTTCAAACTCTAGCCGATCCCCGCTCCGAAAAGCGAATCCGCCGCAATCTCCGAAAACGCGCACAGCAAATACGAACGGAGACGCGAAAAGGACGCGACCCGTCACGGATCAACTGGGTGGTTCTTGAGGATTGGCCGCCCCGGGACCGTCCACGCAGATGCGTGTCCGGTGCTCCCTGCCGAGCGACTAGGTAACACTACGCCGATCGGTGGGCAGGTGCAAACGCGTCCGTACGGACCACCCAGTCGCAGGTTGGCCGGGTGTTCTCCACGTGAGCCGCGTTGGGCTGGTCGTTGGTGTCGATCCGGTGGCGTGCGGTGGGGCGGTCCTGACCGCCGGCGGTGTGGCGGGCGAGTAGGCGGGCGTCCCGGGCGACGGGGTCGGCGTCGACGTACCAGAGCTCGCGCAGCAGCGCCCGGGCGTCCTTCCAGGGGGTGGTGGGCGAGGCGAGGTAGTTGCCTTCGGTGACGACCAGGCGGGTGCAGGGGCGGATCAGGTGGCGGGCGGCGACGGGTTCGTCCAGCGTGCGGTCGAAGTCGGGCACGTAGATGTCGTGGAAGCGGTCGGCGGCGACGCGCTGGACAAGGGCGAGGTAGCCGCGGGCGTCGAAGGTCTCGGGGGCGCCCTTGCGGGAGCGCAGGTCGAGGCGGTCGAGCTGGGCGTTGGAGAGGTGGAAGCCGTCCAACGGGAGGTAGGCCGCGGTGTCGGGGCCCTCGTGGCGGTTGACCTCGTCGATCAGCAGGCGGGCGAGGGTGGACTTTCCGGCGGCGGGCGGGCCGGCCAGGCCGAGGAGTACTCGGCCGGTTCCGCTGCCGGGGCCACGCAGCAGACCGAGTGCGCGGGACACGGCGGTCGCTGCGGGGGCGGAAGTCGGCCGGGCGGACGGTGCGGTGGGAGACGTTGCTGCAGCGGGGGTGCCTTCGGCGTGCATGGCCCGCCACCCTACGCGTCGGTGGGGGCGGTGAGAACGGGCGCATCGAGCGTGAGCGTGGCAGCGTCTGCGTCCAGCGTGGCGGGGACGCCGAGCGGGACGGTGATCGAGGACGGGGCGTGGCCGAAGCCGAGTTCCCAGACGACCGGGACTCCGAGTTCGCCGAAGTGGTCGAGCATCACGGCACGTACGCCGTCGAGCGGCCCGCACAGGTCCCAGGAGCCGAGGACCACGCCCGCAACTCCCTCCAGGGCTCCGCTGCGTCGCAGCTGGGTGAGGATTCGGTCGAGTTGGTAGGGCTGCTCGTTGACGTCCTCCAGGATGAGCAGCCCGCCGGCGAAGGACGGGCGGGCACCGGGGGTACCGCGGTCGGCGGCAAGCAGGGAGACGCAGCCGCCCATCAGGACGCCGTGTGCGCGGCCGGGAACCAGCGTCGCGGCGTCGGGGCCCGCAAGGACGGTCGTGGTGGCCGGCTCGAACAGAGTGCGGCGGAGGTGCTCGGCGGTCGGCGCGTCGGTGCTGAAGACGCCGGCGCCGGGCATCGGGCCGTAGAGAGTGGGGACGCCGAGGCGCTGGGCGACGGCCTCGTGCAGGACAGTGATGTCGCTGAACCCGATCAGGGGTTTGGGCGGGGCGGCGCGCATCGCGGCCCAGTCCAGGAGGTCGACCATCCGGTGGACGCCGAAGCCGCCGCGCACACAGAGGACGGCGGCGATGTCGGGGTCCAGCCAGGCCGCCTGCAGGTCGGCGGCACGGTGGGCGTCGATGCCCGCGAGGTACGGCAGGGTGGGGTGGGTGTCGTGGACGTGCGGGAAGACCACCACCTCCAGACCCCAGGACCGGAGGATGTCCGTTCCGAGGGCGAGTCGTGCGGAGTCGACCGCGCCGCTGGGGGCGACGAGGGCAATGCGGTCACCGGGACGGAGCGGGCGCAACGGCATCAGGAGACTCCTTTGTGGTGTGGTGCGCGGGTGGGACCGCGAACTGGGCACGGCACGTGAGCCGGCGGATGGTCTGCCTGCGGATCGGTGGTCTGCCTGCTGACGGTATCCCCCGGCAGTGAACTCGCCACCCTGTTGCGGTTGCTGCCGATCTGCCAGGTTTCCGGGGCGGAGTGCGCGGGCCGCTGCGGGCGGACGGCCCGCGCACCGGTCGGGTCGGTCAGAAGGTGCCCATCGCGGTGCGGACCTCGGTGAGGGTGCGGTCGGCGATCGCGTTGGCGCGGGCGTTGCCGGTGTGCAGGACTTCCCGGAGCAGCGCGCGGTCGGCGGCCAGTTCGGCGCGGCGGGTCCGCAGGGGGCGGAGGTATTCGTTGACCGCCTCGGTGGCGGTGCGCTTGAGCCGGGCGGCTCCGCCGGAGCCGATCTCCTCGGCGACGGCGTGCGGGTCGCGGTCCTGGCAGAGGGCGATCAACAGCACCAGGTTGGAGACCCCGGGGCGGGTCTCGGGGTCGTAGCTGATGTAACGGTCGTTGTCGGTGACCGCGCCGCGCAGCAGTCGCGCGGTCTCGTCCTCGTCGGCGCCGAGGGTGATGGCGTTGCCCCGGCTTTTGCTCATCTTTCCGGCGTCGGTGCCGAGGAGCAGCGGGGCTTCGGACAGCAGGGCCTGCGGTTCGGGGAACAGCGGGGTGTAGCGGTCGTTGAAGCGGCGGGCGATGGTGCGGGTGGTTTCCAGGTGCGGGAGTTGGTCCTGGCCGACCGGGACCAGGTCCGCTTTGCAGAACAGCAGGTCGGCGGCCTGGTGGACGGGATAGGTGAACATCAGCCCGCTGACCGTCGCCTGCCGGGAGTGGGCGATCTCGTCCTTGACGGTGGGGTTGCGGGAGAGTTCGGCGACGCTGATCAGGCTGAGGAAGGGCAGCATCAGCTGGTTGAGGGCGGGGACGGCGCTGTGGGTGAAGATCGTGGCCCGGTCCGGGTCGACTCCGGCGGCCAGGTAGTCGAGGACCAGGTTCTCGGCGTGCTCGGCGACCCGGTCGGCCCGGTCCCGGTCGGTGATCACCTGGTAGTCGGCGATCACGATCATCAACTCGATGCCCTGGCGCTGGAGTTGGACCCGCTTCTGGAGCGTGCCGAAGTAGTGGCCGAGGTGCAGAGGTCCGGTCGGGCGGTCGCCGGTCAGGATGCGGCGGTGGCCTTCGGCGCTGGATGCGATCAGCGGGTTGGCGGTGCTGGGCGCGGCGTCCGAGACGGCGGAAGCGGCGGAGACGGCAGAAGCGGCGGTCATGGCGGGAGTTCTCCTCCGATTGCGGTGGTGACCGCCCGCCGGGGTGGGCCCGGGTCCGTCGAAGGTGCTCACGCCGGGGCCGCCCGTACGGACGGCCCTGGAGTCATGCGAGGGGATCGGCCGTCCTAGGACGGCCACCAGCACAGGCATGACGAGAGAGACATGCCCTCACCATAACGTGGCGGCCAGGTCGACGGGCGGGATTCGGGCAGGACGGGGCGGAACCGCCAGGCTGTGCAGGCACGTCCCTTGGCCCGGCGCGCACTGGTGGTGCAGGATCGGGCGAGCCGAGAATCCGGAGGATTTGCAGCCATGACCTCGCTCGACCAGAACGCGCCGAACCGGCCGGACGCGAACGCCAGTGGCGCTGTGGCGAGCGCGGATCCGGCAGGCCCCGGCGCGGGGCATGGCTCGGCACTGTCCGGGTCGGACCTGGACGGGTCCGCCGACGCCGATGCGGACGGTCACAGAGCACCGGACGCCCGCGACGGGACCGCCGCCGGGTTGCCGGCAGTGCCGGGCCCGGCGCGGGACGCCGACGGTCTCAGGCCGTCGGGTGCCGAGAACGTGGTGCCGGGCGTGACGGGTGGGATGGGCATGGCGGCCGGGAGCACAGGCACTCCTGGGTCGCCCGGCTGGTCGTCAGGGGCGTGGGGCGCGGGCGCGGTGGCAGGACGCACGCGGCTGCCACGACGGCCGACACCTTCACGGCGGCTGAGTCAGGTGCGCGCCGTTCCGCCCGCGTCGGCACCGTTCGGCGGCACCGCGCCGACCGGACTGGTCGCCGCCGAAGTGGAGACCTTGCCGGCTGCCCCCGTGGGTGTGCCGATGGGCGTGCTGATCGGCGGGTCGCCCGGGCCGATCGACAGTGCCGGCCCTGGTGTGGCGCGGGTCGCGGAGCGTCGGGTGTCCGCCCGGTTGCTGCGGTTCGGCTCCGGAACCTGCCAGGTGGTGCTGCCGGAGTGGCGGCCGGCCATCGCAGTGTCGGTCCCCACTGAGCAGTTGCAGCGCTCGACCGGGATGAGCCCGGAGGAGCTGCGCTCCGCCCTGCTCTCGGTGGTGATCAACCCGGAGGCTGTGCACGACCGCGAACTGGGGCTGCGCGACTGGCAGGCCGAGGTCCCGGCGGCTCGCGGACGCCGGAGGGGTCGACGCCAGGTCCGTTGAGCGGCTCACTCGGCTGCGGCTTCGGCATCGGCTGCGGCTTCGACGCAGGCGCGGACGCAGTTGTGGGCGCGGTTGCGGGCGTCATCACGTCGGCACTGCGGGTGCCGTGACGGGGCCGGGTGACGGGTGACGGGTGCGAATGCTCGGGGACGGGCGGCTCCTCCGCGCGTGCTGCCGGAGTCCGGTGTGGCCGGGGTGTTGCGGCCTGCCGGGCCTTCCGTCAATTGCGCTGTTTCGTATCGGAGTTGGGCACGTAGCCGAGGTGGACGGGGACGAGCGGACCGGGTTCCGAAGACCGGAGTCCGGCCACCAGCTCCGCCAGGTTCGGCGGCCACAGCGGATCGGCATCCGGCGCGGCCAGCTCGGCGGGCGTCCACCAACGCCACCCGAGGATGCCGTCGGCGCGGTGGGCCGCCGCCACGTCTCCTGGCTCGCGTCGCGGACCGTAGGTCAGGAAGATGTGCTCGCTCTGGCGAACGGGTATGCCGTGCCAGGTGAAGTCGTGCTCCCAGGTGCAGAGGAGTTCGCCGGGCCGGAGGTCGGTCCAGCCGGTCTCCTCGCGCAGCTCACGGAGCGCTCCTTCGGCGGGCGTTTCACCCGACTCCAGGCCGCCGCCCGGGGCGTTCCAGTGCACCCCGACTTCGGAGTTGTCCGATCGGAACAGGAACACCTCACCTTCCGGCGAGAGCACCACCGTTCGCGCCGCTCGACGGGGTAGCCGCTCGCCCTTGGGCTTCTGACGTCCTGTGATCCACTGCACACGGAGAGCCTGACAGGACGACTGCCGAACTGTCGATCGAGTTTTCGGTCGCAGCGGCGGGCCGGAGGGCTCCGGACCCGACGACGTGCCGGGCCCGGAGCTGTGGCGGGGGCAATCAGCCCGGTACCGGGGCTGGGTGTCCCTCCGCGATGAAGGCGTTCCACAGCTTGGCGTAGGCGCCGTCGCGGCCGAGCAGGTCGGCGTGGGTGCCGTCCTCCACTATTCGTCCGTGGTCGAGGACGACGATCCGGTCGGCGCGTTCGGCGGTGGTGAGCCGGTGGGCGATGACCAGGGTGGTGCGTCCGCCGCTGAGCCGGTCGGCGGCGTGGTTGACGGCTGCTTCGGTGGCGAGGTCGAGCGCGGCGGTGGCCTCGTCGAGAAGCAGGATGTCGGGATCGACCAGTTCGGCCCGGGCGAGGGCGATGAGCTGGCGCTGGCCGGCCGAGAGATTGCGGCCGCGGCCGGCAACGGTGTGTCGGTAGCCGCCGGCAAGCCGGGTGATCATGTCGTGCGCGCCGACCGCCTTGGCCGCGGCTTCGACTTCGGCGTCACTCGCATCGGGGCGGCCGTAGGCAATGGCGTCGCGGACCGTACCGGCGAACAGGTACGCCTCCTGCGGGACGACACCGAGCCGGTGCCGGTAGTCCTCCAGGTCGTAGCGGGTCAGGTCGGTGCCGTCGACCCGGACGGTGCCGCCGGTGGCGTCGTAGAACCGGGCGACCAGCTTGACCAGGGTGGACTTGCCGGCGCCGGTCTCGCCGACCAGCGCGACGGTCTGGCCGGCCGGTATGTGCAGGTCGATGCCGGAGAGCACCTCGGGACTGCCCTCGCCCCCGCCGTTGTAGGCGAAGCCGACGTTCTCGAAGGTGATCTCGCCGCGCAGCGTCCCGACCGGGAAGGGCTGTTCGGCCTGGGGCGTGCTGGTGGGAGTGCGCAGCAGCTCGCCGATCCGGCCGAGGCCGACGGCGGCCTGCTGGTAACCGTCGAAGATCTGCGAGAGCTGGCTGACCGGGGCGAAGAACAGGTCGATGTACAGCAGGTACGCGACCAGGGCGCCAATGCTCAGGGTGCCGTGATCGACCCGGGAGGCGCCGGCGATCAGCACCAGGGTGGCGGCGACGCTGGACAGGAACTGCACGAACGGGAAGTACAGCGAGATGTACAGCTGGGCCTTGACCCGGGCGTGCCGGTAGGCGAGGCCGCGTTCGACGAACCGGTCCGTGTTGGCGTCCTGGCGGCGGAAGGCCTGGACGATCCGCATGCCGGCGACGTTCTCCTGCAGATCGGCGTTGACGGTGCTGATCAGGTCGCGGGAGATCTGGTACTGGTGCGCGGACTTCTTGCGGAACACCAGGGTGGCGATGATCAGCGGCGGCAACACCATGAGGACCATCAGGGAGAGGCCCGGATCGATCACGACCAGGGCCGCGAAGATTCCGAGGAAGGTGAACAGGCTGACCACGGCCGTGACCACACCGGTCTGCAGGAACGAAGATATGGAATCCACATCGGTCGTCATGCGGGTCATGATCCGACCGGTCAGCTCGCGCTCGTAGTAGTCGAGGCCGAGCCGGTTGAGGTGGGCGAAGATCTTCAGGCGCAGGGTGTAGAGGACGCGTTCGCCGGTACGCCCGGAAACCTTGCTCTCGGTCGCCTGCACCAGCCAGTCCAGCAGGACGATGACGAGTGCCAGCAGGGCGGCGATCGCGACGCCCCCGATGGCGGCCTTGTTGACGCCGTCGTCGATGCCGTGCCGGATCAGGACCGGCAAGGTCAGACCGGCCGCGGTGTCCAGCGCGACCAGCAGCAGCGCAAGCAGCAGCGGGCGGCGGAACGGGGCGAGCAGCCGGGCGAGGTTGAAGCCGGGGTCGGCGGCCTCGGCCTGCGCGATCGGGATGTCAGGGGTGTCGGTCGCGGGTGCCAGCGCGGCGACCTTGGCGAGCAGTTCGGCGTCGGCACCGGGCTTCGCGGCGACCGGCTCGGCCTTCTCGGCCTTCGCGGGCTCCTCGTCCGGCTCGGGCCGGGCGGCGGGGGCGGCCAGCGCGTCAGGGTCCGTGATCAGCGAGCGGTAGCGCGGACATCGAGCGGTGAGTTCCTCGTGGGTGCCGATGTCGATCAGCCGGCCGGCGTCCAGGACAGCGATGCGGTCGGCGAGTTGCAGGGTGGAACGGCGGTGCGCGATCAGCAGGGTGGTGCGGCCCGCCATCACGCTGTGCAACGCATCGTGGATCTCCGCCTCGATCTGCGGGTCGACCGCCGAGGTGGCGTCGTCGAGCAGCAGGATGCGCGGGTCGGTGAGGACGGCTCGGGCCAGGGCGATGCGCTGGCGCTGGCCGCCGGAGAGGGTGAGGCCCTGCTCGCCGACCTTGGTGTCGTAGCCGGCGGGAAGTTCGCGGATGAAACCGTCGGCCTGGGCGATCCGGGCGGCAGCGAGGATCTGCTCCTCGGTGGCCTCGGGGTGGCCGTAGGCAATGTTGGTGCGGACCGTCTCGGAGAACAGGAAGCTCTCCTCCGGCACGATGCCGATGGCGCCGCGCACCGAGTCGAGGGTGGCCTGGCGGAGGTCCTGTCCGAACAGTCGGACGGTGCCGGAGGTGGGGTCGTAGAAGCGGGGCACCAGCTGGGCGACGGTCGACTTGCCGGAGCCGGAGGCGCCGACCAGGGCCAGGGTCTCCCCCGGCTCGATCCGCAGGCTGAGGCCGTCCAGCACCGGGACGCCGTCGGGAACGCTGCCGGGCTCGGGGTGTTCCTCGGCCCGGTAGTGGAAGGCGACCTGGTCGAGCTCCAGCGCGGGTGTTCCGACCGGGGCCGCATCCGGATCGAGCGGCCGGGCGTCCGCGATCTCGGAGACCAGCGGGCGTTGGTCGATCAGCTGAAGGACTCGTTCGACACCGGCGCGGGTCTGCTGGGCGACGGTGATCACCATGGCGAGCATCCGGACCGGGCCGGTCATCTGCGCCAGGTAGGTGGAGAAGGCGACAAAGGTGCCGAGGGTGACATCGCCCCGGACGGCCAGCCAGCCGCCGATGGCGAGCACCGCGACCTGCCCGAGTGCGGGAACGGTCTGCATCGCCGGGGTGTAGCGGGCATTCAACCGGATCGAACGGAGCCGGGCGGCGAACAGCTCCCGCGAGGCCCGCTCCAGCTTGCCGCGTTCCTGTGCCTCCTGGCCGAAGCCCTTGACCACCCGGACGCCGCCGACTGCGGCATCCACCACGCCGGCCACCTCCGCGGCCTGCTGTTGGGCGGCCCAGGTCGCCGGGAAGAGGCGCTTGCGGCTGAGCGTGGAGAGCCACCACAGGGCCGGAGTCATCACCAGCGCGATCAGGGTGAGCGGCAGTGACAGCCAGAACATGACCAGCAACGACATGCCGAACATCAGGGCGTAGCCCGTCATCATCGGCAGCATCGAAAGCAGCCCGTTGACGAGTTGCAGGTCGGAGGTGGCACGGCCGACCACCTGCCCGGTGTCCAGCCGGTCCTGACGGTGCCCATCGAGTCCGGTCAGCGAGCGAAACAGGTCGGCGCGCATGTCGTGCTGGACGTCCAACGCGAGCTGCCCGCCGTAGTAACGGCGGATCTGCGTGCACAGGAACACCGCAGCGGCCGCGACCAGGAGCAGCACCGCCCAGGGCATGAGCGGGCGACGGTGCGTGGTGATCACGTCATCGATGATCAGCTTGGTGATGAGCGGGACGATCGCGGTGATCGCCATACCGACCAGCGACGACCCGAAGGACAGCGACAGGTTGCGACGGTAGCGCCAGCAGTAGCCACCGAGCCGGCGGAGCCAGCCTTGCTCTGGGAAACCTTGAGTCTCGGGCATATTTAGTGATGCTAACCATTCGGCCGATTGAGCGTCCATCGGATTCGACAGGCGCATAGGAGGCTGAACGACCCGTGGTCGAGCTTCCTTCCCGTCTTCAGCCTGCCCACGGCACGCGGGGGTGCGCCTCCTACGGTCGGCTGCACTTGGGTCGGCCGATCGTCCTAGGCGGGGGTACAGCCAGCTTCAACTCGGGCACTGGAGCTGCCCTGAAATTCGCAGGTCAGACGGTTGAGCGCGGCTCCACCACCGCAGCGGCGGCCGCCCCGAACGCGCCGTGGGCCAACGTGCGCAGCAGTGCCGCCATCGCGTCACGGGTCAGGCCGGCCCGCTCGGCGGCGAGGTCCGCCGGAGCGGCCTGCGGCGCAGCGCTGTGCGGGGTGGAGTTCAGCAGGCCGAAGACCGCGTGCACGGCGGCGCGGGCGACCGGTTCGGCCTCGGCGGCGGCCAGCGCGGCGAAGGCCTCGCGCACCACCGCGACCCACAGCTCGACATAGCCGCGCTGCAGCCGACGGACCCGGCGACGGTCCTCCTCCTTGAGGTGGAGCAGCTCGCGGTCGTGCAGGATGATCAGGTCCCGGTCGTCCAGCGCGAAGTCGATGTGGCCGTCGATCAGGGAGTCCAGCGCGGCCTGCGGCCCGGCGGCCGCCCCGGCCCGGCGTCGGCCCTCCTCCAGCAGGCGCTCGCTGATGCCGACCAGGAGGTCGGCGAGCATCGCGTCCTTGCCCGCGAAGTGCCGGTACAGGCCGGGCCCGCTGATGCCGACCGCCTTGCCGATCTCGTCCACGCCGACGCCGAGGAAACCGCGGGCGGCGAACAGCCTGGCGGCCTCCTTCCGGATCTGGTCACGGCGTGGGAGCACGGGGGCGGCGGGGCGGTTGGGCATGCTGCCCATCGTAGACAGTCGGGTTATCGCTGGTTAACCTGGCCGCAGAGTTAACGCTCATTAACACGGGCTGGCCGGCTCGCCCTTCGGCCTGCCCGGATCCGAATCCGAGGGCAAGGGAGCTCTTGGGATGGTCCCCTCTTCGGCACCGACCTCATCGTGGTCTCCGGCTTCGCCTCGAAACGCTTCCGCATCGACGCAGCCGGCAACGCTGTTCGACGCCGCCGCCGCACCGGCGCCCCGTCTGGAGAGCGCGGTCGACCCGGCGTCACCCGCCGGTCTCGCCAACGCGCAGGCCCACCGGGCGCTGGTCTCCGAGCTTCGCGAGAAGCTCGCGACGGCAGCACTCGGCGGCGGCGAGAAGGCTCGCACCAAGCACACCGCCCGCGGCAAGCTCCTGCCGCGCGACCGGGTGGACACGCTGCTCGATCCCGGTTCGCCCTTCCTGGAGCTGGCCCCGCTGGCGGCCGACGGCCTGTACGACGGGGCCGCCCCCGCCGCCGGTGTGATCGCCGGCATCGGACGGGTCGCCGGACGCGAGGTCCTGGTGGTGGCCAACGACGCCACCGTCAAGGGCGGCACCTACTACCCGATGACGGTGAAGAAGCACCTTCGCGCGCAGGAGGTGGCCCTGGAGAACCGGCTGCCCTGCATCTACCTGGTGGACTCGGGCGGCGCGTTCCTGCCGATGCAGGACGAAGTGTTCCCCGACCGCGACCACTTCGGCCGGATCTTCTACAACCAGGCGCGCCTGTCCGCCGCCGGGATCCCGCAGATCGCGGCGGTGCTCGGCTCGTGCACCGCGGGCGGCGCCTACGTTCCCGCGATGAGCGACCAGGCAGTGATCGTCCGCAACCAGGGCACCATCTTCCTCGGCGGCCCACCGCTGGTGAAGGCAGCCACCGGCGAGGTGGTGACCGCGGAGGAACTCGGCGGCGGTGACCTGCACTCGCGGACCTCCGGCGTGACGGACCACCTGGCGGAGGACGACGCGCACGCGCTCTCCATCGTCCGCACCATCGTGGCCGGACTCGGCCCGCGCGCCGCGAAGCCCTGGCCGCTCGCCCCGGTCGAGCCGCCCGCGGTCGACCCGGCCGGCCTGTACGGCGTGGTGCCGGTGGACCCGCGCACCCCTTATGACGTGCGCGAGGTGATCGCCCGCCTGGTCGACGGCAGCCGATTCGCAGAGTTCAAGGCGGAGTACGGCACCACCCTGGTGACCGGGTTCGCCCGCATCCACGGCCACCCGGTCGGCATCGTCGCCAACAACGGCGTCCTGTTCGCCGAGTCCGCGCTCAAGGGCGCGCACTTCATCGAGTTGTGCGACCAGCGGGGCATCCCCCTCCTCTTCCTGCAGAACATCACCGGCTTCATGGTGGGTCGCCAGTACGAGGCCGGCGGCATCGCCAAGCACGGCGCCAAGATGGTCACCGCGGTGGCCTGCACCCGGGTGCCGAAGCTGACGGTGGTCATCGGCGGTTCGTACGGCGCGGGCAACTATTCGATGTGCGGCCGGGCCTACTCGCCTCGCTTCCTGTGGATGTGGCCGAACGCGAAGATCTCCGTCATGGGCGGGGAGCAGGCGGCCTCCGTACTGGCGACGGTCCGACGCGACCAGTTCGAGGCCCGGGGCGAGGACTGGCCGGCCGAGGCCGAGGACGAGTTCAAGCGCCCGGTCCGCGAGCAGTACGAGCGACAGGGCAATGCCTACTACGCCACCGCACGGCTGTGGGACGACGGCGTGATCGACCCCATGCAGACCCGAACCGCACTCGGCCTGGCGCTCACCGCCTGCGCCAACGCCCCGCTCGCCGAACCCCGCCCGTTCGGAGTCTTCCGCATGTGACGCCCTGCCGGAGCGCCGAGCCGCAGGCCGGTCACCACTTCTGATGCTTCGTCAATTCGCTCACCCGTTCTCCTTGCAACGGAGGCACACCTCCATGTTCGACACCGTGCTCGTCGCCAACCGCGGCGAGATCGCGCTGCGGGTGATCCGCACCCTGCGCCGGCTGGGCGTGCGCTCGGTCGCCGTGCACAGCGACGCGGACGCGGACGCCCCGCACGTCCGGGCCGCCGACCTCGCGGTCCGACTCGGGCCCGCCGACCGGAGCGACAGCTCGGCCGCCGAGACCTACTTGCGCACCGACCTGATCCTCGACGCCGCCCGCCGGACCGGCGCGCAGGCCGTCCACCCCGGCTACGGGTTCCTCGCCGAGAACCCCGCCTTCGCCGAGGCCTGCACGCAGGCCGGGCTGGTCTTCATCGGCCCGCCGCCGGCCGCGGTGGAACTGATGGGCGACAAGATCAACGCCAAGGAAGCCGTCCGGACCGCCGGCGTGCCCGTCGTCCCCGGCAGCGAGGACGGCGCGCCCAGCGACGAGCAGCTGATCGAGGCGGCGACCCGGATCGGCTACCCGGTGCTGCTCAAGCCCTCGGCCGGCGGCGGCGGCAAGGGCATGCGGCTGGTCCGCGACCCGGCCGACCTGCCCGCCGAGCTCGCCGCCGCCCGCCGGGTGGCCCGCACCGCGTTCGGCGACGACACCCTGCTGCTGGAGCGCTGGGTGGACCAACCGCGCCACATCGAGGTTCAGGTCCTGGCCGACACCCACGGCCGGACCGTCCACCTCGGCGAGCGCGAGTGCAGCCTCCAGCGTCGCCATCAGAAACTCATCGAAGAGGCTCCTTCCGTCCTGTTGAACACCCGGACCCGGGCCGCGATGGGCGCAGCCGCGGTGCGTGCTGCCGAAGCCTGTGGCTACACCGGCGCCGGCACGGTCGAGTTCATCGTTCCCGGCGGGAATCCCGTCGGAGCCGACGCGGACGACGTCCTCGACTTCTTCTTCATGGAGATGAACACCCGCCTCCAGGTGGAACACCCCGTCACGGAACTGGCCGTCTCGGTCGACGGCCCCGAAGGCCCGCAGCGGCTCGACCTGGTCGAGTGGCAGCTGCGCGTCGCTTCGGGCGAGATGCTGTCGTTCACACAGTCCGACATCTCCTTCCAGGGCCACGCAATCGAGGCCCGTATCTGCGCCGAGGACCCGGAGCGGGACTTCCTGCCCACCGGCGGTGAGGTACTGCTGCTGGACGAACCCTCGGGCGAGGGCATCCGGGTGGACTCCGGAATCGCACCCGGCGACCGGATCGGCAGCCTGTACGACCCGATGCTCGCCAAGGTGATCGCGTACGGGCCCGACCGCCCGACCGCCATCCGTCGGCTGCGGGCCGCGCTCGCCGAGACCCGCATCCTGGGCGTCACCACCAATACCGGCTACCTGCGCCGGCTGCTGGCTCAGCCCGAGGTGACCGCAGGTCAACTCGACACCGGACTGGTGGAACGCAGCGCCCAGCAGGACCCCTCCCTGCTCAGCTCTCCGTACACCCGACCCGACACGATCGACCTGCTCTACTTCGCCGCCGCGCTGGTGCGACAGCTCGAACTCGGCCACGCCGACGCCTCCGACGGCTGGACCGACCCCTTCTCCCTCCCTTCCGGGTGGCGGCTTGGTGGCGAACCTGCATGGACCACGCACCGGCTCCGGCTTGCCGGTCGCGATCCGGTCGCCGTGAGTTGCCGAATGACTACCAGTGGTGAATTCGAGAGCGCTATCGGTTTTTCCGGCGCCAAGACCCCGGAGTGGGAGGTCAGGCTCGACGGAGGCACCATCCGGAAGGCCCGCGCCAGCCGGGACGGAAACCTCCTCCGCCTTGCGGTTGACGGCCTGCAGGCCAGTTTCACGGTCGCGGAGGAACGCACCGCGGAAGGCATCACGACCTGGCTCGGCACCGACGGAGACGCGTGGCCCGTTCACCCGTTCGACGCAATCGCCGAGCGCGCCGCCGCCGGGACCGTCCACCACGGGACCCTCACCGCCCCGATGCCCGGCACCGTCACCGTGGTGAAGGTCGAGGCCGGCGAACAGGTCCGGCGCGGGCAGGCGCTGCTCGTTCTGGAGGCGATGAAGATGGAGCACGTCATCTCCGCGCCGCACGACGGCACCGTCGAGGACCTACGGGTCACCGCCGGTGCGACTGTCGCGATGGATGAGCCGCTGGTCGCGGTCGCCCCCGCCGACCAGGAAACCGTCACCACTGCCGAGGCGGAAGCCGGCGTCAGCACTGGAGCGGAAGTCGGGCCCACCGCGGAGCTGTCGGAGGCTGCACGATGACCACCTCTTCCGACCGGGCCGCAACCGAGCCGACCGTGCTGGAACTCGGCCTTCCGGCCCCGGTGCGTGACCCCGATCTGCCCGCCCGAGTGCGTATCCACGAGGTCGGCGCCCGCGACGGACTGCAGAACGAGAGCAGCCTCGTCCCTGTCGAGATCAAGGCGGAGTTCATCGCCCGGCTCGCCGCCGCAGGCTTGCGCACCGTGGAGGCCACCAGCTTCGTCCACCCGAAGTGGGTGCCGCAGCTGGCTGACGCCGAGGAGCTGATGCCGCGACTGGCCGAGCTGCCGGACCGGTGTCCGGGCCTGCGACTGCCCGTCCTGGTGCCGAACGAGCGCGGACTGGACCGAGCGCTGGCCCACCGCGTCGCCGAGGTCGCCGTGTTCGCCAGCGCCACCGAGACGTTCGCCCGGCGCAATCTCAACCGCTCGGCGGACGAGGCGATGGCCATGTTCCGGCCTGTGGTCGAGCGCGCCACCGCGGCGGGCGTCCCGGTGCGCGGCTACCTGTCGATGTGCTTCGGAGACCCGTGGGAAGGGCCGGTACCGATCGCCCAGGTGGTCCGGCACGGCCTGACCCTGCTGGAAATGGGCTGCGCCGAGCTGAGTCTCGGCGACACCATCGGCGTCGCGACCCCCGGCCAGGTCAAGGCACTGATCGACGAATTCACTCGATCCGGCGTTCCGATCGGCCGGGTCGCGGTGCACTTCCACGACACCTACGGGCAGGCGCTGGCCAACACGCTGGCCGCGCTCCGCTCCGGCGTGACGGTGGTGGACGCCTCCGCCGGCGGCCTCGGCGGCTGCCCGTACGCCAAGAGCGCGACCGGCAACCTGGCGACCGAGGACCTGGTCTGGATGCTGCACGGCCTGGGCATCGAGACCGGCGTCGACCTGGCCTCGCTTGCCGAAACCAGCGGCTGGATGGCACGTCGGCTCGGCCGCCCCAGCCCTTCGCGGACCGTCCGCGCCCTGCTCGGGCCCACGGCCTGACTCCTGACTCCACAACCCCCACCCGGCCCACCAGGCCTCGATCCCGGGAGGACCACCCGTGCTCGACCACCGACTGAGCAGTGACTACGAGGAACTCCGCCGCACCGTCGCGGAGTTTGCCAACGACGTGGTTGCGCCGAAGATCGGCGAATACTACGAGCAGAATGAATTCCCGTACGAAATCATTCGCGAAATGGGACGGATGGGCCTGTTCGGGCTGCCGTTCCCCGAGGAGTACGGCGGCATGGGCGGCGACTACTTCGCGCTCTGCCTGGCCCTGGAGGAACTGGCCCGGGTCGATTCCTCGGTGGCCATCACGCTGGAGGCCGCGGTCTCGCTCGGTGCCATGCCGATCCACCTCTTCGGCACCGAGGAGCAGAAGCGTGAGTGGCTGCCGAAGTTGACGTCGGGCCAGATGCTCGGCGCGTTCGGCCTGACCGAGCCCGAGGGCGGCACCGACGCCGGCGGGACCCGCACCACCGCGCGGTATGACGAGGCCACCGACGAGTGGGTGATCAACGGCAGCAAATGCTTCATCACCAATTCCGGAACCGATATCACCGGGCTGGTGACCGTCACCGCGCTGACCGAACCGACCACACATTCGAGTGATGAGGGCGTAAATCACTCGCCCACGCGGGAAATCTCCTCCATTATCGTCCCCACTGGAACCCCCGGGTTCCAGGTGTCGAAGAAGTACTCGAAGGTCGGGTGGAACGCCTCCGACACCCGCGAACTGTCCTTCAGCGACTGCCGAGTCCCCGCGGCCAACCTGCTTGGTCGCCAGGGCCGCGGCTACGCCCAGTTCCTTCGCATCCTCGACGAGGGCCGCATCGCCATCGCGGCCCTGGCCACCGGCCTGGCCCAGGGATGCGTCGACCAGTCACTGTCCTACGCCGCCACTCGCCGCGCCTTCGGCCGGCCGATCGGCGCCAACCAGGTCATCCAGTTCAAGCTCGCCGACATGGAGATGCGCGCACACACCTCCCGCCTGGCCTGGCGGGACGCCGCCTCCCGGCTGCTGCACTCCGAGCCCTTCAAGAAGGAGGCAGCCATTGCCAAGCTGTACGCCTCCGAGGCGGCGGTCGACAACGCGCGCGAGGCGACCCAGATCCACGGCGGCTACGGCTTCATGAACGAGTACCCGGTCGCCAGGTTCTGGCGCGACTGCAAGATCCTGGAGATCGGCGAGGGCACCTCCGAGGTCCAGCGAATGCTGATCGCGCGCGAGCTCGGCGTCAACTCCTGAACAACTCCTGAATCAGGCACCAATACAGCACTTCTGACGGTTCGTCACCTTCACGCGAGTCCGGACCGCCGCGTCCCGGACCCACCTGCAGGGCGGCCTGCCGGTCAAGGCCGAAGCGGCGGCAGAGCCGACGTCCTGGCGTCGGTGTCGATCTGGTCGTAGCGCTCCAACGCCAGTTGGAACGCGGTCGGCTCGATCCTCACCGCGCCGGAGAACGGCCCGCTCATCACCGCCACCATGCTCACCCCGAACGCAACGGAGGCACCCACGAAGCACATCAGCATCAGATTCCGCGCGGTGGCCATCAGCCCGATCACCGACGGCGTGGCAAGCACGAACACCGCGCCCACCAGTAGGCCACCGATCGCCACCACCGGCACGGACGCACGAATATCACCCAGTCGCGCGTTCCGCATGGAGTTGACGTCGGACAGGCTGTGCAGCACGTCGGTCCGTGCGCTCGTCTCCGCCGGAGTCTGCACCGCGGCGTGATCGACCGCAGCCTGCACCTCGTCGACCGCCTGCCAGGCGGCCTGACTACCGATGTCGTGCTGCATCGTCGCCCACTCCTCGTCGATCACCACCTTGGTGTAGTTCCGCAGCCGGTCCCGAACCAATGACCGGTCGGCGTCCGCCAGGCCACCGGCATTCCAGTAGGCCTCCGCGAGAGCCCGCGACTCCTCGTAGGTGTGCTGGCGCGCCGAATTCAGCTGCTGCCAGGTGCCGGCAATGCTGAAGCCCAGAAAGAGCGCGAAGAAGCCGAGGATCGCCGCCCCGGCAAAGGACAGCGCCTGCGGTGTCGTGGACCCCTCCCGCGCCCGCTTGGTCCGTCCCAGCAGCAGGCCGATCACCAACGCGAGCGCCGCACCCGACACGGCGGCGATTGCGACGATCAGCATCGGCACCGCCCGTTCCCGCTGCTCCGGACGCCCTGCCTCGAACCGGGCCGGTCGTGGGACGCCGTCCACCGCCGGAACCCGAGGATGTCCTCCTGCGGCACATCGTTCCTTGACTCGACAACAGTTGCGCCATCGACAACCCCACGAATCACCAGGGCAGTTACCGACCCGCCGTCAGCCGATCGGCCCAGGTCCCCGCGCGCCTTCACCGCCGCCACCGGCCCCGGACGGAGAACGACGCCGCCAACACGCACAGCACCGGAAGGAGAATGGCCAACAGCAGCATCGTCACCTGGGTGATGTCCCACAGGTCGTCCTCTCCCTCCTGGGGCGTCCAGTCCTCGTCCCCGGGCTGGGCCTGCGCCTGCCCGCCCGGCGACTGGCCGCCGCCGGACGCCCCTGCCCCGGGGCCCGCCCCCTCGCTCTGTCCGGCCGTCGCACCCGAAATCGGCCCAGGGGTCGCCGTCCCACCGCTCCCGGGCCCTACGCCCGGATTGGCCGGCCCAGCCCCAACCAGCTTGCCTCCGAGCCCGGTTGAAGCGCCGCCCGTCCCCGGCGCAGCAAAGGGCGAGGCCGGCAGCGCGAAGGCCGTCCCGCCCGGCAGCAGCGCTGGTGCTGCGCCAGGCAGGAAAGGTGTCAGCAACTGGCCCGCGGCAGCCGCCGCCGCAGGCTGCCCGGGAGCGGCGGCAGCAGCCCCTCCAGCCGGAATGGGCACGGGGAGCAGCCCCGCCGAGCCCGCCGCTCCTCCCGCCACGCCGCCCCCGGCCCCGGCCCCAGCCCCAGGGGCGGCGGCGCCGGGAGCAGCTGCTGCGGCCGCAGCCGCACCGGCTGCTGTCCCTGTCCCCGTACCGGCGCCGGCACCAGTGCCCGTGCCAGCGCCGGTGCCAGGAGCCGCGCCGGTCCCCGTGCCCGTGCCGGTGCCGGTACCGCCGCCAGCGCCGGTGCCGGGAGCTGCGCCGGCCCCGGTCCCGGTGCCCGGGCCGGCCCCAGTGCCCGGGCCCGTGCCGGGGGCGGTTCCTTCGCCCGGTGCAGCGGGCGGAGTCGGCGCCGTGGCGGGAGGGGTCGGGCTGAGCCCGTCGTAGGCTCCGGGCGCGTCGGCGAAGACCTTGCGCCGCGCTTGGAGGCTGCCGTCCGGACCGATCGTCGCGTCGTCCGCCAGGCCGTCGGCGCGCGCCGTACCGGTCTGGTGACCCGGGTGAGCAATCCCAGTGGCCTGGCAGTCGACGCTCTGCCCGGGGGCCAGCGTGAGCCCGGTGTCGGGGCCCGAGCAGATCACTGCCCCCACGTCGGGCAACCCTTCGACCACCGCGATGTCGGTGACCGGGACATCGCCGAACACCTCCAGGCGGTACCGGAGTTCAACGGTCCCGCCGACGACTGTCAGCACTCTCGGCACGGCACTGCGGCTGCTGACAGAGGGCGCCGCTTCCGGAACGGACCGACCGGCTGGGGCGACGCCCGTGCCGGTAGGTGCTCCCACCCGGGTGAGGAGAAGGCCGGCGGTGATGCCCTGGTAGCCGACGGGTGCGTTCACGTGGGCCTGCGGCAGTCGGTTGGGGGCCTGGGCGGTGGCGGTGACCTCGGCTGCCTGGGATCCGCCCAGGACGGTGAAGGAGGCGGTGCAGTCGAGGCTGCCGCCCGGCGGGATGCTTCGGCCGGTGTCGCATTGGGCCTGTCCCCCCGGGAGTTGAGGGTCGCTCAGCACGACATCGGTGAGCTGGTATTCGGCATGGTTGGTGAGGTGGTAGGTCCGATCCGCCACCTCGTCCGCGCGGAGTCTTACGTTCAGGTCGGCACTGGTGTTCGTACGGACGTCCATGGTCAGGACGTCGCCCACCTCCCCGCCCCGGGTGGCGCCAGGTTCCGAAGTCCAGGCTGCAAGGGCGGTCGGCACCAACAGGACAGCTCCGAGTAAGGCCGGCGCGGGGTGGCGATCAGCGCTTGCCACCCGCGCGCGCCATCTGGCCATCGGCAGGCCGATATGACGATGAATCACCTACGAATGGTTCACCACGTACCGGATCGGCAGCTGATCTGACGCACACGGCGACGCCGGAACGACTCGTTCGGCCGTATCGGAGCGCCGAACGACCCGACCCCGCGGGCCGCCCCGGGCTGCGGATGGCCAGTTCCTCCTGCCCGCATCCGGCCATGATCCGACGGCCGCCCGTGGTGCGCCGGGTGGGGCGGGAGGGAAGGGCCAGGAAGAAGCGGAGCCGGGAGGTGAAGCCAGGGGACGGCCCGGGAGGTGCCGCCAAGGTAGAGGTGGATGCGGGGCGGCGTCTGCGTGATCAGGGAATGACGATGACGGGGCGGTTGGCGCGGCGGGCGAGGCGGCCGGAGACCGAGCCGAAGATCTTGCCGAGCAGCCCGTGGGTGCTGCCGACCACGATGGCGTCCGCGGCGTACTCGCGGCCGACCTCTTCGATCTCGTGGCAGATGTCCCCACCCCGTTCGACCAGGATCCAGGGGACGCCGGAGAGGAAGTCGGCGCAGGCGAGTTCGAGGCCGAGGATCTCGGTGCGCTGGTCGGGGAGGTCGACGAAGACGGGCGGCTCGCAGCCGGCCCAGACCGTGGCGGGGAGCCGGTTGGCGACGTGGACGATCACCAGTCCGCACTGGGAGCGGCGGGCCATGCCGACGGCGTAGGCCAGGGCGCGTTCGCTGGAGAGCGAGCCGTCGAAGCCGACCACCACGCCATGCTGGAACTGCGGATCGCAGGAGCGTGAGCCGTGCTCCTGAAGCTGCGGTTCGCCATCGCCGTCGCGGCGGCCGACGGTCGGACGGGAGCTGTCGGTCATCGCGTCCTCCGCAGTACCGGGTTGTGGGACGACGGCAGGATCCGCCGCCGTGCCAGGAGTGACAGGGGTCGGGGCCGGGCGCCCAGGGTCGTGGGGCCCGGGTTGGCTCGCACGTCGACGGCGGGCGAAGCGTCCGAGCACGCCCATGTGCCCGGCAGCAGCCGTCCCACTCGCCCAGGACGGCCAACTCGCCCAACTCGCCCCATCAGGACGACCCGCGTGACCCGGGTGGCCCGGATGACGCGGGTGGCCCGCCCCGTCGGAGCGGCCCACCTGGCCGGAGTGGTCGGGCGCGTCCTCGGCGTCGTGGTGTCCGCCGGCGGCACCGGTGTCGCCGTCTCCGCACACGTCCGCACGGCGGCCTTCACCGTCTCGTCGACGACCGTCTCCGTCTTCGGAGCCGTCAGCGTCGGGGTGGCGGCGTGCCGGGGCGGCTCCCGGCGGGGTGCCGAGGAGCTCGGTGGTGGAACTGTCGTCCCGTGAACTGCCGTGGGCAGAACCGGAAGGATCTCGACCAGCCATGGCTCAAAACTCTTCAACCGGGATGGGACTGCACAGAGGGACACAGCGGCGGACCGCCCTGGCCCGGGGGAAGGCACGACCGAGGCGGCGGACCGTTCGGAAACGACAACCACCGTTGGCGACCTGTGCCTTTCAGAGTACGGCGCGGAATGGGCCGCACCCAGCGGCGAAGCCCTCAGTACGACCAGGTTCCCGCTTGTGGGGGAATCACACGCCGGCGTGTGCGCCCCTTCTGCGGCGGGTTCCATGGAGCTTGACCGACGACCTGCGGTGCGCGCAACAGGGCAGGCACACAACGTGATCCGACTGTCATCGTCAGAGATCGCCGCTGCCCGAGGACGGTGCGGGTGAGCTGTCGGCCGGGGCCCCGCACGGCAGTTGGAGGGGCGCGAAAGAGGGAATTGGGGCGATCATGGCCCGAGTTGAGTGCGTACCAGCCGGATTCGGCCAATTCATGGGAATTCGATTCGCCTTTGGCAATTGCCACCTGCATATGGGGCGCCCACTGGCACCATGCTCGACATGCCGCTGCTGTTGCTCGACCTCGACAACACCTTGCTGCCCAGGGATGCCGCGTTCCGAGCCTGGGCAGAAGACTTCCTCACCGAGAACGGCCTGCCCACCGACGACATCGACTGGTTGGTCATGCTCGACGGCAGCGGCTACGTGCCGCGGAGCACCGTACTGGGCGCGGCGAAACGCCGCTACGGCATCGACCACTCGATCGAATCGATGCTCGGGCACTACCGACACAGCATCAACTCCCACATCAACTGCCCGGATTCACACGTGAGCGCGTTACGCGCGGCCCGCGAGGCGGGGTGGACGCTGGGGATCGTCAGCAACGGCGGAACGCTGCCGCAGTTGGAGAAGATCCGGCTCACCGGGCTGGCCGCCATGGTGGACGGCTGGGTCATTTCGGAGGAGGCCCGCTGCGTCAAACCGGATCCGTTGATCTTCGAAATCGCGGCGCGCCGCTGCGGGTTCCGCCCGGCGAGCGACTGGACCGCGCAGACCTGGATGGTCGGCGACTACGGTCCGTCCGACATCGCAGGGGCAGAAGCCACCGGGCTCCGCAGTGTCTGGTTGCACCACGGCCGTCCGTGGGCCGAGCGGGGCTACCGTCCGACGGTCAGCGCGCCGAACCTTCCGGATGCGGTGCGCCTGATTCTCGGCGCGGCCGAACGCCCCACCACAGCAAGGAACTTCGCCGCCGCAATACCCGGCCGCAAGCGCCCGCCCCGTACCCGCATCGCCATCCCGGCCTCCAGGCTGGCCCCCGCCTCCGCCCCGAACGGGCTGAGGCCGCCCTTCGCCCAGCCCGTGTCGTTCACCCGGGCAGTGCCGCTGACCCCGCTCGGTCCCGTCTCCGCCTCCGCCATCTCCCCTGCCGGCGCCCAGGCCGCGCCGATCGCAGCGTCGACCGGTGCATCGGCCGTCGCAGCGCCGGTCGCACCGTCCGGTCGGCCCTCCGCCCTGCCGCCCGTCGCATAGGACCCCGCGGGGCCCCTGGGCCCCCTCCGGGCAACGCCTCGGCAGCCGGCGAGCACTTCCCCGAGGCGGGCACCGAACTTCCGCACAGCAAGGTCGAGTTGCCAGGTCATGGCTCATGCCGCAGATCGGCCACGCATGAGACTGGCACCGCATGAGATGGCACCGCATCCGACCGCCACCGCGTCCCGGCCGCGCCCTGCCGCCGCCACGCCCCACCGCCCCGCGTCCCACCACCACCGCGTCCGGCCGCCGACGTTTCCAGCTGGCGACGTTTCCAGCTGGCGGCGCTTCCGGCTGGCGATGCTCCCTCACGTGTATTCGAGGTCCTGCCCCGACGGGCCGGTGGCGGGGTGGGAGTGGCCCCTCGGCGAGGGATTGGATTCGGACGAATGTACGGCCCGGGCTCGGCGGCGTGGGGCGCAGGGCGGGGTGGCTGGCCGATGGGGGGTCTTGGGGTGGGTGGGGCCAGTGGGGCTGGTGTGGCAGGAGAGAAATGGTGGGCACGAAGTGACGGAGTGTGAGGTGGGAGGCGGTCGGAGGTGGCCGGTTCGGGTTGGGCCGAGGGGCTGACGGGGCGCGGGGATCATGGCTCAGGTGTGCGCTGTGGCGCGTGGGAGGTAGGTTCACGCCCCCGATTTGAACCGTATGTTTTCGGCCAACTTGCGGGCCCGACCCGCCGTTCGGGCAAAGTCGCAGCACACAGCGGCCGGCGGGTGCACCGTTGGCGGGTAAATCATGAACAGGTCGTGCGACAACCAGCCACGGTTGCCCGCGCCCCCTTCACAGCGGGGTCGACGGGTGCCACGCTTCGTGATCGAATGCTTCACGCCAAATTGCCATGTCGACATAGCGTCGGATGGTGAACTTGTCACAACGGCAACGGTCCACCAAGTAGATTCGATCTTGGCTCGCAGAGCGGCAGCCGAGACCACCACACCACCGAGGGGGCTGGAGCGCCTTGAGCAGGGTGAGCAGGAGCGACGCGGGTCCTGAAGGCGGCCGCCAGCCGTCGGGCCTTCCCGGTGGCGGGTCGAGACTCGGCAAGTTCGGTGGCACGTCGCCCGGTTCACTCGGTACGGGATCGACTGGCCATCAGTTCAACGGCGGCAACACACCATTGACGGCCGGTCAGTACACCACAACTCCGGCTCCGCAGCCTCCCTCCACCGTCGCCGGTCACGGCAGTCTCGCCACCGGCCCGTCCGGCCCCTCCACCATGGGCCCCGGCTCCGACACGCTCACCGCCACCGGCCCGGGCGTGCTGGGCTCGCCGCGCAAGCTGGCCGGGCGGCGACGACGCGAGACGGTGGCGGTGCTGCTGTTCAGTGGGGCGCCGATCTTCGAGAGCTCGATCCCGCTGTCGGTGTTCGGCGTGGACCGGCAGGACGCCGGAGTCCCCCGCTACCGCCTGCTGGTGTGCGCCGGCGAGGAGGGACCGCTGACCACCACCGGCGGTCTGACCCTCACCGCACCCTACGGGCTGGAGGCCCTGTCCCGGGCCGGCACCATCGTGGTCCCCGCCTGGCGCTCGATCTCGCAGCCGCCGCCGGTCGAAGCCATCGCCGCCCTGCGCAAGGCGCACCACGAGGGGGCCAGGATCATCGGCCTCTGCACCGGCGCCTTCGTCCTGGCCGCGGCCGGGCTGCTCGACGGGCGTCCGGCGACCACCCACTGGATGTACGCGCCGACGCTGGCCAAGCGCTACCCGCGGGTCCACGTCGATCCGCGCGAGCTGTTCGTGGACGACGGCGACGTGCTGACCTCCGCCGGGACCGCGGCCGGCATCGACCTGTGCCTGCACGTGGTCCGCACCGACCACGGCGCGGAGGCCGCCAACGCGCTCGCCCGAAGGCTGGTGGTGCCCAACCGGCGCGGTGGCGGAGGTCAGGCCCAATACATCGATCAGTCTTTACCTGAAGAGATCGGCAACGACCCGCTGGCCGAGGTGGTCACCTGGGCGTTGGAGAACCTCAACCAGCAGTTCGACGTCGAGGTCCTGGCGGCCCGCGCCTACATGTCGCGGCGCACCTTCGACCGCCGGTTCCGCACGCTCACCGGCAGTGCCCCGCTGCAGTGGCTGATCACCCAGCGGGTGCTGCAGGCGCAGCGGTTGCTGGAGACCTCCGACCTGTCGGTGGACGACGTGGCCCGCCGGTGCGGCTTCCGCTCCCCGGTGGCGCTGCGCGGTCACTTCCGCCGCCAGCTCGGTGTCTCCCCGGCCGCGTACCGGACCACCTTCCGGGCCCGCCGTCCGGCTGCCGGCGCTTCGGCGCTGCCCGCGCCGGGTGTCCCGGCCGAGCGCGCCGCAGGTGCGCCGGGCGGTTCGGTGGCCGGACAGGGCGGGCACGGCCAGCAGGCCCAGGGCCCGTCCGGGAACGTCGGGGTGACACACGGCCAGGGTGCCGCTGCGGCCACGGCCAACGGTCCCGGCACGGGTGGTCCGGCCGGTGCGGCGGGGCGTCCGCGGCAGCGTCCGCTGGTGCCGCCGCAGGCCGGCCCGCCGGCGGGAGCGTTCGGTTCGCGGGCGCCGGAACGTCCGGGCGACCCCCGGTACACCGGCCGTCCCAGCGGCGCCGGGGGCACGGGATCGGTGCAGCCCGGTCACCCGGGCGGGCAGTCCGGCGTCCCGTACCCGGGCGCCCACCAGGGTCCTCCGCCCGCGCATGCGCACGCGCAGCCGTCGCCCGGCCAGCCGGTGCGGCCCAGTGCGGCGTACCCGGGCGGTCGCGGCTCGGCGCCGGTCGATCGGCCCGACCGCGCCACCGGGCCGGAGCGCACCGACCTTCCGGAGCACGTCGACCGTCCGGACCGTCCGGTGGAGCACGCGATCGCGGAGGAGCCGGACGGTCAGCAGCCCAGCGCCCGCGGTCGGCAGTCGGCGCACCGTCCGGAGGCCGAGCCGGAGCGCGGGGCGCGCGGGACGGCGGACTTCACCCCGGACGGGGCGCGTGCAGTGTCGGGGGCGCGTGATCGCGCCGTAGGGTGAGGGGCGTGAATGAGCGTTTGGTATGGATCGACTGTGAGATGACCGGCCTCGACCTCGATCGGGACGCCCTGATCGAGGTCGCCGCCCTGGTGACCGACTCCGAGCTGAACGTGCTCGGCGAGGGCGTGGATGTGATCATCCGCCCGCCCGCGGAGGCGCTGGAGAACATGCCCGAGGTGGTGCGCGAGATGCACACCGCCTCGGGCCTGCTCGACGAGCTCGCGGACGGCCTGACCATGGACGAGGCCCAGGCGCAGGTGCTGGCGTACATCCGCGAGCACGTGCCGGAGGCCGGCAAGGCGCCGCTGTGCGGAAACTCGGTGGGCACCGACCGCGGCTTCCTGTCCCGGGACATGTCGGAACTCGAGAGGCACCTGCACTACCGGATAGTGGACGTCTCCTCGATCAAGGAGCTGGCCCGCCGCTGGTACCCCCGCGCCTACTACAACAGCCCGCAGAAGGGCGGCAGCCACCGCGCGCTGGCGGACATCCGCGAGTCGATCGCCGAACTCCGCTACTACCGCGAGGCGGTGTTCGTGCCGCAGCCCGGTCCGGACACCGACACCGTCCGGGAGATCGCCGCCCGCCACCAGGTGTCCACCACCTGACCAGGGCTCGGGTCGGAGTGCTCCGGGAAACCCTGGCGCAAGCACCCCTCGGCATCCTGTAGAGTTCTTCCTGTCGGAGCGGGAACGCGAAAGCGGGAAAGCGCCGGACAGATGGTGGGCGTAGCTCAGTTGGTAGAGCACCTGGTTGTGGTCCAGGTGGCCGCGGGTTCGAGTCCCGTCGCTCACCCCATCGAAGAAGGGCCCTGGTCAAGGGAATTGACCAGGGCCCTTCTTGTATTTCCGCACCGGCCGCCACATCCGGCTCCGGCCGCAGCACTCAAGACGCGCACCCGCACACCCGCACACCCGCACACCCGCACACCCGCACACCTGACGCGACATCATCACGGTCGTCGATCCGTTCCACCATGGACGTCGAAGCTACCTGTCAGTAACATCGGCGCCATGACCACTACTGCGATCGGCCAGCTGCTCACCGACACCGTCCCGATGGTGAAGACCCTGCAGCTGGAGTACCTGGAGACCACCCCGGAGCGGGCCGTGCTGCGGCTGCCCGACCTGCCGGAGTACCGCAACCACGTGGGCGGCCCGCACGCGGGCGCGATGTTCACGCTGGCCGAGTCGGCGAGCGGCGCGATCGTGCTGGCCGCGTTCGGCGACCAGCTGGGCCGCGCGGTCCCGCTGCCCACGGTCGGCGAGATCTCGTTCAAGAAGCTCGCTCGCGGCGTGGTGACGGCCACGGCCACGCTGGGCCGCCCGGTCGCCGACGTGCTCGCCGAGCTGGACGAGGGCAAGCGCCCCGAGTTCCCGATCACCGTCGAGATCACCCGCGAGGACGGCGCCGTCACCGGCGTCCTGGAGATCGTCTGGACGCTGCGCCCCAACTCCTGACCCACGCCGAGATCTCGGGCCCGCAGCCGAACGCCGGGCCCGAGCTCCGGCCCGGGCCCGCACCCGGGCCCGCACCCGCGCCCGCGCCCGCACCGGACGGGGACCGCACCGCCGCACCCGAGCTCCGGCCCCACCGGCACCCAGGCCCGACCCGAAGCGCCCCGCCCCGACCCGACCTGAGCCGAACCGGACCGAACCGGACCGAGCCGAACCGGACCGGACCGAGCCGAACCGGACCGAACCGGACCGAGTCGAGCCGAGCCGGACCGGACCGCCTGGCCCACCCCGCCCCAAGTCCCGGTCAGGCCGAGTCGCGGACGATCAGCTCGGTCGCCAGCACCACCTGCCGCCGCGCGCGGCCGCGTTCGGCGATCTCGTCCAGCAGCAGCCGGACCATCGTGCGCCCCATCTCCTCGATCGGCTGGCGAACGCTGGTCATCGGCGGATCGGTGTGCCGGGCCACGATCGAGTCGTCGAAGCCGATCACGGCGACGTCGTCGGGGATCCGTCGGCCGGCGGCTCGCAGTACCTGCATGGCGCCGGCCGCCATCACGTCGGACGCGCAGAACACGCCGTCCAGGTCGGGCCGCCGTTCCAGGAGTTCGCGCATCGCGCTCCGTCCGCCTTCCTCGGTGAAGTCGGCCCGGCCGACCAGCTCCTCGTCGTAGGTGTGCCCGGCCTCCTCCAGGGCCCGGCGGTAGCCGCCGAGTCGGGCCTGGGCGACCTCCATGTCCAGCGGGCCGGTGAGGGTGGCGACCTGGCGGCAGCCGCGGCGCAGCAGGTGTCGGACGGCCATCCGGGCGCCGCCCGCGTTGTCGGCGTGGACGTAGCTGAGCGGTTCGAGGTCGCCGCGCCGGCCGGCCAGCACCGACGGGATCTCCAGGCGCTCCAGCAGAGCCGGTAGCGGGTCGTCGCGGTGCACCGACACCACCAGGACGCCGTCGACCCGCTGGGCCGTCAGGTAGGCCGAGAGGCGCTCGCGCTCGCGCTGGTTGCGGACCAGGATCAGCAGCAACTGGAGGTCGGTCTCGGCGAGTTCGGCCGAGACGCCGCTGATGATGTCGGAGAAGTACGGCTCGGAGAACAGCCGGGTCTCGGCCTCGGGGACGACCAGCGCGATGGAGTCGGTGCGCGAGGTGACCAGCGTGCGGGCGGCCCGGTTGGGGACGTAGCCGAGTTCGGCGATGGCGTTCTGGACGGCCTCGCGGGCCTTGGCGCTGACCCGGGGCGAGCCGTTGACGACCCGGGAGACGGTGCCGCGGCCGACGCCGGCCAGCGCGGCCACCTCCTCCAGGGTGGGGCGCGCGGCGGCTCTGCCCCCGGCGTCCGGACGGGGCGCTTCGGGGCGCTGTGCGGTCGGGCTCATCGCTGCACCTCTCGGTCTCTGTGAGGAATGGGACGGGCGGGGCGGACGGGTCGAACGGAACAGGCAGGACCGGGCAGCGCGGTCGGTACCCGGCCCCGCCGAGGCCTCCCACCCCCGCACGCGACGCACGGTCCTCCCACGCCCGCACGCGACGCACGATCCGCCCACGCCAGTACGGGCGACGGCCCGCCCGAGCCGGTACGGACGGGTTCATTGTGGCCGGTCCCGCACCGCCCACCACCACCCGGGGCCGACCGCACTTCGCCCCCGGAGCAGCTCGATCCCAGCGCGGGCCCCGGCACCGGCCCGAGCCGCGGCCCCAACGCCGTTCCCAGCACCGACCCCAGCACCGACCCGAGCCGCGGTCCCGGCACCGACCCGAGCCGCGGTCCCGGCACCGACCCAACCACAGCCTGCCCACAGCCCGCCCACGCCCCGCCCGCGCCCCGCCCGCGACCGCGCGCAGCCCGGCACCGCCCACCCGCGGCCCGGAAACGCTCCGGCAACGTTTGCGTCACCACGTCTTGACACTCACCCCCGCGACCCAGCAACCTTCCGGCATGCCAGATGTGGGAGCGCTCCCACACTGTAGCCAACATTCGGCGCACAAAGAACATCCCAGAACCTCTCCGCTCCACCCCGGAAGACCCGGATCACCACCCGGACAAAGGAGTTCGCCCCATGCGCACCACCTCCCGCCCCCGCAGAGCCGCCGTTCTCGCCACTGCGGCAGTGGCCACCTCCGCCCTGCTGCTCTCGGCCTGCTCGTCCGGCTCGGACAGCGGTGGCAGCGGCAGCGGTTCGAACGACGCCAACGCGAAGGTCACCCTGACGGTCGGCGACTTCGGCACCTTCGGCTACAAGGAGGCCGGCCTGTACGACGAGTACATGGCCGCGCACCCGAACGTCACGATCAAGTACGACACCGTCCAGGACGGCCAGAAGTACTGGGACGCGCTGACCACCCACCTGGCGTCCGGCAGCGGTCTGGCCGACGTCCAGGCGGTCGAGGTCGGCTACATCGCGCAGGCCGCCAACACCCTGGGCGACAAGTTCGTGGACCTCGGCAAGGCCGACGGTGTCAACCCGGCCAACTGGCTGGACTGGAAGACGAAGCAGGCCACCACCCCGAAGGGTGCGCTGATCGGCCTGGGCACCGACATCGGCCCAATGGCGATCTGCTACCGCACGGACCTGTTCCAGCAGGCCGGTCTGCCCACCGACCGCACCGAGGTCGGCAAGCTGTGGGCGGGCGACTGGTCGAAGTTCGTCGACGCGGGCAAGACCTACCAGTCGAAGGCTCCGGCGGGGACGTTCTTCACCGACTCCGCCTCCGGCCTGTTCAACGCCGCACTGTCGGCCGAGCCCCTCCAGTACTCGGACGAGAGCGGCAAGTTGGTCTACAAGGACAGCCCGGGCGTCAAGAAGGCCTGGGACCTGTCGGTCTCCGCCGCACAGGCGAAGATCAGCGCCGGTCTGCGCCAGTTCCAGGACCCGTGGAACGCGGCGTTCGCCAACGCCAAGTTCGCCACCGTGGTCTGCCCGTCCTGGATGACCGGCGTCATCAGCAAGTACTCGGGCGACTCCGGCAAGGGCAAGTGGGACGTCGCGGCCCCGCCGGTCGCCGGCAACTGGGGCGGCGCGTTCCTGACCGTCCCGAAGGCCGGCAAGCACACCAAGGAGGCCGCCGCGCTGGCCGCCTGGCTGACCGCGCCGGAGCAGCAGGCCAAGGTGTTCACCAAGGTCGGCAACCTGCCGTCGACCATCGGCGGCCTCCAGCAGCCCGCCGTCCAGGGCGCCAAGGCGGAGTACCTGAGCAACGCCCCGACCGGCCAGATCTTCGCCGCGTCCGCGCAGTCCATCAAGCCGGCGCCGATCGGTGAGCAGGACGGCAACGTGAAGACGATCATCACCGACAACGGCGTCCTCGACATCGAGGAGCACGGCACCGACCCGGCCAAGGCCTGGAGCAACGTCACCAAGCTGGTCGACGACAAGGTCGGCCACTGACCCGGGCCAGTACCCGCCGGCCGCCGACCCGGGCCGACACCCCAACCGTCGACACCCCCGGCGCCGGCCGCCGACCCGGGCCGACACCCCCGCCGACCCCCGCCGACCGCCGCCGACCGCCGGTGACCGCCACTGGTGACAGCCGCCGGTGACCTCCGGTGACCGGCCCCAACTGCCCGGCCGGGTCCGCCCACCCGGCCGGGCGCCGTTCCGCCGCCCCTCGCCACCTCCGGGAAGGAAACCCCAAGTGGCCACCAACGTCCGCGCCGAGGCCCCGCCCGTCGCCCCGGGGCGCCCCGCCTGGCGCTCCCGCCTGTACCGGTTCGACCTGAAGGCGTCGCCGTACGCCTTCATCGCCCCGTTCTTCCTCTGCTTCGCCGCCTTCGGCCTGTTCCCGCTGATCTGGACGGGCTGGCTGTCGCTGCACTACGTCGACCTGCTGAAGCCGGACGTGCTGGAGTGGAAGGGCCTCGGCAACTACACCCGGCTGTGGTCCAACGACCAGTTCTGGACGGCGCTGCGCAACACGTTCACGATCGGGGTGATCTCCACCGTCCCGCAGCTGCTGATGGCGCTGGGGCTCGCCCACCTGCTGAACTACCGGATGCGGGCCCGCGGTTTCTTCCGGGTCGCGATCCTCGCCCCGTACGCCACCTCGATCGCCGCCGCGACCCTGGTGTTCGTCCAACTGTTCAACCCGGACTACGGGTTCATCAACTGGGCGCTGGACGCGGTCGGCATCCACCACACCAACTGGTACGCCGACACCTGGCCGTCGCAGATCGCCATCTCCACGATCGTCACCTGGCGCTGGACCGGCTACAACGCGCTGATCTACCTGGCCGCGATGCAGGCGGTGCCGAAGGACCTGTACGAGGCGGCCGGTCTGGACGGGGCCAACCGCTGGCAGCAGTTCACCCGGATCACCGTCCCGTCGATCCGGCCGACCATCCTGTTCACCATCATCGTCTCGACCATCGGCGCGACCCAGCTGTTCGGCGAGCCGATGCTGTTCGGCGGCGGGGTGGGCGTGTCCGGCGGATCCGCGCACCAGTTCCAGACGCTCAGCCTGTACATGTACGAACTGGGCTGGCCGTCACGCCAGTTGGGCCGGGCCTCGGCGGTGGCCTGGACGATGCTGCTGATCCTGCTGCTGATCGGCCTGGTGCAGTTCCTGATCACCCGTTACCGCAAGCGCCACGAGCTGGGAGGCTGACATGGCCGCCACCCTGTCCACCCCCACCCCCGCCCCCGGCAGTGCGCGGCGGGCCGAGCAGGACCGTCCGCGCGGACTGTTCCGCCGTCGGGCCGGCGACCACGACAAGGCCGGCCCGGTCGCCTACCTGCTGCTGGCCGTCGCCGCGGTGGTCTCGTTGTTCCCGCTGTACTGGACCTTCGTCGCGGCATCGAACACCGGCGAGCGGGTGGCCCAGTCGCCGCCGCCGATGGTTCCCGGAGACCGGTTGTGGGCCAATGTCTCCACCGCCTGGGAGCAGGCCGACATGGGCACGGCGCTGCTGAACTCCACCGTGGTGGCGGGCTGTGTGGCACTGTCCACGGTGCTGTTCTCCACGCTGGCCGGCTTCGCCTTCGCCAAGTTGCGCTTCCGCGGCCGGAACGCGCTGCTCACCCTGGTGGTCGCCACCATGACCATTCCGCCGCAGCTCAGCGTGATCCCGCTGTACCGGATCATCACGAAGCTGGACTGGGGCAACCACCTGCAGTCGGTCATCCTGCCCTCGCTGGTGGCGGCGTTCGGCGTGTTCTTCATGCGTCAGTTCCTGTCCGAGGCACTGCCGTTCGAGCTGATCGAGGCGGCCCGGGTGGACGGCGCACACAGCCTGCGGATCATCTGGCACGTGGTGTTCCCGGTGGCCAGGCCCGCGATGGCGGTGCTCGGCATGCTGGTGTTCGTCCAGTCCTGGAACGACTTCTTCTGGCCCTTCGTGGTCCTCACCCAGCAGAACCCGACCGTGCAGGTCGCGCTCTCGGCGATCGGCGGCGGCTCGGGCCACGACATCAACCAGGCCGTGATCATGACCGGCGCGTTGGTCGGCACCCTGCCGCTGCTACTGATATTCGCCGTTCTGGGGAAGCACATTGTCGGCGGGATCACGTCCGGCGCCGTCAAGAGCTGACCCTCTGGAAGACCCCGGTACCTCCGCCCTGTCCACCCCTCAGCCATGGGAGCGCTCCCGAATGACCATGACCGATCCGACCACCGCCGCCCACGCCGCCGCGTCGGCCCCCCGGGTCGCCTTCCCGGCCGGCTTCGCCTGGGGCGCGGCCACCGCGGCCTACCAGATCGAGGGCGCCGCCGCCGAGGACGGCCGCACCCCCTCCATCTGGGACACCTTCTGCCGCACCCCCGGGAAGGTCGCGAACGGCGACACCGGCGACATCGCGGTCGACCACTACCACCGCTTCCGCGAGGACGTCCGGCTGATGGCCGACCTCGGCCTCACCTCGTACCGGTTCTCGCTGTCCTGGCCGCGGATCCAGCCGACCGGCCGCGGCCCCGCCGTGGAGCGCGGACTCGACTTCTACCGGGCCCTGGTGGACACCCTGCTGGAGCACGGCATCTCCCCCGTCGCCACCCTCTACCACTGGGACCTCCCGGAGCACCTGGAGCAGGCCGGCGGCTGGCCGGTCCGCGAGACCGCCCACCGCTTCGCCGACTACGCGGCGCTCGCCGCCCGCGCGCTCGGCGACCGGGTGCCGCTCTGGACCACCTTCAACGAGCCCTGGTGCAGCGCCTTCCTGGGCTACGGCTCCGGCGTCCACGCCCCCGGCCGCACCAACCCGGCGGCCGCGCTCAAGGCCGCCCACCACCTCAACCTCGGCCACGGTCTGGCCGTCGGCGCGCTGCGCGAACTGCTGCCGGCGTCCGCGCAGGTCGCGGTCTCGCTCAACCTGCACCTGGTCCGCCCGCTCACCGACAGCGCCGAGGACCGGGAGGCGGCCCGCCGGATCGACGCGGTCGGCAACCGGATCTGGACCGGCCCGATGTTCGGCGGCGGCTACCCCGCGGACCTGATCGCCGACACCGCCTCGATCGTCGACTGGGACGAGTTGGTCCGGCCCGGCGACGAGGCCGAGATCGGCCGGCCGATCGACCTGCTCGGCCTCAACTACTACAACCCGACCGTCGTTTCGGCCCCGCAGAAGGACGCCGCGCACGCCGGGACGGACGGCCCCGCCCGCTTCGACGGCCACGGCGACAGCGCGCACAGCCCCTGGCCCGGCGCCGAGGACGTGGTCTTCCACCTCGCCAACGACGACCTCACCGCGATGGGCTGGCCGATCGACGCCACCGGCCTGTCCGAATCGCTGATCGGCATGCACCGCGACTTCGGCCTGCCGCTGATGGTCACCGAGAACGGCGCCGCCTTCGAGGACGTGGCCGGCCCGGACGGCGAGGTCGACGACCCGGAGCGGATCCGCTACCTCCGCCTGCACCTGTCGGCGGTGGCCGACGCGATCGCCGCCGGGGCGGACGTCCGCGGCTACTACCTCTGGTCGCTGCTGGACAACTTCGAGTGGGCGTACGGGTACGACAAGCGTTTCGGCATCGTGCGCGTCGACTACGAGACCCAGCGGCGCACCCCCAAGGCCAGCGCCCGCTGGTACGCGGAGGTGATCCGACGCGGGGGGCTCGACTGACGACCTCCCCGCATCCCACTCGATGTGACGGAGTGTGAGCGACGGCCGTGACCGGCGAGGCCCCGGTTCGTTCTCCCCTGGTGTGCGAACCAACCACGCGAAACGGCTGCGACGTTCGGACACCCCCCGGCGCCGGTGGGGCCGGCCCGGGGCGCTGGCGGCGGGCGGGGTGCTCGCCGTCCAGCTGCTGGGCCTGGCCCTCGGCGCCGCCGACGCCCACGCCACCGGGGCCGGCGCCGCCACCGCCCACCCCCGCATCCTCGGTCCGGGCTCCCCCGCCGACGAGACCGCGCTGCTCGGCGGCACCGGCCCCGCGCTGACCGGCGCGGTCGGCGAACTCGGCGCCGTCCTGGAGCAGCACCTCCGCAACGGTGAGCTCCCGCTCCCCGGCCAGCACGCCGACGGCCCCGACGCCTTCGCCATCGCCACCAGGCTGCTCTCCGGCGTCCCCCAGCAGTCCCGCACCGAGGACCGCGCCTCCCGCTCCGGCCCCACCGAAGGCCGCCCCGCAGCCCGTGTTCCCGCCCCTGCCGCCCCCGCCGACCCCGCCCAGGACCAGGCCACCCCGCTCCCCTCCCGCCGGCACGTCGACAACCTCACCACCTCGCCCGACCGGCTCCCGCCGCCCCCCGCCCCCACTCCCGGGAACGACGCCCCGCTCGCCCCGCTGGCCGCCACCCCCGCCGACCCCGACGACGGAGACTCCACCGCCGCCGTCCTCCTCCCCATCGCCGCCGGCCTCCTCCTCACCGCCGCCGCCACCTACAAACACCGCGGCCTCCCGGGCGGCCACTGACCGTTCTCCCCGACGGCCTGCCGATCCCCGACCCGGTGTCGTCGACGCCACCGCAGCCGTGCCAACCGTTCCGGCCCGACCCGGACCTGGCCGCGGTGCTGCGCCGGGCGACCGTCAGCAGCTCAGCCGAAGGCCTTCGGCGGCGGGGCCGGGGACCGGACGGCCCGGGTGTCGGGGACGGGGGTGGCGCCGGCGAGGAAGTCGGCGAGGTCGCGGGCGTGGAGGAGGCGGGCCTGGGCGGGGTCGGCGGCCAGGCGGCGGGTGAGGTCGGTGAGCGGGAGCGGGGTGTGGGCGGCGGCCAGGACCAGGTTGCCGAAGCGCTTGCCGCGCAGGACGGCGGGGTCGGCGATCAGGCAGACCTCGGGGAAGACCGCCAGCAGGGTCGCGGCCTGGGCGCGGGCGAAGGCGAGTTGGCCGCCGTCGGTGATGTTGGCGACGTAGCGGCCGGCCCCCGTCAGGGCGCTCGCGGCGAGCTGGGCGAACTCGACGGTGGCGCAGTGGGCCGGGACCCTGGCACCCGCGAAGACGTCGGCGATCACCAGGTCGGTGGAGCCCTCCGGGGTGCGTACCAGGACGGCGCGGGCATCGCCGCCGCGGACCCGGATCTGCCAGCCGCGGTCGAGCGGCAGCTCGGTGCGGACGAGTTCGGTGAGCGCGGTGTCGATCTCGGCGACCTGCTGCCGGGAGCGCGGCCGGGTGGCGGCCGTGTAGCGGGCCAGGGTGAGCGCGCCGCCGCCGAGGTGGAGTACCGAGATCGGCTGGCGCGCGGGGGCCGCGAGGTCGATCAGGTGGCCGATCCGCCGCTGGTACTCGAAGCCGAGGTGGGTGGGGTCGGCGAGGTCCACCAGCGACTGCGGGGCGCCGTCGAGGACGAGCTCCCAGGCGTGCGGCCGGTCGCGGTCGGGGCGCAGTTCGGCGGTGCCGGAGGCGACCGTCGCGGTCAGCGGGCCCTCGGTGTGTGCGCGGCCGGGGACGGCGGGGGCGGGGGTGGTACGTGAGCGGCCCATACGCCCATTATCCGATGATCACCCGAACCCCGACCTCGCAGGGCGCATCGCAGGGCGCACCGCGGCGCACACCGCAGAACGCGCCGCCGGCCGCCGCCGGCGCAGCTCAGAGCGGCCCCAGCCCGCCCGCCGTGAGGGTGGTCGCGGCTTCGCAGAGCGCCGAGCGGAGCACCCACGCGTCGGTGGGGCGGACGCAGTGCTGCGGGCCGGACGGCGGGATGATCCAGCAGGGGTCGGTGGGCGGGAGCAGCTCGGCCCCCGGGGTACAGGTCGAGCCGGGCAGGTGCCAGCGCAGCGCGGTGCCCGCGGGGACGAGGAAGGCGATCGCCGAGCCCCCGGCGCACTGCTGGACGGCCCCGCAGGCCCGCCGCAGCCGGAGGATGTCGACCGCTTCGAGCCCGTGCCGGACCTGCACCGTCACGGTGTCGTACTGGACGACCCGCCCGACCACACCACCGCCCGGGCCGGCGCCGGTGCAGGCGGAGACGGCCGACGGGGCGGGCAGCACGGCCGGGGCAGCCGGGCGGCGGTACTGGGGAACTCCGGTGGCCATGGGGGACCTCCTGTCGCCTGGGGTCGCGCGGACACCGGACGGCGCTCCGCCACCCGGTCGGGCAACGGGGGCCGGCACGGGAGGGGGCCCGTGTCGCCGGTGTCCATGTATCAGGACAACGCGCGACCGGGCGTCCAGGCCACGGCCTCGGATACGGCAAGCCATGGCATTTCATGGCGGAACGCAGCAACTCTGTCCGCATTGTCCGCAATTGACCCACCCTCGAATGACAACCCACTGTGTACGCCGAGTAACTGCGGGTACTGTCGTGCCGACGCGGCGGCCCTCACTCGGAGCCCGTCGCGACCGCGTCGGTACGACCTCGGAGTGCAGCATGGCAGCCACGCGGACCGGCAAGCCCCGGCCGGCGACCGTCCCCAACCAGGCGATGCGGGCGCTGCGCGGCGACCTCTCCCCCAGGGAGTTCGCCACGCTGGTCCGTCGGCGGGCTCGGGAGATCGGCGAGCACGTGTCCTGCGACGCGCGCTACATCGGGCGGGTGGAGGCCGGAGAGATCCGCTGCCCCAACTACGCCTACCAGCGGGTGTTCCGGCACATGTGGCCGGAGAAGTCGCTGGTGGATCTCGGATTCGCCCCACGCAAGGCCGCCCGCCGCACCTCGCCCAACTCCGACCGGACCGTCGACCCGAGCACCGCTCCGAGCACCGCCCTGACCACCGACCGGCCCCTCCGTCCCACCGCGCCACCATCCACCGATCCGGCCGTCGGACCTGCCGTCCCGGTAGGCCCGCCGGACCCGTCACATCGCTATGACGAGGAGGACGACGTGCTTCGCCGTACGTTTCTGAATGGTGCCCCCGCCGCAGCGGCAGCCGCACTCGGCATGGACAGGTTGCCGCAGTCCGCCGCCCCACCGCAGCCCGCCGACCCGGCGGCGTCGGAGCGCCGCCGGGTCGGCGCGGCCGAGGTGCGCGGCGTCGAGCAGGTGGTCCGGGACATCCGGCTGCTGGACGACGTGCACGGCGCGGACAGCCTGTTCGAGCTGGCCGGCCAGTCGCTGCGCAGCGCCTACCTCCTGCTCAACGACGGCGACTACAACGAGGCCACCGGGCGCCGCCTCCAGCGCGGCGCCGGCGAACTCGCCATCTCGGTGGGCTGGTTGGCGCACGACTCGAACCGGCTGCTGGAGGCCAGGTCGTTCTACTCGGAGGCGCTGGCCACCGCCCGGATGACCCAGGACGCGGCCCTGGAGGCGCACGTCTTCAGCAACATCTCCTTCCTGGCCCGGGAGGACGGCCGGGCCCGAGAGGCGCTGCGGGCCGCGCAGGCCGGGCAGGCCGCAGCCGCCGGGCTGGGTTCGGAGCGGCTGCGGTCGCTGATGGCGATGCGCGAGGCCAACAGCTGGTCGCTGCTCGGCGACCGGAGGGCCTACGAGCAGGCGTTGACCCGGGCGTACGCGCTCTTCGACCGGGGGCCGCGAGACGCCGACCCGGAGTGGATGTCCTTCTTCGGGGAGGCCGAGTTGGCGGGTCAGGAGGCGCAGTGCTGGGCGCGGCTCGGCGACTGGGAGCGGGCGAGTGTCCGGGCCGAGCAGGCGGTGGGGCTCCAACTGCCGCACTTCGTCCGCAACCGGGCGCTGTACACCGCCGAGTTGGCGCGCGACCGGCTGGGCCGGGGCGATCTGGCGGGCGCCGCCGTGCACGGGGGCGCGGCGGTGGCGATGTTCGACCAGGTCCGCTCGACGCGGATCCGCAGCATGGTGGCCCACACCGCGGATCAGCTGCGCGCGCACTCCTCCGTGCCGGAGGTACGGACGTTCCTGGAGCGCTACGACGACGCCACGGCCGCCTGACCGACCGTCAGGACGGCTGCTCCAGGTGGCTGTGGTCGTTCCAGATCTCGACCGCGGGCAGCCCGTACTCCCAGGACAGCACGGAGAGCGCGGCGGTGCCGAGCTTGAAGCGCTGCGCGTACTCGGGCGGGAGGCCGAGCCAGCGGGCGGTGAGGATGCGCAGCAGGTGGCCGTGGGCGAACAGCACGACCTCGCAGTCGGCGCAGTGCATGGTGGTGGTGTTCGCGTCGGGGACGCCGTGCCGCGCGTTGAGTTCGGCGAGGAAGGAGTCGACCCGGGCGGCCACCTCGGAAAGCTTCTCGCCGCCGGGCACGCCGTCGCGCCAGATCAGCCAGCCGGGCCGGTCGGTGGCGCGGATGTCGGCGCCGGTGCGGCCCTCGTACTGGCCGTAGTCCCATTCGAGCAGTTCGGGGCGGTCGACGGCGCGGTCGCCGAAGCCGGCGAGTTCGGCGGTGTCGCGGGCGCGGGAGAGCGGGCTGGTGTAGACGGTCGCCTCGGGCAGGCCGTTCCACGGGGCGCGGGAGAGGCGCTCGCCGAGGGCGCGGGCCATGCCGCGGCCTTCGTCGGTGAGCGGGATGTCGGTGCGGCCGGTGTGCCGGCCGGTGGCCGACCAGGCGGTCTCGCCGTGGCGGACCAGCACGATACGGGCGGGCATGGGGGTCTACCTCGTTCGAAGGGAGCTCGAAAGCGATCTCGAAGGCGTTCTCGATGGGCTTCGAGGACTGCGGTGCGCGGGCCGCGCCGTTGCGGACCTGCGGCCCATGATCCCTCACCGGGAGCGCCGGATCGAGCGACGGGCTCCGCTTTGTCGGCGCCGGATGCGAGACTGGGCCGCACCATGAACGTCTCGCACTTGGGGCAGGCTTCCCCGCCGCTTCGGCGGCTCTCCGAGCTGCGCGGCTCCGCGCCGCAGCGCAGTCTCGACGCCCGGGCCCTCGCCGCTCTCGCCGCCAATCCCGGATGCCGCCGCCGCGCGCTGCTGGATGCCGCGGGGGTGGACAAGACCGCGCTGGCCGACCGGTTGGGCCGGCCCGCGCCGTTCGGCCAGTCGCCGTTCGCGATCCGTCGCGGCCTGCAGTTCGAGTCCCGTCTGAAGCGGGACGCCTACGCGGTGCTGCTGGAGCCGCTGCGCAGGCTGCTGGGGGTGCCCGAGGAGGAGGTGGCGTCGTTGGCGGTGCCGGATCTGCTGCCGTCGCAGTCCCCTGCGGTGCGCGCGGAGCGGACGCTGGCGGCGCTGGCCGAGGCCTCGGCCGATCCGGCGGCGTGGACGTTGCTGGACCATCCGATGCTGCGCCTGGAGGTGGCCGGCAGCCCGGCGTACCTGGAGCCGGACGCGGTGGTGGTGCACGGCGGCCGGTGCACCGTGGTGGAGATCAAGTCCTTTCCGGTGCTGGACGGTTCGGCCGATCCGGCGAAGGTCGGCGCGGCGGCCCGGCAGGCCGCGGTGTACGTGCTGGCCCTCCAGGAGGCGGCGGCCCGGCTGGCCGGCCGCGAGCCGTCCGCCGATCCCTACGCGGTGCAGGAGCTGCCGGGCGCACCGGAGTTGACGGCGCTGCTGGTCTGCCCGAAGGACTTCTCCAACCGCCCGGTCGCGGTGCCGGTCGATGTGCGGCGCGAACTGTCCACCACCCGGCGGCAGTTGTCGCGGATGACCAGGGTGGAGCAGTTGCTCGCGGCGCTGCCCGAGGGGGTGACCTTCGACCTGGCGCGGGACGACTCGGGGGCGCCGACCCGTCCGGTCGAGGAGTTGGCCGAGGCGGTGGCGGCGGTGCCGGCGGCGTACGGGCCGGAGTGCATCTCGACCTGCGAGCTGGGTTTCCACTGCCGGGCGCAGGCCAGGTGTGCGGGCGCGGTGGAGCAGTTGGGCCGCGGGGTGCGCGGGGAGCTGGGTTCGCTGCGCACCGTGGAGGCGGCGCTGGCGGCGGCCGAGCGGGGTTCCGAGCCGGGCGTGGAGCCCGCGCTGCTGGCGGAGCTGGGCCTGGACGAGGCGTCCGAGCGGCTGGCGTACGCGGCGCGGCTGCGGGCGGAGGCGCTGACGGCCGGGGGCGTGCGGTGAGCCTGCTGTCCACGCTGGCGCGCCTGGAGGCGGTGCGCGGTCAGCGGGCGGAGCCGTTGGCGACGGTGCGGCACCGTCATCTGTCGGAGCGTCCGATGGTGCTGGTGCCGTTGGCGGCGGCGGGTGAGGCGGGTGCGCCGCTGGCGGTGCTGCTGGGGACGGACCGGGAGGCGCCGCGGCTGCACCTGGTGCCGCAGCCGTTGAACCGGACGCAGCGTTCGGAGTTCCTGGCGGCGATGGCGGCGGACGTGGTGCCGTACCTGGAGTCGTTCGGCGAGCAGGTGGAGTTGCTGGAGGGTTCGGAGAAGGACCCGGTCAGCGGCGAGAAGGTGCCGGTGGTGCGGGAGTTGTGCGCGGACGCGCCGCAGCTGGTGGTGCCGAACGCGGCGGGGGTGGCGCATCTGGCGCTGCTGGGGCGTTCCACCCGGTTCCGCCGCACGGCGGAGGACCCGGATCCGGGCGAGTACCCGGCGCCGACCCGGGTTCCGCTGCTGGGGCGGTGGTTGACGCACCTGACGGACCGGGCGCAGGTGCCGGGTTCGTCGATGCTGCTGGCGATGACGGGGCTGCTGGCGCGGCACTTCGCGACGGGGCAGTCGAATCTGGAGGACCAGCATCTGGCGGCCCGGCTGGCCTGGCATCTTCCGCCGGAGGGTCTGGAGCCGGCCGTGACGGGTGCGGCGGCCTCGGAGTGGGTGGAGTCGGCGCGCGACCGGGACGGTCTGCTGGTGCATCCGCCGGCCGGTCCGGCGACGGATCCGAGGTTCGACGAGCGGGTGCTGGCCCCGGCGATCCTGCGGCACGACGCGGCGGCGGCGCTGTGGGAGCGGGCCGAGGCCTCGCGGGACGCGGCGGAGTCGGGCCGCGCGGCCGGGCTGGTCGAGCGGGCCCGGGCGGAGCTGGCCCGGGTGCTGCTGGCGGCGACGCTGCCGACCTGGCACGACGTGTGGCACGGTCTGGATCTGCTGCGGGAGCTGCCGCCGGCGGGTCATCTGCCGGACCGCTGGGAGAGCGACCGCTGGTCGTTCACCATGCACCGGGACCGGGTGGCGGCGGGCGAGCCGCCGCAGCCGCGCCGGGACGACGCGGTGACGGCGGCCCGCAAGCTGGCGCAGCGCGAGCGGGAGCAGGCGAAGCTGGAGATCCAGGAGGCGCTGGACGATCCGCTGGCGATGGCGGAGCGCCGGCTCGCGGGCGAGGCGTTCGCCGGCGAGGTGGTGGACGTGGTGCCGGAGTGGTCCGAGGGCCGTTCCCCGAAGCCGCGTCCGCTGCTGGTGGTGCGGACGGGCGACCGTCCGCACGCCGATCCGGGCCGGGAGGTGTACCGGGCGCACGCGGAGCCGGCGCAGCGGGCGGAGATCGTCTCGTCGGAGCCGGGCGAGGTGGTGGTGCGGCTGCTGTCGGGCATGGGCCGGCGGAAGGATCCGGAGCCGGGCAGTGTGCCGGCGGCGGGCGACCGGGTGGTGTTCACGCTGTTCGAGTTGACGCCCCGCCAGTCGGCGCCGTTGCCGGAGCCGGCGGACACTCCGTGGACGCACGGCGGCCCGCCGGTGGTCGGCGAGGATTCACCGGCCGGTTCGGACGAATGGGAATGACGTACGGATGAGCTTCTCTGGAGACCTGGTGACCGACCCTCAGGATGCGCTGTCGACGGGCGCGTTGTCGCCGGGCGAGGCCGCGGACCGGGCCGTGGCGGGGATTCTGGACGCGGTGGTGCGGCCGCGGCCGGGCGCCCCGCGCGGGGTGGTGGTGGATTCCCCGCCGGGTGCGGGCAAGTCGACGCTGGTGGTGCGGGCGGCTCGGGAGCTGGTGGGTGCGGGCGAGCGGTTGATGATCGTCGCGCAGACCAACAGCCAGGTGGACGACCTGGTGGACCGGTTGGCGTCGAAGGCCCCGGAGATGTCGATCGGCCGGCTGCACGCGGGTGATTCCAAGCCCGCGCCGGAGGCGTTGCGGCATGCGAACGTCACCGCCAGGGACAAGGTCGCGGATCTGCTGGAGCAGGACGTGGTGATCTCCACGGCGGCGAAGTGGCAGTGGGTGAAGACCGAGCAGCCGTGGCGGCAGGCGATCGTGGACGAGGCGTACCAGATGCGTTCGGATGCGCTGCTGGCGGTGGCCCGGCTGTTCGAGCGGGCGCTGTTCGTGGGTGATCCGGGCCAGCTGGATCCGTTCACGGTGGTGGGCACCGACCAGTGGGCGGGCCTGTCGTACGACCCGTCGAGTTCGGCGGTGGTGACGCTGCTGGCGCACAATCCGGCGATCCGGCCGCACCGGCTGCCGGTGTCGTGGCGGCTGCCCGCTTCGGCGGCGCCGTTGATCTCCTCGGCGTTCTACCCGTACACGCCGTTCCGTTCGGGCACCGGCCCGGGCGAGCGGACGCTGCATCCGGGGGTGCGTGCGGACGGTTCGGCGGTGGACGCGGCGATCGACGAGGCGGCCGACAGCGGCTGGGCGCTGCTGGAGTTGCCGGCCCGGCACACGGTGCGCACCGACGCGCAGGCGGTGGCGGCGGTGGCGAGGACGGTGCTGCGGCTGCTGGAGCGGGAGCTGACGGCGGTCTCGGAGCAGGGTTCGGCGCCGTTGACGGCGGGCCGGGTGGCGGTGGGGACGGCGCACCGGGACCAGGCGGCGGCGGTGCGGGCGGAGCTGGCGCGGCTGGGGGTGCCGGTGGATCCGGCGCTGGGCGAGGCGGTGACGGTGGACACCGCGAACCGGCTGCAGGGCCGGGAGTACGACGTCACGGTGGTGCTGCATCCGCTGTCGGGGCGTCCGGACGCGACGGCGTTCCACCTGGAGACGGGCCGGCTGTGCGTGCTGGCGTCGCGGCACCGGCATGCGTGCATCGTGGTGGCGCGGGCGGGCATCGCGGAGTTGTTGGACGAGCATCCGGCGACGGAGCCGGTGCAGCTGGGGGTGGCGGTGAAGTTCCCGGACGGCTGGGAGGCGAACCACGCGGTGCTGGCCCGGCTGTCGGAGCACCGGGTGCGCCTGTCCTGATGCGCCCCGGCGCGCGGCGGGCGGCGCGCGCCGGTGGCGGGGAATAGCAACCGGGGGCGCACCGTTCCGCTACCTGCGGTCCGCGCGCGACAATGGACGACGGCCGTCTTCCCCTTCACCACCCCGGAGGTGCCCCGCCATGCCCGACTCGCACCCGCAGGCGTCCGACCAGAGCGGTACGCCGGTTCCGGCTGCCGTACCGGCCGTGCCGGGGCCTGGCGATCGGGGGCGTCGGATCCGCCCGGCCCAGTTGATATTCGAACCGGAGGGCAAGGAGCCCGAGCCGGAGCGCTTCTTCGACCTGGAGTCGATCGCCGATCCGGCCGAACTGCTGTCCCGCTCCACCGAGTTGGCGTTGGCGTTCCGCGCCGCGGCGGAGCGCGCCACGGACTTCCAGGCGATCGCCGCGGCCCAGCTCGCCGACCCGCGCCGCTTCGACGCGCTCTCGCCGGAGCAGATCGCCGAGCGCGCCGAGTGGACGCCCGACTACGCGCTGAAGATGGTCGAGTACGGCCGCACCCTGCAACGTCGCGGCCCGGAGGAGTGACCGCCCGGTAGTCCACTGGCATATGCGGCGGGCGATGGTACGCCCTCGCCTCCGCCGGTGTCCGCCGAACGCGGTTTTCGGCCCGACCCCGGGCGTGTCGGGGCCACGCTGGGCGGGTGGACATCTGGACCTATCAGGCCGTCGAGTACGTCAGCGTCGCCGGAGAGGCGTGGCTGGCCTCCGCCAGCGAGTACCCGAGCAGCATGCGCGCACTGTGGGAGGCCCGCCCGTGGGTGCCGGCCGTCCTGCCGTGCGGCCGGGTCTTCGACGTGATCAGCATGCCGGCGGTGTTCGGCCGCCGGGTGCTCGACGAACTGTGGGCGTCCGGCCCGGGCTGCGGCCCGGTGGCCGCCTTCCGCGGCCGTACCCTGCTGTTCGCCCAGCCGGGCACCGCGGCCCGGCTGCGCACCCTGCTGGCCTGGGAGGAGTGGGCCCGGGACGTCCCGCCGCTGCTCTGCCACGGCATCGGCGACGCGGTGACCGTCCCCCCGGTCCAGCGCGCGGCGGACTCCACCGACACCGCCGGCGGGCGCTGGATCGTCGCCCCCGACACCCGCGAGCCCTGGCTCCCGGGCGCCTCCGTCCTCGTCTGGGCCTGCGTCCGCGCCGCCCGCGCCCGCACCCCGCGCGAGTCGGGCGACCTGCTGCCGAACACCCGCTGAACCCCGGGCGCCCGACAGGCGGCACTCCGGCCGGAAACGGATTTGGGCTCCGGCCCCGGCCGCTGCTAAAGTCTTCCACGTCAGCAAGCGCCGCTAGCTCAGTTGGTTAGAGCAGCTGACTCTTAATCAGCGGGTCCGGGGTTCGAGTCCCTGGCGGCGCACAGACAGTCGAAGGCCCCTCGCGCAAGCGGGGGGCCTTCGCCGTTCCCGGGGCGTCCCGGGGCGTCCCGGCAGGCCCGCGCGGTCTCGATCGGATGTGCGTAAAGGACTGCTAATGTCCCGGTCATGGCGTCCGACGACCTGTATTCCGACTGGGCGGCCTGGCTCGACGCCGAGCTTGCCGAGGCCGAGGCGGCCGCGTTGCGCGCCCATCGGCGGGACGGGATCCAGCGGCGGTTGCGGCGGGTGTCCGTGTGGACGGGGGCGGTGACGCTGGCGGCCGGCCTGGGGTTCGGGCTGGTGTACACGGCGCAGCACGGTCCGGCGCCGCGCCCGGCGGGGCCGACGGCCTCGGTGGCGCCGACCCCGGAGGGCTGATCGCCCAGGTCAGGGCAGCAGGACCACGGACAGTCGGCGCGGTCCGTGGACGCCTCTGACCCGGATCATTTCGATGTCGGCGGTGGCGGACGGCCCGCTGATGAAGGTGAGCGGGCGCGCCGGGTCGAGGGCGGCGAGCGCGCCGGGCAGCGCGGAGTGCACCTGGGCGGCGCGGACCACGCAGACGTGCAGGTCGGGCAGCAGGGTGGCGGCGCGCCGGCCCTGGCCGGGTCCGCCGTCGAGGATCAGGGTGCCGGATTCGGCGACGGCGGCGGTACAGGCCGTCAGCACGGCGTCGGTGGCGTCGAGTCGGGCGGTGTCCAGCGGCGGCCGGTCGGGGCGGATGTCGCCGGTCCAGTCGGCGGTCCATGCGTCGGGCAGCCCGGCGGGCACCACCACGCTGCGTGCGCCGTCGAGGGCCCGGGCCACGGCGGCGCCGGCGTCGTCCGCGCGCAGCACGGCCGCCCCGTACTCGTTGAGCCGTTCGGCGAACAGGTCGAGCACGGCGGGGCGGTCGGCCCGGTCGAGGCCGGGGGCGTGCCGCAGGTACTGCCGGGGCGCGGCCGGGGCGGGCGGGACGGCGGCGGCGCGGATCCGGCGGAGGATCTCGGTGCGGGCGTCGGTCACTTGGTGTCTCCTTCGGTCCGCTTCCACCAGCTGCGGAAGGACTCCCGGGGGATGGCGGGGAGGGTACGGCTGTCGGTCCAGCCGCCGAGCGGGCCGGGCAGGCTGATCCGCCGGGGCAGCAGCAGCGGGCCGACCACGCCGATGCTCTTCACGGCGGCCTTCCAGGCGGCCTGATGCTCCATCACGCCGCCGACGGCGCCGAGCGCGGCGCGTTCGACGGGGTGTTTCCCGCCGTCGGCGACCTGGGCGCGCAGGTCGAGCAGCACGTCGGTGAAGCGGATCCGCACCGGGCAGACGTCGTTGCAGGCGCCGCACAGGGTGGAGGCGTACGGCAGGGAGGCGGTCTGCGGGTCGTCGAGGCCCTTGAGCAGCGGGTTGAGGATCGCGCCGATCGGCCCGGGGTAGACGGAGCCGTAGGCGTGGCCGCCGGTGCGCTCGTACACGGGGCAGATGTTCATGCAGGCGCCGCAGCGGATGCAGCGCAGGGCCTGACGGCCCGTCGGGTCGGCGAGGGCGCGGGTGCGGCCGTTGTCGACCAGGACGAGGTGGAAGGTCCCCGGGCCGTCGCCGTCCGTGGTGCCGGTCCAGGTGCTGGTGTAGGGGGCCATCCGTTCGCCGGTGGCGTTGCGGGCGAGCAGTTGCAGGAAGACTTCGAGGTCCTGCCAGCGGGGGACGGTCTTCTCGATGCCGACGACGGAGATCAGGGTGTCGGCGAGGGTGAGGCACATCCGGCCGTTGCCCTCGGATTCGACGACCACCAGGGTGCCGGTCTCGGCGACCAGGAAGTTGGCGCCGGAGACGGCGACCTTCGCGCCGAGGAACTTCTCCCGCAGGTGCAGCCGGGCCGCTTCGGCGAGTTCGGCGGGTTCGTCGGTGAGCCCTTCGGGTGCGGGGCGGCCGTGCCGGCCCATTTCGCGGACGAAGATGTCGCGGATCTCGCTGCGGTTGCGGTGCAGTGCGGGCACCACGACGTGCGAGGGCAGGTCGTCGCCGAGTTGGACGATGGTGGCGGCGAGGTCGGTCTCGCGGGCGTTGATGCCGGCGGCCTCGAGGGCGGCGTCGAGGCCGATCTCCTCGGTGAGCATCGACTTGACCTTGACGATCTCGCGTTCGCCGGTGGCCCGGACCAGGTCGGTGACGATCCGGTTGGCCTCGGCGGCGTCGCGGGCCCAGTGCACGGTACCGCCGGCCGCGGTGACCTTCTCCTCCACCTGGAGCAGGTACTCCTCCAGGTTGGCCAGCACCTGGTCCTTGATCCCGGCGGCGGCGTCGCGCAGTTCCTCCCAGTCGGGGCGTTCGGCGGCCAGGACCGCCCGCTTGCCGCGGATGGTGTGGGTGGCGCGGCGGACGTTCTCCCGCAGTTGCCGGTTGCCGACCTCGCGTTCGGCGGCCTCCGGGAACGCCGGCCAGCCCAGGAACGACCTCGTCATCGCGCACTCTCCACCACGGGGACGCCGGGCAGCGGCCCGTCCTGTTCGGTCCGGGCCAGGATCTCCACCAGGTGCAGGGTGCGCACCGGGTGGCCGTCCTTGGTGAGCCGGCCGCCGATGTTCATCAGGCAGGAGTTGTCGACGGCGGCCAGTACGGACGCGCCGGTCTCCAGCACGTGCCGGGCCTTGTCGCCGTTCATCGCGCCGGAGACGGCCGGGTTCTTCACCGAGAAGGTGCCGCCGAAGCCGCAGCACTCGTCCTGTGCGGGCAGTTCGACGAAGTCGATGCCCCGGACGGCGCGCAGCAGCCTGTAGGGCCGCTCCCCCAGTCCGGTGGCCCGCAGGCTGTGGCAGGTCGGGTGGTAGGTGACCCGGTGCGGGAAGTACGCGCCGACCTCGACGACGCCCAGCCGGTCGGTCAGGTACTCCGTCAGTTCGACCACCCGGGGCGCGAGTTCGGCGACGGCCCGGGCCAGCCCGGGGTCGTCCACCGCCGCCAGGGGGTAGGCCTCGGCGGGCATTCCGGCGCAGGACGCGGAGGGCACCACGATCTGCTCGTAGCCGCCGAAGGTGTCCACGAAGTGCCGCGCCAGTTTGGCGGTCTCCTTGCGGTAGCCGGTGTTGAAGTGCATCTGCCCGCAGCAGCTCTGGGCCGGCGGGAAGTCCACCTCGACGCCGAGGCGGCGCAGCAGGGTGACGGTGGCGCGGCCGGTGCCGGGGAACAGGGTGTCGTTCAGGCAGGTCACGAACAGGGCGGTGGATGGGTGGGGGTCGTTCGGAGGCATGTTGGCATCATAGATGCAAGCTTGGATGCAAGGCGGGATTGCGGCAGAATGGCGGCGTGACCGAAGCCGCCGCGCCCTCCGCCGCCGACCCGCAGTCCACCGCGGAGCGGGCCTACCAGCACGTCCGAACCCGGCTGCTCGACGGCTCCTGGCCGGGCGGCACGCTGCTCTCCGAGGGCGTGGTCGCGATCGAGCTGGGCCTGTCCCGCACCCCCGTCCGGGAGGCGTTCCTGCGCCTGCAGTCGGAGGGCTTCCTGCGCCTGTACCCGAAGCGCGGCGCGCAGGTCGTCCCGATCGCCCCGGGCGAGGCCCGGAACGTGCTGGCCGCCCGGGTGCTGTTCGAACGCGCCGCCGTCGACGCCCTGGCCGAGCGCGGCCCGGACGCGCTGACCGCCGCCGCGGCCGAGCTGCGCGCCGCCTGCGAGCACCGCGACCCGCACCCGGTGGAGGCCGGCCGGCACTTCCACCTGGCCCTGCTGCGGGCGGCCGGCAACCCGGTCCTGACCTCCCTGTACGAGACCCTGTGGGACCGTCAGATACGCATCTCCGCCGCCGCCACCGCGACTCCCGCGCACGCCGACGAGGACCACGCCGAACACCGGGCGCTCGCCGACGCCCTCGCCGTCCCCGACCCGGAGCTGGCCCGCGCGCTCATCTCGGCGCACGCGGACTCCCTGCTGGCGCGCATCAGCTGACGCGGGGGACGACGAAGGCCCCGGGGAACGCTCCCCGGGGCCTTCGTGCGAAGCGCCTACTTTCGGCCGCGCAGCTCCCGGTAGCGGCCGACCAGGGACGCGGTGGAGGCGTCCAGCGCCTCGGTGCCCTCGCCGGTCAGCAGCACCGGCTCGATCTTCTTGGCCAGCACCTTGCCGAGCTCGACGCCCCACTGGTCGAAGGAGTCGATGTTCCAGATCGCGCCCTGGACGAACACCTTGTGCTCGTAGAGGGCGATCAGCTGGCCGAGCACGTGCGGGGTGAGCTCGTCGGCCAGGATGGTGGTGGTCGGGTGGTTGCCGCGGAAGGTCTTGTGCGGAACCAGCTCGGCGGGCACGCCCTCGGCCGCGACCTCCTCGGCGGTCCTGCCGAACGCCAGTGCCTGGGTCTGCGCGAAGAAGTTGGCCATCAGCAGGTCGTGCTGGGCGACCAGGCCGGCCTGGAGGTCGTCGACCGGGCGGGCGAAGCCCAGGAAGTCGGCCGGGATGACCTTCGTCCCCTGGTGCAGCAGCTGGTAGTAGGCGTGCTGCCCGTTGGTGCCGGGGGTGCCCCACACCACGGGGCCGGTCTGCCAGTCGACGGGGCGGCCGTCGCGGTCCACCGACTTGCCGTTGGACTCCATGTCGAGCTGCTGGAGGTACGCGGTGAACTTCGACAGGTAGTGCGAGTACGGCAGCACCGCGTGCGCCTGGGCGTCGAAGAACGCGCCGTACCAGACCCCGAGCAGGCCCAGCAGCAGCGGGACGTTCTGCTCGGCGGGCGCGGTGCGGAAGTGCTCGTCGACCAGGTGGAAGCCGGCCAGCATCTCCTGGAAGCGCTCCGAGCCGATCGCGATCATCAGCGACAGGCCGATCGCCGAGTCGTACGAGTAGCGGCCGCCCACCCAGTCCCAGAACTCGAACATGTTGGCGGTGTCGATGCCGAAGTCGGCGACGCCCTGCGCGTTGGTGGACAGCGCCACGAAGTGCTTGGCGACGGCCTCCTCGCCCGCGCCGAGCTGCTCCAGCAGCCAGCTGCGGGCGGCGACCGCGTTGGTGACGGTCTCGATGGTGGTGAAGGTCTTCGAGGCGACGATGAACAGCGTCTCGGCGGCGTCCAGGTCGCGCACCGCCTCGTGCAGGTCCGCGCCGTCCACGTTGGAGACGAAACGGACCGTCAGGTCCCGGTCGGTGAAGGAGCGCAGCGCCTCGTAGGCCATCGCCGGGCCGAGGTCGGAGCCGCCGATGCCGATGTTGACGACGTTGCGGATCCGCTTGCCGGTGTGCCCGGTCCAGGCGCCGGAGCGCACCCGCTCGGAGAAGTCGGCCATCTTGTCCAGCACCGCGTGCACGGCGGGGACGACGTTCTCCCCGTCGACCTCGACGACCGCCTCCCGCGGGGCGCGCAGCGCGGTGTGCAGGACGGCCCGGTTCTCGGTGGTGTTGATCTTCTCGCCGCGGAACATGGCGTCCCGCAGCTCGGCGACGCCGGTGGCAGCGGCGAGCTCGCGCAGCAGGCCGAGGGTGCGGTCGGTGATCAAGTGCTTCGAGTAGTCGACGAAGAGGTCGCCGACCTGGAGGGTGTAGCGGCTGCCCCGGTCGGGGTCGGCGGCGAACAGCTCACGCAGGTGCCGGTCGCCGAGCTCGGCCCGGTGCTTGCCCAGCGCGGCCCATTGCGGAGTGCGGTCCAACGGGGTCCGGCCGTTGGCGGGGGTGTCCGACATCGCTTGCTCCTTGCGTCATGCGGGTGCCGATACCGGCAGGTCCGGCGGGCGGGTTGCGCTGGGCCGGCCGGTACGGTGCGTCAGCCTCATCCGTCGTCAGCTCTGCCCGGCCCAACCCTATTCCCTGCGGAGCGCCCGGCCGGGACATCCACTCGCTTGCACACCCGCCGGTCGACGGACCGTCACTTCCTGGCCGACTGGAGGTCGAGCGTCCGCAGCACGTGGTCCGCGATCTCGGGGTCGGCGCCGGCCTCGCCGCGGGCGATCAGCACCTCGCGGCGGGACGCGGCGATCATCTCCTGCTCGACCGCGAACGCCTGCCGCCACTTCTTGCCGCGGCGCTTCGCCTCCAGCGCCTCCTCCTCCTCGTACCGGTCCGGGCAGAGCCGGGCCAGCCGGTCGTGCTGGCGCTCGCGCAGCCGGTCGGTGATCTCCGGCGGCAGCTGGTCCTGCTCCTCCAGCTCGGTCAGCCGGTGCAGTCCGGCCTTGGCGGCCCGCCACCACAGGTCCCTGACGGCCTGCTCGTGGGCGTCGTGGCCGCTGTCCATGCCGAGCAGCTTCACCACGTACGGCAGCGTCAGGCCCTGCACCACCAGGGTGAACAGGACCACGCTGAAGGCGATGAAGATGATCTCGCTGCGGGCCGGGAAGTCCAGCCCGTTGTGCAGGGTCAGCGGAATGGCGAGGGCCAGCGCGACGGTGGCCACGCCGCGCATGCCGGACCACCACAGCACCACGGTCTCCCGCCAGCTGATCGGGGTGTCCTCGTCGCCGTGGCTGAGCCGTTTGGACAGCCAGGCGGCGGGCAGCAGCCACAGCAGTCGGACCACGACCACCACGGCGATCACGATCGCGGTGTCGCCGAGCATGGTGTGCCAGGTGTCCTTGACGTCCCGCAGGACGGTGGACAGCTCCAGGCCGATCAGGCCGAACGCGACGCCGGTGATCAGGGTCTCGACGATCTCCCAGAACGCGTTGCCGACCAGCCGGTACGACACCTCGTCGGCGTCGGTCGCCCGGTCCGCCAGGTACAGCGCGCAGACCACCACGGCGAGCACGCCCGAGCCGTGCGCCTCCTCCGCCAGGGCGTACGCGGCGAACGGCACCAGCAGGTTCAGCGCCACCTGCTGGGTCGGGTCCTCCAGCAGCCCGGCCAGCTTGGCGTTGGCCCAGCCCAGGCCGACGCCGACCACCACCGCGACCACCGCGGACAGCAGGAACCGCAGCACCGCGTGCCCCACCGAGAGGTCGCCGTCGACCACCGCCTCGATCGCCAGCGAGTACACGACGATCGCGGTGACGTCGTTGAACAGGCCCTCGCTCTCCAGCACCGCGACCAGCCGGCGCGGCAGCCCGACCTCGCCGGCCACCGCGACGGCGGCCACCGGGTCGGGCGGCGAGACCAGCGCGCCCAGCGCCACCGCGGCGGCGAGCGGCGCGGCCGGCACCAGCCAGGAGAACACGCCCGCGACGGCCGTGGTCGTGACGATCACCAGCGCGACCGCCAGCAGCAGGATCGACCGGATGTTGGCCTTGAAGTACCGCACCGAGGAACGCCGCGCGACCGCGAAGATCAGCGGCGGCAGCACCAGCGGGAGGATGAACTCCGGGTCGATCTCCACGTTGGGAATCTGCGGCACCACCGCGAACACCAGACCGACCATGGTCATCAGCACCGGTTGCGGGATCCGTGTCTTCCGCGCCAACGGCATCGTCACCACTGAGGCGAGCAGCACCAGAAAAAGCAGTGACAGCTGGCCCACGATGGTTCCTCTCGACGGAAGCGGATGGCCCGGTTCAGCATACGTTCCCGCCCCAACCGGACCGATTGTGTGTTTCCGGCGCTGACCAGGTAGTGTTCTCTCCGTCAGCAAGCGCCGCTAGCTCAGTTGGTTAGAGCAGCTGACTCTTAATCAGCGGGTCCGGGGTTCGAGTCCCTGGCGGCGCACAGACGGCACGAAGGCCCCTCACTCCGGTGAGGGGCCTTCTGCGTTGTTCCGCTCAGGCCGGACGCCGCTCATTGACGCACAGCACGTTGCCGTCCGGGTCCTTGAACCAGGCGGCCCGCATGCCGTCGACCTCCGCGACGCCGTTCAGGGTCTTCAGCCCCGGCTGGTCGTACTCCTCGAACACCACGCCACGACCGCGCAGTTCGATCATCTCGGTGTCCAGATCGGCGACCTTCCAACTGGCCAACGTGTGCCCGGCCCGGCCCCCGTAGGGCGTCTCGTACAGCGAGAACTCACAGCCCCCGGACCGGAACGTGACGTCCACTCCCTCCGCCACCAGCTCCAGCCCGAGCGTCCCGCCGTAGTACCCCTTCGCCCGCCCGAGGTCGGTCACCGGAATCACCGCACACAACGGCGCATCTCCCAGCATCACCACCACCTCCTCCCCTCAGGCTAGGCACCCGCCCCCACCCGGGCGACCGCCCGCGACCGCCGCCACCGCCTGCGGCGGGCCGGGGGAGGGAAGGACCGCAGGGGGTGCGGGGAGCCGCCGAGGCCCGCCGCGGGCGAACGGCCGGGGCCGGCTGCCGCATGCGGCAGCCGGCCTCTTCTCCCTGCGGAGCTGTCAGCCGAAGTAGCTGTGGAAGTTGTTCGAGAACTCGTTCTTGTTGTAGTTGTCCCAGTTGATCGACCAGGTCATCAGGCCGCGCAGGTTCGGCTGCTTGCCGGCCCGCGGGGTGTAGGAGCCGCAGCCGGTGCCCTTGGTGAGGCAGTCGAGGGCCTGGTTGACCACCGACGGGGCGACGTAGCCGTTGCCCGCGTAGGTGTTCGCGGGCATGCCGATCGCGACCTGGGAGGGCTTGAGCGCCGGGAACATGTTGGCGGTGTTGCCGGCCACCGGGAAGCCCGCGAGCAGCATGTCGGTCATCGCGATGTGGAAGTCCGCGCCGCCCATGTTGTGGTACTGGTTGTCGAGGCCCATGATCGACCCCGAGTTGTAGTCCTGGACGTGAAGCAGCGTCAGGTCGTCCCGCAGCGCGTAGATGACCGGCAGGAAGGCGCCGGCCCGCGGGTCCTGGCCGCCCCAGGGGCCCGAGCCGTAGTACTGGTAGCCGAGCTGGACGAAGAACGTCTCCGGCGCCATGGTCAGCTGGAAGTTCGCCCCGTACTTGGCCTTCAAGGTCTTCACGGCGGAGATCAGGTTGGTGATCACCGGCGTGGTCGGGTTCTTGAAGTCGTTGTCGCCGGTGTTCAGCGACAGCGAGTGCCCCTCGAAGTCGATGTCGAGACCGTCCAGGCCCCACTTGTCGATGATCGAGGAGACCGAGGAGACGAAGGCGTCCCGCGCGGCGGTGGTGGTGAGCTGCACTTCGCCGTTCTGGCCGCCGATCGACAGCAGCACCTTCTTGCCCTTGGCCTGCTTGGCGGCGATCGCCGTCTTGAAGTCGGCGTCGGACTCCACGCCCGGGCACTGGGCGACCGGGCAGCGGTTGAAGTGGATGTTGCCGGAGGTGATGGAGTCCGGCTCGCCGAAGGCCAGGTCGATGATGTCCCAGCTGTCCGGCACGTCCGACATCTTCATGTACCCGGCGCCGTTGGCGAAGCTCGCGTGCAGGTACCCGACCAGCGCGTGGCTCCCGGGCGGCGGCGGCGGAGTGCTCGCCGAGCTCGACGGACTGGCCGAAGCCGAAGCGGACGCCGACGTGGACGGAGACGCGGAGGCCGAGGCCGAGGCGGACGCGGAGACGGACGGAGACGGGGACGCGGGGACGGACGCGCTCGGCGAGGCCGGCGCGCCGGGCCCGTCGAGCGAGATGTCGTCCGCGTAGTAGGTGCCCTGCCCGTACCAGCCGTGGGTGAAGACGGTCGCCGAGGTCTGGGTGGCGGTCGTGGTGAAGCTGACGGCGAGCTTCTGGTAGGCGCCTCCGGTGCTGGGCGTCCAGGTCGAGGCGCCACCGTCGACGCCGAGGTAGACGTACGCGCCGTTGACGTACGCGCTGAGCGTGTACGTGGTGTTGGGGGCGACGGCGACGGTCTGGGTGCACTGGGCGGTGTCGGTGGCCGAGGCCGCGCCGGCCAGCGCGTAGGTGCCGGTGCGGGCGTGGCCGGTGACGACGCTGCCGGTGCTGCCGCTGCAGGTCCAGGGGTTCAGCGTGCCGGACTCGAAACCGCCGTTGACCAGGAATTCGCCGGCCGAGGCCGACCCGCTCAGACCGAAGCTGATCGCGACCGCGCCTGCGGCCGCCACCGCCCAGGCCGTTCCGGCGGCGAGCAGCCGCTTTCTTCCGGGAGTGCGCATGTGGGGATGCTCCTGCCTCTGTGTGGGGGACGCCCGTCTCCGCCCGCCGGACTGTGGGGGTTCCGGCCCGGGTCGTGCCGCCGCACCGGCACGCACCCTGGGAGTTGGACTAGACCACTGAACCGAACCCGGCCGGTCCCTGTCAATGCACCGGCGGCGGGCGTTCACTGACGGCCGGTCAGCTTCTCCCCCAGCTCGTCGAAGTCGGCGGCGACCACCCGCCGGCCGCCGTCGCCGATGAACAGCACCCGGGGCGGTTCGGTCCGGAAGTCCAGCGCGATCGGCAGGTCGGCGCCCAGGTCCCCGATCAGCCGCACCCGTTCCGGATCGACGCCGAGGCCCCGCCCGGATCCGCCGCAACCGCTCCGGTGCCTGCGCCGTGTGCTCCCCCGCTCCCGTCGCCCGGGCCGACCGCGTTTGCGGGCCCCGGCCGCCGATCGAACCATGGAGTGGTGCCCGGATATCTGCGTTTCCCCCATGTACGCGACGGTCTGCTCGCCTTCACCGCCGAGGACGACGTCTGGGTGGCGCCGCTCGGCGGGGACGGCGGGGTCGGGCGGGCCTGGCGGGTCAGTGCCGACCGGACCAGGGTGAGCCACCCCAGGCTCTCGCCGGACGGCGCCTCGCTGGCCTGGACGAGCTGGTTCGCGCTGACGCCGGAGGTGTTCACCGCCCCGGTGGCGGGCGGTTCGGCGACCCGGTTGACGTACTGGGGGAGCCAGGACACCCGGGTGCGCGGCTGGCTGCCGAACGGGGACGTGCTGGCGGTCAGCTCGTACCACGAGCCGTTCGCGCACTACACCTGGGCGTGGGAGCTGCCGCCGGACGGTTCGCCGGGGCGCCGGATGCCGTGGGGGCCGGTCGCGGACGCGCAGATGGGCTCCGGTCACACGGTGCTGCTGACCGATGCCGCTCCGCACGAGCCGGCGGCCTGGAAGCGCTACCGGGGCGGCGCGAAGGGGCGGCTGTGGGTGGACCACGACCTGCTGCTGCCGGACCTGCCGGGGCACCTGGCCGCGCCGATGCCGGTGGCGACCCCGGCGGGGACCAGGGTGGCGTTCCTGTCCGACCACGAGGGCGTCGGCAACGTGTACTCGGTCCGTCCGGACGGCACCGACCTGCGCCGGCACACCGACCACGCCACCTACTACGCGCGGGAGGCCGCCACCGACGGGACCAGGATCGTCTACCAGCACGCCGGCGACCTGTGGCTGCTGGACGGCCTGGACGCGCCGCAACCGCGCCGCCTGGAGGTGCCGCTCGGCGGGGCCCGGACCGGCCGTCGCCCGTACCAGGTGAGCGCGGCGAACAACGTCAAGGACCTGGCCTGCGACGCCACCGGCCGGGCCGGGGTGATCAATGTGCGCGGCTCGCTGTACTGGCTGACCCACCGGGAGGGCCCGGCCCGGGTGCTGGCCGACACGCCGGGGGTGCGCTGCCGGCTGCCGCTGGTGCTCGGCTGGGGCGGGCAGGCGGCCTGGGTGACCGACGCGGAGGGCGAGGACGCGATCGAGCTGGCGCCGCTGCCCGGCCGGGACGGTGCGACGGACCCGCAGGTCCCGCACCGGCTGATCGCGTCGGGCCGGATCGGCCGGGTCCAGGAGCTGTCCGCGTCCCCCGACGGCAACCGGCTCGCGGTGGCCTGCTCGGACGGCCGGCTGCTGCTGGTGGACACCGCCGAGGGCGGCGTCACCGAGGTCGCCGCGTCCCGGTTCGGGCCGGTCTCCAGCCCGGCGTTCTCCCCGGACTCGCAGTGGCTGACCTGGTCGCAGCCGGTCGCGGGCCGCTCGCTGCGGGCGGTCCGGCTGGCCCGGGTGGACCGGCCGGAGCGGGCGATCGACGTGACCGGCGGCCGGTTCGAGGACGAGCATCCGGTGTTCACCCGGGACGGCCGGTTCCTGGTGTTCCTGTCCTGGCGCGGCTTCGACCCGGTGCACGACGTGCACACCGGCGACCTGTCCTTTCCGCTCGGCTGCCGCCCGTACCTGGTGCCGCTGGCCGCCGACACCCCGTCGCCGTTCGCCTCCCCGGCGGAGGGCCGCCCGCCGGTCGGCCTGGACCCGGAGGAGGCCACCGGCGACGGCACCGTGCGGGTGGACGAGGAGGGGCTGAGCAAGCGCCTGGTGCCGTTCCCGGTGATCGCCTCCAAGTACTCGGCGACGGCGCCGGTGCGCGGCGGCGTGGTGTGGCTGCGCTGGCCGATCTCCGGCGCGCTCGGCCAGACCTTCGCCAACCCGGAGGACACCTCCGGCCGTCCGGCGCTGGAGTTCTTCGACCTGGCCCGGGGCCGCCGCAGCACGCTGGTCGAGCAGTTGGACGGCTTCGCGGTGTCCGCCGACGGCTCGGCGGTGTCGGTGTTCTCGGCCGGCTCGCTCAAGCTGTACCTGCTGTCCGCGCCCGGCGCGCCGCTCGCCGTCGACCTGCGCCGGATCACCCACACCGCACACCCGGCCGCCGAGTGGCGGCAGTCGTACTTCGAGGCGGCCCGGATCGTCGCCGACCAGTTCTGGGACGCCGGCATGTGCGGCCTCGACTGGCCCGAACTCACCGACCAGTACGCCCCGTTGCTGGACCGGGTGGCCTCCCCCGACGACTTCGCCGACCTGCTGCGCGAGCTGCTCGGCGAGCTCGGCACCTCGCACGCCTACGTCACCCCGTCCCGGCGCGGCGAGGGGCCCGCGCTCGCCCAGCTGCCGCTCGGCCTGCTCGGCGCCAACGCGCACCGCGACCCGGACGGCCGCTGGCTGGTCGACCGGATCCTGCCCGGCGAGTCCTCCGACCCCAAGGCCCGTGCGCCGCTCGCCGGTTACGGTCTGCGCGACGGCGACGAGCTGCTCGCCGTGGACGGCCGCCCGCCCGACCCGGTGCGCGGCCCCACGCCGCTGCTGGCCGGAACGGGCGGCACCACGGTGGAGCTGACGATCCGCCAGGGCGAGCGGCTGCGCCGGATCGCCGTCACCCCGCTCACCGACGAGCGGCCCATCCGCTACCAGGACTGGGTGGCCAAACGGCGGAGCCTGGTGCGGGAGTTCAGCAACGGCGTGTGCGGCTATCTGCACATCCCGGACCTCGGCGGCTCCGGCTGGGCCCAGTTCAACCGCGACCTCCGCTCCGAACTCGCCCACCCCGCCGTGGTGCTGGACGTCCGCGGGAACGCCGGCGGCAATGTCTCCGAGCTGGTCCTGGAGAAGCTCCGCCGCCGCGTCCTGGCCTGGGACTTCACCCGCGGCCGGCAGCCGGTCCGCTGGCCCCGGGACGCGCCGCGCGGCCCCGTGGTGGCGCTCGCCGACCATGCCACCAGCTCCGACGGCGACGTCATCATCGCCGCGATCAAGGCGCTCTCGCTCGGCCCGGTGGTCGGCACCCGCACCTGGGGCGGCGTGGTCGGCATGACCGGCCGGCACGCGCTCGGCGACGGCACCCAGATCTCCGTCCCGAAGACCGCCTCCTGGTTCACCGGCGGCGTCGGCTTCTCGATCGAGAACCGCGGCGTCGCCCCCGACATCGAGGTGGTCCGCACCCCGCGCGACTGGGCGCGCGGCGAGCACACCGACCTCGCCGCCGCCGTCACCCTCGCCCTCGACCTGCTCACCACCACCCCCGCCGCCGCGCCCCCGCCGCCCACCGCCGCCCGTCCGAACCTCCGCCGCCCGCCGCTGCCGCCACGGCCGTAGACCCGCGGCGCCCCCGGAACGCCGACGTGGCCGACCCCCGCCGGGGTCGGCCACGTCGGTGCGCCGGTCAGCCGTGGCGGCGGGACCGCCGACGGACGGTCAGGAGGATCGCGCCGCCCGCGGCGACCAGGGCGGCCGCGGTGGCGGCCAGGACGCCGGTGTTGCTGCCGGTGGAGGCGAGCTCCGGGGTGTCCGCGGTGGCGGACGCGGAGGGCGTGGCGGTCACCGGGGGCGCGGTGGTCGTGGTGGACGCGGAGGGCGCGGGGCTCGCCGGCGCGCCGGTGCCGGGCGCCGCGGTCGGGGTGGTCGACCCGCTGGGCTTCGGGCTCGCCGGGGCGGTCGGGGTCAACGCGGGCAGGTCGACGATGTTGCTCGTCGGGGTGGTGTCGCCGTCCGCCGCGGCGGCCGCGGAGATCATGTAGTACTTGACCTTCTCCGCGACCGAGGTCGACGTGGTGACCGTCAGCTCGACGGTGGACGTCTCGCCGTCCGCCAGCGGCCGGTCCAGCGCGCCCGAGGCGCCCCAGATCGCCGGGTCGCAGCCCAGCCGCGTGGGCAGTTCGACCGTCTTGCCGTCGTGCACCCAGGACACCGTGGTGTTGTCGGGGTTCATCACGCCGAGCTGGGTGAACACCACCGGCACCACCGTCACGTGCTGGTACGCGGCCCCGGTCCGGTTCGTCTCGGTGATCCGCACCCGCCAGGTCGCCTTGCCGTCCTTGACCTGCGGCTTCGGGTCGACGGTGGTCTTGAGCTGCACCGTCCCGTTGTGGGTCGCGCCTTCGACCGCCGTCTCGCCCGGCAGCTTGACCTCGCCGAAGGAGCACGGGATCAGCGGCCGGCTGTCCGCCCAGGCGGTGCCACCGGCCACGCCGGTGGCGGCGAGCATCAGCGCGGCGACGGCGGCGGCCTTCGTCACGGAAGCGGTGGACGGCACGGGCCGACGGGTGGTCATGGTGTACCCCTGGGGTTCGAGAGAGTGGACGCCGAGGCGTGGAGGTCGCGTCCGGCCGGCCGATTCCCCCCGGCCCGGTCCGTCGCGCAAGAGAGATCCTTCCGGTTCCACGTCCCTGGGACGTACACCTCCTGTCACCGGACTGTCACGGCGTCCGGGCCGCCCGTCGACGGCCCCGGACAGGCGAACGCCGGCACCCGCGGGGCGCCGGCGGTCCGCTGGTCGGGGTCAGCTCCAGGGGTCGCCCTCGGAGGTCATGTTCTCGGCGGCCTCGCGGTCCTCGCGGTCCTGCCGGACTCGGCGTTCGGCGTCGTCGCGGGCGCGTTCCGCACGGTCGCCGAAGGCGTCGGCGGCCTCGTCGTGGGCGAGCGCGGCCCGTTCGGCGGGGTCGGGGGCGGGCGGCTGGGCGGGGTGGTGGCGGAACCTGTCGAAGATGCCCATGTCTCCTCCTCGGGTGGGCGCCCCCCTGCTTCGGTGCCTCACTTGTCACGGTACGCCGCCGGGGATCGGTCACACGCACCCGTGCGGGCTCCGCCCACCCTCGCACCGGCCCCCGGGCGTCGCACCCGGACGGCCCCGGCTCACCCGCCCGGCCCAGACCGCAGCCGCGCCGGGGTCGGGACCGAACTGCCGTGCACAACAAGGGAGATGGTCGATGTTTTCGGGCGGATCGCAGGCCCCGGACGTGGCCGCCGCGCGCCCCGCCACCCGAGGCTGAGGGGGTCAACCGGTCCCGGCCGTGCCGCCGGGGCGCCCCGCAGCCGCACCCCGAGAGGTGAGCGCGCCATGTCCGGTCACACCGAGAGCTCCACCGAGGAAGCGGTCGACGCCCTGGTCCGGGGCGGGCGCCAGGCCCTGCAGGAGTACGCGGGTCTCACCCAGGAGCGGGTGGACCGGATCGTGCGGAAGGCCTCGCTGGCCGCGCTCGCCGCGCACACCCGGCTGGCGGCGTCGGCGGTCGAGGAGACCGGGCGCGGGGTGTTCGAGGACAAGGCGGTGAAGAACGTCTTCGCCTGCGAGCACGTCACGCACGCGACGGCCGGGATGCGGACGGTCGGGGTGATCGCCCGGGACGAGCTCGACGGGATCGTGGAGATCGCCGAGCCGGTGGGCGTGGTGGCCGCGCTGACCCCGGCGACCGACCCGACCTCCACCACGATCTTCAAGGCGCTGATCGCACTGAAGACCCGCAACCCGATCGTGTTCGCCTTCCACCCGTCGGCGCAGCGCTGCTCGGCGGAGGCGGCCCGGATCGTCCGGGACGCGGCGGTCGCGGCGGGCGCCCCGGCGCACTGCGTGCAGTGGATCGACCGGCCGTCGACGGCGGCGACCGAGGCGCTGATGCGGCACGAAGGGGTGGCGACGATCCTGGCCACCGGCGGCAACTCGACGGTGCGGGCGGCGTATTCGTGCGGGAAGCCGGCGCTGGGCGTGGGCGCGGGGAACGTTCCGGCGTACGTGGAGAAGAGCGCCGATCTGAAGTGCGCGGTGAACGACATCGTGCTGTCGCGGTCCTTCGACAACGGGATGATGTGCGCCGCCGAGCAGGCGGTGATCCTGGACGACGAGGTGTACGACGCGGCGCTGGCGGAGTTCCGGACGCTGCGGGCGCACCTGGCGGGCCCGGAGGAGAAGGCGCTGTTGGAGCGGTACCTGTTCGGCGGGGACGCCGAGCCGGCCGGGCAGTCGGCGCAGGCGGTCGCCCGGGCGGCGGGCTTCGAGGTGCCGGAGGACACCTCGGTGATCCTGGCGGAGGTCGCCGACGTGGGCGGGGCGGAGCCGCTGACCGGGCCGAAGCCCTGCCCGGTGCTGGCGGTCCTGCGGGCCGGGTCGCGCGCGCAGGGCGTCGGACTCGCGGCGCGGCTGGTGGAGTTCGACGGCCCGGGGCATTCGGCGGCGGTGCACACCGCGGACGCGGCATTCGCCGAGGAGTTCGGCGCCGGGGTGCGGGCCTGCCGGATCGTCTGGAACGCGCCGAGTTCGCAGGGCGGCATCGGCGACGTCTACCAGGCGTTCCTGCCGTCGCTGACGCCGGGTTGCGGCTCCCGGGGCCGCACGTCGGTGTCGGGGAACGCGTCGGCGCTGCACCTGGTCACCGTCAAGCGGATCGGGCGGCGCAGCACCAACATGCAGTGGTTCAAGGTCCCGCCGAAGATCTTCTTCGAGCGGGGCTCGCTGTCGTACCTGGCGGACATGCGCGGCGCCCGCCGGGTGGTGGTCGTGACCGACCGGACGATGGTGGAGATCGGCCACCTGGAGCGGGTCCGGGAGGTGCTGCGCCGGCGGTCGGAGCCGGTGGAGGTGCGGGTGGTGGATTTCGTCGAGCCGGACCCGAGCGTCGCGACGGTGGAGAAGGGCGCGGAGCTGATGCGCGGCTTCCGGCCGGACACCGTCGTGGCGCTGGGCGGCGGTGCGCCGATCGACGCGGCGAAGGTGATGTGGCTGATGTACGAGCACCCGGAGGTGGAGTTCGCGGACCTGAAGGAGAAGTTCTTCGACATCCGCCGGCGTGCCTTCGCCTTCCCCGACCTGGGCGAGCGGGCGAAGCTGGTGTGCGTGCCGACCACGTCGGGCACCGGCAGCGAAGTCACCCCGTTCGCGGTGGTGACCGACCCGGAGACCGGGCGGAGGTTCCCGCTGGCGGACTACGCGCTGACTCCGACGGTGGCGATCGTGGACCCGGCGCTCACCACGGACCTGCCGGCGGCGGTGACGGCGGACTCCGGTTTCGACGCGCTGACGCACTGCATCGAGACGTATGTGTCGGTGTACGCCAACGACTTCACCGACGGCCTGGCGCTGCAGGGCGTCCGGCTGGTCTTCGAGAACCTGGCGGCGGCGGTCCACGACGGCCCGAACGACCCGGTGGCGCGGGAGCGGATGCACAACGCCGGGACGATCGCGGGCATAGCGTTCGGTTCGGCGTTCCTGGGCGCGGTGCACGCGATGGCGCACACCCTGGGCGCGACCTTCCGGGTGGCGCACGGGCGGGCCAACGCGCTGCTGCTGCCGCACGTGATCCGCTGGAACGGCGGCGCGCCGGCCAGGGTGACGGGCTGGCCGAAGTACCGGAGCTACTCGGCGCCGGAGCGCTACCGGCAGATCGCCCGGACGCTGGGCCTGGCCGCCGACACTCCCGAGCAGGGCGTGGAGTCGCTGGCGCTGGCGGTGGAGGAGCTGCGCGAGCGGGTCGGCATGCCGCGTTCGTTCAAGGAGGCGGGGGTGGACGAGGCCGCGTTCCTGGCCGGGCTGGAGCGGCAGGCGATGAACGCGTACGAGGACCAGTGCGCGCCGGCCAATCCGCGGCTGCCGATGCTGCGGGACCTGCGGCGGCTGATGACGCAGGCGTACTACGGCGACGACCGGGCGGTGTGAGTGCGCGCGGCCTGCCGACTTCGAGGACGAAGGTCCCGCTGATCAGGACTTTTCGAGCCCATGTGCACATGTGAATCGTTTCACAATGGTGCCCGTAGGCGAGAGGCGGGAGGCGGGGCAATGACCACGCAGCATGCGGAGCGCACCCACGGCGGTGCCTGGGACGGCTTCAAGGGCGGCCTGTGGCGGGACGCCGTCGACGTCCGCGACTTCATCCAGCGGAACTACACCCCGTACGAGGGCGACGCCGCATTCCTGTCCGGTCCGACCGAACGGACCGCGGCGATCTGGCGGCGGATCACCGACCTGTTCCCCGCGGAGCGCGCCAAGGGCGTCCTGGACATCTCCTGGGACACGCCGTCCACCATCACCGCGCACGCCCCCGGGTACATCGACCGGGACAACGAGCTGATCGTCGGCCTGCAGACCGACGCCCCGCTGAAGCGGGCGATCATGCCGAACGGCGGCTGGCGGATGGTCGCCGGCGCGCTGGAGACGTACGGCTACCCGGTGGACCCGGAGCTGGCGGCCTTCTTCACCGTCCACCGCAAGACCCACAACGCGGGCGTGTTCGACGCCTACACCCCCGAGATCAGGGCCGCCCGCAAGGCCGGCGTCGTCACCGGCCTGCCGGACGCGTACGGGCGGGGCCGGATCATCGGCGACTACCGGCGGGTGGCGCTGTACGGCGTGGACCGGCTGATCGCCGCCAAGCGCGAGGAGAAGGCCGGCCTGGACGCCGCGCCGCGCGACCCCCGCGCGCTGGAGGACACCATCCGGGAGCGCGAGGAACTCTCCGAGCAGATCCGCGCCCTGGGGGAGCTCAAGGCGATGGCCGCGAGCTACGGCCACGACCTCTCCGGCCCGGCCGCCACCGCCCAACAGGCCGTCCAGTGGCTGTACTTCGCCTATCTGGCGGCCGTGAAGGAGCAGAACGGCGCGGCCATGTCGCTCGGCCGCACCTCGACCTTCCTGGACGTCTACCTGGAACGCGACCTGGCCGACGGCCGGCTGACGGAGCGCCAGGCCCAGGAGTTGATCGACGACTTCGTGATCAAGCTGCGGATCGTCCGCTTCCTGCGCACCCCCGAGTACGACGAGCTGTTCTCCGGGGACCCGACCTGGGTCACCGAGTCGATCGGCGGCATCGGCGCCGACGGCCGCCCGCTGGTCACCCGCACCTCGTTCCGCTACCTGCAGACCCTGTACAACCTGGGCCCGGCCCCCGAGCCCAACCTGACGGTGCTCTGGTCGCCGGAACTCCCCCGGGGCTTCAAGGAGTTCTGCGCGCAGGTGTCCGTCGACACCTCCAGCGTGCAGTACGAGTCGGACGAGCTGATGCGCCCGCGCTTCGGCGACGACACCGCGATCGCCTGCTGCGTCTCCGCGATGGAGGTCGGCAAGCAGATGCAGTTCTTCGGCGCCCGGGTCAACCTCGCCAAGACGCTGCTGTACGCGATCAACGGCGGACGGGACGAGATCACCGGCGAGCAGGTCGGCCCCGACACCGGCCCGATCACCTCCGAAGTCCTCGACCACGAGGAGGTGTCGGCCCGCTTCGACCGGCAGCTGGAGTGGCTGGCCGAGACGTACGTGCACGCGCTGAACGTCATCCACTACATGCACGACAAGTACGCGTACGAGCGCCTGGAGATGGCCCTGCACGACCGCGCCGTGCGGCGCACCATGGCCTGCGGCATCGCCGGCCTCGCGGTGGCGGCGGACTCGCTGTCGGCGATCAGGTACGCGACGGTGCGGCCGGTGCGCGACGCGTCCGGCCTGGCGGTCGACTACACCGTGGAGGGCGAGTACCCGGCGTACGGCAACAACGACGACCGGGTGGACCAGCTGGCGGTAGAGCTGGTCGAGGAGTTCATGCGCAAGGTCCGCAAGCACCCCACCTACCGGGGCGCCGAGCACACCCAGTCGGTGCTGACCATCACCTCGAACGTGGTCTACGGCAGGAAGACCGGCTCCACCCCCGACGGCCGCCGCTCCGGCGAACCGTTCTCCCCGGGCGCCAACCCGATGAACGGCCGCGACACCCACGGCTACGTGGCGAGCGCCATGTCGGTGGCGAAACTCCCCTACGACGCGGCCGAAGACGGCATCTCGCTGACCAACACCGTCACCCCCGACGCGCTGGGCCGCACCCGCGAGGAGCGGGTGCGCAACCTGGCGGGCGTCCTGGACGGGTACACGGCCGTCGGCGGGTTCCACATGAACGTCAACGTGCTGAACCGGGACACCCTGCTGGACGCCATGGCCCACCCCGAGAAGTACCCGCAGCTGACCATCCGGGTCAGCGGCTACGCGGTCAACTTCGTCCGGCTGACCAGGGAGCAGCAGCTGGACGTCGTCAACCGCACCTTCCACGGCTCGCTCTGAGCCTTCGTCGACAGGTCCCAGGAGGCGCCACCGTGACCACCGCTGTTCCGAAGGCCAGTGGCTCGGTGCACTCCTGGGACCTGTCGACCGGCGTGGACGGCCCCGGCACCCGGTTCGTGGCGTTCCTCGCCGGGTGCCCGCTGAACTGCCTGTACTGCCACAACCCCGACACCCGGCGACTGCGCAACGGCAGGCGGACGACCGCGGACGAGGTGGTCGCCGAGGCCGCCGGGTACGCCGCGTTCATCCACGCCGCCGGCGGCGGCGCCACCCTCTCCGGCGGCGAACCCCTGCTCCAGCCGCGCTTCGCCGGCGAGCTGCTGCACCGTTTCAAGCACGAGCTGGGCCTGCACACCGCGCTCGACACCTCGGGCTTCCTCGGCGCCCGGGCGAGTGACGCGCTGCTCGCCGACACCGACCTCGTCCTGCTCGACATCAAGTCCTGGGACCGCGAGCTGTACCGCCGTCTGACCGGCCGGCGGCTCGAACCCACGCTGGACTTCGCCCGCCGGCTGGCCGCCCTCGGCAAGGAGGTCCACCTGCGCTTCGTGCTGGTCCCCGGCCTCACCGACCCGCCGGAGAACGTCGCCGGGGTCGCCGCGTTCGCCGCCGGCCTCGGCAACGTCTCCCGGGTCGACGTCCTCCCCTTCCACAAGCTCGGCCGGGCCAAGTGGGACGCGCTGGGCCGCGAGTTCACCCTCGCCGACACCCCCGCCCCGACCCGGGAACAGGTGCGGGCCGCGTGCGACGCCTTCGCCGCACACGGCCTGCACGCGGTGTGACGCCTGTCCGGTCCCGCGTCAGCCGGAGATCGAGGCGGAACCGGTCTCCAGGTGGCCGGTGAAGCGCTGCGACCAACTGGCGTCGCCGCTGACCGTCACCGTGAAGTCGTACCAGCCGTTGGTGTAGGCCGCCGCGTTGAAGAAGTCACTGACGGCAGCCCCCGGGGCGACCTGGTAGGTCCACGGGCCGTCGGTGCGGTAGTTGGTCGAGGTGACGGTGAACGTCACCGCGGCGGCGCCCGCGTTGGCGAACTTGAACCAGACGGCGAGCTTGCCGGTGTCGGGGGCGGGCGCGTACGTCACGGTGACGGCGGCGTTCTTGCCGGCGGCGGTGGCGTCCCCGGTGAAGCGGCGCAGGAAGCGGTTCGGGCCGACCACCGTCAGGTCGTACTTGCCCCCGCCGTAGCCGGTGCCGCAGTTGAAGAAGTCGCTGGTCGCCGCGCCCGGGTCCACCGTGTACTGCCAGGGGCCACCGGAGCGGTAGGCGTTGGCGTAGGCCGCGAAGTGGCTGGTGGCGCTGCCCGCGTTGGACATCGCGATCCAGACCTTCGTCACCCCGGCGGAGCCGAACTCCAGGTGGTCCAGGTTCGCCACCGGCTGGTACGGCAGCGCACGCGCCGGACGGGTGCCGGCCTCCTGCGCGGGCAGCTGGTTGTTGACCGGGGCCGGGTTGGGCAGCGGGCCGCAGGCGGCCAGGCCGATGGTCGCCGAGGTGTCGGGCAGCGCGGGCATCCCGTACACCGGGTTGGCGAAGTCGAACAGGCCGGTCAGGTCGCCGCACACCCGGCGCCGCCAGTCCGAGATGTTCACGCAGGTCGCGGGCCTGCCCTGGGCGGCCGTCCACTTCTCCAGGAAGCGCAGCACCGAGGTGTGGTCGAACGTCTCCGAGGACACCCAGCCGCCGCGGCTCCACGGCGAGATCGCGAGCATCGGGACGCGGAACCCCAGACCGATGTTGACGCCGCTGTAGAACTCCCCGGCGGTGCCGGCCGGCGCGGCCGGCGGCGGGACGTGGTCGAAGAAGCCGTCGTTCTCGTCGTAATTGACGAACAGGATCGAGGAGTTGAAGACGTTCGGGTCGGCGTTCAGCGCGTCGATCACGTTGTGCACGAAGTGCGCGCCGTCGGTGGGCGTGGCGTACGGGTGCTCCGAGGAGGCCTGGTCGGGCACGATCCACGACACCTGCGGCAGGGTGCCCGCCAGCACGTCCGCCTTGATCGCCGCCACGATGTCGTCCGGGGTCCTGTTGGTGACCTTCGGGACGGAGCCCATGCCCTTCACCGCGAGGGCGCTGCCCGCCGGGGCCGAGGAGAACTGGCTGAAGTACGCCAAGGCGTTGTCGCCGTAGTTGTCCGCCGCGTTCTGGTAGACCTTCCAGCTCACCCCCGCGTTCTCCAGCGCCTCCGCGTACGTCTGCCAGCGCAGCCCCGACTCGTCGCCGCCGTCGTACGCCGGGCCGCCCGCCGCGCCGGACGGGTCGATCTGGCCGGACCAGTGGTAAGTGCGGTTCGGGCCGGTCGCGCTCAGCACCGAGCAGTGGTAGGCGTCGCAGACCGTCCAGTTGTCGGCCAGCGCGAAGTGGAACGGGATGTCCGCCCTGGTCAGGTACCCGAGCGTGCGGACGGTGCCCTTGGCGGACACCCAGGAGTCCAGCTTGCCGCCGTTCCACGCGTTGTGCTGATCGGCCCAGGCATGACTCAGGTCCCCATTGCACTGCGCCAGCCGCGCCGGGTCCGCACCGCCGGCCGGCTTGGTGGCGCTGAACTGCCACGGGTACTGGCGGCCCAGCAGGTTCGGCTGGTTGAACACGCTGTAGCCGCCGGATATCTGGATCGCCGAGCGGTCCGCGAAGCCGCGCACGCCCTTGAGCGTGCCGAAGTAGTGGTCGAAGCTCCGGTTCTCCTGCATCAGGATCACGATGTGCTTGGCGTCGGTGATCGTCCCCGTGGTCCCCGCCGGCGCCGCGACCGCCGGAGCCGCCCCGCCCCCGACCACCGACCCGGCGACCGCCGCACCGGCCGCCGCGCTCGCCGACAGTGCCATGAACTTCCTACGACTCAGCTCTGCCACTCTGACCCGCCCGCCCTTCGGCTGCTGATGATGTTGTTCAGACACCTCGCGCCCGAACGCCGAGCATCCTCACGCAACCGGGGCGGCATGGCCATGACTTGCACCGAACGTTCGTCGTACGGACCACCAGATGAACGACGGGTGCGACGCCCACCGGGGGCACGCCGCACCGGGCGGGCAGAACCCGGCCGACACCCCCGTCAGCCCTTCACGGTGATCCCCAACGCCTGAGCGAACTGCGGTGCCAGGTCCAGCAGTTGGCCCGTCGAGATGATCGCCCCCCGCAGCCCCAGGTGCCCGTCCGGCAGGGACAGGCTCGCGGCCCGGCGCAGGTCCACCTGCTTGAGCGTCGCGCCGCGCAGCCGCACGTCGTCCAGCGTGGAGCCGGGGAACGTCACGTCGGTGAGCTTGGCGTCGGCAAGGTCGACGTCGCGCAGCAGGCAGTCCTCGAAGACCACGTCGCGCAGCGTCGCCCCGCGCAGGTTGACCGCCTCCAGCTTGCACCCGCGGAAGACCGTGCGGCGGATCGCCGAGCTGTACGCGGAGATGCCGGCCAGCACTGTGGAGTCGATCTCGGCGTCCTGCCACTCGCTCTCGGCGAGGTCGACGCCGACCAGTCGCCCGCCGTGCAGCCACACCTCGTTGAAGCCGGCCCGCCGCAGCTTCGCGTCCTCCGCGCGGACGCCGGTGAACGCGCACTCCAGGAAGGTCGCGCCGCCGAGCTGCCCGGTCAGGTCGAGGTCGTCGAAGTGGACGGTGTCGTAGCGGACGTCGGCCCGCAGCGGCCCGGTGTGGCGTTGCAGCAGGTGGGCGTAGGGGAGGTCTTCCAGGCGCACGGGGTTCGTCAGCTCCGTTTCACGATCGGCGGTCTCGGCGGGTGCCACCCCCCAGCGTCGCAGCCGGCACCGACAGTACGGCCGGCTGCGCGGCGGCGCATGCAGCGCACGGGTGAAACGATTGACCGGGTTCCGACCGCTTTTGACTTCCCGTCAGGCGAAGTTGACGCCGCAGTGCGCGATCCGGGTGACAGGTGGGGCCGTCCGGGGCGTGTGGTGCGCAGCTTGTCCCGTCCGCCCCGTTTGGCCCGATAGATTCCTCTGCGGATGGACGGGCGAAGGCCGCTTCACGGGCAACGCGGAAGGTCAAGGAGGAAGGCGCGGACACTGGGGGCGGACCTTGCCACTGCGCCCCCGCGTCCGCCCGCCGGCACTCCTCGCGATCACCGCGCTGTCCGGCGGCGCCTGACGGCCGGCCGGACCATCCCCGTTCGCCGGGCCCGGTGGCCTGCCGGCGGTGTCCGTGCAGGTGTCCACCGAGGTCAGCGAGGTCGTCGTGAACTGGGTCGATGGGGCCATCCTGGTCGGCATGCTGGTGAGCACCGCCGCCTGCATGCTGCTGGTGCAGCGCTACGCCTCCGTCCCCGCCCGGGTGAACTGCAACGACGTGGCGGGCTTCATCTTCGCCGCGGTCGGCGCGTTCTACGCGGTGCTGGTGGCGTTCGTGGTGATCGTGGTGTGGGAGAACACCTCGACCGCGCGGGCGACCACCTTCGACGAGGCGGACTCGCTCGCCGGGGTCTACTGGATGTCCCGCCAGATGCCGCTGCCGCAGGGCGCCCAGCTGGAAGGGCTGACGCTCAGCTACGCGCACGCGGTGGTGAACACCGAGTGGCAGGAGATGGCCGGACACCGGAGCGACCCGGGGGCGACCGAGCTGATGTACCAGATCCGCGACAACGCGCTGTCCTTCAACCCGAACGGCGACCAGCAGTCGGCGATCTACCAGAACCTGATCGGCCACGTGGACGGCCTGGCCAGCAAGCGCCGCGCCCGGCTGAACCTGATCCAGGACTGCGTGCCGCCGCTGCTGTGGGTGGCGCTGATCGTCGGCGCGGTGGTCACCATCGCCTTCACCTTCCTGTTCGGGCTGTCCAACACCTGGGCGCACCTGGCGATGGTGCTGTCGCTGGCCGGGCTGATCGCGCTGTCGCTGATCGCGATCAAGGAGATGAACTACCCGTTCGTCGGGCCGAACAAGGTGAAGTCGACCGCCTTCGACGTGTTCCTGGCCCGGCTCCCACCCCCGCGCTGAGCGCGCGGCACGCTGCGTGGCGAAACCGTCACGATTCGGTGGAACCGCACCGGACGTGTAATGTTCTCCAGGTCAGCAGGCGCCGCTAGCTCAGTTGGTTAGAGCAGCTGACTCTTAATCAGCGGGTCCGGGGTTCGAGTCCCTGGCGGCGCACAGACAACCGAAGGCCCCTCGCGGAAGCGGGGGGCCTTCGGCGTTCCTCCGACCCCGGAAACCCGGTTTCACCGCAGGTCGGGAACCGTGTAATGTTCTCTCCGTCAGCAAGCGCCGCTAGCTCAGTTGGTTAGAGCAGCTGACTCTTAATCAGCGGGTCCGGGGTTCGAGTCCCTGGCGGCGCACAGACAGCCGAAGGCCCCTCGCGAGAGCGAGGGGCCTTCGGCGTTCCGGCGTTCCGGCGCTCAGCCGTTGCGGCGCGGCACGACTCGATCGTGCGAGCGGGCCGACCATGTCCCCGTCCGGGGCCCACTCGTTGATGAGACGAAGGACACGCAACTAAGCGGGATTTAAAGATCGTCTTAGGAGAAATAGGACATAGGTCCCTAACATCTGACAAGTCGATCGATCAAGCTGGCGAGGTTCATGCCATCGCCCGAGCGAGCAGCCCGTCCGGGGCCTGCGGGAAGGTCTCCGTTGCCTCGAAAGCCCCGTGAACGCACCCCACGAACCGGCTGGCGCCGGCTGATACCCACGTGGAAGACCACGCTGATCGGCCTGGCCGCCTCGATGCTGCTGGGCGTCGGCCTGTTCGCCCTGGGCGTCGCCCTGGTCAAGGTGCCGGACGCGCACGCCGCGGCCACCGCCCAGTCCAACACCTGGCTGTACTCGGACGGCACGCTGCTGGCCCGCACCGGGCAGACCAACCGGCAGAACGTCGGGCTGGACAAGGTCTCCCAGGACGCGCAGCACGCCGCGCTGGCCGCCGAGGACCGCAACTTCTACTCGGAGGGCGCGGTCAACTTCAAGGGCATGGCCCGCGCCGCCTTCAACACCGCCTCCGGCGGCGCCACCCAGGGCGGCTCGACGATCACCCAGCAGTACGTGAAGAACGCGTACCTGAACCAGAAGCAGACCGTCAGCCGCAAGGTGAAGGAAGTCTTCATCGCGTTCAAGGTCGACGCCACCCAGAGCAAGGACGAGATCCTCTCCTCCTACCTGAACACCTCGTACTACGGGCGCGGCGCGTACGGCATCCAGGCCGCCGCGCAGGCCTACTTCGGGGTGGACGCCAGCCAGTTGAACGCCGCCCAGGGCGCGTACCTGGCGACCCTGCTGAACGCGCCCAGCGCCTTCGACGTGTCCTCGGCGACCGAGGCCGGCAAGGAGAAGGCGGTGGCGCGCTGGAACTACGTGCTCGACGGCATGGTGTCGAAGAACTGGCTGGGCGCCGACGAGCGCAAGCAGCTGGCCTTCCCGGACGTGCAGGCGCCGAAGTCCGCGCCGGGCCTGTCCGGGCAGGCGGGCTACCTGGTGGCCGCCGCCACCTCGTACCTGACCGACAACCACATCGTCAGTGACGCCCAGCTCGCCCAGGGCGGCTACACCATCACGCTGACCGTGGACTCCAAGAAGCAGCAGCAGCTTCAGGACGCGGTGCAGACCCAGCTGACCGACAACCTGAAGCCGGACACCCGCAAGGCCGACGCGGCCGCGCAGGCCGGCGCGGTGTCGGTCGACCCGAAGACCGGCCAGGTGCTGGCGCTGTACGGCGGCACCGACGCCACCAAGCACTGGATCGACAACGCCACCCGCACCGACTACCAGGCCGGCTCCACCTTCAAGGCGATCGCCCTGGCCGCCGCCCTGGACTCCGGGGCGCGCACCCAGAACGGCGACCGGATCAGCGCCGACACCGTGTACGACGGCACCAACCGGCGGCCGGTGCGCGGCGCCAAGGGCGTGCCCTACGCGCCGCCGAACGAGGGCGAGCGCTCGTACGGTCAGATAAGCCTCCAGCAGGCCACCGACTGGTCGGTGAACTCGGTGTTCGCGCAGCTCGCCCAGGACACCGGGCTGGAGAAGGTCCGCTCCACCGCGGTGGCGCTCGGCCTGCCGGCCGACACCCCGGGCCTGAAGGCCGTCCCGTCGATCCCGCTGGGCTCGTCCACCCCGAGCGCGCTGGAACTCGCCGGGGTGTACGCCGCGCTGGACAACGACGGCCAGCAGATCACCCCGTGGCTGGTGAAGTCGCTGGACTCCGGCGGCGAGCAGGTCGCGCTGCCCGAGCACAAGGCCACCCAGGCGATCTCCAAGAACGCCGCCCGCGCCACCACCTCGATCCTCCAGGGCGTCATCGACGACCAGGGCGGCACCGGCTACCGCGCCGCCTCGCTGAACCGCCCGGCGGCCGGCAAGACCGGCACCACCGACGACTCCAAGTCGGTCTGGTTCGCCGGCTACACGCCCGAACTGGTCACCGTGGTCGGCCTGTTCGGCCAGGACCCGGCCACCGGCAAGCAGGTCACGCTGGACGGCGTCGGCGGCTCGGGCAGCGCGGCGGGCGGCAAGTTCCCGGCGCAGATCTGGACGACCTACATGAAGTCGGCGCTGTCCGGCCAGCCGGTCAGCTCCTTCCCCGGCACGGTCCGCACGCCGTCCACCACCGTCCCGTCCACGCCGTCCGAGCCCGCCTCGCCGACCCAGAGCCCGTCCGCGACGGACGGCGCGACCTCCGCGCCGTCCCCGTCGGCCGACGACGGCAGCGGCGCCGGCCGGCCCAGCTCGCGGCCCACCGACGGCGGCGGCAGCGGTGGCACCGGCGGCGGCAACGGCGGGCAGCCCCAGCCCAGCCGCACCCCGTCCGCCAAGCCCAGCGGGGGTGCCACCAGCACGCCGACGCCGACCCCGACGGCGGGAACCGGCGGCGGCGGGCTGCTCGGCACCCAGGACCAAACCGCGGGATAGCGCCTTACGACAGAGGGGTCCGGGCTGGCACAATGCGGCGATGCACAGCAGCTCGGACCCCTCCGCCATGTCGCTCGACCCGCACACGGCGCCCGATCTCCACCGGCCGGACCCCCGCCCCTCCCCCGCCCCGGCCCGCCGCGCCGCCAAGCTGGGCCTGGCGCTGGCACTGGTCTCCGCGGTCGCCTTCGGCGGGTCCGGGACGGCGGCGAAACCCCTGATCGAGGCCGGGCTCTCCCCCACCCACACGGTGTGGCTGCGAGTGGCCGGCGCGGCGCTGGTGCTGCTGCCGATCGCCTGGAAGCACCGCGACGCGGTGCTCCGCCGGCCCGGACTGCTGATCGGCTTCGGCCTGCTCGCCGTCGCCGGCGTGCAGGCCTGCTACTTCGCGGCGATCTCCCGCATCCCGGTCGGCGTGGCGCTGCTGATCGAATACCTGGGCCCGCCACTGCTGCTCGCCTGGGTCCGCCTGGTGCAGCGGCGCCCCGTCTCCCGCCGCGCGACGGCCGGCGCGGGCGTCGCGGTGGCCGGCCTGGCCTGCGTCGTCGAGGTCTGGCACGGCCTGTCCTTCGACCCGCTCGGCGTCCTGTTCGCCCTCGGCGCGGCCTGCTGCCAGGTCGGCTACTTCGTCCTCGCCGACGCCGGCCGGGAGGGCGAACGCCCCGTCGACCCGATGGCGGTCTCCGCGTACGGCCTGCTGATCGGCGCGATCCTGCTCACCGCCTTCACCCGCCCCTGGGACGCCGACTGGTCACTCCTGGCCCACTCGGTCACCATGAACGGCCACCACCTGCCGGCCCTGGTCCCCGCCCTGTGGATGGTCCTGGTCGCCACCGTCCTCGCCTACCTCACCGGCGTCGCCTCGGTCCAGTACCTCTCCCCGCCCGTCGCCGGCGTCGTCGCCAACCTCGAAGCCGTGGTCGCCACCGTCCTCGCCTGGATCCTCCTCGGCGAACACCTCGGCACCGCCCAACTCGCCGGCGGCGCCCTCGTCCTGGCCGGCGCCTTCGCCGCCCAGTCGGCCTCCGCCGGCAAGCGCTGAGCCCTCCGGGCCGGGAGGCCCCGGCGGCCACCGGCCCGCCGACAGTCCGGGCGGCCCGCTCCGAGGCGGTGCCTGCGGGCTGCCGGAATCGCCGCTCCCCCAGCTGCTCCCCGCTACCCGTGCGGCCTGCCGAGGGCGGTCCCGTCTCCCGTCAGGACGGCAGGGTCTGCCGGTGCGGGGCGAGTTCGGGGCCGGTGGTGGTGGGGACGAACTCGGTGATGCGGTACTCGGTGGCGCCGGCCCGGACGAACGGGTCGGTGGCGGCCAGGGCCTCGACGGCGGCCCGGCTCTCGGCGACGGCGACGATGACGCCGCCGTCCCGCGGGACCTTGCGGCCGGAGGCGAGGAAGGCGCCGCTCGCGTAGTGCTGCTCCAGCCAGGCAACGTGGGCGGGCAGCAGCGCGTCGATGCGCTCCAGCGGGGCGGTGTAGGTCAGTTCGAGGATGAACACGCGATCATCGTACGACCTGCGGCCCGCCGGGCCGGATCAGGCCGGACTCGTAGGCGGCGATGACCAGTTGGGCCCGGTCGCGGGCGACGAGCTTCTGCAGCAGCCGGCCGATGTGGGTCTTCACGGTGGAGAGGCTGACGTGCAGGTGCGCGGCGATCTCCTCGTTGGACAGGCCGAGTCCGACCAGCGTCAGCACCTCCCGTTCGCGCTCGGTGGTGCCGTCGAGCGCCGCGCGGACGGTCGCGGGCTCGGGGCGGCGGGTGTACTCCTCGATCAGTCGGCGCGTCACCCGGGGCGCCAGCAGCGCCTGCCCGGCCGCCACCACCCGTACTGCCTCCAGGAGTTCGGCCGGGCGGGTGTCCTTGAGCAGGAACCCGGCCGCGCCCGCGCGCAGCGCCGCGAACGCGTAGTCGTCCAGGTCGAAGGTGGTCAGCACCAGGACCCGGAGGTCGGCCAGCGCCGGGTCCGCGGCGAGTTCGCGAGTCGCCCCGATGCCGTCCAGCCGGGGCATCCGGATGTCCATCAGCACCACGTCCGGCCGCTCGCGCCGGGCGAGTTCGACCGCCTCGATGCCGTCCGCGGCCTCGCCGACCGCCGTCAGGTCGGGGGCCGAGTCGATCAGCAGCCGGAAGCTGCCGCGCACCAGCGCCTGGTCGTCGGCGACCAGCACCCGGATCACCGGGCCACCGCCAGGGGGAGGACCGCCGAGACCTCGAAGCCGCGCCCGGCCGGCCGGCGGCCGGCCCGGAACTCCCCGCCGTGCACGGCGACCCGCTCCCGCATCCCCGCCAGCCCGTGGCCGCCGCCCCCGCCCGGACCGCCGCCGCGGCCCTCGTCCGAGACGGTCAGCGCCAGCGCGTCCGCCCGGTAGTCGAGCAGCACCCGGCAGCGGTCGGTGCCCGCGTGCCGCACCACGTTGGTCACCGCCTCCTGCACCACCCGGTAGCCGGCGAGCTCCAGGCCGGGCGGCAACTCCCGTCGCTCGCCGAGAAGTTCGAGCTCCACCCGGACTCCGGCGGCGGCCGCCCGGCGGATCACCTCGTCCAGTTCGGACAGTCTCGGCGCGGGCAGCCGGTCGCCGTCCGCGCCGGTTCGCAGCACGCCCAGCAGCGCCCGCATCTCGTCCAGTGCGGTGCGGCTGGTCTCCTCGATCGACGCCAGCGCGCGGCGCGCCTGCTCCGGCTGCCGGTCCGCGATGTGGTTGGCGACGCCGGCCTGGACCGCGATCACGCCGAGGCTGTGCGCGACCACGTCGTGCAGTTCACGGGCGATCAGCAGATGCTCCTCGCGCAGCCGGGACCGCTCGCTCTCGGCCCGGCGGCGGCGGCGCTGGTCCGCCGCGTACCCGGCCGTCCAACCGGTGACCAGGATCAGTACGGGCGTCAACGACGCGGCGGGGCCGCCGAGTTCGGGCCGCGCCCAGGGCCAGTGCAGGACGCCCGATCGGCACGCCGCGGCCACCGCCACGGCGGCGACGGGCAGGGCGACGGCGGCCCGGCCCGGCAGCACCCGCGGGACGGGGTACAGCACCACGGCGACGGCCGCCCACGGCGCGGGCGAGGCCGCCGTCCCCGCGCTCAGCGCCGCCAGCGCGAGCACGGCCGACACCACGGCGACCGGACGGCGGCGGGCGAGCGGCGCGGCGAGCGCCGCCACCGCGACCATCGCCCAGTCCGCAGGGCGCGGGCCCGGCGCGAGGCCGGGCCGGTCCCACGCCGTCGGCACCGCGAGCCCGGTCAGCACGGCGGCCGTGACGGCGGCCGTGACGACGCCCGGAACGGCCCGCAGCCAGGCGGCGGGCGGTCGGTGCAGATCCATGGGCGCCACGTTAACCGCCGCCGACGGCACGGCGGATCGGACCGTGGGACGACAGCGCCCGTCGTCCCCGGGTGCGACGGCAGCCCGCGCGACGGCCCGCAGCCCGCCCCCGGTACCGCCGTGATTCCCGGCCCGGGGCACGACGCGGTGCGGGCCCGACGACAGCGAGGGTGTGCGGGTCCGAACCGAGGAGGGACTTGTGATCGAGACTCGTGGTCTGGGGCGCCGCTACCGCGGCGGCTGGGCGTTGCGGGGGTGCACGCTGGAGGTGCCGGCCGGGCGGACGGTGGGGCTGGTCGGGCCGAACGGGGCGGGCAAGAGCACGCTGTTGCAGTTGGCGGTGGGTCTGCTGGGCCCGAGCGAGGGCGAGTTGCGGGTGCTGGGCGGCCCGCCGGCCGCGCGGCTGGCCCGGATCGGGTTCGTCGGCCAGGACGCCCCGGTGCACCGGTCGTTGACGGTGGCCGAGCACCTGACGCTCGGCGCCCGGCTGAACCGCCACTGGGACCGCGCGGGGGCGCAGCGCCGGATCGAGGAGCTGGGGCTGGATCCGGGGCGGCGCGCGGGTCGCCTGTCGGGCGGGCAGCGGGCCCAGCTCGCGTTGACGCTGGCGCTGGCCAAGCGGCCGGAGCTGCTGGTGCTGGACGAGCCGGTGGCGGCGCTGGACCCGCTGGCCCGGCGGGAGTTCCTGGACGGCCTGGCGCGGGCCCGCGCCGACCGCGGGGCGACGGTGCTGCTCTCCTCGCACCTGGTCTCCGACCTGTCGCGGGACTGCGACCACCTGATCGTGCTCGGCCGCGGCCGGGTGCGGGCGGCAGGCCCGCTGGCGGACCTGCTGGCCGGCCGCGACCTGGAGGAGTACGTGCTGGAGCAGTTGGAGGAGGCGCGATGAGCTGGCTGACGTGGCGCCAGTACCGGGCGCAGGCGTGGGTGGCGCTGGCCGTGCTGGCCGCCGTCTGCGCCGTCCTGCTCCCGACCGGCCGCCGACTGGCGGACCTGTACGACTCCAGCGGGCTGCCCGGCTGCGCCCGCACGGGGGTGGGCTGCGCGCAGGCCCGGTCGGCGTTCGCCGCGGCGGTGCGCGCCGATGCCGCCGTCACCTCGCTGTTCTACCTGGCGGTGGTGCTGCTGCTGGTGCTGCCCGTACTGCTCGGCATGTTCGCGGGGGTGCCGCTGGTGGCCCGCGAGCTGGAGTCGGGTTCGTTCCGGCTGACGTGGACGCAGGGCGTCACCCGGACCAGGTGGCTGGCCGTCCGGCTGGGCCTGGTCGGCGGCGCGGTGCTGGTGCTGTCCGGGCTACTGACGCTCGTGGTGAGCCGGTGGGCGGCGCCGCTGGACCGGGCGGCGGGGCTGCCCGGCGGGGACGGCGAGTCCGCGCTGCCGGGCCGGTTCGGTCCGCTGGTGTTCGCCGCGCACGGGCTCGCGCCGGTCGGGTGGGCCCTGTTCGGCTTCGTGGCAGGGGTGGCGGCCGGTCTGCTGGTACGCCGTCAGGTCGCGGCGATGGCGCTGGTGCTGGCGGTCGTGGCGGCGGTGCAGGTGCTGGTGCCACTGGTGGTGCGGGCGCATCTGGCGGCGCCGGTGCGGGCGGAGAGCGCGGTGGTGCTGGCGCCGGACCGGCCCGGGGTGATCCGGATCGAGGGCGGGCGGCTGTTCGTCTCCACTCCGGTGGCGGCGCCCGGCGCGTGGGTGGTGTCGGTGCGGACGCTGAACGCCGACGGCCGGCCGTTCACCGCGGCCGCCCCCGAGGTGTGCGGCCCGGACGGTTCGCCACAGCGGTGCCGGGACGCGATCGACGCGATGCACCTGTCACAGCGCGCCGAGTACCAGCCCGCCGAACGCTACTGGGCATTCCAGTGGACGGAGGCCGGAGGGCTGGCGCTGCTCTCGACGGCCGTCGCGGCAGGCTGCGCCATCCGACTGCGGCACAACGCGACGGCCTGACAGCCGGTCGACGGGCACTCGGCGACCAGCCCGCGACCGGCCCGACCGAACCCGCGTTCGGGGGCACCGGCGCCGCTCCCGGCGGCCTTCGCAGCGGGCCGCACCGTCGGACTGCGACGCGACGCGGCGACCCGACGGGCACTCGGCGACCAGTCGGCGACCAGTCGGCGACCGGCCCGGCCGAACCGGGCTCGGGGACACCGGCGCTGCTCCCGACGGCCGTCGCGGGCGGCCCGACGGGCAAACTCGGCGGCCGGCCCGGCCGAACCGCGCTCGGGGCACCGGCACCGCTCCCGGCGGCCTTCGCAGCGGGCCGCGCCGTCCGACTGCGACACGAGGGCCTGACGGGCACTCAATGACCGTCCGGCAGGCGACCTGCACTCCGTCAACGCCCGCCCAGTGGCCCGAACGGCCTCTCGGCGCCCGCTCCGCGACCGGCCCGGCCGAACCCGCGTTCGGGGCACCGGCGCTACTCCCGACGGCCTTCGCAGCGGGCGGCCCACCGTCCGAGGCCCTGACGGGCACTCAATGACCGTCCGGCAGGCGACCTGCACCCTGTCGACGCCCGCCCAGTGGCCCGGCGGGCGCTCGACGTCCGCTCAGCGGCCGGTCCAGCCGAACCAGGTGAGGTGGCCGAGGGGCCAGACCACGGCGGCGGTCGGGCCGACGATGTCGGCGACGGGGACGGCGCCGCCGCCGGGCTGGTCGCGGTGGTAGCGGGAGTCGGCGGAGTCGCTGCGGTGGTCGCCCTCGACCCAGACGTGGTCGGCGGGGACGGTGACGGGGCCGAAGTCCAGGCCGGCGCAGGAGTCGTCGCCGGGGTGCAGGTAGGGCTCGGAGACGGGCTGGCCGTCGACGGTGAGGGTGGTGCCGCGGCAGGCGACGGTCTGGCCGCCGGTGGCGATGACCCGCTTGACCAGGTAGTCGTCGCCGGGCGGCAGCAGGCCGATCGCGCTGAGGCCGGAGTGGATCGCGCCGGTGAGGGCGTTGCTGTCCTTGGGGGTCGGCGGCAGCCAGCCGCCCGGGTCCTTGAACACCACGGGCTCGCCCGGTTCGGGCTTCCAACCGGTGAGCGGGGCGAGCTTGTTGACCGCGACCCGGTCGCCGACCTGCAGGGTGTTCTCCATCGAGCCGGACGGGATGGAGAACATCTGGAACAGGCAGGACTTGATCACCACCGCGATCACCAGGCCGACGGCGATCATCACGGGCAGTTCCACGTACCAGGGCCGGCGCCTGCGCCAGCCCTGCACCTGCGTGGTCTCCTCGGTCACCGCAACCGACACCGACACCGCCTCCTCCGAAGAACAGCACGCTAACCCGCCCGCCGGACGGGGCGAAATCCGGCCCTTACGCGGACCGGACGGGGCGGTCAGTTCGCGGGGCGGGCGCTGTCGCCGGCGATCGCCTCGTGATGCCTGATCACCTCGGCGATGATGAAGTTGAGGAATTTCTCGGCGAACACCGGGTCCAGGTGGGCGCTGACGGCCAGTTCGCGCAGCCGGGCGATCTGCCGGCGCTCGCGCTCCGGGTCGGCCGGCGGCAGCCGGTGCTCGGCCTTGAGCCGGCCGACCTGCTGGGTGGCCTTGAAGCGCTCGGCGAGCATGTGGACGACGGCGGCGTCGATGTTGTCGATCGACTCGCGCAGGCGGGTCAGCTCGGCCCGCACGGCCGGGTCGATCTCCGCCGGGGCGGGGGTGGGCTGGTCCGTCATGGGCGTGGCTCCGATGCGGGTTCGGGTGGGCGCCCGGCGCGGCGGGGTGCGGCGGGCGGGCCGGGCGCGGGCGAACGGCCAATCTAACAGGGCAAACACGCCGCTTTGGCCCCGATCGGCGGCGCGTTCCGGGATGTGGGACGACCGTCGGACGGATCGCGCGCTGATCCGACGGGAACGGCCGGACAGGCCATAGGCTGGGCGGGCCGCGGCCGCAAGTGCGGTCGTGGGTGGAGCAGTTCGACCGGCAGTTCCCCTTACAGGAGGTATCTGATCGTGGCAACGACCCGCACCGCGCACACCGAGTGGGAGGGCAACCTGCTCGACGGCAAGGGCCTGGTGACCCTCGACTCCTCCGGCATCGGCCAGTACCCGGTGTCCTGGCCGTCCCGGGCCGAGGCCGCGAACGGGAAGACCAGCCCGGAGGAGCTGATCGCGGCCGCGCACTCGGCGTGCTTCTCGATGGCGCTGTCGCACGGCCTGTCCGGCGCCGGCACCCCGCCGGCCAAGCTGGAGACCAAGGCGGACGTGACGTTCCAGCCGGGCACCGGCATCACCGGCATCCACCTGACCGTGGTCGGCACCGTCCCGGGTCTGGACGAGGCGGGTTTCGTGAAGGCCGCCGAGGACGCGAAGGCGAACTGCCCGGTGAGCCAGGCGCTGGCCGGCACCACCATCACGCTCTCCGCGTCGCTGGCCTGACCTGCCTTCACTCGTCGCGCCATTACGGCGTGTGAGCGCGAGCGTACGCCCCCGGCGTGCACCGAACCCGGTGTGCGCCGGGGCTCTCGCACGTAATGTCGGGGGACATCTGCGGACAATCCGCCCGAATGACCCCGACGGCGGTCGCGCACAGTTACACCGGCGGCCTATGATCGGCGGACGTGGCCGAAGGCCGCCGACAGCTCTCCGGTCATCGGCCGGGGTCGGCGGGGCGGGGCCGCGGGCCGGTCTCCGCCCGCGTGGGTGTCGGCCGTGATCAGTGGCAGCAGCGGACGGGAGCGTGCCGTGCCGGGCCGGAACGTCGGGGCCGACGCACACCATCGGGGTGGGCGGCCCGAAACGCCGCGCCCGCAGGACAGTGCGAACTCCCCCAGAACAGCCACCGGCCCGGACCGGATCTGCACCGTCTGCGGCAGTCTGCTGAGCGCCGACTCCGCGCACCTGGCCGACGCGCTGCGGGCCAGCGAGTCGCGCTTCCGCGCCGCGTTCTCCGACGCCGGCATCGGCATGGCGCTGATCGACACCGACGACCTGGTGATCGAGGGCAACCCGGCGTTCGCGGCCATGCTCGGCCGGGAGACCGCCGAACTCTCCGGCCTGCACATCCATCAGATCATCGACCCGGAGGACCCGTCCCGGCTCCGCTACCGCGAGCTGGTGCGCGGCGAGCGCGACCGGATGCGCACCGAGAAACGGCTCAAGCACCAGGGCGGGCGCGAGGTCTGGGGCCGGGTCACCGTGTCGCTGATCCGCGACGGCGCGGGCCTCCCGTACTACACGCTGGTGATGGTCGAGGACATCACCGAGCAGCGCCAGCTCGGCGACCGGCTCGCCTACCAGGCGCTGCACGACCCGCTGACCAGGCTGCCGAACCGGACGCTGTTCTTCGAACGCCTGGAGTCCGCGTTCAAGCCCGCCGGGCAGGCCGGGCCGAAGGACGTGGACGGCGAACCCCGGATCGGGCTGTGCTACGTCGACCTGGACGGCTTCGCGGCCATCAACGAGACGCTCGGCCACCACATCGGCGACCAGCTGCTGGTCGCCGTCGCCGCCCGGTTGGAGCACGGATTCGCCGACAGCGAGGGCCACTTGGTGGCCCGCCTCGGCGGCGACGAGTTCGCCGTGCTGGTCACCGACAGCGCCGGCCACCAGCAGCTCACCCACCTGGCGGCCGGGCTGATGGACGCCCTGGAGCGGCCCTTCGAGGTGGCCGGGCACCGGCTGACGGTGACCGCGTCGATCGGTGTGGTGGAACGCCCGGTGCGCGGCTCCACCCCCACCGACCTGATCCGCGACGCCGACTCCACCCTGTACTGGTCGAAGGCCGACGGCCGGGCCCGTTGGACGCTGTACGACCGCGACCGCGGCGCCGACCAGCTGACCCGCCACCTGCTGGCCACCGCACTGCGCCCGGCCGTCGAGCGCGGCGAGTTCCTCGTCGAGTACCAGCCGCTGGTGGGCCTGGCCGACGGCGCGGTGCACGGCGCGGAGTCGCTGGTGCGCTGGCTCCACCCCCGCTACGGGCTGCTGTCGCCGGACCGTTTCATCCCGCTCGCCGAGGAGTCCGGGGCGATCGTGCCGCTCGGCAAGTGGGTGCTGGAGGAGTCGTGCCGTCAGGCCCGGCGCTGGCTGGACGAGTTCCCGGACGCCGAGACCTTCATCTCGGTCAACCTGGCCGCCCGCCAGATCTGGGACTCCGACGTGGTCGCCGACGTCGCCGAGGTGCTGGAGCGCACCGGGCTGCCCGCCCGACTGCTCCAGCTGGAGATCACCGAGAGCGCGATCCTCGGCCCCAGCGGGCGCCCGCTACAGGCGTTGCAGGCGCTCGCCGACATGGGCGTGCGGATCGCGATCGACGACTTCGGCACCGGCTACTCGAACCTCGCCTACCTGTCCCGCCTGCCGGTGCACGCGCTCAAGCTGGACGGCACGTTCATCGAGGCGTTCCGGGAGAGCGCGCCCGGTGACGGCGGGCGGCGGCGCGCCGCCGACGAACAGATCGTCGGCGCCGTCGTGCAGTTGGCGCACGCGCTGGGCCTGACCGTCACCGCCGAGGGCATCGAGAACGCCGCCCAGGCCGAGCGCCTGCGGCAGACCGGCTGCGACTTCGCCCAGGGCTGGCACTTCGCCCGCCCGGGCGCGGCCGACCGGATCGTGGAGATACTGCGGGAGCGCTCCCGCCCGTGAGCCGTCGGCCGGTCCGGCCGCAACCGGTCCGGCCCGCTCAGCCGGTCGGGCCGGTTCAGCCGGTGAGGCCGGTTCAGCCGGTTCAGCCGGTGAGGCCGTACGCCTCGGCGATCATCCCGTAGGACTCCAGGCGGTTCCGGTGGCCGTGGATGTGCGAGGTCACCATCAGCTCGTCCGCGCCGGTGCGCCGGCGCAGCGCCTCCAGGCCGTCGGCGACCTCCTTCGGGGTGCCGAGCACCACGTTGGCCAGCCAGGACTCCATGAAGTCCTCCTCGACCATGGAGTAGGGGTGCGCGGCGGCCTCCTCCGGGGTGGGGATCGGCCCGGGCCGGCCCTGGCGCAGCCGCAGCATGCCGAGGCCGGCCGAGCGGGCCAGCCACAGCGCCCGCTCGGTGGTCTCGGCGGCGACCGCGCTGACCCCGATCAGCGCGTACGGCTCGGCCAGGACGTCGGACGGGCGGAAGGTGTCCCGGTACAGGTCGAGCGCGGGCACCGTGTTGGCGGCGGAGAAGTGGTGCGCGAACGCGAACGGCAGGCCGAGCCCCGCGGAGAGCTGCGCGGAGAAGCCGGAGGAGCCGAGCAGCCAGATCGGCGGGCGGCTGTTCGAGCGCGGGACGGCCTCCAGCCGGGCGTAGGGGTGGCCCTCGGGGAAGTCGCCGTCCAGGAAGTGGGTGAGTTCGGCGAGCTGGCGGGGGAAGTCGTCGGCGCCGTCGGCCAGGCCGCGGCGCAGCGCCCGGGCGGTGGCCTGGTCGGTGCCGGGGGCGCGGCCGAGCCCGAGGTCGATCCGGCCGGGGTGCAGGGCCTCCAGCAGGCCGAACTGTTCGGCGATCGACAGCGGGGCGTGGTTGGGGAGCATCACGCCGCCGGAGCCGAGCCGCAGGGTGCTGGTGTGCGCGCCGAGGTGGGCGAGCAGCACGGCGGGCACCGAGGAGGCGACGCCGGGCATGCCGTGGTGCTCGGCGACCCAGAACCGGTGGTAGCGCCAGCTCTCGGCGCTGCGGGCGAGTTCGGTGGTGGCGGCGAGCGCCTCGCCGGCGGTGTGGCCGGTGCCGACGGTGGCGAGGTCGAGGATGGACAGCGGGGCGGGGGCGGTGCCGGCGGCCCGGCCGCGGATCCGGTCGTCGTCGCCGAGGTTCCGGTCGGTCGGTGCGGTGGTCATACGGCGTGCCCTCCTGGTGCCCGGGCCGGGCGCCAGGGCGTTCGTCGGAGCACAACCGGTCGGGCGGTCGGGCTGTTCCCGCTGTCCGGGGCGGATCGCCGAGAAGGCACGACGGGCCACCTGGGAGGCGCGGCGGCTGGCGAGTTCACGCCAGCGCGAGAAGTCGCCAGCCGCGGTGGTCGAGTCGGGCCCGGCGGATGCGGCAGGCTGGTGATCGTCGCCGAGGATCCACCGCCTCCGCGCACCGTATGGGACCCGCGGGCTCGACCAGCGCCGCGGATCCTCCCCGAGCCCCCGCAGCGGCACCCCGCCGGGGGCTCTCAGCGTGTCCGGACACGTGTGCGGCATTCCACACGGGGGTGCTTCAGGTGATGAAAGGTGTCCGCGCTAGCGTGGACTCCCTGTGCAGCTGCCTCTCCCCCGGGCGGGCTGGAGGGAGAGAACTTTGGACGCCAACGCCGTGATCGCACCGGCGTGGTACTGCGCACTCGCGCTGGTCGCGGTGCTCGGTGACGCTTTCCTGCCGTTCCTGCCCAGCGGGACGCTGGTGGTGCTGGCCGTACTGAAGACCGGCCAGGTGGGCGGCTCGCCGCTGCCGCTGGCCGCGGGCGTCGCGGTGGCGTCCTTCCTCGGCGACCTGCTGCTGCTCCAGCTGGCCCGGCGCGGCGCGCCCGCGGTGAATCGGCGCCTGGCCCGCCGGCCGCGGCTGGCGGCCAACGTGGCCCGGGTGCAGCGGGCCCTGACCGGCCGCACCACCAGCCGGACGGCGGCGGCGATCGTGATCGTGGCGCGCTTCGTCCCGGCCGGGCGGACGGTGCTGGATCTGGCGGTCGGTCACTCCGACAACCGGCCGTGGACCTTCCTGCGCTGGTCGGCGGTGGCCGCGGTGGTGTGGGCGGCGTACATCGTCAGCCTGGGCTGGCTGAACCTGCACTGGTTCGACACCGAGTGGCTGAGTCTGGCGATCTCCTCGGTGGCGGCGACCGCGGTCAGCAGCCTGGTGGTCCAACTGGTGCGCCGTCGCCGCCGGCTGGCCGTACTGGTCGAGGGCGAACCGGTCTGACGAGGGGCGCTGCCTCGGGAGTTGTGTCCCAGGACGGCAACAGGACGGGCCCGGCGGGAGCCGAACGGGGCCGCGTCGCGTGGTGACCGATTGAGGGTGGGCGGCGTTGGACCGCCCGTCCCGGGCATGCCATCCTTGAGTGGCTAAACCGTCAAATTGTCCGAGTTTGCCAGAAGTTGACCATCCGGAGCCGCGGCCGGCGTCCGGATCTTCTTCTGGTCGGGCCCACTGCGGCAGGGGAGACCATGAGCACCATCTCGCGCAGGACAGTGCTGTCCGCCACGGCGGCCACCGCGGCCCTGGGGGCCGTCGCCGCCTGTTCGAGCGGAGGCGGTGCGAGCAACCGCCCCGGCTCGGACTCCGGCTCCGGAAGCGGCGGCGGCAGCAAGCCCGCGCCCGGCCAGTCCTCCGCCAAGGGCACCCCGATCGGCGACGGCTCGAACGCCGACACCGGCCCGCAGCCGAACCAGCCGAAGCCGGAGAAGCTGAAGCCCGGTGAGGCGCCGCCGCAGTTCGTGGTGTTCTCCTGGGACGGCGCGGGCGCCACCGACGACGGCCAGTTCGCCCGCTTCCTCAAGCTCGCCGAGGACCACAAGGCGACGATGACGTTCTTCCTCTCCGGCATCTACGCGCTGCCGAAGGAGAAGTCCTCGCTGTACCACCCGCCGAAGCACTCGCAGGGCGCCTCCGACATCCCGTTCCTGTCCGAGGGCGCGGTCCGCAACACGCTGAAGCTGGTCAGCCAGGCGTGGCTGGCCGGCCACGAGATCGGCACCCACTTCAACGGCCACTTCTGCTCGACCCGCTCGGACGGCAACGGCGTCAACAAGTGGACGCCGGAGGACTGGGAGAGCGAGATCGAGCAGGCCGTCGGCTTCGTCACCCAGTGGAAGACCAACACCGGGTTCACCGACGTCGACCCGCTGCCCTTCGACTACAAGAAGGAGCTGATCGGCGGCCGCACCCCGTGCCTGGAGGGCCAGAAGGCGCTGCTGCCGACCGCCGCCAAGCTCGGCTGGAAGTACGACGCCAGCTCGCCCGGCGGGCAGCAGATCTGGCCGCAGAAGGTCCAGGACGGCAAGATCTGGGACTTCCCGCTGCAGGGCATCCCGTTCCCCGGGCACAACTTCCAGGTGCTGTCGATGGATTACAACATCCTGGCCAACCAGTCCGCCGGCTCCACCAAGGGCGACCCGGGCAAGTACGGCCAGTGGCGCGACCAGGCCCGGGACTCCTACCTGGCGGGCTTCAACCGCGCCTACACCACCAACCGCGCGCCGTTCTTCGTCGGCAACCACTTCGAGCAGTGGAACGGCGGCATCTACATGGACGCCGTCGAGGAGACCCTGAAGGAGATCGCCGGCAAGCCGGACGTCCGCCTGGTCTCGTTCCGGCAGCTGGTCGACTGGCTGGAGGCGCAGGACCAGTCCACGCTGCGCAAGCTGCGCACGCTCAACGTCGGCCAGGCCCCGACGGGCGGCTGGCAGTCCTTCCTCGGCACCGCCTGACGGTCCGTCGCTTCACCCCACCGCCGCCGTCCCCGCCCCGGTCGCCGCACTGCGCGGCCGGGGTGCGCGCCGCGGGTAGCGGGCCTGCACGGCGGCGACGATCGTCTCGGACGCCCGCCCGTCGCCGTACGGGGACGGCAGCTCGGCGAGCCGCGCCGCAGCGCCCCGGTCGGCGAGCAACTCGCTTAGTGCGGCGTCGAGTTCGGGCCCGGGGCGGGCCAGCCGGGCGAATCCGGCGCGGACCGCCTCCGGGCGTTCGGTGGAGTTGCGGACCACCACCAGGGGCCGTTTGAGCACCGTGCACTCCTCCTGGACGCCGCCGGAGTCGGAGACCAGCAGCCGGCAGTGCCGGGCCAGCGCCAGGAACGCGGCGTGGTCGAGCGGCTCGATCGGGCGCAGCCCCCCGCCGGGGGTGAACAGTCCGGCGGCGGCGGCCCGGGTGCGGGGGTGCAGCGGCAGCAGCACCGGCAGGTCGAGGGCGTCGAGCCGGCCGAGCAGCCGGGCCAGCCGGTCCGGGTCGTCGGTGTTCTCGGGCCGGTGGACGGTGGCCAGCAGGTAGTTCTCGGGGGTGACGCCGTACCGGGCCAGCACGGCGCGGGCGGTGCGGGCGTCGGGCAGGGTGGCGAGGGTGGCCTCGACCACGGTGTTGCCGGTGACCAGGATCTGCCGCGGGTCGATGCCTTCGCGCAGCAGGTGGGCGGCGGCCGTCCGGGTGGGCGCGCAGTGCAGGTCGGCGAGCGGGGCGATGACGCGCCGGTTGGCCTCCTCGGGCATGTCGCGGTCGAAGGACCGCAGGCCCGCTTCGACGTGGACCACGGGGATGCCCGCGCAGTGCGCGGCGAGCGCCCCGGCGGCGGCGGTGTTGGTGTCGCCCTGGACGATGGCGGCGGCGGGCGGGTGTGCGGCGAAGTGGCGGCTGAGTTCGTCGATCATCCGGCCGATCTGCCGGCCGCGGGGTTCGCCGCCGACGCCGTCCAGCCGGTGGTGCGGGGCGGGCAGGCCGTAGCCGGTGAAGAAGGCGGTGGTGAGCGCCGGGTCCCAGTGCTGTCCGGTCCACACCAGGCGGGCGCGCGGGCCCAACAGGCGGGTGACGGCGGCGAGTTTGACGATCTCCGGCCGGGTTCCGAGGACCAGGGCAAGGTCGCGGGAGGTCATGGTGCTCCGTGAGGGGGCGGGACGACGGACCGAACGCCGAGCGGCCGGCGGACAGGAATGCGAATGGCCCTCACATGGTCGTGACGGGCCGTCATGGCGCGTCGCACGCCGCGCCCTTGCCGTCCGTCCGGGTTCGCGGACCACCTGTCCGGCGGAGCCGCCGGGGCCGCCGCCGTCCGAGGTGACGCTCCGTCGCCGGGCGTGGCACCGACGGCCGAGCGCCGCGGGCCCCGGGCGTGGGGCGTCCGTGTGGTCTTCCGGCGGACCCGCGCGTCGCTGCGGTCTGATGATCTGCCCGGCAGTCACCTTGGGCTCGGCCCGGAAGCCACCAGGCCGAGACGAGAGGAGACGACCGTGTACGGACCCATCGCCCATGGCATCCCGCCGGCCGCGGCCGGCGGCGGCGTGCTGGCCACCACCGGTTCGCCCGGACTCGGCCTCGCCGCCGCCCTGGCCACCGGCCTGCTGCTGGTCGGTGTGCTGCTGGTGCGGCGCGGCCGGCTGGCCACCACCCCGCCCGACGCCGGGCGCCCCGGCCCGGACCGCCGCCCCTGACCTCCCCCGGACCGGGTGGGACGACCGCCGGTCCGGCCCGTCCGCCCCCTCGCGTGGAGCCGCCCATGCCCGCCACCGCACTCTCCGGACCGCCGGCCCGGTCGGCCGCCCGCACCCGCCCCGGCCCCCTCGCCGCGGTGTGCGGCCCGCTCCTGCTCGCCCTGACCGGCCTGCTGGTCGGCGGCGAACACCTCTACCGCAACCTGGAGTTGACCGCCGTCGCCCAGGTCGCGACCCACCTGCTGGGGCTGCGCACCCTGCTGCTGCCGAGCCCGAGCGCACCGGTGCTGTACGCGGGCGGGCCGGACCACTTCGAACGCGGCATCGCGCTGACCACCGGGTGCAGCAGCGCCCTGCTGATCGCCCCGTTCGCGCTGGTCCTCGGCCTGCTGCTGCTGTTCGGCCACCGCCGCCCGGGCCGGCTGCTGCTGGCCCTGGCGCTGGCCACCGCGCTGATCGCCGGCACCAACCTGGGCCGGCTCACCCTGATCGTCGCCATGCAGCACCGCTACGGCAGCGCCGGTTTCGAGTGGGCGCACGTGCTGCTCGGCTCGGTGCTGATGATGGTCGCCGCCCTCGCGGCCCTGCTGCTCTGCCTCGCCGTGGTCGCCCGCGGCTCCGCCCCCGCCGAGGAGGTCGCCCGGTGACCCTGCTCGACCTCTCCGTCTGCCTGTCCTTCATCCTCGGCGTCGGCTTCCTCGGCTACGTCGGGGTGATCGTGACGGGCTTCCTGCGCGCCCGGCCGGACTCCCCCGGCGACCCGTCCGGCTACCAGTGGCACTTCGCCGTCCCCTGCCGCGACGAGGAGTCGGTGATCGGCCTCACCCTCGACCACCTGCACCGGCGCTTCCCCGCCGCCCACCTGTGGGTGGTGGACGACCACTCGACGGACCGCACCGCGGAGGTGGTCCTCGCCCTGGCCACCGCGGGGCTGCCCGTCCACCTGGTGCGCCGCCGGCTGCCGAACGCCCGCACCGGCAAGGGCGACGCGCTGAACGCCGCCTACCACGCGCTGGAGGACTGGCTGCCCCCCGGCACCGACCCGGACCGGGTGGTGCTCACCGTGGTCGACGCCGACGGCCGCCCCTCGCCCAACCTGCTGCACGTGCTGGCCGGGCCGGCCTCGTTCGGCGACCCGGCGATCGGCGCCGTCCAGGTGGAGGTCCGGATGTCCAACCGGGCGGTGGCCGCGCCGCTGCCCGGCCGGAGCCGGGCCGCCAACGCCCGCGCCCGGCTGCTGGCCCGGCTCCAGGACCTGGAGTTCCGCGGGCCGATCTCCGCCATGCAGATCACCCGGCGCCGCACCGGCACCGTCAACGTCGGCGGCAACGGGCAGGCCAACCGGCTCAGCGCGCTGCGCGCGGTCGCCGCCGAGACCGGCGACCCCTGGGGCCGGGCCCTGCTGGAGGACTTCGAGCTGGGCCTGCGGATGATGCTGGCCGGCCGCCGCAACGGCTACACCACCACGGCCTGGGTCGAGCAGGAGGCGCTGTGGAGCGTCCGGCAGCTGCTCACCCAGCGGGTGCGGTGGGCGCAGGGCTCGATGCAGTGCGCCCGGTACCTGCCGCGGATCTGGAGCTCCCGGGAGTTCAGCGCGCTGGGCTTCCTGGAGGTGGGCTATTTCATGGCGCAGCCCTGGCTGCAGGTGGTCGGCATGTTCGCCTACCTGGTGCCGATCGGGGTGTTCGGCTACCACGCCTGGGCGTACCCGGAGTTCACCATGGACTTCCTGGCGCACGGCGGCGCCCTGCTGATCGGCCTGTACCTGCTGCTCGGGGTGACGGAGTTCGCCGTCTGGGGGCCGCTGTACCGGCGCCGCTGCGAGCGGGACATCGGCCGGGGCCCGGCGCTGGGCTACGGGCTGGCGCTGGCGGTCTACGCGTTCGGGACGTACCTGGTCGCCGTGCGCGCGTTCTGGCGGCTGGTGCGCGGCGAGCAGGGCTGGCACAAGACCGCACGGACAGGCACGTACTGACGATTCGTCAGTTTTTTCGGCCGACTACTCCATTCGACCGGACTTCCCGGCCAATCACATAAACCGCTTGTCACATCAGGGAATTGATCGAAAGCCATCGGAATCGGCAGTACATCCTCCCCCAGAAAGGCGGTCCGTTCGTGACCACCGTCCCCACCCGCACCCGCGTCCTGGCCGGCGCAGCCCTCGCGGCCGGCCTGTTCTGCTCCGCCGCCCCGGCGTTCGCCGCCCTCACCTCCCCCGAAGCGACGGCGTACGTGGTCTCGGCCGACGCGCTGAACAACAACGTGGCCGTCCCGCCGCAACCCCTGTCCACCTACCCGCCCGGCGGCACCCAGACCGAAATCGGCCTGACCGTCGGCCCGTTCGCCACCAACTCGACGCTCACCTCCACCACCGCGGGCGACCCGACGCTCGGCACCTCCTCGGCGTCCGCCACCGTCGACCAGCTGGGCCTGACCCTCGGGCCGGGCCTGACCGGGGACGTGAGCGGCGTCCAGGCGACCTGCAACGCCACCCCGAACGGCGCCACCGGCAACGGCATCATCGCCAGCGGCACCCTCACCGTCCTGGGCATCCCGACCACCCTGGAGGCGAACGCCCCGAAGAACACCAGCGTCACCGTGCCCGGCCTCGGCGATCTGATCCTCAACGAGCAGTCCACCGACGCCAACGGCGTGCTCACCGTCAACGCGCTGCACCTGACCCTGCTGCCCACCCTCGGCGGCGCCAACGTGATCATCGGCCACGTCGAGTGCGGCGGTGCCCCGGCGGCCACGGCCGTCCCGATGGTCAACACCCAGGTCGGGCTGATCGGCGGCTCGCTGGCCGCCGCGACCGTCCTCGGCAGCGTGTACCTGCGGCGCCGCGCCTGACCGGGGCGGGCCCGACAGCCGGGTGCCCTCTCCCTCCGAACGGCGGAGGCGGGAGGGCACCGGGCTGTCCGCGCTCAGACCAGCAGGTCGGCCAGCCGGTCGGCCCGGATGATCGAGTAGTGGCTGGTGCCGGCCACCAGCTCGGTCGGGACGGCGACCTTCGCCGCTGTCAGCCGGCCCTCGTCGTACAGCGCCTGCGGCTCGTTCAGCAGGCCGCGCTCGGCGTACAGGAACCGGGTCGGGACGGTGAGGCGGTGGATCGCGCCGGCCGCCTCCGCGTCGAGCAGCACCTGGGCGCCGTCGGTGGTGATCGCCTCGTGGACGCAGGAGGAGACCAGCGCGGGGGCCTCGCCGACCAGGTCGCGCTGGGTGTACGCGTCCAACTCGTCGTCCCAGTCGGCGAACGCGGGGTGCGCCTGCCAGAACGCGCGGTACGCCTCACGGCTCTCGAAGGTCATCGACAGCCGGGCCAGCGCCGGGCCGAGCACCGCGGCCAGCGCGTCCTCCTCGCGGACGCCCTCGGGCAGCGGGAAGGTCACCGCGCCGTCGACCAGGACCAGGTCGGCCAGCAGCTCCGGGTACCGGGCCGCGGCGACGGCCGACACCCAGGCGCCCATCGAGTGGCCGACCAGCCGGACCGGGCCGGCGTCCAGCCGGCGGATCAGCGCGGCGACGTCCTCCGCGTGCCGGCCGAGCCCCCACGGGCCGGGCAGGTCGCGGCTGGCGGCCCGGCCGCGCAGGTCGGGGGCGTACAGCGAGACCCGACCGTCGAGCAGCCGGGCCAGGCCCGCCCAGGCCAGCGCGTTGGCGGTGATGCCGTGCACGGCGACCACCACGGGCGCGCCGGGGTCGGCGGCCGGCCAGTGCAGGACGGCGAGGTCGCCGCCGTCGACGGGGACGGTGAGGTGCTGGGGGAGGGTCATGCGGCGCCTTCCGGGACGACGGTGACGGACACCTTGGCGGCCCTGGCGGCCCGGCCCGCCCGCAGCCGGGCGGGCAGCTTGGCCAGACCGCCGGGCAGCAGGTAGACCACGGCGACGAAGAGCGTACCGAGCAGGAACAGCGGCTGGGAGAGCGGAACCCGCAGCACGGACGGGAGTTCGGCGATGGACGCGGAGTTCGCGAGGTCGCCGAGCCGGTGCGCGGCCCAGGTGTAGAGCACGCCGCCGAGCAGCGGACCCCACCGGGTGCCGGAGCCGCCGAGCACCACCATCACCAGCAGCGCCAGCGTCGCGTCCGAGCTCGCGGCCTGCGGGGTGGCGCCGCCGGTGAGCAGCAGGTAGACCACGCCGCCCGCGCCGGCCAGGCCGCCGGACACGGTGAACGCGACCAGCTTGAAGCCGTACGGCCGCAGGCCCAGCACCTCGACCCGGCGCTCGTTCTCCCGGATGCCGGCCCACACCCGGCCGGTCGGCGAGGAGACCGTCCAGTGCACCACGGCGAGCGTGACGACCAGGTAGAGCACCGCGATCCAGTACAGGTTGGCGGTGTTCTGAATGCCGATCAGCGCGTCCGGCAGGTGCTCGGCGGGCGCCGAGCGGCCCTCCTCGCCGCCGGTCAGGCCGCCGGGGTTGCGCTGCACCAGGATCGCCCCGGCCTGCGCGAACGCCAGCGTGACCATGGAGAAGCCGATGCCGGTGACCTTCAGCGACACCGAGCCCAGCAGCAGCGCCAGCGCGATCGAGCAGGCGATGCCGAACACCGCGGCCGGCACGAAGCCGAGGCCGAGCTCCAGCATCGCCAGGTCGGTGGCGTACAGGCCGGTGGCGAAGTACAGGGCGTGCCCGAAGGAGAGCAGACCGGTGCGGCCGAGCAGCAGGTCGTAGCCGGTGGCGAGGCCGCCGTAGACCAGGCACAGCGCGATCAGCTGGAGGCTGCCGGGGCTGCCGAGCGGTCCGTCCAGCAGGCCGGGCAGCGGCAGGGTGCTGTACGGCGCGATCACCAGGACGATCAGCAGGGCGAGCGGCCACCAGCGCTTGAGGTGGGTGGTCATGCGAGTCTCCCGGTCAGTCCGCGCGGCTTGACGAGCAGCAGCACGGCGAGCAGGACCACGACGGAGAGATCCCCCAGACCTGCTGCGGTGTAGTAGTTGGCGAACTGCTGGACCAGGCCGACGCCGACCGAGGCGACGGCGGCGCCGGTGACGGAGCCCATGCCGCCCATCACGACGACCACGAAGGCGAAGATCAGCAGGCCGGTGCCCTGGCCGGGGTTGATCGAGCCGAAGTACAGGCCGGCCAGCGCCCCGCCGAGCGAGGCGGCGGCGCCGCCGATGGCGAAGACCAGGGTGAACGCCTTGCGGACGTCGATGCCGAGCGCGGTGACCATGGCCCGGTCCTCGACGCCGGCCCGGACGATCAGGCCGTAGCGGGTCTTCGCCAGGAACAGCCGCAGCAGCACCAGCACCACCAGCGCGGCGGCCATCAGCACGAAGCGGTTGACGGGCACGGTCGCGCCCAGCAGCTTCACGGTGCCGGACAGCGCATCGGGCTGCGGGAACGGCCGGGCGTCGGCGCCCCAGATGCCCATGATCAGGGCGGGCAGGGCGAGTCCGACGCCGACGGTGGCGAGGATCTGGTCGCGCGGCCGGGAGTACAGCGGGCGGATCAGCGCGAGTTCGAGCAGCACCGAGGCGGCGGTGCCGACCGCGGTGCCGAACGGGACGGCCAGCCAGAAGCCCATCCCGCCGTCGGTGGCGGCCCACCAGGCGGCGTACGCGCCGATCGACAGCAGCGCGCCGTGCGCGAAGTTGAGCACGTCCATCAGGCCGAAGATCAGCGAGAGGCCGGAGGCGACCAGGAAGTACAGCGCGCCGAGCCCGAGTCCGGTGCAGGCGAGCAGGACGACGGTGTTCATCAGGGTGTCACCTCATGGGCGGGGCGGTGGCTGCCGACGCCGAGCAGGCGGCGGGCGGCGTCCTCGTCGGCGAGCAGCGCGCGGGCGTCGCCCTGGTGGGCGGTGCGGCCGTCGGCGAGGACGGCGCACTGGCCGGCGACCCGGCGGACCAGGGCCAGGTTCTGTTCGACCAGCAGCACGGGGACGGTCTCGGCGGCCCGGGCGAGCACGTCGGCGACCTCGGTGACGATCTTCGGGGCGAGGCCCTTGGTGGGTTCGTCGGCGATGATCAGCCGGTTGCCGTTGAGCAGCGTGCGGGCGATCGCGACCATCTGCTGCTGGCCGCCCGACAGGGTTCCGGCGGCCTGCCTGTGACGCTGCTTCAGCTCGGGGAACAGCTCGAACACCAGGTCGTAGTCGGGAGTCGAATCCCTTTCCGCCAGGCGCAGGTTCTCGGCGACGGTCAGGCCGGCGAAGATGCCGCGGTCCTCGGGCGCGTAGCCGATGCCGTGACGGACCACCAGGTGGGTGGGCAGCCTGCCGATGTCGGCGCCGTCGAAGAGCAGCGAGCCGGTCCGCGGGACGAGTCCCATGACGGCCTTGACGGTGGTGGTCTTGCCGGCGCCGTTGCGGCCGAGCAGTGCGGTGACTCCGGTGGCGGCGACGTCCAGGTCCACCCCGTGCAGGATGTGCAGCCCGTCGATCACCACCTTCAACTCGCGGACCGCGAGCAGGGTTTCGATCACAGCGCCTCCCCGAGGTAGGCCCCCTGGACGGTCTCGTCCGCCATCACGGCCTCGGGGGTGTCGAGTGCGAGCAGGGTGCCGTGGTGCATCACGGCGAGCCGGTCGGCCAGGCCCAGCAGCACGTCCATGTGGTGCTCGACCATCAGGACGGTGCGGCCCTGCCGGTGCACGGAGCGGATCAGCTCGACCAGGGCGGGCACCTCCTCGGCGCTCACCCCGGCCATCGGCTCGTCGAGCAGGATCAGCCGGGGGTCGCCCACCAGCAGCACCGCGAGCTCCAGCTTCCGCTTGCCGCCGTGCGACAGGGAGCCGGCCAGGTCGTCGGCCTGGTCGGCGAGGCCGGTGCGCTCCAGGGTCTCCTCGACCTGCTGCCGGTACCGGTCGGCGCGCCGCCAGATCCGGTAGGACGCGGCGGGCCCGGCGGCGGCCTGGGCAGCGAGTCGGACGTGGTCGGCGACGGTCAGGCCGGGCCACAGCGAGGAGGTCTGGAAGGTCCGGCCGAGGCCCCGCCGGGCCCGGGCGGGCACCGGCAGGGCGGTGATGTCGGCGCCGTCCAGATGGAGGGTGCCGTGACTGGCCGGGTAGATCCCGGAGATCAGGTTGAACAGGGAGGTCTTGCCCGCCCCGTTCGGGCCGATGAAGGCGACGAACTCGCCTTCGGCGACGTCGAAGGTGACGTCCTGGACGATCGGGACGCCGCGGACCGACCAGCCGAGGCCGTTCAGCCGCAGCACCGGGGCGGGGGTGCTCATTGCGGTCAGCCCGCCATCTTGGCGACCGGCGGGGCGACCTGCTCGGCGGACAGCACCTTCTCCGCGGTGGGCTTGGCGTCGGCGCCGGTGCCGGTCAGCTTGACCTGGAACATCGGCTGGAGCAGCGCGTGGTCCTCGGCGCGGACGGTGAGCTTGCCCTTGACGCCGTCGAAGCTCCAGCCCTCCAGGGACTTCACCAGCGCGTCGGTGTCCGCGTCGGAGCCCTTGTTGGCCTCCAGCGCGTGCACCACCATCTGCGCGGCGGTGAAGCCGTCCGGGGTGAACAGGTCGGACTTGGAGCCGTTCTTGGTGACGAAGTCGTTCATCGCCAGCTCGGCCTCGGTGCCGCCGGCCGCGCCGGAGAAGTAGTGGTTCAGGAAGTCGATCTTCTCGGCGGCCGGGCCGAACAGCGGGTACGAGGCGGCCACGTCGAGGCCGGTGACGACCTTGGTCGAGGAGAACACGTCCTGCTGGTTGAGCGAGGTCCACAGCGCGGAGGCGGTGTCGCCGGCCCAGGCGACGAACAGCAGGTCGGGCTTGGCGGCCTTGGCCTGGGTGGCGAACGGCGTCAGGTCGGTGGCGGACGGCGGGGCCAGCACCGCGTCCACGGTGGCGCCCTCGCCGCCGAGGACGTCCTTGACGGCGGCCACGTTGGCCTGGCCGAAGGCGTTGTCCTGGGCGAGGACGGTGACCTTCTTGCCCTTGGCGTCGCCGATGAACGACGCCGCGGCCCTGGTGTCCTGGTACGACTGCCGGCCGGAGCGGAAGGTGTACTTGTTCAGGCCGGTGACCTTGTCCGCGGCGGCCGGGCCGCTGATGAACAGCACCTTGTTCTGCGCGGCGATCGGGCCGACCTGAAGGGCCACGCCGGACGCGGTGGAGCCCGCCAGGATCTTGTAGTTCTTGCCGATCAGGTCCTTGGCCGCGGAGACGGCCTTCGCCGGGTCGCCCGCGTCGTCCTGCTCGGCGATCTCCACCGGGTGCCCGTCGACCGCGCCCGTGCCCTTGGTGGCGTACGACAGGCCGGCCTTGAAGCCCTCCAGGTACTGCTTGCCGTAGGCCGCCAGCGGACCGGTCTTGGAGTAGACCAGGCCGACCTTGACCGGGCTCGTGTCGCCCCCGCCCGCCTCGGCCGAGGTGCCCGCCGTACCGGCCTTGGCGCAAGCGGACGCGAGCAGCACGCAGGCGGCCAGCGCGGCGAGCTTGCGGACGGGTCGTCTGGGGGTGGCGTCCGTGACTGACATGGTGGGGAGCTCCTGACGTGCCTGTGCTGGTGGGATGCCGGAACCGTAGGGGGGTCGCCCGGAAGGCGACATGTGACGGGCGCACGCATCGGTGGCTCGTTCTGTGTGGGTCGGCGACATGTTGCGGCGCCACTCCTCGCAAGGTGTGCGCCGGACACATGGATCCACCTCGCCCCATGGCGTCGTCCGCCATGGAAAGCGTCGGGGCCTGCGACGAGTGTGGTGCGGCAGTCAGCCCTCCCCCTTCGAGAAGGTGGCCCCCTTGGACAAGGTCCTGGACTCCCCCGCCCGCGCGGTCGGGGACATTCCCGACGGCGCGGTGCTCGCGGTCGGCGGCTTCGGCCTGTGCGGCATCCCGTCCACCCTGATCGGCGCGCTCGTGGACGCGGGCACCACCGGCCTGCAGGTGGTCTCCAACAACTGCGGGGTCGACGACTGGGGCCTCGGCCTGCTGCTGCGGGCCGGCCGGATCGCCCGCATGACCTCCAGCTACGTCGGCGAGAACAAGGAGTTCGCCCGCCAGTACCTGAACGGCGAACTCGAGGTCGAACTGACCCCGCAGGGCACCCTGGCGGAACGCCTGCGGGCCGGCGGCGCGGGCATCCCCGCGTTCTACACCCCCGCCGGCACCGGCACCCAGGTCGAGGAGGGCGGCCTGCCCTGGCGGTACGCCCCCGGCGGCGGCGCCGTCGCGGTCGCCTCCCCGCCGAAGGAGGTCCGCGAGTTCGGCGGCCGCCGCTACCTGCTGGAGGAGGCGATCGTCGCCGACTTCGCGCTGGTCCGCGCCGAGATCGCCGACCGGCACGGCAACTGCGTCTTCCACGCCGCCGCCCGCAACTTCAACCCGCTGTGCGCCGCCGCCGGCCGCACCACGATCGTCGAGGCCGACCGGATCGTCGAACCGGGCGAGATCCCGCCGGACGCCGTCCACCTGCCCGGCGTCCACGTCGACCGCGTCGTCGCCGCCGACCCCGCCGACCGCCGGATCGAGCGCCGCACCGTCAGTCTTCCCGCCGCCTCGAAGGAGTCCTGATGACCGCCCTGCTGGACCCCCGCGACGCGCTCGCCGCGCGGGCCGCCCGCGAACTGCGCGACGGCCAGTACGTCAACCTCGGCATCGGCCTGCCCACCCTGATCCCCAACCACCTGCCCGCCGGCGTGCACGTCGTCCTGCACTCGGAGAACGGCATCCTCGGCGTCGGCCCCTATCCGGCGGACGCCGACGTCCACCCCGACCTGATCAACGCCGGCAAGGAGACCGTCACCGTCAACCCCGGCGCCGCCTACTTCGACTCGGCGTTCTCCTTCGGCATGGTGCGCTCCGGCCGGATCGACGTCTCGGTGCTCGGCGCGATGCAGGTCTCGGCGGGCGGCGACCTCGCCAACTGGATGATCCCCGGCAAGATGGTCAAGGGCATGGGCGGCGCGATGGACCTGGTCCACGGCGCCCGCCGCCTGATCGTGGTGATGGAGCACACCGCGAAGGACGGCGCCCCGAAGATCGTCGACGAGCTCACCCTCCCCGCCACCGGCCGCGCCGTCGTCCACCGCATCGTCACCGACCTCGCCGTCCTCGACGTCACCCCGGACGGCCTGCGCCTGGTCGAACTCGCCGACGGCGTCAGCCTGGAGCAACTCCGCGCGGCGACGGAGCCGCCGGTCCTCACCGACTGACAGCAGCGCCCCGGACCCCGAAGGGCCCGGGGCGCTCCGCCCTCCCGCTACTTCACGTTCGGGATGCTCCAGTCGACCGCCTTCTGCCCGAACCCCTCCAGCGCGGCGTTGATCTGCGAGAACGGCTTCGTCCCGAAGAAGGTCTTCTGCGACAGCGGCGACGGGTGCCCGCTCTGCACCACCACGTGCTTCTCGGTGTCGATCAGCGACAGCTTCTTCTTCGCGTAGCCGCCCCACAGCACGAACACGCAGGGCTCCTCGCGGGCGCTGACCGCCTTGATCACCGCGTCGGTGAACTTCTCCCAGCCCTGGTTCTTGTGCGAGTTGGCCTGGTGCGCACGCACCGTGAGCACCGCGTTCAGCAGCAGCACGCCCTGCTCGGCCCACGGCATCAGGTAGCCGTTGTCGGGCATCGCGAAGCCGCCGGTCTCCGGCGCGGCGAAGAGCCCGAGGTCGGTGTTGAGCTCCTTGTAGATGTTGCGCAGCGACGGCGGGACCTTCACGCCGGGCAGCACCGAGAAGCTCATGCCGTGCGCCTGGCCGTTGTCGTGGTACGGGTCCTGACCGAGGATCAGCACCCGGACGTCCTGGTACGCGGTCACGTCCAACGCCGAGAACTCCTGCCCGGCGGGCGGGAACACCTCGTGCTCGGCCCGCTCGGCCGCCAGGAACTCCGACAGCTTCGCGAAGTACGGCTTGCCGGTCTCCTCGGCGAGCACCGCGCGCCAGGACTCCGGCAGCTCCAGGGTGCCGCCCACGGACGCCTCGGCCAGCTCCGTCACGTTGTACCTCCCACCGGCCGCGCCGCACGGCGACCGCTCGATCGTTCCCGGGCCCGTGGCGGACCCGCTGCGAAGAACGCTACACAGTCGCGCCGACAGCCCGCTCCGCCCGCCGCACCCGCGCCGCCTCCCAGCCGATCACCCCGACCAGCACCGCCGCCAGCAGGCTCAGCACGGCCAGCGCGGGCAGCCGGTGCAGCGGGGTGAGCAGCAGCAGCGCCAGCAGCGCGGCCACCAGCAGGCCTGCGGTCAGCCGGGTCGGCGAGAGCTTCCCGAACATCATCCAGCGGGTGTAGTTGAAGGACAGCAGGTACAGCGCGCTGCCGCCGTACAGCAGCCCGAGCGCACCGCCGCCGAGCGCCGCCCCGGGCCGGGCCACCGTCTCGGCGAAGCCCACCGCGACGGTGATCACGCCGGCGATCAACGCCAGGTGACCGTACGAGAACACCCGCCGCAGCACGTCGCGGCGCGAACTCGCGGTCTCCATGGCGTGCCGCATCGCGTCGGCGGCGTACCCGAAGTACTGCCACCACAGCGCGCAGGAGATCACGAACGCCACGGCCACCGAGACCAGTCGGCCCGCGTGCAGCGGGGCGCCGGCCACCGGGGCGCCGATCCCGACGATCGACTCGCCGAGCGCCACCAGCAGGAACAGGCCGAAGCGCTCCGGCAGGTGGCCCGGGTGGTACTCGACCTTCGCCAGCCGCCGCCGGAACAGCAGCGGCGCCGACAGGTCCGCCGTCGCGCCCACCGCCCACAGCAACTCCCGTGCGGGGGACGCCAACAGGCCGCCGATCACCAGCAGCGGCCCGCTGAAGAACGCGCCCACCCCGTACGGGCCGATCCAGATCTGCCGCACCCGGCGGGCCAGCAGTCCGACCAGCAGCAGCCGGGCCGCCCAGTACGCGGCGCCGAACAGCACGCCGCGGTCGCCGAACGCCCCCGGCAGGGCGAGCGCCAGGAACAGCCCCGCCAGGCCCACCCCGAAGATCCCGATCCGGTCCCGCGGATTGTCCACGTCCCGGATGTTGGCCTGCACCGTGGTGCCCACCCAGCACCAGTACACCGGCACGAACGCCACCAGGGCCCGCCCGCAGCCCGCCCAGTCGTGGTGGTGGTGCAGCAGCGCCGACACCTGCGTCACCGCGAACACGAACACCAGGTCGAAGTACAGCTCCGCCCAGGTGACGCGCTTCTCCCCCATCCGAACTCCCCCGCACGACCCGCTCCTTGACGCTCCATCACGAACGAGCGACCGGCAAAGGCTACCCGGACCGTTATCGCCCCTCCCCTGACGCACCGTCCGTTCGTACCGCTATCTTGAAAGGTGGCCAGTGCCACCGGCGGGCCACCACGGGGGTGGGTCCGCCCAGGGGAGGGGGATCGGCAGATGAGTGACGTCTCCGGCAACGGGATGTCGGGGTTCGTGTACAACGCAGTGAACGTCGCGGAGGTCTTCGCCACGCAGGCCATGGTCGCCGACTCGCAGGCCCGGGCCCTGAACGGCCAGGTCGGCAGCGGGGCGATGAAGGTCGAGGTCGAGAACCTGCAGACCTTCAAGAACAAGGTCGACCAGATCCTGAGCGACCTCGACGGCTCCCCCGCGAGCCACGGCGAGGTCTCCCAGCAGACGCTGACGCCCGGTCAACTCGGCCAGAACTTCGGCCAGGTCGGCGACCTGATGACCGCGTACACCACCGTGCACACCAACCTGGAACAGCTGTCGCAGAGCCTCGCCGCCCAGATCACGGCGATGAGCGCGAGCATCGGCCAGGCCGCCGGCAACTACAGCAACAGCGAGGCCGAGCAGCAGAGCCGGTTCAGCTCGATCTCCTACCCCGGCGCACTGCCCGCACCCGCCGCAGCCGGCGACCCGAGGACCGCCTACACGGCCCGCCCGCAGGCCCCGTCCACCGGCACCCAGCAAGGCGCGTACTGACGGATCGATGTCTCCGGCGACGGAGAAACGGGGGAGACAAGAGATGAGAAACCTCGAGGACGACGGCGACAGCGAGATCGCCGGCGCCAGCCACGAGCAGCTGGTGGCCATGGTCCAGCACACGGACCCGAACGCCGTCCTTCAGGTGGCCCGACGACTGATGGCCGCCTCCAACAAGATGGACGACATCAGCGAAGAGCTGCACGCCCACATGAGCGGCCTCGACTGGGAGGGCACCGCCGCCGACAGCTTCAAGAACTGGGGCAACCAGGTCTCGAACGCCACCATGGGCCTGGCCACGTACTCGCGGAACGCCGGCACCTACATGGCCTCCGCCGGCGAGATGCTCTCCGAAGTCAGGTCCGCGATGCCGCCGGTGCCGCACGCCGACATCGCGGCCGTCGGCCGGTACAACGACCAGCCCAACGACCTCGTCAACGGCGGCGGCGGCGTCCTCGGCGGCATGCTCGGCATCGGCAGCGGGGCCGGAAAGTGGGCGGCCGGCGAGATCGCCGGGTTCGTCGACTCCGACTGGGTCACGCCCGACCAGGCCAAAGCCGCGCAGCAGCGGGTAACCCAGGCGCACAACGAGGCCATCCACCAGATGACCAAGCTGAGCCAGGCGTACGAGCAGGCGACCGTCCGGCTCAACTCGGTGGAGCCGCCGGTGTTTCCGCCGCTGCCGGACGGCGGTCAGCGGCACGACGACATGGTGGACGTCCCGGTCGGCGGGGGCAGCGGAGGCGGTACGGGCGGCGGCGGAGGCGGCGGCACCCTGCCGCATCCGCCCAGGGTTTCGCCGATACCGTCCCCGAAGCCGACGCCGACGCCGACGCCGCAGCCACCTACGCCGATCCAACCGCCGACACCGCCGTACGACCCGCCGTACCAAGGGGGGCCGGTCAGGCCGATCGGCCCGATTCTTCCGCACCCTCCGATCCAGAACCCGCCGCCCGTCACTCCCCCGGTCACGGGTCCGGTCGTCGTCATCGACCACACGGACCCGCCGCCGACTTCCGGGGGCGGCAGCACAGGCAGTGGTGGCGGCGGCGGCCCGGTGCTCGGCGGCGGTGGCGGTGGCGGCTACCCGGGCGGTGGGGGTGGCGGTGGCGGCTACCCGGGCGGTGGGGGTGGCGGTGGCGGCTACCCCGGCGGTGGCGGTGGTTACCCGGGCGCGCCGATCGGCGGCGGCCCGATCGGCGGCGGCAGCACCGGACGGACCGGTGGCTCGGGTGTCCCGGGCACCAGCGGCACGGCCGCTGCGTCCTCCGGCCAGGCCGGACAGGCGGGGCGCACGGGCGCCTCGGGCTCGGGCGGCATGCCGCACGGCGGCGGCGGTATGGGCGGCGGCGCCCGTGGCGGGGCCGGCGGCGGCGCCCGCAGCAGCGGGCTGGTCAACCGGGCCGGCGGCACCGTCGGCGGGAAGCGCGGGCCGGCCTCGGGCGGCGAGTTCACGCCGGGCGGCACCGGGCTGCGCGCCCGGGGCGAGCGGGGCGCCAACGGCCAGGCCGGCCAGGGCGGGTTCGGCGGCGGCCACGGCGGCGCGAACCGCAAGGGCAAGCCGCAGGGCAAGCGTCCCGACTACCTGACCGAGGACGAGGACACCTGGACGTCCGGCATGGGCCCGGCCAACCCGGGTGTGATCGAGTAGGAACCGCATCGGCTGCCCGGCCGCAGGGGAATAGCGCTCCTGTGGCCGGGCAGCATCGTGCGGTCGGGGGCAAGTCACTCGCCGAACTCATCGGCGTGCGAAGGAGTTTGTGATGCGGCGAACGGGCAGGACAGGACGGGGGCGGCGGCTGGCCGCAGCGACGGCGGTCGCGGGCGTCCTGTGGGGGTGGACGACGGGGCCCGCGCTTGCAGCGGACTCGATCCGCGCGCAGGAGTGGCACCTGGACGCGATGCACGCCGACGAGATGTGGCAGACCAGCACCGGATCCGGTATCACCGTGGCCGTGATCGACACCGGGGTGAAGGCCGACGTGCCCGATCTGGCCGGGCAAGTGGTGGTCGGCACGAACCTCAGCCACGAGTCCGGGAGTGAGACCGCCCCCAAGGACGGCCACGGAACGAAGATGTCCAGCGCCATCGCCGGCACCGGCAAGGGGCTGGACGGCAAGGGTGCGTACGGTCTCGCGCCCGGAGCGAAGATCCTCCCGATCAGGGTCGACCTGGACAACGGGACCGGCGACAGCCAGGTCATGGACGAGGTCTCCCGGGGCATTACCTACGCCGTTGATCACAACGCGAAGATCGTCAATATGTCGCTGGGCATCCCAGTGCGCTCACTGCAGTCCGCCGACGTCGACAAGCTCCGGGCTGCGGTCGACCATGCGGTGTCCCGTGGCGTCCTGCTGTTCGCCGCCGTCGGTAACACCGGCAACACCGACAACCGCCTCGAATACCCGGCCGCGATGAGCGGCGTGGTCGGCGTGAGCGCCACCGACCAGGACGGGAAGGTCACGGCGGAGTCGGAGCACGGCCCGCAGGTCACGCTCGCCGCACCGGGCCAGGACATCTACGGCGCGTGCACCGGAGCGTCCGGCTACTGCAAGGGAACCGGAACCTCGGACGCCACCGCCCTGGTCTCCGCCTCCGCCGCCCTGATCTGGTCGGCACACCCCGACTGGACGGGCAATCAGGTCCTGCGCGTCCTGATCAACACCGCCAGCAACTCGACGCAGCGCAGCGACTATCTCGGTTACGGCATCGTCCGCCCCCGGATCGCGCTGACCGACCCCGGCGACCCGGGCCCCGCCGACGTCAGCCCGCTGCCTGCCGCGTCCGCGCCCGCGCCCGCCCCGGGGAAGTCGACCGGTGCGCAGCCGGGCGGGGCCGCGAGTGCGCCCGCCGACCCCGGGCAGGGGCAGGACACGGCCGGGTCGCAGCCGCCCGCGGCCGCGGACGCGTCCTCGAAGAGCGGCAACACGCCGCTGCTGATCGGCGGCGGCGTGGTCGCCGTGGTGCTGCTGCTCGTGGTGGTGGCGATCGTGCTCCGCAGCCGCCGGTCCGCGGCCGCCGCCCCGGTGCCGCCGGCCCCGTTCCCCGGCCAGCAGCCGCCGTACGGCCAGGCTCCCCCGCCGCCGCCGTACGGCCAGGCGCCCCAGGCACCGCAGCCCCCGTACGGCCAACCCCCTTACGGCCAGCCGCCGCAGCAGCCCCACGGCCAGCAGCCACCGCCGTACGGTCAGCAGCCGCCGTACGGCCAGCAGCCCCCGGCCAACGGCGGCAACCCGTACGCGAGCTGAGGTCGGCCGGTGGGGCGCACTAGGCTGGCCGCGTTGGGGCAGCCAGTGGCGCCCGGCCGGCCAGCGGTGTCCGGTCGGAGCGATGCACATTGATCGTTCGACCGTCGCAAGACCGAGGAGAGACCCACCGTGGCAGATCGCAAGCCCATCGAGACCTGGCTGACCGACATGGACGGAGTCCTCATCCACGAGGGCGTGCCGATCCCCGGGGCCGATGCCTTCATCAAGCGGCTGCGTGAGTCCGGAAAGCCGTTCCTGGTGCTCACCAACAACTCCATCTACACCCAGCGCGACCTGCACGCCCGGCTGTCCCGGATGGGGCTGGACGTGCCGGCCGAGCACATCTGGACGTCCGCGCTGGCCACCGCGAAGTTCCTCTCGGACCAGCGCCCGAACGGCACCGCGTACGTGATCGGCGAGGCGGGCCTGACCACCGCGCTGCACGACGTCGGCTACGTGCTGACCGACACCGACCCGGACTTCGTGGTGCTCGGCGAGACCCGCACCTACTCGTTCGAGGCGATGACGAAGGCGGTCCGGCTGATCGACGCGGGCGCCCGGTTCATCGCCACCAACCCGGACGAGACCGGCCCGTCCGCGGAGGGTGCGCTGCCGGCGACCGGTGCGGTCGCGGCGCTGATCACCAAGGCCACCGGGGTGGAGCCGTACTTCGTCGGCAAGCCGAACCCGCTGATGATGCGGGCCGGTCTGAACGCGATCGGCGCGCACTCGGAGAACAGCGCGATGATCGGCGACCGGATGGACACCGACATCGTCTCCGGCATGGAGGCCGGCATGTCGACCTTCCTGGTGCTGACCGGTCTCACCCAGGCCGGCGACGTGGACCGATTCCCGTACCGCCCGACCCAGGTGGTGGAGTCCATCGCGGACCTGGTCGAGCTGATCTGACCGGTTTCCCCGGAGGGCCTCTCGTCACCCGGCGAGGGGCCCTCCCGGCTGTTCGGGCCAGACCACGGGCCCCGGCCCGGGATGCCGCGACCGTCCCTGCCGACCGGTCGCCGACCACCGCCCGGAGCGCCGTCACCGCCCGGTTCGCCGACGCCGTGTGACCGCCCGGTCCCGGCCCGTCGCGGCGGGCCGGGGCCGCCTCAAGGCCTCCTTAAGCGGCTCCTAACTACTCTGACGGAACGTCAACTTCCTTGCGCCGCACGGCTAACGTCCCGGACACACCCTCCGCCCGACGCAAGGAGCCCCCGCCCGTGGCTTCCGTCCGCCGCACCGCCGTCCTGCTGGCCACCACCGCCCTGCTCGGCGGCCCGGCCGTCGCGCCCGCCGCGGCGGCCGGCACCGCCGCCCACGCCGACCGGGACGCCGGCCAGGGCGTGCTGCTGTCGCTCGGCTCGGTGCTGCTGCTCACCGGCGCGGCCGCTGCCACCGCGCGCCGCCGCACCGGGCCCGCCGGACCGCCCCGACCTGGCGGAACGGACCGGGCGGCCTCCGTCGCTCCGGGGGACGGGGATGGTTGAGTGGGGGTCATGAGCACGCCCCCTGCACCGTTTCGCGTCGGCCTGATCGGCTACGGCCTGGCCGGTTCGGCCTTCCACGCCCCGCTGATCGCCACCACTCCCGGGCTGCGACTGGACGCGGTGGTCACCGCCAACCCCGACCGCCGCGCCCAGCTGCACCGCGACCACCCCGGCGCCCGCGCCCTCGACACCCCCGACCAGCTGTTCGAGGACGCCGACCGCTTCGACCTGGTGGTGATCGCCTCCCCCAACCGCACCCACGTTCCGCTCGCCCGGACCGCCCTGCTGGCCGGCCTGGCCACCGTCGTCGACAAGCCGCTCGCCGCGACCAGCGCCGAGGGCCGCGACCTGTGCGAGTTCGCCGAGAAGTCCGGCCTGCTGCTGTCGGTGTTCCAGAACCGGCGCTGGGACGGCGACTTCCTCACCGCCCGCCGGCTGATCGAGGACGGCCGGCTCGGCCGGGTGCACCGCTTCGAGTCCCGCTTCGAACGGTTCCGTCCCAAGCCGAAGCCCGGCTGGCGCGAACTCGCCGACCCCGCCGAGGTCGGCGGCACCCTGTACGACCTGGGCAGCCACCTGGTCGACCAGGCCCTCGCGCTGTTCGGGCCGGTCGAGACGGTGTACGCCGAGATCGACGTCCGCCGGGACGGCGCGGTGGTCGACGACGACGCCTTCCTCGCCCTCACCCACACCGGCGGTGTCCGCTCCCAGCTGTGGACCAGCGCCCTGACCCCGCTCGCCGGCCCCCGTCTGCGGGTCCTCGGCGACAGCGCCGGCTACGTCAAGTTCGGCATGGACCCGCAGGAGGCCGCCCTGCGGGCCGGCCGCCGTCCCGGACCGGACAGCCACTGGGGGGACGACGACCCCGCCGCGTACGGCCTGCTCGGCACCGACGGCGACGCCGAGCCGATCCCCACCGACCCCGGTGACTACCCGGCGTTCTACGCGGGCATCGCCGCCTCGCTCGCCGACCGCACCCCGCCGCCGGTCGACCCCCGGGACGCCGTCGCCACGCTCACCGTCCTGGAGGCCGCCCGCGCCTCCGCGGCCACCGCGAGCGTCGTCCGCCTGCCCTGAGCCGCGCCGTCACCGGCGGGGCGGGAGAGCGACTGCCGTTCCCCGCCCCGCCGGTGACGAGGCATCGAGGCGTCGAGGCGTCGAGGCGTCGAGCCCGCGAACGGCCTCCCGGTCGTGCGCCCTCAGCCCGTGGCGCCCCGGCCCGCCAGGTAGGCGTCGATCTCGCCGGTCAGCCGCCGCTTGCCCGCCGCGTCCAGGAAGGACGCCTCCACCGCGTTGCGGGCGAGCGCGGCGATCCCGGTCTCGTCCAGGCCGAGCAGCTTCGCGGCGACCGCGTACTCGGTGTTCAGGTCGGTGCCGAACATCGGCGGGTCGTCGCTGTTGACGGTGACGAGCAGGCCGGCGTCGACCATCTGCCGGATCGGGTGGTCCTCGATCCGCTCGACCACCCGGGTGGCCAGGTTGGACGTCGGGCAGACCTCCAGCGGGATCCGGTGCTCGCCGAGGTGGTCGAGCAGCGCCGGGTCCTTGACCGACTGGGTGCCGTGGCCGATGCGTTCCGCGCCGAGCACCCGGATCGCGTCCCAGACCGTCTCCGGCCCGGTGGACTCGCCAGCGTGCGGCACGCTGTGCAGGCCGGCCGCCCGGGCCCGGTCGAAGTACGGCTTGAACTGCGGGCGCGGCACGCCGATCTCGGGGCCGCCGAGGCCGAACGAGACCAGCCCGGCGGGCGCGAGGTCGAGGGCGAGGCGGGCGGTCTCCTCGGCGGAGGCCAACCCGGCCTCGCCGGGGATGTCGAAGCACCAGCGCAGCACGACGCCGAGTTCCTTCTCGGCGGCCAGCCGGGCGTCCTCGATCGCCTCCATGAAGGCGACGTCGGGGATGCCGCGGCGGACCGACGAGTACGGCGTGACGGTCAGTTCGGCGTAGCGGATGTTCTGCCGGGCCATGTCCTGGGCGACGCCGTAGGTCAGCGAGCGGACGTCCTCGGCGTCGCGGATCAGGTCGACGACGCTCAGGTACACCTCGATGAAGTGCGCGAAGTCGGTGAACGTGAAGTACTCCGCGAGCGCCTCCGGGTCCGTCGGGACCTTGGTGGTTCCGGCGTGCCGCGCGGCGAGTTCGGCGACGACGCGCGGTGAGGCCGAGCCGACGTGGTGCACGTGCAGCTCCGCCTTCGGCATTCCGGCGATGAACGCCTCGATCCCCTGGACTCGCTCGGCCATGGTTCGCTCCCGTCTACTCACCCTGATCCGGACAGACCTCGCATGCTAACCCGCCGCCGCGGACGGCGTTGTCACCACTTGGCGGTCACCTTCTGCAGCAGCGCCCGGACCTGGGCGCGGCCCTCGAAGACCTGCTGGTTCGGGGCGAGGTCGACGAAGACCGTCACCACGACCGGGCCCTTGCGGGCGGTGATGGCGGAGTACGGCCGCTCCGGGGTCGTGGTGCCGTCGTCGTTGTGGTAGACGGCCAGGCCTTCCTCCGAGTACACCTCGTCGGCTCCCGGCACCTTGGGCGACTCGATGTCGTGCGCGGAGATGGTCTCGGTGCCGTCCTCGTCCTTGTAGTTCGGGCAGCGCCTGACGTTGGCCGCCGACTCCGCCATGTCCTGGTGCGCGGCGTCGGCGGTGGTGAACTGCGCGGCGACGCTGCTGCCCCAGAGCTCCTCGCCGTCGGGCCGCTGCGCGCGCACGTACCGGCCGGTGTTGGCGACCAGCCCCTTGACCGTCCCGTCCTCCTTGTTCAGGCAGGACTTGTCCATCGTGTAGTTGGTCAGGCTGGTGTCGTCGTCGTCGCGGGTCTCGAACCCGGCGCCCCAGTCGGCGGGAGTCAGCGCGAGCTTGTCGGTCCTGGCCTGCGCGGCCGCGTCACCCCCCGCGACGGCACTGCTGCTCGGCTTGTCGCTCGCCTTGCCGGTCGGCTTTCCGCTCGGCTTGCCACCGGCCGACGCCGTCGCCGTCGGCGTGCTCTGCCCGGCCGCCCCCGTGGCCGCCTCGTCGTCGTTGCAGGCCGTCAGCACCAGTCCGGCCGCCGCCAGGGCGGCGATCCGCAGTGCGAGCGTGCGTGCGTGAACCGTCTTCACGGTCTGTCCCCCATGGAAATTCAAGGCCGCGACCCCCCTGGCCGTGCCGATCGGTCGATCACCCTACCGAACCGGTCGGACACCCGCGCACCGAATCCGGCAGCGGACGGTTCGTCAACCACCCAGCGCCGTACTGACGGTGTGGATGAGCAGGCCCGCCATCGCGCCGACCACGGTGCCGTTGATCCGGATGAACTGGAGGTCGCGGCCGACGTTGGCCTCGATCTTGCGGGAGGCGTCGTCGGCGTCCCAGCCGGCCACCGTGTCGGAGATCAGCGAGGTGATCTCCTGCCGGTAGGTGGAGACCACGTACTCGGCGGCGTCCAGCAGCCAGCCGTCGGTCTTGGCCTGGAGTTTGGCGTCGGTGGCGAGGCGGCGGCCGAGCGAGTGCAGGCCCTGGGTGATCCGGCGGCGCAGTTCGCTGTCCCGGTCCTCGGCGGCGTTCAGCACCAGGGTGCGCACCGCCGACCAGGAGGAGGCGATCAGGTCCTGCACCTCGGGGCGGGCCAGCAGGTCGGACTTGGCGCGTTCGACCCGGGCGATGGTCTCCGGGTCGTGCTGGAGTTCCTTCGCGAAGTCGGCGAGGAAGTTGTCGAGGGCGCCGCGCGCGGGGTGCTCGGGGTCGTCGCGGACGTCGGTGACGAAACGCAGCAGTTCCTTGTAGACCCGTTCGCCGACCTGGTGGTCGATGAACCGGGGCGTCCAGCCGGGGGTCTTGGCGGTGACCCGGCCGACCACCTCGACGTGGTGCTCGACCAGCCAGTCGCGGGCCCGGACCGCGACCAGGTCGACCATGCCCTTGTGGCCGCCGTCCGCGACGATCTTGCCGAGCAGCCGGCCGGCGGGTTCGGCGACCGAGGTGGCGGCGGCCCGCCGGGTGATCGCCTCGGCGACCACGGCCTGTACGTCCTCGTCGCGCAGCACCGCGAGGACGCCGCGCAGCGCGGCGGCGGCCTCGTGGGTGACGCGTTCGGCGCTGCCGGGCGCGGACAGCCACTCGCCGAACCGCCGGGCCACGCCGATCCTGCCGAGTCTGGCCCGGACCACCGGCGCGGACAGGAAGTTGTCGCCGACGAAGTCGCCGAGCGAGCGCCCGAACGCGTCCTTCTTGGTGGGGATGATCGCGGTGTGCGGGATCGGCAGTCCGAACGGGCGGCGGAACAGCGCGGTGACGGCGAACCAGTCGGCGAGCGCGCCGACCATGCCGGCCTCGGCGGCGGCGGCCACGTAGCCGGCCCAACTGCCCGCGCCGGCGGCCCCGGCCCAGGTGGCGAGGCCGAAGACGACCGTGGCCAGGCCGAGCAGGCCGGTGGCGATGGCCTTCATCCGCCGTACGCCCTGTCGCTTGGCCTCGTCGGCGGCGGTGAAGCTGACTCCGGTTGCCCTCTCGTCCACACTCACCCCGCCAGACTCGCACACCGGTCCTGCGGGACGACCGCCGCCTCGCGAATCCGCCGCTACCGCAGGGCGTTCCCTCCCCCGAGGACGATCCGCCGCACCCCTTCCCAGCGCGCCGGGTCGGTGACCCGGCGGCCGTCGAGCAGCACCTGCACGCCCGGGAAGTCGACGGCGCCGAGGTCGCGGTACTCGGGGTGGTCGGCCTGGACGACCAGCGCGGCGGCGGGCTTGCCGTCGTCGGGCGGCAGGCCGAGCGCGGCGAGTTCCTCCGGCGTGTACAGCGGGTCGCTGACGCCGACCTGCGCGCCCGCCGCGCGCAGCGCCTCGACCAGCGGGAACACCCCGGAGACGGCGGTCTCCTTGACGCCGCCCCGGTAGGCCGCGCCGAGCACGGTGACGGCGACGCCGTCCAGCGGGCCGAGCGCGCCCGCCAGCAGGCCGACCGCGTACGCCGGGACCTGCTCGTTGGCCTCCCGGGCGGCGCGCACCACGCTCGCCTCCGGGTCGTTCCACAGGTACAGCCGCGGGTAGACCGGGATGCAGTGCCCGCCGACCGCGATGCCGGGCCGGTGCAGGTGGCTGTAGGGCTGCGAGTTGCAGGCGTCGATCACCTCGGCGAGGTCGACGCCGACCCGGTCGGCGAGCCGGGCGAACTGGTTGACCAGCGCGATGTTGACGTCCCGGTAGGTGGTCTCGGCGAGCTTGGCGAACTCGGCGGCCTCCGGCCCGCTGAGCGGCCACACGCCGTTGCCGCGCGGCAGGTCGGGGCGCGGGTCGAAGTCCAGCACCGCCCGGTAGAACGCGACGCCGCGCCGGGTGGACGCCTCGTCGATGCCGCCGACCAGCTTGGGGTAGCGCCGCAGGTCGGCGAAGACCCGCCCGGTGCGGACCCGTTCGGGGCTGAACACCAGCGCGAAGTCCCGGCCGGCGGTCAGCCCGGAGCCGGCCTCCAGCCGCCGGGCGAACCGGCCGCGCACGGTGCCCACCGGCAGCGTGGTCTCGTAGCTGATCAGCGTGCCGGGCCGCAGGCCGGCGGCGACCGCGTCGGTGGCGGCGTCCAGCAGCGCGAAGTCGGGGTTGCCGTCGGCGTCGGTGAGCAGCGGGACGACGATCACCACGGCGTCGGCCGCGGCGGTGGCGGCGGCGGTGTCGGTGGTGGCGTGCAGCCGTCCGGCGGCGACGGTCTCGGCGAGCAGTTCGTCGAGGCGGGCCTCGCGGGGGAAGGGCGGCCGCCCGGCGGTGACGGCGGCGACCACCGCGGGGGCGATGTCGGCGCCGGTGACCCGGTGGCCCTTGGTGGCGAACTGGACGGCCAGTGGCAGGCCGATCTTGCCCAGTCCGACCACGCAGATCTGCATCGCCGTCACTCGATCACCTTCCGGTAAGGGTTTCTGCGTCACCGGGCGGCCCGCAGCGGTCCGGGACGGGCGCGCAGCGCCTTCCGGGTGCGGCGCAGCACGGTGCGCACCGGGGCGGGGACCATCCGCCGCCAGCCGGTGGGGCCGGGGGCTCGGCCGGCGTCGAACAGCGTGTCGGGCAGGCCGAGCCGCCGGTCGCGGTACATCGGGTAGTGGGCGTACATCCGGCCGCCGCGGCGTTCGACGGGGGCGGGGCCGTGGTCCCGTTCCCACTCGATCAGCTCGCACAGGACGGCGAGTTCGCCGCGCCGGGCGAGCGCGAGCCGCAGCCGGGCGGGCACCGGGACGGCGCCGAACACGCCGGGCGAGCAGTGCCGGTCGAGCAGCCGACCGATCTCGCCGAGGATGCGCCGCTGCATGGCGGGCGGTTCGGCGAGGAACTGCTCCTGCAGCACCTGCGGGACGTCCCAGCTGAAGTAGCGTTCCCGGACGGCGTCGCGGACCGGCCCGGGGCGGGTGCCGCGCTCCAGCACCTCCTGGACGGCGTCCATGGCGCGCAGCCGGTCGATCGGCCCGGCGCGGTGGGTGACGTTGGAGCGGTCCTGCCGCAGCACCAGGTGGTAGTAGTCGTAGTCGGCGAGCACGGACACCTTGCGGGCGTTCAGCAGCGCGCCGAGGGTGAACGGCTGGTCGGAGCAGACCGGCAGGTCCTCGCGGCGGCGCAGGCCGTGGCTGAGCACCAGGGAGCGGCGGAACATCTTGGTGTCGGCCAGCGCCCAGGCGAGCGCGGAGTCGGTGAAGTCGACCTGTTCGGCGGTGCGCTCGAAGATGCCCTGCGGGACGACCCGGCCGTTCTCGCCGACGAGTTTGGGGATCAGCACGTCGCACTGCCAGCGGTCGGCGGCGTCGACCATCCGCGCCAGCGCCTCGGGGCCGAGCCAGTCGTCGGCCCCGAGGTACATCAGGTAGCGGCCGCGGGCCAGGTCGGTGCCGCGGTTGGTGGGCTTCGCGGGCCCGCCGGACGCGGGCTGCCGGACGGTGCGCAGCAGCCCGGGGTGGGCGGCGGCGAACCGGGCGAGTTCCTCGGTGCTGCCGTCGCTCGACCCGTCGTCGACGGCGACGACTTCCATCCGGTCCGCGCCGATGGTCTGTTCGACCAGCGAGTTCAGGCAGGCGGTGAGGTAGGGCATGGTGTCGTGGACGGCGATCACCACGCTGACGTCCGGTTCGTGCTCGGTCACGAGAATGCCAACTCCCGTACCGGCCGTTCGGTCACCTCCCCCACCCGATCGAGTGAGCGGGACGTTCCTACGACGTCAGGCGACGGGTTCGGCGTCCGCGCCGGCGTAGATCCGGGCGATCACGTCCTCGATGGCGGGTTCGCGCACCGACAGGTCGACCAGCGGGTAGCGCTCGGCGACGGCGGCGACCAGCGGTGCGGCGCTCTGCCGGGCCGGGAACGCCAGCCACTGCCGGGGGCCCTCGACCTTGACGGTGCGCACCCCGGGCAGGTCGATCGGCGGGTGCGGGCCGGCCAGGTCGACGACCAGGGTGCGTTCGCTCTCGCCGGCCGCGTGCAGGGCCTCCAGCGGGCCGTCCAGCACCAGCCGGCCGTGGTCGATCACCATCACCCGGCCGCACAGCTGCTCGATGTCGGTGAGGTCGTGGGTGGTGAGCAGCACGGTGGTGCGCTGTTCCCGGTTGGTCTCGCGGAGGAACTCGCGGACCTTGGTCCTGCTGATCACGTCGAGTCCGATGGTCGGCTCGTCCAGGTAGAGCACGCTCGGGTCGTGCAGCAGGGCGGCGGCGAGGTCGCCGCGCATCCGCTGGCCGAGCGAGAGCTGCCGTACCGGGGTGTCCAACAGTGCGCCCAGGTCGAGCAGTTCGACGCACCGGTCGAAGTTGGCCCGGTACCGGGCGTCGGGGATCCGGTAGATCCGGCGGGCCAGTTCGTAGCTGTCGCGCAGCGGCAGGTCCCACCACAGGGTGGTGCGCTGGCCGAACACCACGCCGATCCGCCGGGCCAGCGCGGCCCGTCTGGCCGCGGGGTCGACGCCGGCGACCCGCAGCCGCCCGCCGCTGGGCACCAGGATGCCGGTGAGCATCTTCACCGTCGTCGACTTGCCCGCCCCGTTCGGCCCGATGTAGCCGACGCACTCCCCTTCCTCGACCTGGAAGGTCAGCCCGTCCACGGCCCGCACCTCGCGCTTCTCGCGCCGCCAGCGGCCCTTCCCGGTCCGGACGGTGAAAGTCCGCCGGACGTCCTCGACCTCGATCACCGCCATGGTCTCCCCTTCCTCTCAACTGCCGGTCGAACGGTAGGCCCGCAGCCCGGCCCGCCAGGCCAGCCCGGCGGCCAGCACGCAGAGCGCGGCCGCGACCGGCGAGGCGAACTGGAACGCGACGGGCAGCCCGAGCGGGTCGGGCCGGCCCAGGATGTGCAGCGCGGGCAGCCAGTTGACGAACGCCAGCGGCACTCCGAAGACGGTGCCCGCGACGACCTCCTTGGCGAACATCGTCGGCGGGTACCGGAGCAGCGTGCCGCCGCCGTAGGTGATCGAGTTCTGCAGTTCGGCGGCGTCGCCCCACCAGAACTGCACGCAGGAGCAGCCGACGAAGACCGCGCAGAAGATCACCGTGCCGCACAGCAGCAGGCCGGGCACCATCAGCACCCGGTCCCAGGTCCACCGCACGTCCAGCGCGGCGAGCGCCCAGCCGAGCACCGCGAGCGCCTGCGCCAGGCGGCCCAGCCGCCGCAACGAGAAGCGTTCGGCGGCGAGTTGGGCCAGTGCGGGGGCAGGCCGGATCAGCATGGTGTCCAGTGCGCCGGAGCGCACCCGCTCGCCCAGCCCGCTCACCGAGCCGACCAGGAAGTTGGCCGCGCCGAGCGCCACCGAGCTCGTCCCGTACAGGAACCCGGTCTCCGCGAGCGTCCAGCCGGCCAGCCGGCCGGCCTGCCGGAACATCAGGATCAGCACCGCGAAGTCCAGGAACGTGATCAGTGTGTTCGCGGCCAGGCCCAGCACGAACGACGTCCGGTACGCCAGCATGGACCGGCCCCACATCGCGGCGATCAGCCACCACGACCGCACCGCCCAGCCCGCCCGGGCGGCGAGCGACTCCTGCTCAACCACCCTGCACCACCACCCTGCGCACCGCGAGCGCCTGCACTGCCCGGCCCGCCGCCAACAGGGCTGCCGCCCATGCCAGTTGGAATGCGTACAGGGTCAACAGGCTATGCCCGGTGCGCCGTTGGAGCAGCACGTCGGCGGGCAGCTGCACCATCGCCGAGAACGGCAGCATCCGCGCCAACTCCCCCAGCGCGCCCGGGAACAGGGCCAGCGGCAGCAGCGTCCCGGAGAAGAACATCGACAGCACCATCACCGCCGCCCGCACCCCCTCCGTGTCGTGCAGCCAGAACCCCGCCAGCGACACCAGGAACCGCACCCCGAAGCTCACCACCACCGCCAGCGCCACCGCCAGCAGGAACTCCAGCCACACCAACGGCCGTGCGGGCAGCGCCAGTTCGAACACCAGCGCGCCCAGCGCGAGCGGCAGCGCGCCCCGGGTGATCAGCTGGTACCCCGCCCGCCCCAGGTCCGAGGCCAGCCACCACCCCTGGAAGTCCACCGGCCGGTACAGGTCGATCGCGATGTCCCCGCTCCGGAACCGCGCCTGCACGTCGTCCTGGAACCCGCCGCCCCACACCGCGACGGTCGCCAACAGCGCCTGGCCGATCCACACGTACGTCACCGCCTGCCGCGCGTCGTACCCGCCCAGCCCCGGCCGCACCTGCCACAGCGCGAGCATCGTCGACGCCAGGATCCACCCGAAGACGGAATTGGTCACCACCCCGGCCACCGTCGCGGCCCGGTACGTCGAGTACCGCCGGAACGTGCCGCGGGCGACGGCTGAGTAGACCCCGGGCATCACTGGCTCCTCGGCGGAAGGACGCACAATCAGGGGCGCGGGAAGCTGCGAGAGGGGGAGACGCACCACGTCCGCAAGATCGCGACGCAGGACGGTGGCCTGCATGTGCTCGCGACCTTACGGACGTGGCGTGCGCTTGTCGCGCGGTTTTCCTCGGCTTACCTCTTACAGGTACAGCCCGGTCGACCCCTCCAGATCCCCGAACCGCCCCGCCGCCACCGCGTGCAGGTCGCGTTCCCGGAGCAGCACGTAGGTCGCTCCGCGGACCTCCACCTCAAGCTTGTCCTCCGGGTCGTACAGCACCCGGTCGCCGGGCTCCACGGACCGGACGCTCTGGCCGACGGCCACCGCCTCGGCCCAGGTGCAGCGGCGCGAAAGCTCCGCGGTGGCGGGGATCAGGATGCCGCCGGTGGATCGGCGTTCGCCTTCGCCGGTCTCGGTCCTGACGAGGACCCGGTCGTGCAGCATCCGAATCGGAAGCTTCTCCCCGAGCCGGTCGTGTCTGCTCTGCGCGTCGTTCTCACTCACGCTCCGACCGTACCGGACCGCGAAAACGGCGGGGTCCCGGGCGTCCGAACCCGGGGCCCCGCCGTCCGCGGGAACCGTCTCAGCCCTTGCGACGCCGGCGTGCGGACGCGATGAGCAGCACCACGCCGACGCCGACCAGCGCCACCGGCACGATCCGCTCGGGCCGGGGCCGCCCGTCCTCGTCGACGAACTTCGACGTGACCTGCTCGACGGCGCCGCTCGCGGCGACGTACGCCCGGCCGGCCTTCTGCTCGACCGTCGCGCGCAGCTTGGCCTTGGTCTGGGCGGCGACGGTGGCCGGGTGCACCCGCATGGCGAGTTCGTCGAGGGTCGCGGCGAGCCTGTCCCTGGTCCCGGCGATGTCCGCCTCGATCTGGGCCGTCGTGCGCGGTGCCGACGTGTCCTTGCTGCTCGCTGCCACTGGGGCCACCCCATCTCTGTTACCGCTAGGTACTTCTCTGCACCGACAGTCTGTCAGCTCCTCGTCGCGCTCGCGCAGCGCCACCCACCAACGGAGGTAGGTTGGCTGCCAGCACGAGATTCCCGTCCTGGCTCAGAGGAGAGAAGCACCATCGTGAGCGAGCGCCTGCAGGCGGGCGACACCGCCCCCGCCTTCACCCTGTCCGACGCCGACGGAAACCGGGTGTCGCTGGCCGACCACCTGGGCCGCAAGGTGATCGTCTACTTCTACCCGGCGGCGCTGACCCCGGGCTGCACCAAGCAGGCCTGCGACTTCACGGACAACCTGGAGGTCTTCGCGGGCGCGGGCTACGACGTGATCGGCATCTCGCCGGACAAGCCGGAGAAGCTCGGCAAGTTCCGCGAGAAGGAGGACCTGAAGGTCACGCTGCTGTCGGACCCGGAGCACCAGGTGCTGGAGGCGTACGGCGCGTACGGCGAGAAGGTGAACTACGGCCGCACCTACCAGGGCGTGATCCGTTCCACCGTGATCGTGGACGAGCAGGGCAAGGTGGAGCGGGCGCTCTACAACGTCCGGGCCACCGGCCACGTCGCGAAGCTGCTGAAGGACCTGAAGGTCGGCCAGTAGCGGCTCCCGGAGGCATCGCAGCGGTGGCGGCCGACCCCCCGACCGGGTCGACCGCCACCGCCGTTCATGGGCTCGGGATCAGCAGGTCCCGAGGTCCGTCCAGACGCCCCAGGCGCCGCTCAGCGACGGGTCCTCGCCCGCGGTCCACCACTTGTTCTGGTAGTAGTGGCCCTGCCACGACACCTTGGTGACGGCGGCGTAGGTGGTGGCGGCGCTCCAGCTCGGCGCACCCGAGCAGTTGCCGGCCGAGGCCGACGGCGAGGCCGACTTGGACGGCGAGGCGGAGGCGCTGGCCGACGCGGACGGCGACGCCGACTGCGAGGGCGAGGCGGAGGCACTGGCCGAGGCCGACGCGGACGCCGAGGTGCTGGGCGACGGCGAGCCGGTGCCGGCGGTGGTGCCGCGGGTGTAGTCGCCGGTGATGCCGTACAGGGTGCCGCCGACGTTGACGGTCCAGTTGGCGGGGGTGGAGACCGGCAGGTAGTAGACGAAGGCGACGTCGACCGAGGCGCCGGGCGCCAGCGACTGCCAGGTCGGCAGCTTCAGCGAGACGCGGTTGTAGACGCCCTTCAGGCCGCCGATGTTGTTGCCCGTGTGGTCGGACCGGATGACCTTGGACCCGAAGCCGGACTGGTCGGCGGCGTTGCTGGGCGCCGAGGTCGCGTAGTCGAACTGGAACTCGGTGCCGCCCGGCAGGGTGACGGTCGAGTTGTTGACGATGTGGATCTTCGGGTTGATCGGGTAGTTGTTGTCGCCCAGCGCGAAGTTGGTGAACGACACGTCGATCGGCAGGGTCTGCTGCGGCAGCGCGACGGTGGAGCGGGTCGCACCGTACGCCGAGGCCGACTTGAACTTGTCGTACAGCAGCGAGGTCATGGTGTTGCCCTGGACGTACTCGCCCTTGCCGCCGTTGGCGGTGGCGTCCCACTTGTAGTCGCCGGCGAGCTCCCAGATCATCGCGCCGCCGACGCCCTGGTTGACCACGTAGTCGGCCTTGGCGCCGATGGACTGGTCGTCCTCGGTGGAGAGGAAGACCTTCTTGTCGGCGTTCCACAGCCACGGCGAGGCCAGCGCCGCGCTGTAGTTGCGGGCGTAGCTGCCCTTGAGCGAGGTGTCGCTGACGCCGTACTTGGAGAGGTAGTCCGGCACGACGCCGTTCTCCAGGTTCTTGGCGTGCCACATCGGGTTGGAGCCGGCCGGCGACTCCTTGCCGTTGTCGTCCAGGTCGTGCCAGATGTTGTCGATGCCGACGGCGCCGTCACCACAGGTGGTCAGGCCGGAGCCGGCCGGGCAGTTGGTGGTGGAGGCGGTGCCCCACAGGCCGTTGGTGCCGCCCTGCACGTTCTGGAAGCCGCGGGTGTAGTACGGCACGCCGAGGTTGATCCGGCCGGCCGGCATCGCGCCGCGGAAGTAGTGGACGGCCCAGTCGCCGTTCAGGTAGCCGATCCCGCCGTACTGCGAGGTGCCGTACACGTTGGCGGCCGCCAGCTCGCCGTCCTTGCCGTCGTCGTACAGCGCGGCGTTCGGGCCGACGTACTTGTTCCAGGCGCCGTGCAGGTCGTACGACATGATGTTGACGTAGTCCAGGTACTGGGTGACCTGGAAGGTCTCCATGCCGCGCAGCAGGTAGCCCGAGGACGGGGCGGCGACCGACAGCAGGTAGTACTTGCCGTCGGCGGCGGAGGCCCGGTCGAGCTTCTCCCGCATGGTCTTCATCAGCGCCGCGTAGCCCTTCATCAGGGACGCGCGCTTGGCGTTGGAGATGGAGTAGTCGAGCGGGTTGCCCGCGTCCTTCATCGAGGTCGGGTACTCGTAGTCGAGGTCGACGCCGTTGAAGCCGTACTTCTTGATGAAGTTGACGGCGGAGTCCGCGAAGGTGTTGATGCCGGCCTGGTTGACCGACCCGTCCGCGTTGACGGTCATCGAGTAGAAGCCGCCGGAGTTGACCCGCTTGCCCGAGTCGTCGAAGTAGCCGCCGGTCTCGGCCCAACCGCCCACCGAGACCATGGTCTTGACGTTCGGGTACTGCTTCTTGTACTTCGTGAGCAGGTTGAAGTGGCCCTTGTACGGGAGCGACGGGTCCATCTCCGCGCCGGCCACGCCCGGGAAGGTCATCCCGGTGGCGGCGTTGTCCGCGCTGTCGCTGCCCACCGAGAGGGTGTTGTCGCTGCCGACGTGCGCGAACGCGTAGTTGAGGTGGGTGACCTTGTCCCAGGGGATGTTGTTCACCAGGTAGGCGGGCGTGCCGTCCTTGCCGGTGCGCCAGCCGGTGAAGTAGCCGATGACGCGGCGCTGGTGGTCGGCGCCCATCTGCTCGCGGCCGTTGGTGTCGTAGACGTTGCAGTAGGGCACGTCGACGCCGGGCGTGGTGTACATGCCGTCGGGGCGGCACGCCTGGTTGTCGACGGCGGCGGCGGACGGGGCGACGCCGAGCGTGCTCATCAGCAGGCCCGCCAGCCCCGCCGCGGCGGTGGTGGCGAACGCCACCTTGCGGCCGGTCTTCTGACGGCCCGCAGCGGTGGGGCGCTGCTCCGTCGTGTGTCGGATCAACACTCGGTCCTCCAGGAGAGAGTGTCGCGTGCACGCCTGTGGGAGGGCATGCACATGTGGGGGAAGTTCCGCCGAACTTAAAAGGTCTGGACCACCCGCGTCAACAGGTCTGTACCAACTTGGCAAGAAAGGCCGAACCGTCCGCACTCGGACGATCCGGCCTTCCCCAGGGCGAGTTGACGCTACTTCATGCTTCCGGTCATCGCGTTGACCAGCAAACCGGACGGGTCGTCGCCCTCCAGCGAGTAGGCGAATATGCCACCCAGACCCTTGCTCGTGGCGTACGCGCCGCGCGCCGCGATGGCCTGCGGGGTGTCACCGGTGAACAGGTTGACGCCGTCGTAGATCCACGAGCTCTGCGTGGTCGGGTCCCAGTGCACGGTGGAGCCGGTGGTCTTCCCGGCCGCCGCCAGCTCCTTCCAGAACGCCACCCCGGCGGTCTGGCTGGTGCTCTGCGCCCCGGACGGGCCGGTCGCGGTCTGGTACAGGCCGAAATTGGAGCCGGCCGGCACGCCGGTCCAGCCGCGGAAGTAGAACGGCACGCCCAGCGCCAGCTTCTGCGCCGGGAACCCGCCCTTGATGCCGTACGCGGGGGCGCCGGTCAGGTAGGCGTTGACCGCGTTGTCCACGGTGTACTTCTGCGTGCCGGGGGCGACCGGGTTGCTCGGGTCGTTCGGGCTGTCGTACAGCGGGTCCTGGAGGTTGGTCGGGCCGGTGGCCTCCCAGGCGCCGTGCATGTCGTAGGACATCACGTTGCCGTAGTCCAGGTACTTGCCGATCTGGTCGGTCTGCAGCAGCGCGATCTTGTCCTGGCCGCTCGGCAGCGCCGCGGTCAGCAGGTACTTCTTGCCGACGGTCTGCCCGTACGCGTCCAGCTGGTTGCGGAACTCGGCCAGCAGCGCGGTGAAGTTGGCGGTGTCGGCGGCCGAGTAGTGGTTGCCGGTGTGGCCGCCCGCGGAGGCCGGGTACTCCCAGTCGATGTCGATGCCGTCGAAGACGCCCATCGCGGCCGCGGTGCCGCCGGTGATGTCGCCCTGGATCGAGGGCAGGTTGCCCTTGATGAACATGTCGATGCAGGAGGAGACCAGCTTCTTGCGCGAGGCGTCGGTGGCCGCCGCGTCCGAGAAGTACTTCGAGTAGGTCCAGCCGCCCAGCGACATGGTGATCTTCAGGTTCGGGTACTTCGCCTTCAGCTCGCGCAGCTGGTTGAAGTTGCCCTTCAGCGGCTGGGTCCAGGCGTCGGTGGTGCCGTCCACCGAGATGTCCGAGGTGTAGCCCTTCTGGTAGTCCGCGAACGCGTCGCCCGCGCCGTCGCCGGCGTTCGGGTTGTTGTCGTTGGTGTCCGCGGCCTTGATGGTCTCGAAGCAGCTCAGCGTGGACGGGTTGATGTTGGCGAACGCGTACGTCATGGTGTTCAGCCCGCTCGCCGCGCCGGTGGCCGCCATGGTGGACGGGTAGTACTTGTTGCCGTAGATCCCCCACTGCGCGAAGTACGCCGACTTCAGCGGCCCGGTCGCCGCCGCGCCCGTGCTGACGGTGACCGGCGCGGAGTAGCCGCTGCTGTGGCCGTCCTTGTCGTAGCCCTGCACGGTGAAGGTGTACGAGGTGTTCGGCAGCAGCGAGGAGACCGTCACCGACGTTCCCATCGAGGTCGCGGTCTGCACGCCGCCGGAGAAGATCCGGTACACCGCGCTGTTGCCGTTCTGCGCGTTGTCGGCGGAGGCGTTCCACTTCAGCGTCACCGCGGTGTTCGCCACGCTCGCCGTCAGCCCGGTCGGCGTGGTCACCACCCCGTCCCCGCCCGGCGTCCCGGTCGCCGACGAACTCGCCGACGGCGACGCGCTGTTGCTGCTGCTCGGCGAAGCACTGGCCGAAGCCGAAGCCGACGCGGACGCCGACGCACTCGTGCTCGCCGACGGGCTGGTGGAGCCCGAGCCGCCGCCCGGCCCGGTGAGGGTCAGGTCGTCCGCGTAGTACGTGCCCTGGCCGTACCAGCCGTGGGTGTAGACCGTCACCGAGGTGGTCGACGCCCCGGTGCTGAAGGTGGTGCTGCGGTTGACCCAATCGGCGCTGGAGCCCCAGGAGTTGGTGTCGGTGGTCCCGGTGCCGGTGACGCCCAGGTAGGCGTAGTTGCCCTTCAGCCAGCCGCTCAGGCTGTACGTGGTGTTCGGGCTGACCGCGACGGTCTGCGAGCACTGCGCGGTGTCGGACGCGGAGGCCGCCGCCTGCAGCGCGTAGCCGCCGCCGTGCGGGGCGGCGGAGGTGATCGAGCCGAGGCCGCCGGAGCAGCTCCAGCCGGACAGCGTGCCGGTCTCGAAGTCGCCGTTGGCCAGCAGGTTGACGGTGGCGGCCGAGGAGGCGCCGCCGAGCGCGGTGACCAGTCCGGCGGCCCCGGCCACCAGGGCGGCCGCGGTGGCCAGCGCGGTGCCGGCCTTCAAGGGGGTTCTACGGGCGGGACGTTCGGGCATGAGTCGCTCCAATGTTCACGCCCGCCTGTGGGGGACGGACGCCGTGGGGGAGGAATGACGCGGCGCGAACGTACGTGGTCTGGACCACACTGGTCAATAGGTCTGTACCAATTCTCAGCCTGGCCGACGACGGCCCGAACGCCGCCCGAAAGGGTGGTGCACGCCGAGGTGACGGACAAGTAGCATGACGGGGAAGTCCCTGCCTGCGGTCTTGGCGGAATTGGCAGACGCCCGGGTTTTAGGTGCCCGTGAGAGCAATCTCGTGAGGGTTCGAGTCCCTCAGGCCGCACAGCCGACGAAGGGCCCGCCCGGGAGATCCCGGGCGGGCCCTTCGCATGTCGACGCGCGGTCTCAGCCCAGCAGTTCGGCGACCACCGGGGCGAGCGACCGGAACGCCTGGCCGCGGTGGCTGATCGCGTTCTTCTCCTCGGCGCTCAGCTCGGCGCAGGTCCGGCTCTCGCCGAGCGGCTGCAGGATCGGGTCGTAGCCGAAGCCGCCGCTGCCGGCCGGCTCGGTGCGCAGGGTGCCGTGCAGCCGGCCCTCGACCACCCGCTCGGTGCCGTCGGGCAGCGCGAGCGCGGCGGCGCAGGCGAAGGACGCGGCGCGGTGCTCGGCCGCGATGTCGCCGAGCTGGGCGAGCAGCAGGTCCAGGTTGGCCCGGTCGTCGCCGTGCCGGCCGGCCCAGCGGGCGGAGAAGATGCCGGGCGCCCCGCCCAGCACGTCGACGCACAGCCCGGAGTCGTCGGCGACGGCCGGGAGCCCGGTGGCGCGCGCCAGCGCGTGCGCCTTCAGCAGGGCGTTCTCGGCGAAGGTCACGCCGGTCTCGGGAACGTCCGGCACCTCGGGAAAGGCGTCCGCGCCGACCAGTTCGACGTCCAGTCCGGCCGCGCCGAGGATGTCGCGCAGCTCGGCGACCTTGTGCTGGTTACGGGTGGCGAGAACGAGTCGCTTGGTCATGCCGCAAGCCTAACCACCCGACATGCTCAGCCCGTGCACACCTTGCTGACCCGGCCGGCGGCGTCGCCGAGCGGTCCGAGGTCGGGCGTCTCGTTGTTGTCGACGGCCTTCTGCACCTTGTCGACCTGGGTCTGCAGGTCGCCGACGGCCTTGGCCAGGTCGGCGTCGCTGGAGTTCCGGCCGATCTTGTCGACGTCGCCCTTGATCTTCTGCACGGCCTTCCCGGCGGCGGCCGGGTCCTTGTCGGCGTTGTTGTACGCGCTGCCGAGCTGCGCCACGTCGGTGGTCAGTTGCACCGCGGTGTTGGCGCAGCTGACCGCCTTCTCCGCGGCGGAACAGCTGACCGCGCTCAGCGGCAGGATCAGCACCATCGCTGCGACGGCGAGCGTGGTGGTGCGGTTGATGCTGAGCGGCTGCTGCATCGGCGAGTCCTCCAGGAGGGTGTGCGGGCTCACAGCGAACGTTAAGGGTCTGCCCGCGTGCCTGTACAGCACACGCGGGCGGGCCCTCTCGTTCTGACGGCCGTTCGGCCCACCGCGGTTCCCCGGAGGACTACAGGCCCAGCGCCTTGCGCTGGATCTCGTCGAGCTCGGCGCAGCCCAGGCTGCCCAGGTCGAGCAGCTGGTTGAGCAGATCGCGGTCGAACGGGGCGCCCTCGGCGGTGCCCTGGACCTCGACGAAGCGGCCGTCGGAGGTGCAGACGATGTTCATGTCGGTCTCCGCGCGGACGTCCTCCTCGTAGCGGAGGTCGAGCATCGGGACGCCGTCGATGATGCCGACGCTGACCGCGCTGACGCCGCCGGTGATCGGCTGGCCCTTGGCGCGCAGCAGCTTCTTCTCGCGGGCCCAGGAGACCGCGTCGACCAGCGCCACGTACGCGCCGGTGATCGCCGCGGTGCGGGTGCCGCCGTCGGCCTGGAGGACGTCGCAGTCCAGCACGATGGTGTTCTCGGCGAGCGCCCGGTGGTCGACCACGGCGCGCAGCGAACGGCCGATCAGCCGGCTGATCTCGTGGGTGCGGCCGCCGATCTTGCCGCGCACGGACTCGCGGTCGCCGCGGGTGTTGGTGGCGCGCGGAAGCATGGAGTACTCGGCGGTGACCCAGCCCTCGCCGCTGCCCTTGCGCCAGCGCGGGACGCCCTCGGTGACGCTGGCGGTGCACAGCACCTTGGTGTCGCCGTAGGAGACCAGGACGGATCCTTCGGCGTGCTTGCTCCAGCCCCGTTCGATGGTGATCGGGCGGAGCTGGTCGGGGGTGCGGCCGTCGATGCGTGACATGCGAACGAGCGTATCCCGTCCGGCTCCCGGCCCTGCCCCCGGACGTGCGACGGCCCGTCGCCGGAGGTTCGGCGACGGGCCGTCGGGGCCGGCGGGGGCTCGGCTCACATCATGTCTTCGATTTCGGCGGCGATCGGGTCGGCGTCGGTGCCGATGACGACCTGGATGGCCGTGCCCATCTTCACCACACCGTGGGCGCCGGCCGCCTTGAGCGCCGCCTCGTCGACCTTGGAGGCGTCGTGGACCTCGGTGCGCAGCCGGGTGATGCAACCCTCGACCTCGTCGATGTTGTCGATTCCGCCGAGACCGGCGACGATCTTCTCAGCCTTGCTGGCCATGGTCTTTCTCCCTCTGTCTCGGCGCTTCGGCGGTCGGTCGCCGGGTGCCGTACTGCTGTGCGGTGGTACCGGCCGGAAGTGACTCGGGGTCAGTCTGCCGCGCCTTCCGACGGCGCGACCAGCATCACCCGATTCCGGACGATATGCCATGTTGGTCCACGTTCGGACCAGCTCCGCGCGCGGCCCGCTCCGGGACCGCCCGAGGATGACGATCACCGGGTACTCGAACCCGGCGGACCGCCCCGGCCTCCAGAACTGGTCTACACCAATTGTAGGTGTACTCCCAGAACGCCGGACGGTCCACCGGTGTTCCTGGCCCCACCCACGGACGGACCGGGACCGGACGGAAGCACGGAGGCCGACGAATGCGTTCAACGGGCGCCACGGCCAACCAGAGCACCTGGTGGCACACCTTCTACGGCGGCCTGCAGAAGATGGGCCGCAGCCTCCAGCTGCCGGTCGCCGTGCTGCCCGCGGCCGGCATCCTCACCCGCCTCGGCCAGGACGACATCTTCGGCAGGGACGGCCTCGGCTGGGACCGGGTCGCCGCGGCCATCGCCGCCGCCGGCGGCGCGCTCCTCGACCCGGCGCTCGGCCTGCCCCTGCTGTTCTGCATCGGCGTGGCGATCGGCATGGCCAAGAAGGCGGACGGCTCCACCGCGCTCGCCGCGGTGGCGGGCTTCCTGGTCTACTACGCCGTCCTGCGGGCCTTCCCGAAGGCCTGCCCGGCGCCCTCGGTGCTGGAGCAGACGGTCTGCATCGACTTCGAGGCCAAGACGGCGGTGAAGGTGGACTTCCAGAATCCCGGCGTGCTCGGCGGCATTCTGATGGGTCTGTTCTCGGCCTGGCTCTGGGTGCGCTACCACCGGGTCAGGCTGGTCGACTGGCTGGGCTTCTTCAACGGCCGCCGCCTGGTACCGATGATCACCGCCCTGGTCGGCCTGCTGTTCGGCTCGCTGATGGTGTGGATCTGGCAGCCGATCGGCACCGGCCTGGCCGACTTCTCCAAGTGGCTGTCCGACCTGGGCGCCGGCGGCGCCGGCATCTTCGGCCTCGCCAACCGCGCGCTGCTGCTGGTCGGCATGCACCAGCTGCTGAACACCTTCGTCTGGTTCCAGTTCGGCACCTTCACCAACCCGCACACCGGCAAGACCGCCACCGGCGACATCGGCCGCTTCCTGGCGGGCGACCCGTCGGCGGGCCAGTTCCTCTCCGGCTTCTTCCCGATCATGATGTTCGCGCTCCCCGCCGCCGCGATGGCCATCGCCGCCTCCGCCAAGCCGCACCGCCGCAAGGAGATCTACGGCCTGATGACCTCGGTCGCGCTGACCTCCTTCGTCACCGGCGTCACCGAGCCGATCGAGTACTCCTTCGCCTACGTGGCCCCGCTGCTGTACGGCATCCACGCCCTGCTCACCGGCGCCTCGATGGCCGTCACCTGGGGGCTCGGCGTCCATGACGGCTTCAGTTTCTCGGCCGGCCTGATCGACTACGTGATCAACTGGAACCTGGCCACCAAACCCTGGCTGATCATCCCGATCGGCCTGTGCTTCGCGGTGGTCTACTACGCGGTCTTCCGATTCGTGATCGTCAAGTTCGACCTGAAGACACCGGGACGCGAGGACGAGGGCCAGATCGAGGATCCGACCAAGTCCTGACGGATTCGCCCCGAACGCCCCCGGTGGGAGACAATTCCCCACCGGGGGCGCGGTGTTGTTCGGGGCCCGACGGGGCGTCGCCCGGTCGAAGGTTTCGATTCCGCGGCACTTGCGAAGGCCGACCTTCGGAGGGTTCCGGAGCCTGTTCGGCGCGTGCTAGAAACGGGAACGGGCCACCAATGGTCTAGACCACGATCGCGCTGCCGTGAGGAACCGCCCGCTATGAGTACGACCGAACCGAACTCGCAGGCGGCAGCGGCGGGACGGGCGCTGCGCTCCCGGGTCTTCCCCGCCCTGCAGAAGATCGGCCGCAGCCTCCAGCTCCCGATCGCCGTCCTCCCCGCCGCGGGCATCCTGCTGCGCCTCGGCCAGGACGACGTCTTCGGCCCCAAGGGACTCGGCTGGACCAAGGTCGCCGAGGTCTTCGCCGCGTCCGGCCACGCCGTGTTCGACTGGATGCCGCTGCTGTTCTGCGTCGCCATCGCGATCGGCTACGCCAAGAAGTCCGACGGCTCCACCGCCCTCGCCGCCCTGGTCGGCTTCCTGACCTACCACCAGGTGCTCACCGCCTTCCCCAAGACCGACTACCAGGTGCTGCCCGGCAAGGACATCGCGGCCACCTACCAGGACCCCGGGGTGCTCGGCGGCGTGGTCGTCGGCCTGCTCTCCGCCCTCCTCTGGCAGCGCCTGCACCGCACCCGGCTGGTCGACTGGCTCGGCTTCTTCAACGGCCGCCGCCTGGTGCCCATCGTGATGGCCTTCGTCGGCACCGGACTCGGCGTCTTCTTCGGCCTGTGCTGGGGCCCGATCGGATCCGTCGTCGACGACTTCAGCAACTGGGTGATCGGCCTCGGCGCGCTCGGCTCCGGGGTCTTCGGCCTGATCAACCGCGGCCTGCTGCCGTTCGGCCTGCACCAGATTGCCAACACCTTCTTCTGGCAGCAGGCCGGCAACTACACCGTGGACGGCCACGTCATCCACGGCGACCAGACCCGGTTCTTCCAACACGATCCCGGCGCCGGCCAGTTCATGTCCGGATTCTTCCCCGTCATGATGTTCGGCCTGCCCGCCGCGGCCCTCGCCATCGCCCACTGCGCCCGCCCCGAACGCCGCCGCGCCGTCCTCGGCATGATGCTCTCGCTCGCCCTCACCTCCTTCGTCACCGGCATCACCGAACCCATCGAGTTCGCCTTCGTCTTCATCGCCCCCGCCCTCTACGCCACCCACGCCCTCCTCACCGGCCTGTCCATGGCCGTCACCTGGGCCCTCGGCGTCCACCACGGCTTCACCTTCTCCGCCGGCGCCATCGACTACGTCCTCAACTGGGGCTACGCCACCAGACCTTGGCTGATCATCCCGATCGGACTGGTGTTCGCGGCGGTCTACTACACGGCCTTCCGCTTCGTCATCCTCCGCTTCGACCTGAAGACCCCGGGCCGCGAGGAGGAGGACTTCGAAGAGGGGTGAACGTCCAGGTGCGAGAGCTGCCGGGTGCGAACCAAGGGGCGCGGGGAACTGCGCGAAGCGGAAGGCACACGCCGGCAAGATCGCGCCCCCGACAGCCACCTGCACGTGAAAGCGCCCCTCAGATCCACCCGAGCCGCGTCGCGTGCACCCCCGCCTGGAACCGCGACTGCGCCCCCAGCGCCGCCGTCAGATCCGCCACCAGCCGCCGCACCGTCCGGTCCGAGATCTCCAGCTTCCGGCCGATCGCCTGATCCGTCAGCCCCGCCGCGAGCAGCCGCAGCACCTCCCGGTGCCGGTCGTCCGGCGCCGTCCGGCCCAACAGCTCCGGCGGAACCCAACTCGCCGCCCAGAAGTGCTCGAAGAGCTCACGGACCACCGAGACCACCGCCTGGTCCCGCACCACCACCGCCGCCGTGCCCGGCGGCTCGCCCGGTGCGGGCAGGACGGCGAGGTGGGAGTCGACCACGATCAGCCACAGCGGCAGCGTGTGCGCGACCCGGATGCTCGCGCCGGCGGCGGTGAGCGCCTGGACGTGGGCGAGCACGGCCGGCTGGTGCAGTGCGGCGGCGGGGTAGATGGTGCGCAGCGCGACCCGGTGGGCGAGGGCGATGCGTTCGCGGGCGAGTTTCTCGGCGAGGCCGGTCTCGGACTGGTCCTGGCCGGGCCGCAGGGACAGCGCCTCGGTGCGGGCGGCGCGGGCGGCGTCCTCCAACAGGGCGGCGATCCGGTCGGGGCCGCGGACCAGTTCGTGGGCGGCGGCGGTACGCAGTGGCAGGTAGTGGCGGTGCAGGTGCTCGACCTGCGCGTGGGTGCGGCGGGCCTCACCGAGCAGCGCGGCGAACCGGTGGTCGGAGTCGGCGAGCAACTGGCGGACCGCGGTGTCGATGGAGACGGCGGCCAGGCCGCTCGCGGTGGCGGTGGTCGGCCCGACCAGTCCGAGGCCGTGCAGCTCGTCCAGCGCCCGGGTGAACTCGGCTTCCTCGCAGTCGAGTTCCGCGCGCAGGGAGTCCAGCGGGCAGCCGGGGTCGGCGAGCAGCCGGGCGTACAGGGCGGTGCTGGTCTCCACCCTTCCGGAGCCTAGGGCCGCGACCGGTGGGCGGACTCCGTGATTTCACCATTCGAGACGGCTGCTCCGGTGGCGGCCATGGCCCGATCCGGCGGGCCCGGGGGCCTTCGCGGGGACGGCCGGGCTGTCCAGGATGGCGGGCATGGCGATTCCCGAGTCTTCCGTGATCTGGTTCGACGGCGCGCTGGTGCCCTGGCACGAGGCGCGCGTCCATGTGCTGACCCATGCGCTGCACTACGGCACCGGGGTGCTGGAGGGCACCCGGGTGTTCGCGACGGCCGACGGGCCGGCGGTGTTCCGGCTGCCCGAGCACCTGGCCCGGCTGGACCGCAGCGCCCGCATGCTCCGCATGGAACTGCCGTATTCGACCGAGGAGTTGGCGGCGGCGACGGTGGCGCTGGTGGCGGCGAACGGCCACCGGGAGTGCTACCTGCGACACCTGGCGTTCCTCGGGTACGGCTCGATGGGGCTGGACATGCGCCACTCCGCCACCAGCGTGTCGATCGCGTCCTGGGAGTGGCCGGCCTACCTGCCCGAGGGCCGCGGGCTGCGGTTGATGACCAGCAGTTGGCGGCGCATCGACCCCAACTCCGTTCCCCCGGCGGCGAAGGCGACCGGACCCTACCTGAACTCGGCGCTGGCCCGCCGGGAGGCCACCGACGCCGGGTTCGACGAGGCGCTGCTGCTGGCCCCGGACGGGACGGTCGGCGAGTGCAGTTCGGAGAACGTGTTCGCGGTGCGCGGCGGCGTGCTGCGGACCACCCCGGCCGGCGCGGGGGCACTGGAGGGGATCACCCGGGACACCCTGCTGACGCTGGCCCGCGACCTGGGCGCGGAGGTCCGGGTGGAGCCGCTGCTGCGTTCGGACCTGTACGCGGCGGACGAGGTGTTCATCTCCGGGACAGCCGCCGGAGTGGTCCCGGTCGGCTCCTTGGACAATCGCGAACTACCCTCGCACGAGGGAGAGTTGACCAAGGCGCTGGCACAGGCGTACCGGGCCGCGGTGTGCGGCGAGGACGCCCGGTACCGGCACTGGCTGACGCCGGTTCACACCTCGTAGACGGCTCCGGCGCGGGCCAGGTCGACCGGGCCGGGGTAGACGGCGGCGGCGTCGCGGCGGTTGCGTTCGGCGTCGGTCCACGGCGGGATGTGGGTGAGCACCAGCCGCTCGGCGCCGGCCCGTACGGCGTGCTCGCCGGCCTGCCGGCCGTTGAGGTGGATGGAGTCGAAGGTCTCCTTGCCGTGGGTGTACGCCGCCTCGCACAGGAACAGGTCGGCGCCGCGGGCGAGTTCGACCAGGCCCGGGCAGACGCCGGTGTCGCCGGAGTACACCAGGCTGCGGCCGCCGTGCTCGATCCGGAAGCCGTACGCCTCGGTGTCCAGGTGGTTGACGCGGGCGGCGGTGACGGTGAGCGGGCCGAGGGACAGCCGGGCGCCGTCGGAGAGGTCGCGGAAGTCGAAGACCTCGGTCATGCCTGGCTTCTCCGGCATGTCGTAGGCACGGGCCAGGCGCCCCGCCGTCCCGGCGGGGCCGTAGACGGGCAGCAGCTCGGGGCAGCCCTCGACCCGGTAGTTGCGGGCCACCCAGTAGGCGCACAGGTCGACGCAGTGGTCGGCGTGCAGGTGGCTGAGCAGCACCGCGTCCACGTCGTACAGGCCGGTGTGTTTCTGCAGGTTGCCGAGGGCGCCGTTGCCGAGGTCGACGACCAGGCGGTAGCCGTCGGCCTCCACCAGGTAGCTGGAGCACGGGGACTCCACGGACGGGAAGCTCCCCGAGCACCCCACCACGGTCAGTTTCATGTCGAGCCCTTCCCGCCCCGTCGGGCCATCGTCCGCGGCCGTCCGCGCCGCCGGGGGCGGAGCGGCTTCTTTGAGTGTCGAGGGTAAGGGCCGGGCGGCACTTTGCCCCCTCTCCCGTGCCGCGCTGTGGGCGGAATCACCAGGACGGGGCGGGGAGTTTCAGCGCCGCCCGGGACGGGCCCTGGCCCAGTCCCGGATGGTCTGCGGGTACCAGCGGGGACGGCCCAGGGCGTCCAGCCGGTCGGGGTTCGGGAGCAGGCCGTGGCGCTTGTAGTGGCGGACGGTCTCGGCCTGCACGCCGATGTGACGGGCGATCTCGACGTAGGACCAGAGCTTCCGGCCGGGCATGGCTGCCCACCTCCACGGTGACGGTGAACCAAGGGTGCGCCGTCAGCCTCGGGGGCGGGTGCGCGCGGCGGGGGCGCGGCAGGCCGCGGTGGCGGTTCCGTGACAGAGCGGTCACCGGGGACGGACAAATACCGGGATGTCACAGTGGTCTGACGATCGGACCTGCATACCGTACGAACGCCGACGGCGCGGCCCCGAGCAGGGTGCCGCGCCGCGGTGTTGACGTTCCGTCAGGCCCAGAGCTGTCCCTGCAGGGCCTCGACCGCCGCCTCGGTGGACTCGGCGGTGTAGATGCCGGTGGACAGGTACTTCCAGCCGCCGTCGGCGACCACGAAGACCACGTCCGCCCGCTCCCCGGCCCGGGCCGCCTTGCGGGCCACCCCGATCGCGGCGTGCAGGATCGCGCCGGTGGACACGCCCGCGAAGATGCCCTCCTGCTGGAGCAGTTCACGAGTCCGGGCGACCGCGTCGGCGGAGCCGACCGAGAACCGGGTGGTGAGCACCTCGGCGTCGTACAGCTCGGGGACGAAGCCCTCGTCGAGGTTGCGCAGGCCGTACACCAGGTCGTCGTAGCGCGGCTCGGCGGCGACGATCTGCACGCCGGGGACCTTCTCGCGCAGGTACCGGCCGACGCCCATCAGGGTGCCGGTGGTGCCCAGGCCCGCCACGAAGTGGGTGACGGTCGGCAGGTCGGCGAGAATCTCCGGGCCGGTGCCGTGGTAGTGCGCGCCGGCGTTGTCCGGGTTGCCGTACTGGTAGAGCATCACCCAGTCGGGGTGCTCGGCGGCGATCTCCTTGGCGATGCGCACCGCGGTGTTGGAGCCGCCGGCGGCCGGCGAGGGGATGATCTCCGCGCCCCACATCCGCAGCAGCTCGCGGCGCTCCTCGCTGGTGTTCTCCGGCATCACGCAGACCATCCGGTAGCCCTTGAGCTTGGCCGCCATGGCGAGCGAGATGCCGGTGTTGCCGCTGGTCGGCTCCAGGATCGTGCAGCCCGGGGTGAGCCGGCCGTCCGCCTCGGCGCGCTCGATCATGTGCAGCGCCGGCCGGTCCTTGATCGACCCGGTGGGATTGCGGTCCTCCAGCTTGGCCCACAGCGTGACCAGGCCGTCGTCGTTGCCGGGCACGGCCGCGGACAGCCGCGGCAGCCGCACCAGCGGAGTGTTGCCGACGGCCTCGATCGGGCTGTCGTAACGCATTACTTCATACCGCCGGCCACGGCGGGGAGGATGGTGACGCTGTCGCCGTCGGAGAGCGTGGTGGCCACGCCGTCCAGGAAGCGGACGTCCTCGTCGTTCAGGTAGACGTTGACGAAGCGGCGCAGCTCGCCGCCGTCCAGCAGGCGGGCGGCGATGCCGGGGTGGCGGGCGTCGAGGTCGGTGAACAGCTCCCCGAGGTCGGCGCCGTTGCCGTCGACGGCCTTGGCGCCGTCGGTGTAGGTACGGAGGATGGTCGGGATGCGGACCTCGATGGCCATGGCTGCGCTCCTGTGGGGTGAAGTCGGTTGCCGGGCCGGGCGGGGCACGGCGGGAGGAAGGGCCCCGGGGCGGCCGGGACGGGAGGGTCGAAAGGCTGTCGGTCGGCTCTGCCGGTCAGCGCGCGGCAGTGCCGGGACAGATCGCGCTGGCGAGCCGGCACAGGTCGACGTGCAGGCGCGCCACGAGGCGGGTGCCTGGGGCCTGAATGCTCACATCGACGGAACGCATGGACTCATCGTATAGATTCCCGCCCCCGCTTTGACATGCTTGTCTCGCCATCCGGTCGACAGCGTCCCGCGCAATGAGAAGACGGGCCCGCCCGCCGCGCGGTGCGCGGCCGTGGCGGGCCCGTCGGCGGGCGGCGGGCTCAGGCCTGGTAGGCCTCGACCACCTGGACGTCTTCCTCCGTGATCACGCCGTCCACGATGCGGAACGAGCGGAACTGGTAGGGGTCGTCCTCGCCGGTGCCCTCGGCGGTGGAGACCAGCACGTAGTGGGCGAACGGCTCGGAGGCGTAGCTCACGTCGGTGCGGGACGGGTAGGCCTCGGTGGCGGTGTGCGAGTGGTAGATCACCACCGGCTCCTCGTCCAGGTCGTCCATCTCGCGGTAGAGCTTCAGCAGGTCGCCGGAGTCGAACTCGTAGAAGGTGGGCGAGCGGGCCGCGTTGAGCATCGGGACGAACCGCTCGGGCCGGCCGGTGCCGGCCGGTCCGGCGATCACGCCGCACGCCTCGTCCGGGTGGTCGGCGCGGGCGTGGGCGACCATCCGGTCGCGCAGTTCTCGGGTGATGGTCAGCATGCGGCCAGGATAGCGAGCGGTCATTCACCGCTTCCGGCGTGCAGGTGGGAGTGCGGATCGCCGTGCACGGCCGCCGGGTCGCGGCGGCCGATCGCCCGGTAGCCGACGATCAGCACCAGCGCCCAGAACGGGAAGACGTACAGCGAGATCCGGGCGGTCGGGTCGAGCGCGATCAGCACCAGGACCATCACCAGGAAGCCCAGCGCCACCCAGCGGGTCCAACTGCCGCCGGGCGCACGGAAGGTCGGCGCGGGCAGCCGGCCGGACTTCCAGGCGGCGTGGTAGCGGAGCTGGCTGGCCAGGATGACCCCCCAGGTCCACAGGCCGCAGACGGTGGCGACCGAGGTGATGTACTCGAACGCCCGCTCCGGGACGAGGTAGTTGAGCACCACGCCGACGCCCATCAGCAGGCAGGAGACGGTGATCGCGGCGGCGGGGGTGCGGCTGGCGGTGAGCCGGGTGAGCCGGCCGGGGGCCAGTCGGCGCAGTGCCAGGTCGCGCAGCATCCGACCGGTGGAGTACATCCCGGAGTTGCAGGAGGACAGCGCCGCGGTGAGCACCACGAAGTTGATGATGCCGGCCGCCGCGGGGATGCCGACCTTGCCGAACGCGGCCACGAACGGGCTGACGCCGGGCTCGAATTCGGTCCACGGCACCAGCGACAGGATGATCAGCAGGGCGCCGACGTAGAACAGCACGATCCGCACCGGAAGGGTGTTGATCGCCCGCGGCAGGGTCTTCTCGGGGTTCTCGCTCTCGCCCGCGGTGACACCGACCAACTCCACGCCCAGGTAGGCGAACATGACGATCTGCAGGGACATCACGGCGGCCCCGAAGCCCTTGGGGAAGAAGCCGCCGTTGTTCCACAGGTGGGTGATCGAGGCGGTGTCGCCGGCCGCGGAGAAGCCGAAGACCAGCACGCCGATGCCGATCAGGATCATGCCGACGATCGCGGTGACCTTGACCATGGAGAACCAGAACTCGATCTCGCCGAACAGCTTCACCGAGATCAGGTTGGCGGCGTACAGCAGCACCAGGAACACCAGCGCCGTTCCCCACTGCGGGACGCCCGGTTCCCAGAACCGCACGTAGACGGCGGCGGCGGTGGTCTCCGCCATGCCGGTGACCACCCAGAACAGCCAGTACGTCCAGCCGGTGACGAAGCCGGCGAACGGGCCGAGGAACTCCCGGGCGTACTCGGCGAAGCTGCCCGAGACCGGGCGGTAGGTGAGCAGTTCGCCGAGCGCCCGCATGATCACGAAGATCACCACGCCGGCCACCGCGTAGGCGAGCAGCAGGCTCGGGCCGGCCTTGGAGATCGCGGTGCCGGCGCCGAGGAACAGGCCGGTGCCGATCGCGCCGCCGATCGCGATCATCTGGATCTGCCGGCTGTTGAGGCCGCGCTCGTAGCCCTCCTCGTCGGGGACGGCGTCGGTCTCCTCGTCCGCCTCGTGTGCCATCTGCTGCCCACCTCGCCTCCCGGTCCGCGCCGACCGGCCGGCCGCGCGCGCCACTCCCTCGGGAGGTCGAGTCAATCATGCGAAAAGCCCCACAACCGCCCGAGTACGGGCGTCAGTGGGGCAATCCGACCATATGAACGAATCGGGCGGCCGAGCGGCTCAGCCGGTCATCGCCTCCAGCAGGCTCTCCTGCATCGCGCCCAGCCACAGGTAGGCGATCACCAGCGGCTTGCGCGGGTCGTCGTCCGGCAGGTCGTACAGGCCGTCGTCGTCCTCCTCGCTGACCTCCAGCCGGGAGCCCAGCGTCAGCCGCAGGTCGTTGAGCGCGCCCAGCCAGCGCGGGCAGTCCCCGGCGCCGACCGCGACCACGCCGCCCCCGCCGCCGAGGCCGTCCAGCGCCCGCACCACCAGGAGGGCGTCCTCGCGCTTGCGGGCCCGCAGGTCCAGCTCGGTGTAGCGGCGGAACTCGGAGGCCATCTCGGCGTCCTGCGGGTCCTTCGGGGCGCCCGGGCCGCCGTACGCGTCGGGGAACAGCCGCAGCAGCGCCGGGTCCTCGGGCGCCTCGCTGGGGCCCTCGGCGAACAGCGCCGCCAGCGGGTCCTCGTGCTCGCCGCCGGGCGGCGGGCCGATCAGCTCCAGCATCTGCACTTCCAGCGAGCGCAGGATGGAGGCCTCGAACTCGTCCAGCGGGATCGCCGCGCCGCCGCTCGCGGCGCTCTCGAACAAACCGGCCATGTGTTTCGGATCAGTCCCTCGTGGATCGGTGGGTGACGGGCCGTCAGTCGTGCTGAAGGGTGGCCCAGAGGCCGTAGCCGTGCATCGCCTGCACGTCGCGCTCCATCTCCTCGCGGGTGCCGCTGGAGACCACCGCCCGCCCCTTGGTGTGCACGTCCATCATCAGCCGGCGCGCCTTGTCCTTCGGATAGCCGAAGTAGCTCTGGAAGACGTACTGCACGTAGGTCATCAGATTGACCGGGTCGTTGTGGACGATGGTGACCCAGGGAGTGTCCGGCTCCGTGACCGGAACCCCCTCCACCTCCGGGCGCTCGATCTCCACCGGCGCGACACTCACAGTCCGTCTCTCCTCGTCGACCTCGATCTTCCCCTCGGCCCATGCTTCCATCCGTGGGACGCCGGAGCGAATCAGGGTCGTCCGACACGTGGCCCGGAAGGGAAATCGTCACTCTGACGCTAAGTGGTAGTAGCATCATTCCCATGGACGCCATCACCGCGCAGCGCAGCTCCGCGCTGCTCACCGACCGCTACGAGCTGACCATGCTGCAGGCCGCCCTGCGCAGCGGCGCCGCCCACCGCCGCTCGGTCTTCGAGGTGTTCACCCGCCGCCTGCCCAACGGCCGCCGCTACGGCGTGCTGGCCGGCACCGGCCGGGTGCTGGACGCCGTGGAGAACTTCCGGTTCACCACGCCGCAGCTCGACTGGCTCGCCGACCAGCGGGTGGTGGACGAGGACACGCTGCGTTACCTCGCCGACTACCGCTTCGCCGGCGACATCCACGGCTACCCCGAGGGCGAGGTGTACTTCCCCGGCTCGCCGCTGCTGACCGTCGAGGGCAGCTTCGCCGAGGCGGTGATCCTGGAGACGGTGATCCTGTCGATCCTCAACTTCGACTCGGCGATCGCCGCCGCGGCGTCCCGGATGAGCGCCGCCGCCGGGGACCGGCCGGTGATCGAGATGGGTGCCCGGCGCGCCCACGAGCAGGCCGCCGTCGCCGCCGCCCGGGCCGCCTACCTGGCCGGTTTCTCCGCCACCTCCGACCTGGAGGCCGGCTTCACCTACGGCATCCCGACCACCGGCACCGCCGCGCACGCCTTCACCCTGCTGCACGACAGCGAGAAGGACGCCTTCACCGCACAGATCGAGTCGATGGGCCGCGCCACCACGCTGCTGGTCGACACCTACGACCTCGCCGAGGCGGTCCGCACCGCCGTCGAGGTGGCCGGCCCCGGCCTCGGCGCCGTCCGGATCGACTCCGGCGACCTGACCCTGCTCGCCCACCGGGTCCGCCGCCAGCTCGACGAGCTCGGCGCCACCGACACGAAGATCATCGTCACCTCGGACCTCGACGAGTACGCCATCGCCGCCCTGGCCGCCGCGCCCGTGAACGGCTACGGCGTCGGCACCAGCCTGGTCACCGGCAGCGGCCACCCGACCTGCGCGATGGTCTACAAGCTGGTCGCCCGCGAGGCCACGCCCGGCGGCGAGCTGGTCCCGGTCGCCAAGCGCTCGGCCGGCGGCAAGACCAGCATCGGCGGCCGCAAGTGGGCCGCCCGCCGCCCCGACGCCGACGGCGTCGCCGAGGCCGAGGTGGTCGGCACCGGCCCGGTGCCCGCCGAACTGGAGCCGCACCTGCTGCACGTCCCGCTGATCACCGCCGGCGAGGTGGTCGGCCGCGAGTCGCTGGACGCCGCCCGCGAACGCCACCGCCGCGCCCGCGCCGGGCTGCCGCTGTCCGCCACCCAGCTGTCCCGCGGCGAGCCGGTGATCGGCACCGAGCGGTACACCGGCTGAGCCCTTCCGCCTCCGCCCGGCACTGCCTAGAGTGCCAACCGCTCCACCGCCCTCCCCCACACCGACGCGGCCCCGACCCCCGGGCTCCGGACCGCACCACCCAACGAGAGAAGCCAGCCATGCACCGGGCCCTGATCGTCGTCGACGTGCAGAACGACTTCTGCGAAGGCGGCAGCCTTCCCGTCGCCGGCGGGGCCGAGGTCGCGGCCGCGATCACCGACCTGATCGCCGATTCCGCCCCCGGCTACGCCCACATCGTCGCCACCCGCGACCACCACATCGAGCCCGGTGCGCACTTCGCCGCCGAACCGGACTACGTCGACTCCTGGCCCGCGCACTGCGTGGCCGGCACCGAAGGCGTGGGCTTCCACCCCAACTTCGCCCCCTCGGTGACCTCCGGCGCGATCGAGGCGGTGTTCTCCAAGGGCGCGTACGCCGCCGCCTACAGCGGCTTCGAGGGCCTCGACGAGCACGGCGGCACCCTCGCCGACTGGCTGAACGAACGCGGCGTCACCGACGTCGACGTGGTCGGCATCGCGACCGACCACTGCGTCCGCGCCACCGCCCTGGACGCCGCCCGGGAGGGCTTCGGCACCCGCGTCCTGCTCGACCTGACGGCCGGGGTCGCGCCCGCCACCACCGGTGCCGCGCTCGACGAACTGCGCACCGCGGGCGTCGAGTTGATCGGCACGCCGGTGGTCCGCAGCTGACCGGCAGTCACTTTGCCGCTGCTCAGCGCCCGGTGACCACCAGGGCCACCACGTCCTCGCCGCCGAGCCGGTAGGCATCCGCCAACTCGCCGCCGACCGCGTCCCGTTCGGCGGCGAGCCGGGACGAGCCGACGTACACCACGCGCACCCCGAGGTACTCCATCCGGTGCTGCCCGGCCCGCACCCAGGCCGCCTCGCCCTCGCTGACGCAGCGCACCTCGGAGTCCACCTCCACCGCCACCGCCGCCTCCGGCCAGAACAGGTCCGGCACCGCGATGTACGTCCCGCCGCGCATCCGCAGCTCCGGGCCGGGCAGCGGCAGCGGCAGGCCCCGCTCGACGGCCAGCTCCAGCAGCGAGGCCAGCGCGAACTCCCGCTGCGCGGCGAGCAGTTCGTCCACCGCCGCACGCACCCGCGGCTCCCCGAGCAGCTCCGCCTCGGCCAGCTCCGCCATCAACTCGGCCGTGTCGCAGCCGTTTTCGCGTTCCAGCGCTTCGCGCAGCACCGCCCGCAGCACCCCCGGGCCGACCTGTCCGCTCTCGAACGCGCCCTGCTCGGACCACTCGCGGATCGCGTCCGCGACCGCCCGGGCGACCGTCGCGCAGGCCAGTCCGTGCACCTCGCGCGCCACCAACTCCCGTTCGGTGCGCCGGATCCGGACCTGTCCGGCGTCGCGCAGCCGGCGCTGCCGGGGCACCAGGACCTCCACCCCGAGCACCGCGGGCAGCCGCGGCATCGACACGAACCCGTACAGCGCCAGCGCCGCCGCCCCGGTGATCACCGCCCGCTCCCGGCCGCCCTCGGCCCGACCGTTCTGGGCGGCGTACAGCAGCGCCGCCCACATCCGTTGCTCCGGGGTCGGCGGACCCTCCTGCAGCAGGTACACCCGGGGCAGCAGCCGCTGCCACGGACCGCCCTGCCGGCAGTGCTCGCTCACCAGGCGGGCGGGCACCCCCCGGGCGCGCAACTGGCTGGCCGTCACCACATTCTGCTGGCGCCGGGCGAGCTCTTCGAGAGAGGTGGGCTGCTGCGGAATCCGGTAGCTCATACCGACCACATTCCCCCTCGCCCCCGACAGCCGACGCCGGACCTGACGACCTGTTACCCAACCGTCGTCAAACCGGGACGGCCCTGCACTAAAGTCCTCATACCCTCACCCATTCGGCGGATCGGATGTTCGAACCATTGTCGGATCAGGTCGGACTTACCGCCTACAATCCGATTTTCATTGGATCAACACAGATTTCGATCCGGTCGGACTCGGCCCGCCGACCTGCGAGATCTGACCGACCGTGACCGATCCCACACGCAGTGGCACGCCCCGCGGCGTCGGCGGGTGTTCCGAATTGCCTACCATCAGGCTCATGTCCCGCGACGAGTCATCCGCCCAGCGCGCCGCCAGACTGCGCCTCGGCCGCCTGCCCGGCTACGTCCGCCAACCCGATCCCGCCCGGCGCGGCGGAGAGGACGGACGTGCGTACAAGAAGGGCTGGGAAGTCCGTTTCACGGCGCGCAGCGAAGAGGAGATAACCGAGATCCGCGAGCTGGTCACGGCCGCCGGGTTCGCCCCCGCGCGCCCGTTCTTCAAGGGCCACCAGCTGATCCAGCCGGTGTACGGGATCGCCGCGGTGCAGGCCTACTTGGCCGCCCGCGAGGCCGCCGAGGAGACCGGCCGGATCCGCCGCACCGCCGCCATCCCCGCGCAGTCGCGCCGCGAGCCCGACAGCGTGGCCGCCGCCGCGCGGGCCGCCGAGTCGGCGGCCGCGGAGGCCGCGAGCGAGGCGGCCGCACAGGCCGGCGCCCAGGCCCGCGCCCGGGCGGGCGGCTGGGCCGGAGCGCAGCACGACGCGCAGTACGACGCGCAGGCCGACGCGCAGGCCGATGTGCGGAGCGACGCACGGGGCGATGTGCGGGGCGGAGGCCCCAGGGCCGTTCTGCGGCCCGTTCGCAAGACGGGTGGCCCCGAGGCCCACTGACCGCCCCACAAGGTCGCCAGGGAGCCCTTCCGGGCTCCCTGGGGCGGTTTTTGACGGATCGTCAGCCTCGCGGGGCGGCAATCGGGCCCGATCCGGGGGTTTTTCGGGCGCCCGGCCCGGCAAGGAGGTTCAGACCTCCGCCGGGGCGTGGTCGACATGGACGGTGGCCGCCAGCAGTCGGGGGACGGCGCGGATCAGCGCCCGCTCGGCGGCCGCCGCCACCTGGTGCCCGGCCACCACCGTCAGGGTGCGGTCCACCACCACCTCCGCCTCGGCCCGCAGCGCGTGCCCGATCCAGCGCATCCGCACCGCACCCACCCCGCGCACCCCGTCCACCATGGCCAGTTCCCGTTCCGCCGCGTCCACCAGGGCCGGGTCGACGGCGTCCATCAGCCGTCGGCCCACCTCACGGACCGTGCCGCGCAGCACCAGCAGGATCGCCAGCGTGATCAGCAGGCCCACCACCGGGTCGGCGAGCCGCCAGCCCAGTGCGCTGCCGGCCGCGCCGAGCAGCACCGCCAGCGAGGTCAGCCCGTCGGTGCGGGCGTGCATGCCGTCCGCGACCAGCGCCGCCGAGCCGATCCGCCGCCCGGTGACGATCCGGTAGCGGGCCACCCACTCGTTGCCGACGCACCCCGCGACGGCCGCGCCCGCCACCGCCCATAGGTGCCCGACCGGCTGCGGATGCAGCAGCCGCTCCACCGCCGTCCAGCCCGCGACCAGCGAGGACGCCGCCACCGCCAGCACCACCGCGACGCCCGCCAGGTCCTCCGCCCGCCCGTACCCGTACGTGTAGCTGCGGTTCGCCGCCCGCCGACCGAGCAGGAACGCCACGCCCAGCGGGACGGCGGTCAGCGCGTCGGCGGCGTTGTGGACGGTGTCGCCCAGCAGCGCGACCGACCCCGACAGCACCGCGATCGCCGCCTGCACCGCGGCGGTGAAGGCGAGCACCGACAGCGAGATCCACAGCGTCCGCAGGCCCTCCGCCGAGGACTCCAGGGCCGCGTCGACCCGGTCGGCGGCGTCGTGCGAGTGCGGGCGCAGCAAGTGGGCCAGGCGGTGGGCGAGGCCGTGCCGATGCCCGTGCTCGTGCGGCTCGTGCGGGTGGTCGTCGTGATCCGGGTGCGGGTGGTCGTCGTGATCCGGGTGCGGGTGGTCGTCGTGATCCGGGTGCGGGTGTCGGTGTGCGTGCCGGTGTACGTGTCGGTGTGCGTGTTCGTCGGGGTGCTGCCGGTTCGATGTGTGATGGTGGTCATGCCCGTGGTCCGGGTTTCGCCCGTGAAGGTGAGCCCCGTTGCCGTGTCCGCGTTCACCCATGAGGCCTACAGTGGCACACCAACTGCCTTGCAGCCACTGCCGATCTACCATCTCTGACCAGCTGCAACGCACTCGCAGCTGCGTCCGGCGGGCGGCGGTTGCTGACGGGTCGTCACACAACGTCCGGAAGCGGGCCCGGCCCCGGGCATCTCAGCAGACTTGTCACCCACAGCACCCGCCCGAGGGCCTAGAGTGAGCGTTGACGCTCCCCGTCCGGACCCAGATCGAGAGGCAGCTGATGTGACCGACCGTCATATCCCGGCCGCGGACTCGGCTTGCGCTGATCGGTCCACCGAACTTCCGCGCGTCTCGGTCGAGTTCGCGGCGTTCTGCGAACTGCACGAGCCTCGGTACTGCAGCTACGCCCGGGTCTGGTTCCAGGAACCCGCCGCCGCGCACCGGGTGGTCCGGCTCGCCCTGTCCGAACTGGCCGAGGTCTGGCCGGCCGTGCTGGAGAGCCCCAATCCGGCCGCTGCGGCCTGGCAGATCCTCCGCGACACCGTCACCGAGCAGCACGCGCTGGCCGGCGCCGAACGGCTGCGCCCGGACGTCGACACCGACGAGGACCTGGCAATCCTGCACTACGTGGTCGGCCTGGCCACGCCCGAGATCGCCGACGTGGTGGGCATCGACACCGCCAAGATCACCAGCCAGCTCCGACACACCCACCGGCGGCGCGCCACCGACTGGTGACCGGCGCCCTCGACGACACGGGTCGGCCGGGCACCGCACGGGCCCGAATACCGGCGCGCGCGGGAGGCCGTGCGCCCCCAATGTGCCTCGGCCACCCTGACGCACGTTCGCCGGCGGCCCGCCGGGCGTCCGCGCCGGGCGTCCGCGCCGGGCGTCCGCGCCGGGCGCACCGTGCACCTCACGCATCCGAACGCACTCGACCGCATTCGCACATACCCGTACTCATCCGTACGCACCCGCACCGCTCGTGAGCGAGATCACCGGCGGGTGCGCTACCAAAGGGTCGTCCGACGGCGAAGGATGACGTGCTGTAGGCCCAGGACGGAGGAGCTCTCGAATGCCCATCGACCATGCCGTCGCGATGTTCCGGCACCAGGCCGACGCCTGTGCGGAGCTCGGCTCCCCGCTGTCCGCCGCACTGTTGCGCCGGGCCGCCGATGACCTGGCCGCGGGCGGCCCGTGCGCCGCGGCGATCGCCGGCCACGAGGACGCCCCCGGTCCGTCGGCCGTCGCCCTGCGCCTGCTCGGCGCCGTCCATGCCCTGGTGATCTCCGGCCGGGCGCCCGGACTCGCCGCCCACTACCCGAGCGTGGGCGGCGCCTTCGACCCGGCCGACCCGGACGCCCCCTGGCCGGCGTTCCGCACCACCGTCGCCGACCACCTGCCGTGGATCCGCGAGTGGCTCACCCGCCCGCCGCAGACCAACGAGGTCGGCCGCGCCAACCTGCTGCTCACCGGCCTGGTCTGGGCACAGCGCCGGCTCGCCCGGACTGCCCCGGACGCCGCTCCGGACGCCGCGTCGGCCACCGCGCCGGCCACCGCGCCGCTGCCGGTGCGGCTGCACGAGCTCGGCTCCTCCGCCGGCCTCAACCTCCTTGCCGAGCAGTTCCGTTGCGCCTCGCCCGGGTTCACGTACGGGCCGGCGGACTCACCGGTGGTGCTCGCCGACGCCTGGCGGGGCGAGCCGCCGGCCTGGCTGCGGGACGCGCCGCTCCAGCGAGTGGTGGAGCGGCGCGGCTGCGACCCGACGCCGATCGACCCGCGCTCCGCCGACGGGGCGCTCGCCCTGCGCGCCTACCTGTGGGCGGACCAACTCCCGCGGCTGGAAAGGCTGAACGGCGCGCTCGCCGTCGCCGCCCGGATCCCCGCCCCGGTCGAACCGGTCGGCGCGGCCGAGTTCCTGCGCAGCGTCCGGGTCGCCGACGGCACGCTCACCGTGGTCTGGCACTCGATCATGCGCCAGTACGTCCCCGCCGAGGAATGGCGGTCCGCAGAAGGCGAGTTGGAGCGCCTGGCGGCCTCGTCCGGGCCGTCCGCGCCGTTCGTCCACCTCGCCCTGGAACCGCGCCGGGTCGGCGCCGGCCACCGCTTCCTGTTCACCGCCCGACTCGGCACGGGGCCCACCACCGTGCTCGCCGAAGCGGTGCCGCACGGGCTGCCGGCATGGACGCCGGAGCCCGGCGACCCGGCCCTGGAGTTCGATCAACTCGCCTGATGCTGCTGCCCGGTGACGTCGTAGCGGTGGTGCACCGGGTCGTGGATCACGTAGCGGGCGAAGGACTCCACGGTGAACCGGGCGCCGTCGCTGCGCAGTCCGGTGCGCGCCCGGGCGGCGTCCGGCACGGCCTCCAGCGCATGCGCCAACTGATCGACGGCGGCGGCGAGTTCGACCGAGACCGCCGCCGGGTCCTGCTCGCCGTAGCGCTCCTCGTCGGCGGTCGCGTCCTGGTCCCAGTTGGCGAACTGCGGATCGTCCTCGGCCAGCATCAGGTTCAGCCGCACCACGCACAGCCGGTACACGTCCCGCACGTGGCAGGCGTACTCCAGCGCCGACCACACCTCCGGCCGCGGCCGCTCCCGCAGCCGGGCCGGATCGCCCGCCAGCAGCTCCGTCCAGGCCGCCGCGTTCGCCCGGAACATGCCCGGGATCTGCTCGAACGCGACCGTCGGGGTGTCCAGGCCGCACTCCGGGCAGGGGCGCTCCAGCACCCAGGTCCAGTCCTTGGTGTCAGGGATCATCATGCGCCCAGCATCGCCCGCCTCTTCCCCGCCCCACCAGGGGCGCCACCGCCACCGATCGTCGAGATCCCGCCACCCGTCGCGGCCGACGCCCCGCAGCTGACGACCCGTGAGCGAACGACTTCCGGGCAGGGCGTAGCATGCTCCCGACTCGCGGACCGGTCTCCTTGCGGCGAGCGGGTCGCTCGTACACAAACAGGGGGGATTCTCATGACTGTCCGCACTCCGGTGCGCGCCGCGCTGTGCCTGCTGTCGGCCGCCGCCGTCCTGGTCCCGGTCGCCGGCTGCGCCAAGAAGCCGTCGGACGACGGCCACCAGGCCGCGGCCGGCGCCGCGGTCGAGCTTTCGCCCAGCCCGACGGCCTCCGCCACACCGTCGCCGACGCCGACGCCGTCCGAGTCCGCCACGCCGTCGGCCTCCGCGACACCCGGCGCCTCGGACTCCCCGAAGCCGTCCCGCAGCGCCACCCCCACTCCCACCCGCACCGCGACCCGCCCGCCGACCGCCGCCCCCGCCCCCGTCGCCAAGGCCGGCCCGGTCGCACCCCCGCCGCCCGCCGTCCCGCCGCACACCCCGCCGCTGCAGAGCTCCTGCAAGCCGTCCTACACCGGCACCAACGAGCCCAAGTCCGCCGTCGGCGACGCGCTCGCCGCCGCCGCGGCCAAGACCCGCACCTTCGCCCTCAGCGCCCCCTCCGGCGGCCGCACCTCCGACACCCTCCCGCCCCTGCCGGCCGCCCTGGTCAAGGCGATCGCCTGGCAGGAGAGCGGCTGGCAGTCCGCGATCCTCGCCTGCGACGGCGGCATCGGCACCATGCAGGTCATGCCCGGCACCGTCTCCACCATGAACGCCAAGTACAACAACACCTCCGACCCCAACACCCTGGCCGGCAACGTCCAGCTCGGCACCGAGTACCTCGACTGGCTGGTCGCCTACTACGGCGACTCCTGCTTCGGCGGCAACTACGACCTCTCCCCCGACCCCGTCAGCGGCAAGACCCCCCTGCTCGACCTGGTCGTCGCCGCCTACAACGCCGGCGCGGGCAACGTCCACTACAACCTCGTCACCGACCCCGCCACCGGCGCCCAGATCGGCCAGTCCGTCATCCCGAACCCGTCGTACGTCGCCAACGTGAAGGCCCTGATGACCAAGGCCCCCTGGACCACCGCGAGTTGATGCGCCCCGCGCGCTACCCCTCAGCCGCCAGCGCGGCGGCGACCCGACCCGCAACGTCGTCCATCGCCGCCGCCGTCAAGGCCCGCTCCCCCGCACCCAACAGCCCGAACACCCGGGGGCCGCGCAGCTCCACCCCCAGCCTCGCCCCGCGCGGCACCACATGAAAATGCACATGCCGGAAGCCCGCTGCCTCCCCGAACTGCGCCACATAGGCCTTCTCACACCCCGTCACCACCTCCACCGCCCGCGCCAACCGCACCAACCACCCACCCAGCGACGCCGCCTCCGCCCCGGTCAGCTCCGCCATCGACTCCAGGTGCCGCCTCGGCAACAACACCAGCCAACCCGGCAGCGCACAGTCCACCGCGTGCACCACCCGCCAGTGCTCGTCCACAGCGATGCGCTCATACCGCGGCAACCCCTCGAACTCGGCCTCGCGCGCACACGCATAACACCCCGCCACGCCCCGCCCCTCCCACCCTCCACACACACAACGGCCCCCCGAGGCGCGGCAGAGCCACTCCCCGAGGAGCCGTCAACCTACAGCTCTCTCACCGCTGATACGGATTTCCCCCACCCGGCGGCTGCTGCGGCGGATACGGCGCCTGCTGCTGCGGGTACGGCGGAGGCGGGTAACCCTGACCCGCCTGCTGCCCATAGCCGGACCCGGCCTGCTGCGGCGGATACCCGCGCCCGGGGCCACCACCCGGACCACCGGGGCCGGTCGGACCGCCGGGGCCGCCGCCGTTGCCGCTCTTGGAGCGCCGGACCAGCAGCACGATCACCACGATGACGATCAGGCCGAGGACACCGCCGCCGACCGCGATCAGCATTCCGTTGCTGCTCTTGGAGTCGCTGCTCGCCTGCGGGGTGGTGGAGTCACCACCGGCCTGAGGCGTCTTCGCGGGATCCGTCGCGGGGGTACCGGAATCCGCCGAGGACGAGCCTGCGCGATGGAGCAACGGATTCTCCTTCGGCCCGTTGTCCACCGCGGAGTTGGGGGCCAACGACGCAGAAGGGGAAACAATTCCATAGCCGTACTGATCGTTCGGGAAGGTTCCCTTGCCCTGGGGCTTCACAGCACTCTTGATCATGCGGTTGATGACCTGGCCTGCCGACAGGTTCGGATACTTCGACCTGATCAATGCCGCCGTCGCCGAGACGTATGCAGTCGCGTCAGACGTTCCGTTCGCCGTACCGTAGCCCTGCTTCCCGTTCGCACGGTAGATGTTGGCACCCGGAGCCGCCAGCGTCACCTGGGGACCGGTAGCCGAATTCGGCCACAGGTCACCGCTCTCCTCCACCGCTGTCGCCACAACCACCCCTGGGAAAACCGCCGGGCAGCTGATCTTTACGGACGGGTTGTTTCCGGAACCTGCGACGAGTACAACATCCCTCTGGAGTGCATAGTTGATGGCATCCTGATAGCCGTCGTCAAGCTGGCTTCCCGCGATGAAGGACATATTGATGACCTTCGCGTTCTGGTCGACCGCATAGCGGATCGCCTTGCCGATTTCCGTGCCGCTCGCCGACTTCAGGTCATTGAGGCCTCCGACATTGACCTTCACGGGAAGGATCTTCGCCTTCGGCGCGAGTCCAATGATCCCGGCGTTGTCGCCGTGCCCGCGCCCGGCAATGAGGCTGGCCATGCCAGTTCCGTGGCCATCGCTGTCGCTTCGACCATCAGCGCCACCATCTGCGAAGTCCGCACCAGGAAGAACCTGCCCAACCAAATCGGGGTGCTCCCCCACACCAGCGTCGATGACAGCAACTACCACGCCCTCGCCCTGGCTGATCGGCCAAACCTTCTCGGCCACGCTGTACTTCTTGAGCACCCACTGCCCATCACGAATCTCGTCTGCGGTCGCCGGCCCCGCGCTGACACCCCACACCAAGGCCCCCGCCACTGCCACGGCCGACCACCGCCAGACACCCCGCCCGTCCCGCACTCCCAACTCCCCCTCAGTGCCGGTGCCACAGACACCGAACTCACTCAACAAAACGGTCCCTCGACGTCGGCTCACCGATATCGAGGGACCGTCAACCGATCGCTCTCTCAACGCTGATACGGATTCCCCCCGCCCGGCGGCTGCTGCGGCGGATACGGCGCCTGCTGCTGCGGGTACGGCGGAGGCGGGTAACCCTGACCCGGCTGCGGCTGCCCATAGCCGGGCCCGGGCTGCTGCGGCGGATACCCGTGCCCGGGGCCACCACCCGGACCACCGGGGCCGGTCGGACCGCCGGGGCCGCCGCCGTTGCCGCTCTTGGAACGCCGGACCAGCAGCACGATCACCACGATGACGATCAGGCCGAGGACACCACCGCCGACCGCGATCAGCATTCCGTTGCTGCTCTTGGAATCACTGCTCGCCTGCGGGGAGTCACCACCGGCCTGAGGCGTCTTTGCCGGATCCGTCGCGCCGGCCCCCGGAGACTTGGGGGACGCTCCGTCACCCGAACCCGCGCGCTTGACCAGCGGGTTCTCCTTCGGACCGTTGTCCACCTCCGGGTTGGGTGCCAACGCGCCCGACGGAGATGCAACGCCATACCCGTACTGGTCGTTCGGGAACGTCCCCTTGTTCGGCAGCTGTACCGCACTCTTGATCATCCGGTTGATGACCTGACCCGCCGACAGGTCCGGGTATTTCGACCGCACCAGCGCGGCAATCGCGGAGACGTACGCCGTCGAGTCGGACGTGCCGTCACCAGTGCTGTATCCCTGCTTCCCGTTTGCGCGGTAGATGTTGGCACCCGGAGCGGCAAGCGTCATCTCAGGCCCCGTGGTCTCCTTTCCCCACACGTCGCCGCTTTCCTCAATCGCCCCAACTACGACCACTCCCGGGAAGCAAGCAGGGCAACGGATCTCCCCACCAGGGCTGTTACCGGAGGAGGAAACAAGGACTACATCCCGTTGGAAGGCATAGTTGATCGCATCCTGATATCCATCATCAGATTTGACTCCCCCACCGAAGGACATGCTGATGACCTTCGCGCCATTGTCGACCGCGTAGCGGATCGCCTTGCCGATCTCCACCCCGTCACCGGTCTGGATGTTCGAAGCATCACCGACGTGAATCTTCACAGGAAGAATCTTGGCCTTGGGTGCGAGGCCCATGATTCCCGCACCGTCGCCATGTCCGTGCCCAGCAATGATGCTCGCCATTCCGGTCCCATGGCCGTCGGCGTCACTTCGCCCGTCCTTGCCAGGACTTGTGAAGTCCGCGCCGGGGAGCACCTGGCCAGTAAGGTCTGGGTGGTCTCCAACGCCGGTGTCGATGACGGCAACGATCACCCCGTCGCCCTTGCTGATCGGCCAGACCTTCTCGGCCGCGCTGTAGCTGTTCAGCGCCCACTGCCCATCGCGAATGGTGTCCGCGGTCGCCGGCCCCGCGCTGACACCCCACACCAAGGCCCCCGCAGCGAGCGCGGCCAGACCACGCACGGATCGACTGGTCGTCAAGCCTCGTCACCCCACTCGTTGGAGCGGCCGCCCCGCAGATCGACGGATCTGCGGAGCGGCCGGTCGCATTCGACTGTTCTACTGACCGAACGTCATTCCACCACGTCCGGGTTGACCTGAGCACCCGATGCCCAGGTTTCCTCATCCTCGACGAGGTAGTCCGGACGGTCCTTGCCGCGCTTCTTGTCCTTCTTGCCTGCCTGGCCGTGGCCGCCCATGCCGCCGCCGTGCCCAGCACCGGCTTGCCCCTGGCTGCCGGCCTGACCGCCCGCACCGCCTTGGCCAAGACGGTTGCGGCCGATGCCTGAGCCACCTTCGGTGAATGCGCGGCCCCCAGCATTGGCATGGGTCGACTCGCCGATGACGCCACCGGCCTTTCCAGCCAGGCCGCCACCGGAACGCGCGCCAATGCCACTACCGCCGGCACCGCCGCCAACGCCCAGGCCACCGCCGGAACGCGCACCCATGCCGCTGGCACCGCCCGCACCTGCGCCTCCACCCGGGCCACCGCTGCCACCCAGGCCCCCGGAACCGAAGGTGCCGGCCTTGGAGACGCTGTTGCCGCTGAACCCGGCGCGGCTGGTGCCGATACCGGATCCGCCGCCGAGCAGTCCGCCTTCGCCGCGGCCGGTCAGGTTGCCTCCGGCACCGCCGGACGACCCCAGCCCGCCGCTGCCGGACGGGCCATGCACTCCGCCGGCTCCACCAGCACCACCGATCGTCCCGGCTCCGCCACGGACGCCGCCGTTCGCGCCCTGGATGCCGTCGATGCCCGTACCCGGCCCCTTCGGCTGCGGGACCGGATTGGCCGTACCTCCGGAGATGCCTGCATCGGTCGGCCGAACCACGGCCTGCTGGAGCTTCGGGGCCTGAGGCGTGCGGCTGCTCACCGAACTCTGACCGGAGGTACGGGATCCGGAGGACCCCGTCGGCGCACTGTTCGGCCCAGCAATTCCAGCCCCGATACCCATGATCAGCGCACCGAGGGCGGAGGCACCACCATTGTCCGGTGGCTGCAGATCCTTCGAGTCGTCGAGGCGAGCGAGGGGCGGCTTCAAGTAGTTCGTTGTGGCGCGGTAGCTCGCAGCAAGCGTCTGCATGACCGTAACCGCCTGCTGCTTACGCGTGTCCGCGATGGCAGTGCGGGTGTCTTCGTTGTCGATACCGACCGTCTGCTGTGCAGTGTCGCTGATCGCGTCGCCCACCTTGGCAAAGAACCCGGGTTCCTCGGGCATGTCGCGCTTGGCCTTGTCGATGGCCTCGGACATCATCTCCAGGGCGTTTGCGGCGTCGTTCGAATAGGCCGCAACGTTGTTGACGGTGTTGGCCAGCGTGGTCATCCGCGAGTAGAACGCGTCGCTGGTGTCGCCCTGCCAGGAGTCGCTGGCATCGGCGGCCGCAGTGTTCAGCGCCGTACGGATCTGCTTGAGGGTGTTGGTGGCGCGGCGCCAGGGATCGGCGGCGGCCATGACCGCACCGGAGTCCATCGACTGGACCATGCTGCGCATCTGGCCATGGCTGTAGGAGTTGAAGTTGGTCATGTCGGTCACGGTTGGCTCCCCTCACACCGAACATCGGCTCGGGCGTCGCCCGGTGCCGCTGTGTGTCGAATGATCAAAACTTCGGCCTCGGCTCTCCGCTGCCCGACGGCGACACGTTCCCGGCCGGCGGCACCGCCTGTGGTGCTGCCGCGGTCGTACGCTGAGTCGAGGTCACCGGAGTGGGGGCCACCGTGGACCAACCGTCACTCGCCAGCTTCAGATGCTTGCTGGCGTTGTGTTCCTGCTCCTCATAGTTGGTTGCGGTACGGTCCGCATTCTGTTGCGCCTCGTCGATCGACTGCTGGATCTGATCGAGGACCGCCCTCAGCCCCTCCCGCATGTCGCCGTACTTCTGGTGCAACGCCGCGGCCTCCGGAAAGCTGCCGAACGCCGCCGGGCTCAGCCCCGTCTGGCCGTGGACCTTTGCGCCGCCCGCGCCGTCCTCGAACTCCTTGAGCAGTCCTCGGACTTGCGCCGCGAACGCGCGCAGGCTGTCGACCTCTACCTGGTAGCCGTTGCCGCCTGTGCTCATGTAACTCGTACCTCCCCCGTACCTGCTGCCCGCTGGACTGCCCGCTCGACCGCCTGGGGCCTGATGGAAAGTTGGCTCCAGTCCATATGTCTAACACATGGAACGGTCCGTCAAGACGCCAGCGGGGGAAGGGGCGTGGGGTCAGGGGGTGGGGGCGGTGGCGGCAAGGGCCTGGCGGCAGAGGGAGTCGGCTCGGCGGGTGGTTTCGGGGAGGCGGTAGGAGGGGGTGAGGGCGAGGGTGACGGCGGTGGCTTCGGGTAGACCGATGCGGTGACCGACGGAGAGGAAGACGGGTTTGACACCCTCGCGGGTGCGGACGGCGCGGCCGACCGTCTCGGGGCCGTCGAGGAGCGGGGACCAGTCGCCGCGGTGTTCGCCGGGCGGTTCGTGGGTGAAGGTGAAGGGGTTCTTGGCGATTCCGAGGGTGGGCAGGCCGGTGTGGACGCCGAGGTGGCTGGCGAGGCCGAGGCGGCGGGGGTGGGCGAGGCCGTAGCCGTCGCAGACGATCAGGTCGGGGGTGCGGGTGAGTCGGGACAGGGCGTCGAGGACGGCGGGGAGTTCACGGAAGGCGAGCAGTCCCGGGAGGTAGGGGAAGGCCACCCGGCCGACGGCGGTGGCCTGTTCGACGACGTCGAGGGTCGTGTAGTCGAGCAGGACGGCCGCGGCGGCGACCACGTCGCGTTCGTCGTCGTAGGCGACGTCGACGCCGGCGATCAGGGTGCCGGGGCGGCGCGGGGGTTCGGGGCCCTCGGGGACGACCAGGGGGCGCAGGCGCTCCTGTTCGGCGCGGGCGGCTTCCGCGGTGGTGGGCCAGTCGGCGGGGACGGTCACGGGGGGCTCCGGGCGGTCGGATCGGGGTGGCGCGGGGCGGCCACCCGCCCCGGTGTTGTCCGTGGGCACGCTATCGTCCGGGGCCCGGGGCGGAGACCGCGGCCGGGAGCCGAAAGCGTGAGCCCGTGCGCCCCCTGTGCCCCCGAACAGCTCAACTCCCAAAGGCTAGGCTGAACTTACCGATGCGGGCCGGAGAACCTGGCCCGGCCCCGCTTCCCCGCGCGAAGGGTTGTCCGCCATGACGCGCCCCACCGCCAGTCCGATCGCGACCGCCGGTCCGATCGCCGCCGTCCGCCCGATCGCCGCCCGCCCGATCGCCGCCCGCCCCGGCCCGGCGCAGGTGGCTGTCGGTGCCGTGATCGCGACGGTCGCCGCCGTGGTCCTGCTGGCCGTGTCCGGGGAGACGGCGGTGTGGCGGGTCGCGGTGCTGGTCGGGTTCGCGGTCGCGCTCGGGACGCTGTCCGCCGTCCTGCTCACCGCCCGCCCCCGCGTACCGGCGGCTCCGGCGGCTCCGGCGGCTCCGGGGGCGAGCGCCCCGAAGCAGTCCGCGCGTCCGTACGAATACGCCCACCGGTCCCAGTAGCCCGAGCGAGGTCGGCAACCGGCGGAGGGCACAACGACTCCCGGGTCCGCGGCAGGTCGATGGCTGCCGCGGGCCCGGGGCCCAACCGCGGAACCGGGGGCGGCCGTCAGGCGGTGGAGACCACCACGGTCTTGGCGGCCTTGTCGTGGATGCACTGGCGGTAGGGCCGGTCGAACACGCCGAACAGGCCGTCGACGGGCCACCAGAGGCCACCGCAACAGAGCAGGGCGGGGACGACGAAGGTGGCGGCGCGGGTCCAGGCGGCGCCGGAGGTCGGGGACGAGCCATCGGCGAGCATCGCGACGCGGAGCTTCATCAGTTTCTTGCCGAAGGTCTGACCGTCCCGGCTGAGCATCAGACCGTCGTAGATCAGGAAGAGCAGGTAGCCGAGCCAGGCCGAGCCGACCCACCCGTCCTGCCGGCCGAAGCTGACGAACGGCAGCAGCACCAGGACGGCGACGACCTCCACCATGATCCAGTCCATCACCGTGGCAATGATCCGCGCGCCCCAGCCGCCGAGCGCGGGCATCCCGGGGATCGGTCCGGGGCCGGGCGCTCCGTAGGGCGAGCCGTGCTGGCCTCCGTAGGGCGAGCCGTGCGGGCCTCCGGGGGGCGGGGTCTGGCCGGGCGGCGGGCCGTCACCGGGCGGCCGGTTGCCGTAGGGGGATCCCGATCCGGGCGGCGCACCGTACTGGCCCCCGTAGCTGGGCGGCGTGTCGTACGGGCTGTCCGCCGACGGCGGCTGCTTGTCGAAGGAAGGCTTGCCGCCCTCCTCCTCCGGCTCGGTCCCAGAGGGGTCGTGGGTGCTCATGCCACGAGTAGAACACCGCAATTCCTGGGATGTTTGGACATTCGCGCCGTTTCCGTCCGTTCAGCGGCGGCCGACGGCAAGCGGCACTGACGGCGCATCGGCCGAGCCCCCGTCAGCGCCGGCCCACCAACGGGCCGCCGTCAGCGCCGCCCCACCCGAACCACCCTGGTCCGGGCCGCCCGGTCGTGCCAGCCGCGTCGGGCGGGACGGTCCAGCAGCGGCGCGAACAGGCCCACCAGCAGGACGTTGCCGAGCCCGCCCACCAGCCAGCGCAGCAACGAACGCCCGAAGCCCGGCGGACGGGTGCCGCCCACCACGACCACCCGGACCCGGGCCAGCCGCTTGCCGAAGGTCTGGCCCGTCCGCGCGACCGGCAGCACCTGGTACAGCAGCGCGAACAGCAGCAGCACGCCGATCACCACGCCCAGCCGGCCCAGCACCACCTGGTCCAGCAGCCACACCTGGTGCTGACGGCCGGTCAACCGGGCGGCCAGCTGCGCCTGCTCGATCTTCTTCCGGACGTGCTCCGCGACGGTGGCCGCCATCGGCACCGCGACGGCCGCCCCGACCACCACCGTCACCGCCGCGTCGACCAGCCATCCGAACGCCCGCATCGCGATCCCCGCCGGGACGGGCGCCGGAGCCGCCGCCTTCCGCTGCTCGCCGCCACCACTGCCGCTGCTGCTGCGCACCCGCGCGGCGGGACGCGACGCCTCGGCCGGGGCGACCCGCGGCCCCGCTTCACCCACCGGCGGCCCCGCCCGGCCCTCGCGCGGCGGCCGCACCCGCTCACTGGTGACATGCGCCGCCCGCGGCTCCCGCGCGGCCCGCTCCAGCGGCGACAACGGCTCGGCGGCAGCGGCAGCGGCAGCAGCGGTAGCGGCAGCCGCAGCCGCCGCGGCCGCAACAGGAGCGACCGGGACGGCCGGGGCCTCGGCGGGTGCCGCGTCGACGCCCCAGGAGACTCGCCGCGGAGCCTCCCCGGTGTCCATCAGCCCACGCTGCGCCCGTGGGTCCGCCCGCCAGCCCGAACCTGCGCCGGAACCCGCACCCGAACCCGCGCCCGGAGGGACGGCAGAACCGGCACCCGAACCGTCCCCGGAACCGGCGGCCGACTCGGCGCTGGGCACGTCCTCCGCGACCGGCGCGCTCGCGCGCGCTCCACTCGCACGCGCTCCGCTCGAACGTGTTCCGCCGGGGCGCACTCCACCCCCACGCGCCTCCCCCGCGCTCCGCCCCCGCAGCGGCTCGTACACCGGTCGCGGCTCGTACAGCGGCCCCGGCGCGACCGACATCCCCACCGAACCGTCACCGTCTGCGTCTCCGGCAGCGGCCCCGCCCCCGTGCCAGGGCGTCCCGCCGAGCGGTTGGGCCGGGCGCGGCACGACCTCCTCCACGATCACCGGCTCCACCGGAACCCGCTCCCCGCCCTGCACCCCGCCCGCAGCCTCGAACCCGGCTGCGGACCCGGCCACGGACCCGCCCTCGAACCCGGCCGCGAACCCGCTCTCGGCCGCGAACGCCTCCGCGATCTCGCGACGCTCCCGGACGCCCCGCGCCTCCCGCGCCTCCCCCACCGGCACCCGCGGTGCCACCACCGCCGCCTCCCCGGCCGACAGCGGCACAGCAGCCGGCACAGCAGCCGGCACGGCAGTCGGCACCCCGGCCGGCACCGCAGCCTGAGCCGCCACCGGCCCCAGACGGAGCGCGGCCGCCGTGGCCCAGGACTCCCCGGCGGCGGGCTGGAGGCCGTTGCCGGTGACGGCCCAGGGGGTGGGCTCGACGGGGCGCACCGGGGATGTCCCGGCGAGGGGGAGGATCTCGACGGCGGCGGGCAGGGGTTCCACCGGGTCGGGGTGGGCGGGCATGTTGAAGGCGGTGTGGGCGCCGGTCTCGTCGAGGTAGATGGGGCCGGTCTCGATCAGCGGGCCGGTGGGCGCGGCGGGGACGAGGCCGGGCGGGAGGCTGTAGGGCGGCGGGCCGAGGTAGCGGGCGACGAAGCGCGGGGGCTGGAGCTGTTCGCCGGGGGCGGGGGCGGCGCGGCTGGTGCCGGGCACCCAGGCGTGGCCGGCCCAGTAGCGGACGAAGCCGGGTACCGAGGGGTCGGGGTAGTAGCCGGGTGCGCCGGCTTCGGCGGGCACGGTCGTGCCGAGCGTCGGTGCTGCGGTGGGGAGCCGGTCCGTCATTGCCTCTTCCTTCGTACCGGCACCGCGGCGTGCAGGTGTGCGGATGTGCGCAACAGGGCCGCCGCGGGCGGAGAGTCGCCGGGCAGTCACAAAGAGTAGTACCTGGAGGGGCCCGGTCCGCCTGGTTCGTCGGAACTCGTGAAACAGGTGGAACGGGACGGACTCGAGTGGTACGGCGCGAGTCCTGGGAGTCGGGTCGGTCGCACCGGGGGGCTGTGGTCGGCCGGTCCGGTGTCCTGTCCGGTGTCCCGCCCGGAACAACCGGGGCGGCGGGGAAAAGGTTCTGCGGAAAGTCCGCCGGAAAAGTTCTCGGAAACCCGTGTAAGAGTGCGCGGCGCCCGTCGTCTCTCGGGTGTGCGGTCGATCGGCGGCCTCACACGGAGGCGAGAGGGTGAGCGGCCATGGCCGGACAGTCGACCGGAGTGGTGGAGCAGGAGCTGGAGCTGGAACTGGTGCTGTCGCCGGAGCGCAGCGTCGCGGTGCCGGCGCGGCTGTCGTACGGGAGCCACGACCCGTTCGCGGTGTACGTGACCTTCCACCTGGACAGCGGGACGCCGGTCACCTGGGTGTTCGCCCGTGAGCTGCTGGTGGAGGGAACGTTCCGCCCGTGCGGTCAGGGCGACGTGCGGATCTGGCCGACCCGGGCGGGGCGGCGCAGCGTGCTGTGCATGGCGCTGAGCTCGCCGGCCGGCGACGCGCTGCTGGAGGCGCCGCTGCCGGTGGTGGCGGCCTGGCTGGAGCGGGCGCACCGGCTGGTGCCGCCGGGTGCCGAGCTGGAGGCGATGGACCTGGACGGCTCGCTCGCCGAGTTGCTGGCGTGACGGCCCGCGCCGGGCTCCGGGCGGGAGTCGGCGGGGCCGGTGCTCAGTGGGCCGCGGGGGCCTTCTGGGTGTCGGTGCTGCCGAGCCCGTCGGGGTCGGTGCGCGGGGCGGGGAGGCGGACCAGCGGGGCGCCGGCGGCGCGGCGGCGGGAGTGCACGCGCAGGCCGGCGACGGCCAGGAAGCACAGGCCGAGCAGGGGGTAGATCGAGGCGGGCAGCTGGCTCGGGACGGGCAGGTGCAGGTCCAGGTCGCCCTTGTGCGGGACGACCCACATCGCGAACGAGAGGAAGCCGAACAGGGTCAGGCCGAACACGATCCGCCAGCGGGCGCGCCGGACGGCGGCGGGGCGGGAGCGTTCGTGGGCGGCCTCGGCGGCGAGCAGCACCAGCATCGGCACGCACCACACCCAGTGGTGGGTCCAGCTGATCGGGGAGACCAGCACGGCGGTGACCAGCGCGGCGCACACGCTCCAGGCGTCGGCCCGCGGCGACCAGCGGGCGCTGCGGTGGGCCCAGAGGGCGATGCCGAGGCCGCCGACGGCGACCAGGGCGGCGAGCGCGGTGGCGGGCAGTCCGGGGTTCTCGGTGTGCAGCAGGCGGGCGACCAGGCCGGTCAGCGACTGGTTGTCGACGATGACGGTCTTGCCGACCCGGGTGGAGTCGAACAGGTACTTCGTCCAGAAGCCGTGGGTGGCGTCCGGCAGGACCAGCGCGCCGATCAGGAAGGTGCCGACGAAGGCGGCGGCGGCCACCATGGCGGCCCGGACCCGGCCGGTGATCAGCAGGTAGACGGCGAACAGGCCGGGGGTGACCTTGATGCCGGCGGCGATGCCGATGGCGAGGCCCTTGGAGCGGGCGTGGTCGGGGCGGGTGAGGTCCCAGAGGATCAGGCAGGCCAGCGCGAGGTTGATCTGCCCGTAGCGCAGGGTGGTGAAGACGGGTTCCAGCCAGACGCCCAGTCCGGTGATCAGGATCACGCCGATCGGTCGCAGTTCGCGGCGCGGCCAGCCGACCAGCTTGAAGGACAGGTGGGCCAGGGTGGCCAGCAGCAGCAGGTTCCCGAGGGTGACGGCGACCCGCAGGAACGGTACGCCGAACCAGGTGGTCGGCACGAACAGCATGGCGGCGAACGGCGGGTAGGTCGCGGGCAGGTCCCACTTGGTGACCCGCAGCGCGTACAGGTCCTGGCCGTGGGCGACGGCGGAGCCCTCGGCCCGGTAGACGATCATGTCGACCATCGAGGTGCCGACGAAGTGCCGCACGGTCGCGTAGCCGAGCAGCGAGACCAGCGCGACCGCGGTGGCGGTGCGCAGCTGCCGCCGGGGTGCGGCGCGCAGCGCGGCAAGGACGGCGGCGAGCAGGCGGGCGGGTGCGGTGAGGGCGCGCTGCCAGGCGGGAACGGCCGGCCGATCGGGCCCGCCGGAGGGTGTGGCGCGCTCTGCTTGCACCGTGGTCACTGTGTTGCTCCGTCCGCCGTTCGACCTGCGCTGGGCCAGCAGCCGACACTACCGGACCTCCCGCCCCGCGCCACCGGTCGCGGACGTGATCGTGGTCGCTCCGAAGCCCCGTCCTGACGAGCGGCCCGGACGGCGGCCCGGACGAACGGCTCGGACGAACGGCCCTACGAGGTCCGACGAGGTCCGGACGAGGGGCAGCGGCAAGGAGTAGGGGTAAGGAGTAGAGGCACAGAGGAGTAGGAGTACGGACCGGAGGTGGCGGACGCCGATCCGGTCGCGGTCGCCCCGGGCTCCCCTCCGGGGGCCCACCCGCAGCGGTCACGGGGAAGGGTGACCGGCCGGGCGCGGCCCCGGCCCGGGGCGACCGCTGGTTCGAGTGGCCGCGTCAGGGAGTCGATCGGCCGGGCGCCCGGCGTGCGGTCGGCCACCGCACACCACGGGCTGCGCGCCGACGCGGACGACGATCGGCGTGGGCCGACCCTAGCGGGACCGGTGGGCCGGATCGGCACGGCCGGGGCGGCATCAGACGCCGCTGAGGCGGTACTAGGGAGTACTTAAGGAAGAGGAGCGACACCAGCTGTCGCCCCCGCGGTAACAGCTGCTGTGTCGGTTTCATCGGCCGGTGGTCAGTCCTTGCGGATCAGTCGGCCGGAGCGGCGCCGTTGCTGGCGCGGCAGTTCGACTTGGGTGCGGGTGTTGAGCCGCACCGCGATCTCGGCGCCGCCGAGCGCGGCGGCGCGGCCGAGGGTGACGTCGCCGCCGGTGCCCTCGGCGAGTTTGCGGACGATGTCCAGGCCGAGGCCGGTGGAGCCCTCGCCGCCGTGGCCGGCGCCGCGGCGGATCGCCGGGGCCGGGTCGGCGAAGCCCGGTCCGGCGTCACCGACCAGGACGGTCACGGCGTCCTCGGTGACGGTCAGGTCGACGGCGAAGGCGGTGCCGACGGCGGTGTGCCGGAAGACGTTGCCGAGCAGCGCGTCGACGGCGGCGGCCAGGTCGCCGCGCTGCACGGGCACGGGCGCCGGTTCCGCGTCGCCGGCCAGCTGCCAGGGCCGGCCCTCGTCCTCGGCGAGGGCCGACCAGAACGCGACGCGTTCGCGGATCACTTCGGTGGCGTCGCAGCCGAGGACGACCGGCGGGGCGTCCACGGGGTCCCGGCGGGCGGTGCGGATGATCTGGTCGACCTCGCGTTCGAGCTGGGCGACGGCGTGCCGGGTGGCGTCGGCGGCGTCGCCCGCGCCGAGTGCGGCGGCGTTGAGCCGGAGCACGGTGAGCGGGGTGCGCAGCCGGTGCGACAGGTCGGCGGCGAGTTCCCGTTCGGCGGCGAGCAGGTGCACGACCCGGTCGGCCATGGCGTTGAACGCGTAGGCGGCTTCGCGGAGTTCTTCGGGTGCGCCCGCCGCTTCGGAGCCGTCGACCGGGACGCGGACGGCGAGGTTGCCGGAGCCGAGCGAGCGGGCGGCGGCGGCGAGGCGGCGGGCAGAGCGGACGATCCGGGTGCCCATGCGGTCGGCGACCGCGACGGAGACCGCGACCAGGGCGAGCGCGACGCCGGAGAGCACCAGCCAGGCGGTGCCGACGCCGCGCGACAGATCGGCGTCGGGGACGAACACCTCGACCACGGCGACCCGGCCGTTGTCGACGGCGACCGGTTCGAGCAGGGCGTAGCCGCCGCCGGTGCGGACGGTGCCGCCCCGGAACCGGCGCTCGCCCTGGTCGTCGACGGAGCTGAACTGCCCGGGGTCGATCCGGGCGTTGCCGACCACCGGACCGTCGGGCAGGTGGACGGCCAGCCGGTCCTGGGCGCCGGCGTCGGTGGAGGCCAGGGCGCGGGCGATGGCGGCCTGGTCGGTGGTGATGGCGAGCGCGGGGCCGAGCGCGGCGGCCTGCCGCTGGGCGGTGGTGATCGCCCGGTCGCGGGCGGTGTGCTGGACGACCAGGCCGAGCGGGATGAGGAACGCCAGCGCGACCATGACGGTGCCGGCGACGGCCGCCTTGACCATCGCCCAGCGCAGCGAGCGGAGCAGGCGTTTCATGTCGTGCACCCGACCGGTCCGACGGGCGCTTCCAGCCGGACGCCGACGCCGCGCACGGTGTGCAGGTAGCGCGGGCTGGAGGCGGTCTCGCCGAGTTTGCGGCGCAGCCAGGACAGGTGGACGTCGATGGTCTGGTCGCCGCCGTAGGTCTGCCGCCACACCTCGGCCAGGATCTCCTTGCGCGGGACGACCACGCCGGGCCGGGCGGCGAGGAAGGCCAGCAGGTCGAACTCGCGCCGGGTGAGATCGAGGCGTTCTCCGTCGAGCAGCGCCTCGCGCCGCTGCGGGTCGATGGCGAGGCCGCCGACCCGCAGGATCTGAGGCGCCATCAGGGAGCCGCCGCCGAGCCGGCGCAGCACGGCTGCCATCCGGGCGGTGAGGTGTTCCCCGGAGAACGGTTTCACCAGGTAGTCGTCCGCGCCGTCGTTCAGCAGCCGGACGATCTCCGCCTCGTCGTCGCGGGCCGTGGAGATGATGACCGGCACGTTGGTCAGTCCGCGGATCATCTTGAGCGCCTCGCTGCCGTCCAGATCGGGCAGGCCCAGATCGAGGATCACCAGGTCGCAGCCGACCTGGGCGACTTCGCGCAGCGCCTCCAGGGCGGTGCCGACGGAGCGCACGGCGTGGCCGGAATCGGCCAGATGGCGGATCAGGGCGGAACGCACAAAGGGGTCGTCCTCGACCACAAGCACTGTTGCCATGGGGCTGCACGGTACGGCATCGCGACCAACTGGTCTGTACCTCGGGGGGTAGGGGCGGTGCCGGTCGGGGGCCTGACGGATCCTCTGGAACCGTGATCTGCAAGGTTGCTGAGGATTAATGGGGTCACTGACCTGCCCGTGACCTGAGTACGGCAGGATGGCCCGCAATGCGGAGCGGATGGGTTCAACTGGGCGCCTGGACGGCAGCCACCGGGGCGGCGGTGGCGCTGTCCTGGCTCGGCGTGCACGCGGTACTGGCCGACACGGTGTTCGAAGGGCCGGTGGCGCTGCCGCTGCCGCCGACGGCCACCTCGCACCCGGGGCCGGCGGCGACCGTGCCGCCGCCCTCGACGACGGGCGTCCCGTCGGCCGCTCCGGGCGACCCGGGCGGCTCCGACAGTCCGGGCCCGGCCGGCGCCACGACGCCCCCGCACCCCGGTCCGGCCCCGGACCCGAGCGCGGACCCGGCCCCGGTTCCGGCCCCGAGCCGGAGCCAGTCCTCGCCGTCGCACAGCACCGCGGCGATCCGCGCCACGCCGAGCAGCACCACCGGGACGGTGAAGAGCTACCTGATGCCGGGCGGCCGGGTGGCGCTCGACATCCGGGAGCACGACGCCGAGTTGGTGTCGGCGACCCCGGAGGCCGGCTGGACGATGCAGGTCTGGCACGGCGACCAGTGGCTGCGGGTGCTGTTCTCCAAGGACGACCGGGCCTCCCAGGTGTACGTGACGTGGAACGGCTACCAGCCGGACGTGCAGGTCGTCCCGGGGTGACGCGCAGCTCGGGGGGCTGACGGGCGGCCCGCGCCGACCCCACAATGTCGGTCGAAGCCCGCACCACCGAGGAGCCGCCCGTGCCCCCGCAGCCCGATGCCATCGACGCACTGGACGGAAAGCTGATCCGGCTGCTCGCCGAGGAGCCGCGGATCGGGGTGCTGGAGTGTTCGCGCCGCCTGCAGGTGGCGCGCGGCACGGTGCAGGCCCGGCTGGACCGGTTGCAGGCCCGCGGGGTGATCGGCGGGTTCGGCCCGCAGGTGGATCCGGGGGCGCTGGGCTATCCGGTGACGGCGTTCGCGACGCTGGAGATCTCGCAGGGGCAGGGCTCGGTGGTCCGGGCGCACCTGGCGGCGGTGCCGGAGGTGCTGGAGCTGCACACCATCACCGGGCACGGCGACATGCTGGTGCGGATCGTGGCCCGGTCCAACGCGGATCTGCAGCGGGTGATCGACCGGGTGGTCGGCTTCGACGGGATCGTCCGGGCGTCCACCGCGATCGCCCTGGAGAACCCGGTGCCGTACCGGATCCTGCCGCTGGTGGAGCAGGCCGCGGGCGCCGCGGACGGGATCTGACGGCGGGCCGCGCCGATCACCGGGCGCCGCGGACGGGGCCTGACGGCGGGCATCGCCGATCGCCTCCCGGGGGCGGGCGCGAGCCGGGCCCGGCGGGGCCGATCGTGCCGGGCGACGACCCGCCTGCGCTCGCGGTGGCGCCGCCGCTCCCGCCGGCGCACCGGTCGACGGCTGCGGCCGGGACGCTGCGGGCCCGGGCCGGCCGGGACGTGACGACTGCCGCGCCCGGCCTGCGGGCCGCCGGCCCGACGCGGCGTCAGGGCCGGTTCAGCAGTGCGGGACGGCGCCGCCGTCGTGCAGCGCCTGGAGGGCGGCGACCGACTCGGCGAGGGTGTCCACCGGGACGAGCTGGAGCCCGTCGGGGGTGTTGACCTTGGCCTGCGTGCACTCGCTGCGCGGCAGCAGGAACACGGTGGCCCCGTCGCGGGACGCCGCCTGGGTTTTCAGCGGGACGCCGCCGACCGGGCCGACCCGCCCCTCCGCGTCGATGGTGCCGGTGCCCGCCACGATCCGGCCGCCGGTCAGGTCGCCGCCCCGGCCGTCGCCGGCGATCTTGTCCACGATGCCCAGGGCCAGCATCTGGCCCGCGCTCGGCCCGCCGATGTCGCCGAGGTCGATGGTGACCTGCACCTGGTCCGGCGACAGGTGCAGGTAGCCCAGGGCGGCCGTCGTGGCGTCGTCCCGGGACTGCGTCATCTGCTGCTGCGTCACCTGGTTGGCCTGCGCCGGGTTGCTCTGCGGGTAGACCTCGTCGGTGGGCACCACGACCTGCTTGGGGGCGACCCAGGCCCGCAGCGAGTCCCACAGGGAGTTGCGGTGCCCCGGCTCGGTGGCCGTGATGGTGACCATCCGCAGCTGGCCCTGGGTGGCGCGCTGCTGCGCCCCGGAGACGGTGATCACCTGTCGGCCCTTGTAGGCGCCCAGGGTGTCGGCGGTGACGCCGGGCCACTCCAGGGTGTAGGGCAGCGGTACGAACGCGGCCACCGCGAACAGTGCCAGCACCGGCAGCGCGCACAGGGCGAGGGCGCGGCTGCGCGGGGCGGTCAGGGCCGTGGGCAGGTTCTGGAGAGGCACACCCCGCATCCAAACACACCGGGGCCGCCGCCAGGGACGGCCGCGCGGATCGACCGCCCCCCGGCGTCCGGTTTCAGCGCAGCGCGTCGGCGACCTCGGTGGCCGCCTCCACCACGCGCGGGCCGACCCGCTCGGGCACCAGGCCGTTGAGCATCACCACGCCGACGCTGCCCTCGATGCCGCTCAGGCCGATCAGCGCGGCGGCGGCGCCGCAGGCGCCCGACTGCTCCTCGGCGCGGGTGATCACGAAGCCGTGCTCGGGGCGGCGCTGGCCGGGGAAGCCGCGGGCGTCCAGGATCGCCCGGCCGGCCGCGCTCTCGGTGAGCGGGTGGCGCAGGCCGGTGCGGTAGGCGACGTGGAAGTCCGTCCAGGTCGGTTCGACCACGGCGACGGCGAGCGCCTCGTTGCCGTCGACCAGGGTGAGGTGGGCGGTGGCGCCGAGGTCCTCGGCGAGCGAGCGCAGCGCGGGCAGCGCGGCCTCGCGCAGCAGCGGGTGCACCCGGTGGGCGAGGCGCAGCACGCCGAGGCCGACCCGGGCGCGGCCGCCGATGTCGCGGCGGACCAGTCCGTGCTGCTCCAGGGTGGCCAGCAGGCGGTACACCACCGTGCGGTTGACGGCCAGTCGGGCGGCCAGCTCGGTCACCGTCAGCCCGCGCTCGGAGTCGGCAAGCAGTTTCAGTACCCGGACACCCCGGTCCAGGGTCTGAGAGGTCTCAGCAGTCACGAACGCCAGGTCCTTTCCGCGGCGAATCCGACCCTACGGCACAACTACCTTTGGCTGCACCGGAATTGATCAAACGCCAGCGGGGTTTCCGGCGTGGGAGTCCGGACTCGGCGCCGTCGGCCGGGCACAGGGCTCCGCGGTTGTCCGGCCGGGCTGCGGGGTGGGGGCCCGGACGGGATTTGGGCAGACGCTAGTGAACGGGAGGTGTGCTGCGGAAGTGGTTGTTCAAAATCCGATCCACATCGTTGGAAAGTCGCGACCAAAAAACGGACAAGGCACCCAAAACTCCCGAGCCCGCCGCTCTGGTGTTCGATATCTGACCGGTAGCCGGACATCCGGCCCCGACCGCGAGGGGTCAGAGGAGGTTGCGGCCGACGGTCCAGAGCACGGCCGCGGCCAGCACCGCGGCGACGCCGCGCGGCCCGAGGCGCAGCTTCCAGCGCCGGCCGGCCAGCCCGTGGCGCAGCCGCACCAGGTACCAGGCGGCGACGAAGGGGAGCGCGAGCAGCAGCGCGGCGTTGTCGTGCCAGGCGGCGAGCAGGTCGCCGTGCAGCAGGTCCCACGCCATCCGGGTGCCGCCGCAGCCGGGGCACTGAAGGCCCGTCAGCCGTCGCCACGGGCAGAACGGCAGGGCCTGGCCGGGCAGGTGCGGGTTCCGGGTGTACAGGTAGGCCGCACCGGCCGACCCGGCGGCGAGCAGCCCGAGCGGGTTGGCGACGGGGTGCCGCAGCAGGGCGAACGGCGAACGGCCGGCGCCCCCGCCGCGGGTGTCCGCGGGGCGGGGGTGCCGGCCGTTCGCCTCGGCGCGCAAGGTCAGCCCTGCAGCAGGCGGCCCTGGGCGTCGGTGCGGTCGTTGCTGACCAGGAAGAGGATGCCGTCGATCAGCGACCAGACGCCGAAGCCGCCGCAGGTGAGCAGCTGGGCGATGCCGATGCCGACGTGGCCGGTGTAGAAGCGGCCGATGCCGAGGTAGCCGAGCAGGATCTGCAGGACGCCCGCGACGATCTTCGACTTGTCGGACATCTGCGGGTTCTGGTTGGGGTACGCCACGATGGCTCCTCTTTCGCGTGCGGGCCGGAGCGTCGGACGGGACGGCATCGGCAGGTCGGCCGCATGCCGAGGCGCACCAACGTGTTGGTCCCCCCCGGCACCGGCATGCGGAAGATTAGCGGATCATCTGACCGCCCGTCTCCACATATTCTTTGCCAAGCCTTGGTGAAAATTCTGACGGCCCGTCAAGGTGGTGCTCCCGGCGAGGCGGTCACCCCTGGGTGGCCCACTCCCGAATTTTCCCGATCCGCGCCTTCAGCTGGTTGGCCGTGGCCTGCGCGGTGAGCGGCCCGCCGCACTGGCGGCGCAGCTCGTTGTGGATGGTGCCGTGCGGCTGGCTGGTGCGGTGGTGCCAGGCGGCGACCAGCGCGTTCAGCTCCTTGCGCAGCTCGCGCAGCTCCTGATGGGTGACCACCGGGCGCTCGTCCGCGGGGAGCTCCAGCAGGTCGGCCTCCTCGGCGGGACGGCCCTTGGAGCGCTGGATCTGCCGGTGCTGGCGCTTCTGCAGCAGCATCTGCACCTGGTCGGGTTCGAGCAGGCCCGGGATGCCGAGGTAGTCCTCCTCCTCCTCGCTGCCGGGGTGCGCCTGCATGCCGAACTCCATGGCGTTGTACAGCACCCGGTCGAAGACCGCCTCGCTGCCCAGCGCCTCGTAGGAGAACTCCTCGCTGCCGGTGTCCGGCCCGTCATTGGCCTTCTCGGCCTCGGCGAGCAGCCGGTCCTCCTCGTCGAACAGGCCCTCGCCGTCCTTCTTCGGGCGGTCCAGCACGTGGTCGCGCTGGAGCTCCATCTCGTTGGCGAAGCCGAGCAGCATCGGGATGGTCGGCAGGAACACCGAGGCGGTCTCGCCGCGCTTGCGGGCCCGGACGAAGCGACCGACGGCCTGCGCGAAGAACAGCGGGGTGGAGATCGAGGTGGCGTACACGCCGACGCACAGCCGGGGCACGTCGACGCCCTCGGACACCATGCGCACCGCGACCATCCAGCGCGAGGTGCCCTCGGCGTAGTCGGAGATCCGCTTGGACGCCTCGTTCTCGTCGGAGAGCACCAGCGTGACCTTCTCGCCGGAGATCTCACGCAGCATCTTGGCGTAGGCGCGGGCCACCGTCTGGTCGGTGGCGATCACCAGGCCGCCGGCGTCCGGGATGCCCTTGCGGACCTCGGTCAGCCGCCGGTCGGCGGCCTGCAGCACCGCCGGGATCCACTCGCCCTGCGGGGACAGCGCGGTGCGCCAGGCCTGCGCGATCAGGTCCTTGGTCATCGGCTCGCCGAGCCGGGCCTCCAGCTCGTCGCCGGACTTGGTGCGCCAGCGCATGTTGCCGGAGTAGCTGAGGAAGATCACCGGGCGGACCACGTGGTCGGCGAGCGCGTGCCCGTAGCCGTAGGTGTAGTCGGCGACGGACTTGCGGATGCCGTCGCTGCCCGCGTCGTAGGCGACGAACGGGATCGGGTTGGTGTCCGAGCGGAACGGCGTACCGGTCAGCGCGAGCCGGCGGGTGGCGGGCTCGAACGCCTCGAAGCAGGCCTCGCCCCAGGACTTGGAGTCGCCGGCGTGGTGGATCTCGTCCATGATCACCAGCGTCTTGCGGGCCTCGGTCCGGTTGCGGTGCAGCATCGGGTTGACCCCGACGCCCGCGTAGGTGACCACGATGCCGTGGAAGTCCTTGGACAGCGGGCCCGAGGAGTACGCCGGGTCCAGCCGGATGCCTATCCGGGCGGCGGCCTCCGCCCACTGCTTCTTCAGGTGCTCGGTGGGCGCGACCACGGTGACCTGCTGCACCAGGTGGTTGTGCAGCAGGTAGGACGCCAGGGTCAGGGCGAAGGTGGTCTTTCCGGCGCCCGGGGTGGCGACCGCCAGGAAGTCCCGGGGCTGCTTCTCGATGTACTTGTCCAGCGCGCCCTGCTGCCAGGCGCGGAGCCTGCCCGCGGTGCCCCAGGGAGCACGGCCGGGGAAGGCCGGGGAGAGGTGTGCGGCGGCGGAGGTGCCGGTGGGACGGGGGTGGTGGCTGTCGACGTGCGAGAACAGCGGGGCCATCGAGGAGGAGGCGGCGGTAGTCACGGTCTCCGAACGGGGTCGTCGCAGGTCAGGGCCTGTGCAAGGCCCGTCTCCCGCGGTCGGCGGGCGGTCGTGGAACCCGCCCAGCCTAGCCCCTTCCGAGGGTCGGACCGCGGCGACAGCACCCGCCTGTGGCGCGCGTCCCACTCCCGTCGCGCGGCGCTCACCACACCTTCACGCGGCACGGTCGGCCGTTCACGGTGATCGCTTCCGGGGCGGTGTACGGGTGCGTCACGGCGCCGGTGGAGCCGGCCCCCGGGCCGGTGTCGGGCGGCGGCGCGGCCGCGCTGCGGGGCAGCACCGCGCCGCCCTCCTCGCGGCCCCGGCCGGAGCCAGGCCGGAGCGCCACCAGCCGCTCGCCGTCGTCGGTCGGCCAGCGCAGCGTCCGGCCCCCGGGCGGGCGGTCGGAGGTCCTGCGGACGGTCGGCCACGCGGTGAACCGGCCCCCGCCCTGGGCGGTGATCCGGTGGCCGACCTCGCACACCGGCTCCCGCGACCCGCCGCCGCCCGGCGAAGCCGGCACCAGCACGCCCAGCAGCGCCATCACGCTGCCCACCAGCCCGGCCAGGCCCCGGTTGACCCGGCGCAGCAGGGCGAGCCGGCCCCGGCAGTCCGCGCAGTGCGGCAGGTGCCGTTCGACCCGCTGCTCGGCCCGCCGTCCGGCCCGGCCCCGGGCCTGCCCGGCCAGCGCCTGCCAGTGCCCGGCGCAGGACGGGTTGCGCGGGCGGCCCGGGTAGTCGCGCAGGTACGCCAGCCGCAGCCCCTCGCGGGCCCGGTGCACCAGCACCGCCGCCGCGCCGCGCCGCACCCCGAGCCGGGCCCCGATCTCGCCGGGCGGCAGCCCCTCCACCTCGGCCAGCCACAGCGCGTGCGCCCACCGCTCGGGCAGCTGGGCGAGCAGCCGCCGCATCCGGTCGATCTCGGCGATCCGGGCGGCCGGGTCGCCGCTCTCCCCGCCGGGCACGTCCGGCGCGGCCCGTTCGCGCACCGGGACGGCGGCCAGGTGGCGGACGGTGGTGGCCAGGTACGCCCGCGGGTCCTCGATCAGCTGCCCGGCGGCCAGCCGCCGCCACACCCGCAGGTGGGCCTCGGCGACCAGGTCCTCGGCCAGCCAGCGGTCGCCGCCGGTGAGGACGCCGGCGTAGCGCAGCAGCCCGCGCTGGTGGCTGCGGTAGAGCTCGGTGTACGCGGCGAGCGGTGGGCTTCCGGCCGTCCGCACTGCTGGCTCCACGATCTCGTCCTCCCCTGGCCCGGCCGGACCGGCGGCGGCCCGGTCGGCTCCCGCGATCCTGCCCGGAAAACCGGGCGTATGCCCACAACACCCCCACACCGGGCGACCGTTATATCCGATTGATCCCTGCCGCTGTGGCGCAGATCACTCAAAAGAATTGCAAAACCGCTGTAATCCCACCCACTCCTTCCGACTCTTCAGTCACGGAAGGCGACACCGGTCGCACCCCCACACTCCGGAGGAATCGTCGTGTCCGCAGCCCCCGCACCGGTCGAACAACACACCCAGGCCCGCCTGATCCTCGGCACCCACCGCTCCGCCCTGCTCCGGGTCACCCTGCGCTACCGCGCCGAGGACCCGCTGGCCGTCCGCATGCTCTTCCCGGCCGAGTACGCGCTGGACGCCGACCCGTACGACCCCAACGGACCGATCGACCCGCACGATCCGTTCGACACCGCCGCCTCCGACGACCGGTCCGCCCCCGACATCGAGTGGGTGTTCGCCCGCCAGCTGCTCTCCGCCGGCCTGGACCGGACGGCCGGCGAGGGCGACGTCCGGATCCGGCCCTCGTTCGGCATGCGCACCATGGTCGAACTGCGCTCCCCCGAGGGCGTCGCACTGCTCCAGTTCGCCCGCTCCGACCTGCGCCGCTTCCTGTGGCGCAGCCAGCTGGCCGTCCCGGAGGGCCAGGAGCTGCGGCACCTGGACTGCGACCGGGCGCTCGCCGAGCTGCTGGCCTGAGCCCCGCCGGAGGTGGGCGGACCTTCAGGCCCGTCGCGTGCGCACCAGGTGCGCGTAGACCACCACGTTCCCGTCCCAGCCGCCCTCGCGGGTGTAGGCGCCCCCACAGGTGATCAGCCGCAGCTGGGCGTCGGGCGTGGCCGCGTACACCTTGACGTCGGGGAACTCGCGCTTCGGGTAGACCTCCACGCCGTCCACCTGGAACCAGGCGGTGGCCCGGTCGGCCCGGGCGACCTCCACCTGGTCGCCCCGGCGCAGCGCGCCCAGCCGGTAGAACACCGCCGGGCCGTGCGCGGTGTCGACGTGCCCGGCCAGCACCGCCGTGCCGCTCGACCCGGGGGCCGCGCCGCCCCGGTACCAGCCCGCCAGGTTGCCGTCCGCCTCGGGCGGCGGCTGCAGGCGGCCCGCGCCGTCCAGTCCCAGCTGGCCCACGGGGGCGTCCACGCCCAGCGCCGGGATCCGGACCCGCACCGGCGGCGAGGACGGCAGCGGCGGCACGGCGGGCCCGACCGGCGTCCCGTCGTAGGCCTGCGCGGCGACCGGGGCCGGCGGCAGCGCGCCCAGCACGCCGCCGTGCAGCAGCCACGCCCCCGTCACGATCGCCCCCGAGGCCAGCGCCGCCCCGCGCCACGCCCGCTCGCCCACCGCACCCTCCAGTCGCGCCGAACCGTTCCGCCCAGTCAACCGACCGCTGCCCGGCCCGGCACGCCCGGCGTTCCGCCCGGGTGATCCGCCCTCAGGGCCGGCCGCGGCGCAGCCGGGGGCGGGTCAGGAAGCCCTCGGCGAGCGCGTTGGCCAGGCCGATCGCGGGCAGTTCGGAGGCCTTGTCGTACAGCACGTACCGGGGCTGCCAGTCCGGGCGGTAGCGGGCGTTGGCCCGGTACAGCGACTCCAGCTGCCACCAGCGCGACAGGAACCGCAGCACGCCGCGCCACAGGCGCAGCACCGGCCCCGCGCCGAGCCGTTCCTCGAACACCTCGCGGAACATCGCGAAGTTCAGCGACACCCGCCGCACCTCGGGCTCGCCGCCGTCCCGGGCGTGTTCGAGCAGCCGCGCCACGGTGTACTCGACCAGCCCGTTGTCGGACTCCCGGTCGCGCCGCATCAGGTCGAGCGACAGGCCGTCCGAGCCCCACGGGACGAAGGACAGCAGGGCGGCAGTCCGGCCGGCCTCGTCGCGGCACTCGGCGACCAGGCAGTCGCCGTCGGCGGGGTCGCCGAGCCGGCCGAGCGCCATCGAGAAGCCGCGCTCGGTGCGGCCGTGCCGCCAGGCGTCGGCGATCCGCACCAGGTCGGCGAACTCCTCGGCGGGGATGTCCCGGTGACGGCGGATCACCACCCGGTACCCGGCCCGCTCGACCCGGCGGCAGGTCTGCCGCAGGCCGCGCATCTCCCGCCCGTCCAGGGTGAACCGGGCCGGCTCGACCACCGCCTCGTCGCCGAGGTTCAGCGCCCGCAGCCCCGCCACCCGGGCGTACACGGTGCCGCCCCGCTCGCCGGCGCCGGTGACGGCGGGGATCCAGGCGTGCGCGCGGGCCTGCCGCTGCCACTCCTCGATCGCCTGCGGCCAGGCCTCCGGGTCGCCGATCGGATCGCCCGAGGCCAGCGCCACACCGTTGACCACCCGGTAGGCGACGGCGGCCTTGCCGCTCGCCGAGAAGCACAGCGACTTGTCGCGGCGCAGCGCGAAGTACCCGAGCGAGTCCCGCCCGCCATGCCGCGCCAGCAGTCGACGCACCTTCAGTTCGTCCTCGGGGCTCTGCTGCTCGGCGCCGCGCGGGGAACGCAGCAGGATCCGCAGGGTGAGCAGCAGCAGCGCGGTGCCGAGCAGGTTGACCGCGACGTCGATCCAGCGCGGCACGTCCACGCCGGTGACCCGGACGACGTGCGAGAGGGTGACCAGCCGCAGCAGCGCGTACCGGGCGGCCTCGCCCCAGTCCGGCACTCCCCCGGTGTGCCAGAGCCGGACGGCGACCGCGCCGAGGCCGGTGAGCAGCGCCCCGCCGGCCACCAGCACCGCGGTCGCCAGCGGCAGGTTCCCCCGTCCGCCGCGCACCTGGAACACCGGGCGGCTCAGCAGCAGGGCCAGCAGCACGGCGAGGGTCAGCCCGGCGGAGAACCAGTTGAACGGGTGCGCACGGTACTCGGGGAAGGCCAGCGCCAGCCCGTACAGCACGGCGTGCGCCAGGACGACCACCAGCGCGGCGATCCAGGCGGCGCGTTTGCGGCGGCGCAGCATCACCGCGAGCAGACCGGCCAGCAGCGCGGTGGTGAACCCGGAGGTGACCAGCGCGGGCGTGAAGTACTCGCCGCGGTCGACCCGTTGGACCTGCGCGCGGAACGGGGCGACGACCGCGCCGAACAGGTCGATCACGGTGACGATCCGCAGGTACCAGCGGGCGAAGGCGGCGCAGCGCAGCTGCCGGCGCGCGGGCTGCGGCGCCTCGACGGCCGCGGGCGGCGGCGCCACCGGCGCCGCCGCGGCGGGTTCGACGGCCTCCACGGGTTCCAGGTCGGCGTCGGGGCTGCCGGCCAGCAGGTCGTAGACGGTGGTCTTGGCGGCGACCAGGCGGCGGTGGATGCGCTCCTCGCGCCGCTCGGCGCGCGCCAGCCGGCGGGGCCGCGCCCGGTAGCGCCAGCGCGCCCACGGACTCTGTGGCCGGGCCAGCCGCACCGCGCCGACCAGGGCGAGCGGCCAGAGCATGATGCCGAGCAGCCCCGTCCAGGTCTTGCCCTTGAGCAGGCTGACCACCACCAGCGCGAGCAGCCCGCAGGCCCCCGCCAGGGTCGGCCCGTCGGGGTGCCGGGCGAAGCCGCCGAGCGGGAGCTCGCCGAGCAGCAGCAGTCCGATCATGGCGACGGCGAGCATCACGGCGTCCACCGAAGTGCGTCCCTGGGTGGACCAGTAGACGTCCTTCAGATGCAGCACCAGCGCGAACTCGTCCAGCACCAGTCCGCAGCCGACCCCGAACCCGAACCCGAGCACGTTCCACCAGGAGCCGCCGTCGCCGCGCACCGCGAACGCGGCGACGCCGCAGATCAGCAGCATGGCCTGGCCGAACACCACGTGGTGGATGTGCAGCCCGCCCGGGGTGACGTTGCCGGGCCACCAGCGGACCTGGGCGCGGATCAGCCGGGTGCTGATCCGGATGAACAGGAACGACAGCACCAGGCCGAGCAGCAGCAGGAACAGCGGCTCCCGTCCGGTGTCGACGATCCGGTCCCGGTAGGCGTCCAGCAGCGACTGCCACATCGGCGGGTGCGACCTCCATGTCCAGGGTCCGATCCGGTCCGTGCCATCTGATGCCAGCTCAACTGTCCGATGCCGGTGCCGCACCGGCCCGGTGCGCCGAACAGGTGAGCCTTCCGGCCCGGCGTCCCTCGGTCATCCGTACCCAGGGCCGTGCTTACCGGCACGACACGGCGGCCCGTGCGATGCTGAGGCGGACTCCCCCGGACGACGCACCGTTCATTCCAGCTGATGGACCGTCCCTCCGGCCGGTGCCTTCCCCTTACTCCCTGGTGAACGGATGTGAGACATGGACGCCCTCTCCCGCAGGACGCTGCTGGCCGCCGGTGCGGCGACCGCCGCCACCCTCGCGGCCGGCTGCGCGAGCACCACCTCCGGGAGCGAGGGCGGCGCCGCCCAGCCGGCCCGGGCCGACGGCCTCGCCACCACCAGCAGCCCCAGCGCCGTCCCCAAGCCCCCGGCCACCCTGATCGGCGACGGCTCCACCTCCGACACCGGCCCCCAGCCCAACCAGCCCAACCCGGAACCGCTGGAACCCGGCCAGAAGCCCCCGCAGTTCGTGGTGTTCTCCTGGGACGGCGCGGGCGAACTCGACGACCACCTGTTCAGCCGGTTCCGGGACCTCGCCAAGGACCACAATGCCACCATGACGTTCTTCCTCTCGGGCATCTACACCCTGCCCGAGTCGAAGAAGTCCATGTACCACCCGCCGCAGCACCAGGTCGGCGCCTCCGACATCGGCTACCTGAGCGACGAGCACATCCGCGCCACCATCGAGCAGATCAGCGCCGCCTGGCTGGACGGCCACGAGATCGGCACCCACTTCAACGGGCACTTCTGCGGCGCCAACGGCGGCGGCCGCTGGTCCCCCGAGGACTGGGACAGCGAAATCCAGCAGGCCATGGACTTCGTCATGAACTGGAAGACCAACACCGGCATCACCGACCTGCCCGCGCTGCCCTTCGACTACCGCAAGGAACTGATCGGCGGCCGCACCCCCTGCCTGGAAGGCCAGCGCGGCCTGCTCCCCACCGCCGTCAAGCGCGGCTGGAAGTACGACAGTTCGGGCCCCGGCGGCCTCCAGATGTGGCCGCAGAAGTTCGCCGGCGGCGCGCTGTGGGACATGCCGCTGCAGTCCATCCCGTTCCCCGGGCACAGCTTCCAGGTGCTCTCGATGGACTACAACATCATGTACAACCAGTCCGGCGACAACACCAAGGGCGACCCCGGCCGCCGCGCCTTCTGGCAGACCCAGGCCCGCGACTCCTACCTGGCCGGCTTCGACCGCGCCTACAACGGCAACCGGGCGCCGTTCATCATCGGCAACCACTTCGAGGGCTGGAACGGCGGCATCTACATGAACGCCGTCGAGGACGTCCTGAGGGCCATCGCCGACAAGCCCGAAGTCCGGATGGTCTCCTTCCGGCAGCTGGTCGAGTGGCTGGAGGTCCAGGACCCGGCCGTGCTCAAGAAGCTCCAGGCCCTCACCCCCGGCCAGAGCCCCGACGCCGGCTGGAGCAACTACCTGGGCGGGGCAGGCACCGCAGCCTCCGCCCCCGCCGCCACCACCCGCCCGAGCGTCCCCCCGGTCTCCGGCGGAAAGTAGCCCCCCGCACGGGACGCCCGGCCCCTCCGTCGGACACCCCACTCCTCCCCCCGGGCCCTCGGCGCAACCGCCGGGGGCCCGGCCCTCCGCCCGGGCACTCTTCCGTCGGACTCTCAGCCCTTCGCCCGAGCCGTCGTCCCTCCCGCCAGGGGCCCGTCCTCCCGCCAGGCACCCGGCTCCCCTACCGAAGGCGCAGGCCCTCGCCCCGGCCACGGCGACACTCTCCCGTCGGACGCTCAGCCCTCCGCCCGCCAGGGCCCGGCTCGCTCCGCCCGAGCCCGTCACTCCGCGCCCGGACCACCAGGTCCCCCGCCGGACGCCCCGCTCCCCGGACCCTCGACTCCCCGCCGAAGGCTCAGCTCTTCGCCCCCGCCCGCGGCGCTCTCCCGTTGGGCGCTCAGCCCTTCCCCCCCCCGGGCCATCCACCCTCCCGCCAGGGCCCGGCTCGCTCCGCCCGAGCCCGTCACTTCGGCCGAACCGTCAGGCCCCCACCGGACGCCCCGCTCCCGGACCCTCGACTCCCCGCCGAAGGCTCAGCTCTTCGCCCCGGCCACCGCGGCCCGGCCGGAGAGCGCGGCGCCGAGCAGTGCGACCACCGGCATGATCAGGAAGACCGCGGCGAACGCCCCCGCCGGCAGCGCCGAGTCGCGGGCCACCGCGCTCACCGCCCCGCCGCCCAGCGCCGCGAACAGCACGCCCGCCAGGCCGGTCAGCAGGACGTTGCCCAGCGCGTCGCTCAGCTGCAGCGCGGCCGAGTTCTCACCGGTCTCCTCCGGTGCGGACAGCTTCATCATCAGCACGCTGATGCTGGCGATCGCGAGGCCCATCCCGACGCCGCCGACCGCCCAGGCCGCCGCCGTCACCCAGACCGGCACCGACGAGAACAGCACCAGCGCCGCCGCGCCGATCGCCACCGCGGTCAGCACGAACCCGTACCGGATCATCGCCCCCCGGTAGCGCTCGGCACCCGGTCGGCCCTGCAGCCACGACCCCAGCGCCCAGGACAGTCCGCCCGGTGCCAGCGTCAGGCCCGCCATGGTCACCGACAGTCCGCGCTGGGTCTGCATCATCAGCGGGATGAACAGCTCGGACGCGAAGAACGCGCCCGCCGCCAGCCCGCGCAGCAGGATCACCGTCGGCAGGCCGCGGGCCGCCCGCAGCGTCCCCTTCGGCAGCAGCCGCAGCACCGCCGGACCGATCAGCGCCACGCCGGCGGCCGCCGGCAGCAGCGACCAGCCGTCCAGCCGCTGGCCCGCGTACTGCAGCAGCGCCGCGCCCACCGCGACCATCGCCGCGTCCCGGGTCCGCCGCCAGTCGTACGGCTGCACCTGCAGCGGCGGCTGGCGGCGCTCGGAACGGCGCAGCGCCGGGCCCATCACCGCGAGCGGCAGCAGCACCAGCGCCGGCACCGCGAGGAACACCCAGCGCCAGCCGAGGTGCTGGGTGACCGCGCCGGAGATCACCGGGCCGAGGATGGACGGCAGCACCCAGGCCGCCGAGAACGCGGCGAACACCGCCGGGCGCAGCCGCTCCGGGAACGCCCGGCCGACCACCACGTACAGTGCCACGATCACCAGTCCGCCGCCCAGGCCCTGCACCGCCCGGCCCGCGACGAACATCCACATGTTCACGGCGGTGCCGGCGGTCACCAGTCCAGCCGCGAACACCGCGATCCCGGTGAACAGCGGCACCAGCGGCCCGCGCCGGTCGCACAGCTGCCCCGACACCACCATCGCCAGCAGCGTGGTGGTGAAGTAGGCGGAGAACGCGAACGCGTACAGGGCGATGCCGTCGAGCTGCTGGGCCGCGGTCGGCATCGCGGTGTTCACCGCGGTCGCCTCGAAGGCCAGCAGCAGCACCACCGAGACGATGCCCAGCGTCAACGCCCGCCAGGGGCCGCTGAGCACACCTCCCGTGCCGTCGTCGGGTATCTGCTGCGGTGCTGCCGTTTCGGCCGGGGAGGTGGTGGTCACCTCGATATGGTAAGTGCCGTCCTGCCAGTTTGATCCTGACCCTTCGGCGAAGCGGAACCGCCGCCACCGGCCCGGGACCTCGGCCGTTTCCTCAGTGCAGCACCTTCAGCCCCACCACTCCGGCCAGGATCAGCACCAGGCAGGTGATCCGGGCCGCACTCACCGCGTCCCCCATCGCCACCATCCCGTAGAGCGCCGTCCCCACCGCGCCGATGCCCACCCACACCGCGTAGCCCGTCCCCAGCGGGATCGACCGCATCGCGTACGCCAGCCCGCCCATCGACAGGGCCAGCGCCACCCCGAACACCACACTCGGCACCAGTCGGGAGAACCCCTTGCTGGCCTCCAGGGCCACCGCCCAGACGGTCTCCAGCACACCGGCCACGATCAGAACCACCCACGCCATGACGACGAACTCCTCGCAGTAGTCGAACCACCTACCGCGCCGTCTTGTCATGCCGGGTACGACGCACCTCGTCCGGGACGGGCCACCAGCACCCGCCTCGTTCCCGACCGTAGCACAGCGCCGCCACACGGAATTCATGAATGAATTCTCGCTTTCCGTTGACGCCGCCCCGATCCTGCCCGCTATAGTGAATTCACCGGAACGAACCGGAGCAGCCCACGACGACAGGAGAAGGCGATGAACAGGAAGCCGGTGGCCCTCGCAGCGCCCCGCACCTGTGCCCCCTGTCCCGGCTGCCGGTGTTCCCTCTCCTGTTGCGCCTGACCGCAACCTCCCGCGCCGCCAGGCTGGTTGACGCCTGCGCGCACCCCTCACGACCGTGTGCCCGAGTGGTTCAGGGAACCGTCTGCAAAACGGTTTACACGGGTTCGATTCCCGTCACGGTCTCTTCCGGAATTCACCGGGCGCGATTTATGCACCGCCGCGCCCGGTGAATTCCGCTGCCATTTTCCGGCCCGGAATTTCCGCTCGACTGCCGCCGGGATTCCGCTCGGCCGCCGCTCGGCCGCCACTCCGCTGCCGCCCGACTGACGCTCGGACTCCCGGCGGAACGGCGGCGGGCGCCGGTGACGATCCCCCAGGACCATCACCGGCGCCCGCCGCTCCCTGCTACCGCCTGCTACTCGATGACCGGCGGGTTCGCCGTGCCACCGCGCCAGGTCTCCTCGTCCTCGATCAGGTAGTCGGGACGGTGACCCTCGGCCTTCTTCTTCCGGTTGGCGCTCCCGGAGCCCGGCGCACCGTGCATCCCGTTCGCACCGCCCTGTCCGGCGCCGCGGCCCTTGCCGATGCCCGAACCGCCCTCGGTGAACGCCCGGCCACCGGCACCGCCGGCCTTGGCGCCGCCGATCGTGCCACCGGCCTTGCGCACCAGGCCGCTGCCGCTCTTCCCGCCGGCACCGCCCTTCGCGCCACCGGCACCACCCATGCCGCCGCCGTGCATACCGCCGGCGCCACCGGCACCGGCCGCACCACGACCGCCCGCAGCACCCGCGCCGCCGGCACCCGCGGCCCCGGCCCCACCGGCCTTGCCCGCGCCACCGACACCGCCGGCACCGCCGACCTTGCCCGCGCTGCCACCGCCGCCGAGCCCACCGGTCCCGAGCCCGCCGGTACGACCACCACCGGACCCGCCGCCACCGGGCAGATACCCGCCGCCGCCGGCACCCGGCACGTAGCCACCGCCACCGCCGAACCCGCCACCGCCACCGGCCCCACCGCCGCCACCACCGGGCCCCGGCAGAGTCCCAACCCCACCGGGCAGCCCACCATTGGGCCCACCAGGCAGCCCACCGCCACTCTCAGGCGGCGTCCACCCGTCCAGCCCCGTGGACGGCGGGTTCCACTGCTGCCCCGGATTGATCGGCGGCAACGTGTGCGAGGGCGGCGTCGGATCCACCTGCCCCGGAGACCATGGCGTCTGCTGCCCCGGCCCCTGGGGCGGGGTGTACCCGGGCGGAGTCGACGGCAGGTCCTTGGGGTGTCCCTCGGGGTACTTCGGCATCGGCGAGCTGGGAGGGATCTGGTTGGGCGGGGGGCTGGCCTGCGGCGGGGGCGGGTAGGCCTCAAGGCCGCCGTCGTAGTCCTTCTTCGGCGGGCTCTCGAGGTAGCTCGCCGCCTCGGCGTACTGAGGGCCGAGGTGCTCCATGACGCCGATTGCGTACTGATGGGCGACCTCGGTCGCCGACAGGTCATGAGCGTTCTTGTTCACCGCGTCGATGCGGTTCATCCCCGAGGCGAGGTCGCGTTTGAAGCCTTCGTCGGAAGAGGCGAAGCCGTCGTTGAGGGTCTTGCCGACCCGGTCCATGAAGCTGGGGACCTTGATCTGCGACATCGTCGACTTGGTCTGCTGCAACGCGGTTGCCGCATAGTCCATGGCGACCGAGGTGTTCTGCGCATGTGCAGCGGTGTTGGTCAGGCTCTGCTGGATCTGACCGCCCTTCTGCGCAAAACCCTGGGACGCAGCGCCTTCCCAGTGCGTGGTGGCGTGCTGGACCGCCTGCTGCAAGTCCGCAGCGACCTGGGTCAGCTCCTGGTGAACGCTCTTCCAGTGCTCTCCGACGTCGCGGATCTGCTGCGGGCTGGAGTGCCCGACCATGTCCTTGAGCGGGATGAGGGCGTAGTGGTCGAACGAACTCTTGCGTGAGGCCATGTCACACCACCTTCGGGCTCAGCTGGTTCATCTGCGCCTGCTTCTCGAGCTCACCGCCGGTGTATGCGGCATGAGCGGTCTGGGTCTTGTCGCCGTACTCGTTGATCAGCGCGTCAAGATCCGAGATCGTCTGGGTCAGGAACGCCTGCATCTTGCCGTGCGCTTCGTACAGCGCTTGCGCCTCGACGAAGTCGCCGCCGAAGGCATCCCGGGGGATGTCGGTCTTGTACTTCGCATTGGTGCCACACGTGCTGATGTTCTGCTGGAGGGCCCGCAGTCGTTTGACAACTGCCTCCAGCTCATCCGGGTTTACGCGGAATCCGTCGGACACGAGGCCCTCTCCCCCTGGAGTGTCGAAACTTCCCCGTGGTAGCGCTCTGGTGGGTGGGCTGACCGTTTAACTCAGAGCGTTCGATCGTATCGCGTTCGGAGGGCGCCTTGACACGCCCTTGACGCGACTGATTACTGCCCCTGGTAAGGGTTCTGATAGGGCGTCGGCGGCTGCGGCGGGTAGCCGGGCGGCGGCTGCTGACCGTACTGCGGAGCTCCGGGCTGCTGGCCGTAAGGCTGCTGCTGGACAGGTGGCCAACCCTGCGGAGCGCCGTACGGAGCCGGACCACCCGGCTGACCGGGCATGCTCTGCGACCGGTTGCGCCGTCGGCTGGCCGTCGCCACGATCGCGAGGACCACAATGAGCAGCACCACTGCGCCACCGATCACACCGAGGATCAACGGCACGGCCGAGTTGGACGACTGCTTCAGCTCAGGCACCGCTGCCGGGTCGCCCGGCCCGGCCCCGGGGTCGGCGGGGCTTCCATCACCAGCAGTCGCCCCGGCACCGGCTGCGGGACTTGAACCGCCGTCGTTCACGCCGGCCGGAAGCGCAAGAGGCCCTTGGGCCGACCCCGCCGGAATGTCCATCGTCAGCGCTTCGTAGGGACGCACGACGCCATAGCCGTAGTGCGCGTCGGGAAGCTTGCTCGCACCAGCGGGCTGCGACGCCGACTTGACCAACCGCTGTGCGACCTGCCCAGCCGTCAGCTTCGGGAACTTGGCGCGCACCAGCGCCGCAGTGGCGGCAACGTAAGGAGCCGCGAAGGAGGTGCCGTCACCCATGCAGTACTGGCCACCGCTGCATCCGCCTGCGGAGACAATGCGCACACCCGGTGCCGAAAGAAGCACCTGCGGACCGAAGTTGGACTTCGCCCAGATCTTCAGGTCCTGAGAGACTGCGCCGACCGCGAGAACCCCCGGGTCCGCAGCGGGGTACCCCACCGAGCTTCCGTCGTTTCCCGTGGCAGCCACAATCAGGACATCGTGCTCATAGGCGTAGGCCACAGCGTCACTCTCGCGGGCGCTGGTCGCCGGCCCGCCCTGCGAAATGTTGATCACCTTCGCGCCGTTGTCGACCGCCCACTTGATGGCATCAGGGATCCCGTCCCGGTCCCCGGCACCGGTCTTGTAGATGGGCAGGATCTTCACCCCGGGAGCCAAGCCCACCACGCCGTCGGCGTGGCCGGTGCCATGGCCCTGGCCGGCGATCAGGCTCGCCACCCCGGTGCCGTGCGGGTCGGAGGTGTCCGTTTCGTGGCCGCCGCCGCTCGGGTCGTACCCGGGCAGCACATGGCCCGCGAGGTCCGGATGGTTGGGGTCCACTCCGCTGTCGATGACCGCGACGGTGACCCCCTCGCCATTGGTGATCGACCACACCTTGCTGAGGTCGAAGTACTGGTTCGCCCATTGCCCGTCACGAACCTGGTCCGCGGACGCCGCCGGCAGTCCTGCCAGCAGGAAGCCCGCGGTCAGTGTGGTCGCGCCGAGCACGCGCGTGAGTCTCGTCAGCCTCATCAGTACCCCGTCAGTCGAGTGACAGCCCGTTCGTTCTCGCAACGCCCCCGGAACGCAGGACAGTCCGATCGTATCGCCCGCCCCGGCCCGTGCGCAGACCCCCGGTGACGGGGCGACTTCATTTCGCCTGCCGTGACCGGCCGCTGCAGCAAGGCTTCTGATGCAGCGTCCGCTGCGGCAGGGGCCCATCAGGCGAGCGTCGCGTCCTCCGGGAGGATCGGCAGTCGGCCGACCGGGAGGCCGGTGGCGGCGCGGACGGCGGCGGCGACGGCGGCGGGGGCGACGACGGCGGGGGCGGCGCTGACGGCTTTGGCACCGAAGGGGGCGACGACGTCGCGTTCTTCGAGGAGGGCGGCGATGCGGATGTCGGGGGTGTCGAGGGCGGTGGGGAGGCGGTAGCCGGTGAGGGAGGCGTTGAGGGGGATGCCGTGTTCGGTGCGGAGGTTTTCGAGCAGGGCGAGTCCGACGCCCTGGGCGACGGCGCCCTCGATGCGGTTCTCGATCTGGCGGGGGTTGAGGGCCCGGCCGACGTCCTGGGCGACGGTCATGTCGACGACGCGGACGGCGCCGAGTTCGATGTCGACGTCGACGACGGCGCGCATCGCGCAGAAGGCGATGGAGACGAAGGCGTCGCCCTGGCCGGTCTCGGGGTCGAGGGGTTCGGTGGGGTGCGGGCGGCACTGGGCGGTGGCCCAGAGTTCGCGGCCTTCGAGGGCCTGGCTGACCGGCATGCCGAGCACGCCGTCGTACGAGGTGATCTTCCCGTCGCTGATGGTGAGCAGTTCGACGGACATGCCGAAGTCCGCGGCGATCGGCTGCAGCATCTGGTGACGGACCATCAGCGCGGCCCGCTCGACCGCGCCGCCGGACACCCAGGTGTGCCGGCCGCGGGCGGCGGGGCCGGCCGCGGACTGGTCGGAGTCGACCGGCGCGATGTACACCTCGCTGACGCCGAGGACGGACTGGACGATCTGCCGGGCGAGGGTGGCGAAGCCCTGTCCGGAGTCGACGGCCGCGCAGATCACGGTGGCGTGGTCGCCGGAGACCCGGACGGTCGCGGTGGCGACCTCGTCCTCGCCCTCGGCGCCGAGCATGTGCACCATGCCGACCGCGTAGCCGATGCCGCGCCGCACCGCGGCGGGGTCGCCGGCGCCGCCCGGGCCGCCGGGCAGCAGCCAGTCGGCCTCCGGGTCGTCGAGCGGGAGGGCGGGCAGCGGGGAGTCGGCGAGCGCGTCGAGCAGCGCGGTGACGGGGGCGGGGCAGGTGACGGCCTGGCCGGTGGGCAGCGGGTCGCCGGTGGACATCGCGTTGCGGCGGCGGATCTCCAGCGGGTCGACGCCGAGCTGCTTGGCGAGCTGGTCGAGCTGCGACTCGTAGGCGAAGCAGGTCTGGAGGGCGCCCTCGCCGCGCATCCGGCCGGCCGGCGGGTTGTTGGTGCGCACCGCCCAGGCGTCGACGAAGACGTTGGGGCAGGTGTAGGGGCCGACCGAGAACGCGACGGCGGCGGCCAGCGCCTCCGCGGAGACGTCGGCGTAGGCGCCGCCGTCCAGCAGGATCTGCGCCTCGACCTTGACCAACTTGCCTTCGGCGTCGGCGTGGTGGCGGTAGCGCAGCAGCGCGGGGTGCCGGCTGGTGTGCGCCTGGAAGGACTCCGCACGGGTGAGGGTCATCTTGACCGGGCGTCCGGTGCGCAGCGCGAGCAGCGCCAGGGTGACCTGGAAGGAGAGGTCCTCGCGGTCGGTGGTGGCGCCGGGCACGCCGGTGACGACCAGGCGGACCCGGTCGGGGTCGAGGCCGAGGCAGGCGGCGGTGCGGTCGCGGTCGCCGTGCGGGTCGGTGGAGGACAGGTGGAGTTCGACGCCGCCGTCGGGGCGGGGCACGGCGAGGCCGGCCTCGGCGCCGATCGGGGCGGGGTCCTGCCGGCCGACCTGGTAGAGGCCCTCGACGACGACCTCGCCGACCGCGTCGGGGTCGCCGGTGCGCAGCGGCAGGTGGCGCAGCAGGTTGCCGTCGGGGTGCAACGGCGGGGCGTGGAAGGCGACTTCGGGGTCGGTGACGGGTTCCAGGACCTCGTACTCGACCAGGATCGCGGCTGCGGCGAGCCGGGCGGTGTCGGGGTGGTCGGCGGCGACGGCGGCGACGGGTTCGCCGTGGTGGCGCACGACGTCGGAGGCGAGCACCGGCCGGTCGGCGACGACGGGGCCGGCGGGTGCGCCGTCGGCGCTGCCGTCGGGGCCGGCGGGCAGGTCGGCGGCGGTGACCACGGCGTGCACGCCGGGGACGGCGAGCGCGGCGGAGGTGTCGATGGAGACGATCCGGGCGTGCGGGTGCGGGGAGCGCAGCACGGCGCCCCAGAGCAGTCCTTCGGCCCACAGGTCGGCGGCGTACGGGTAGATGCCGAGGGCCTTGGGGAGGGCGTCGGTGCGCAGCGGGGAGCTGCCGAGGCCGGTGGAGCCGGTCTCGTCGTCCGCGGGGGCGGCCGCCGGGAGGTCGGTGGCGGAGGTCATGCGTTCTCGTCCTCGGGGAGCCTGATGCCGTGGGCGGGGGTGGCGTCGTAGCCGGGGTACTGGTGTCCGTAGCCGTCGGTGGCGTAGACGGTGCCGTCGTAGACACCCGCGTCCGGCTGGGGGACGCCGTGCGGCGGCGTGCCGTCGTAGACGCCCGGGTCCAGGTGCGGGACGCCGTGCGACGGGGTGCTGTCGTAGACGCCCGGGTCCAGGTGGGGGACGCCGTGCGGCGGCGTGCTGTCGTAGACGCCGCCGTCCAGGTGCGGGACGCCGTGCGGCGGGGTGGGCAGGTACGGGGTGCCCTGGGCGGGGGTGCCGTAGCCGGTGGTGTCGGCGGCGGTGCCGTGGGCGGGGGTGGGTTCCCAGCCGGCGGGGGTGGCGGGCCACTCCTGGACGGGGGGCTCGGCCTGGGCCTGCTGGGGGATCAACTGGTCGGCCTCGTGCCAGAGTTCGGAGTCGGCGTAGAGCGGGAGCTCGCCGGCCAGCGCGAGGTCGGCGAAGGACTGCTCGGTGGCCTGCGGCGCCGGGGCCGGCCCGGCGGATGCCGCGGCGGGGGCGGCGGCCGCGGCCTGTTCGGCGGCGTCGAGTTCGGCTTCGAGGGCGGCTTCGCGGGCCTCGGCGACGGCCTGGACGGCGGCCAGCGCGCCCCGGTAGCCGGTGCAGCGGCACAGGTTGCCGCACAGTGCCTGGCGGGCCTCGACCTCGCTGGGCCGGTGGTTGCGCTGCAGCAGGTCGTGGACGGCCATCGCGAGGCCGGGGGTGCAGTAGCCGCACTGGACGGCGCCGGAGTCGGCGAGGGCCTGCTGGACGTCGCTGGCGCCGCCGTTGCCGGACAGGCCCTCGACGGTGTTGATCTCGCTGTCGGCGGCGAGCGCGGCGGGCACCAGGCAGCCGTTCACCAGTTGCCCGTCGACCTGCACCGAGCAGGCCCCGCACTCGCCCTGCTCGCAGCCGTCCTTGGCGCCGGCCAGGCCGAGGCGTTCGCGCAGTACGTACAGCAGGCTCTCGCCGATCCAGGCGTCGCTGACGGGCCGTTCGACGCCGTTGACGCGCAGCGTGTACGAGGCGGTGGGGCGCACGTCGCCGGTGAGCGCTCCGGGGTGGTTCAGCAGTTCGTCGGTCACTTCAGCGCCCTTCCCAACGCCCGGCGGGCCAGCACGGCTACGGTACGCCGCAGGCGGGCGCCCGCCGGGCCCGCCCCCTCGCCGCCGGCGGCGCCCTCGGGGACGCAGGCGCCGGCCACGTATTCGCCGAACGCGACGAGCGCGGCGGGGTCGATGAGGACCGCGCCGTCGGCGCCGCGGGCGTCCCAGTCGATGCAGCCGGCCACCCAGCTCTCGGCCTCCAGCGGCCGCAGCGGGACGGGGGCGACGGCGCCGACGGCGCAGCGCACGCCGCGCCGGGCGGGGTCGAGGACGAGGGCGACGGAGGCGGCGGCGCGGGACGGGCCGCTGCGGCCGGTGGACTTGAGGAACACCTGCGGGGCGTGCAGCAGCGGCACCCGTACCCAGGTGAGCAGTTCGCCGGGGCGCAGCGGGTCGAGTCCGGTGAGCAGGTGGCTGATCGGCACTTCGCGGACGGTGCCGGGCCGGGCCAGGGTGGCGGTGGCTTCGAGGGCGGCGAGCACCGGGAGGGTGTCGCCGGCGGGGGCGGCGGTGGCGATGTTGCCGCCGAGGGTGCCGACGTTGCGCACCTGCGGGGGGCCGGCGGTGCGGGCGGCGTCGGCGAGGGCGGGGATCAGGGCGGCGAAGTCGGGGCGGTCCATCCGGGCGTGGGTGAGGCCGGCGCCGAGGACGGCGGTGCCGCCGTCCTCGTAGCGCCAGCCGCGCAGTTCGGTGATCCGGCCGAGTCCGATCAGGGCGGCGGGCCGCAGCCGTCCGCCGTTGACGGCCTCCATCAGGTCGGTGGCGCCCGCCACCGGCACCGCCCCGGGGGTGACGGCCAGCGCTTCGACCGCCTCGTCGACCGAGGCCGGCATCATGATCGTCCGGTTCACCAGGTTCCCACCGTGCTCCATTTGCAGTGCGGCCTGCCGCCCGTAGGGTACGGGCGATCGGTGCGGGTTGGGCAACTCTGGCACACAAAGACCGCTGATCATTTACGGGGCCGCGGACAGGTCCGAACAACTCGGGACAACTCCGGTCGCGAACGCGCACGAACGCGACCGGACCGATGTCCAGATGATCCGCTGCTCACTTGATCTTGACGTGGCGGCCGCGCCCGGAGTTCCGGTACGTCCTATCCGACGGCGGGTCCGGCGCCGGGACGCCCGTCCAGCGGCCGGCCGACGATGCCGGGCTTGCGCTGCCAGGGGCGCGGGCCCTCGGGTCGGCGGTACTCGATGCCGAGGGCGTCCAGCCGCGGGTAGTGGCCGGACATCCGGGCTTCGAAGCCCGCCCAGTCGCGCGCGTCGGGGTCGCGCGGCAGGTCGGACCAGGCGACCTCGGCGAACGCGGCCAGCCGCGGGAACACCTTGTAGTCGACGTCCCGGCCGTCGAGCATGAACTCGGTCCAGATGTTGGCCTGGGTGCCGATGACGTGCCGGGCGGCCTGCTCGTCGAGCTGCGGCGGGACGGGCTCGAAGCGGTAGACGTCCTCCAGCGAGCGCACCCAGCCGACCGGGACCGGCTCGTCCTCGCCGCCGTCCTGCCGGTGGTCGAGGTAGACGTGCTGCTCGGGGCACATCACCACGTCGTGCCCGGCCTGCGCGGCGGCGATGCCGCCCTCGTAGCCGCGCCACGAGGAGACCGCGGCGCCGGGGGCGAGGCCGCCCTCCAGGATCTCGTCCCAGCCGATCAGCCGGCGGCCGCGCTCGGCCAGCCAGCTGTCGAAGTGCCGGATGATGTGGCTCTGCAGCTGGAACTCGTCGCTCAGCCCGAGTTCGGCGATCCGGGCCTGCGCGGCGGGGCTGGCCTTCCACTGGTCCTTGGGGCACTCGTCGCCGCCGAGGTGGACGAAGGTGGAGGGGAAGATCTCCAGCACCTCCTCCAGCACGTGCTCGTAGAACCGCAGGGTGGCCTCGGAGGGGTTCAGGATGTTCTCGCTGACGCCCCAGTCGGTCCAGGTGCCGAGCGCCGCGGTGTCCACCACGTCGGTGTTGCCGAGTTCGGGGTAGGCGGCGATGGCGGCCTGGTTGTGGCCGGGCAGGTCGACCTCGGGGACGACGGTGATGTGCCGGGCGGCGGCGTAGGCGACGATCTCGCGCAGGTCGTCCTGGGTGTAGAAGCCGCCGTGCGGCTGGTCGTCGCGCCGCCCGCCGGCCCGGTAGCCGACCATCGACCGCTCCCGCCAGGCGCCGGTCCCGGTGAGCTCCGGGTAGCGCTTGACCTCGATCCGCCAGCCCTGGTCGTCGGTCAGGTGGAAGTGGAGGACGTTCAGCTTGTGCGCGGCCAGCTGGTCGATGAAGCGCAGCACCCCGGCCTTCGGCATGAAGTGCCGGGAGACGTCCAGCAGCGCGCCGCGCCAGCCGAACCGGGGCGCGTCGTGGATCTCCACCGCGGGAACCGTCCAGCGCGCGCCGGGCAGCGGGGCGGTGCGGTACGCGGCGGGGCCGAGCAGCTGGCGCAGCGTCTGCGCGGCGTGCGACAGGCCCGCGGCGGCGCCGGCGGTGAGCCGCACCGCGTCCGGGCCGGCGCTCAGCCGGTACTCCTCGGCGGCGAGGGCGTCGTCCAGCGCGAGCACCAGGTCGCCGTCCTGTCCGGCGGGGGCCGGGTCCAGGTCGAAGCCGGTGGCGGCGGACAGCTCGGCGCGCAGTCGGCGGGCGACGCCCTCGGCGCCGGGGGCGGCGGCGATCCGGGTGCCGGCGTGCAGCTCGAACGGGGCGGTGTCGGCGGGGGTCTGGACGTGCAACGGGGCAGGGATGAGGTCCATGCGCCTCATCCTGCCCCGGTTCACCCCGATTGGCATAGACCACTCGGGGGCATCCGCACCGACCGGACGGTCAGTCCTTCTTGTCGTCCCCGCCCGGGTTGTTCAGCCCGTCGAAGATCTCCTTGCACATCGGGCAGACCGGGTACTTCTTCGGGTCGCGGCCGGGCACCCAGACCTTGCCGCACAGCGCCACCACGGGGGACCCGGAGAGCGCGCTCTCCATGATCTTGTCCTTCTGGACGTAGTGGGCGAAGCGCTCGTGGTCGCCGTCCCCGTGCGAAGTCTGCGGGACGGGCTCGACCAGGGTGCCGGTGCCGAGGCCGCGCTCGGGCTCAAGAGTGCTCATGGGTGCCAAGTCTATGGGGGCCGCCCGGAACCCGGCCACCATGCGGGAGCCGCCCGCCGGTCAGTTCATCGTCGGGTCGTCCGGGTAGGTGGCGAGCATCGCCAGCGGCCCGCGCTGACGGCGCAGCACGGACCGCCACATCCGGTCCGGCTCGGCGCAGGAGACGTCGCCGGCCTCGCACTCCACCGGGTACCAGGCGCCCTCGGCGATCTCCTGCTCCAGCTGGCCGGGCGACCAGCCCGCGTAGCCGGCGAACACCCGCATGCCGCCGAGAACCCCGGCCAGCACCTCCGGCGGGGCCTCCAGGTCGACCAGGCCGATCGCCCCGTGCACCCGCCGCCAGCCGAGCGGCCCCGGGTGGGTCTCCTCGCCGGGCACCACGGCGATCGCCAGCGCCGAGTCCAGCGCCACCGGCCCGCCCTGGAACACCACCGCCGGATCGCCGGCCAGTGCCGCCCAGCCGTCCAGCACGGCGGCCACGTCCACCGGGGTGGGCCGGTTGAGGACCACGCCGAGCGCCCCCTGGGCGTCGTGGTCGAGCAGCAGGACGACCGACCTGGCGAAGTTCGGGTCCGTCAGCACGGGCGTCGCCACGAGCAGTCGGCCGGTGAGCACGGGGGCCGCTTCCATGCCTGCCATGATGCCTCCCGACGGGGCCCGCGGGACACCCGGCAGGCCGTGGACAGCACCACCCGTCCGGCGCAATGGCGGTGCCGCTCGGCACCCCTTACAGCATGATCACCAATAGGGCACACGGGAACCAATCGCCCACCCTCTACCATCTATGAGGTGGCGAAGGGCCGTTCCCTCAGCTCCGCAGCCGAAAACCTCCCCTGCGCACCCGGATTGCGAGAACGATGACCGACGACGTCCTGCTGGTCCACGGCGGAAACCCGCTCGAAGGCGAGATCCAGATCCGCGGCGCCAAGAACCTGGTCCCCAAGGCCATGGTCGCCGCACTGCTCGGCCAGGGCCCCAGCAGACTGCGCAGCGTTCCGGACATCCGGGACGTCAAGGTCGTCCGCGGCCTGCTGCAGCTGCACGGGGTCACCGTCCGCACCGGCGACGAGGAGGGCGAGCTGATCCTCGACCCGTCGCACGTCGAGAGCGCCAACGTGGCGGACATCGACGCGCACGCCGGCTCCTCGCGCATCCCGATCCTGTTCTGCGGCCCGCTGCTGCACCGCCTCGGCCACGCGTTCATCCCGGGCCTGGGCGGCTGCGACATCGGCGGCCGGCCCGTCGACTTCCACTTCGAGGTGCTGCGCCAGTTCGGCGCGACCATCGAGAAGCACCCGCAGGGCACCTACCTGGTGGCCACCCAGCGGCTGCGCGGCACCAAGATCGAGCTCCCGTACCCGTCGGTCGGCGCCACCGAGCAGGTGCTGCTGACGGCGGTGCTCGCCGAGGGCGTCACCGAGCTGCGCAACGCCGCGATCGAGCCGGAGATCGTCGACCTGATCTGCGTGCTGCAGAAGATGGGCGCGATCATCTCGCTGGGCACCGACCGCACCATCCTGATCACCGGTGTGGACGAGCTCGACGGCTACACCCACCGGGCGCTGCCGGACCGCCTGGAGGCGGCCTCCTGGGCGTGCGCCGCGCTGGCCACCAAGGGCGACATCTACGTCCGGGGCGCCGAGCAGATCCCGATGATGACCTTCCTGAACACCTTCCGGAAGGTCGGCGGCGCCTACGAGATCGACGACGCGGGCATCCGGTTCTGGCACCCGGGCGGCGAGCTCAAGGCGATCGCCCTGGAGACCGACGTGCACCCGGGCTTCCAGACCGACTGGCAGCAGCCGCTGGTGGTGGCGCTGACCCAGGCCACCGGCCTGTCGATCGTGCACGAGACGGTGTACGAGTCCCGGCTGGGCTTCACCGGTGCGCTGAACCAGATGGGCGCGCACATCCAGCTGTACCGCGAGTGCCTGGGCGGCACCCCGTGCCGGTTCGGCGCGCGCAACTTCAAGCACTCCGCGGTGGTCTCCGGCCCGTCCAAGCTGATGGGCGGCGAGCTGGTCATCCCCGACCTGCGCGGCGGCTTCTCGTACCTGATCGCGGCGCTGGCCGCCGAGGGCACCTCCACGGTGCACGGCATCGACCTGATCAACCGCGGCTACGAGAACTTCATGGACAAGCTGCGCGACCTGGGCGCGCACATCGAGCTGCCGTCGGACGTCGAGCCGGCCGAGGTCCAGCTGACCGCCTGACACACGGGCGCCAAAAGGCCGGTGGCCGGTCTCCCCTCGGGGAGACCGGCCACCGGTGCGTTCAGCGGAGGGTCACTTGCCCTTCGCGGCTTCCTTCAGCTTCGAGCCGGCGCTCACCTTGACGCTGAAGCCCTCGGCGATCTGGATCGGCTCGCCGGTCTGCGGGTTGCGGGCGGTGCGGGCGGCGCGCAGGGTGCGCTCGAAGGTCAGGAAACCGGGGATGGTGACCTTCTCGTCGCCCTTGGCGACGACCTCGCCGGTGATCTCGGCGAAGGCGGCCAGCACGGCGTCGGCGTCCTTGCGGGTCACCTCGGCGCGCTCGGCCAGCGCGGCCACCAGCTCACTGCGGTTCATGTGTACTCCTGTGGTCTGTTGCTCTGCCGTGCGCGGAGGCGTGGCCGGTCCGCGCGACGGTGCTCGTTCAGGCGAGGGGTGGTCAGGGGCCGGGCTCGCACCGCGAAGCGCCGCAAACTGCCCGCCTGGGTACGAATCCTGCCCCGACCGGCACTGAGAAAGCCAATCGGGCACCGGCGTGGTTGACCCGAACAGCGTCCGCCGGACAGAGGTGTGACGCTCCGTCGGCTCCGGGGTGTCCGGGGCGGGCGGCGGCCGGGACGACACGCCGTGGCACAACAAGGGACGTTCCGTACTTGTCGGACACGCCACCCCGTCGCAGGGCTACCGTACGCCCTGGCACCGACAAGCCCAAACACGCCCCTTTCCCTTGTGTCGCAAGGGATCCGGCACGTTCGCCGCATTCGGGGTGCGGCGAACGCGCCGGGCGCTCACCGACTCAGAGCTGAACGGCCGGGAACGCGGCGGTGTCGAGCGTTCCGACGATGCCCGGGGTGGGCTTCGAGGGGGCCGTCTCCGCGTCGCCACGGGCCGCCACGGCGGCGTCCCGGACGGCCGAGGCGACGGTCTTGGCGACACCCGGGTGGAAGACGCTGGGGATGATGTAGTTCGGGTTCAGCTCGTCGTCCGTGACGGTGGTGGCCAGCGCGCGGGCGGCGGCCAGCATCATCTCGGTGTCGACGCTGCTGGACTGGGCGTCCAGCAGGCCGCGGAAGACACCCGGGAAGACCAGCACGTTGTTGATCTGGTTCGGGAAGTCGCTGCGGCCGGTGGCGACCACCGCGGCGGTCTGCCGGGCCACCGCCGGGTCGACCTCCGGGTCGGGGTTGGCCAGCGCGAAGACGATCGCGTCCTTCGCCATGGTGGCCAGGTCGTCGCCGTCCAGCACGTTCGGGGCGGAGACGCCGATGAACACGTCGGCGCCGGCCACCGCCTCCTTGAGGGTGCCGGTGCGGCCGGAGCGGTTGGTGTTCTCGGCGATCCAGCGCAGGTTCTCGTTCAGGTCCTCACGGCCCAGGTGGACCACGCCCTGCACGTCCGCCACGGTGGCGTGGGCGACGCCCGCGGCCATCAGCAGCTTGAGGATCGCGGTGCCGGCGGCGCCGGCGCCGCTCATCACCACCCGGATCTCGCCGATCTCCTTGCCGACCACCTTCAGCGCGTTGGTCAGCGCGGCCAGCACCACGATCGCGGTGCCGTGCTGGTCGTCGTGGAAGACCGGGATGTCCAGCGCCTCGCGCAGCCGGGCCTCGATCTCGAAGCAGCGCGGCGCGGAGATGTCCTCCAGGTTGATGCCGGCGAAGCCCGGGGCGATGGCCTTGACGATCGCCACGATCTCGTCGGCGTCCTGGGTGTCCAGGCAGAGCGGCCACGCGTCGATGCCGGCGAAGCGCTTGAACAGCGCCGCCTTGCCCTCCATCACCGGCAGCGCGGCCTGCGGGCCGATGTTGCCCAGGCCCAGCACCGCCGAGCCGTCGGTGACCACCGCGACCGAGTTGCGCTTGATGGTCAGGCGGCGGGCGTCCTCGGGGTTCTCCGCGATCGCCATGCAGACCCGGGCCACACCCGGGGTGTAGATCATGCTGAGGTCGTCGCGGTTGCGGATCGGCAGCTTCGAGGACATCTCGATCTTGCCGCCGAGGTGCATCAGGAACGTACGGTCGGAGACCTTGCCGATGGTGACGCCGTCGATCGTGCGGAGCTTCTCCACGATCTCCTGGCCGTGCGCCACCGAGGACGCCGCCACGGTGACGTCGATCCGCAGCGCCTCCAGGCCGGAGGCGGTGACGTCGAGGCCGGTGACCGACCCGCCGGAGGACTCGACCGCGGTGGTGATGGAGCTCACCGCGTTGCCGGTGGCCGGCACCTCCAACCGGACCGTGATCGAGTTCGAGACACTGGGCACCGTCGCCATCGACGTCCTTCTTCCTAGAATCAGCAGACCGTGTACGGCCTGGTAATCGCGCAGCATGCTAGGACTCGATCGTCGCACCTACCGAGGGCTAGCCAGAAATAACGTTCATTGAGTGTGCGGATCCGACAAACCGGGCCCGGCCCCGACCGGCGGCCTCCTTGCCCACGGGCCCGGATGCGTTACATTGGAACGGCACCGGCTCGATCCAAGCCCCCGGGCCCAACCTTCGTCCCTTCGAGGGACCACTTGCCGCGAGGCGAGCATGGCGGGTCGGTGTTCAGCTTCACGAAGGCCCCCCACCTCCTGGTGGGGGCCTTCGCGTTACTTCAGCAGGGCCGGGACTCCGGCGGCGTCCGGCAGGTCGTCCGGGCCGGACAGCACCGTCAGCCGCTGGGTGGCGCGGGTCAGCGCCACGTACAGCACCCGCAGGCCCGCCTCGGACTCGCCCGCGATGCCGGTCGGGTCGGCGACCACGGTGGCGTCGTACTCCAGGCCCTTGGCCTCCAGGCTGCCCAGCGCCACCACCCGCCCGCCCAGGCCCTCGGCCCAGGCCGCGGCCTCGGCACGGCGGTCCATCGGGACGACGATCGCGACGGTGCCGTCCACCTCGGCCAGCAGCCGCTCCAGCTCGGCCCGGGCGGCCCGGCCGAAGGACTCCGCGTCGGTCTCCCGGACCGCCGCGAACCGCGGGTGCACGCCGGTCGCCCGGACCGCGCTCGGCGACGGGGTGCCCGGCGCGGCCAGCGCCAGCACCTTCGCCGCCACCTCGGCGATCTCCGCCGGGTTGCGGTAGTTCACCGTCAGCGTGTGCCGGCGGCGCGGCTTGCCCGCCAGCACCTCGCCCATCGCCGCCTGCGCCTCCTCGGGGAACGGCCAGGACGACTGCGCCGGGTCGCCGACGATCGTCCAGGTCGCCATCCGGGAGCGGCGGCCGATCATCCGCCACTGCATCGGCGTGAGGTCCTGCGCCTCGTCGACGATCACGTGCGCGTACTCGCGGCGCTCCTCCGGAACACGCTCGCGCTCACGCCGGCCGTAGGCCCGCTCGCCGTAGGTGGTGACCTCCTCCAGGCCGGTCAGCAGGTCGATCGCGTCGACCTCGCGGACCTTCGGGCGGGCCGGCTCGCCGAGCAGCACCTGCAGCTCGTCCACCAGCGCGACGTCGTGCGCCGACAGCTCGCCGGCGCCCCGGTCGTCCAGGTGCCGCCAGGACGCCGCCAGCAGGCGGGACTCCTCCGGGGTGACGGCGCGGCGGGCGATCCGGTTGGTGTGCCGGTGCTGGCGCAGCGTGGCCAGCACCCGGCGCGGGGTGACGGCCGGCCACCAGGCGTCCAGGAAGTCCAGGAACGCCGCCTCGTCCGAGACGTACTCGTCGAAGGACTCGCGTTCCTCCTGGCGCTGCTCGCGCTCGGCGTAGCTGACCGGCTTCGGCAGGTCGCGGACCGCCTCCGACCAGAGCGCGTCCAGCAGCAGGCGGCGGGCCCGCGGGCGCAGCAGGTTCAGCGGGGTGCCGCCGCCGCCCACCACGTTGCCGCGCACGGTCTTCAGCCGGCCGGCGTCCAGCCGCAGCGCCTGGCCGCGGGCGAACACCTTCAGCTCGTTCGGCGCGCCCAGCTCCAGGGCCGCCCGGGCGGCCCGGCGCAGCAGCTGCACCATCCGCGAGGAGCCCTTGATCCGGGACACCTCGGGGCTGTCGTAGCGGGTGGCCTCGATGCCGTCGACCAGGCTGCCGACCGCGCGGATCGCCACCTGGCCCTCCTCGCCCAGCGAGGGCAGCACGCCCTCGGTGTAGGAGACCAGCAGCGGCGTCGGGCTGACCACCAGGATGCCGCCCGCGTAGCGGCGGCGGTCCTGGTAGAGCAGGAACGCGGCGCGGTGCAGGGCGACGGCGGTCTTGCCGGTGCCGGGGCCGCCGGTGACCAGGGTGGCGCCGGCCGCGGCGGCCCGGATCACCTCGTCCTGTTCCTTCTGGATGGACGACACGATGTCGCGCATCGTGTGGCCGCGGGCCCGGCCCAGCGTCGCCATCAGCGCGCCGTCGCCGACCACGGCGAGTTCCTCGCCGTCCAGCGTCGGGGTCAGGTCGGGGCGCAGCAGGTCGTCCTCGACGCCGATGACCTTACGGCCCTTGGAGCGGATCACCCGGCGGCGGATCACCCGGCCGGGCTCCAGCGGGGTGGCCCGGTAGAACGGTGCGGCCGCCGGGGCCCGCCAGTCGATCACCAGCGGGCCGAACTCGGCGTCGAGCACGCCGAGCCGGCCGATGTGCAGACTCTCGGCGACCACCGGGTCGGCCGGGTCCATCGGCGTCTGCGAGGGGATTCCGTGCTCCTCGGGGGCGTCGGCCTGCTGGAGGTCGATGCGCCCGAAGAGGAAGTCCTCGAACTCGTTGTTGAGCCGCTGCAGGTGCGCGCCCGCGCGGTACACCTGGGCGTCGCGTTCGGCGAGCGCGCCGGGTGTCCCGACCTGCACGCGCTTCGCGGCGTCCTCCAGGATGTACTCCGCCTCGGCGAGCTTCTCCTCCAGCCGTTGGTAGACGGTGTCGAGGTGTTGCTGCTCCCCCGCGATCTCGCGGTCGCGGACAGTGTCGGTGTGGTGCTCGGCAGAGCCGTGCGCGCCCAAGGAGCCCCCAGAGGTGCGGAGAAAAAGGCGGACGGACGATCTTACGGGATGAACTGTTCCCCGGACGAGCACCCCCGCACTCGGACGGCCCGGAACGCACGAGAGCCGCCCTCCGGACGGAGGACGGCTCTGCGATGCACATGGGGTGGTGGAGATGCCGGGAATCGAACCCGGGTCCAGTGGAGAGGATTCAGGACTTCTCCGAGCGCAGTCCGCTGTGAGTTTCTCGGCCCTGGCGGTCACGCGGACAAGCCGCCAACAGGCCCAGCCACTGTTTGATTTCCCCGCCACCCCCGCGGCCGGGGTGGAAGGTTGAGTTCCCTAGATTATGCCAGGATCCGGGTCGGGAACGCCCCGGGCTGACACCCATTCACTTTCGCTGATCAGGCAGCGAGAGCGAACTGCTGGGAATCGCGCTTAGAGTTGGCGATTATTTTTTTGCGACAGATGGTTAACGAGATCATTGCCGCGTTCCTCGGCTCGCTTCTCCTGTTTCGACAGCCACTGTCGAAACCGATCATCCCCATGTTTTTTTGACAAACAGCTCCCGGTGGGCGGGCCCTCCGGGTGATGCGCTGCCATAGTACTCGGGCGGCGCGTCAAGGGTCCAGCGCATTAACCGGCGGCGGCCGGCGGGTTCTTCCCGACCGCCCCCGGGGTGCCCAACTGCTGGGCCAGCCAAGGCAGCTGGCGTTCGAACGCACCTGCGGCGAACTGCCAGGCGTGCCGCCCGGGCTCGACGCTCAGCCGGGTGGTCAGCCCGGCCTTCCCGGCCGCCGCCTCCAGCAGCTTGGCGTGCGCGAGCTGCCCGCTCTCCTGGTCGCCGACCTCGAACATGCCGGTGACGCCCCGGTACTTGCCGCGGTGCGCGGCCAGGACGGTCTGCGGGTCGTACGCGGCCCAGGCGGCGGCGTTGCCGCCGTACAGCTTCTCGATGGTCTGCTGCTTGTCGCCGATGTACGGGCCGAGGTCGCCGGAGATGTCCAGGAAGTGGCCGAACACCTCGGGGTGGGCGGCGGTCAGGGTGATCGCGCAGGTACCGCCCATCGACCAGCCGGCCATCGCCCACTTCTTCGGGTCGGCGGACGCGTTGAAGGTCTTCTCGACGTATTTCGGCAGGTCCTTGACCAGGTGGTCGGCGGCGTTCCCGGCCGGGCCGTCCACGCACTCGGTGTCGACCTTGAAGCCGCCGGTGGCGTCCGCGAACACCAGCACCGGGGCGAAGCCGTTGTGCTCGGCCGCGTACTCGTCGGCGGTCTTCACCGCGTTGCCGGCCCGCACCCAGTTGTCGGGGGCGGCGAACTCGCCCCCGACCATCTCCACCACCGGCAGCTTGGGCCGCGCCTTGCTGCGGAACCAGGCCGGCGGCAGGTACACCAGCTCCTGCCGGTGCGCGAAGCCGCTCGGCACGGCGGGGACGTCCACCGCGACCACCCGGCCGGTGCCGGTGCGGCCGGTGGTGTGCAGGGCCTGGTCCAGGGTCATCTGGTCGGGCACCGGGGCGCCGGAGAGCTCGCCGACCGCGTCACCGACCGTCGGGTAGTAGCCGGTCGCCGCGTTCAGCGTGTTCGCCCCGGCCAGCACCGCCAGCAGCACCGCGACGGGCGCCGCCGCCCACTGCCACCAGCGCGACCCGCGCCGGCCCAGCACCGGGGCCAGGACGGCCAGCAGCGCCACGCCGAGCCAGACCCAGAGCGTCGTCGGCAGCGGATCGGTGATGCCGGACAGCTCCACCACCCCGACCGCCAGCAGCGCCGCCGCCCCGCCGGCCACGCCGGCCGCCACCGGCAGTCGGCGCCGCCACCAGGGGCGCTCGCGGCGACAGATCACGGCCAGCAGCGCGGCAACGGCCAGCGCGCGCACCGCCCACGGGAACCACCCGTCCAGAAGCGAGATGTCCACTCCGGGATGGTAGGCGTCCGGACCGCGGCCCAGCGGCCCGACGGGCGGGACGGTGACGAACCTGCGACACGTGCTGCCGGGAGTCGGCCGGTCAGCCCTGCCGGCGGCGGACCGCGGCCACCGCGCGGTCGGACTCGCGGCGGTCCTGGCGCTCGCGCAGGGTCTGCCGCTTGTCGTAGAGCTTCTTGCCGACGGCGAGGGCGATCTCGATCTTGGCGCGGCCGTCCTTGAAGTACAGGGACAGCGGGACCAGGGTGTGGCCGGTCTCCTTGGCCTTGGACTCGAGCTTGCGGATCTCCATCTTGTGCAGCAGCAGCTTGCGCTTGCGGCGCGCCGAGTGGTTGGTCCAGGTGCCCTGGGTGTACTCGGGGATGAAGACGTTGTCGATCCAGGCCTCGCCGCCCTGGATGTACGCGTAGCCGTCGACCAGGTTGGCCCGGCCCTCGCGGAGCGACTTGACCTCGGTTCCGGTGAGCACCATGCCGCACTCGTAGGTGTCGAGGATGGTGTACTCGTGCCGCGCCTTCTTGTTCTGCGCGACCAGCTTCTTGCCCGTTTCCTTTGCCATAGCTCGGTCATTCTCGCACCTCGGGGGCGGCCTCGGCAGCCCCTTTACGGCGCGCCGGACGGGCTCAGCCCCTCCAGTACCTTCAGTGCCAGGGCGTCCGTCCCGGCGTCGTCGCCGGCGGGGGCGGGGACGTCGGGCTGGACGCCGGTGCCGTCCGGGGAGCGGCCGGCGGGGGTCTGGTAGCGGCCGACGGTGAGTTCGACCACCGAGCCGTCGGCGAGCCGGCTGGGCTGCTGGACGGTGCCCTTGCCGAAGGTGCGCTCGCCGACCAGGAGCGCCCGGGAGCGGTCCTGCAGGGCGCCGGCCAGGAGTTCGGCGGCGCTCATGGTGCCGCCGTCGACCAGCACCACCAGCGGGACGGCGGTGTCGCCGCCGGGGGCGGCGGTCAGCTCGCGGTGCTCGCCGCGCGCCTGGTAGGTGGCCACCGGGCCGCCGTCGAGGAACACGGAGGCCGCGCCGACGGCCTCCTCGACCAGGCCGCCGGAGTTGCCGCGCAGGTCCAGGACCACGCCGCAGGCGCCGGACGCGGCGGCGCGCACCTGGTCGGCCACGCCCTCGGTGAAGGCGTGCACCGCGATCCGCGCCACCCCGGGGCGGGGGTGGTCGACCTCGACCTCGCGGGCGGCCAGTTCGGCCCGGGTCAGCCGGAGTTCGCGCACCTGCCCGTCGACGTCCTGCACCCCGACCGCGACCGCGCTGCCGGCCCGGTCGCCGCGCAGCCGCGACACCAGTTCGGTGACCGGCAGCCGGTCGGCCGGGACGCCGTCCACGCTGACCAGCTTCTCGCCGGCGGTGATGCCGGCCCGGGCGGCGGGCGAACCCGGCAGCACCTCGGCCACCTCGGTGGGGCCGTCGGCGGCGCGGTCCACGGACAGTCCGACGCCCGGGTAGCGGCCGCCGGTGAAGTCCCGGTACTGCTGCGGGCTGAGGTACGCCGCCCACCGGTCGCCGCTGGCGCCGACCAGCTGCCGGGCCTCCTGCGGGCTCAGATCGGCGCCGGACAGGTCGGTGCCGCGGGCCCCGTCGGACGACGACGGGGCCCGGGGCGAACCGATCGGCTCGCCCCAGGCCCCGGAAGCGGCTCCGGCGAACAGCACGGCGCCGAACACCAGGCCGAGGGTCATCCCCTGGCGTACTCGCGGTGCGGTCGGCATACCGGCGAGTGTAGGCCCACTCGCCGGATGCTCCGACGGACCGTCAGACCTTCAGGTACTTGCGGAGGGTGAAGAACGCCGCGATGCCGGCCATCGCCATACCGACCACCACGAGCAGCGGAATGACCGCCAACACCGAGGACAGGCCGATGAAGTTGATGAACAGCACCTTCTTCGCCAGCCATCCCTGGACGAAGAAGTGCCCGCCCACCAGCAGCAGCGACGCCAGCGCCGCACCGAGCAGCGCGGCGAACGCGGCCTCCGCGATGAACGGCATCTGCACATAGAAGTTGGACGCGCCGACCAGTCGCATGATGCCGGTCTCACGCCGCCGGCTGAACGCCGAGACGCGAACGGTGTTGACGATCAGCAGCAGCGCCACGCAGAGCATCAGCGCCATGATCACGAACGCCGCGGTCTGCAGGCCGCGCAGCAGGCCGAACAGGTTCTCCAGGATCTTGCGCTGGTCCTCGACCGACTTGACGCCGGGCTTGCCCGCGAACTGGCTCTGGATCACGTCGTACTTGGTCGGGTCGTTGAGCTTGACCCGCCAGGACGCCGGCAGCGAGTCCCCCCCGACCGCCTGGAGCAGCGGGTTGTCCGGGTTGGACTCCTTGAAGTGCTGGTACGCCTCCTGCGGGCTCTCGAAGGTGGCGCTCTGGACCAGCTCGGTGTGCTTGTCCAGCTCGGCCTTGACCGCCTGGATCTGGTCGTCGGTGGCCGCACCGGCCGCGCACTGGGGCGAGTTGTGGTCCGCCTTCGCGCAGAAGTAGATGCTGACCTCGACCTTGTCGTACCAGTAGTCCTTCATGGAGTTGACCTGGTCGCGGACCAGCAGCGAGGCACCGGCGAGGGCGAGCGAGAGCGCGACACTGACCACGACGGCGATCGTCATGGTCAGGTTGCGGCGGAGACCGACGCCGATCTCCGACAGAACGAACTGGGCGCGCATGCTTCTCTCTTCTAGCTCTGGTAGCCGTAGACGCCGCGGGCCTGGTCGCGGACCAGCAGACCCTTGTCGAGCTCGATGACGCGCTTGCGCATCTGGTCGACGATCGCCTGGTCGTGAGTGGCCATCAGCACGGTGGTGCCGGTCCGGTTGATCCGGTCCAGCAGCTTCATGATGCCGACCGAGTTCTGCGGGTCGAGGTTTCCGGTCGGCTCGTCGGCGATCAGCAGCATCGGCCGGTTCACGAACGCCCGGGCGATCGCCACGCGCTGCTGCTCACCGCCGGACAGCTCGCCGGGCATCCGCTCCTCCTTGCCGCCGAGGCCGACCAGGTCGAGCACCTCGGGCACCACCTTGTTGATGGCGCTCTTCGGCTTGCCGATGACCTCCAGGGCGAACGCCACGTTCTGCCCCACGGTCTTGTTCGGCAGCAGGCGGAAGTCCTGGAAGACCGTGCCCAGTTGGCGCCGCATGTGCGGCACCTTCCAGTTGGAGAGCTTGCCCAGGTCCTTGCCCAGCACGTGCACCGCGCCGGTGGACGGGCGCTCCTCGCGCAGGCACAGGCGCAGGAACGTCGACTTGCCGGAACCGGACGAACCGACCAGGAAGACGAACTCGCCCTTCTCGATCTCCAGCGAGACGTTGTCCAGGGCCGGACGGTTCTGCTTGGGATAGGTCTTGGAGACGTTGTCGAATCTGATCACGGCTGCATCACGGGGGCCATCCTAGGTGGATCGGAGCCAGTGACCTTACGCGACGTCCTTGCGTACCCGCAGTAACCGGGCGACTACCGCCCGGGGTTTCGGGTGACCGGGTTCCGATCCGGGCCCGGAATTGCGAGCTACGTCACAGATCGACAACCCTTCCCCACCGGGGGCCCAGGTGTCCGGAACCTGGCACAGTGGTAGGAGAGTCGGAACCGAAGCCGCCTCCGGCACGTTGGCTTATGCAGCAAGGAGGACACGCATGACCTGCGACCAACTGGTGTGCGCCAACTGCAACGGCCGCGTCATCGACGGCCGCTGCCCGGTGTGTCGCGCCAACCGCGCCCGGCTCCAGCAGGAGCAGCACGGGCCGTTCGCCACGCTCAACCCGACGGTGCTCCTGGCCGTCCTGTGCGCCGCAGTGCTCGCGCTGGCGCTGCTGATGCGCTGACCCGGAACCTGTACGAACGGGAAGGGCCCCACCGCTCGAAGCGGTGGGGCCCTTACTGTTCGTGCCTGTCAGCTCTCGCGCTGCCTGCGTCGGCGGATGCCGGCCTCGATGCCGCGTTCAACGTTCATCTCGACCGGCCTCCTCCCTCGCAGCGTCAGCTCTCGCGCTGCTTGCGCCACCGGATGCCGGCCTCGATGCCGCGCTCAACGTTCATCTCGACCGGCACCCTCCCTCGCAGCGTCAGCTCTCGCGCTGCTTGCGCCACCGGATGCCGGCCTCGATGAAGCCGTCGATGTCGCCGTCCAGCACGGACTGCGGGTTGCCGACCTCGTGCTCGGTGCGCAGGTCCTTGACCATCTGGTACGGGTGCAGGACGTAGGAGCGCATCTGGTTGCCCCAGGAGCTGCCGCTGTCCTTGAGCGCGTCCATCGCGGCGCGCTCCTCCTGGCGGCGCCGCTCCAGCAGCTTGGCCTGGAGGACGTTCATCGCCGAGGCCTTGTTCTGGATCTGCGAGCGCTCGTTCTGGCAGGAGACCACCACGCCGGTGGGCAGGTGGGTGATGCGGACTGCGGAGTCGGTGGTGTTGACGCCCTGGCCGCCGGGGCCGGAGGCGCGGTACACGTCGATGCGCAGGTCGCCCTCGTCGATGTCGACGTGGTCGGCCTGCTCGACGACGGGGAGCACCTCGACGCCGGCGAAGGAGGTCTGCCGGCGGCCCTGGTTGTCGAACGGGGAGATGCGCACCAGGCGGTGGGTGCCCTGCTCGACGGAGAGGGTGCCGTAGGCGTAGGGGGCCTTGACGGTGAAGGTCGCGGACTTGATGCCGGCTTCTTCGGCGTACGAGGTGTCGTAGACCTCGGTCGGATAGCCGTGCCGCTCGGCCCAGCGCAGGTACATGCGCATCAGCTGCTCGGCGAAGTCGGCGGCGTCCACGCCACCCGCTTCGGCGCGGATGTTGACGAGGGCCTCGCGGGCGTCGTACTCGCCGGAGAGCAGCGTACGCACCTCCAGCTCCTCGACGGCCTTCTTGACGGCCACCAGCTCGTTCTCGGCCTCGACGCGGGTGTCCGCGTCGTCCTCGGCCTCGGCGAGCTCGAACAGGACGCCCAGGTCCTCGACCCGGCCGCGGAGGGTCTCGACCTTGCGCAGCTCGCCCTGGAGGAAGGAGAGCCTGCTGGTGACCTTCTGTGCGTTCGCGACGTCGTCCCACAGGGTGGGGGCGGCTGCCTCCTCCTCCAGGGTCGCGATATCGGCCCGGATCTTGTCCAGGTCGAGGACTGCCTCGATCGACGCCATGGTCGAGTCGAGGTTCTTGAGCTCTTCGGAAGGATCGACGGCTGCCACGCCACAAGGGTAATGGTTCGCCGGGGGGGCTCGGCTACAACCGGGGGTACCAGGTGCCGAGCACCGCTCCGGCGGCGGGCGCGGGGGGCTCGGCGGCGAACGCCGTCCAGGCGGCCGCGGCCCCGGCGAGCAGCAGGACCACGGCGATCAGCACGGCCAGGGTGCGGCGGCGGCGGATCAGCTGGGCGCGGGTGCGCCGGTGGGCGCCGGGCGCGGGCTGGGTGCGCTGGGCGCGGGACTCCTCCGCGTAGGAGGCGAGCTCGCCGGCGGACGGGCGGCGCAGGCTGGTGTGGGTGTCGCGGGTGGAGTCGGGGGTGGGCCCGGGCACCAGCGGGACGGCGGGGCCGCGGCGGCGGCGGTGGGTGCCGCGGCCGGTGTCCGCCTCGGCGTACACGGCCTCGCCGGGGCTGGGGGCGTCCTCGGTGGCGGTCCGCGGCACGGGCACCGCGAGCGGGTCGACGTCGGCCAGCTCGGGCAGCAGCTCGCGCAGCCGGGAGGCCAGCTCGGCGGCGCGCAGCCGGGAGGCGGGGGCCTTGGCCAGGCATTCGGAGATGATCCGCCACAGGCCGTCCGGCATCCCCTCGACCGGCGGGACGTTCTCGGTGACGTGCCGGCGCAGCACCGCGCCGGTGTGGCCGCCGCCGAACGGGGTGGCGCCGGTGAGCAGCTCGTACAGCACGGTGGCGAGGGCGTAGATGTCGACGGCGGCGCGCGGCTCCAGGCCCTCGATGATCTCGGGGGCCAGGTAGTCGGGGGTACCGATGATCCGGGTGGCCCGGGTGCGGCGCGGGGCGTCGACCAGGCGGGCGATGCCGAAGTCGGTGAGCTTGGCGCGCGGGGCGCCGCCGGGGCCGGCCGGGGCGGCCAGGTCGAGCAGCACGTTCTCGGGCTTGACGTCGCGGTGCACGATGCCGGCGGCGTGCGCGGCGGCCAGGCCGTCCGCGACGTCGGCGATCACCGAGGCGGCGACCAGCGGGGCGAGCACGCCGTCGCGGTCCAGCCGGGTGCGCAGGTCGGTGCCCTGGACGAGGTCCATCACCAGGGCGAGGTCGCTGCCGTCCACGACCATGTCGTGCACCCCGACCACGTTGGGGTGGTCGAGGCAGGTCAGGGCGGTGCGTTCCTGGACGAAGCGGCCGACCAGCACCTGGTCGGCGGCCAGGTCCTCGCGCAGCAGCTTCACCGCCACCGGCCCGTCCGGGCCCTCGCCGAGCCACACCGTGCCGGCCGAGCCGCGGCCGATCACCTGGTGGACCGTGTACCGGCTGCCGATCTTGCGTGCCAATGCTGCTCCGTGGGCTCGTGAGGTCGGTGCTCGACGAACAACCTACGCGCCCGAGCGGGCTCCGGGGGCCGTGGAGGGCCCCCGGAGCGGTTCCGATCCGATGGAATTTCGCGAGATTGTCGACAAAGCGTCAATTCTAGTTGCCGGTATGGCTGCTGACCCACGACCGGGCCGAGTCGAACCAGCTCACCACGTTGTCCCAGTAGTGCGGCAGCGGCGTGAAGTTCCACAGCGCCAGGCAGCCCAGCGCCAGCACCACCAGCACCACCAGGCAGCCCTTCGCGCAGCCCAGGCCCGGGATCCACATCCGGTTGCGGCTGCGCGGACGCGGCTCCCGCCGCTCGCGCTCGCGCTCCCGCTCGCGGGGCGGCTCCGGCTCCCGGTACGGCGGCTCCTGGCGGCGCGGCGGGGCCGGCTCGGCCCGGCGCTGCGGCGCCCCGTGGCCCTGCGGCCGGCCGTCGTAGCCGGGCGGCGGGCCGGCCTGCTGCGCCTGGTACGGCGGCGGGGCGACCGGCGGGCGGCCGCCGTGGCCCTGCGGCGGGCGCGGGTCGCCCGGCCGGCCGCCGCCCTGCTGCGGGTGCCGGCCGGGCTGCGGCTGGTACGGGCCCTGCTGCGGGGCGTACCGGCCGCCGCCGGGCTGCGGCGGCTGCTGCTGCCCCTGGTACGGCGGCGGGGCGACCGGCGGGCGCTGCCCGGGCGACGGGTACTGGCCGGCCTGGTACGGGCGGGGCGCGACCTGCGGGTCGGCCAGGTCCTCCGGCTCGAAATAGCCGATCCGGGTCTGCTCGTTGCGGTCCCGGGCGGCCTGAAGCTGCGTCTGCCACGGGTGCGGCCCGTCCGGCTGCGGCTCCGGGGCGGGCGGCATCGACGGCATCACCCTGGTGCGGTCGGCGGGCGGCACGGGCGGCTGCTGGCTCATCAGCCGGGTGCGGTCCTCGGCGCCCGGGACGGCCTGCTGGTGCGTCATGACCTGGGTGGCGGCCGCCGGGTCGTAGCCGGCGCCGCCGAACGTCGGGTCGTGGGCCGGCGCGGGCGGGGCCAGTGCCGGGTCGGGCAGCAGCAGCGCGCCGACCGAGAGGGCGGCGTCCACGGCCGCCGGGGAGGAGTGCACGCCGATGCCGGCCGCCACCACCCGCAGCGCCTCGGCCAGCGAGACGGCGGTGGGCCGCTCGGCCGGGTCCTTGCGCAGACAGCGCTCGACCACCGTCCACAGCGGTTCGGGCATGGTGCGCGGGCGCTCGGGCTCCTGCGCGAGGTGGGCCTGGAGGACCGCCATCGGGTTGTCGCCCTGGAACGGCGGGCGGCCGGTGACCAGTTCGTACAGCATGATGCCGGCGCCGTAGACGTCCACCGCGGTGGTCTGCGGGCGGCCGTCGGCGGACTCCGGGGCGACGTACGCGGGGGTGCCGACGAACTCGTGGGTGCGGGTGATGCCCGGGGAGTCGGCGAGCCGGGCGATGCCGAAGTCGGTGAGCATCGGGTACATCTGCTCGCCGCCGTCCACGGCCAGGGTGGCCAGCAGCACGTTGGCGGGCTTCAGGTCCCGGTGCACCACGCCGTCGGCGTGGCTGGCGGCCAGCGCGTCGGCGATCTGCGCCATCAGCAGCGCGCCGGCGATCGGCGACAGCGGGCCGGACTCGCGCAGGTAGCGGTACAGGTCGGGGCCGTCGATCAGGTCCATCACCAGGGCGAGCAGCTCGCCCTCGACCACCAGGTCGCGGGTGCGCACGATGTTGGGGTGGGTCAGCCGCAGCAGGACGGAGCGCTCGCGCAGGAAGCGCATCACCACGTCGGGGTCGGCGGCGAGCTCCTCGCGCAGCACCTTCACCGCGACGGCCTGGCCGGGCTGGAGGCCCTGCACGACGACGTCCTCGCGCACCCGGCCGCGCCAGACCGTGCCGGTCGCTCCGCGTCCGAGGCTCTCCTCGAGCAAGTACTTGCTTCCGACAGGCCGCACCTGTGCACTCCGTTCGGTCACCCGGCGCCCGCTGCCGGGGCCGCGATCCGGCACTCCCCCGTTCCCGTGAACGGCGCCGGGGCCATAGGGGAACCGCCCGCGCGCGAGGGCTCCCGGTTTTCGGCAACTCTAACGGTGCCCAGGCGGGTTTCCGAGGTGTTGCCCGGCCCGGCCGCGCACTGTCGGCCAGGTGGGGTGCCGGGGCATCCTTGACCTGACTCGGCGTCGGATTCACCATGTCGATCATCGCAAGATCGTCAAATCCGGTACCGTGCGCGGACTGTCCGTCCCGAGTGGCAGGATGGCAGGCACCACACGTGTGCAGAAGGGACCCCGGGCGTGATGCAGATCCGGCTCACCGTCCTTCGACCGCGCAGCGGCCCGAGCAGCCCCGGGAGCTCTGCCGACGTCCTGGTCACCGCGCCGGCCGGCACCACGCTCGGCGCCGTCGCCACCGCGCTGGCCGGCACGGTCGGCGTCCGCGGCCCGCGGTCCGCCACCCACGTGCATCTGTACGCCGGTGAGGAGCGCCTGGACGAGCAGCTCCCGCTCGGCCACCCGCCGCTGATCGACGGCGCCGTCCTCGCCCTCGGCGAACCCGACCCGGACACCGAGGACACCGCCGGCCGGCCCGCCGCCGAACTGCGCGTCGTCGGCGGCCCCGACGCCGGCGGCGTCCACCGCCTGCACGGCGAACGCATCCGGGTCGGCCGCTCCACCGAGGCCGACGTGCCGCTCGACGACCCCGACGTGTCCCGGCTGCACCTCGCCCTGCACCTGACCGCCGACGGCCACACCACCGTCCAGGACCTCGGCTCCACCAACGGCACCCTGCTGGACGAGCGCTACCTGCGCGAGGAGAGCGCCGAACTCGCGCCCGGCGCACTGCTGCGGATCGGCGAGTCCACGCTCCAACTCGCCCACCCCGCCGACATAGCGGCCCGCACCACCCCCGACGGCGAGGGCCGGCTCCGGCTCGCCCCCCGCCCCACCGCCCGCACCGCCCCGCACCGCCCGGCCGGCCCCGCGCCCGAACCCGAGCCCGCCGCCGACACCGGCGAGCGCCGCGGCCGCTGGCTGCGCCGCACCCGCCCCGAGCCGCCCGCCGTCGACGCCGACCGCCAGCACGCCAACGCCCGCCTGCGGCAGGCCGCCAACCAGCGCGAACGCTGGCCCGACCCGGCCGCCCTGCTGCTCGCCGCCCTCGGCACCGGCCCCCGGCTGTGGGAACGCGGCCCCGACCACCCCGACGCGCTCACCCTGCGCCTCGGCACCGCCGACCTCCCCGGCGGCCCCGGCACCGCCCCCGGCACCCTGCTGCCCGCCGTGCCCGCCACCGTCGACCTGCAGACCGCAGGCAGCCTCGGCCTGGCCGGCCCGCGCCACCGCCTCACCGGCCTGGCCCGCGCCGCGCTCGCCCAACTCGCCGCGCTGCACCCGCCCAGCGGCCTCGCCCTGGTGGTGATCGCCCCCGAGCACCTCGCCGAGGACTGGGCCTGGGCCCAGTGGCTGCCCCACCTGCGGCCCGCCCACAACCAGGCCTGCCGGCTGCTGTTCGGCCTCGGCCCCGAGCAGGCCGAGGCCCGGCTCACCGAACTCGCCTCCGCGACCTCCGCCGTGCCCGCCACCGTCGTCCTGGTCGACGGCGACCCCGGCACCGAGGCCGGCCGGCGCGCCCTCGGCCTGCTGCTCCGGCAGGGCCCCGCGGCCGGCGTGTTCGTCCTCTGCCTCGCCGACACCCCCGAGGAACTCCCCACCGGGCTCGGCGCGTTCGGCCTGATCACCGGCGAGGTCGCCACCCGCCTCACCCTCGACCGCCCGGTCGGCGGCGCCCGCGAACGCGTCACCGACATCGCCCTCGACGCGGTCTCCCCCGCCTGGGCCGAACGCCTCGCCCGCACCCTCGCCCCGCTGCGCGAGGCCGACACCGAGGCCGAGGCCGCCCGCGGGCCGCTGCCCGAGGCGCTGCGCCTGCTCGACCTGCTGCGCTCCGAATCGCTCTCCCCCGCCCGGCTCGCCGAGAGCTGGACGGCGCTGCCCGCCGGCGCGGGCGCCGCCGCCGCGCTGCTCGGCACCGCGCGCGGCCCGGCCGGCGAGGAGACCTGCTCCGTCGACCTCGCCGAGGACGGCGACCACCTGCTGATCGGCGGCGGCCCCGGCTCCGGCAAGTCCGAACTGCTGCGCAGCCTGGCCGCCTCGCTCGCGGTCTCCGAAAGCCCCGACCGGCTGGCGCTGCTGATGATCGACGGCGACCGCGCCGGGACGGGCGGCCTGACCGGCTGCACCGACCTGCCGCACGTCACCGACCACGTCAACGCCGCCGAGGATCCGCGCGGCGCACTGCTCGCCGCCGAGCGTCTGCTCGACGAACTCGCCCACCGCGAAGCCCTGTTCGACGGCCTCGGCTTCACCGAGTGGCACGCCCGGCGGGTCTTCGACAAGGCCCCCGCGCTGGTCGGCGGCCCCGCCGAGGACCCCGCGGACCGGCGCCGCGTGGTCGAGCCCCGCCGCTCCCCCGACGCCTCGGCCACCGGCGCCGTCCCCACCCGCCTGATCGTCGTCGTCGACGACTTCGACGCGCTGCTCGGCCCCGCCTCCCCCGGCGGCCGCCCGCTGGCCCGCGCGCTGGCCGCCGCCGCCACCCGCGGCGCCCGCCTCGGCGTGCACGTGGTCGCCACCACCGGCTCGCCGGAGACCACCGTCGGCACCGAACTCGACGAGGCCGCGCAGCTGCGAATCGCCCTGCGCACCGAACAGCCCGGCGACTCCGACCTGCTGATCGACCTGCCCGACGCCGCCGCCCTCCCCGGCAGCACCCCCGGCCGCGGCTACCTGCGCCGCCCCGACGGCGCCGTCACCGCCTTCCAGGGCGCCCGGGTCAGCGGCCGCATCCCGCGCACCGCGACGCTCCGCCCCACCGTCGTCGCCCAGCGCCTGGAGGACCACGGCGCCGCCCCGTCCCCCCGCCCCGTCCGCGAACTCGGCAACGGCCCCACCGACCTGGCCCTGCTCGCCTCCGCCCTGCGCCGCGCCACCGAGAGCTGACCGCCGCCGCCCGGACGCCGCTCACCCGGCGGCGTCCGGGAGCTGCGGCGGACAGTGGCCGCCCGGCGTCGTCAGCAGCTCGAAGTGCCACATCTCGTTGGCGTACACCTGGCACAGGCCGTACTTGGCGCCCTTGCGGTTCAACCAGTCGTCCGCGTCGGTCGGCCCGACGTCCACCGCCTTGCCGGACACGTGCGCGGACTTCTCCGGCGTGTTCACGTACCGCCGCGCCAGCTCCAGACTCCCGTACTTCGACACCGCCGCGTCCAGCAGCCGCTGCTGGTAGCTGCGGCTGCGCCACCCCGAGGTGACCCGCAGCTCGATCCCCTGCGCCTTCGCATCGGTGGCGGCGGTGCGCAGCGCGGCCAGCAGCGCCGGGTCGAGCCTGCTCACCGCCGCCGAGCCGTCGTCGAACGGGCTGGCCGAGACGCCGGCGGCCAGCTCGCCGTCGGCCGCCCGCACCTGCTCCGATCCCCCCACGACGAACGCCGCCACCGCCCCGAGCGCCACCGCCGCTCCCACTCCGGTGATCGTCCGCCGTGTGACCTTCCGCATCTTCGCCTCCTGCTCCGTGCACGTATGTCCGGGCTCCATTGCAGGGCGGGCGCTGTTGCGGGGGCGTCTGCGTTTCCGCATACGTTTTCGACATGCGACCTCGGGTTCAATGGATGTCCGATCGTCGAGGAGCGGAGCTGTGCGTGCGGGTGCTGGTGGTGGAGGACGAGGAGTACCTCGCCGAGGCGGTGCAGGCCGGGTTGCGGTTGGCGGCGATCGCGTGCGACGTGGCGGAGGACGGCGAGGCGGCCTGGGAGCGGCTGGGGGTGCACCGGTACGACGTGGTGGTGCTGGACCGGGACCTGCCGGGGATGTCGGGCGACGAGGTGTGCCGGCGGATCGTCGCGGCGGGGCTGGGCTGCCGGGTGCTGATGCTGACGGCGGCGTCCCGGCTGGACCAGAAGGTCGCGGGGTTCGAGCTGGGCGCGGACGACTACCTGACCAAGCCGTTCGACCTGGCGGAACTGGTGGTGCGGCTGCGGTCGTTGGCGCGCCGCCCGGAGCAGTCCGCCCCGCCGGTGCTGGAGTTCGCGGGCCTGCGGGTGGACCCGTTCCGCCGCGAGGTGTTCCGGGACGGACGCTACGTCGCGCTGCCGCGCAAGCAGTTCGCGGTGCTGGAGGTGCTGATGGCGGCGCGCGGCGGGGTGGTGAGCGCGGAGGACCTGCTGGAGCGGGCCTGGGACGAGCACGCGGACCCGTTCACCAACGCGGTCCGGATCACCATCTCGGGTCTGCGCAAGCGTCTCGGTGAGCCGTGGGTGATCCACACCGTGCCCGGTGTCGGCTATCGCCTGGACGCGGTGTGAGCCGCCCCCGCCGGCTGACCGCCCGGCTGCGGCTGACGCTGAGCTACACGCTGTTCACCGTGACCACCGGCGTGCTCTGCCTGGCCGTGGTGTACGTCGGCATGAAGTACGTCCCCAACTACCCGCTGACGTCGGCGAATCCGCGCCACCGCTCGGACGCCCCGTCCCGGCAGGAGATCCTGACCTCGCTGCTGACCGCGTCGGCGTACGCGCTGGCCCTGCTGACGGTGGTGGGGATGGCGGGCGGCTGGCTGGTGGCGGGACGGGTGCTGCGGCCGTTGCAGGAGGTGACGGCGGCGGCGCGGCGGGCGTCCGGCGGGGACCTGGGGCACCGGATCGCGCTGGCCGGGCCGCGGGACGAGTTCACCGAACTCGCGGACGCCTTCGACGAGATGCTGGCCCGGCTGGAGCGCTCGTTCGAGGCGCAGCAGCGGTTCGCGGCGAACGCCTCCCACGAGTTGCGCACGCCGCTGGCGATCAACCGGACGATGCTCCAGGTGGCGGCGGCCGACCCGGCCGGGCAGGACTGGCCCCGGCTGGTGTCACGGCTGCTGGACACCAACCGGCGCGGCATCGAGGTCACCGAGGCGCTGCTCCAGCTCGCCGAACTCTCGCACCGCACACCGGAGTCGGCGCCACTGGAGCTGGCCGGGCCGGCCCGTGAGGCGCTGGCGGCGGTCGCCCCGGAGGCCGCCGAGCTGGGCGTGGCGGTCTCCGCGGACCTGGCCGCCGCCCCGACCGTCGGCAACGAGGTGCTGCTGCGGCAGGCGGCGGTGAACCTGCTCCAGAACGCCGTCCGCCACAACCTGCCGTCCGGCGGCCGGGTGGAGCTGACCACCGGACCGGACCCTCACCGGCCGGGCCGGGTCCGGCTGACGGTGCGCAACTCCGGCCCGGTGCTGGAGGGCCCGATGGTCGCCACGCTCACCGAGCCGTTCCTGCGCGCCGGCGGCCGAACAGCACAGCGCGGCCCGGTCCGACGCGGCCACGGCCTGGGCCTGGCCATCGTCACGGCCATCACCGGGGCCCACGGCGGGCGCCTGCACCTGACGGCCAACCCGGACGGCGGCCTGACAGCCACGCTCGACCTGCCCGGTGGGCCGGACGGCGGGGCGGCGGGCACAGCCGGCTGAGATCGGCGACCCGGGCACCGCCCGCTCTCCCCGGGGCCGACCGCGGCCCGACGACCGCGCTCAGTCCGCCCGGTAGGGCACGTAACGGGGCTGCGGGCGGGGCCAGGTGAAGTCCAGGAACAGCGGGTAGTCGTCGCGTTCCAGGCAGCGCAGCAGGAACTCGGCGAAGGTGCCGCGGGTGGCGTACCACTGGCCGGTGTCGCTGACCACGGCGATCGGCCAGCGGTCCGGGTCGGGGCCCTGGGCGAGGAAGAACCAGGAGCCGCCGTACTTGTCGACGCCCCAGCCGATCAGCCCGCCGGGCTCGGGGTGGTACGGGAACGGGTCGAGGTCGTGGTTGCGCTGCTGGCCGGGCTGCGAGCCGTACCACGCGCCCCACAGTTCGCGGGCCTCGTCCGGGGTGCCGTCGACCGGTCCGAGGACGGTGAGGAAGCCGTCCAGGGTGCCGGGGCCCCAGCGGTCCACGAACGCCCGGTAGGCGCTCGGCAGGCGGATCCCGAGGTAGCTCTCGGCGGCGTCCCAACTGCCGTGCGGGGCTTGCCCGTCGGGTTCGCCGAGCAGTTCCGTGAGCCGGTGGAGCACCGCGTCCGTCATGGCCGCCATTGTGCCGCAGACGCCCGAAGGGGCCCCGGGCGGGTTGCCCGGGGCCCCTTCGGGGCGGTGCGGTCAGCGACCGGCGCGCAGCAGGGTGCGGATGACCCGCATGGCGACCGAGAGGCTGGACAGCTCGTAGTTGTCCGAACCCCTTATGTCGTCGAGGGTGGTGCGGGCCCGGCTGAGCAGGGTGCCGTTGAGCTCGGCCCAGTCGGTGTAGCGCTCCTCGGGGCCGGCCCCGGCGGGACCGGCGGCCAGCACGTCGGCGGTGAGCGCGGCGTGCGCGGCGTACAGGTCCTCGCGGATCGCGGCGCGGGCCATCGAGGACCACCGGTCGGTGCGCGGCAGTTCGATGATCCGGTCGAGCAGGTGGCTGATCTCCAGGCGGTCGCCGAGGTCGTAGTACAGCTCGGCGACCTCCATCACGTCGGCGTCCGAGCGGTCCGCGACACCGACGATGTCGAGGGTCGGGAACGCGGAGGACAGCCCGGCCATCCGACCGGCCAGCTCGTCGGGCACCCCGGCGGAGACCAGCCGCTGGTGCACCGACTCGTACCAGGCGAGGTCCTCGCCGCGCAGCGGCTTGGGCAGCGAGTCCCAGACCTGGTTGACCCGGTCGTGGAAGAACGCGATGGTGCCGGCGATGTCGAGCGGCTGGCGGCGGTTGCCCAGCATCCACCGGGTGGCGCGCTCGACCAGACGGCGGGCGTGCAGCCGCATGGTGGTCTGGATCTTGGCGCCGACCTGGTTGTCGAGGCCCTCGACCTGGTCCCAGAGCTGCTCCAGGCCGAACACCGCGCGGGCGGCGGCGTGGGTGCGGGCGATCTCCTCCATCGTCGCGCCGGTCTCCTCGCGGAGCCGGAACGCGAAGGTGCAGCCACCGCGGTTGATCGTGTCGTTGACGATCAGGGTGGTGATGATCTCGCGGCGCAGCGGGTGGTTGTCGATCTGCTCGGCGAACCGGGCGCGCAGCGCGCTCGGGAAGTACTGGTGCAGCACGTCCCGGAAGTACGGGTCGTCGGGCAGGTCGGTGGCGAGCAGCTCGTCCGCGAGGGTGATCTTGGTGTAGGCGAGCAGCACCGACAGCTCGGGCTGGGACAGGCCGCGGCCGGCCTGCTGGCGCTCCCGGATCTGCTTCTCGGCGGGCAGGAACTCCAGCGCCCGGTCGAGCTGTCCGTTGGACTCCAGCCGGTTGATCATGCGGGAGTGCACGTTGACCATGCTGGCGGCCTGCGCGACGGCGTTGGCCAGCACCACGTTCTGCGCGTAGTTGTTGCGCAGCACCAGTCGGCCGACCTCGTCGGTCATCTCGGCGAGCAGGGCGTTGCGCTGCTTGACCGTCATGTCGCCGTCGGCGACCACCTGGTTGAGCAGGATCTTGATGTTCACCTCGTGGTCCGAGGTGTCGACGCCGGCCGAGTTGTCGATGGCGTCGGTGTTGATCCAGCCGCCGCTGGACTGCGGGCCGCCGTGCGAGGCGAACTCGATCCGGCCGAGCTGGGTGCAGCCGAGGTTGCCGCCCTCGCCGACCACGCGGGCGCGGATGTCGCTGCCGTTGACCCGGATGACGTCGTTGGCCTTGTCGCCGACCTCCGCGTTGGTCTCCGTGGAGGCCTTCACGTAGGTGCCGATGCCGCCGTTCCAGAACAGGTCCACGGGGGCCTGCAGGATGGCCTTCATCAGCTCGGCGGGGGTGAGCTTGGCGGCCTCGATGCCGAGCCGCTCGCGGACCTGGGCGGACAGCGCGATCGACTTGGCGGAGCGCGGGAAGACGCCGCCGCCGGCCGAGATCAGCGACTTGTCGTAGTCGTCCCAGGAGCTGCGCGGCAGGTCGAACAGGCGGCGGCGCTCGGCGTGCGAGACGGCCGCGTCCGGGTTCGGGTCGAGGAAGATGTGCCGGTGGTCGAACGCGGCGACCAGGCGGATGTGCTCGGAGAGCAGCATGCCGTTGCCGAACACGTCGCCGGACATGTCGCCGATGCCGACGACGGTGAAGTCCTCGGACTGGGTGTCGACGCCGAGCTCGCGGAAGTTGCGCTTGACGGACTCCCAGGCGCCGCGGGCGGTGATGCCCATGCCCTTGTGGTCGTAGCCGGCCGAGCCGCCGGAGGCGAACGCGTCGCCCAGCCAGAAGCCGTAGGACTCGGCCACGCCGTTGGCGATGTCGGAGAACGTCGCGGTGCCCTTGTCGGCGGCGACCACCAGGTAGGTGTCGTCCTCGTCGTGGCGGACCACGTCCACCGGGTGCACGACCTCGCCCGCGACCAGGTTGTCGGTGATGTCGAGCAGCGCCGAGATGAAGGTCTTGTACGAGGCGACGCCCTCGGCGAGCCACGCGTCGCGGTCGACCGCCGGGTCCGGCAGCTGCTTGGCGACGAAGCCGCCCTTGGCGCCGACCGGCACGATGACGGTGTTCTTGACCATCTGGGCCTTGACCAGGCCGAGGATCTCGGTGCGGAAGTCCTCACGCCGGTCGGACCAGCGCAGACCGCCGCGGGCGACCTTGCCGAAGCGCAGGTGGACGCCCTCGACCCGGGGCGAGTACACCCAGATCTCGAAGGCGGGGCGCGGCGCCGGCAGGTCCGGGATGGCCTTCGGGTCGAACTTCATCGACACGTACGAGTGCCAGTTGCCCTCGGCGTCGTGCTGGAAGAAGTTGGTCCGCAGGGTGGCCTTGATCAGGTGCAGGAAGGAGCGCAGGATGCGGTCCTCGTCCAGCGACACGACCTCGTCGAGGGCGCCGGCCAGCTCTTCCAGGATGGCGTCGGTCAGCTCGTCGCCGCCGGAGCGGTGGCTCGGCGACAGCCGGGCCTCGAACAGGTTGACCAGCAGCCGGGTGGTGTGGGTGTTGTTGCGGAGCGCGTCCTCCATGTAGTCCTGGGAGAACGTGGAGCCCGCCTGCCGCAGGTACTTGGCGTACGCGCGCAGCACCACGGCCTGACGCCAGGTCAGCTTGGCGGTGAGGACCAGCTCGTTGAAGCCGTCGTTCTCGGCCCGGCCGCGCCAGGTCGCCGAGAAGGTGTCCTGGAAGCGCTCGCGGTCCTCGTCGGTGAGCTCGGTGCCCTCGCGCAGCCGCAGGCCGAAGTCGACCACCCACGCGGTGGTGCCGTCGGTGCGGCGCAGCGCGTACGGGTGCTCGTCGAGCACCTCGACGCCCAGCCGTTGCAGGACCGGCAGGACCTCGGTGAGCGAGATCGGGCCGCCCACCCGGTAGATCTTGAAGCGGCGCTCGTCGTCGCCGGCGCCGACCGGCTGGTACAGGTTCAGGCGGAAGTCGCCCTCGCCGGTGAGCGATTCGATCTGCTTGAGGTCGGCGACGGCGGTGCGCGGCGGGAAGTCGGCGCGGTAGCCGTCGGGGAACGCGGTGGCGTACTTGTGGCCCAGCTCGGCGGCCTTCTCCTCGCCGAACTCGGTCTGCAGCTGGTCGTTGAAGCCGTCCATCCAGAACCGGGCGGCGTCGGCGAGCCGGTTCTCGATCCGCTCGATGTCGGCGTCGGACAGCTGCGGCAGCTCGGCGCCGGGGGCGACCCGGACCACGAAGTGCAGGCGGGTCAGCACCGACTCGGTGGCGTACACCGTGTAGTCGATGGTGTCGCCGTCCAGCTCCTCCTTGAGGATGCTCATCAGGGCGAGCCGGATGCGGGTGGTGTAGCGGTCGCGCGGCAGGTACACGTACGCCGAGAAGTAACGGCCGTACTCGTCCTGGCGGAGGAACAGCCGCAGCCGGCGGCGCTCCTGCAGGTACAGCACGCTGGTGGCGACGGACTGCAGCTCGGCGGCGGCGGTCTGGAACATCTCGTCGCGCGGGAAGGTCTCCATGATCTGGAGCAGGTCGCGGCCGTCGTGGCTGTCGCCGGAGAAGCCGGCGCCCTCCATGACCTCCTGCACCTTGCGGCGCACCACCGGGATCCGGGTGACCGACTCGGTGTAGGCGGCGGAGGAGAACAGGCCGAGGAAGCGGCGCTCGCCGGTCGGCTCGCCGGCCGCGTTGAACTTCTTCACGCCGACGTAGTCGAGGTACGCGGGGCGGTGCACGGTGGCGCGGCTGTTGGCCTTGGTGAGGACCAGCAGCTTCTTCTCGTGGGCCTTGGCACGGACCGGGGCGGAGAGCCGGCCGAACGCGTCGGAGACCGGGTGGTGGTCGACGTCGTGGCTGAGCGGGTCGGAGCGCAGGATGCCGAGGCCGGTGCCGGCGACCGCCTTGAGCACCTCCTCGCCCTCGTGCTCGACCAGGTCGTACTCGCGGTAGCCGAGGAAGGTGAAGTGGTCGTCGGCCAGCCAGCGCATCAGCTCCCAGGCCTCGCCGACCTCCTGCTCGGCCAGGTGCGCGGGGGGCTGCTCGGCGAGCTCGTCGGCCAGTCGGAGCGCGGAGTCGCGCATCTTCGACCAGTCCTCGACGACCTCGCGGACGTCGCCCAGCACGCGGCGCAGGCCCGCCTCGATGTCGCGCAGGTCCTCGCGGGCGGTCTCGCGGTCGATCTCGATGTGCATCCAGGACTCGACCACGGCGTCCGCGGGCCACTCGGCGCCGGCGGCCTGCGCGCGGTTGCACGCGTCGACGTCGAGGATCTCCAGCAGCTTGCCGGTGAGGTCGCGGCGCACCGCCAGCTGCGGGTGCACGACCAGGTGGATGGCGCGGTTCAGGCGGGTCAGCTCGTTGGTGACCGAGTCGACCAGGAACGGCATGTCGTCGGTGACGACCTCGACCACGGTGTGGCCGCAGGACCAGCCGTTCTCCTCCACGGTCGGGGTGGAGACCCGGACCTCGGCGGTGCCCTGGGGCCGCTTCAGGCCCAGGCGGTAGTGCGACGCCGCGGCACCGTAGACGTCCACCGGGTCCCGGCTGATCAGGTCCTCGGGGGCCGTGTGGAGGTAGTAGTGGTGCAGGTAGGCGGCCAGAGCACCGTTGCTCAGCCCCTCCCCGGGCGCCGCTCCCCCCACCTGGCTGTTCTCAGCGGCTGCTGCTGCCTTCTTGAGCAGTTCGGCCTTGGCTGCGTCCAGCTTGGTCTGCATGGCTGTTGGCTCCTGTCGCGCGCCGTTGCGTGACTCGGTGATGACTGGTGGGTGCACCGCCGGGCCCCGTCCGCAATCCTCCCGCACGCACCGGGCGGAAAAGCGCTCATGGCACGCATGAGTCGAGCTCCGCCCGGGTACGACACAACGTTTGGCCTACGTGACCGAAACCGGCGACGCCAGCCAGCCTAACGTGGCGAAACCTGGGTGTCAGGGGACATGAAGGCGCAATCCTGCAGGAAGATCGTTCCTTCCTGGACACGTTGTCCAATGGCCTTCGAGCGGCTTGTACGTCACTCGGGTGACCACTCCATGTGCGGGTGGACGTAGTCGGTCGGCGGGGTGAACGTCTCCTTGATCGACCTGGTGGACGTCCAGCGCAGCAGGTTCTGCGCCGCGCCCGCCTTGTCGTTGGTGCCGGACGCCCGGCCGCCGCCGAACGGCTGCTGCCCGACCACCGCTCCGGTCGGCTTGTCGTTGACGTACAGATTTCCGGCGGTGAACCGCAGCCGCTCCACCGCCTGCACGATGGCCCGCCGGTCCTGCGCGATCACCGAGCCGGTCAGCCCGTACGGGGCGGCCTCGTCGACCCGGCCCAGCGCCTCCTCCCAGCGGCTGTCCTCGTACACCTGGACGGCCAGGATCGGCCCGAAGTACTCGGTGGAGAAGATCTCGCCGCGCCGGTCGCCGCCGACCAGCACGGTCGGCCGGACGAACCACCCGATCGCGTCGTCGTACTGGCCGCCGGCCACCAGCTCCACCTGCGGGTCGGCCTTGGCCCGCTCGATCGCGTCCCGGTTGCGGGCGAAGGCGCGGGCGTCGATCAGCGCGCCCATGAAGTTGCTCAGGTCGGTGACGTCGCCGACGGTCAGCGCGTCCACCTCGCCGAGGAAGTCGTCCTTGATCCGCAGCCACAGGCTGCGCGGCAGGTACGCCCGGGACAGCGCCGAGCACTTCTGGCCCTGGTACTCGAACGCGCCGCGCAGCATCGCGGTGCGCAGCACCGCCGGGTCGGCGGAGGGGTGGGCGATCAGGAAGTCCTTGCCGCCGGTCTCGCCGACGATCCGCGGGTAGCCCCGGTAGCGGCCGATGTTCCGGCCGATCTCCCGCCACAGGTGCTGGAAGGTGGCGGTGGAACCGGTGAAGTGCAGCCCGGCCAGCGCCGGGTGCTGGAACGCCACCTCGGTCACCGCCTGCCCGTCGCCGGTGACCAGGTTGATCACGCCGGGCGGCAGGCCGGCCGTCTCCAGCAGCCGCATCAGGAAGTGCGCGGCCGGCATCTGGGTCGGCGCGGGCTTCCACACCACGGTGTTGCCCATCAGCGCGGGCGCGGTCGGCAGGTTGCCGGCCACCGAGGTGAAGTTGAACGGGGTGATCGCGCAGACGAAGCCCTCCAGCGGGCGGTGGTCGGCGCGGTTCCACACCCCGGGGGCGGAGATCGGCTGCTCGGCCAGGATCTGCCGGGCGAAGTGCACGTTGAAGCGCCAGAAGTCGACCAGCTCGCAGACGTCCAGATCGGCCTGCTGCACGGTCTTCGACTGCCCCAGCACGGTCGCGGCGACCAACGCGTCCCGCCACGGCCCGGCCAGCAGGTCGGCGGCGCGCAGCAGCACCGCCGCCCGGTCGTCGAACGCCATCCCGCGCCACTCCGGCGCCGCCGCCAGCGCCGCCGCCACGGCGTCCCGCACGTCGGCGGCCGTCGCGTTGCCCAGCACGCCGAGCTTCGCCGCGTGGTGGTGCGGCTGCACCACCTCGATCCGCTCCCCGCCGCCGATCCGCTGCTCGCCGCCGATGGTCATCGCAAGCGTGGTGTGCTGCTCGGCCAGGTGGTCCGCGATGCGCAGCAGCCGGGCCCGCTCGGGGCTGCCCGGCGCGTACGCCCGAGGCGGCTCGTTGACGGGTGTGGGGACGGTGGTGACCGCGTCGATCGGCATGCTGTTCAACTGCTCCGTACGGTGGTGCGTGTGCTTCCCCTACCAGGGTGAACACACCCACCCGCGTTGACGCGCCGTGACACGCCTACCGCGACAGTTCCTCCGCCACCGCGACGGCCTCCGCCAGCGAATCCACCACCGGCACGCCGACGTGGGCCAGCTTCTCCCGGGTGTGCGAGCCGCCCGTCCACAGCACCGACTTGATGCCCTGCGACAGCGCCGCGTGCGCGTCGTCGGCCGCGTCCCCGATCAGCACGGTCCGCTGCCGGTCGATCTCCCCGCCCAGCGCCGCCAGGTGCCCGGCCAACTGCTCGGCCTTGCGCCCGCCGGACTCGCCGCGCCGGCCGTCCACCCGAACGAAGTGCTTGGTCAGGCCGAACCCGTCGACCACCGGCACCAGCCCCTCGTGCTCGTACATCGACAGCAGCGACTGGCTGCGCCCGCCCGCCGTCCACCCCGTCAGCAGCTCCTCCGCGCCCGGCGTCAGCCCGCAGCCCGGGAACAGCTCCAGGTACTTGGCGTGGAACGCGTCGTCCAGCTCCACCCACTCGGCCTTGCTCGGCATCCGCCCCAGCAGGCGCTCGTAGAAGTTCGGGATGGGGATCTCGTACTGCGCCCGGTACTCGTCGAGCGACATCGGCCCGATCCCGAGCAGGGCGAACGCGGCGTTGCTCGCCCCCAGCACCGCCGGCATGTCCGACAGCAGCGTTCCGTTCCAGTCCCAGACTATGTGTGTGCGCACCCGCCAAGGGTAGGGCCGCGACGGGAGCTCCTCCCACCGAATTTCGACCGCCGCGCCCCTGCCCGCGAGCGGCTCGCCGCCCGGCCGTCCCACCGGGGGCGGGCACTCGCGCACCGGGGCCGATCCCGCATCCCGCCGGCGTCCGGAATCGCCGGCCCCCTGCGGTCCGCCCGCCCGGGCCGCCGTCAGGCGGCGACCCTCCCGTCGGCGACCAGCGCGGCCAGCGCCGTGCGCTGCACGTACGCCAGCCGCGCCACCGTCACGGCCGCCATCACCAGCGCGAACAGCACATGGCCGAAGGTCGAGGCCACCGCCGCCCCCAGCAGCCCGAGCAGCAGGTGGCTGCCGAACCGCAGGCCCACCAGCGCGAACGCCACCTTGCGCGTCCCCTTGCCGCGCCACAGCAGCTTCGCCAGCTTCAGCCGCGTGCGCAGCAGCGTCAGCGACACGGCGAGGTTCACGGCCCCCAGCGCCACCAGCGCCGGCCAGGCCGACGGGAACGCCCGCAGCAGGTCGAACGCCCCCGCCAGCACGCCCTCGAAGCCGAAGAACCACACCGGCAGCCGCATCCCCGCGGCGCTCGGCAGCTCCGCCTCCCCGGTCTCCTCGACCGCCACGACCTCCACGCCGACCGCGATGCTGCTCATGACGTCCCCCGTCGTCCGCCGTGCCCTTCCCCCGGCCCCTCGCCGGCGGTGCACACCACTTTGCCGGTCCGGGCCGGGCCTCGGGCAGGGCCTGCGCTCACCGGCCCGGTATGACGGATGTCATGGGACGCGAAGGACCCCGCTCCGGCGGGGGGGCCGGGCGGGGTCCTCGGAGAGCGGGAAAGCGGCGGGGTCAGGCGATCAGGGCGGGGATCTCCTGGGTGGCGAACCACAGCAGCTCGTGGTCCTCCGCGCCGTCCACGGTGAACTGCGCGTCCTGGTCGCCCTGGTCGGCGGCGGCGACGGCATCGGCCGCGGCGGCCACGTCGGCCTCCACGTCCGGGTCGGCGTCGTCGGCGTGCACGGAGGCGGCCTTCGCCAGCCGGATCGGGCCGGCCAGCACCACCCGGCCGAGCGAGGCCTGGTCCTGGTACTCGTCCCCGGGGAACGGCGTCACCGCGGAATCGGCGACCTCGACGGCCACCACCACGCGCCGGCGCGGCGCCTTCGGGTCGGCGGCCAGCAGCCGGACGGAGGACAGCGCGGCCCGGTTGAGCGCCGCGTACTCCAGCTCCTCCAGGTCGTCACTGACGTACCACTCGCGCAGCGCCGGAGTCACCGCGTACGCGACGCTCTGCTCCAGGACCCCCTCGGGGTGCGCCACCGCCAGGTCGTTCAACGTGGTGGGCACGTACACGCGCATGGGGGCACCCTTCCTCGGTCACTGTGCGACGGGTCAAGAATACGCAGCCCGCGGCCGCCGGTCCGCGCTGGGCCGGTCAGGCGACCGGCGGTGTCCCCCTTGGTGCCGCTCGGCCGCCGACCGTGCGTCAACTCCGTGACCGGCCGGGCCCGCCGGATCCCGTCGGCCGCCGCGCACCTCACCCGCACGAGTGGACTTCCCGGGCTTTCCGCGCGTGCGGTGAGCGGCTTGGGCCCGCCGCCGTGCGCCCGGTACCAAGGTCGGACCCTCCCCGCCGCCCCGACCTCCGAGAAGGCCCCGATGACCGAGCAGCTCACCCGGACGCCCGGCCCCCGCATCCGCCCGCTGGTCCACCCGGTGCACTCCGCCCGCCGCCCGGTCCGGCACCCGCACCCGGTCGGGGAGGCGGCCCGCACCGTCCGCAGCCCGCGGGCGGCCTGCGGCGACACGGGGCGCCCGGCCCGGCCGCGCAGCCCCGCGCCGTCCCGGACGGGCCACAGCGAGCTGGCGGCCCGTTTCGCCCGCCGCCTGGTGGAGGTGCTGTGCGGGGTGCGCCCGGTGCACCAGTTGCAGCGGCACACCACGCTGCCGGGGTTCCACCAGCTCGCGGCGCTCACCCGCAGCGGCCCGCTCCGCCCGCGCGGGCGGTCCTGGCAGCCGCGGCTGGGCCACGTGCACGACTCGGCGCCCGCGCCGGGCGCCGTGGAGGCCTGTGTGCGGGTCGAACTCGGGCCCCGCCACCACATGCTGGCGTTCCGCCTGGAGCAGCACACCCGCACCGGCCAGTGGCAGTGCGCCGCCGTGGAGGCCCGCTGACCGGGCGCAGCAGGACGGGGCGCCACCCCCGGGAAGGAGGTGACGCCCCGTCGGTCCGCTGCTGCGGGTCAGCCCTTGCGGCGCCGGCCCTTCGCGGCCTTGGCCGCCTTGCGGCGCTCGGCGCGGGTCAGGCCGTCGCCGTCGGGCACCAGGCCGTCCTCGTCGAAGTCGCCCTCGACCACGCCGCCGCCGACCTCGTCGGACGGGGCGGTGTAGTGCAGCTTCTTGCGCTCGGGGGCCTCCAGGCCCTTGGCGCGGATCTCCGGGCGGGCGGCCGGGACGGTGGCGTCCTTCTCCAGCTTGTCGAGCAGCACCTGCTCGTCGTCCGGGACCGGGACCTCCTCGACCTGCTGCTCGACCTGGACCTCCAGGTTGAACAGGTAGCCGACGGACTCCTCCTTGATGCCCTCCATCATCGCGGAGAACAGGTCGAAGCCCTCGCGCTGGTACTCGACCAGCGGGTCGCGCTGGGCGTAGGCGCGCAGCGCGATGCCCTCCTGGAGGTAGTCCATCTCGTAAAGGTGCTCGCGCCAGCGGCGGTCCAGCACCGAGAGGACGACGCGGCGCTCCAGCTCGCGCATGATCTGGTCGCCCAGCTGGTCCTCGCGCCGGCCGTAGGCGGCGGCGATGTCCTCCTGGATGGCCTTGGTGAGGTACTCGGAGGTGAGGCCGCCGTTCTCCGCCGCGTCCTCCTCCAGCTCGTCGAGGTCGAGGTCGAGCGGGTAGAGCTGCTTGAGCGCCGTCCACAGCTTGTCGAGGTCCCAGTCGTCCTCGAAGCCCTCGCCGGTGGCGGCCTCGACGTACGCGGCGACGGTGTCGTCCATGAAGTGGCCGACCTGCTCCTGCAGGTCCTCGCCCTCCAGGACGCGGCGGCGCTCGCCGTAGATGACCTCGCGCTGGCGGTTGAGGACCTCGTCGTACTTGAGGACGTTCTTGCGGATCTCGAAGTTCTGCTGCTCGACCTGGGTCTGCGCGGAGGCGATGGCGCGGGTGACCATCTTCGACTCGATCGGCACGTCCTCGGGGACGTTCGCCATCGACAGCACGCGCTCGACCATGCCGGCCTTGAACAGGCGCATCAGGTCGTCGCCCAGCGACAGGTAGAACCGGGACTCGCCCGGGTCGCCCTGACGGCCGGAGCGGCCGCGCAGCTGGTTGTCGATCCGGCGGGACTCGTGGCGCTCGGTGCCCAGGACGTACAGGCCGCCGATCTCCTGCACCTCCTCCTGCTCCGCCTTGACCGCGGCCTTGGCCTTCTCCATCGCGGCGGGCAGCGCGCCCTCGTACTCCTCCGGGGTGTCCTCGGGAGTGATGCCGCGCTGGGCGAGCTCGGCGGCGGCCAGGTGCTCGGGGTTGCCGCCGAGCATGATGTCGGTGCCGCGGCCGGCCATGTTGGTGGCGACGGTGACGGCGCCCTTGCGGCCGGCCTGCGCGACGATCTGCGCCTCGCGCTCGTGGTGCTTGGCGTTCAGCACCTCGTGCGGGATGCCGCGCTTGCGCAGCTCCTGCGAGAGGTACTCGGACTTCTCCACCGACACGGTGCCGACCAGCACCGGCTGGCCCTTCTCGTGGCGCTTGGCGATGTCCTCGACCACGGCGGCGAACTTGGCCGGCTCGGACTTGTAGATCAGGTCCGGCTGGTCGATCCGCTTGGGGGTCTTGTTGGTCGGGATCGGGACCACGCCGAGCTTGTAGATCTGGTGGAACTCGGCCGCCTCGGTGGTGCCGGTACCGGTCATGCCGGACAGCTTGTTGTACAGGCGGAAGAAGTTCTGCAGGGTGATGGTGGCCAGCGTCTGGTTCTCGTTCTGGACCTCGACGCCTTCCTTGGCCTCGATCGCCTGGTGCATGCCCTCGTTGTAGCGGCGGCCGGCCAGGATACGGCCGGTGTGCTCGTCGACGATCATGACCTCGCCGTTGATCACGACGTAGTCCTTGTCCCGCTTGTACAGCTCTTTCGCCTTGATGGCGTTGTTCAGGAAGCCGACCAGCGGGGTGTTCACCGACTCGTAGAGGTTGTCGATGCCCAGGTAGTCCTCGACCCGGGAGACACCGTCCTCCAGAATGCCGACGGTGCGCTTCTTCTCGTCGACCTCGTAGTCGCGCTCGATCTTGAGGCGCTGCACCAGCTTGGCGAAGTCGCTGTACCACTTGGTGGCCTGGTCGGCCGGGCCGGAGATGATCAGCGGGGTACGGGCCTCGTCGATCAGGATCGAGTCGACCTCGTCGACGATCGCGAAGTTGTGCCCGCGCTGCACCAGCTCGTCCTGCGACCACGCCATGTTGTCGCGCAGGTAGTCGAAGCCGAACTCGTTGTTGGTGCCGTACGTGATGTCCATCGCGTACTGCTTCTTGCGCTCGGCGGGCGTCATGTTGCCCAGGATCACGCCGACCTCGAGGCCCAGGAAGCGGTGCACCCGGCCCATCCACTCCGAGTCGCGCTCGGCGAGGTAGTCGTTGACGGTGATCAGGTGGACGCCCTTGCCGGTCAGCGCGTTCAGGTAGGCCGGCAGGGTGCCGACCAGGGTCTTGCCCTCGCCGGTGCGCATCTCGGCGACGTGGCCGTGGTGCAGCGCGGCGCCGCCCATGATCTGCACGTCGTAGTGGCGCTGGCCCAGGACGCGCTTGGCGGCCTCCCGGACGGTCGCGAAGGCCTCGGGGAGGAGGTCGTCCAAGCTCTCCCCGTCGGCGAGCCGGGCCTTGTACTCGTCGGTCAGTGCGCGCAGCTCGTCGTCGGTGAGGTTGACGAAGTCCTCTTCGATCGAGTTGACCTGGGCGGCAATCCGCTGCAGCTTGCGGAGGATCTTGCCCTCGCCTGCGCGCAGGATCTTGTCGAAGACGGACACGTGAGCGGGCTCCTTGCCTGGATCGGCTCTGGATGACTGACGGTGGGGAGTCCACCCCACCGTACGGGTCATCGTATGCGAGGAGGCCGAGCCCCCGGGAGGTCCGTCAGCACGCTATTCCTGTGTCACCCCTGGGGGCACATCGCCCGAAGCGGGGTGCAAACGGTCAAAGCGCTCGGGCGTGGCCGCAGTGTCAGTGCTCTCCTCTAGCCTCCCGCCATGGCTGCGACCCCTGCCCCGACCGTCCGGATCTCCGCCGACCACGCCCGCCGGCTCGCCCTGCGCGCCCAGGGACTGCTCGGTTCCCCCGACCGCCGCGCGGGCGCCCGCGGCGTGCTGCGCCTGCTCGGCGCCGTCCAGCTGGACACCATCTCGGTGCTCGCCCGCTCGCACGAACTGGTGCCGTACGCCCGGCTCGGGCCGGTCGGCCGCAAGCCCGTGGAGCAGGCGTACTGGGGGCACGGAACGGCCTTCGAGTACTGGTCGCACGCCGCCTGCATCCTGCCGATCGAGGAGTGGCCGCTGTTCGCGTTCCGCCGCCGCGCCAACCGCGCCAAGGGCCGGGTCTGGGGCCACCAGGTCTCCGCGGAGGTGTACGCGCAGGTCGTCGACCAGCTGCGCGCCGAGGGTCCGCTGACCTCCACCCACCTCGGCGGGGCCAAGAAGACCGCCGAGTGGTGGGACTGGTCCGACACCAAGATCGCGGTGGAGCGGGCGCTGGCCTTCGGCGACGTGGTGGTCACCGAACGGCGCGGCTGGAAGCGGGTGTACGACCTCGCCGAACGGGCGGTCCCCGGCGATTTGTTCGACCAGGACCTGACGGACGCCGCATGCCTGGAGCAGCTGGTGGCGCAGGCCGGCGCGGCGCTCGGGGTGGCCACCCGGGCCGACCTGATGGACTACCACCGCCTCAAGGGCGCCCAGCTGGACGCGGCGCTGCCCGCCTCCGGCCTGGTCCCGGTCGAGGTGGAGGGCTGGTCGGCCCCGGCCTGGGCCGACCCGGCGGCGCTGGAGTCGGAGCCGCGCGGCCGGCACCGCACCGCGCTGCTGTCCCCGTTCGACTCGCTGATCTGGGACCGCCCCCGCACCGAGCGGATCTTCGGCATGAGCCACCGCCTGGAGGCGTACACCCCCAAGCACAAGCGGGTGCACGGCTACTTCGCGATGCCGCTGCTGGCCGGCGGCCGCCTGGTCGGCCGGGTCGACCCGGCCCGCGAGGGCGCCACCCTGGTGGCCCGCCAGGTCTCGCTGGAGGGCCCCCGCTGGGTGTCGTCCCTCGCCGAGGCGCTGCGCGAGGCCGCCGAGTGGGTGGGCTGCTCGGACGTCCGGGTGGAGCGACTGGACGACGAGGCGCTGCGGCCGGCGCTGGAGCGGCTGCTGGCCTGACGCGCCATCAGGATTCGCTCAGCCTATTTCGAGGATCTTTTCACGCATCGCGTACACCACGGCCTCCATCCTGGAGTGCAGCTGGAGCTTCTCCAGGATGTTGCGCACGTGGTTCTTCACGGTGTTCTCACTGATGAACAGCTCCTTGGCGATCTCCCGGTTGTTCATCCCGGTGGCCACCAGCTTGAGCACCTCCAGCTCCCGGTCGGTCAGCCGGGGCGCGGGCACCAACTCCCGGTCGTCGGAGCGGCGCTGGATCATCGACTTGAACTCGGTCAGCAGCTTGGCCGCCATCGACGGGCTGATCTGCGACTGGCCGTCGGCCACCGCGCGGATCGCGGTGGCCACCTCGTCGGTGGAGATCTCCTTCAGCAGGTAGCCGGTCGCCCCCGCCTTGATCGCCTCGTAGAGGTCGGCCTCCTCGTCGCTGATCGTCAGCATGATGATCTTGGCGCTGGGCACCACGTCCTTGATCGCGGTGCACGCCTCGATGCCGCTGCGCCGGGGCATCCGGACGTCCATCAGGATGATGTCGGGCAGCAGGTCGGCGGCCTTCAGCACGGCCTCCGCGCCGTCCCCGGCCTCGCCGATGACCCGGATGTCCTCCTCCTCGGCGAGCACGATCTCCAGGCCGCGGCGGAACAGCGCGTGGTCGTCCACCACCAGCACCCGGATCGGCTCCGCGCGACGCGGCGGGTAGCCGGCGTCCTGCGCGCCCAGGCTCTCCCCCATCCGCTCCTCCCCCGCCCTCCGGTCACATGTCGCGCCCATCATTCCACGCCCCGGACGGCCTGTGATCACCCTGTGACATCGAACCGCCCGGCTGGGTGACTCCCCGAACGCCGGTGACCCCGGCGGCCGTTCACGGCCACCGGGGTCACCACATCCTCCGTTCGACGGACGCGGCCGCCGATCACTCCTCGTCGGGGCCGTTGATCGCGCCCCCGGCCCCGGCGAAATCGACCGCCGCGGCCTGGTCCTCCTTCAGGTGGATCACGCCGTAGTGGTAGCCGTGCCGGCGGTAGACCACGCTCGGCAGGCCGCTGTCCTTCTCCTGGAACAGGTAGAAGTCGTGGCCCACCAGCTCCATCGCGTACAGCGCCTGGTCCAGCGACATCGGCGCCGCGGAGTGGGTCTTCTCGCGGACCACCAGCGGGCCGTCGCCCTCCACCTCCAGGCTGCCCGCCATGGTCTTGCGCGGTGTGCCGTTGACGCCCTCGGCGGCCTCCGTCGAAGGCAGCGCGGCCAGCGCGGCGGTGGCCGCGGCGACGCTCACCGGGCCCCGCCCGTTGGTGCCGCCCTTCTGCACCCGGCGGCGGTCGGCGGACTTGCGCAGCTGCGCCTCCAGCTTCGCCGAGGCCAGGTCGAGCGCGGCCCACGGGTCGTTGGCGGACGCCTCGGCCCGGATCACCGGGCCCCGGCTGCGGAGGGTGATCTCCACCCGGTCGGAACGGTCGGCCTGCCGCGGGTTGTGCTCCTTGGACACCTCGACGTCCAGGCTGATCGCCTTGGCGTCGAACTTCTGGACCTTCTCCAGCTTCTCGGCCACGTGCTCGCGGAACCTCTGGGGCACCTCGGTCTTGCGGCCCTTGACGACGATGTCCACGCAGAACTCCGATCCCTTGGTACTGACCGGCCCGGAGTGCGTCCCGGACCGGCGTGAGACCCAGCCGGACCAGTCGGTCACCGCACGTCCCCGGAGCGCCGCCCGGGAGACCCGCGAGAACCGCCGGCCCCTTACCTCACTTCCTCCCCACCAGGAGCGTTCGAAACCCCTGGAGCCCTTATGCAACACCTCACCCGGGGATCTCGCCTCCCCAGTCGAACGAACGTACCGACGCCCGTCCGATGGCCCGGCTGTTCTCCCCTGTTTACCCTCCTACGGGTGAAACAGTGGTAAACGGCTGGACAACACGCCTGACACCGCCGACCGTATGGCTGAACTCGCCGCCCGGCGAGCGTTCCGGAGGGGTTCCGTGACGAGCCGAAGCACCGCCCACCGGCCCGGATCCGGCCCCGCACCGGTCCTCGCCGCCCTGCTCGACCTGCTGATCCCCGCCCGCTGCGCCGGCTGCGGCGACGGCCGCACCGGCCTGTGCCCGCCCTGCCGGGCCCTGCTCGACGGCGCCGGAGCCGGGCCCGCCGGGCCGCTGCGACCACCGCCCGGACTGCCGCCGGTGCACGCCGCCGCCCCCTACGCCGGGCCGGTGCGCCAACTGCTGCTCGCCCACAAGGAACGCGGCGCGCTGCGGCTGGCCGCCCCGCTCGGCCGGGCGCTGGCCGCCGCCGTCCGCTCCGCGACCGGCGCGGGCGCCGCCCCGCTGCTGCTGGTGCCGGTGCCGTCCGCGCGCGCCGCCACCCGGGCCCGCGGCCACGACCCGATGCTGCGCCTGGCCCGGGCCGCCGCCCGCGAACTGCGCGGCGGCGGGGTGGCCACGCTGGTCGCCCCCGTCCTGCGACAGGCCCGGCCGGTCGCCGACCAGGCGGGCCTGGGCGCGGCCGAGCGGCACCGCAACCTGCACGGCGCACTGACCGTGCCCGCCCGGCTGGCCGGCCCGCTGGCCGGGCACCGGCTGGTGCTGGTGGACGACCTGGTCACCACCGGCGCGAGCCTCGCCGAGGCGGCCCGGGCGCTGCGCGCGGCGGGCTGCCCGCCGCGGGCAGCCGCCACCGTCGCGGCGGTCGCCCGGCGCGGGCCCGGGCCCGGTCGGCGCGGTGCGCCCGCCGGGGAGGCCGGGCTCAGCCCGGGTAGATGAACGCCGCGGGCGGCGACTTGCTGGACACCGTGTGCCACTGGGTGTCCTTCAGCCGGTACAGGCGCGACCCGGCCGCGGAGACCGAGGCGGTGAGCACCGCCGGGCCGACCTGGTCGCCCGGCGCCCGGGCCTCGGTGGCGGACAGCGCCGTCATCGACTCGCCGCCCTGCAGCGGGGAGTCGGTGGACTGCGAGCCGTCGGTGCCCAGGAAGTGCAGCTGCTGGAGCCGGTCGGTCTCCTTGCCGAGAACCACCAGCTGGTCGGCGTCGCCCCAGGAGACCGCGGCGACCTCGCTGAGCTGCGGGGCGATGTCGCGCACCGCGGTGATCCGGGCGTTCGGCGCGACCGCGGTGCCGCCGTGCACCACCAGGCCGAGCGCCAGCGTGGTCGGGCCGTTGCCGCGGCGCAGCAGCAGCGCGACCCGGGTGCCGTCGGAGGAGATCCGCAGCGACTGCACGGAGCGCCCGTCCAGCCCCTCCACCGTGACCGGGACGACGGTCCGCTCGCGGACCATCAGCACCCGGGGCGCGGCCGGGTCGCGGTCGACCAGCCAGAGGTCCTGCCGGCCGTCCCAGCTGGGCGAGGCCAGGCCCTGGCCGGGCTGCGGGGCGCGGCTGGAGACGACCGGGTCGCCGAACTTGTCGGTCTCGGTCATGCCGGTGCGGTACAGGCTGCGGCCGTCCTGGCCGATCACCGCGACGGCGTTGCCGTCCCGGCGGACGGCGAGTTCGCCGGCCCGCGGCTGGCCGCCCTGCGCGACCTGGCCGAGCACCCCGGCGACCGGGGCGGGGTCCACCGAGCCGTCCTGGTAGCGGGTGAGCCGGCCGTCGGCCAGCTGGATGTACGCCTGGGTGCCGCCCTCGCCGCCGCTCAGCACGCCGGGCGCGACCTGTGCGGCCTCGGCGGCGGTGAGCGTGCAGCCGCCCTTGGGCGAGGACAGGTCGAGCCGGTCCAGCTTGCCCTGCTGGTCGGCCAGGGTCTGGAAGAGCTGCTGGGCCATCTGCCGGCAGCCGGTCTGGTTCTTGCCCAGGTCGACGCCGTCCACCTTCACGGAGGCGATCCGGTTGTCGCCGGCGGTGGCGCTGAGCACCTTGACACCGTCGAGCTTGGAGGAGACCACCGGGCTGATCCACTGCGAGGGCCCGGCGGCGGTGGCCTGGGCGGCCTCGGTGAGCGGGTCTATCCGGCGGCGCAGGTAGATCGGGTCGGGCACCAGCACCGGGTTGGACTGGGTGCGTTCACTGGTCGGGTCGGGCGCGGCGAAGAAGTACCGGTGGACCGCTTTGTAGGTGTTCTTGAAGTTGGTCTGGTCGACGATCAGGCCGTCGGGGAGCGTGTCGATCCGCCACTGTCCGGCGTCGGGGCCCTCGCCGACCTTCACGAAGGTGAAGGTCTGCCGGTAGTCCTCGTCGGAGCGGGCCTGGTAGGTGTGCCGACCGTCGAGCTCGGCGACCTGCCGGCCGCTGACGGCGAGCTGCGCGGTGGTCTCGTCCTGCCCCGGGGTGGGGTGGCTCAGGTGCGGGGCGTCGGCCAGCACCACCACCTGGGCGTCGGGCCGCCAGCGTTTGGCGGCGTCCGCGGTCAGGTACTGCTTGGCGGTGTCGTAGTCGGCCTGGTCGGCGTTGGAGGAGTCGAGGAACCCGGCCAGCAGGTCGCCGGGGCTCTCGTCCTTGTGCGGGGCGACGGGGTAGACGTGCACCTGGACGCCGTCGGCGGCGCCCTGCGGCATCTCCATGCGCTGCGGCGCGCCGCCGGACGGCATCGCGACACAGCCGGTGGCGGCGGCCGCCAGCAGCGCCGCACCGCCCAGGGCGCGGGTCCGCCGCTCAGCCGTCCTGTCGTTCCTGTGCACCGATGGTCCCCTCCTGGTCGGTGTCGGCGCCGCCTGGTGCGGGCGGGGCCGGCTGCGTCGGGCGGCCGTTGCGGTCCACCACGATCTGTGCGCCGGTGGCGCCGTAACCGACGGCTCCGGCGCGGACGTCGGACGGGTTCGCGACCGGGGCGGCGCTCGGTCGGCCCAGGCCCGGGCCGATGCTGAGCACCCCGCCCAGCCCGGAGCCGAAGGTCTGCCGCTCGGTGTCCGGGGTCTCCGGGACGGCGGTGGACTCGCCGCCGCGCACCGCGCGCCGGTAGGGCGCGCCGACCGAGGCCATGCCGCGGTTGTGCCGGGAGTCCTCCGGCTCCAGCCGGAACGGGGCCCGGGACAGCTCGCCGCCACGGGTGCGCGGCAGCGTCAGCCGGAAGTGCGAGCCGCCGCCGGGCTCGCCCCAGGCCTGCAGCCAGCCGCCGTGCAGGTGGGCGTCCTCGACCGCGATGGACAGACCGAGGCCGGTGCCGCCGGTGGTGCGGACCCGGGACGGGTCGGCCCGCCAGAAGCGGTGGAACACCCGGGAGGCCTCGCCGGGCTTCAGGCCGATGCCGTAGTCGCGCACGCCGACGGCGACCGCGCCGTCCCCCGCGCCGAGCCGGATCACCACGTCCCGGCCCTCGCCGTGCTCCAAGGCGTTGACCACCAGGTTGCGCAGGATCCGCTCGATCCGGCGGCTGTCGACCTCGGCGATCACCGGGCTCTCGCCGCCGCGGATCAGCACCGCGCTGCCCTTGGCGCGGGCCAGCGGGTCGGCGGCCTCCACGACGCGGGTCACGATGTCGCGCAGGTCGACCGGTTCGGCGTCCAGGATGGCCGCGCCGGCGTCGAAGCGGCTGATCTCCAGCAGGTCGGCGAGCAGCGACTCGAAGCGGTCCAGCTGGTCCTGGAGCAGCTCGGCGGAGCGGGCCGCCATCGGGTCCAGGTCCTCGCGGCTGTCGTAGATCAGGTCGGCGGCCATCCGCACCGTGGTCAGCGGCGTGCGCAGCTCGTGCGAGACGTCGGAGACGAACCGGCGCTGCACCCGGGAGAGCTCCTCCAGCTTGCGGATCTGCGCCTGCAGGCCGTTGGCCATCCGGTTGAAGGAGTCGCCGAGACGGGCGATGTCGTCGCTGCCGGTGACCTTCATCCGCTCGTCGAAGTGCCCGGCGGCCAGCCGCTCGGAGATCCCGGCGGCCATCCGCACCGGGGTGACGACCTGACGGACCACCAGCCAGGCGATGCAGCCCAGCAGGATGACCAGGAACAGCCCGGCGGTGGCCAGGGTCCCCATCACCAGGTTCAGGGTGCTGGTCTCCTGGTAGAAGGAGAACACGTAGTAGAGCTGGTACGGGTTGCCGTCCGGGCCGGTGAACTGCTTGCCGATCGCCAGGCCCTTGTTGTCGTCGGGCTTGGCCTGGCTGTCCGGCGCGCGGTGGAACTTGACCGGCTGCTCGATCGGGACGGACGGGTCGGCGGCGACCTTGGCGCGCAGCTCGGAGGTGATCGAGTCGGGCAGGATCGAGCCCGAGTAACGGGCGCCGCGCAGGCCGGCGCTGGAGGCGCTCTCCTCCTGGCCGTCGGACGCGATGGCGATCACCGAGTAGACGCCGGCGCCGCCGGACGCCAGGTCGGAGACCTGCTTGGTCAGCCAGGCGTTGATCCGGTCGCGGGTCGGGTCGGCGGCGGCACCGGCCTTGGCCTGCAGGTTGATCGCCTCGTTGATCTTGTCCTGCTCGATCTGGAAGCCGCCGATGGCCTGCCCGTGCGCGGCCTTCTGCTTGGCCTCCAGCAGGCCGGTGCGCACCTGGGCGACCACCACCACGCCGAGCACCAGCACCACCACGAAGGACAGCAGCAGCGTCGCCGCCACCACCCGCAGCTGGATCGAACGGCGGTACAACGCCAGCACCAGGCCCACCGGGTGCCGGAGCTGACGGATCACCGGCGCGAACAGCACCGCCCACCACCGGCGCCGACGCGGCCGCCCGGTGGTGGAACTCAGCACGTCGCCGCGCACGGCCGCCTCCCCGCCGGAGGTCTCGTCCGACGGGGAGGCGGCGGCCTGCTCTTCGCTCATCCTCAGCTGGGCCCGGCCTTGTAGCCGACGCCGCGGACGGTGACCACGATCTCCGGGCGCTCCGGGTCCTTCTCGATCTTGGAGCGCAGGCGCTGCACGTGCACGTTGACCAGGCGGGTGTCGGCGGCGTGCCGGTAGCCCCAGACCTGCTCCAGCAGCACCTCGCGGGTGAACACCTGCCAGGGCTTGCGGGCCAGCGCGACCAGCAGGTCGAACTCCAGCGGGGTCAGCGGGATGCCACGGCCCTCGCGCTTCACCGAGTGACCGGCGACGTCGATCACCAGGTCGCCGATGGTCAGCTGCTCCGGCGTGGGCTCCTCGGCCCGCCGCAGCCGGGCCCGGACCCGGGCGACCAGCTCCTTGGGCTTGAACGGCTTCGTGACGTAGTCGTCGGCACCGGACTCCAGGCCCACCACGATGTCGACCGTGTCGGTCTTCGCGGTCAGCATGACGATCGGAATGCCCGACTCGGCCCGGATCTGCCGGCACACGTCGATGCCGTCCCTCCCGGGCAACATCAGGTCGAGCAGTACGAGGTCCGGCTTGGTCTCCCGGAAGGCGGCCAGCGCCTTGTCCCCGTCCGCGACGAAAAACGGCTCAAAACCCTCACCACGCAGCACAATGCCGAGCATCTCGGCCAGTGCGGTGTCGTCATCGACGACGAGGACACGTCCCTTCATGGCTCCATCTTCTCATCACCCGAATGTGACCTGACGCACAGCTGTTCCGTTGCCGGCCCCCGACCGTCGGCCGAACCAGTCATACCATCGCAAAGGTATCGGCTCTGCGGCCTTGCTCGGACCGTTGCCGATCAGCAACGGGATACCCCTGGGGTACGCGTGCGCACCATGGCACGATGGGCCCCCGAAGCACCCGTGCCAGGGGTGCCCCGACGAGGAGCCTCGATTGACCGAGACCCCGGGTTGGACCTCACCCGGTTCTCCCGAGCCAGCGCCCGGACCGTCCGAAACCGGCCACCCGGCTCCCTCGGCCCCACCGGCCGCCCCCTCATCCGGACCGCAGCCCGAACCGGCCGGTCCGCCCGGGCCGACGCTCGGCATCATCCCGCTGCGCCCGCTCGGCTTCGGTGAACTGATGGACGGCGCGTTCGCCCTCGTCCGCGCGCACTGGAAGACCGCGTTCGGGCTCAGCCTGGTCTTCGCCTGCGCCCTCGAACTCGTCCAGGCCGGCGTCGACTGGTGGATCCACACCTCCGGCACCTACGTCGAGGCCCTGTTCTCCGGCTACTACACGCTGCCGCTGGAAATGCTCGCCGGCGTGATCACCGCCGGCCTGCTCACCCCCGTCATCGGGAACAGCCTGCTCGGCCGGGGAACCACCCCCCAGCAGGCCTGGGCGCAGGCCCGGCCGCACCTCGGCCGGCTGCTCGGCCTGGCGCTGCTGCACTTCGTCATCATGATCGGCTCGCTCGCCGTGCCGATCGTCCCGCTGATCGTGCTGACCGCCGTCAGCGACCAGCCCGCCTGGCTCGTCCTGGTCCTGCCCGCCGCGCTGCCCGCGATCTTCCTCGGGGTCAAGCTCAGCTTCGCCCCGCCCGCGCTGATCCTGGAGAAGCAGACTGTCGTCGGCTCCCTCAAGCGCTCCTGGCACCTGGTCCGCGGCTCCTGGTGGCGGATCTTCGGCACCATGTTCGTGTTCGGCATCGTCGTCGGCCTGCTCACCGCCATGCTCACCGTCCCCGCCGAGATCATCACCCTGATGATCGGCGGCGACCCCACCAACCCGTTCACCACCGACGGCCAGGCCGCGATCGGCATCGGGATCACGGCGGTCTTCGGCGTCCTCGCCAAGACCCTCACCATCCCGCTCAGCGGCACCCTGGTCGGCCTGCTCTACACCGACCAGCGGATCCGCCGCGAAGCGCTCGACCTCGAACTCGCCCGCGCCGCCGGCCTCCCCGGCCACTGGACGCCCGCCGCCGCGCCCGTCCCGGGCCAGTACACCCCGCCGGGAGCCTGATCGCCATGGGACTCCGGGGGGGAGGGGCGCTGCTCGCGGACAGCGCCCCGGTGACCGTGCCGCGCGACGCCGCCCGCGACGCCGCACACGAAGAACTCCGCAAAGCCGTCTACCACCAGCACGATCCCGGCCTGGTCGACCGCTTCCTGAACTGGCTCCAGGACCAGCTCGACCGCCTGATGAACGGCATCGGCGTCCCGCTCGGCGGCGGCGACGGCACCGTCCTGGTGCTGCTGATCGTCCTCGCCGCGGTGATCGCCTTCGTGCTCTGGCGCCGCTACGGCGCACCCCGCCGCGAAGCCCGCGCCGCCGGCGTGCTGTTCGCCGCCGACGGACCGCGCGGCGCCGACCAGCACCGCGCCGCAGCCGCCGCCCACGCCGAACGCGGCGCCTGGGGCGAAGCCGTCCGCGAACAGATGCGCGCCCTGGTCCGCGGCCTGGAAGAACGCACCGTGCTCACCCCCCGCCCCGGCCGCACCGCCGACGAGGCCGCCGCCGAAGCCGGCCGCGCCCTGCCCGAACGGGCCCGCGAACTCGCCTCCGCCGCAAGGCTGTTCGACGACATCGCGTTCGGCGAACGGACCGCCGACGAAGCGTCCTACCGGCTCCTCGCCGACCTCGACCGCGCCCTCGAACGCACCCGCCCCACGCCCGTGCCGGCCGGCGGAGGAACCGCATGACCACCACCGCACCCCCGCCCGCCACCGCCGACCCCGCCGAGCAGCCCGCCGTCGAGAAGGCCGCCGGTACGACCCCGTCCACGCTGCGCCCCCTGTGGCGCCGCTGGCGCTGGCGGCTGGTCGCCGGCCTCGCCGTCCTGCTGGTCGGCGTCCTGGTCGCCGGCATACCCGGCTCCGACGGCTACCCGCCGCTCGACCCCCGCTCCGGCGACGCCGAAGGCACCCGCGCCGTCGACCAGCTCCTCCAGCAGCACGGCATCACCAGCCGCACCGCCGGCACCGAGCGCGAACTCGCGGCCGCCCTGCGCGCCGACGACACCACCGTCGTCCTCACCCTCGCCGACGAACTGACCGACCAGGAACTCGGCCGGCTCTCCACGCTCACCCGCGGCCGCAACAGCCGAGTGGTGCTGATCGACCCCGACGAGCCCGCCCTGCGCGCCTTCGCCTCCGGCGTCCACCTCTACTACTCCGACGCCGGATCCGACACCGCCGTCGACCCCGGCTGCCAACTGCCCGAGGCCGCCAACGCCGGCCCCGCCGACCTGCGCGGCGCGAACTACGAGCCCGGCTCCCACGACACCGGCTGCTACCCGCAGGGCAGCGCCCGCTACGCCCTGGTCAGCCGCACCAGCGGCACCCAGCAGCTGATCGTCGTCGGCAGCACCCGGCCGTTCGTCAACGGGCGCCTCGACCACGAGGGCAACGCCGCCCTCGCCCTCGGCCTGCTCGGCGCGCACCACCAGCTGGTCTGGCAGATCCACACCGACGCCGTCGACGCCGACCCGGGCACCCCGGGCACCTCGGGCACCTCGGGAAGCAACCCCGGCAGCGGCACCGGCAGCGGCAGCACCGACGGCGGCAGCGGCGGCGGAAGCACCGGCGGTGGAAGCACCGACGGCGGCAGCGGCAGCGGGCACAGCAGCGGAGGCAGGAGCGGCAGCCGTACCGCCACCCACCAGAAGACCTTCGACGAGCTCATCCCGGCCGGCTGGAACTGGGCCGCCCTGCAACTCGCCATCGCCACCGTGCTCGCCGCCGCCTGGCGCGCCCGCCGCCTCGGACCGGTGCTCAGCGAACGGCTTCCCGCCGTGGTCCGCGCCTCCGAAACCGCCGAGGGCCGCGCCCGGCTCTACCACCGCGCCAACGCCCGAGGCCACGCCGCCGAGACCCTGCGCCGCGCCGCCCGCCGCCGCGCCGCCACCGCCCTCGGCCTCCCGCACACCTCCGGGGACCCCGACCCGGCCGCCCTCACCGAGGCCGCCGCCGCCCGGCTCGGACGCCCCGCCGCCGACCTCCAGCAGCTGCTGTACGGCCCGGCCCCCACGGACGACGCCGCCCTGCTGCGGCTCGCCGACGACCTCGACGACATGGAATGGCAGGTACGACAGCCGTGACCGCCCAGCTCTACAAGACCGACCCCGGCGAGACCCGCGACGCCCGCGCCGCCCTCACCGGCCTGCGCGAGGAGATCGCCAAGGCCGTGGTGGGCCAGGACGCCGCCGTCACCGGCCTGGTCGTCGCGCTGCTCTGCGGCGGCCACGTGCTGCTCGAAGGCGTCCCCGGCGTCGCCAAGACCCTGCTGGTCCGCACCCTCGCCACCGCCCTCGACGTCGAGACCAAGCGGATCCAGTTCACCCCCGACCTGATGCCCGGCGACGTCACCGGCTCCCTGGTCTACGACACCCGCACCGCCGAGTTCTCCTTCCAGCCCGGCCCGGTCTTCACCAACCTGCTGCTCGCCGACGAGATCAACCGCACCCCGCCGAAGACCCAGGCCGCCCTGCTGGAGGCCCTGGAGGAGAAGCAGGTCACTGTCGACGGCGAGCCCCGCAAGCTCCCCGAGCCGTTCCTGGTCGCCGCCACCCAGAACCCCATCGAGTACGAGGGCACCTACCCGCTGCCCGAGGCCCAGCTCGACCGCTTCCTGCTCAAGCTGGTCCTCCCGCTGCCCACCCGCGAGCAGGAGTTCCAGGTCCTCTCCAAGCACGCCACCGGCTTCGACCCGCGCGACCTCGCCGCCGCCGGCGTCCGCCCGGTCGCCGGCGCCGCCGACCTGGCCGCCGCCCGCGCCGAGATCCGCGCCCTCACGGTCTCCCCCGAGGTCCTCGCCTACATCGTCGACCTGGTCCGCGCCACCCGACAGTCGCCCTCGCTCTCCATGGGCGTCTCCCCCCGCGGCGCCACCGCCCTGCTCAACACCTCCCGCGCCTGGGCCTGGCTGGCCGGCCGCGACTACGTCACCCCCGACGACGTCAAGGCACTCGCCCTGCCGACCCTGCGGCACCGCATCCAGCTCCGCCCCGAGGCCGAGATGGAAGGCACCACCGCCGACAGCGTCATCCAGGCCGTCCTCGCCCAGACGCCCGCACCGCGCTAGCCGCCAGCCGCCAGCCGCCCCGGGGGGAGAGCACCGCCCGTCTCTCCCCCTTCAGCGTCCACCGTTCCAGAAAGCGAGCCCAGCACCCCATGGCCCTGACCGGCCGCACGGCCCTCATCGCCGCCCTCGGCGCCCTCCTGGTCGGCCTCGTGCTCCCCTCCTGGACCGGCATCGGCGTGGTCATGCTGCCGCTGCTCGCCGCGATCGTCATCGACCTGGTGCTCGCCGCCCCCGTCCGCCGCCTCACCCTCGAACGGTCCGGCGACCCCAGCGTCCGCCTCGGCGAGGACATCACCGTCGACCTGCTCGTCGGCAACCCGTCCCGCCGCCCGCTGCGCGCCCGGATCCGCGACGCCTGGTACCCCTCCGCGTGGGCCCCCGGCACCTCCCTCACCGCCTCCCGGCACTCCGTCACCATCCCCGCCGGGGAGCGCCGCCGCCTCACCACCCACCTCGCCCCCACCCGGCGCGGCGACCACGACAGCGGACGGGTCACCGTTCGCTCACTCGGCCCGCTCGGCCTGGCCGGCCGCCAGGCCACCCTCGACGCGCCCTGGCGGATCCGCGCACTGCCGCCCTTCACCAGCCGCAAGCACCTCCCGTCCCGCCTCGCCCGCCTGCGCGAACTCGACGGCCGCACCTCGCTCCTGAGCCGCGGTCAGGGCACCGAGTTCGACTCCCTGCGCGAGTACCTCCCCGGCGACGACGTCCGCTCCATCGACTGGCGCGCCAGCGCCCGCCGCAGCGTCGTCGCCGTCCGCACCTGGCGCCCCGAGCGCGACCGGCACGTCCTCATCGTCCTCGACACCGGCCGCACCTCCGCCGGCCGCGTCGGCGACGCCCCCCGCCTGGACGCCGCCCTCGACGCCGCCCTGCTGCTCACCGCCCTCGCCACCAAGGCCGGCGACCGGGTCGACCTGCTCGCCCACGACCGGCAGCGCCGCGCCGCCGTCGCCGGACGCTCCCCCGCCGAGGTCCTCCCCGCCTTCACCGACGCGATGGCCCTCCTGGAACCCGCCCTGATCGAGACCGACCTGCGCGCCATGGTCTCCACCGCGCTCCGGATGGCCCCCCACCGCTCCCTGATCGTCCTCCTCACCGGCCTCGACGCCCACCAGATCGAGGACGGCCTGCTCCCCCAGCTCCCCCTCCTCACCAAGCGCCACGAGGTCGTCATCGCCTCCGTCGCCGACCCCCGCCTCGACGAGCTGATCACCACCCCCCGGACCACCGTCCGCGACGTCTACGGCGCCGCCGCCGCCGAACAGACCCGGGCCGACCGCCGCCGCACCGCAGACCTCCTCACCCGCCGCGGCATCACCGTCCTCGACTCCCCGCCCGGGTCCATCGCCCCCGCCCTCGCCGACACCTACCTCGCCCTCAAGGCCGCCGGCCGGCTCTGACCCCGCCGGGTCCCGAACCGCCGTCCCCGAACCCCCAGCCACCGCGCCACCGCGCATCCGTACATCCGGACGGCTGGGGGTTTCTCTGTACCGTCCTCGACGGAGGTGGATGCTGTGGAGATCACGGTGCAGTGGATCAAGACGAGCTGGACCAAACAGTCCCGCGGCGGTGAGGCCGCCGCCCGCAGAAACGCGGCCCCCATGGGCTTCCTGCTGCCGCCCGACCTGGATTCCGCCTCCGCACACCTCGTCCGCATGCGCGAGGAACACCGTTTCGAGCCGCAGGAGATCCAGGTGGCCCACCGCAACGTCGCCGTCAGCCTCCGCCAGGCCGACGGCCGGCTACGGATACTCCCGCGCGTCGACCCCCTGCACGGCCTCCCGCCCCGCCGCCGCAGGCCCCCGGCAGTGCCCCTGCACCCGGGCCAATGGGTGCGTTGGCAGCTGAACTACCGCTTCAGCAGCGCGAACGGGATGAGGGACTGGTCGTACTGGCTCGACACCTTCAACATCGCCTACGGGCCGGTGGACGCCGACGTGTTCCTGTCGACGCCGACGGTGTACATCGACGAGCTCGGACCGGTGCGGTAGGGCCGGCCGCCCCGGCCTTCCCTCCCGGAATAGCCCGAGAACGCAAAAAACTCCCGGGAACGCGAAAAAGCCCCCCGCCGAAAGGCGGGGGGCTTCTCCTGAATAATTGTTCGGCGGCGTCCTACTCTCCCACAGGGTCCCCCCTGC
>NZ_JBIVPU010000010.1:177538-280666 GCF_044754805.1 Kitasatospora sp. NPDC092948 | reverse complement strand
GCCACCACATCGGAGCTCTCACCCCGCAGCGCCTCGACCTCCACCGGCTTCCCGGTCCGCCGCGCCTCCGCGACCGCCAGCGTCTCCGCCGTCTCCTGTGACGGCACCGACACCGTCGAACCCGCCTCGGGTACCGCCGAATCGGCCGCCACCGCGGGGGCCGCGGCCGGTATGCCGATCGCCCCCACCGCCACACCCGCAGAGAGCAGAGCGGCGGTCAGACCGCGCCCCCACCCCCCGCGTACAGACCTTCGTGCCACGCTGAATCCTCTGGATTTAAGAGACTTCACAAGTGGAACATGATCTTCAAGGAGGAGGATGGATCATGTCAACTAATCGCCTGAGACCGGTAATTCAGAGCTCACGACATGTCAGCACATGGGCGGCGTATGGGGTGAAAATTGACATAGCGCCCCCTAATGGGCTCTTCGTCGCACCGCCCCCGTTGGTGCCGATCCACCTGGCCGAGCTCATATAGCGCATCAACTGCCATTTATTTGAGCGCAGTTATTGCTTATGAGTGACAGGCCGTCAGGCGATGGCCATGCCGCAGGTGTGGGACATGGGCGGACGGGGCTCCTCGGCGGTCGAGCAAGATTGATGGATGCTCAACTTCGCTGTCAAGAAGTCCTGTTGATGTTCAATATCGCGGGAATGGACCTGCCGCCCGCGCTCGCCCCCGTGAGCTGTTGCGGCCCTGGCTGCCGTCCGAGCCGGGCCGGCGGATCGGCAGCCGGGGCCGACCGCCGGTCTTTGGGCAGGTCAGGGCGATGGTTGAGCGACCCGCTCACGCCGACCGGATCGCGCAGGCGTACCGCCCTCGTTCAGGCGATGACCTGCCGAGCAATGGCCTCGCCGCCCGGCGCTGTCCGCCTCGTTGTCCGGCCGCCGCGAATGCTCCGGCGCGGCTGCCATTCGGCTGACCATCGGTCACGGGCGGTATCGTGTGGTGCCGTTCAGGCCGCCGCTCTTCGGTCGGTGCCCGGCAATTCCTCGCCCGACCCGCTGTGGCCAACCGCCCCGGAGGCGTATGTGGTGCCGGTCGGCGGCTGCACCCCGGCGAGTGCCTGGACGGTGACTTCCCGGAACTCCGCCAAGGCTGACGCTCTGTCATTCCGGGGTGGCGAACGGAAACCGCTTTCCCTGCGCCCAGCCGAGCTGTGAGCGGGCGTACGGAAAGCGGTTTCCCGTTGGTCGGGCCGTTGCTCGGGGTAATTCGCATGTTCACCCGCACCGGCGCGGCCGAACTCGCCGAGTGCGGCATCCGCATGTGGGCGGTCGACGCCGGGTGGATCACCTACGAGAACGACGAGAACGACGAGAACGACGAGAACGACGAGAACGACGAGAACGACGAGAACCCGGCCCGGACTGACAGTGGTCGGGCCAGAGGTCAGTTGACGAGGAAATACACCCGCACTGACAGGTCGGAGTCCCAGTCGACCTCGGCCCGCAGCCGCACGTTGCCGTTGCCGGGGGCGACGTTGTGCACCGTCACGGTCGCGTCGCCGACGAAGGGCTGGCCGTTCGCGTTGATCTCCGTCATCGACACCATCACCACGCTGCTGGGCGTCACGCCCGGGATGCTGAAGTTCAATGTGAACGTTCCGTGGATCCCGAGGTCGTAGCTGAACGCGCTGGCCGGCCTGAGGCTCAACGAGGTGACCTGAAGCGGATCGTTCACGGCTGCGTACCTTTCACCGGCGGAAGTTCGTACCCAGCGCAAAGCGTGCCCCGGTCGCCCGTCGAGGACAACGATCTTTGGCGAAAGTCACCCCATTCGGCCAGCCGGTGGCGGGCGGGGCGACGCAGCGCGGGCCGCCCTCGCGAGGAGGGCGGCCCGGTGGTGGGTGGCCGAGTGGAGTGCTCAGCGGGCGGACATCCGGAGGGCGCCGTCCATGCGGATGGTCTCGCCGTTGAGGTAGTCGTGGTCGGCGACCATGGCGACCAGACGGGCGTACTCCTCGGGGTGGGCGAGGCGCTGGGGGAAGGTGACGGTGGCGGCGAGGCCGGCGCGGATCTCGTCGGAGAAGCTCGCCATCATCGGGGTGTCGACGATGCCGGGGGCGATGGTGACGACGCGGATGCCGAACTGGGCGAGATCGCGGGCGGCCGTGATGGTCATGCCGGCGACGCCCGCCTTGGACGCGGCGTAGGCGATCTGGCCGACCTGGCCCTCGAACGCGGCGATGGAGGCGGTGTTGACGACCAGTCCGCGCTGGCCGGCGTCGTCGGGCTCCTGGCCGGACATCGCCTCGGCGGCGAGTCGCATGACGTTGAAGGTGCCGATCAGGTTGACGTTCAGCACGGTGCGGAACAGGTCGAGGTCGTGCGGGCCGCGGCGGCCGACGATCCGGGCGGACGGGGCGATGCCCGCGCAGTTGACGACCAGGCGCAGCTGGTGGCCGGCGAAGGCGATCTTGGCCAGCGCGTCGCGCACGGGCTGTTCCTCGGTGACGTCCGCGCCGAGCAGGGTGACGCCCTCGGGCGGGGTCGGGGCGGACTCCACGGCCTTGGGCAGGTCCAGGCCGTAGACGTGGGCGCCGAGGCCGGCCAGGTGGGCGGCGGTGGCCGCGCCGAGGCCGGAGGCGGCACCCGTGACCAGGGCGGCGGTACCGGTGAGCTGCATGCTGGAAAGCCCTTTCCGAGTGGTGTTCGGGGCGTTCGGGGCCGGGAACGGCGGCCCCGAAAGGGTTGATGACGGAGCGTCGGGAGACGGGAGGGTCAGCGGGCGAACTGGCGGCTGATCACCAGGCGCTGGATCTGGTTGGTGCCCTCGAAGATCTGCATGATCTTCGCCTCGCGCATGTACCGCTCGACCGGGAAGTCCCGGGTGTAGCCGTAGCCGCCGAGCACCTGCACCGCGTCGGTGGTGACCTTCATCGCGGCGTCGGTGGCGATCAGCTTGGCCACGCTGGCCTGCCGGCTGAACGGGCGGCCGAGGTCGCGGCGGCGGGCCGCGTCCAGGTAGGTGGCGCGGGAGGAGTCGACGGCGGCGGCCATGTCGGCGAGCAGGAAGCCCAGGCCCTGGTGGTCGACGATCCTGCGGCCGAAGGTGGTGCGCTCGTTGGCGTACGCCACGGCGGTGTCCAGCGCGGCCTGGGCGAGGCCGGTGGCGCAGGCGGCGATGCCGAGCCGGCCGGAGTCGAGGGCGGAGAACGCGATCGGCAGGCCCTGCCCCTCGGTGCCGATCAGGCGCTCGGGCCCGAGCAGCGCGCCGTCCCAGTAGGCGGCCGTGGTCGGCACGCCGTTGAGGCCCATCTTCTCCTCCGGCGCGCCGAAGGTCAGGCCCTCGACCTGGCCGGGCGCCAGGAAGCACGAGATGCCGTGCGCGCCGGGCGCGGTACGGGCGAACAGGGCGTAGAAGTCGGCCTTGCCGCCGTGGGTGATCCACGCCTTGGTGCCGGTGATCCGGTACCCGCCGTCGACCGGCTCCGCCTTGCAGGTCAGCGCGGCGGCGTCGGAGCCCGCGTTCGGCTCGGACAGGCTGTAGCCGCCGATCAGTTCGCCGGCCAGCATCCGGGGCAGCCACTGCTCCTTCTGCTCGGGCGTGCCGAAGGCGTTCAGCGGGTGGCAGGCCAGCGTGTGCACGCTGGTGGCGACCGCGACGGCCGCCCAGCGCGACGCCAGCTCCTCCAGCACCTGGAGGTACACCTCGTAGGGCTGCCCGCCGCCGCCGAACTCCTCCGAGTACGGCAGTCCGAGCAGGCCGGCCTGGCCGAGCAGCGCGAACAGCCCCTCCGGGTACAGCTCCTGCTTCTCGTGGGACTCGACCTTCGGGGCGAGTTCCTTGTCGGCGAGATCGCGGGTCAGTGCGATCAGGTCCGCGGCTTCCTCGGTGGGAAGCAGGCGATCCACGGCCATGTTCGGCTCCAAGCGGTACGCAAAGCGGTACGTCAGTACCGGGAAGAGTAGCGCAGTGGCGGTGGCCGTGGGGGGCCTCGGGGCGGCGAACAGGGAAAAGGCCGGAAAAGGGCGGGAGAGGACGGGGACGGGGGCGGGAACGGGCGGCCCGAGGGCGCGGGCGGCGGGGCGGTCCGGGGGAGAGCAGAGTGCGCGGGGGAGTGGGGACGCGGCCGGATCGGCGGCCACGGAGAGGCCGACTGTCATACTGGCCGGGTGATCGACAGCGCCGCCGCACCCCAGCCCAGCGGACGGGGCGCCGCCCGCCGCAGCGCCCTCTTCGAGGAACTCGTCGCACTCTTCGTCGCCGAAGGGTTCGCCCACTTCACGCTGGACGACCTCGCTGCCCGGCTGCACTGCTCCAAGCGCACCCTGTACGGGCTGGCCGACTCCAAGGAGCAGCTGGTCCGAGCGGCCGTGGTGGACTTCTTCCGCAACGCCACCGCCCGGGTGGAGGCCGCGCTGGCCGCCGAGAGCGACCCGGCCGCCCGGCTGGCGGCGTACCTGCGCGCCGTCTCCGCCGAACTTGCCCCCGGCTCGGCCCGGTTCTTCGACGACCTGGCGGCCTTCGAACCCGCCGCCGAGGTGTACGGCCGCAACACCCGCGCCGCCGCCCGGCAGATTCAACGCCTGATTGACGACGGGGTCGCGGAAGGCGCTTTCCGCGAAACCCATGTGGCGTTCGCGGCGGACGTGATCAGCTCGGTGATGGTCCGCATCCAGCAGCGCCAGGTCGCCGAGACCACCGGCCTGGCCGACGCCGAGGCGTACGGGCACCTGTCGGAGCTGCTGCTGCACGGCCTGCTCCGCTGAGCCGCCCGCGCGGCGAGGTCAACCGCCCTGCGGTGCGGTCAGCCACCCCCGCGGCGTGGTCAACCGCCCTGCGGCTAGGTCAACCGCCCTGCGGCGGGCCGGTGTTGAGGGAAGTCCCGGGCGGCTCGGCGTCGCAGACCGGGCACCGCCCGCCCTCCCGTACCTTGCCGCACTCCTCGCAGACCAAGTGCAGCCAGCAGGCGGGCTCGCCGCCCTCGCTCTCGTTGTGCTCCGGATGGTCCATGAGGTCCAGTGTGCCGCCCCCGGCGGGGTGGACGGGACGCCGGGGCTACTCGGAGAAGGTGGGGCGGTTCGGAGAAGGCGAGGCGAGTGCGGGGCGAGTGCGGGGCGAGTGCGGGGCGAGGGTGTCGACCGCTACGGTGTGCGCGTGATCAACAGGGAGTCCGCCGCGCCGCCGTCCACCGCCTACCCGCTCGTGCGTCGGAAGGTGTCGGGACTGCTGATCCTGTTCGGGTTCATCTTCGTCGGCGCCGTGCCGATGGTGGTGACGAAGGAGGCCCTCGCGGTCCGGGCCCTTGGGGCGCTCAGCCTGATCTGCGCCGGGCTGCTCGGTGGGGTGACGCTGAGCAGGGTGCTCCGACAGCAGCCCGAACTGGTGCTGGACGCCGACGGGTTGGAGCACTATCGGCTCGGCCGGATCCGCTGGGATGAGATCTCCTCGGTGCGCACCGCGGCCTTCGCCCGTACGGAGGTGATCAAGGTGAGCGGCCACGACGGCGCGCCCTTCCCGCCCCGTGCGCCCCGGGCGGTGCGCCTGGCCGTCACCACCGACCGCCGGACGGGCCTGAAGTCGGGCGTCATCTCGGTCATGGGCCTGCCGGTGGGCGCGGCGGAGCTCGTCGAGGAGATGCGCCGGTACTGCCCAGGCCTGACGGTCCTGCCCCCGAACTGAACCCCGGCGGCCGGGGGTTGTTGCAGGAGGGGATCGAAAGGCGGAGCGAGTCCCAGCGAATCCCCTCGCCGGGCCGCGCCGTCTGTCACTACCTTGTCCGCGTGGTCAGCAACGCGCCCGCTGCGCTTCCCCCGCTTCCCCCCACCGTCTACCGCACCTCCCGTGCCAAAACGGTCCGTCTGGTGGCGGGCTGCCTGGCGTTCGTCGCGGCCGGCGTGCTGCTCGTCGTGACGGGCGAATCGGTGGGCCTCAATGCGATCTGCATCCTGTTCTTCGGCCTGGGGGCCGTGGTGCTGCCGATCTCTCTGATCCTGTGGGGCCCCGAACTGGTGCTGGACGCCGACGGGTTGGAGTGCAGGCAACTGGGCCGGATCCACTGGGCGGAGATCCGGTCGGCGGAGGTCTGGGAGATCGGCCACCAGAGGTGGATCGAGCTGACCGGACACTACGGCGCGACCTTCCCGCCCAGGCCGTCGAGGTACGGCACCTGGATGGCCCGCCACAGCCGCAGGGGCGACGTCGGCACCGCCCGGATCCGGGCCGCCGTCCTGCCCGTCGACGTGTGGACGGCGCTCGACTGCATACGCCGGCACCACCCCGGCCTGATGGGCCCGCCGCTCGTCGGCCGACCCGGCCAGCCGGCCCCGGCCGACGAGGACCCGCTGCTCGCCACCTCCCGCACGGAGCTCCTCGCCGCGTTCCCGCCCGAACTGGCCGAGGACGTCCACGCCGTGGTGACCGTCATGCCGCACACCCGCCATCGGGCCGGCAACCCGTTCGGTGTCCTGGTGTCCGGCCGGCCGGTGGCGATCCCCGCCCGGATCCACCACGACGAGCCGCCCGCCGAGGCGGTGCAGGCGTTGACGCCGCGTCAGCGAAAGGTGCTGCACTGCCTCTACAGTCGGCACGGCGACGGGTGGATCCGCCAGCGCCACCTGGAGCAGTTCGTCGACGCCACCGACCCCTGGGTCGTCCCGTTCGTCGTCCAGCTGGCGGGCGAGTACGTGCTGCCGATCCTGGTGACGATCCACCGGAGCCTGGCCGACCGCGTCGCGCCGGGCACCGAAGCGGGCCTGGCCCACGGACGGTTCCTCGCCGACAACCCGGCCTTCTTCGCCCTCACCGCGGCACGGGTGCGCAGCTACTGGAACTGCTACCACCGCGACGCGTACCCGGACTTCGGCGACTACCCGGGCTGCGCCGTCCTCGACCTGCTCCGCGCGGCCGCTGAACTCGCCGGGCCGTCCGCCGTTACCCAATCTTGATCTTGAAGGGTGTGACCAAACCGCCTCGGCGCAACGTGTATTGAGCACGTTGACGAAACACTTCCGACCGGGGGACCACATGACCGAGGGACTCGACTTCGACGAGTTCGCGGCCAGCCGGGCACGCCGCCTGTTCCACATCGCCTACCTGATGTGCGGGGACTGGCACCAGGCGCAGGACCTGGTGCAGACCGCACTGTCGAAGATGTATCCGGTCTGGGGCCGGCTGCGGAGGGCCGACGGCGAGGCGGGGATCGACGCGTACGCCCGGAAGGTGCTGCTGCGCTGCTACCTGTCGCACCGTCGGCTGCGCCGCTCCACCGAGGTCGCGGTCTCCGAGTTCCCCGACGAGCCGGTGGTCGGCGTCCGCGAGGGCAGCTCCGCCGCGCTGCGGATCACCTTGGTTGCGGCGCTGCGCCAACTGCCGCCCCGCAACCGGGCGGCGGTGGTGCTGCGCTACCTGGAGGACTACAGCCTGGAGGAGACCGCGGAGGCGATGGGCATCACCGTCAGCGCCGTGAAGAGTCTCAACTCCCGCTCGATGACCCGCCTTCGTGTCATCCTCGGACCGGACCGCGCACTGCTGTTCCAGGACTGACAGGACCGACTGGACCGACAGGACCGACCGGCGGTTCCGGTCGTTCCGGCTGTCCTTCGGCTTCGGCCGTCCCTGCGCCACCCCGCGACATTCACCTGCCAGTACGGAAGGCATCGGACATTGGACCTGGACCTGGAGCTCTCCCGGATGATGGAGGAGAGCGTCACGGAACTGAGCGTCCCGGTCGCCGTGATCGTCGCCGAGAGCAAGCGCAGAGGCCGCAGGCTCCGGCTGGCCCGGAGGCTGCGGGTCGCGGGCGCCGCGCTCACCGTCGTCGTGCTGGGGGCGGTCGGCGCGAACCTCGGACTGTCCGCCACCGCCTCGCGGATGCCCGCCCACACCACCGGCCCGGCCGGTGCGGGCGTCGCCTCGACCGGTTCGGTGGAGCCGAGCGGTTCGGTGGAGCCGACCGGCCGGGCGGAGTCGACTCCCACGCCCGTCCGCACACCGATGCTGAACCTGCCCGCGGTGCCCGCGGTCGGCCGGTCGAGGGCCGCCGGCACCCCGTCGCCCGACAGCGCGACGCCGTTCACGCCCGCCCAGGTGTACAGGACGCTCGTCGCCGTGCTGCCGACGGACGTGCAGTACCTCAAGACACCCGAGGACCTTCCCGGGCCGCTGCCCGCCGGCACCGTGGGGGTGGTGATGAAGTACGTCGACGGCACCGGCGAGGCCGCCACCGTGGAGGTGACGATGAGCCGCTCCGAGGCCGTCTTCCCGAAGGACGGGAACGCGCCGGCCGAGCCGCCGTTCCAGTGCGCGGAGACCGTCATGAGCAACGGGGCGCGCACCGTCCAGGGCTGCCAGTTCGGGTTCCTGGCCGACGGTTCCTGGGAGATGGTGGAGGAGAACGATGCCATCGTCCCCGGCCTGCGCAGCTACCGGGTCAGGCTCTGGCGGGACGACGGCACCGTGCTGGAGTTCACGGAGTTCAACGGGCTGCACGACGCCGCCGACCCGACCGGATCGGCCAGCAACCGCACCGTGCCGCCGATTTCGCTCGACGTCTGGCGCGCCGCCGCGGAGAGCTACGACTGGCGCATGCTCTCCTTCCCCCGGAACTAGCCGGACTTGACCTCGCCGCCGTCCTCGCCCGAACCCGTGGACGACCGGGTTGACGACCGAGCGGACGGCCAAGCGGGCGGCCGAGAAGGCAGACGCTGCGCTCCGGCCCCGGCGGGCGTCACTGGCAGAGGGCCGCGTCGACCGCGTCGGTCACGTGAGTGGCGGCGGGCTCGCCCGGGACGGTGGTGACGGTGATGCTGACGGCGCGGCCGTCCTCGGTGACGCCGCCGCGGTTCCGGTGGGCCGGGGCGGTGCCGCCGTGGCCCCAGACGAGGCCTCCGCAGCTCAGCGGCTTGCTCTCGATCCCCAGGCCGTAGCGGACGCCGGGGCCGATGAGTTCGGCGGGGACGGTGGTGCGCATCTCGGCGAGCTGGGCGGCGGGCAGCAGACGGCCCGTCAGGAGCGCGCTGTAGAAGGTGTTGAGGTCGGTGTTGGTGGAGACGACTGCCCCTGCGGACCAGGCCATCGAGGAGTCCATCTCGGTGTAGTCGATCCGGGGCCCGCCCGGGCCGGTGTTCAGGTAGGCGTGCGGGTGGGGCTCGCGGAGGGCGGTCTCCCCGGTGGCCGGGACGTAGGTGTGGCGCAGGCCGATCCGGTCGATGACGCGCTTGGTGACCTCCTCGCCGTAGGGGCGGCCGGTGACCTTCTGGATCAGCAGGCCGGCCACCACGTAGTTGGTGTTGCTGTACATCCAGTCCGTTCCGGGGGCGAACAGAGCCTTCTGGGCCAGTGCCCCGTCGAGGAGTTCGCGCGGTTCGAAGTAGCGGTACTGGATGGTGGTGAAGTCGGTCAGCTCGGGGGCGTCCAGGTAGTCGGGCAGGCCGCTGGTGTGCTGGAGCAGTTGACGGACCGTGATGTTGCGGCCGTCGATGCCGTCGCCGCGCAGGAGACCGGGCAGGTAGGTGTCCACGGTCGCGTCCAGGCCGACCTTGCCCTCGGCGACCAGCTGCAGGACGACGACGGCGGTGAACGCCTTGGTGTTGCTGCCTGCCCGGATCTGGCCGTCGACCGGGACCTTGGCACCGGTGGCCAGGTCGCCGACCCCGGCGGTGTAGGTGCGGGTACGGCCGTCGCGGCCCTTGACGGTGGCGAGGGCGGCGGGCACCCCGTCGGCCTTCACCAGCGCGTCGAGGCGCTGCTGCACGACGTCCGGCCGCGGGGCGGCGGAGGCGGCGGTCGGGGCGACGGCGGTCAGCGCCAGCCCGGCGACGGCCGTGGCCGCCGTGGCGTACCGCACCATGCGGGTACGGCGCGGCATGTGCTGCGGGGCGTGCTGCGGCGTGCGCTGCGGGGTGTGTTCGTTCATCGGGACTCCACTGCTCGGAAGGGACGACGGGGGTGGTGCGGCCGGGTGGCCGGCGCCGAGGACCGGCCACCCGAGGGGCGGTCAGCGGCAGAGCGCCGCGTCCACCGCCTGGTCCGCGTGCGCGCTGGTGTCGTCGTTGCCCGGGAACGCGGTCACGGTGATGCTCGCGGTGCGGCCGTCGTCGGTGGTGCCGCCGAAGGTCTCGTAGCCGGGGATCGCCCCGCCGTGTCCCCAGGAGAGCCCGCCGCACGAGAGCGGGCGGCTCACCAGGCCGAGGCCGTAGCGGACCCCGGAGCCGAGCAGCTCGGCGGGGACGGTGGTGCGCATCTGGGCGAGCTGGGCCGCGGGCAGCAGCCGGCCGCCGAGCAGCGCCTCGTAGAACCGGGTCAGATCGGTGTTGGTCGAGACCATCGCGCCCGCTGCCCAGCCCCAGGACGGGTCCAGCTCGGTGAAGTCGCGCAACGACCCGTCGGCGGCGCGCATGTAGCCCTTGGGGTGGGCCTCGTGGATCGTCATGTCCCCGGGGACGGGGAAGTAGGTGTGGCGCAGGCCGATCCGTTCGATGACGCGCTTGGTGATCTCCTCGCCGATCGGGCGGCCGGTGACCTTCTGCACGATCATGCCCGCCAGCAGGTAGTTCGTGTTGTTGTACTCCCACTGGGCACCGGGCGCGAAGTGGGCCTTCTGGGACAGCGCGGCGTCGAGGAGTTCGCGCGGCTCGACGTACCGCCTGGGGTTGTCGAGGATGCCGGCGGGGTCCATGTACTCGGGCAGGCCGCTGGTGTGCTGGAGCAACTGGCGGACCGTGATGTTGCGGCCGTCGATGCCGTCGCCGCGCACCAGGCCGGGCAGGTAGGTGTCCACGGTCGCGTCCAGGCCGACCTTGCCCTCGGCGACCAGCTGCAGGACGACGACGGCGGTGAACGCCTTGGTGTTGCTGCCGATCCTCACCTGTCCGTCGACCGGGACCTTGGCACCGGTGGCCAGGTCGCCGACCCCGGCGGTGTAGGTGCGGGCGCGGCCGTCGCGGCCCTTGACGGTGGCGAGGGCGGCGGGCACCCCGTCGGCCTTCACCAGCGCGTCGAGGCGCTGCTGCACGACGTCCGGCCGCGGGGCGGCGGAGGCCGTGGCCGGTGCCAGGACGCCGGCCACCACGGCGGCGGCCACGGCGGTCACCGTCGCCGCCACCCCGTGCCGGCGCATGCGGAGGCGGTTCGGACGGTGCTGCTGCGGTGCGTGTTCGTTCACGGGAAACCCCCCTGGATACAGCGCCGGAGCTCTTCTCGGCGCCCTCCAAGAGGACCATGTGACGGTCCGTCAATCCGTCGACGCGGAGGACGAAACCGCACCGGGAACGTGCTCCGGGTCGGCGCCGGACACGGGACCGTGCTCCCGGGTCGTGCGGCCCCCGTCCGGGCCCGCCGCGCCTCGGCCGACCACGCAACATCGGCCCGACCGTCGGACGATTCGCGGAGGAGGGCCCGGCGCGCCCACCCGCCCGGGATTCCCGGTCTTCCGGCCGCCGCCCCTGCCGCCGCGTAGGGTTGGCGGGTGACCGAACAGACGCGCAACGTGGTGGGCGACCACGCCCGGGTGGACACCGTGGTGCAGGCGCAGCACGTCGACACCGTGAACATCCACCAGGCCGCCCCCGCCGTCCACCGGCCGGCCTTCGAACTGCCGCCCGAGCGCGCCCACTTCGTCGACCGGACCGAGGAGCAGCGGCGCATCGCCGAGTTCCGCGGGGCGGACGGCGCGAACGAGGGCACGCCGCAGGTGGTGGCGATCAGCGGCTTCGGCGGAATCGGCAAGACCGCGCTCTGCCTGCGGGTCGGCCACCGCCTCGCCGACCGCTACCCGGACGGCGCCCACTACGTCGACCTGGACGAGTACCGGCGCGACGGCGCGGTCGACCTGGCCGCGGTGCTCGCCGACCTGCTGTCCGGCCTGGGCGTCGAACGGGCCTGGCTGGGGCCGGACTTCCGTTCGCTGGCCCGCCAGTACTGGGCCCGGACGCGCGGTGGACGCCGTCTGCTGCTGATCGACAACGCCCGCACCGGCGCCGAGGTCCAGCCGCTGCTGCCGGCCGCCGCCGCCAGCCTGGCCCTGGTCACCAGCCACGGCCGGCTGTACGACCTGGGCGACGCCGCCGCGCTGGAGCTGACCCTCGCCCCGCTGAGCACCGGCCACACCACCGAACTGCTGCGCCTGCTGTTCGGCGAACAGCGCTGGGCGGCCGCCGACCCCGACGCCGTGCGCACCCTGGCCACCGCCTGCGCCGGGCTGCCCAAGGCCGCGGAGGTGGCCGGCGAGCTCGCCCGCCGCCTCCCGCACCGCAGCCTGGCCGCCCTCGCCGAACGCCTCACCGCCGAACTCCACCAGCAGGGCAGCCGGCCGGTGGAGGCCGTCTGGGACGCCGCCTACGCCGAACTCGGCAGCACCGCAGCCCAGTTGTACCGCACCCTGGCGGAGTGCCCCGGCCAGTTCGTCACCGAGTACACCGCCGCCGCGCTGCTCGGCCGCGGCCTGGCGGACACCGAGGACGCGCTCGCCGACCTGGTCGCCGCCGGACTGCTCGACCACCGCGCCGGCGGCTACCGCCAGCACGCCCTGGTCCGCGGCCACGCCGTCCGCCGGTCCCGGCAGGCCGACCCCGAGGGCGTCGAACGCGACGGGGCCCGGCGCCGCGTCCTGCACTGGCTGCGCCGCCAGACCGCCCGCGCCGACCTGCTGATGGCCGGCCGCCGCCTCACCGTCGAACCCGAGGCGCCGCCGCTTCCGGGCGTCCCCGACGCCGACCTCGGCACCGCCAAGTCCCAGGCGCTGCACTGGATGGAGGCCAACCGGCAGGCGCTGTACGGCGCGGTGGCGCTGGCCCACGACAGCGGCCGCGACCAGGACGCCGTGGCGCTCGCCGAATCGCTGTGGACGCACTTCCTCGACCACCCCCGGCACGCCGACGCCATCGACGCCTTCGGCGCGGCCGTGGCCGCCGCCGACCGCGCCGACAGCACTCCCGCCCGGATCCGCACCCGCTGCCTGCTGGCCCGGCCGCTGTGGGAGACCGCCCGATTCGAGGAGGCCGCCGACGTCCTCGACCGGGCCGGCGCGCTCGCCGAGCTGCTCGGCGACGACTTCGCCGACCGTCGACTGGCCGCCTCTGCCGTCGACTTCCACGGCCAACTCGCCCTCGCCGAAGGTCAATGGGCCGCCGAGCGCGGGGACGCCGACACCGCCCGCGAGCGGTTCGCCGCCGCCCGCGCCGCCTTCGACGAGGCCCGCACGATCCACCGGGCGGTCGGCAACGAGTACGGCGCGGCGCTGCAGACCTACCAGTGCGCCAAGGCCGCTGCCGCCGCCGACCAGCCGGACGCCGCGGACCTGTTCGCCCGGGCGTACCGGGCGTTCGCCGGCATGACCGGCCGTCAGCGCATCTCCGCCCGCGCCCGCTTCGGCCTCGGCCAGGCCCTGCTGCGGGCCGGCCGGTTCACCGACGCCGAGCCGCACCTGGCCGCCGCGCTGGAGGACGCCGAGGACCGCGCGTCCACCTTCGACGAGGCCCGCATCCGCACCGACCTCGCCACCCTCGCCGAACACACCGGCCGCCCCCAGGACGCCGCCCGGCACCGCGCCAGGGCCGCCGAACTGCGCGCCGCGCACGGCGGCGTACCGGACACCGACCAGGACTGAGCGCCGGGCGCCGACCGGGGTTGAGCGCCGGGCGCCGACAGGGGGCTCAACGCAGGGCGCCGACCGGGCCGGGGGCGGTCACAGTTCCGCGTCGAGCTCCTCGGCGCGGGCCGGGCGCACGGTGAGGCGGGTGGTGAACGGGGCCAGCACGCAGTCGAGTTCGACGGGGCCGTCGGCCGGCGGGACGGTCGCGGCGCGGTCGCCGAGCCAGGCGTGGACGGCGGAGACGGCGGCGGTCGGGTCGATGCGGTGGATCCGGCCGTCGTCCCGGCCGGGGGCGACCTGCACGGTGAACGGGCCGCGGTGGCGGTGCCGCAGCACGACGCGGTCGGCGGACAGGACGGCCGCGGCGGTGAGGCAGGCAGGCAGTTCGGCGAGCACGTGGGCCGTCCAGCCGGACACCGTCCAGCGGCCGGAGCCCGGGCGTCGCCACAGCACGGCGGCGCTGCGCACCTGGGCCAGCGCGGCCACCGGATGCTCCGCGGACAGGTGGTGGATCGGCAGTTCGGTCGCGGCGGGGAACCGCTCCACCCGCACCCGGCGCCCGTCCACCTCGGCCCGCACCGCCAGCGTCGGCGCGGCCGAGCGGGGCACCGACGGCAGCGGCAACGGCTGGGCCAGCACCGCCTGCCGAGGGGGCGTCAGGTCGAGCAGCCGGTACAGCTCGGTGCGCAGCAGACCGAGCGCCTGCCCGGGCCGGTCGAACGCGTCGGCGGCCGGGCCCGGGGGAGCGGTGGCCGGTGCGAGGTCGCGGACGGTGTCCAGGCCGGTGAAGCGCGGCGCGGCGGCCAGCAGCCGGGCCATCGGGGTGCCGGCGATCAGCTCCCGGCCGCCGTCGTAGGCGTTCAGCACCGGGCGGCCGAGCGCGGCGGCGTACAGCGCGGTCGAGCCGTGGTCGCTGATCACCGCGTCGGCGGCGACCAGGACCGCCGCCCAGTCCTGGTGCGGGGAAGGCAGCAGCAGGCCGGCCCGCAGCTCGGGGCGGAACTGCTCGGCGACGTCGAGACGACTGCGCTCGCCCACCTCGTTGGGGTGCACCAGCAGCGCGACCCGATACCGGTCCACCGGCAGGCCGAGCACCAACTCTCCTGGCAGCTCGGGGCGTTGGACGAGCAGACTCTCCGGGCCCCAGGTCGAGAGCACCGCCAGCAGGGTGCGGTCCCCGAGGTCGAGCGCCGCCCGGTAGGCCTCGCGGCGGGGGTCGGACTCCAGCATCCGGTCCAGTGTCGGGTCGCCGACGACGATGGCGCGGGTGGCGGCCGGCGGGCAGAACTCGGCCAGCCGGGACAGCTGTTCGGCGTGGCCCAGCCCGTGCAGATCGGCCCACGGCGCGCCGTCGGAGAGCAGGAACGCCGGATCGAGGCCGCTCGGCAACTCGGGCGAACCCTCGTCGTGCAGCGCCTTGTTGAAGCCCGCGCCGTGCGGCAGCAGGGCCCGGGCCCGGCCGGACAGGCTGGCCAGCGCGCCCTTCGGGCTGGTGGTCAGGATCAGGTCGAAGCGCCGGTCGGTGGCCTGCTCGAAGTCGATCACCCGGGCGCCGGAGCGGTCCAGCGCGGCCAGCGCCTCCAGGTCGAACCGGGAGCCGGGCACCAGGGTGAACCAGCGGGAGATCCGGCCGTCGCCCTCGAACACCGGCAGCACGTCCAGCAGCCGGTGCAGTGCCACCGCCGAGCGGAACGCCAGCAGCACGGAGCGCCGCTGGTCCCCACCGGTGTCGCGCATGCGCCGATGGTATCGGTGCGACCGCCCCCGGCCCACCGGGACACGGCGGCTGACGGGCAGTCGGGCACGGCAGCCACGGGCAGTCGGGCAGTCGGGCACGGCAGCCACGGGCAGTCGGGCACGGTGGGCCGCGGACAGCTCCGCCTCCGTGCCCGCCGGCGGCGCAAACGGCCGCCGCCGGCACCCGGCTGACGGAGCATCGGGTACCGGCGGCGGTCGGAGCGGGTCGGGCAGTGGGTCGTACGGGCCGGGCCGTGCGGAGCGGGCCGTGCGGAGCGGGTCGTACGGGCGGTCAGGTGTTGGCGACCTGGAGGGCGGCCTCCGTGCCGGAGGCGATCGCGCCGGCGATCCACGCGTGGTAGCGCGGCTCGCAGTGGTCGCCGGCGAAGAACAGCTTCCCTTCGACGGGGGTCGCCACGTGCGGGCCGAGGCTGAGCAGTTGGCCGGGCGTCTCGACGACGGCCTCGCCCAGCGCCCAGCGGTTGCGCAGCCAGGACTGCGAGACGTGCCGGTCGGTGGCGTAGCGCCGGATCCGGTCGCCGTACAGGTCGGCCAGGTGCTCCAGGGCCTCGGTGTGCCGGTCGGCGGGGGTGAGGGCGTCGAAGCGCAGCGCGTCCTCCGCCCAGTTGTAGGCGGCCAGCACGACGCCGCCGGGCGCGCCGCCGTCGCTGGGGTGGGAGGGGAAGTAGACGAACCGGCTGGCCTCGTCGGAGATGCAGCCGCCGCCGACCGCGGCCACCGCGTCGCCGTGCGGGCCGGGCTTGTAGTCGTTGCCGAGCTTCTCCCGCCAGGTGGCCTCGTCCCACTCCCACCAGCGCTCGGTGAACTCCAGCAGCACCTTGTGCGCGATGTCGTGCCAGAGCTCGTTGATCGCCCGGCGCTTGCCGTAGGGGAGCAGCGGTGCGAACTCGACGTGCCGCAGCGCCGCGAACGGCACCGCCAGCACCACCATGTCGGCCCGGTACTCGTGGGCCTCGCCGCCGATCGCGCCGTCGCAGGCCTCGTCCTCCGGGCCGGTCTCGGGCTCGGTGGTGAGCGTCACGCCGTGGTCGTCCGTGCGGACCCGGGTGAGGACCCGGTCGCGCTCGATCGGCAGGCCCTTGGCGAGTGCCTCGGTGAGCGCGTCGGTGCCCGCGGAGAACTCGAAGTAGGTGACCGACGGGTTGATGTCACCGGCGTCGAACACCGAGTGCAGGAAGCCGTACGACAGCCGGCTGGTGAGGTTCTCCAGCGTGCCGACCGCCTGGATCTGGGCGTCGCTCCAGCCCTCGCCCTCCTGGAGGTAGCGCAGCAGCGAGTAGCCGTCCATCTTGTCCAGCAGGTCGGCCATGCCGTTGACCCGCTCGGCGATCGGCTTGTCGGTCCACGTCCCGTCGGGGTTCTTCGTCATGGTGTAGGCGCGGGCCGTGTCGAGGGCCTTGTCGAAGGCCGCCGAGGTGGTCTGGTTGCTGTCCCAGCCGAAGGTCTTGTTGATCGGGCCCGGGTTCGCGCTGTAGGCGGCCTTGGTGACGGTCTGTCCGTTGACGAACACGAACCGGCTGCCGAGGCCCTTCGGCGCGACGTACACCGGGGCTTCGCCGCTGCTGAACTCCTCGCCCGTCCACGACGTGTACGTCACCTTGGAGTCCTGGGAGACCTGGTCCGGCACCGGGGGGACGTCCACCAGGTCGAACGGGCGGCGGGGCACCTTCAGGTGGTCGGCGAGCGCGAGCGTCAGCACGTGGCTGGACGGGATGCGCATCGCGCCTGCCTCGGCGTGCAGCCGCGGGTCCTGCCAGACGTCGCCGCGGAAGGTCTTCACCCGGCCGCCGACCCGGCTGCGGTTCGCCTCCAGCACCCGGACCTTGTGCCCGGCCGCCTGAAGCAGGCGGGCGCACACCATGCCGGCCACGCCGGCGCCGACCACGATCACGTCGCGCTCGGTGGTCTTCTTCAGGCGCTGACGGCCCGTCAGCAGCTTCAGGTACTCCAGTGTCAGGTCGTTGTGGTCGGCGTCGGTCAGCAGGATCCGGCGCGCCATGATCAGCGCCGCCTCCCGCCGCGCCGGGTCCGGCGGGGCCTCGCCCGCCGCATGGGAAGGGCCGGCTCCGGGGCCGACCAGGGCGGCGGCCGTCACCGCGCCGCCGGAGGCAAAGAGAAGTCCGCGTCGAGAAATCACCGGCTCAGCGTGGCAGCGCACCACCCCGGTTGACGTGCGCTCGGCCCATCGAGCCCCTTTCATCACTCGCACGGGGGGCGCTCGCCTCACCCCGTCAGCGCTCCCCCTCCACCGCCGCGCGCCGGGCGCTCGTTCGGCGCGCGCCGTCGACGGAGCAGGGGGTGGAACAGGGGCGGTGGGGTGCGGCTCCGGGGCGGCGTCGACGGCCCTCTATGGTATTCCACGAAACGTTGGAGGATTGAGAAGAACCGTGAAGCTCGACACCGTCACCCCCGCGCCGCCAACCATCGACCCCGCCACCGACCCGGCCGTCCAGCGCCACATCCTGAGGGTCCTGGTCGCCTCCCAGATCCTCAGCGGGGCCGGACTGGCCGCCGGGATCACCGTCGGGGCGCTGCTCGCCAAGGACATGCTCGGCAGCAGCGCACTGGCCGGGCTGCCCAGCGCGCTGTTCACCGCCGGCAGCGCGCTCGCCGCGATCGTGGTCAGCCGAATATCCGCCGCCCGCGGCCGCCGCCCCGGGCTCGCCGCCGGCTACGCCGCCGGCGCCGTCGGCAGCGTCGGCGTGATCGCCGCGGCCGCGCTCGACAGCCCCGCCCTGCTGTTCCTCGCCCTGTTCGTCTACGGCGCCGGCACCGCCACCAACCTCCAGGCCCGCTACGCCGGGGCCGACCTCGCCGCCCCCGGCCACCGGGCCCGGGCGATCTCCACCGTGCTGGTCGCCACCACCGTCGGTGGCGTCCTCGGACCCAACCTCGCCGCCCCCACCGGCGCCCTCGCCCACGCCCTGCACCTGCCCCGCCTCGCCGGACCGTTCCTGCTGGCCGGCCTGGCCTACGCCGCCGCCGCACTCGTCCTCGGCACCCGGCTGCGCCCCGACCCGCTGCTGCTCGCCCGCGCCGCCGCGGCCCCGACCGCCGAGACCGCGGCCGACCACCCCGCGGCCGACCCGCAGGCCGCCGCCCGCACCCGCAACCGGGTGCTGCTCGGCGCGCAGGTGATGGTGGTCACCCAGCTGGTCATGGTCGCCGTGATGACCATGACGCCCGTCCACATGCACGACGCCGGACGGAGCACCACCGCGTCCGGGCTGGTCATCTCGCTGCACGTCGCCGCGATGTACCTGCCGTCCCCGCTCACCGGACGCCTGGTCGACCGGTACGGCCCGCTCGCCGTCGGCGCCGCCGCCGGCCTCACCCTGCTCGTGGCCGGCCTGATCGCCGCCGTCGTCCCCGGGGGCTCCGTCCCGCTGGTCTCCCTCGCGCTCGTCCTGCTCGGCCTCGGCTGGAACTTCGGCCTGGTCTCCGGCACCGCGATCCTCACCGAAGCCGTTCCGCTCGCCACCCGCGCCAAGACCCAGGGCGGCGTCGACGTCGCCATCGCCGCCTCCGGCGCCACCGGCGGCCTCGCCTCCGGCACCGTCGTCGACCTGGCCGGCTACCCCGTCCTCGCCGTCGGCGGCGGCCTGCTCGCCCTGCTGATCCTCCCCTCCCTCGCCAGCGCGGCCACCCGGAGCCGGCGATGACGGACCCTCGGACCCCCGGGCTCACCGTCGACGGCCGCGGACTGCTCTGCGTCACCCTGCTGCTGCGCCTGCGCGCCGCCGTCGCCGACACCCCCGCCGGCACCGTCGTGCACGTCCACGCCACCGACCCGGCCGCCCCGCTCGACCTCCCCGCCTGGTGCCACCTCACCGGACACACGTACCTCGGCCCCGTCGCCGACGAGACCTACGCACTGCGCCTGACCGCCCACCCGACACCCACCCGCGCCGACGCCCCCTGGCACCACGCAACCGACTGACCCAGCACCCACCCGCACGGCGCTCCCCCCGCCGACCCGGCGCCGCGCGGGGCGGCGGGCGGGGACGTTCGTGCTGCGGACCCGGCGTCTTGCTGCGGATCGGGACGGGGTCTTCGCGCCGCGCCTTGCGTCGACCGCGCGTGGACTCTTCTCGCCGCCCGGCGGCGGACCGGGGATGGGACCTTCGCGCCGCGCCCGGCCCCGTCGGTGCCGAACACCCCGAGCACCCCCTGGCATCGCGCAGCAGACTGACCCGGCACCCGTCCGCACGGCGCGAGGCCCGCCGGCCCGGCGCCGAGCGGGGACGTTCGTGCTGCGCCTGGCCCTGTCCGTGCCGGACACCCCCTGGCGCCGCGCAGCGGGTTGCGCTCGGGCCCGTCCCGTCGTGCGGGTCCGTGGTCGCGGTGCTCGCGGCAGCGCGTGGCGGGACCGTCGTCGGGAGCACTCGAACGGGGGATATAGGCTGGTCGGGCAGCGGTTCGCCCCCGTCCGAGCCAGGGTGGGCGCGTTGCAAGAGGGAACCTGGTGCGAGTCCAGGACTGCCTCGCAGCGGTGAGCGGGAACGACCGCCGTCACACGCACTGGGCCCGACCGGCCCGGGAAGCGACGGCCAGTAGACAGGCCCTCCAACGGGAGATGCCCGCGAGTCCGAAGACCTGCCGCCGCCCGCAGCGCCCACCGGCGCCGCGGATCGTCCGAGCCGCGACTCGCGAAGGAGAGTTCCCGTGGCAGATCAGACCGTCGCACCTGTGATGGCCGCCGCAAAACCTGCGCAGGCGTCCCAGGTCACCCTCGCGCACATCATGAGCGAGCACGACACCAACCTGTACGGCACCATCCACGGCGGCGTGGTGATGAAGCTCATCGACGACGCCGCTGCCGCTGCCGCCGCCCGGCACGCCGAAGGCCCGGCGGTCACCGCCGCGGTGGACGGCATGGCGTTCCTGGCCCCCGTCCGGGCCGGCGACCTGCTGACCGCGCACGCCGAACTCGAACGGGCCGGCCGCACCTCGATGACCGTCCACGTCACCGTCACCGCCGAGCGCTGGAACGCCACCGGCCCGGTCACCCGGGTCGCCACCGGCCGGCTCACGTTCGTCGCCATCGACGCCGAGAGTCACCCGCGCCCGGTCCCGGCCCTGCTGGCCGCCGCGAACGCCTGACGCATCGCCGCCTGACGCATCGCAGCCCTACGCGCCGCAGCCCGGCGTACCGCCGCCCGACGCGCCGCCACACCCAGATCCCGAAGCACCCCGAGCCCGGAACGCCGTCCTGTTCGACGTTCCGGGCTCGGGGCTGTCGCGATTGCCACGTGATCACTGTCACGCAGGGACGGATCGGGTGATTGCGGACAGCGCATTCTCGACATGTTCCGTTCAAGCTCCGCTTACCCCACCATGGCAGCGTGTGCCCGCCTACGCGCGTAGCGCACTCTCGTGTACCCCATGGTTCCCGTGGTCCAAGGAGATTGACAGATGATCAGCACGTGGAAGGCCGCCCGCCCATTGGCGCTCGCCGCCGCCGCACTGGTGGCCGCCGCCGGCGCGAGCGCCGTCCCGCAGCACGCCACCGCGGCCACCCCCGGGAGCGCCGCCGCAGCAGCTGCCGCCACCCCGAAGCGGGTGCTGTTCGACAACACCAAGGCGGAGACCGCGGGCAACGCGGACTGGATCATCTCCACCAGCCAGCCCGACCCGCTGGCGCAGAACGCCAACCCGACCACCGAGACCAGCTGGACGGGCGCCCTCTCGGCGTGGGGCGTGGCCCTGCAGAAGACCGGCAACTACAGCCTGAAGACGCTGCCCGCCGGCAACACCATCACCTACGGCACCGGTGGTGCCCTCGACCTCGCCAACTTCGACGAGTTCGTGATCCCCGAGCCCAACATCCGCCTCAGCGCCGCCGAGAAGACCGCCGTGATGACGTTCGTCCAGAACGGCGGCGGCCTGTTCCTGATCTCCGACCACACCCAGAGCGACCGCAACAACGACGGCTGGGACTCCCCGGCCATCATCAACGACCTGCTGACCAGCAACGGCGTCAACAACAACGACCCGTTCGGGTTCTCCGTCGACCTGCTGAACATCACCACCGACAACCCGCGGGCGATCTCCTCCACCACCGACCCGGTGATCAACGGCCCGTTCGGCACCGTCACCGGCTCGATCATCCGCAACGGCACCACCTTCACCCTCAAGCCCGCCGACAACCCGAACGTCAAGGGCCTCGTCTACCGCACCGGTTACAGCGGCAACACCGGCGCGGCGTTCGCCACCTCGACCTTCGGCAAGGGCCGGGTGGCGATCTGGGGCGACTCCTCGCCGATCGACGACGGCACCGGCCAGCCCGGCAACACCCTCTACAACGGCTGGGACGACCCGGCCGGCACCGACGCCGCGCTCGCCCTGAACGCCACCGCGTGGCTCGCCCAGGGCGGCGGCTCCACCGGCAACACCGGCTCGGTCACCCTCACCAACCCGGGCGCCCGCACCGCCACCGCCGGCACCGCGACCAGCCTCCAGCTGACCGCCACCGACACGGCCGGCGGCACCCTGTCCTACGCCGCCACCGGCCTGCCCGCCGGACTGACCGTCAACCCCGCCACCGGCCTGATCAGCGGCACCCCCACCACCGCCGGCAGCTCCACCGTCACCGTCACCGCGACCGACTCCACCGGCCCGTCCGCCACCGCCGCCTTCACCTGGACGGTCACCGCGAGCGGCGGCACCACCTGCACCGCCGCCCAGCTGATCACCAACCCGGGCTTCGAGACCGGCAGCACCTCCGGCTGGACCGAGACCAACAGCGGCGGCGCCTCCACCATCAACAGCAGCAGCAGCGAGCCCGCCCACTCCGGCACCTACGACGCCTGGCTGGACGGCTACGGCGCCACCAACACCGACACCCTCGCGCAGACCGTCACCCTGCCGACCGGCTGCTCCAGCTACAACCTGAGCTTCTGGCTGCACATCGACACCGCGTCGTCCCCCACCACCGTCTTCGACACCCTCACCGTCACCGCCAACGGCGCCACCCTGGCCACCTACTCCAACGTCAACGCCGCCACCGGCTACCAGCAGCGCACCTTCAACCTCGCCGCCTACGCCGGCCAGGCCGTCACGCTGAAGTTCACCGGCGCCGAGGACTACACCAAGCAGACCTCCTTCGTCCTCGACGACATCACGCTCAACGTCTCCTGACGCCCCGCCTGACGCCCCACCGGGCGCCGTCCCGGTCACCCGCCCGGCTGCCGTCCCGGTCGCCCGCCCGGCGCCCCGAAGGCGCCCGGCGGGCGACCCGGAACCGCCCGGGCGGGCCGGTTGAATGGGCAGGGCGAAAGCGGTTGTCGCGGTCGTCGACGCGGTGCCATCCTGTCCGGCATGCCGCCGATCGACGTACCTGACCATGCGTCAGTCCTGAAGGAGGTACGGGAGGTGCGGCGACTCGGCCTGATGCGGCTGCGGGAGCTGGACCTGCCCGCGCTGGCCCGGGCCGCGGCCGCCGCCGGCCGCGGCTCCGCGCAGGAATCGACGCCCGCCGGCATCGAACGGATCCTGCGGCAAGCCGTGCTGCGGATCGAGCCCGGCACGCTGCGCACCTCCGCCGAGTACAGCCTCGGCCTCGCCCCGGGCACCCGGGACTGGCCGCCCGCCGACCGGCGCAGACGCGCCGCCGGCGTGTACGGCGTCAGCGTGGAACGGTTCCGCAAACACCAGGAGGCGCTGGTGCTCGGCGAGGTCGCCGAGCAGCTCGTCGCCCTGACGGCCCGGCCCGGGCCCGCCCGACCGGCCACGCCGGCCGCGCCGCCGGCCGCCGGGCACCGCGACCTGCGGGTGCGCTCCGGAGCCCGGACCGTCCCGGTGACGCTGCACGTCCACCCCGTCGACCTGCTGCGCGACGTGGACGTGGTGGTCTCGCCCGCCAACACCTACCTGGCGCTGCCCGAGGTGTACAAGTCCTCGGTGGCGGCGTCCCTCCGGCGGGCCGGAGCGCGGCGCTCCCCGACCGGCGAGGTCGTCGAGGACGTGATCCACGACGAGCTGCGGCAGTGGACGGCCCGGCACGGCGCGCCCGGGCGGCAGGTCCTGCCGGGAACGGTGGCCGCCACCGGATCCGGCGCGCTCGCCGAGCAGGGCGTCCGGCGGATCTACCACGCCGCCGTCGCCGTGCCCCGCCCCGGCACCAACGACTACCAGGTGCTGCCGGCCGACGTGACCCGGGCGGCCGCCCGGGTGTTCGCCCTGCTCGCCGAGGAACACGCCCGGTTCGACCGGCCGCTGCGCTCGCTCTGCCTGCCCCTGCTCGGCTCGGGACGCGGCGGCCTGACCCACGACGTCAGCCTCGGCATGCTCTGGGCCGCCGTCGACGCCGAACTGGCCCGCGGCGCACGGTGGGAGCTGCACCTGGTGGTCCGCCGGACCGAGGTGGCGGACCTGGTCGAACGACAGCTCGCCGCGTGGTCCGCCGACGAGGGAGGGAACCGATGAACCCCTACGGCGTGCTCGCCGCTGCCGCCGCCGACTGGGACCGGCTGGCGCCGCTGCTGAGTCCCGCGGCACTCCGCCGACTCGCCTCGCTGCTGCGGGACGTGCGGTCGAACCGGGGCGGGGCGGAGCAGCTGCGCGCCGTCGAGGAGGCCGCCGCGCTGCTGCTGGAGGCACTCCGCGGCGCACCGGACCGGCCGTCGGACGGCGACGGCGACGGCAACGGCGACGGCAACGGCGACGGCGAGGCCGGCGGCCGGTTCGCCGGGACGGCCGAGGACCTGCCGCACCTCGGCTTCCGCGCCGACGACCTGCTGGTCCTCGTCCTCGACGGCCACCGCATGGTCGGCCCGGTGCTCGGCCCGGTCCGCGAACGGCTGCTCGCCGCACCGGCGTTGGACGACACCGAGCTGCGTCTGCTGGGCGGCGACCCGGACGCCCCCGGGCCGGTGGCGCTGACCGGGGCGAACGGGCGGCGCAGCTGGCCGAGCTTCCAGTTCGGCGCGGGCGGCCGCCCGCTGCCCGCCGTCCTGGAGGCCAACGCCGTGCTCGACGCCCGGCGCGACCCGTGGGGCGCCGCCGACTGGTGGCTGTCGCCCAACGCCTGGCTGGGCGTCCCGCCCGCAGACCTGCTCGGCACCGGCCGGGAGGGTCAACTCGTCGACGCCGCACGGTATCTGGCGGAGGGGGAGTAGCGCGATGGTGAACACCCGGACCCCGGCCGAACTCCCCGGCGCGCCCACCAGGGTGACGCTGCCCGCCGGAACCCCGCTGTACCGGCTGCACGCGTCCCGGCGGGGCGCCGCCGAGTTCAACCCCAACCCGGCGCACTGCCTGTACGGCGGCGGCCGCTTCGACGCGACCCGGTGCGACCGGTTCGGCTTCCTGTACGCCGCGTCCACCCCGGAGTCGGCCGTCTGCGAGTCGGTGCTGCGCTCCGTGCCGTTCGACCCGGCCGGCGCGCCGCGGCTGGTGCCGCGCGCGGCCGTCCGCGGACGCCGGCTGTCCTTCCTCCGGCCGACCGCCGACCTCGACCTGGTGTCGCTGATGACCGGCCGGGACCTCGCCGCCGTCGCCCAGGACTCCTGGCTGGTGCAGGCCGAGGCCGCCGAGTACCCGTTCACCCGGGACTGGGGCCACTGGATCCGCGCCCACACCGCCCCCTGGGCGCAGGGCTTCGTCTGGCCGTCCAAGCGCGAACCCGGCGACCGGGTCGTGGTGCTGTTCGGCGACCGCTGCGAGGCGGCCGTGCTGGAGGAGACCGGCACCCCGGCCGTCGACTTCGACACCCCGGACGGCGCGGCCCGGCTCGACGAGCTGCTCCAGCCCTACCACGCCCGGGTCGCGCCGTGAGCCCGGACGAGGGCGAGCCGTCGGACGACGAACTGCGCGCCCTGCGCGCGGAGTTGCTCGCCGAACTGGCGGACGGCGACGACCCGGACGGGCCGGCGAAGTGGGCGACCGCCGCGGACCGGAGCTACGAGCTGTACCTGCGCCGGAACGCCGCAGCCGAGCTGGAGCTGGCCGACGACTGCTTCGCGCGGGCGTTCGCCCGGCCCGGCGGCGAGGAGATCTGGGACGCCTGGCGGATCGTGCACGCCCACGTCCTGCTGCTGAAGTACGACCTCGGCCCGGACCACGACCTGGCCGAGCGGGCCCATGCCCTGCTGCGCGCGGGGCTCGCCGGGCTGGCCGACGACTCGCCGTTCGCCCACCTCGGGGTGCTCGGCCGCTACCTGCTCACGAGGCTCGGCCTGCTCCGGTGGAGCGATGCCGCCGACCAGCCCGCCGACGTGCGGCGGGAGTTGCTCACCGAAGCGGTCCGCCTGCACGGGGCCGCACTGGCCGACCAGGAGCCGGGCAGCGCCGTGGCCGCCGAACTGCACGGCGAACTCGGCGGGCTGCACCACGAGCGCCACCGGATCGCTGGCGACCTGCCGGACGCGGAGGCCTCGGCCCGCCACTACCGCGAGGCCCTCGCCGCCCCCGCCCCGGACAGCGACGTCGCGCTGCTGCACTACGGACTCGCCACCGCCCTGATGGTGCACGGCCGGCAGGCCGTCGACCGCGACCTGCTGACCGACGCCCGCGCCGAGTTCGGCCGGGCCCTGGTCGCGGCCGGCGGGCCGACGGCCGAACGCCCCTGGTGGGGACGCGAAGCGGCGGCCCGGATGGTCCACATCCGGGCCGTGCTGTGGTGGGAATGGGACGACGCCACCCAGGTCGGCCCCGGCGTCGCCGAGTTGGAGCCGCTGCTGGCGGAACCCGACGCCCTCGACGAACTGTCCCCGCCGATCCTGGAGAGCTTCGGCCGGCTGATCTACCAGCGCGCCACCGAACGCGCCGACGACGCCGACCGCGACCGGGCCCTCGGCCTGATGCAGCACGCCCTGGACCGCTGGCGACCCGACCGGGACGGCTCGCCCGGCTCGCTCGGCCTCCTGGTGGCCGCGCTCCAACAGGCCCGCTACCGGACGGACGCCGACCCGCACCGCCTGCCGGCCGTACTCGCCGGCAGCGGGCTGGCGCTGCGCGAGGCGGACGGCCGGCCCGTCGAATTCCACCGGACGGCCGTCTCGTTCCACGCCTGGGCCCGGCACGAAGCCGTCCAGCGGGGAATCGCGGCGCCGGACCCGGAGTCCGACGCGCTGTTCCAGGACGCCTTCCGGGCCGTCATGGAGACCCTGCACGGCGTCGAACAGGGCGAGGCCTTCCTCAACCTCGGCGACGACGAGTTCAACGGCCTGGTCAACGAAGTCGCCGACTCCCGCCAACTGCCGCTCCAGTTCGACCGGATGTACCGCCAGTGGCTCGACCTCGACCCGGCCGGCCGGCAGTCCGAGGAGACGGCCGCATTCCTGCTCAGCATGGTGCCGACACTGGACCCGCACGGAACCCACGTCACCGCCGAGCAGAAGGACGCCCTGCTCCGGGCCGGACTGAAAGCCCGTCAGGACGACCCGGTCGGGCTGAGCGCGCTGCACGTCGTCGCCGGCACCCTGAAACTGCACGACGGGGCCGCCGGGGACGGCTCGGGCCTCGAGGAGGCGCTCCAGTACCTCGACACGGCCGGGGCCATCGCCGACGGGCGGGACCAGCGACTGACCGACGGCGTGAAAGTCCTGCGCTCGCTGGCACTCGGCCAGCGCGGCCAGATGCTCGGCGGCTACGACGAGATCGCGGCCGCCGCCACCGCCATCGCCGACGTCCGCGACCAGGCCGGCAGCGGCCCGTACCTGCAACTCCTCCTGGACGCCCAACTGGCAGGCCTGGAAGCGCTCCAGCACGCCCGCCGCGGCGACCTGCACGGCACCGACCGCTGCCTCGCCCGACTCACCCGCGCGTACGCCGAGCTCAACCCGGACAGCCCGGCGCGCGGCGAGATCTGGACGATGGTCGAGAACACCCGCACCGCCCGCGACCAACTCGCCCGCGCCGCCGGCGCGCCGCCGTCCACCGAACCGCACAACGCGCCGAGCGGCACCGAACTGCGCCGCCTGGCCGCCCGACTGCCCCGCAACCGCCACGCCTGGGTGCTCGGCGACGCCGGCATCGCCCGCTGCGTCCGGGCCTTCGACCGCGACGACCTGCGCGGCCTCGAAGCCGCCATGGAACTGCTCCGCGAAGCGCTCACCCTGGTCGACGAAGGCAGCGACGACTGGCTCCGGTACGCCTCCTGCCTGGCCAACGGCCACTGCGCGAAAGCCTCCCGCCTACAGGACCGGCGCGAACTGGAGACCGGCATCGCCCTGATGGAACAGGCCGCCCGCACCGCCGCCGGCCCCGAACACCGGCTGTGGGCGACGATCGGCCTGAGCCTCGCCCGGGCCTACCGGCTGCGCGCCGACCCCGCCCGCGACGACCGCCGCCACGGCCGCCACGCCGGACTGGAGTCGCTGCGCGGGCACACCTGGGCCGCCCTGCTCCAGTCCGGCACCGGCCACGCCGCCGAAGCCGCCCGGGAAGCCACCGAGTGCGCCCTCGAAGTCGCCGCCTGGTGCCTGGCCGACGACGTCCCCGAGGACGCCGTCCAGGCCCTGGACGCCTGCCGCGGCCTGGTGCTGCACGCCGCCACCACCTCGATGTCGCTGCCCGACCTGCTGACCGCCGCCGGCCGCTCCGACCTCGCCGACGAGTGGCGCTCCGCCGGCGCCGACGGCCCGGCCGACACCGCCGCGCCCGTCCCCAGCGAACTGCGCCGCCGGGTCCTGACCGCGCTGACCGCCGACCGCACCGCCGACACCCTCCCGTCCCGGCTGCTCGACCCGCCGACCCCCGACGAGATCGCCGCCGCCCTGCGCAGCCTCCGCGCCGACGCCCTGGTGTACCTGGTGCCCGCCTCCGACGAACGCGGCGGCGCGGCCGTCCTGGTCGCCGCCGACGGCGGGGTGCACTGGCTGCCGCTGCCACTGCTGAAGGAGGACGCGGGACCGCTGCGGGACTACCGGCCGGGCGGGCCGAGCGTCCGCGACATGGGCCCGGTGCCGCACAGCACCGGCCCCGCCGACCCGCCGGACGTACCGCTGCGCCGACAGCTCGACCGGCTCTGCTCCTGGGCCTGGTACGCGGCGATGAAGCCACTGCTGGAACTGCTGGTCCCACCGCCCGGCCGGACCCGCCCGCCGTCGCTGATCCTGGTCCCGATGGGCACGCTCGGCACCGTCCCCTGGCATGCGGCCTGGTCGGAGCCGCACGCCCCCGGCGCCCGCCGGTACGCCGTCGAGCGGGCCGAGATCTCGTACGCCGCATCCGCCCGGCTGCTGTGCGAGGTCGCCGCCCGGCCCGCCGCCCCGCACACCGGCAGCGCCCTGATCGTCGGCAACCCCACCGGAGACCTGTGGCACGCCGGCGAGGAGGCCGACGCGGTGCAACGCACCTTCTACCCGCACGGCAGCTACCTCGGCCGCCGCCCGGCCGGCCGGGCCGACGGCCCGGGCACCCCCGACGGCGTGCTCGGCTGGCTGCGCCGCGACACCCCCGGCGGCGTGCTGCACCTCGCCTGCCACGCGAACGTCGCCGTCAACGAGCGGCACAGCTCCTATCTGTCGCTCAGCGGCGGCGAGTTGGCCGCCGAAGAGCTGACCGAGGCGGCCGGTCGCGGCGGCGGCCTCGAACTGGTGCTCCTCGCCGCCTGCCGCAGCCACATCTCCGGCCGCGGCCACAACGAGTCGTACAGCCTGGCCACCGCCTTCCTGGTGGCCGGCGCCCGGTCCGTGGTCGGCTCACTGTGGCCGGTGCCCGACGACGCCACCTCGGTGCTGATGTTCATGACGCACCACTTCCTGCGCCGGGAGGTCGAGTTGCCGGGCCGGGCGCTGCGCCGGGCCCAGCTGTGGATGATCGACCCCGGCCGGGTGCTGCCCGCCGACCTGCCCGGCCCGATGGCCGACAGGGCCGCCGCGGTCGACCCGGACGACCTGTCGGCCTGGGCCGGCTTCACCCACCTCGGGCAGTGATGCACAGGTCACTCGGGAACGACCGTCCGCAGCGGCAGGGTGAGCGCCGCCCACCGGCCCGGGCGGGGGCCGGCCCCCATGTCCCGGCTGCCGCCCGGAGGCAGCGGACGGAACACCCCGTCAGACCCGGGGCGGTCCTTCCGCGCGACCGCCCGCTCCGCGTCCCAGGGGCCGAACTGGTAGGGCACGGTGTTGAGTTCGCCCTCCGCCACGATCAGCTTGAGCCAGTCCCGGGTGGAGGCTCCGGGTCGCACCGCCCGACCCGGCGGGAGGAAAAGCTGGACGGGGTCGCCGTCCAGCGCCTCGCCGACCAGGCCCGGACCGACGAACCCGCCCGGGAACAGCGTCGAGCGGCTCGCATACCCCTCGGTCAGGTTCAGCAGCACGCACCACAGCGGCCGCCCGGCAGAACGGTTGCGGATCCGCACCGACACCTGCGGCGCCTGCCACCCGCCCCGCCCCCGGGTGTAGTGGCAGCGGATCTCGCCCGAGCCGTCCGGCCCGATCGGCTCGCCGCCGTCCCACGACGCCACCTCGATCCGCACCTGCGAGGCGAGCGACGCGCCGGGGGCCGCCAGGTCCCGCAACTGGTGCCAATGCGCCAGATGCGTCAGGCAGTCGACGATCCGCCGGGCATCGCCCGGCCCGCCGAACGGCAGCGCCGGCACCGCAGGCGAACCGTCGCGCAGCAGCACCTCGGCCCGCCGCCCCCGCAGCACCACCCGCAGCAGCGTTCCGGACAGCTCCCCGGCGCCGTCCGCGACCCGCAGCAGCGGCGTCCGTGCCGCCCGCAGCACCTCGGCCAACTCCCGTGCCCTCGAAGGCTCTTCGTCGGACTCGACCAGCACGGCGACGGGCGGCAGGGCGAGCGCCGAGAGCGACACCGGATACGTGCGCGCCGGATCGGGCGTCCAGCCCGACGGATCGACCAACGTCCGGTCGACCCGGACCTCGCGGGCCGTAAGGAGTCGCTCGGCACCGGCCGACTCCGGTGCGACGGCGAACTCGGTGCCGCCCGGTTCCGGTGCGACGGCGAACTCGGTGCCGCCCGGTTCCGGTGCGACCGCGAACTCGGTGCCGTTGACGTCCGGCGTGACGGCGAACTCGGTGCCGCCCGGTTCCGGTGCGACCGCGAACTCGGTGCCGTTGACGTCCGGCGTGACGGCGAACTCGGTGCCGGCCGACTCCGGTACGACCGTGAACTCGGTGCCGTCGACGTCCGGGCCGCCGCGCAGGCCGTGCGCGCTGCCGCAGTCCACCTCCCAGCCCGCCGCGCCGTGCCGCAGCAGATGGGGGCCGGGCGGGCGGACCGCCCCGCCGAGGAACGGCCGGTCGGCCGGGCCGCCCACCGCCGACGGGGCCAGCACCGGATGCTGCCGATCGCCCGCGCCCTGGACCCGGCAGGCCACCCCCGCCATCAACTGCCGGTAGCTCAGCTCCGGACCGCCCTGCTCGCCGAGCGCACCCAGCAGGGCGCGCGTGAACACACCGTGCTTGCGCCCGTCGAACCAGTCCTCGTACGCGAGTTGGTTCAGCCGGCTGGCCGCCAGCAGGACGTGCTCGGGGCCGGCCACCGGCTCCGCGACGTCCCGGGCTGCCACCGGCTCCGCGACGTCCCGGGCGGGCACCGGCGCACCCCAGGACGGATCCGGCGGCAGATACCGGGCGACGCCGCGGGCATCCCGGGTCGCGCCGCCGGAGAAACAGCAGTCGAGCACCGCGACCACATGCCCGCCGCCCGCCGCCACCCCGTCCAGGACGACCCGCAACTCCTTGTCCAGCAGCGGCCCGTCATGGCACACCAGCGCCTGGCAGCGGCCGGTCGGCTCCAGCCGCAACTGCTCGGCCGTCGCCGCGAACTCGGTGCCGTGGCCGGAGAACCAGAGCAGTGCGGTGTCCTGCGGCCCCGCCTGCCCCAGATGCCCGCGGACGCCGTCGACGACCGCCCGCACGGTGGCCCGGCCGTCCAGCAGCGTCCGCAGCTCCACGCCGGGAACCCGCTCGGACAGCCAACGCTCCGCCGCCGCAACGTCGTTGACGCAGCCTTCCAACGGCCGGTAGCGCGCCGCATACTCGTTCACTCCGACCAGCAGTGCATACACCTTCGCCATGGGACCGAGTCTTCCAGCCGCTCCGGTCGCTCCGGAACGCCCCACAGGGCGATCTCCGGGCGGATCCGGGTCGACTCCCGGCCGCCCCGGCGCATTCGCCTCCCCGCCTTCGCATCATGGAGGGGCGATCACTATCCTTCCTTTCTCGACCGCGCCGAGTGAGCCCGGCGTCACGCCACGAGCCGTCACTCCACGCGCGGTCACCTCACAAGCAGTCGTCTCACAGATCGTCACCGCACCACCAGCAGCAGCCACCTCATGACCGAACGGGGGACTCATGGGTTCTGTCGAGCAACCGCGCCGCGTCGTCCGCCCCGGCCCGGCCGCCGAACCCGGCCGCACCGCGGCGCGCGGCCCGGCCGCAGACCGGCGCCCGCAGCACCACGGCGTCACCGGCGACCGACTGCGCCGGCGCCCGGCGGAGTTCCTGAGCGCGATGCGCCGACTCGACGCCGGGCTCAGCCCCACGGCCGGCCGCGACCTCGCCGAGTGGCTGAAGGAGAACTACACCGACGAGTTCGGCGACTTCCCGCTCGGATTCCTCGGCACCTGCTACCTCGGCCCGCCGTTCGTCGACCACCAACTCAGCCTGTTCCACACCATCGTGACGCACTTCGCCCCCGGCGACCCGATGCCCAGCCCTTTCGCCGCCGCCCGGATGCTGGTGCGCACCGGCGCCTACGCCTACGTCGAGGTGTACGACAGCGGCCTCGTACTGCCCGTCCTCCCCGACGGCACCGTGGTCCGACCGTGAACCCGCACGCCCATGAACGGAGATCCGCATGACCGAGGTTGACCACACCCTGCGCAGACAGGTGGCGCAGGTCGACCGCATGGTGGCCCGGCTCGGGGAGCAGGTCGGCCAGGTGTCCGGCCAGGTGACCGCCGTCGGCATCGCCCAGCAGCAGACACAGACCGAACTCCAGCAGCTGCGCAACGACTTCCTGGCCTTCGCCCGGCAGTTCGAGCTCACCGCCAACGTGCAGCGCGCCGAGACCAGGATCGGCGTCATCCAGGACCGGGTCGACCACGAGTTCGGCCACCACAAGGTCGTCCGGCGCACCGCCGTCGGCATGCTCCAGGCCTTCGACCTCGGCCTGGTGTCCGAAGCCACCGTGGTCGCGGTCAGCGAACAGCTGATGATCCAGACCCCCCGCTACTGGCTCGCCCCCACCCTGGTCGCCCTCGCCGCCTGGGCCGCCGACGACCGCGACCTCGCCGAACGGGCCGTCGACGAGGCCTACCGCCGCTCCCCGGGCCGCACCTCGCTGTTCTTCGCCCTGGTGCTGCGCCGGCAGGGCCGCCAGGCCGTGGCGGTGCGCTGGCTGCGGCACTACCTGATCGCCCAGGACCCGGCCGCGCTCGGCCGCGAGTTCGCCGTCATCCTGGAGTCCGTCTCGCAGGGCGCGTTCGGCCCGGCCGGCCGCGAACTGCTCGACGAGACCTTCGGCCGGTGGCGCAAGACCCTGCTCGACGGCGACGACACCATCCGCGACGCCCAGGTCCGGCGCTGGCGGGCCGAACTCGACAGCCTGCGCACGCCCTCCGCCGCGGCCGAGTTCCCCCGCCTCGCCGGAGTGTCCCCGCAGTGGCCGCAGCTGGACGCCGTACTGGCCTCCGCCCGGGCGCAGCAGGTCGTCCTCACCAAGTACACCGAGATGTTCGACCGCGAACCCACGCCGTCGGAACGGCTGGAGGACGCCGTCGACGACATCCTCGACCAGCTGGTGTCCGAGTACGACCTCGAAGAGCTGCCGCTCCGCCGCGACCTGGCGTTCAACCAGGCGGTGGTCGACCAGGGCGGCGACCTGGACGCCGCCCGGCACGCCGTCGACGTCGACGCCGCATCACTGGAGGAGACCCTCGACTTCCTCACCATCCAGTCCACCGCGGCGCTCAACCCGACCGCCATCGGCGCCTCGCCGGCCACCCGACAACTGGCGGTCGCGGCCTGCCGCGAGTGGTTCGCCGACGCCCACGCGGGCTTCGGCCGGGACTACCGCATGGCCGAACCCCAGGACGTCCAGGCCACCTTCACGATGAACCACAGCGCCGGCGCGAAGGTCTTCCAACTGCCGCAGTGGACGGCCTCGTTCAACACCCCGCTGCCCGCCCTGGAACAGTCGCTGGCGCAGCACTGGGACCAGCACACCAACGGATTCCTGGCCTCGATGGCCTACCCGATGAAGCGTCAACTGCTGACGATCGGCGGCGTCGTCGTCCTCGTCCTGCTGCTCATCGGCTCGGCGAACATCGGAGCCGGGCTGGTCCTCGGCGCGCTCGTCGGCGGCGTCTGGGGAGCGATCGTGTACAGCCGCTCCGAAGCCGCCCGGAAGGCGGTGGAGTCGACCAGGAAACTGCTGGAGAACGCCAAGGACGAGTCCCTGCACCGCTTGCGCGGCGCCAGCGCGGAACTCACCGACTGGCGCACCGCGTACCGCACGGCGGACCAGGTCGACGCCGCCACCCGCGAGTTCATCGCCGCACTGGCCACCGCCCACCACGCCCAGAACCCCTTCGACGGGCGCACCGTCAAGCCCGCCGCCGCGCCCTTCCCGGGAGCGAAGTGAATCCCGCTCAGTCGCCCGTCCCGCCGCCTCGGCGTTCTGCCGCGGCCACTTCGTGGGCGTCCGCCGCGAAGCCCGCCGTCGCACTGTTCCCGGGAGCTAAGTGTGCCCCCGTTCAGTCGCCCGTCCCGCCGCCTCGGCGTTCTGCCGCGGCCACTTCGTGGGCGTCCGCCGCGAAGCCCGCCGTCGTACCGTTCCCGGGAGTGAGATGAACCCCGCTCAGTCGCCCGTCCCGCCGCCTCGGCGTCCTGCCGCCGCTACTCCGTGGGCGTCCGCCGCGAAGCCTGCCGCCGCGCGGGCCACCAGTCGGCAGCGCCGCATCGTGGAAGGCCTGCCGGACTGGGAGCCGACCCCGCCCGGCGAAGTTGTGGTCCGGCGCCCCCGGACCGAGCCGTGACCCCGCACGGTCCGCTCGGCGGCCCCTACCAGGCCTGGGCGGACTACCTGGAACACTGGTCGACGGCGCGGCCGGTCGACGGCATCGACCTGCCCGCCCTGGCACGCACCGACTTCCCGGCCGACACCTGGCAACGCCTGATGGAGCGGATCCAACGCGCTCTCGACCTGGTCCTGCAGTCCTGGGCGGACGCCATGGTCACGGCCATGAACGCGGCCGACGACGAGTTCGCCGCCGGCCGCGCCCTCGCCCAGGCCCGCACCGGCCTGCACCGGATCCAGGCCCTCGCCGCCCACCCGCGCCTGCCCGCCGACCTGCGCGGCAGGCTCACCGACACGGTGGCCGAGGCGATCCGCGACCTCCAACAGGAACTGGAACGCGGCCTCGCCCGCCGGGCGGCCCGCGGCGACGACCCGCAGCAGATCGAGAACCGCCGCCGCACCCTGCGCGACAACCCACTCACCGCCGTCCTCGCCGCCCCGCCCCCGGCCGACACCGGTGGCTGGGCCTACGACCCGCTGAACGCGCCCCGCCGCCGCGTCCTCCCGGGCTGACCGCTCCGGCTTCCTGCTTCCTGCTTCCTGCTTCCTGCTTTCTGCTGCCCGCTGTGCGTCGCGCCGACCCGACCGTGTCGCCCGCCGCCCGCCGCCCGCTGCCTGCTGAACCGCTGAACTGCTGAACCTAGACCCGAGGACCCGATGTCCAACTACGCCGATACCCGTGACGACCTCGACAACTACCTGACCGCACGCGTGCCGGTGATCGGCTTCCGCACCATCGAGCAGCAGCGCGCCCTGCGCCTGGTCAAGGAAGTGGCGACCCGCTCCCGCCGCAGCAGCCAGCCGTTCTGGATCTACACCCGCGCCACCGGACTGCGCGACCTGCGCTCCAACGCCAGCGTCCAGGAGGACCGCTCGCTCACGGGCGCGATGGAGTTCGCCGCCGCCCAGTTCATCAGCCGCCCGCAGGCCACGCTGATCCTGGTCGACCCCGACGGGCTGGAGGACGACAGCCACTTCACCCGGCACGTCGCCGAACTCGCCCGCCTCGCCGACGCCAACGCCGGCAGCATCGTGCTGATCACCGACAGCCCGATCTGGAGCGGACTCCAACGGCTCGGCATGAGCCTGGCACTCGACCTGCCGGACGCCGACGAGATGTTCGGCACCGTCCGCGCCTTCCTCGACGACCACCAGGGCGTGGTGCCGATCGCCTGGACCGAGGACGACGCCCGCCGCGCCTCGGAGTTCCTGCTCGGCGTGACCGAGGCCGAAGCCGTCAACCTGATGGCCACCCTGGTCGCCAAGGGCGAGGTCACCCGCGACGACGTCCTCGCCCTGGCCCGCGCCAAGGACCGGATCTTCAGCAACCTGGCCGGCCTGGAACGCGTCCAGCTCAAGGAGTCCGACTACTCCGTCGGCGGACTCAGCAGCCTCCGCGACTGGCTGGCCCGCAAGAACAAGCTGATGCACGCCGACCTGCGCAACACCGACCTGCGCCCGCCCCGCGGCGTCCTGCTGGTCGGCGTGCCCGGCTGCGGCAAGTCGCTGTCCGCCAAGGCCATCGCCTCCCAATGGCAACTCCCGCTCTACCGGCTCGACATGGCGAGCATCCACGGCCGGTTCCTCGGTGAGTCCGAGGGCCGGATGCGGGAGGCACTGGAGACCGCCGACCGGGTCGCGCCGTGCATCCTGTGGATCGACGAGATCGAGAAGGGCCTGGCCGGCAGCCACGACATCTCCGGCGTCCAGCAGCGCATCATCGGTCAGTTCTTGTTCTGGCTCCAGGAGTCCGAGTCGCGCGCATTCGTCGTCGCCACCGCGAACGACGTCCGCACCCTGCCGCCCGAACTGCTCCGCAAGGGCCGGTTCGACGAACTGTTCTTCGTCGACCTCCCCGACGCCCAGGACCGCCGGGAGATCATCGAGCTGTACTACCGCAAGTACGTCAAGGCCGCGCCCGACCCGGACCAGGTGGACCGCCTCGTCGACCTCTCCGAGGGCTTCGCCGGCTCCGACATCCAGGCCGCCCTCCACGAGGTCGGCGCCGAGGTCCACCTCAACGGCGGCGCCGACGCCCTGCAGCCGTCCTTCGTCCTCGACACCTTCTCCAACACCAGCCCACTGAGCCGCACCAACCCCGAACAGATCGAAGAGATCCGCGCCTGGGGCCGAGACCGCGCCGTCCCAGCCGGCCGCAGCACCGCCCAGCCCACCACCGGAGCCACCGGCAAGACCCGCCGCGTCGTCTTCATGGGCGACTGACCAAGGCCCGGCGGAAACACGAAACCGCCGGTCAGCTTCGCTGACCGGCGGTTTCACCACTGGTGTCCGAGGGGGGACTTGAACCCCCACGCCCGATAAAGGGCACTAGCACCTCAAGCTAGCGCGTCTGCCATTCCGCCACCCGGACCGGGTGTTGTCTTCGCGGGGTGTTCCCCGCGGCGACATGGACAACAGTAGCAAAGATCGACTGATAGACCCAAAACCGGGGGCTGCGGGGTGGGTCGGGCTTCGAAAGCGGGGGGTGTCGGGGGCTGCGCCCTTGGGGTGGGGCCGGTGCTGGGGGAGGATGGCGGAATGGCGCCCGCGGCTCCCGGCCGGGCCGGGGCCGGCGCGGGCCGCAGCCGCGCCGGGCGGGCCGAGACTAGGTGGGAGCGATGAGTGTGGGCAGCGAGCGCGCGGTGACGGCCGAGTCGGAGGTCGCCGAGATCTGCCGCGACCTGATTCGGATCGACACCAGCAACTACGGCGACGGCTCGGGCCCGGGGGAGCGGAAGGCGGCCGAGTACGTCGCCGAACAGCTCGCCGAGTTCGGGCTGGAGCCGCAGATCTTCGAGTCGGCCAAGGGCCGGGCCTCCACCGTGGTGCGGATCGAGGGCGAGGACCGCTCCCGCCCCGGGCTGCTGATCCACGGCCACACCGACGTGGTGCCGGCGAACGCCGACGACTGGACGGTCCACCCCTTCTCCGGCGAGATCACCGACGGCTGTGTGTGGGGCCGCGGCGCGGTCGACATGAAGGACATGGACGCGATGACCCTCGCGGTGGTCCGCGACCGGCTGCGCACCGGCCGCAAGCCCCCGCGCGACCTGGTGCTGGCGTTCCTCGCCGACGAGGAGGCCGGCGGCACCTACGGCGCCCGGTTCCTGGTGGACCGTCACCCCGAGCTGTTCGAGGGCGTCACCGAGGCGATCGGCGAGGTCGGCGGCTTCTCCTTCACCGTCAACGACCAGGCCCGGCTGTACCTGGTCGAGACGGCGGAGAAGGGCATGCACTGGATGCGCCTGACCGTCGAGGGCCGGGCCGGGCACGGCTCGATGGAGAACGACGACAACGCGATCACCGAACTGTGCGAGGCGGTGGCCCGGCTCGGTCGGCACCAGTTCCCGCTGCGGATCACCAAGACCGTCCGGGCGTTCCTGGACGAGCTCTCGGACGCCCTCGGCGTCCGGCTCGACCCGGAGGACATGGACGAGACCCTTCGGGTGCTCGGCGGCATCGCCAAGATGATCGGCACCACCCTGCGCAACACCGCCCAGCCCACCATGCTCGGGGCCGGCTACAAGGTGAACGTGATCCCCGGCCAGGCCACCGCGCACGTGGACGGCCGCTTCCTGCCCGGCTACGAGGAAGAGTTCCTGGCCGAGCTGGACAGCGTGCTCGGCCCCCGGGTGAAGCGGGAGAGCCTGCACTACGACAAGGCGCTGGAGACCAGCTTCGACGGTGCCCTGGTCGAGGCCATGCAGACCGCGCTGCGCGCCGAGGACCCGATCGCCCGGGCCGTCCCCTACTGCCTGTCCGGCGGCACCGACGCCAAGTCCTTCCAGGACCTGGGCATCCGCTGCTTCGGCTTCGCCCCGCTCCAGCTCCCGCCCGAGCTGGACTTCGCCGGCATGTTCCACGGCGTGGACGAGCGGGTGCCGGTGGACGGCCTGAAGTTCGGCGTCCGGGTGCTGGACCGCTTCATCGACCTGGCCTGAGGGTCGGCCGCGCCTTCGGCCCGAGCGCCCAAGGGCCTGAGGGTCCGAGGGCCTGATGGTCTGAGCGCCCAAGGGCCTGGGGGAAATCTGTACATCTAGGAAATATGAGAAGCAGTCGAGCGTGAGAGATGCCGATCAGCTGTTCGCTTGATCGCTTCAACGGGTGAATGTCGGCCCGGCCCCGCATCCCGGGTGCCGGGCCTTCGTTCATCCGTGTGCAGCCCGGGGGAACGGGCTGGAAACGACCAGGAGGAACAGAACAGATGAAGGCCAAGAAGATCGCTGCCGTTGCCGCCGCCACCGGTGGTCTGCTGCTCGCCGGCGCGGGTGTCGCCTCGGCGCACGGCGCGCACGCCGAAGGCGCTGCGGTCGGCTCCCCGGGTGTGCTGTCCGGCAACCTGATCCAGATCCCGGTGCACGTCCCCGTCAACGTCTGTGGCAACACGATCAGCGTGATCGGCCTGCTGAACCCGGCCTTCGGCAACAGCTGCGCGAACGTCTGACGGATTCCCTGAATCCGGGCCCCCGTACGACCTCCGGGTCGTACGGGGGCTTTTCGCATGCCCGCACGGGCGGCGGAAGGCGGGTGGGGGCTTTCTCGTCCGGGTGAACGTCGTGGTTCCCGGAATATGGCAGACCTCACCCGATCGGATGAACTGACTGCAACTGGCTCAACCTTCACCACCGGGGGTCGTTGAACGTAGTGCTGCCGCAATCGCGGCAAGGAATTCCGACTATCGGATCGATGAGCGGTCCCGGCTCGCGGAATGCGGAAGTCATCGGAAGTCGGTTCATCAGTCCACCGGACAAGGAAACAAGGGGAGTCAATGCGACAGGTCGCCAGGAAAGGCCTCCTCACGGCCATGGCCACCGGCAGCGTGCTGGCCTCGACCGCGGGCTACGCCCACGCCACCGCCGACGCTCACGGCGTGGCCGCGAACTCGCCGGGCGTCGGCTCGGGCAACGCGGTGCAGGTCCCTGTGGAGCTCCCCGTGAATGCGTGCGGCAACACCATCAACGTGATCGGCCTGCTCAACCCGGCGTACGGCAACAACTGCGCGAACCACAGCCCGTCGAGCTCGACCGGCACCACCCCGGGCTCCACCGGCTCGACCACCCCCGGCCACGGCGGTTCGACCATCCCGGGCTCCGGCGCCACGGGTTCGGACAGCGGCGGCACCGGCTCCGGCGGAAGCGGCACGGGCGGAAGCGGCACGGGCGGAAGCGGCACCGGCTCCGGCCCGACGGGGACGTCGGCGGGCGGGACGTCCGGGACGGGCGCCTCGGCCGGCGGCACGGCCAGCCACTCGCCGGGCGTGATCTCGGGGAACCAGGCGCAGGCGCCGGTCGACGTACCGGTCAACGCGTGCGGCAACACGATCGACGTGATCGGCCTCGGCAACCCGGCGTTCGGCAACAACTGCGGCAACGAGGTCACGCCGCCGCAGCCGCCCGTCCCGGTCGGCGAGACCCCGCCGCCGGGGTGCACCCCGCCCGGCGGCGAGTGCACGCCGCCCGAGACCCCGCCGGTCGCGCCGCCGGTCACCCCGCCCGGCACGGAGCGCACCGTCGTCCCGGTCGGCGGGCAGGCGTCCACCCCGACCCAGGTCGCCGACTCCCACTCCGTCGCGGACACCGGCCGGCAGCTGGCCTCCACCGGTGCGGACGGCCTGGAGATCCTCGCCCCCGCCGGCCTGCTGCTGATGCTCGGCGGCGGCGTGCTGTACCGCCGCTCCCGGGCCCTCGCCCGCCGCTGAGGCCGCCGCTGAGGCCGCCGCTGAGGCCGTCGCCCGTGGCTGAGGCCCCGGCAGCACAACTCGGCCGGCCGAGGCCGTAGAAACGCCCGCGCCCGGGCCGCCCCGTCGCATCACGCGAGGGGGCGGCCCGGGCGCGGGCACGCGCGCTACCAGGTGGAGCGGACCTGCCGGATGATGCGCCGCTTCAGTCGGACCGTTCGGCTGCCGTCGGGGTACAGCCGGAGCCGGTCGAGCTCCCACTGTCCGTACTCGGCATGGTCGGTGAGCAACTGGCGCGCGGCGTTGCGGGAGGTACCGCGCGGCAGACGAAGCGACTGGTACTCGTACTCCGGAAGCCGGACCGGTTTGGTAGGGATCAAGACTTCTCCTCCGCTGCTGTGCTGCCTGCAAGCCTACGGCGCGCCGCCGACCGGTGGCCGGTTCGGGTCCGCTCCGTTCCGGGCGGCAGGACGAGCCTTCCCGGGGCCGGAGCTGACCGTCAATCAGTTTTCCCTTCCGGTACGGATACCCGTCGCGGGCCGCGCCGATGCGCGTTCGACCCGGCTGCGGACCAGGCTGCGGATCCGGCTGCGGATCCGGAGGGTTCGGGCGGGTTCGGGCGGGTCGGGCGGCCGGCGCGCCCCGGGGAAGCGCGGTGACAGAAGGGGGCGGAACGGACATCCAGGGTGAACTTGCCCGGTTTTCGGGGCTGGAGGTGACAACCGCTGTGCGTGTCGTCGCCAGGTGGGGATAGCGTCTGCACCATGTCTGATGCCGCGCAGCTGACCATCACCGAGGTACGGGCCGCCGCAGAGGCGGTCAAGGCCGCCATTGACCGCCACCTGCAGGCCGTCTCCAGCTCCACCGAGCCCGGCGATCCGGTCGTCGTCCACGCGTACGAGGAGCTCGCGGCGGCCGCCATTGCCTACGACCAGATCCTGTACGAGGTCTACGACGAGGTCACCCCGTTCGAGATCCCGGGCGACGAGACCGGGAACGGCTACCAGGGGCCCGAACAGCCCGAGGCGATCAGCGTGTTGATCCGCCGTGACTACCTGATCGCCGACCCGAAGCGCCTGCGCGCCCAGGCCGAGCGGGTCGACGGGACGCTCACCCCCGGCGGGGGCGGCGAGTCCGAGGTGACGGCGGCGATCGGCGTGCTGTTCGGCGAGTACGAGCCGGACGAGATCGCCGCCCGGGCCGAGGAGTTCGGCCTGGAGGAGGGCGACTCCACGCTGTGGGTGTCGGCCACCGACCCGGCCGAGCCCGGCGAGTGGCTCCCCGAGCCGTTCGACGGCGCCGACCCGGAGCTGCTGATCTGCCGCTTCGACGTCAGCGAGGTCTACGACGACGAGCTGGACGACTGACCCACCACCCGCCCGTCCGGCGCCACCGAACCACCGGACGCCACCACGGAACCGCCGGACGCCACCACCGGCCGGACGCCAGAAGCGACCGGACGTCGACAACGAGAGGGCCCGGGACGGCACACCTGCCTTCCCGGGCCCTTCGTCGTGCACTCGGTCACTGGTCGCTGAGGACCGACCGCAGGCGGGTGGTGCGGGCTGCCGCGGGGCGCTCGGCGACGGCCTGGGCGAGCGCCGGGCCGGCCGCGTGGACGACCGAGAGGTGCCGCTCGGCCCGGCCGAACGCCGAGTACACCCACTGCCTGGTCAGCCGGCCGGCCGCGTCCTCCGGCAGCACCACGACCACCGCCGGCCAGCGCCGGCCGACCGCCTGATGGGCCGTCATCGCCCAGCCGTGGCGCAGCTTCGCGGCCTGCTGCGGGCTGAGCGTGAGCCGCCCGCCGTCGGCCAGCTCCAGGTGCAGGCCGCTCGCGTCGCCGTCCAGCACCCGGCCGGGCAGGTTGACGCCCAGCGCGGGGGAGTGCACCACCCGGTCGCCCGGGTCGAAGCCGCCGAAGCGGCCCGGGCCGGGGTTCAGCCTGGCCTTCGCGGCGGCGTTCAGCGCCCGGGTGCCCGCCGGGCCGGCGTGACCGGGCGTCAGCAGCACCGTCTGCTCGGCGGGGATCGACAGGGCGCGCGGGATGGAGTCGGTGAGCAACTGCACGGCGCGGTGCACGGCTTCGCCGCCGTCCTTCGCGGTGAGGATCACCACCTCCTTGTCGGGGGCGTCGACCGACTGGAGCTCGCCGATGCCGATGCCCGAGACCAGCTCGCCGATCGGCCCGAAGTCCGGCGTCCGGGACGCCACCGCCGGGCACGCCTTGGCGGCCAGCAGGTCGGCGAAGAACCGGCCCGGACCGGCCGACCACAGGCCGCCCGGGTCTCCGGACAGCACCAGCCGGGTGCCGTCCGCGACCGCCTCCAGCAGGGTGGCGGCGGTCTCCACGTCGAGCAGCGGGGCGTCCAGCACCACCAGCACGTCCAGCGGCAGGGTGCCGTCCACCGCGCGCGGCAGCGCCGGGCCGTACAGCAGCTCGGCGAGGGTGCCGATCCGCCCGGCGGCGGGGGAGCCGTCCGGCAGCAGCGCGGCCAGCGAGTCGCGGCCCTGGCCGGTCCAGGTCGCCGCCCACACCCGCAGGCCGAGCCCGGCGGCGGCGTGCAGCAGCGCGGCCGGTTCGGCGCGGGCCGCCTCGCCGCCGGTGTGCAGCACCAGGCCGGACCCGGCGGCGGTACGCACCAGCTCCTGCGCGGACCGGGACGGGGCGGCCGCGGCCGCCGCCTCCCAGGCCGCGGGGCCGGGCTGGACGGGGGCGGCATCGGCCGACGGCCGGTCGATCGCCGTCCCGTCGGCCGCCGTCCCGTCGGCCTCCGGCCCGTCAGCAGCAGCCTCGTCAACAGCCGTCCCGCCGGCCGTCCCGTCAGCCGTCGCCTCCTCCCCGCCCGGTTCCTCGTCCGACTCCCCGCCCGGCTCCTCGTTCGGTTCCCCTCCCGGCTCCTCGCCCGCAGCGTCGCCGTCCTCGCCCGGCGCGAAGGTGGACAGCAGCCGGACCAGGCCCTCGCCGAGGCTCTCCTCCGCCAGCGCGAGGCGCTCCAGGGCGAGCAGGGTGCGGACGGGCGGCTCCTCGTCCTCGTCGTGGCTGCCGGGCGGCATCGGCAGCTCCTCCTGGAACGGCATCACCCGCCCGTCCTCCAGCACCGCCTGGAGCGCGCCCGCCGGATCGGGGACGTGCTGGGCGCGCAGCGCCTCGGACACCTCGCCGAGCTCCTGCGCGGAGTGCCCGCGCAGCGCGGCCTGCTCCAGCAGCCAGGCCACCAGCGCCTGGGCGCGCCGCGGGTCGCCGGGCTGCGCGGCGGGGCCGAGCAACCCGCGGGCGAAGCCGTCGGCGTGCTCGGGGCGGACGCCGGGCAGCGACAGCACCGCCCACGGGTCCTCGCGCAGCTGCTCGGCCGCGCCCTCGCCGAGCTCGGCGACCGCGACGGGCACGAGCTGCGCGGGCGCGCCGCCGGCCGCCAGCACCTCGGCGACGGCCGCCAACGCGGCCTGCCGCTGGGCGTCGGAGGTCGGGCCGTCGGCGGTCGGCGCGTCGGCCGACGAAGCGTCAGGATCGCTCTGGCCACTCTGGCCGCTCTGGCCGCTCCGGCCGACCGCGCGGATCGCTTCGGCGAGGGCGGCGACGGTACCGGCGTGCTGCTCGGCGGCCGGGGCCGGGCTCTCCTCGGGGGTGGTCATGCGGAAGGCTCCTTCAACGGGCCGGACGGTGCTACAGCTCCGTCCAGCCCTGGTCCGGGTAGCGGTGCACCGGGGCCGACACGTCGTCCAGGGCAGCGCGGATCTCACCCGGAAGCGTAAGGGCCTCCACCGACAGTGAGGACTGCAGCTGGGCGGCGGTGCGGGCGCCCAGCAGGGCGGCCGACACGCCGGGACGGTCGCGCACCCAGGCGAGGGCGACCTTCAACGGGGTGGAGGCCAGGCCGTCGGCGGCGGTGGCGAGCGCGTCCACGATCCGGCGGGACGCCTCGCCCAGGTACGGCTGGACCGCGCTCGCGGGGTGCGGGGCGGCGCCGCGCGACTCCGCCGGCACGCCGTGCCGGTACTTGCCGGTGAGCACGCCCCGGCCGAGCGGCGAGCAGGCCAGCAGACCCACGCCGGCGTCCAACGCGGCGGGCAGCGCCTCGCGTTCGATGCCGCGTTGCAGCAGCGAGTACTCCAACTGGACGGCGGCCAGCGGGGTGCGGCCGGGCGAAGCGCGCTGCCAGGCCGCGGACTTGGCGAGCTGCCAGCCGCTGTACTGGCACACCCCGGCGTACCGGGCGCGGCCGGACGCCACCGCCAGATCGAGGGCGTGCAGGGTCTCCTCGTCGGGCGTGGCCGGGTCGTACGCGTGCACCTGCCACAGGTCGACGTGGTCGGTGCCGAGCCGGCGCAGCGACGCGTCCAGGGCGTTCAACAGATGGCCGCGGGAGGCGTCGTGGCGGCGGGAGCCGGGCAGCGTGCCGGCCTTGGTGGCGATCACCAGCTCGGAGCGCGGGATCAGACCGTCCGTCAGCCGGGACAGCAGGTACTCGGCGCCGCCGTCGGCGTACACGTCCGCGGTGTCCACCAGGGTGCCGCCGGCGTCCACGAAGGCCTTCAACTGCTCGGCAGCCTCGTGCTCGTCGGTGTCCCGGCCCCAGGTGAGGGTGCCCAGGCCGAGTCGGGAGACCCGCAGGCCGGTACGGCCGAGCTGTCGCTGTTCCATCGCGCCCTCCGTCAACCCTGCTGCGCCGTGCGGGACGGCACAGGTCGGGAGCGGTGCCCCCCACGTGCTGCGAGATTAGCGGCGAAACCGGCGGTTGCCCGGGACGACCCGCCCGGCCGGCGGGCTCAGCAGTGCGTCTCGACGAACAGCAGGACGCGGCCGTCGGCGCCGGCGAACTCGTACGGCACGTGGTGCGGGTCCGCGCCCGGGTCGAACCCGGCGCGGGCCTCCAGCCAGGCGGCCGGGCGGGCGTCCCGGGGGAGGACGCGGGGGAGCCACTGCCGGAGCCGGTCGTCGTAGTCGGTGCCCACCGTCATGACGTCGGCGGTGACGGCCAGCCGCTTGGCGCGGCGCGGGTCCAGCGGCCCGCGGACCAGGCGCCAGTGGCAGCCGTCGGCGTCGGTGAAGCCGCCGTCGGTGACGGGCATCGGGCTGTGGTGGACCTCGGGCTCGTCCTCCGGGGGTGCCGGTATGGCCGCCACCAGGTCGGCGAAGGTCGTGGCGGGCGGTCGCTTCTTCGGCATCGGGGCAGCATGTCATGGCGGTGTGGCGGACGACACGGCTACCGGTCAGTAGCATGGCGGTCGAGACGGGGGCTACTCTCACCGCACCACCGGACTGGAAGGCAGTGGGCACATGCGACTCGGGATCAACCTCGGCTACTGGGGACTCGGCCTGGACGCCGACAACATCGCCGTCGCCCAGGAGGCCGACCGGCTCGGCTACTCCGTCTGCTGGGCCGCCGAGGCGTACGGATCGGACGCCGCCACCGTGCTGTCGTACGTCGCGGCGAAGACCGAGCGGATCGACGTCGGCTCCGCGATCTTCCAGATCCCGGCCCGCACCCCCGCGATGACCGCGATGACCGCCGCCACCCTCGACACCCTCTCCGGCGGCCGCTTCCGGCTCGGCCTCGGCGTCTCCGGCCCGCAGGTCTCCGAAGGCTGGTACGGCGTCAAGTTCGACAAGCCACTGGCCCGCACCCGCGAATACGTGGAGATCATCCGCAAGGCGATGTCCCGCGAGCGCCTCGTCCACGACGGCGCCAACTGGACGCTGCCGCTGCCCGGCGGGCCCGGCAAGGCGCTCAAGCTCACCGTCCACCCGGTGCGCGAACACCTGCCGATCTACATCGCCTCGATGGGCCCGAAGAACCTCGAACTCACCGGCGAGATCGCCGACGGCTGGCTCGGCCTGTTCTTCGCCCCCGAACACGCCGCGCTCTCCGTCGACGCCCTCGCCGCCGGCCGCGCCAAGGCCGGCCGCACGCTGGACGGCTTCGACCTCTGCCCCACCGTCAACATCGCGGTCGGCGACGACGTCCACGCCGCCGCCGACACCCTGCGCGACTACACCGCCCTCTACCTCGGCGGCATGGGCAGCAAGGAGAAGAACTTCTACAGCCAGCTCGCCCGCCGGATGGGCTTCGAGCAGGCCGCCGACGAAGTCCAGACCCGCTACCTCGCCCACGACAAGCCCGGCGCCGCCGCCGCCGTCCCGCACGACTTCATCGACGCCACCTCCCTCCTCGGCGACACCGCCCGCATCGCCGACCGCATGCAGGCCTACGCCGCCGCCGGCGTCACCACGCTGACCCTCGCCCCGTCAGGCTGGACCTTGGCCGAGCGGATCACCGCCCTGCGCACCGGAGTCGACGCCCTGGAGCGCGCCGGCCTCGCGTAGCGGGTCGATGCGGTCGTCCTGGGCGCGTGCAGGTGCCGGATGTGTCGAGCCGGGTCCAGGACGCCCGCGAAATGCTGATCCCTTTGCGGCTCGGGCTTCGACGCGTTCGACGATTCGCTCCCGGAGACGCGTGAGGTCCTTCCACTTCATCGCGAGCCGATCGTGGTCCATGCCGTGTTCGGCGACGATGTCTCGAAGTTGGTCAAGATCGAGTTTTTCGAGCTGCGCTTGAAGGCCTTGCTTCCCGGAATCAGAATACGTGGAGAACGGGTCGATGACCCCTCGTGCGCGCCGGCTCGGCCGCGGCTTCCGACTCTCGGTGGATGCTGCGGCCGAGGCCTCCGAAAGCGCCATGTCCAATGCGCGCGAAAACCGTGACGTTCGAGTGGCTTCCAGTGCCACGACCTCGACCACTCGGGAGATCCTTTCGGCGAGGCTCGGATTTGCCATGCTGAGCGCCAGCAAGGCGTTGCCCGCACGCACAATGTCTCCGGCAGGAGATTGTGGTTCGTTTCCGATCGGCATGGGATTTTCGGCGTCAGCCTCATTCGGGAAGCTGCTCTCCGTTTTGACGAGCTCAGAATTCCCGGTCACGCGCACTCCTCAACCAGCTCGATGAACTCCTTGGCCATGGAGCGAAAGATGCTGTACTGGCCCTGATATCCATACTTCTGACGCAGTGTGCCAGTCTTTACATGCTCGGCCGATGCGGCGATTTGGTTGGCTTCCGGAATGTATGACGACAATACGACAGGAAGCTCCGGATCCTCCTCCAGCCTCCGGATCGTGTTCACGTGAACGGTGGACGCCTTCCGGAATTTTGTCACCACGATGCCGATCTCGGAAATGTCGTCACCAACGCTGTCGGCAAATGCCTTTACCCGCTGCTGAATCTGCGGGATTCCATAAGTGGAAAGCATATCCGGGATCGTCGGAATGATGTATCCGTCGGAGATTCGGAGGCCGTTCAGTGTGACAATTCCGAGATTCGGCGGACAGTCGACGAGGACATAGTCGTAGTTCTTCATGATTGGCTTCACGGCCCTGCGGAGCAGATCGGTCGGGTTGTTCGAGAAGAAGGGCCCGCGCGACATCGACCCCAGCTTTTCCTGGATTTCGATGAGGTCGAGGGAGGACGGGAGCAGGTCCACCCGCCCGACCTCGCTCACGGGTGAGACCCAGCACTGAAGTGTCCTCTTGAGGTCAAAAATCTCAGGTTCGTTCTCCGGGCGCAGCGCATCCCTGAACAGGGTGGCAAGCGTGTGGCCCTTGTCGTTCAGGGACTTCCATTTCGCCTCACCGATCAGCGCCGTGGTGAGATTGGTCTGCGGGTCGAGATCGATAACCAGGACGCGCTTTTTGAACTCGGTGGAGAGGAACTCGGCCAATGCGACCGTCGTCGTGGTCTTGCCAACTCCGCCCTTCAAATTGATGGTTGAGATGACGTGAGGCATGGGTTTCTTCCTCTGCTTAGGGCGGTGGTGGATCAGGGCGGCTCGAAAAAGCGGACCGCTCCATGGATCCTCAAGGGGGCAGGGGGGTGTCTGTCACGGTTGTGTCGGTTTGCGATCGCGGCGTTAATGACCCCGCCCGCCTGGCCGTCTTGCGCATCCCGGGCAGCGCCGGCGCCTGACTCGGCTCCCCGGCAGGACCCCTCCTCCGGAATGATATCCACACCTGTGCGTCGCGTGAGTGCCGTTCGCGTACTTGGTTGAAACCTGACTGCTATATCGAACACGCGACCATATGGAAGTGTTATGTTCGAGCAAGCGAAAGGGGGAACTTCAACTTTTATAAATCGGATAATCGTCTTTAAGGGTGAAGGGTGAAGGTCTCCCCGTACAACGATGGATCATGCGGGGTGGGACCCAGTCGTCCCAAGAGTTCGCCGGGGACTGTGGAGGGTGCCGGTAGGTCGAACGCGACCAGGGCTGGAGCGGGCCTTGCGTCGCGGGGTACGGGTCCCGGTCGGATCAGCAGTGCGTACACGTCGGTTTCCATGTTCCTGCTGTGGAAGCGATCCACTTGAGGATGGCTGGCGAGTGCCGGGTCGTCCGGTCGACGATCGCGCCGCAGTTCTGCATGCTGCCTGTGGCATCAGGGTGGGCCGAAGGTCGCCGTGCCGGCCCTGAGTGGGGGCGATCTTGCCGGCGGCGGATCTCGCGTCGCGCTCGGTGCGCTTAGAGGAGCTAACACAATGCCTGGACGCGCCAGCAGGTGATCACGCAGCAGACGAGCTTCAGGAACGCCTCGTGGATGTAGTCGTGGATGTCCCAGCGGATATGTGGCGGGCGGAAGTCGTGGATCCAGGCATTCGTGCGCTCGACGACTCGGCGGACGGTCCCCGGTCCGGAGCCGTGGGGTACGCCCCGGCGGGCGATCACCGGCTTGATGCCGCGTTTCCGCAGCAGACGGCGGTACTTGTCGTCGTCGTAGCCCCGGTCGGCCAACAACTGCCGGGGCGATGGCGTGGGCGGCCCCTGGTGCCTCGGATGCGTGGGATCGCGTCCGGCAGGGGCAGGAGTTGGGTGACGTCGTGCCGGTTGCCGCCGGTCAGGGTGATGGCGAGCGGGGCGCCGTGCGCGTCGGTGATGACGTGGTGCTTGGAGCCCGGCCGGGCGCGGTCGATCGGGCTCGGGCCCGTTTTGGGCCGCCCCGGCGGGCCTGGTGGTGCGAGCCGTCGATCACCGCCCGGGACCAGTCCGGTTTCCTGGCGCGGTGCAACTCGGTCAGCAGCACTTGGTGCAGCCGGTCCCGGACGCCGGCCTCGTGCCAGTCCCGAATCCGTCGCCAGCAGGTCATCCCGGATCCGAATCCCAGCTCCTGCGGCAGCCTCTCCCACTGGGTACCGGTGTGCAGCACGAACAGGATGCCCTGCAGACACCCGCGGTCGTCCAGCGGCAGCCGACCGGCATTGCGAGACCGGCGCTGCCTGACCGGCAACAGCGGTTCGATCCGCCCCCACAGGTCATCCGACGCCACCCGCGGAGGACCGTTCCCCTTACCCATGCCCGTTCAACGAGCCGCCAGAGCAGGGGACATGCCCTCCCAGAGTTCTCTGTCAGCTCCTCAGTTTGTTCTTTAACCTCTCCGGTCTTGGTGTTCGGCCATCGTGAGGTCGCTCTTGACTGTTTTGCCCACGTCGTAGCGTGTGGCGGGTCGACGGTTCTTCGAACCGGGCGGTCTGCCGGGGCCGGCTTTCCCCGGTTTCGGCGCGCTGGCGGGGAGAGAGGTCGCCGGGCGGATGTTTCGGAAGTCGCGCCGGACCCTTGCCGGTGTGAGCCGGCCAGGTGTCGCGGGTTTCTCTCGGGGCGGCGGAGATCCTCGGCGAGCCGACGGGCGAGGCGAAGTTGGGTGTGGGCGGCGATGACGATCCAGGTCCAGCGGTCGGCAGCGTCGGGCGTGCGGATCTTGGGCCGGGTCCAGCCGAGGGTCTGCTTGAACAGCCGGAAGGTGTGTTCGAGATCGAATCTGCGGAGGTAGGAGCGCCACCAGCGGTCGATGTCGGCAGCGGTGGTGCCGGTGGCCGAGGACCACAGCCACACCGGGTCGGGTGCGCGGTCGCCGGGCAGGTGGTCGACCTTCAGGCGGACCAACGTGACCTCTACAACGGGTAGTTCACCGTCGTGGTCGAGCCAGCAGGTGCGGTGGGTGAGCCGAGGATGAAGCCGATCCCAACTCTGGGCGGTGGCTGTGCCGTATCGGGCGGTCTCGGTCGTGGTGGTGTGTGCTGGTTCGGGCCAGGTGGCGGGCTTGGCAAGCGCGAACTCGGGTCCGTGCTTGGGCGGGCGGCCGTTGGTGCCCGGCGCCCGGGGCGGCTTCGGCAGTCGCAGCACCCGGTCCGAGCGGATCCGGCCGAGTACTTCGACGGGCAGGTCCGCCAGCACGTAGGCGAGCCGGGTCACGTCGTATCCGGCGTACATGACGATCAGAATGTCCGGCTCGTCCTCGGCCCAGTGCCCAGCCGTGATCAGGCGCTCGACCACTGCCCGCAGTTGATCGGCCGTTACTGCGGTGGCGTCGTCCGCAGGACCGAGCCGGACCGCGTCCAGCACCCCGGTCCAGGACGTGCGGCCGGACTCCAGCGCGACCACGAAGGAGTAGGGCCAGCCCGGGATGAACTGCGAAACGCTCTTCGCCCGCCCGTAGACGTGGCAGTAGAGACGCTCCGCACTGGTCGGCGCGTCGGAACGCAGCCACGGGCTGACGTCCACCGCCAGCACGATCCGCCCGTCATCCGTCCGGGGGACCGGCAGACCGGCCAGCTCGGCACGCAGTCGGTCGGCCTCGATCCGGCCGCAGTTCAGCCCATCGTAGAGAGCGCCATGACCGCGCCGGTGCTCGGCGGTCAGCGTCAGGTCGACCAGGGGTTTCACCGGGCCGTCAGCGCACAGCAGGGCGTCGGCGAGTTCGAACAGCGAGTCCGCCCGGGCGGTCGGGCAGTCGCAGAAGTCGGCCCTGAACCCGGACAACACGGCCAGGGACTCAACCCGCGAATCATCGTCCAGCAGACTCACCTTCACGGCCTCGCGGTTGATCAATGGCGCCTCGACAGCGCACATGATCACCCCGAGGCCGCTCCGGCGTCGTATGAATCCCTAAGCCATGAGCCGGCATGCCACCCTGATGCGGCCCAAGGACTGGCCACTGGACCATCGCAGGAGTGAGCAATGAAGTATGTCGATCTCGATGCCCGAGTCGGCGAACTGACCGGAGTCCTCAACCCTGGCCCCTACCTTGAGCTTCTGCCTGCGCTGAGCACCAGCCTGCCCCCGGGCGCCAAGGCATTCGCCACCGACCCGGGCCACTACGACTTCACCGGACGGCGCTGCGTGAAGGACCTGACGCTCCACCAGGCCACCTTCTTCCACGGCGGTAAAACCCTCGACCTCCGCCTCCGTCACAACTGTTGGAAGCACGACGAGGACCTGGTCGTCCGCTATTCGGGAGTGGCGGCCGTCCAGATCAAGACTCCGAACGAGCCCTCGACCTGGGACGACCTCGGTACGCTGATCCTGGACGAGATCCTTCCGCACGACCAAGGCTGCACTCACGAGATGGCCTTCCGGCCCGGGTCGGTCATCGTTACGTGCAACGACATCACCGCTACCTGGGTCGTAGCGGACTGCTCTGAAGCCCACTGAGGTTAAAGAACAAGCTCAGAGGGTGGTTCGTGAGTTGGTGTCCGGTTCGGGGTGAGGTTGGAGCGGGACGCCGGTGGCGGGCGTGCGGGTGGCTACTGCTCCGTGGTGAAGGTGCCGGTGTCGATCTCGGTGAGGATGTCGAGCTTGGGGAGGCGTTTCAGTTTGGCTCGGGTGCCTTCGATGTTCTTCGGCGGGGGTTCGTGGTCGAGGGCTTCGCGGACGTCGCGGGCCCGGAGGGGGTTGGTGGCGTCGTTGAGAACGGCGGGGATGCCCGGGTGGTCCGGGTGGTTCGGCAGGTTGGGCGGGGAGGGGTGGGTCGGGAGGCGGTCGGCGAGAGCGATGACGGTCTTGCGGGTGATCGCAAGGTGTTCGAGCAGAGTCTGCGTCTCCCGGAGTCGGCCGTGCAGTTCCTCGATCTGCACGCGGAGGTCGTCGGCCACGTAGTGGGCGGCGTTCTCCTGGAGGTCGAGTGTGTCGAGCAGGGGTTGGATGTTCACGCCGTCACCGCTTTCGGGTCGCGCCGGGCGGATGTGTTCGCGCCGGTGAGGCGGCGGCCATGACCTGGGCCAAGACAATGACGGCGATGGACAGGCCGAGGACGTCCACGGCCAGGGCCCGCTTGCGGCCCGGCACTTGTTTCGCCGGGTCCCGGCCGGTCGTGGAGGCGGGGACCCCGGCGGCCGCGTGGACACTCTGCGTGTCCAGCACCACCAGCGCCGGGTCCTCTGACCGGCGGGCCCGCTCACGGACCTGGCAGCGCAGGAGTTCATGGACGACCCGGTCGCTCCCGTCGTCCCGCCGCACTGCGAACCAGTAGTACGTCGCACTCCTCGGCGGCAGGTCGTGCGGGAGGCAGGCCCACCGGCAGCCGGTCCGGCCCCGGTGGAGGATCGCGTTCACGATCTCCCGCATCGAATAGACGCCCTGATGGCCGCTCACCGACCGGCGCCGGCCCGTCCACGCAGTCAGCAGCGGCTCGACAAACGACCACTGCACGTCCGTCAAGTCGCTCGGGCAGGGCTTGGATTCACTCACGCCACCACCCCGACAGGGCACCGCCCCCGGACGGGCGGACTCCGCTCCTCCCCACACCATCAGGTGACAGTAGAAGCGGTCAAACAATCACGAACCGCCCTGTTGGAGCAGTAGCAAGCGCAATCGGCGATGTTGTTGACGCCTATGTCCCTGACGCTGAGGGTCCGTAGAGGCTCAGCCGCATCTCGCGTGCGATGTCCGTGGGCGGCCTGATGGCCGGCACCTTGCGTGTGATGGGCGGCCGGCCGCTCGATGCCCTCACGTGTCGTGAGGCGGGGAGCGCGGGGATGTCTTGGCATGTGCGGAATCGGCGCATGGGTACAGTGCCGCTGTGCGGCGAACCGCCGGTGCCGGGTGGCTACTCGTCCCACGTGGTCGGACATCGTCAAAAGTGGTGGGAAAGAAAAGGTTTTGACGAGGTATTCAGTTCCGATACGATCACTCGCGTTCGTCGCCGCGTGAGTCCGCCGTGGTGACTGTCTGTGCGTGAATGTCCTTTTTCTGGGGGAGTCTTGAGTATCCGTCGTTCGATCGCTGCTGCCGTTTTCGTGGCGGCCGTCTCCGCGCCCACCGCCTTCGGCGCCGCGCAGGCGATCGCCGCCGAGCCCCTCCCGGCCGGCCAGTCCCAGCCGGACGCCCCGGCCATCGAGACCCCGGCCACGGACGCCCCGGCCGCGGACGCTCCGGCTGTGGAGACCCCGGCTGCGGAGGCCCCGGCGACGGACCCGGGGGCCGGTGCGCCTGCGACGGGTGGCTCAGAGCCGGCCGGGACGACGCCTGCGGAGCCGGCCCCGGCGGAGCCCGCTCCCGTGCCCGGCGGCTCGCAGGAGTGGGACGACCTGCGGGTACGGGTGCTGCGACTGATGGCGGAGCCGGGCCACAGCCAGTACTTCTACGAGCACGCCAGCAAGGCGCTGGACGGCACGGTCGAGGACCTCCGGCACTTCCTGGACGTCGAGATGGCGCAGATCATTCGGGACGACAAGCGTGTCGAGGTCTCGCGCATCCTCAGCGCAGCGGGGCAGGACACGCTGCTCGGGAAGGCCGCGCTGAAGGCGCTGGAGGGCGGGGACGCGGCGATCGACCAGTTCCTGGAGGTCGAGTGGCCGGAGTTGGTCAACAGCGAGCGCTGGCTCAAGGTGCTTCGCACGCTGGAGCGGCCGGGCAGCTCGCTGAGCCTCACCGAGGCTGCTGCCCAGGCCCTGGACGCGGACGACCTCAAGGCGTTCCTGGCCGGCCTGGACGCCTTCGGCGAGACCGAGGCGCGTCTTCGGATCACCCAGGCCATGGCGCTCGGCGGGTCCGAAGTCCGCAAGGCCGCGAACGTGGCCCTGGACTCGTCCGACCTCGGCTACATGCGCACCTTCCTGCTCACCGGCCTGGCCGAGGCCCAGGCCCGGGACACCGCCAACGCCCACCCGTCGGAGGGTGGAGAGGCGGGGACCGAGACCCCCGCCGAGGGCGGCGGGCAGGCCGGCACCACCGTCACCCAGGCCTCCGACACGACCACCATCACGACGACCACCCAGGCCGGCACCGGCACGACCGGCACCGGCACCACCGCGACGGGCGTCCTCGCTTTCACCGGTGTCGACGCCCCGCTGGGCACCCTCGCCGCCTCCGGTGCCGCCGCGGTCGCCCTCGGCGCTGCCACCGTGCTGGTCGCCCGCCGGCGGCAGCAGCAGTCCTGACGCTCCGCCAACCTGCGTGCGGTGGCCGCTTCCTGCGGCGGCCACCGCACGGCTTCCACACCCCGACACTCCGACCGGCCGCGATTTCGCGGCAGTCTCCGTTCTGCACCCAGAGGGATTCTTGAGCCTCCGTCGTTCGATCGCCGCTGCCGTGTTCGTCGCCGCCGTCTCCGCCCCGGCCGTCCTCGGCGCCACGCCGGCCCTGGCCGACACCGCGCCCACGCCCACCCCCACCGGCCAGTCCCAGCCGGACGCGCCGGTGACCGACGTCCCGGCGGCCGAGACCCCGGCGGCCGAGACCCCGGCCACGGACGCCCCGGTGACCGAGACCCCCGCGACCGAGGCCCCCGCCACGGACGCGGACGCGGGCACCGGTTCGGCGCAGGAGGAGGCCGAGCTGCGGGCGCGGCTGGCCCGGGTGATCGCGGAGCCGGGGCACAACCCGTACTTCTACGAGCACGCCAATGCGGCGCTGAGCGGCACCGTCGAGGACGTCCGGCACTTTCTGGACGTCGAGATGGCGAGGATCGTCCAGGACGAGAAGCGGCTCTTCGCCTCCCGGATCATGAGCATGACCGACCGCCGCGGCCAGCTGTGGCAGACCCTCCAGAACGTCTTCGACGGCACGGACGCGGACCTCGACCACTTCCTCGACGTCACCTGGCCCGCCGTCAAGGCGCAGTACACCCAGGAAGCCACCCGGATCGCGAACAGCCCGGCCTCCGGCCCGGCGCTGGCGGCGCGGGCCCAGCAGGTGCTGGCGGCCGGCGATCGCGGGCAGGCTCTCGTGGGGTTCATCGAGGTCGAGGTGCCGGAATTCAACAACGCCAACTGGAAGAAGGTGCTCGGCGCGCTGATCCGGCCGGGCGGCAGCGGCACGCTCGACGAGGTGGCCGAGCAGGTGCTCGGGGCGGACGGCGCGAAGGCGTTCCTGGACGCCCTGGACGGCATCAGCGACGACGAGGCCCGGCTGCGGATCTCGCAGGCGATGTCGGTGGGCGGTCCCGAGGTCTGCAAGGCGGCCGGCGCGGTGATGGACTCGTACACCTCCGAGTCGCTGCGCGCGTTCCTGCGCACCGGCCTGGCCGAGGCCCAGGCCCGGGACACCGCCAACGCCCAGCAGCCGCAGGGCGGCAACGGCGGCAGCACCGGCAACGGCACTGGCGGCGGCACGGGCACTGACGGCGGCGGCGCGGGCGCCACCGTCACCCCGGCCTCGAACACGACCGGCACCACCACCACGACGACGACCGCCGCCCAGACCGGCGGCACCACCTCGGGCACCCTCGCCTTCACCGGCGCGGACGCCCCGCTCGGCGCGATCACCGCAGTCGGCGCCTCCGCCGTGGCCCTCGGCACCGCCCTGGTCGCCGCGCGCCGCCGGCGGCAGCAGCAGTCCTGACCACTCGTCAGCATCCGTGCCCGGCCCGCGCGTCGCGAACGTGCGGGCCGGTCGCCGTCGCGGTGACCGGCAGCGCAGGCCGGGTCGGTGGTGATGGTGCCCGACCCGGCTGTCCGACCCGGCTGTCCGACCCGGCTGTCCGGGCCGGCCGTCGCCGTTCCCGAACCCGGTCTCCGTGCTGCCGCGGGCGGTCCCGGAACGCCGACTGCCGCGGTGCTACAGCCAGCCCGCGCGTTTGAACAGGCGGTAGAGGACGGCGCAGGCGCCGCCCATCAGGGACAGGGCCGCCGGGTAGCCCCAGACCTGGCTGAGTTCCGGCATGTGTTCGAAGTTCATGCCGTAGATGCCGGCGATCATGGTGGGGACGGCGGCCAGGGCGGCCCAGGCGGAGATCTTCCGCATGTCGTCGTTCTGCTGGACGCTGACCTGGGCGAGGTTGGCGGAGAGGATGTCGGTGAGCAGGCGGTCCAGGCTCTCCACCGCTTCGTTGACCTTGGCCAGGTGGTCGGCGACGTCCCGGAAGTAGGGACGCAGTTCGGCGGCCACGAAGGGCACCTTGACCTCGGTGGAGCCCGGACCGGCGCCGGTCCGGGAGAGGCGGAGGGCGGGCTCCATCAGCGGGAAGGCGGCCTTGCGGAAGTTCACCACCTGCCGCTTGAAGCCGTAGATGCGTTCGGCGGCGCCGCGGACCCGGCCGGGGGAGAAGATCTCGGCCTCCAGCTCGTCCAGGTCGGTCTGGAGCTCGGTGGCCACGTCGAGGTACTGGTCGACCACCATGTCGAAGATCGCGTAGAGCACCGCGGCGGGGCCGTGCGCGAGCAGTTCGGGCTGCTTCTCCAGGCGGGACCGCAGGTCCTTGAGCGGGCTCTCCGGTCCGTGCCGGACCGTCATCACGTACGAGTCGCCCAGGAAGATCATCAGCTCGCCTATCGAGACCGACTCGTCCTGCGGGTGGTACCCGGCGGTCTTCAGGACGGTGAACACCGAGTCCTGGTAGATGTCCAGCTTCGGGCGCTGATGCGCCGTCACCGCATCCTCCACCGCCAGCGGGTGCAGGCCGAACTCGTCGGCGGCGTGGTCGAATTCGGCCGTCGTCGGGTCCGCCAGGCCGATCCACACGAAGCCGTCGCCCGCTGCCCGGACCGCGTCCAGGGCGTCCGAGAAATCCTCGGGGCCCTCGGTGCGCTGCCCGGCCCGATAAGTGCCGCAATCCACGATCATGCCCGCCATTGTGACCCGAACCCCCGGCCCATCGGGAGGGGATCACCCCGTAGGCTTGCGGTATGCCCACCCTGCTGCTCGTGCGCCACGGCCGCTCCACCGCCAACTCGGCCGGAATCCTGGCCGGCTGGACCCCCGGCGTCGACCTGGACGACACCGGTCGCGCCCAGGCCGCCGCCCTGCCGGAGCGGTTGGCCGGACTGCCGATCGTCCGGCTGGTCAGCAGCCCGCTGGAGCGCTGCCTCCAGACCCTCGAACCGCTGGTCGCCGCCCGCCCCGAACTCGGCCCGCCCGACCAGGACGAGCGGCTCGGCGAGTGCCACTACGGCGACTGGACCGGCCGCCCGCTGTCCGAGCTCGCCGACGAGCCGCTGTGGCGCACCGTCCAGGACCACGCCTCCGCCGCCGCCTTCCCCGGCGGTGAGTCGCTGCGCACGCTCAGCCACCGCACCGTCGACGCCGTCCGCGAGTGGAACGAGAAGATCGCCGTCGAGCACGGCCCGGACGCGCTCTGGGCGGTCGCCAGCCACGGCGACGTGATCAAGGCGATCGTCGCGGACGCGCTCGGCCTGCACCTGGACCACTTCCAGCGGATCTCGGTCGAACCGTGCTCGGTGACGGCGATCCGCTACACCCCGAACCGCCCGTACGTGCTGCGCCTCGGCGACACCGGCAGCCTGTCCTCGCTCGCCCCGCGCCCGCACGGCCACTCGGCCGGCGACGACGCGGTGGTCGGCGGCGAGACGGGCAGCACCGCCTGAGACCCGAAGTTCACAGCCCCGCAGTTCGTAGCGCCGTAGTTCGTAGCACCGCAGTTCAAAGCACCACCGCCTGAGCCCCGCCGCCGGGGCATCCAGCCGGGCGCCACCGCGCGGGCATCGCCGCCCGGGCACCACCGCCCGGGCATCACCGCCCGAGCGGGCCCGCCCGCGCAGCGCCAACTCCCGCCCGCCCAGGGCCCGGAGGCGCGACACAGGCACGTCCGGGCCGGTCGGCGGCCCGATCCCGACCCGTCCGTGGTCGACCCGTACTCGCGCTCCGGTCGGAAACCGGGCCATCCGTATCCCACGGCAGGCCCGTTTGGCCGTAGGGTGAGATCGAGAAGACCGCACACCCCCGTACCGGAGCGAGCAGCGTGTCCCGTCAGGTCCACTTCTACGACCAGCCCGAGCGGTTCGTGGCCGGCACCGTCGGCCAGCCCGGCGCCCGGGCGTTCTACCTGCAGGCCTCCTCGCGTGGCCGGATCACCAGCGTGCTGGTGGAGAAGGCGCAGGTCGCCGCCCTTGCCGAGCGCATCGAGGAAGTCCTCGACGAGGCGCTGCGGCGCAGCGGCGGCGAGGCCCCGATCCCGGCCGCCGCGCCCGTCGAACTGCTCGACGCGGCCCCGCTCGACCTGCCGTTGGAGCAGGAGTTCCGGGTCGGCACCATGGCGCTCGCCTGGGACGCCCGCGAGGAGTGCCTGGTGGTCGAGGCGCAGGCGTTCGTCGAGGAGCCCGAGGACGAGAACGAGATCGAGGTCTTCGACGACGAGAACGGGCCCGACCTGCTGCGGGTGCGGCTCAGCGGCGCGATGGCCCGGGTGTTCGCCAAGCGCGCCCTCGACCTGGTCGCGGCCGGCCGCAAGCCCTGCCCGTTCTGCAACCTGCCGCTGGACCCCGAGGGCCACCTGTGCCCCCGCGCGAACGGTTACCGGCGCTGAGCGAGCAGCCGGCCGTGGAAGCCCCCGGCACCGACCCCGTCACCAGCGCCGCGCTGGCCGCCGACACCCCCGCCGCCCTCGCCCTGCTGCGCGAGGGCACGCTGGCCGTCCACGGCCGGGTCACCGACGCCTCCAACGCCGTCCTGTACTGCACGGCCACGCTGGACGGCGTCACCGCCCCGTGCGTGTACAAGCCCGTCGCCGGTGAACGCCCGCTGTGGGACTTCCCCGACGGCACCCTGGCCGGCCGGGAGACCGCCGCGCACGAGCTCGCCGCCGCCACCGGCTGGCAGTTGATCCCGCCGACCGTGCTCCGCGAGGGCCCGGCCGGGCCCGGCATGGTCCAGCTGTGGATCGAACCCGACCCGGACGCCCCCGAACTCCTCGACCTCCAGCCGCTGGACGGGCCCGCCGACGGCTGGCTGCCGATCGTCCGCGCCGAACTCGACGCCGGACGCCAGGCCTGGCTGGTGCACCGCGACGACGAGCGGCTGCGCCGGCTCGCCGTGCTGGACGCCGTCCTCAACAACGCCGACCGCAAGGGCGGCCACTGGCTGCCCGCCGCCGACGGCCGGATCTACGGCATCGACCACGGCGTCACCTTCCACACCGAGCCCAAACTCCGCACCCTGCTGTGGGGATGGGCCGACCGGCCGCTCACCGCCGAGGCCCTCGACGTCCTCGGCAGGCTCGCCACCGACCTCGACGGCGCCCTCGGGGCCCGGCTGCGCCCGCACCTGACCCCCGTCGAACTCGACGCGCTGAGGGCCCGGACCCGCGCGCTGCTGGCCTCCGGACGGCATCCGCTGCCGTCGGCTGACTGGCCGTCTATTCCCTGGCCGCCGGTCTGATACCGATCCGAAACAGAGAATGATCGGAATCAAGCCGATCATGCCGACAGGTTGGTCTTTCAAATCAGTGCACGGTTAGAGTCGGTGCCATGCATGCCTGGCCCACCTCCGAGGTTCCCGCCCTGCCCGGTCAGGGGCTTCCCCTGCGCATTTACGACACCGCCACGAGCAGTGTCCGAGAGGTCGTCCCCACCGGCTCGACCGCCCGGCTCTACGTCTGCGGCATCACTCCCTACGACGCGACCCACCTGGGCCACGCAGCCACCTACAACACCTTCGACCTGGTCCAGCGGGTCTGGAAGGACGCCGGCCACGACGTCCTGTACGTCCAGAACGTCACCGACGTCGACGACCCGCTCCTGGAGCGCGCCGTCGCCACCGGCGAGGACTGGACCGAGCTCGCCGCCCGCGAGACCGCGCTGTTCCGCGAGGACATGACCGCGCTGCGGATGCTCCCGCCCGCGCACTACATCGGTGCCGTCGAATCCATCCCGTGGATCGTCCCGCTGGTGCAGCAGCTGCTCGCCTCCGGCGCCGCGTACGAGGTCGACGGCGACATCTACTTCTCCGTCGAGTCCGACCCGCACTTCGGCGAGGTCTCCGGTCTCACCCGCGAGCAGATGCTGCCGATCTTCGCCGAACGCGGCGGAGACCCCGAGCGCCCCGGCAAGAAGAACCCGCTGGACGCGCTGCTCTGGCTCGCCGCCCGGCCCGGCGAACCCGCCTGGGACACCGAGCTCGGCCACGGCCGGCCCGGCTGGCACATCGAGTGCGTCGCCATCGCGCTCAAGTTCCTCGGCATGGAGTTCGACCTCCAGGGCGGCGGCAGCGACCTGTCCTTCCCGCACCACGAGATGGGCGCCTCGCACGCCCAGGTCGCCCTCGGCGCCCACCCCTACGCCCGTGCCTACGTGCACGCCGGGATGGTCGGCCTCGACGGCCACAAGATGTCCAAGTCGCGCGGCAACCTGGTGTTCGTCTCGGCCCTGCGCCGCGACGGCGTCGACCCCGCCGCGATCAGGCTCGCGCTGCTCGCCCACCACTACCGCAGCGACTGGGAGTGGACGGCCGACGACCTCGACACCGCCCTCACCCGCCTCGCGACGTGGCGCGCCGCGGTCTCCCGCCCGGACGGCCCCTCGGCGAGTGCGCTGCTCGCGGAGATCCGGGAGGCCCTCGCCAACGACCTCGACGCCCCGGCGGCGCTCGCGGCGGTGGACCGCTGGGCCGCGACCGCTCACGCGGAGGGCGGCGAGGACATCTCGGCCCCCGGGCTGGTCTCGCGGGCGGTGGACGCGCTCCTGGGCGTCGCCCTTTAACTGCGCGACAAGCGCATGTCACGTCCGCAAGGTCGCGATCACGTGCAGGTCACTGCCCTGCGAAGCGATCTTGCGGACGTGCTGCGTTCCCCTGCGCGCAGTCCCCCCGCGTCCCTGGGCCTCGTCGGGGACTACTCGTCGTCCTCGTCCTTGGGGCGCTCCGTCGCGTGCCCCGTGATGGGCTTCTCGCCCTTCGGGCCCTGGTTCTCGCGGCGTCGCAGGTAGCGCTCGAATTCGCGGGCGATCGCGTCCCCGGAGGCCTCCGGCAGCTCCGCGGTGTCCTGGGCCTCTTCCAACTGCTGGACGTATTCGGCGACTTCGGTGTCCTCTGCGGCGAGCTGGTCGACGCCGAGCTGCCAGGCGCGGGCGTCGTCGGCGAGTTCGCCCGGGGGGATGCGCAGGTCGAGGAGGTCTTCCAGCTTGTTGATCAGGGCCAGGGTGGCCTTGGGGTTGGGCGGCTGGGAGACGTAGTGCGGGACGGCGGCCCAGAAGGTGACGGCGGGGACGCCGGCGTGGGCGCAGGCCTCCTGGAGGACGCCGACGATGCCGGTGGGGCCCTCGTAGCGGCTCTCCTCCAGGTCGAGGCTGCGGGCCACCGTGGAGTCCGAGGTGACGCCGGAGACCGGGACCGGCCGGGTGTGCGGGGTGTCGCCCAGCAGGGCGCCCAGCACGACGACCAGTTCGACGCCCAACTCGTGGGCGAAGCCGAGCAGTTCGTTGCAGTAGGAGCGCCAGCGCATGCTGGGCTCGATGCCGCGCACCAGCACCAGGTCGCGCGGCTTGGGTTCGGTGATCCGGACCACCGAGAGGCGGGTGGTGGGCCAGGTGATCCGGCGGACGCCGCCGTCGAGCCAGATGGTGGGCCGGTTGACCTGGAAGTCGTAGTAGTCCTCGGCGTCGAGTGCGGCGAACACCTTGCCGCCCCAGGTCTCGTCGAGGTGTCCGAGCGCGGCGGAGGCCGCGTCGCCCGCGTCGTTCCAGCCCTCGAAGGCGCAGATCATCACCGGGTCGATCAACTCGGGCAGGTCTTCCAGCTCGATCACCCGGCATCTCCCTCCGTCCGTGGCGGGGGCACTGCCGCCCCCAGGTCCCTACCTGCCCAGCCTACGGGCTTTGAATGCCGCCCGTGGCCGGGCAAGAGGCCCAAGCGTAACGCCGTGAGCGGACGCGCAAGGCGTCGCGCCGTCGGCCGGAGGCCTTCGCGGGACAGGCGTCAGTCGAGGGGTTCGGCGCAGGCGACGGTGGGGTTCATGGCGAGGGCGCCGGGCGGGGCCGGGATGGTGAAGGTGACGGTGGCCCGGTCGGGGCAGCCCGGCTCGGTCTCGGTGGAGAGGTGGACGGTCTGCTTGACGTACTCCTTGTCGACCTTGTACTCGGGCTTGTGGTCGCCCTTGCCGTCGCAGCGGGTCTCGGCGACGGTGTCGGAGCCGCTCGCGCTCTTGGTGGCGTAGACGCAGTCGCCGACGACGATGCCGACCCCGCCGCCACCGCCGGGGTCGCCCGGGTGCGGGTCGTGCAGGTTGCGCAGGCAGGCCCAGGCGCTGCGGTTGCCCGACACGTAGGTCAGGGCGTTCTGGGTGAGGTCGAGGACGGCGTCGGTGCCGTCGGGGCACTCCGCGCCGTGCGGGAGGGCGGCGGCGACGCCGGTCAGGGTGCCGCTGCGCTTGATGACCTTGGCCTCGGCGCTCGGGCTGTCGCACGGCACCATCTCGTAGCGGGAGGTGGTGCTGCCCGGGTCGAGGGCGCGGGCGCAGGCGCCCTCGGCGAAGTACGAGTCGTCGAGCCCGGCGGGGGAGGGGGAGACGGCGGCGGACGGGGTGGCGGGGGAGGTCGTGGTGGGCGAGGGGCTGGGCGGCGGTGCGGCCTTGGCGTGCTTGGCGGGCTCGCAGCCGACCAGGAGCAGGCCGGCGGTGAGCAGGGCCAGTCCGGTCCCGGCGGCGCGCAGGAGTGTGCGGGTCATGTCGGTCCTCCGTACCCGGGGTGTGTTCGACGGGCACACGAAATGCCCAACCCGTCTGGAAATGACGGGCTTTGGTCAACGCTACCCTGACGCACCGTCAGTCCCGCGGGTCGGGCGGGAGCGTGATCTCCGGAGCGGTCGGCGCGCCCGTTCGCGGTTCACCGGCGGAGCCAGCAGGCTGGGCGCAGAGATATCCCTTTTGTCGGATTTACCTGCTCTGCGAGGAGAGAAGGCCATGAAGGCAGCTGTGGTCCGGGACTTCACCGAGCCGCTGGAGATCGAGGAACGCGAGGTGCCGACCCCGGCGCCGCACCAGGTGCTGGTGCGGATCGAGAGCTCCGGCCTGTGCCACACCGACATCCACGCCGCGCACGGCGACTGGCCGGTCAAGCCGTCCCCGCCGTTCGTGCCCGGCCACGAGGGCGTCGGCATCGTGGAGGCGGCCGGCGCGAACGTCCGGCACGTCAAGGAGGGCGAACGGGTCGCCATCCCGTGGCTGGCCGACGCCTGCGGGCGCTGCGACTACTGCGTCACCGGCTGGGAGACGCTCTGCCTGTCCCAGCACAACTCCGGCTACTCGGTGGACGGGGCCTACGCCGAGTACGCCCTCGCGCACGGCGACTACGTGGTGCCGGTCCCCGACGGCGTGGACCCGATGGACGCCGCCCCGCTGTCCTGCGCGGGCGTCACCACGTACAAGGCCGTCAAGCTGTCCGGCGCCCGCCCCGGCACCCGGGTGCTGATCTCCGGCATCGGCGGCCTCGGCCACCTGGCGCTCCAGTACGCGCGGATCTTCGGCGCGGAGACCGTCGCGGTGGACATCACCGACGACAAGCTGAAGCTCGCCAGGGAACTCGGCGCCGACCACGTGATCGACGCCCGGACCCAGGACGTCGCCCACGAGGTGCACAGGCTCGGCGGCGCCGACGCCGCCGTCTCGCTGGCCGTCAGCAACGCCTCCTTCCGCGCCGCCTACGACGCGCTCCGCCGCGGCGGCACCCTGGTGCTGGTCGCGCTGCCCGCCGAGGGCGAGCTGACGCTGCCGGTGTTCGAGACGGTGCTGAACGGCACCAGGGTGATCGGCTCGATCGTCGGCACCCGGCAGGACCTGGCCGAGGTGTTCCGGCTGCACCAGCTGGGCCGGACCAAGGTGATCCGGGAGACCCGGAAGCTGGAGGACGTGAACGCCTGCATCGAGGACGTGCTGGCCGGCAAGGTCACGGCCCGGCTGGTGTTCGACCTGCGCTGACCGGGACGAGGGGGCGGAGCCGGTGCGGCTCCGCCCCCTCGACGGTTCGTCAGGCGGACGGGCGGCCGGTCATCAGGGCGGTGATCTCCGCGGCGAGCTCCGGGCCGAGCTGCCCCCAGCCCTCCTTGTAGCCGTACACGCCGGCCAGCGTGCGGGCCTCGTAGTCGCCGTTCAGCACCTCGATGTCGTCGGCGGTGATCAGCGACGGGTGGGCGACGCCCAGCGCGGAGGAGACCTTGGTCAGCTCCTTGCGCAGGGTGCGCAGGTAGACCGCGGCCCGGGTGGACTTGGACGCCGGGTCGACGCCGCGGGCCAGCCACGGGTTCTGGGTGGCGATGCCGGTCGGGCACTTGTCGGTGTGGCACTTCTGGGCCTGGATGCAGCCGATCGACAGCATCGCCTCGCGCGCCACGTTGATCATGTCGGCGCCCAGCGCGAACGCCACCGCCGCGTTCTCCGGCAGGCCGAGCTTGCCGGAGCCGATGAACGTCAGCTCGTCGGTCAGCCCCAGCTCCGCGAAGGTGCCGTAGACCCGGGAGAAACCCATCCGGAACGGCAGTGACACCGAGTCCGCGAACATCCGCGGCGCGGCGCCGGTGCCGCCCTCGCCGCCGTCCACCGTCACGAAGTCCACGCCGCGGTCGCCGCGCGCCATCAGCGCGGCCAGCTCCTGCCAGAAGTCCAGCTCGCCGACGGCGCTCTTGATGCCGACCGGCAGGCCGGTCTCGGCGGCCAGCAGCTCGACGAAGTCCAGCATCGAGTCCACGTCGCCGAACGCGGAGTGCCGCGACGGCGAGGCACAGTCCTGGCCGACCGGGATGCCGCGGATCTTCGCGATCTCCGGCGTCACCTTCGCGCCCGGCAGCATGCCGCCCAGGCCCGGCTTGGCGCCCTGCGACAGCTTGATCTCGATCGCCTTGACGGGCGCGCCGGCGACCACGTCCTTCAGCTTGTCGAGGTTGAAGGTGCCGTCCTCGTTGCGGCAGCCGAAGTACGAGGTGCCGAGCTGCAGCACCAGGTCGGCGCCGCTGCGGTGGTACGGCGACAGGCCGCCCTCGCCGGTGTTGTGCATCGCGCCGGCCTGCGCCGCGCCCTGGTTGAGCGCCGTGATGGCCGCCCCCGACAGCGAGCCGAAGCTCATCGCGGAGATGTTCACGATGCTGCCCGGGCGGAACGCCCTGGCCCGCCCGCGCGGACCGCCCAGCACCTTGGCCGACGGCAGCGCGGCCTGCGGGTCGTGCCCGTCCGGCAGCGGCCCGGCGAAGGTGCGCTGCTTCAGGTAGGCGCGGCCCTGCGCCTGCGCGACGTCCACCTCGGTGCCGAAGCCGAAGTAGTTGTTCTCCTCCTTGGCGGAGGCGTAGATCCAGGTCCGCTGGTCCCGGCTGAACGGCCGCTCCTCCTCGTTGGAGGTGACGATGTACTGCCGCAGCTCCGGCCCGATCGTCTCCAGCGCGTACCGGGCGTGCCCGAGCACGGGGAAGTTCCGCAGCAGGGCGTGCTTCTTCTGGAGCAGGTCGCGGGCGGCGAGGACCGCCACCGCGGCGGCCGCGGCCGCGCCGATCTTCCGGGCTTGCATGAACGTTCCTCCTGAGTGCCGGCCCCGTCCCCACGCGGCGGAGCCGAACCGATGCTAGGAGGTCCGCCCGCACCCCCCGGCGGCCAGGGGGCCTGCCGCCGGATCACCCCAGGTCAGGGCCCCGCCGGGCCCGCTCTTTCCGGATCTCGCCGGGCGCCCGCCGCCGCGCGCCGATCCGGCAAGACCCGGAAGAGCGGGCCTAGATGCACCAGCCGTCGCGGTACGCCGCCCAGTGGTCCGGGGTCGCCGCGAAGTCCACGTACAGCGCCAGGCCGAAGTTCTGCCGGGTGTCGGTGCCGAGCGCGAGCCGGGCGCCGCGGACCGCCGCGCGGACCGTCTCGGCGTCGCCGCGGTGGGTCGGGGTGTCGTCCCAGTACGCGGGCAGGCCCATCAGCAGGTCGACGTCCGGCGGGGTGTTGGCCAGCGCCAGCGCGGTCTGCCGGGCGACGTAGCCGCCGTACAGCGACTCCACCGGCATCGAGGTGTCGTACGACATCACCGCGACCTGGTCGACCCGCCCCGCGGCCTGCGCGAAGTACCCGGCGCTCCACCACTTGCCGTGGTCGGTCAGCGCGAAACTGACCCGCCCGACCATCGGCACGGGCTCGATCTGCGGGGCCGCGATCGACAGCGGGGCGGAGCGGGCGGCGGTCAGCGCGTGCACCTGGTCGAGCAGCGCCAGGAAGCCCGGGGAGCCGTTGTGCACCGGCTCCAGGTCGAAGTGGACGCCGTCGAAGCCCAGGTCGAGGACCTGCCCCGCGGAGGCCGTGATCCGGTCCCGGACGTCCGGCCGGTCCAGGTGCAGGCCCTCCTTCTCCGGCGCCACCACGTCGCCCAGCCAGGACTGGATCCGCACCCCCGGCATCGCCGCCCGGGCCCGGCCGAGGAAGTCCGCGACGCCCGGGGCCAGCTTCGGATCGAGCGAACCGTCGTGCTCCAGCGGCCCGGTGTGCACGTACAGGTCGTGGATGCCGGTGCCGCGCACCCGCCCCGCCAGCACCGACAGGTCCGCGTCGGTGCGCCGCCCGTCCACCCAGGCGTGGCCCAGCCAGATCGCGTCCCGGCCGCGGGTCCGGGCGTCCGCCGACGGGTCGCCCGAGTAGCACCAGCGCAGCGCGAGCGCCGCGCCCAGCACCGGCAGCACCAGCAGGGTCGCCAGCAGCGCGCAGGCGGTCAGCACCCGGCGGCGCCGGGTCCATCGGGTGCGCAGCCCCCAGCGGCGACGCGCCCGGGCGGGCCCGGTCCGTAATGCGGACACCGCCAGGGCGCGGATGCGGTGATGCCACCTGCTCGGATGCGGTGAAACGGGCATGATCGGGCTCCCTTCCGGTGGACAGGGACGCCCAGGATGCGAAATGGGTTCCATGGCACAGCCGTCGGGCGGATACCCTGGCCGGGTGCGCCCCCGGTGAAGGTGGGGCCGCATAGCCGACAGCCGTCGCAACCAGGGAGCAGCCTCATGGCCACCGTTGTATCCACGTCCGCCCACCAGGACCGCGCCACCGCGTTGCGCGAGGCGCTCGCCACCCGGGTGGTGGTGGCCGACGGAGCGATGGGAACGATGCTCCAGGCGCAGGAGCCGACGATGGAGGACTTCCAGCAGCTGGAGGGCTGCAACGAGATCCTCAACGTGACCCGCCCGGACATCGTCCGCTCGGTGCACGACGCCTACTTCGCGGTCGGCGTGGACTGCGTGGAGACCAACACCTTCGGCGCCAACCACTCCGCGCTCGGCGAGTACGACATCCCGGAGCGGATCTTCGAACTGTCCGAGGCCGGCGCCCGGATCGCCCGCGAGGTCGCCGACGAGTACACCGCCCAGGACGGCCGCGTCCGCTGGGTGCTCGGCTCGATCGGCCCCGGCACCAAGCTGCCGACGCTCGGTCACATCACCTTCGAGACGGTCCGCGAGGGCTTCCGGCTGAACGCGGCCGGCCTGATCGCGGGCGGCGCCGACGCGCTGCTGGTCGAGACCAGCCAGGACCTGCTGCAGACCAAGGCGTCGGTGCTCGGCTGCAAGGACGCCCTCGCCGAGGCCGGCCTGGACCTGCCGGTACTCGCGCAGGTCACGGTGGAGACCACCGGCACCATGCTGCTGGGCTCGGAGATCGGCGCCGCGCTGACCGCGCTGGAGCCGCTCGGCGTCGACTTCATCGGCATGAACTGCGCCACCGGCCCCGCCGAGATGAGCGAGCACCTGCGCTACCTGGCGAAGAACGCCAAGGTCGGCCTGTCCTGCATGCCGAACGCCGGCCTGCCGGTGCTCACCAAGGACGGCGCGCACTACCCGCTCAGCCCGGCCGAACTCGCCGACGCGCACGAGGCCTTCGTCCAGGACTACGGCCTGTCGCTGGTCGGCGGCTGCTGCGGCACCACCCCCGAGCACCTGCGCCAGGTGGTCGAGCGGGTGCAGGGCCTGCCGATCACCCCGCGCGACCCGAGGCCCGAGCCGTCCGCCGCCTCGCTGTACCAGGCGGTGCCGTTCCGGCAGGACACCTCGTACCTGGCGATCGGCGAGCGCACCAACGCCAACGGGTCGAAGAAGTTCCGCGAGGCGATGCTCGCCGCGGACTGGCAGACCTGTGTGGAGATCGCCCGCGACCAGATCCGCGAGGGCGCGCACCTGCTCGACCTGTGCGTGGACTACGTCGGCCGGGACGGCGTCGCCGACATGAAGGAGATCGCCGGCCGGCTGGCGACCGCCTCCACCCTGCCGATCGTGCTGGACTCCACCGAGCCGCCCGTGCTGCGGGCCGGCCTGGAGATGCTGGGCGGGCGCGCGGTGCTGAACTCCGTCAACTACGAGGACGGCGACGGCCCCGACACCCGCTTCGGGAAGATCGCGGGGCTGGCCCGCGAGCACGGCGCCGGCCTGATCGCCCTGACCATCGACGAACAGGGCCAGGCCCGCACCGCCGAGACGAAGGTCGCGATCGCCGAGCGGCTGATCGACCAGCTCACCACCGAGTACGGCGTCGAGGAGTCCTCGATCCTGGTGGACTGCCTGACCTTCACCCTGGCCACCGGCCAGGAGGAGTCCCGCCGCGACGGCATCGAGACCATCGAGGCGATCCGCGAGCTCAAGCGCCGCCGCCCGAACGTGCAGACCACCCTGGGCCTGTCCAACATCTCCTTCGGCCTGAACCCGGCCGCCCGGCAGGTCGTCAACTCGGTCTTCCTGCACGAGTGCGTGGAGGCCGGCCTGGACTCGGCGATCGTGCACGCCGCGAAGATCCTGCCGATGAACCGCATCCCCGAGGACCGCCGGCAGACCGCCCTGGACCTCGTGTACGACCGCCGCAGCGAGGGCTACGACCCGCTGCAGAAGCTGCTCCAGCTGTTCGAGGGCGTCTCCGCCGCCTCCAGCGCCGCGTCCAAGGCCGAGGAGCTCGCCGCGCTCCCGCTCGAGGAGCGCCTGCAGCGCCGCATCATCGACGGCGAGCGCAACGGCCTGGAGGCCGACCTGGAGGCCGCGCTGACGGAGCGTCCGGCGCTGGAGATCATCAACGACACGCTGCTGTCCGGCATGAAGGTGGTCGGCGAGCTGTTCGGCTCCGGCGAGATGCAGCTGCCGTTCGTGCTGCAGTCCGCCGAGGTGATGAAGGCCGCGGTGGCCCACCTGGAGCCGCACATGGAGAAGTCCGACAGCGAGGGCAAGGGCACCATCGTGCTCGCCACCGTCAAGGGCGACGTCCACGACATCGGCAAGAACCTGGTCGACATCATCCTGTCGAACAACGGCTACAACGTGGTCAACCTGGGCATCAAGCAGCCCGTCTCGGCGATCGTCGAGGCCGCGCAGGAGCACAAGGCCGACGTGATCGGCATGTCCGGCCTGCTGGTCAAGTCCACGGTGATCATGAAGGAGAACCTGGAGGAGCTCAACCAGCGCGGCCTGGCCGCCGACTTCCCGGTGATCCTCGGCGGCGCCGCCCTCACCCGCGCCTACGTCGAGCAGGACCTGCACGAGGTCTACGACGGCGAGGTCCGCTACGCCCGCGACGCCTTCGAGGGCCTGCGGCTGATGGACGCCCTGATCGGCGTCAAGCGCGGCGTGCCCGGCGTGGTGCTGCCCGAGCTGCGGCAGCGCCGGCACGCCCGGGTCGAGATCGAGGAGCCGGAGGAGGTCAACCTCGGGCAGATCCGCTCCGACGTGGCGATCGACAACCCGGTGCCCACCCCGCCGTTCTGGGGCGACCGGATCATCAAGGGCATCCCGTTCCAGGACTACGCCTCCTGGCTCGACGAGGACGCCCTCTTCAAGGGCCAGTGGGGCCTCAAGGGCGGCCGCTCCGGCGGGCCCTCGTACGAGGAGCTGGTGGAGACCGAGGGCCGCCCGCGGCTGCGCGGCTGGCTGGACCGCCTGCAGACCGAGGGCTGGCTGGAGCCCGCCGTCGTCCACGGCTACTACCGGGCCAACTCCAAGGGCGACGACCTGATCGTCTACGGCGAGGACGACACCGAGCTGACCCGGTTCACCTTCCCCCGCCAGCGCCGCGGCCGCCGCCTCTGCCTGGCCGACTTCTTCCGCCCGGAGGAGAGCGGCGAGCGCGACGTGGTGGGCCTCCAGGTGGTCACCATGGGCAACCGGATCTCCGAGGCCGCCAACGAGCTGTTCGCCGGCAACTCCTACCGCGACTACCTCGAACTCCACGGCCTGTCCGTGCAGTTGGCCGAGGCGCTGGCCGAGTTCTGGCACGCCCGGGTCCGCTACGAGCTCGGCTTCGGCGACGAGGACCCGCAGGACGTGAAGGACATGTTCGCGCTCAAGTACCGCGGCGCGCGCTTCTCGCTCGGCTACGGCGCCTGCCCGAACCTGGAGGACCGCGCCAAGATCGCCGAACTGCTCAAGCCCGAGCGGGTCGGCGTGATCCTCTCCGAGGAGTACCAGCTGCACCCCGAGCAGTCCACGGACGCCATCGTGCTGCACCACCCCGAGGCCAAGTACTTCAACGCCCGGTAGGCGCCCCGGGGCGCCGCAGCAGAACTTCAACCACGGATCATCCGTTCGCCTCGCCGGGGCCCGACGCAATCCGCACCGGCAGGCGTATTCTTGATGATCCTGAACGGGCCGGTCCGCTCACCAGCGGGCCGGCCTGTGCCATCCCCGGACGCAGTGCGCTCCGGACGACCACCCGGAAGGACGGCGCGCATGACGACGGTCTCGACCCCGATCCGTGTCGGCGGAGACGGCGACGACGGCGGCCTGCAGGCCGTCCTGCTCGACATGGACGGCACCCTGGTCGACACCGAGGACTTCTGGTGGCAGGCCGAGGTCGACCTGTTCGCCGAACTCGGCCACCGGCTCACCCCCGAGGACCGCACCCACGTGGTCGGCGGCCCGATGACCCGCGTCATCGACTACCTGCTCACCCGCACCGGCGCGAACATCCGCCCCGCCGACCTCGGGGCCCAGATCAACCAGCGCTTCGTGGACCTGCTGGACGGCGGCGTCCCGCTGATGCCCGGCGCCGAGCGGCTGCTCAACACCCTTGCCGCGCACGGCATTCCGGCCGCCCTGGTGTCCGCCTCGCACCGGCACATCATCGACATCGTGCTGCGCAGCCTGGGCCCGCAGAACTTCGCCTTCACGGTGGCCGGCGACGAGGTGCCGCGCACCAAGCCGTTCCCCGACCCGTACCTGACCGCCGCCGCCCGCCTCGGCGCCGACCCGGCCCGCTGCGTGGTGGTCGAGGACACCCCGACCGGCGTCGCCGCCGCGGAGGCGGCCGGCTGCCCCGTCATCGCGGTACCCTCCATCGCCGCCATCGAGCCCGGCCCCGGCCGCCTGGTGCTGCCCTCGCTCGAACAGGTCGACCTCGACCTGCTGCGCACCCTGGCCGGCACCCGGGTGTGATCTTCGTCTCCTCTGTGCGGTTTTCCGGTTCCCCTCCGCGTCCGTGGGTACGCGGACCGTATCCGGCAGCGGGTATGAAATCGGGCATTGGCTGACAACTCGTCGGTCCTTCGGGTGTGGTCTTCCCCCCATTGACCACCCATTGTTCGAACAGTCGGTGACCGACCCGGTGCGATGTGGCACGCTACAACCGATCAGAACGCCCTACCGCGCCGCCGCCCTCCACCGTCGAATCCGGTACCCGGGTGCCCGCGCGGTCGTACCGGCCTGCGCCCTGCCGCCCCACCCCGGCGGCCGGACTCGGGTGCCTCCGGGGCGAGCCGGCCGCACGCAGTAAGGAAGACCACCCCGCATGACTACGCCCAACCGCCTGGCCGTGCTCAGCTGCGCCGCGCTCGTCGTCACCACGGCGGCCGGCTGCGCCTCCGTGGAGAAGGTCGCCGGTGGCGGCGACGGCAACGGCGCCGCGATCACCCTGGGCACCACCAACGGGGCCACCGTGTTCGACCCGGCCGGCGCCTACCAGATCGGCTCCTGGCTGGTACTGAACAACTCCTTCCAGTCGCTGCTGTCCTTCCCGCCCGGCGCGACCGTGCCGCAGCCGGACGCCGCCGAGTCCTGCCAGTTCACTGGCAACGACACGATGACGTACAAGTGCACGCTGAAGGCTGGGCTGAAGTTCACCAACGGGCACCCGGTGACGGCCGAGGACGTCAAGTACTCGATCGACCGCACCAAGAAGATCAACGACCCGGCCGGTCCGGTGCCGCTGCTGTCGACCATCAAGTCGGTGGAGGCCACCGGCGAACTCGACGTCGTCTTCCACCTGGAGACCCCCGACGCGGTGCTCCCGGCCAAGCTGGCCTCGCCGGCCGGCGCGATAGTCGACCACCAGGTCTTCCCGGCTGACAAGCTGCTCCCCAACGACAAGCTGGTCGGCTCCGGGGCGTACCGGATCGACGCGATCGAGAACCGCGGCACCAGCCCCAGCAAGGTCACGCTGTCGCCGAACCCGACCTACCACGGCGCCGCCACCAAGCCCGAGAACAGCAAGTTCACCGTCCGCTACTACGAGAAGACGGACGATCTGAAGGCCGCTGTCGAAAAGGGCGAGGTGGACGTGGCGGACAACAGCCTCGACCCCGCCACGGCGGCGCAGATCAAGAACGACGACCAGTCCGGCAAGGGCAACCTGCGGGTCGCCGAGGGCGACAGCGGCGAGACCTTCTACCTGGTGTTCAACACCAAGGACGACGTCGGCGGCAAGCAGGCGGTCCGGCAGGCCATGGCCCAGCTGATCGACCGCAAGGCGCTCGCCCACGACGTCTACGCGGGCACCGTGCTGCCGCTGTACTCGGTCGTCCCGGCCGGCGTGGTCGGCCACAACACCGCCTTCTTCGACAAGTACGGCGAGCCGGACGTCGCCAAGGCCAAGAAGTACCTGACCGACGCGCACATCACCACCCCGGTCAAGATCAACCTGACCTGGTCGCGCTCCCGGGCCGGCGCCGCCGAGCTGGAGAACGTCAAGAAGCAGCTGGAGGCCAGCGGTCTGTTCCAGGTGACGGTCCAGCAGGAACCCGACTGGGACACCTTCATCGCCAACTGGTCGAACGACAGCTACCAGGCCTACCTGATCGGCTGGACCCCCGACTACGTCGACGCGGACGACTACATCTCCCCGCTGGTGGTCGGCGGCGGCGCGTTCCACAACAACTGGGACGACCCGCAGATCAGCACCAAGCTGGTGCCGGACTCGATCAAGATGACCGACCGCACCGGCGGCGGCGCCTACGCGATCATCCAGAACCGGCTGGCCGACGCGGTGCCGATGGTCCCGCTGTACCAGAACAAGTCCTTCTACGTGTACAAGAACGGCGTCACCGGCGTCGACACCACCGTGGACAACACCAGCCGCTTCCGGTTCTGGCTGATCGGCCGCAACAAGAAGTAACGATTCGCCCGGCAGCACAACGGCCCGCCACCCCACCGGGGGTGACGGGCCGTCGGCCGTTCCGGGGCCCGTGAGGGGCCGCGCCGGCCGCTACATCGCGCCGGGGCGCACCAGGCCGCTCTCGTACGCGTACACCGCCGCCTGCACCCGGTCCCGCAGCTGCAGCTTGGTCAGCACATGGCCGACATGGGTCTTCACCGTCGTCTCGGAGACGAACAGCTCGGCGGCGATCTCCGCGTTCGACAGCCCGCGGGCCACCAGCCGCAGCACCTCCACCTCGCGCTCGGTCAGCACCGTCAGCGCCTGCGGCGGGGCCTCGTCGCCCGACGGCAGCTTGGTGGCGTACATGTCCAGCAGACGGCGGGTCACCGACGGGGCGAGCATCGCCGCGCCGTCCGCCACCACCCGGATCGCCTGCACCAGTTCCTCGGCCGGCACGTCCTTCAACAGGAAGCCGCTGGCGCCCGCGCGCAGCGCCTCCACCACGTACTCGTCGAGGTCGAAGGTGGTCAGCACCAGCACCTTCGCCGGACCGCTGCGGTCCGGGCCGGCGATCCGGCGGGTCGCCTCCACGCCGTCCATCCGCGGCATCCGGATGTCCATCAGCACCACGTCCGGCTGCAGCGCGCGGACCTGGTCCAGCGCCTGCTGGCCGTCGCCCGCCTCGCCGACCACCACCAGATCGGACTCCGCCTCCAGGATCATCCGGAAACCGGTACGGAGCAGCGGCTGGTCGTCCACCAGCAGCACACGGATCGTCACCTACGACTCCTTGCGGGGATTGGTCAGAGTGGCCAGGGGCAGCGGGTACGGCGGGGGAGTGCCGCCGAACTCCGGACAGCTGGACTTGTGGTCGCACCAGTCGCACAGCCGGTTGCGGGTCGCCGGGAACTCGCCGGTGGCCACCGCCGCCGAGATCGCCTCCCACAGCGCCTCCAGCTTCCGCTCCACCGCCAGCAGATCGGCCTGGTCCGGGTCGTACGTCACCACATCGCCGCCGCCGCCGAGATACACCAGCTGCAGCCGCTTGGGGAGCACGCCCTTCCAGCGCCACACCACCAGGGCGTAGAACTTCATCTGGAACATCGCCTTGCCCTCGAAGTCCCGCGAGGGCGCCCGGCCGGTCTTGTAGTCCACCAGCCGGACCTCGCCGGACGGCGCGACGTCCACCCGGTCGATGTAGCCGCGCAGCAGCAGGCCCGAGGCCAGCGCGGTCTCCACGTAGAGCTCCCGCTCCACCGGGTGCAGCCGGGTCGGGTCCTCCAGCCGGAACCACTTCTCCACCAGCTTCTCGGCGTCGCCCAGCCAGCCGGCCAACTGCTCCGGCGCGTCCGGGAACAGTCCGGCCAGCTCCGGCCGTTCTCCGAGCAGCCGCTCCCACTGCGGGGCGAGCAGCCCCCGGGCCCGCTCGGGGGTGCGCTCGGCCGGCGGATGGTCGAACAGCCGCTCCAGCACGGCGTGCACCAGCGTCCCCCGGGTCGCCGCCGGACTCGGCGGCTCCGGGAGCCGGTCGATCACCCGCAGCCGGTACAGCAGCGGGCAGGTCATGAAGTCACCGGCCCTCGACGGCGACAGCCCGGTCGGCGGGGCCGCCGGACGGGCAGTGGGCGTGGGGTCGGTCTGCTGCATGCCCCGACCCTATTGCACCGCACCGACAGCTCGGTCGAAGAGGTGGGTATGGGAAAGGAGAGCGGGGTGCGCCGCCGCAGCGGGCGGGAGATCACGTAGCGTACGAGGCGCAGAGAGTCGGCGGAGGGTGGAGGGAGCACGGTGAACGACACCAAGGGGCGGACGCCGGGGACGCCGGGCCCGCCGGAGGGCGGCGAACCGCCCCGCGGCGGCATCCTGATGGGCCGCCCGCTCGGCGTGCCGGTCTACGTCACCCCGTCCTGGTTCCTGGTCGCCGCACTGATCACCTGGATCTTCGGCAGCCGGCTCGGCGACGTGCTGCCCGGCCTCGGCGCCACCCGCTACCTGCTCGCCTTCTCCTTCGCCGTCGCCTTCTACGCCTCGGTGCTGGTCCACGAACTCGCCCACACCCTGGTCGGCCTGCGCTACAAGCTCGGCGTGCGGCGCATCCAGCTCCAGTTCCTCGGCGGCGTCTCCGAGATCGAGAAGGAGGCCGACCGGCCCTGGCGCGAGTTCTGGCTCGCCCTGGTCGGCCCGCTGCTCTCACTGGTGCTGGCCGGCGTGTTCTGGGCCGGCTTCCGCGCCGTCGAACCCGCCACCGTCCCCGGCGTGCTGCTGGCCGGCCTGATGATCTCCAACCTGGTGGTCGCCGCCTTCAACCTGCTGCCCGGCCTCCCGCTGGACGGCGGACGGATGCTGCGCGCCGTCGTCTGGGCCGTCACCGGCAACCCCATGAAGGGCACCCTGGCCGCCGTCTGGACCGGCCGCGCCCTGGCCGTCGCCGTCGTCCTGGTGCTGCCCGTCGTCGGCGCCTCGCAGAACGCCGAACGCTCCACCGGCGAAGCCATGCTCGACGGCGTGCTCGCCGCGATCCTCGGCTTCATCATCTGGCAGGGCGCCGGCAACTCCCTGCGCAACGCCCGCCTCAAGGAGATCCTGCCCGACCTCAAGGTCCGCGACCTGGCCCGCCGCAGCATCGACGTCACCTCCGACACCCCCCTCGGCGAAGCGCTCCGCCGGGCCCACGAGGCCCACGCCGGCGCCATCGTGGTGGTCGACGGCCGCGGCGAACCCACCGCCCTGGTCAAGGAGTCGGCGGTCGCCGGCATCCCCGAACACCGCCGCCCCTGGGTCGCCGTCTCCGCCGTCGCCCGCGACCTCGAACCCGGCCACACCGTCCCCGTCGACCTGGCCGGCGAACAGATCCTGGAGACCCTGCGCCGCGCCCCCGCCTCCGAATACCTGGTGGTCCGCGCCGACGGCAGCGTCTACGGCGTGCTCTCCCTCACCGACCTCGAACGCCGCCTCACCGCCGCGCTCCTCGGCCGCCCGACAGTCTGAACCGATCATGTGGTCGGGGGAGCCCTCCGGCTCCCGTAGGATGGCCCCCATGTCCGAACCGACCGGTGCCGCCCGCCGACGCGGGCCCTTCAAGGTCGGGGACCAGGTCCAGCTGACCGACCCCAAGGGCCGCCACTACACGTTCACGCTCCAGGCCGGGAACCAGTTCCACACCCACAAGGGTGCGTTCCCGCACGACGAGCTGATCGGCGCTCCCGAGGGCACGGTCGTCCGCACGACGGGCAACGTCCCGTACCTCGCGCTGCGCCCCCTGCTCCCCGACTACGTCCTCTCCATGCCGCGCGGCGCAGCCGTGATCTACCCCAAGGACGCGGGGCAGATCCTGGCCATGGCCGACATCTTCGCCGGCGCGAGGGTGGTGGAGGCGGGCGTCGGATCCGGCGCCCTGTCCACCTACCTGCTGCGCGCCGTCGGCGACACCGGCATGCTCGCCTCCTACGAGCGGCGTGAGGACTTCGCGGACATCGCCCGCGGCAACGTCGAACGCTACTTCGGCGGCCCGCACCCCGCGTGGAAGCTCACCGTCGGCGACCTCCAGGACAACCTGGTCGAGACCGACGTCGACCGCGTCATCCTCGACATGCTCGCCCCCTGGGAGTGCCTGGACGTCGCCTCCAAGGCGCTCGTCCCCGGCGGCCTCATCTGCTGCTACGTGGCCACCACCACGCAGATGTCCCGCACCGTCGAGGCGCTGCGCGAACACGGCACCTTCACCGAGCCGCAGGCCTGGGAGACCATGGTCCGCACCTGGCACCTCGAAGGCCTCGCGGTCCGCCCCGACCACCGCATGATCGGCCACACCGGCTTCCTCCTCACCGCCCGCCGCCTGGCCGACGGAGTCGAGCCCCCGCTGCGCCGCCGCCGCCCCGCGAAGGGCGCCTACGGCGAGGACTACGACGTGGCCGAGCCCGAGCTGACGCTCGCGGAGCGGGCCGCCGTGCGCAAGGCCCAGCGGGAAGCGGCTTCGCACGATGGTCGCGACCTGAGCTGATTCGTAGCGCCGGCAGGTGGGCGCGAAAGCAGGGGCGCGGGGAACTGCGCGAGCAAGAAGTGCACTTCAGCAAGGTCGCGATCAACGGCAAGTCATTGCCCGCGACGCGACCTTGCGGATGGGCGCCTTCCGCTTCGCGCAGTTCCCCGCGCCCCTGTTTGTGCATCCGCTGCCGATTTCCCGCGCCCCTGTTTTCGGGCCCACCCGCCAGCGAGCCACTGTTCCCCCGTGTGCGAAAATGCCCACACCGGAAGGGGAGTCTGTGGTGCATGCAGGGTCGGGGTTGAAGCACTGGGTGCTGGTCGCGGCGGGGTGCGCCGCTGTGGTGGGTGGGGCGTTGGGGGCGACGTCGGCGACCGGGGCGGTGGTGACGGCGCATCAGGAAGTTGACGCCGTGGTGCCGGAGGTGGACCTGGAGAAGGTCCAACTGCCCATGGAGTGCGGGCCGTTCCCGACCGCGGTGAGCCTGAAGGCGTCGGCGGTGGTGAACGGGAAGGCGCTGGGGGTTCTCGCCGCGCACTGTCAGGCCGACATGGGGACGCCGCCGGACCAGGTGTTCGTGGTGGAGGGCGCCGGCAAGCCGGTCGAGTTGCTCGCGGACCGGGACGGCTACACGCTCACCGAGTTGGCGATCCGTTCCGACGGGTCGATCCGCGGAGCGGCTCGCGGCTACTCCTCCGACGACGTGCCGCGGTTCTCGCCGGACGTCGCGGTGGAGCTGGTGTGGACGCAGTCCGCCCGCGGGTGGGCGAAGACCGAGACCCGGACTCCCGCCCACACCGCCTGACGGATCGTCAGTCCGCGTCCGGGCCGTACACCTCGACGCCGTCGGCGGCCCGGCGGACGTGGATGCAGTCGCCCGGGCAGTCCTTCACCGAGTCGACCACGTCCTTCAGGAGCGTCAGCGGAACGGGCACCGTCTCGCCGGGCTGCTGGCGCAACTCGTCGTCCTCGCCCTTCACATAGGCGAGCCCGTCGATGTCGAGTTCGAAGACCTCGGGCGCGTACTGCGCGCAGATCCCGTCACCGGTGCACAGATCCTGGTCGATCCAGACTTCGAGTGCCTCGCCCGTCCCCGCCATTGCCCCTGCCGTTTCTGCTCCGGTTGCCCCGCATTCGGGGACATTCCTGTCACGATACATGCGCGCTGCTTTGAACCGTTGAGCGGTGGGCATCTCCTCTGTCAGAGGGGAAGCGCGCAGGGCGAACATCGGACACGCCCGATCCATCTTTCTGATCTAGGGGTTTACATGACCCTGGTCCCAGGTAGGTTTGGGTCGTCCAGCTCCCCCAGGAGGAGGTGAGGACCGTGGCAGCCCACGATGACGACTACGACCGCAGCGCCGGCAGGCCCGCACGGGGGTCCGACGAGGCCGCGCAGGTCTCCTACCTCGAGCAGGAGATCGCTGTGCTTCGACGCCGGCTCGCCGATTCTCCGCGCAGCTCAAGGGTGCTTGAGGAGCGGATCGTCGAGCTGCAGACCAACCTGGCCGGTGTGACCGCCCAGAACGAGAGGCTCGTCGCCACCCTGCGCGAGGCCCGCGACCAGATCGTGGCCCTCAAGGAGGAGGTGGACCGGCTCGCCCAGCCGCCCGCCGGGTTCGGCGTCTTCCTCGAGAAGAACGAGGACGGCACCGCCGACATCTTCACCGGCGGCCGCAAGCTCCGGGTCAACGTCAGCCCCGGCGTGGAGCTGGACGAGCTGCGCCGCGGCCAGGAGGTGATGCTCAACGAGGCGCTGAACGTCGTCGAGGCGATGGAGTTCGAGCGGATCGGCGAGATCGTCACGCTCAAGGAGGTGCTGGAGGGCGGCGACCGGGCACTGGTGGTCGGGCACACCGACGAGGAACGGGTGGTGCGCCTCGCCGAGCCGCTCCGCGAGCTGACGCTGCGGGCCGGCGACGCGCTGCTGCTGGAGCCGCGCTCCGGGTACGTGTACGAGGTGGTTCCGAAGTCCGAGGTCGAGGAACTGGTCCTCGAGGAGGTCCCGGACATCGACTACCGGCAGATCGGCGGCCTGTCCAACCAGATCGAGCAGATCCGGGACGCGGTGGAGCTGCCCTACCTGCACGCCGACCTGTTCAAGGAGTTCGAGCTGCGTCCGCCCAAGGGCGTGCTGCTGTACGGCCCGCCCGGCTGCGGCAAGACGTTGATCGCCAAGGCGGTGGCCAACTCGCTGGCCAAGAAGGTCGCCGAGGTGACGGGCCGGCCGCAGGGCAAGAGCTACTTCCTGAACATCAAGGGCCCCGAGCTGCTCAACAAGTACGTGGGCGAGACCGAGCGGCAGATCCGCCTGGTTTTCCAGCGGGCCCGGGAGAAGGCCGGCGAGGGCACGCCGGTCATCGTGTTCTTCGACGAGATGGAGTCGCTGTTCCGCACCCGCGGCTCCGGCGTCAGCTCGGACGTGGAGAACACCATCGTCCCGCAGCTGCTGGCGGAGATCGACGGCGTGGAGGGCCTGGAGAACGTCATCGTGATCGGCGCCTCCAACCGCGAGGACATGATCGACCCGGCGATCCTGCGGCCCGGCCGCCTGGACGTCAAGATCAAGATCGAGCGGCCGGACGCCGAGGCGGCGAAGGACATCTTCTCCAAGTACCTCAAGGACTCGCTGCCCTTCCACCCCGACGACCTCAAGGAGCACGACGGCTCGGTGCCCGCCACCGTCGACGCCATGATCCAGTCGGTGGTCGAGCGGATGTACTCCGAGACGGAGGAGAACCGCTTCCTGGAGGTCACCTACGCCAACGGCGACAAGGAAGTGCTGTTCTTCAAGGACTTCAACTCCGGCGCGATGATCCAGAACATCGTCGACCGGGCGAAGAAGATGGCGATCAAGGACTTCCTCGACCACGGCCAGCGCGGCCTGCGGGTCTCCCACCTGCTCGCCGCCTGCGTGGACGAGTTCAAGGAGAACGAGGACCTGCCCAACACCACCAACCCGGACGACTGGGCCCGCATCTCCGGCAAGAAGGGCGAGCGGATCGTGTTCATCCGCACCCTGGTCACCGGCAAGCAGGGCGCCGAGTCCGGTCGCTCCATCGACACTGTCGCCAACACGGGGCAGTACCTGTAGTACGCGAACCACCCGTCCGGCTGCGGTGCTCGGCACAGTTCCGCAGCCGGACGGCGCGTCTGCACCGGCAGTACCGACAGGGTCTGGAGGGCCGCATGACCGTACGGCGCGTGATGGGGATCGAGACCGAGTACGGAATCTCCGTACCCGGGCACCCCAACGCCAACGCCATGCTCACCTCGTCCCAGATCGTCAACGCCTACGCGGCGGCGATGCACCGGGCGCGCCGCGCCCGCTGGGACTTCGAGGAGGAGAATCCGCTGCGCGACGCCCGGGGCTTCGACCTGGCCCGGGACGTGGCGGACGCCAGCCAGCTCACCGACGAGGACATCGGCCTGGCCAACGTCATCCTCACCAACGGCGCCCGGTTCTACGTCGACCACGCCCACCCCGAGTACTCGTCACCCGAAGTCACCAACCCGCGCGACGCGGTGCTCTGGGACAAGGCCGGCGAGCGCATCATGGCCGAGGCCGCCGCCCGCGCGCTGGAGCTGCCCAACGGGCAGCGGATCCTGCTCTACAAGAACAACACCGACAACAAGGGCGCCTCCTACGGCACCCACGAGAACTACCTGATGCAGCGGGCCACCCCGTTCGCCGACATCGTCCGCCACCTCACGCCGTTCTTCGTCTCCCGCCAGGTGGTGTGCGGCGCCGGCCGGGTCGGGATCGGGCAGGAGGGCGGCGGGCACGGCTTCCAGATCAGCCAGCGCGCCGACTACTTCGAGGTCGAGGTCGGCCTGGAGACCACCCTCAAGCGCCCCATCATCAACACCCGCGACGAGCCGCACGCCGACGCCGAGAAGTACCGCCGGCTGCACGTCATCATCGGCGACGCCAACCTCTCCGAGATCTCCACCTACCTCAAGCTCGGCACCACCGCGCTGGTCCTGTCGATGATCGAGGACGGCTTCATCGCCGTCGACCTCGCCGTCGACCAGCCGGTGCGCACCCTGCACCGGATCTCCCACGACCCGGACCTGAAGCACCTGGTGTCGCTGCGCTCCGGGCGCAAGCTCACCGCCGTCCAGTTGCAGATGGAGTACTACGAACTGGCCCGCAAGTACGTCGAGGACCGCTTCGGGCAGGACGCCGACGACCAGACCACGGACGTGCTGGCCCGCTGGGAGGACGTGCTCGGCCGGCTGGAGCGCGACCCGATGAGCCTGTCCCGACAGCTCGACTGGGTCGCCAAGAAGGAGATCCTGGAGGGCTACCGCCAGCGCGACGCCCTGAACTGGGACAGCCCGCGCCTCCAGCTGGTCGACCTCCAGTACAGCGACGTACGCCCCGACAAGGGCCTGTACAACCGCCTGGAGGCCCGCGGCCGGATGGAGCGCCTGCTCACCGAGGACGAAGTCCGCCGCGCCGTCTCCCAGCCGCCCGACGACACCCGGGCCTACTTCCGCGGCCGCTGCCTGGAGCAGTACGCCGACCACGTGGCCGCCGCGTCCTGGGACTCGGTCATCTTCGACCTGCCCGGGCACGACAGCCTCCAGCGCGTGCCCACCATGGAGCCGCTGCGCGGCACCAAGGCGCACGTCAAGGAACTGCTCGACCGGTGCCGCACCGCGGAAGACCTGGTGCGGGTCCTCTCCGGCGGGTAACTTTTCGATCACCACGGGTGAACATTCCCGGACGGGGAATCATTCAGGTGAGCAGCGAGCGTTGTACGGGAACACCGAGCGAGCGGGGTGAGGAAAATGGCGGAGAAGGACACCGGCGGCGGCCAGCAGCGGGCCAGCCGCTCCTCCGAGGAGGTCGAGGAGCAGGCCGCGGAAACCCAGGCCTCGGACGACCTCAAGGAGCGTCAGGAAAAGCTCAGCGACGACGTCGACGCAGTACTGGACGAAATCGACGAAGTCCTGGAATCCAACGCCGAGGATTTCGTGCGCGGATTCGTGCAGAAGGGCGGCGAGTGAGAGGGGGCAACCCCTTTCCACCGGAATAGAGCACGGCGAGCGCCGCAGGTGTGCCCTGAGCGCGCCTGCGGCCTCGCCTTCTCTGTCCTCCGGGACCGAAAACGTGGATCCGGCCCCCGGAACGGGTAGGGTCCGGGGCACAACTCCAACTTTGGATCTTCGATCTGGAAGGACACGTGTGGAAGCCAACCTCAGTGGCACCGGGCGTCTACCGGCTGCCTTCCTCACCCCCGGTTCCTCCTCGTTCATCGACTTCCTCGACAGCCACGCGCCGCAGCTGCTCCCCGGCCGGCGGCAGCTGCCCGAGGGCCTGACGATCGAGGCGCCGCACGGCACCACCATCGTGTCCGCGGTCTTCGACGGCGGCGTGGTGCTCGCCGGCGACCGCCGGGCCACCATGGGCAACGTCATCGCCCAGCGCGACATGGAGAAGGTCTTCCCGGCCGACGAGTACAGCGCGGTCGGCATCGCCGGCACCGCCGGCCTGGCGATCGAGATGGTGCGCCTGTTCCAGCTGGAACTGGAGCACTACGAGAAGATCGAGGGCACCGTGCTCTCCTTCGAGGGCAAGGCCAACCGGCTCACCACCATGATCCGGTCCAACCTGGCGATGGCCATGCAGGGCCTCGCCGTGGTCCCGGTCTTCGCCGGCTACGACCTCGACCTCGGCCGCGGCCGGATCTTCACCTACGACGTCACCGGCGGCCGCTCCGAGGAGCGGGCGGGCTTCGCCGCCACCGGCTCCGGCTCGGTCTTCGCCCGCGGCGCGATGAAGAAGCTCTACCGGGAGGGGATGACCGCCGAACAGGCCGCCACCCTCACCGTCCAGGCGCTGTACGACGCCGCCGACGACGACTCGGCGACCGGCGGCCCGGACCTCGCCCGCAAGATCTTCCCGATCGTCACGCTGATCACCGAGGACGGCTTCCGCCGGCTCGGCGAGGAAGAGGTCACCGCGATCGCGGTCTCCATCACCGACCAGCGGCGCGAGAACCCCAACGGCCCGCAGGCCCCGCTGCTCTGAATCCGCCTCAACCACCCGAAGGGAGACCGGCGGTGTCCACGCCGTTCTACGTCTCGCCCCAGCAGGCCATGGCGGACCGCGCGGAGTACGCCCGCAAGGGCATCGCCCGCGGACGCAGCGTGGTCGTGCTCACCTACGCCGACGGCATCGTGTTCGTCGCGGAGAACACCTCCCGCGCCCTGCACAAGGTCTCCGAGATCTACGACAAGATCGCGTTCGCCGCGGTCGGCCGCTACAACGAGTTCGAGAACCTGCGGATCGGCGGCGTGCGCTACGCCGACCTGCGCGGCTACTCCTACGACCGGGCCGACGTCACCGCCCGCGGCCTGGCCAACGTGTACGCCCAGACCCTGGGCACCATCTTCTCCTCGGTCGGGGAGAAGCCCTACGAGGTCGAGCTGATCGTCGCCGAGGTCGGCCGCACCGACGCCGACGACCAGATCTACCGGCTCACCCCCGACGGCTCGGTGGTCGACGAGAAGAACGCCGTCGTGGTCGGCGGCAACGCCGACTCCATCGGCAACTACCTCGGCCAGCGCCACCGGGCCGGCCTGTCCCTCGCCGAGGCGCTGAAGCTGGCCGTCGACGGCCTGGCCCGCGACCCCAACGGCGGCACCCCGCGCACCCTGACGCCCGAACAGCTGGAGGTCGCCGTCCTCGACCGCCAGCGGGTCCAGCAGCGCAAGTTCAAGCGCATCCTGGGCAGCCAGCTGACCAGGCTGCTCAGCGGCGACGAGAGCGCCGCCGCGGACGAGGACGAGGCGTCCGACACCGAATGACCGCGTCCGACGGCCCGCCCCCTGCCGGGCGGGCCGCCTGACGATCCATCACCGCACCGAAGGGTTTCACGGAGCTTCCCACAGAGAAGAGTCGCCATATGGACCGCCGAATTTTCGGGATCGAGAACGAGTACGGCGTCACCTGCACCTTCCGCGGCCAGCGCCGCCTGTCGCCGGACGAAGTCGCCCGCTACCTCTTCCGCCGTGTCGTCTCCTGGGGCCGCAGCAGCAACGTCTTCCTGAAGAACGGCGCCCGCCTCTACCTCGACGTCGGCTCCCACCCCGAGTACGCCACCCCCGAGTGCGACGACGTGGTCGAGCTGGTCACCCACGACAAGTCCGGCGAGCGGATCCTCGAAGGGCTGCTGGTGGACGCCGAGCGGCGGCTGCACGAGGAAGGCATCGCCGGCGACGTCTACCTCTTCAAGAACAACACCGACTCCGCCGGGAACTCCTACGGCTGCCACGAGAACTACCTGGTGGCCCGGCACGGCGAGTTCTCCCGGCTGGCGGACGTGCTGATCCCGTTCCTGGTGACGCGCCAGCTGATCTGCGGCGCCGGCAAGGTCCTGCAGACCCCGCGCGGGGCGGTCTACTGCGTCAGCCAGCGCGCCGAGCACATCTGGGAGGGCGTCAGCTCCGCGACCACCCGCTCCCGCCCCATCATCAACACCCGCGACGAGCCGCACGCCGACGCCGAGCGCTACCGCCGCCTGCACGTCATCGTCGGCGACTCCAACATGTCGGAGACCACCACGCTGCTCAAGGTCGGCGCCACCGACCTGGTGCTGAGGCTGATCGAGGCCGGCGTGGTGATGCGCGACCTGACGCTGGAGAACCCGATCCGGGCGATCCGCGAGGTCAGCCACGACCTGACGGGCACCCACCAGGTCCGGCTCGCCAACGGCCGGGAGGCCAGCGCCCTGGAGATCCAGGAGGAGTACTACACCAAGGCGCTGGAGTTCGCCGACCGCAAGGGCCTCAACGAGGGCACCGTGGCCCGCGTCCTCGACCTGTGGGGCCGCACCCTGGAGGCGGTGCGCACCGAGGATCTCGGCAAGGTCGGCACCGAAATCGACTGGATCATGAAGTACCAGCTGATCGAGAAGTACCGCGCCAAGCACCAGATGACCATGTCCAACCCGCGGGTCGCCCAGATCGACCTCGCGTACCACGACATCCACCGCCGCCGCGGGCTGTTCTACCTGCTGCAGAAGAACGGCAAGGCGCAGCGGGTCACCAACGACCTGCTCACCTTCCAGGGCAAGTCGGTGCCCCCGCAGACCACCCGGGCCCGGCTGCGCGGCGACTTCATCCGGCGCGCCCAGGAGCAGCGCCGCGACTTCACCGTCGACTGGGTGCACCTGAAGCTGAACGACCAGGCGCAGCGCACCGTGCTGTGCAAGGACCCGTTCCGGTCGGTGGACGAGCGGGTGGAGAAGCTGATCGCCGGAATGTGAGCGACGCGTTGACGGTCCGTCGGAGGCGCGCCCGAGTGCCTCCGACGGACCGGACGAATCCGGCCATACGCTGACCTCATGCGTCGAATCGCCTGCCTGCTCTCCGTGCCCCTCGCTGCCGTGCTGCTGACCGCGTGCGGCGGCGGTTCCGGCAAGTCCGCCGGGGAGACGCCCTCGTCGACCGCCTCGCCGATGGAGGTGCCGAGCCCGGTGGCGTCCGCCTCGCCGATGCCCACGATCAGTGGGGAGTTCGGCTCGAAGGCGACGATCACGCTGCCCGGCGGCCAGCCGAGCGGGCAGTTCGTGGTGAACACCGAGACCGAGGGCACCGGGGCGACGGTCAACAAGAACGACTGGGTGACCGTCAACTACACCGCCAAGGACTGGACCAGCGGCAAGGACCTGACCAGTTCCTACGACTCCGGCGGCAAGCCGCAGCTGTACCAGGCGGGCAGCGGGCAGCTGGTGCCGGCGTTCGACGTGAGCGTGGAGGGCAAGAAGGTCGGCAGCCGGCTGGTGGTGGTGGCCCCGCCGGCCGCCGGGTTCGGCAGCCAGGGCTCGACGGCGCTCGGCGTCGGCAAGGACGACACCGTGGTGTTCGTGCTCGACCTCATGCAGTCGGTGCCGCAGGACTCGACCGTCTCCGGGCAGGTCACCGAGCCGCCGTCGAACGCCCCGCAGGTCAAGGACAACGGCAAGGCCGCGCCCACCATCACCGTCCCCTCCGGCGAGCAGCCGCCCGCGGACCTGCAGCAGTACGTGCTGATCAAGGGCAACGGGCCCGAGGTGAAGTCCGGCCAGACCCTGGTGGTCCAGTACACCGGCGTGACCTGGGCCGACGGCAAGCAGTTCGACTCCTCGTGGAACCACGGCGGGGCGCAGGCGCTGCAGGTCGGCACCGGAAGTCTGATCAAGGGCTGGGACCAGGGGCTGGTCGGCAAGACCGTCGGCAGCCGGGTGATGCTGGTCGTCCCGCCGTCGCTGGGCTACGGCGACAAGGCCAGTGGCGCGATCCCGGCGAACTCCACCCTGGTGTTCGTGATCGACATCCTGGAAGCTGTCTGATCACTGCCTGGACGCGGGGCCAGTACCGGACCGACCGGCTCTCATGCCGACCTGACATACTGCTGCCCCGCAACCAGTGGTACACGCGTCGTCGGGCGAGATGAATTGGGGAGTCATGTCTGAGAAGCCGTCGAGCCCGGGCGAGGCCGACAACACCGGGCAGCAGCGTCCGGGAGGCCGCGAGTCGATCGTGGTGTCCCCGGAGGTGCTGTCCCAGGCCGGCTGGACGCCGCCGGCCACCGCGGGCACGGCCCCCGGGTACGGGGACGCGCCCGCGTACGAGCCCACCCCGGCGGTCGGCAGCACCGAGGCGCAGCAGGTCTTCGCCTCCACGCAGCGCAAGGTCGACCCGTCGGAGGCCGGCTACAACGAGGACCCGGGCAGCTCCGGCCGCCTCGGTGCGATCCTCGGCACGATCCTCGTGGTCCTGCTGATCGGTTCCGGGATCACCATGTACGAGGTCAACAAGGACAGCGGCAAGCCCGCCTCCAAGTCGGACGCGGCGAAGCCCGCCGCCACCGACACGCCCACCCAGGACCCGGTGCCGCCGATCAAGGACAGCGCCAAGGCGCTGCCCACGGTGGCCGGCGACTTCGGCTCCAAGGCGACCATCACCGTGCCGCAGGACCAGCCGGACGGCACGTTCGTGGTCAAGGAGCTGTCCGCGGGCACCGGCCCGAAGGTCGAAAAGGGCAACTGGGTGTCCGTCGACTACACCGCGATGGACTGGAACACCGGTAAGGAGATCCCCGGCTCGTACGGCGACCAGGGCGGCAAGCCGCAGCTGTACCAGGCCGAGGCCGGCAAGCTGATCCCCGCGCTGGACAAGGCCGTCTCCGGCCACAAGGCCGGCAGCCGGGTGCTGGTGGTCGCCCCGCCCGCCGCCGCGTTCGGCGCGCAGGGCAACAGCCAGCTCGGCATCGCCGCCACCGACAGCCTGGTCTTCGTGCTCGACATCCGGCAGGCCACCGCGCCCGACGCGGTGCTCAGCGGCGAGATGACCGCCCCGCCGGCCGACATGCCGCAGGTCAAGGACAACGGCAAGAAGCCGTTCGACATCACGCCCGTCCCCGGCGTCGCCGACCCGACCGAGCTGAAGTCGCACGTCCTGATCCAGGGCAAGGGCCGCAAGGTCGAGACCGGTGAGAAGGTCGTCGTCCAGTACACCGGCGCGCTGTACAAGGACGGCAAGAAGTTCGACTCCTCGCTCGACCGCGGCCAGGCGTTCACCTTCGCCACCGGCGCCGGCAGCGTCATCGAGGGCTGGGACAAGGGCGTCGTCGGCCAGAACATCGGCAGCCGCATCGAACTGGTCATCCCCGCCTCGCTGGCGTACAAGGACCAGGCCAGCAACGGCATTCCGGCGAACTCCACCCTGGTGTTCGTGATCGACATCCTGGACGCCGGCGTCGGCGGCGAGGACTGACCGGCTGCCGCCGTTGTCTAGGATGAGCAGCGTTCACGCAACCGAACGAGAAGAGCAACAGTGAGCCTGACCAAGCCGGAGATCGACTTCCCGGGCGGCGACGCCCCGACCGAGCTCCAGATCCGCGACATCGTGGTCGGCGACGGCGCCGAGGCCAAGGCCGGAGCGGTCGTCGAGGTCCACTACGTCGGTGTCACCTTCGCCTCCGGCGAGGAGTTCGACGCGTCCTGGAACCGCGGCCAGACCTTCCGCTTCCCGCTGGGCGCGGGCCGCGTCATCAAGGGCTGGGACCGGGGCGTCGAGGGCATGCGCGTCGGCGGCCGCCGCGAGCTGATCATCCCGCCGGCCCTGGCCTACGGGAACCAGTCCCCGAGCCCGCTGATCCCGGCCGGCTCCACCCTGATCTTCGTGGTGGACCTGCTGGGCGTCTGACCTCGGACGCACCACCGAACCCCCGGTTCCGCTCGGAGCCGGGGGTTCGGCTTTCGCCCAGCGTGTCCGGACCGGTACGGTCAGGCGGGTCACCCCCGATCGGAGGAAAGGTCAGCGATGGCGATCGCCAAGGCAGAGCGGCTGATGAACCTCGCCCTGTGCCTGATGAACACCAGGCGTCCGCTCTCCAAGAAAGAGCTGCGCGAGTCCGTCGAGGCGTACCGGGAGGCCTGGCAACAGGGCTCCGAGGACGCCTTCAACCGGATGTTCGAGCGCGACAAGGACGACCTGCGCGAACTCGGCCTGATCATCGACGTGGACGAGAACGCGCTCGACGGCGAAGTGGGCTACCTCGCCCGCCGCGACCGCAACCGCCTCCCCGAGATCGCCCTGGACGCCGAGGAGGCCGCCGCGCTCACCCTCGCCGCCCGGGTCTGGCAGCAGGCCAAGATGTCCGGCGCGGCCAGCGGCGCCCTGCAGAAGCTGCGGGCCGCCGGCGTCCCGTTCGCCGAGGAGCGCGAGCACGGCGCGCTGGAGCCGCGGATCCCCGGCCGGGAGGCCGCGTTCGAGCCGCTGCTGGTCGCCGCCCGCGACCGGCGGCCCGTCACCTTCGACTACCGCAAGGCCGGCGCCGCGACCGCCGGGCCGCGCTCGGTCGAGCCGTGGGCGCTGGAGTGCTGGCGCGGCCACTGGTACCTGGCCGGCTTCGACCGCGACCGCGGCTCCGCCCGGGTGTTCCGGCTGTCCCGGATCACCGGCAAGGTCCGCTCCCGGGCCGGCGCGTTCACCGGCGACGTCCCCGAGCACGTCGACGTGCGCGCGGTGGTCGCCCGGTTCGCCGGCGAGGGCGCGACCGCCGTCGCCGCCGTCCGGGTCCGCCGGGGCGCCGCCTACCCGCTGCGCCAGCGTGCGCTGGACACCCGGCCGGTGGACGCCGACTGGGACGAGCTGGACATCCCGTACGGCAACGGCCTGGGCGCCGACCTGGCCGAGTACGGTCCCGACGTCATCGTGATCGGCCCCGAGGACCTGCGGGCCGACGTCATCGACCGGCTGCGCGCCGTCGCCGGTCTCGCGGAGGTGCAGGCGTGAGTAATGCGATCGACCAGACGCGGCGGATGCTGTCGCTGGTCACCTACCTGCGCGAGCGGCCCGGGGCCGAGGTCGCCGAGGTGGCCCGGGCGTTCGGGATCACCGAGCGCGAACTGATCGGCGACCTCAACGTGCTGCCGATGTGCGGCACGTCGTTCCGCGGCGGCGACCTGCTCGACATCGACACCGACGGCGAGCGGATCTGGTGGCACAACGTGGACGACGTCGCCCAGCCGCTGCGGCTGGCCGCCGACGAGGCCACCGCGCTGCTGGTCGCCGCCCGCGCCGTGGCCGGCCTGCCCGGCCTGCGCGAACGGGACCGGCAGGCGCTCACCCGGGCCGTCGCCAAGATCGAGGACGCGGCCGGCGAGAGCGCCGAGTCCGCCGCCCGGATCGGCGTCACCTTCGAGGCCGAGGGCACCGTCTTCGCCGACATCGACCGGGCGCTCAGCGAGGGCCGGCTGATCTGGCTGCGCTACTGGTCGCACGGCCGCGGCGAGCTCACCGAGCGCGAGGTCGACCCGATCCGGCTGGTCACCGAGGGCCACACGTACCTGGAGGGCTGGTGCCGCACCTCCGAGGACCGGCGCACCTTCCGGCTCGACCGGATCGCCGAGATCAAGGTCCTCGAGGAGCCCGCCAACCCGCCCCGCCTCCAGCCGCGCGACCTGTCCGCAGGCATGGTCGCGCCCGACGCGGACGACCCGCAGGTGGTGGTCGAGGTCGGCCCCGGCGGCCGCTGGGTCGCCGAGTACTACACCCACGACAGCGCCGAGGAGCTGCCCGACGGCGGCCTGCGGATCACCCTGCGCTCCGCCGAGCCGTCCGGCCTGCGCACCCTCGCGCTGCGGCTCGGCCGGGACGGCCGGATCACCGCGCCGCCGCAGCTCGCCGAACAGGCCCGCACCGCCGCGCTGGCCGCGCTGGAGCACTACCGGGACGGACAGGTCTGAACCACGTGACCGAGGGCACCAGATTCAAGGTGTACTGCTCGCAGTGCCGGGAGAAGGTCGAGCTCCCGGCCCCCGAGTTCCGGCTGGCGCTCGGCGCCAGCCGGGAGCGCACCTTCTACAGCTTCACCTGCCCGGCCTGCGGCGCGTCCGTCCGCAAGATCGCCGGGGAGCGGATCGTCGCCGCGCTCACCGCAGCCGGCGTGCACACCATGCGGCTGCTGCCGGTCGAGGGGTAGTCGGAGTTCTGAAAGGTTCCGCACGCACATGAACTGGACCCTGGTCGGCGCCGTCCTGCTGTCCACCGCCGGGCTGCTGGTGCTCGGCGTGCTCGCCGTCCGGCTCTGGCTGGACGCCCGGGCGCTGACCCGCGAGGTGGACGGCGCGGTCGCCGCGTTGCAGCGGGCGGCCGAGAAGAGCTGAGCGTGCGGGCCCGGTCGCCGATCGTCGGGGACCGGGTTCCCGCCGCGACACTCCGAGCGGCTACCATCGCCCGCAGGGGGGAGCTCTGCCTCCCGGACCTCCCGGACGTCCCGGACAAGGAAGGCGGTGCTCCGATGCGGATTCTGTCTCCCGCCTCGCTGCTGATCGTCGTGGTGTTCGCCGTGCTGCTGTTCGGCGGCAAGCGGCTGCCCGACGTGGCACGGGGGATCGGGCGGTCCCTGCGGATTCTCAAGAGCGAGGGCAAGGCGCTGCGCGGCGAGTTCGCGGCCGGCGCCCAGGCTCCGGCGGCTCCGCCCGCGGCCCCCGCCACGGAGCCGGAGCGGGTGGTCAAGTCCGCTCCCGGCGCCTCCGGATCCTCCCGCACCGACCGGGCCGGCTGAACCGTACGGCCTGCACCACTTCGACCACTACCGACGAGCGCACGATTCGAGGACCGGGTTGAGCAAGACGACCAAAGCGCCCAAGGACCCTGAGGGGCGGATGGCGCTGGCCGACCATCTGCGCGAGCTGCGCAACCGGCTGGTCAAATCGGTGCTGGCGATCATCGTGCTCACGATCGTCGCGGCGTTCTACCACCGGCAGCTGGTGGACTTCCTGATCAAGCCGCTGCCGGCGTGCGAGCCGGGCGGGACGCTGCCCGCCGGCCTCAAGCACTGCGTGGAGATCTCCACCATCGGTCTGACGACGCCGTTCACCGTCGCGCTGAAGGTCAGCCTCACCGCCGGTGTGGTGGCCGCCACCCCGGTCTGGCTGTACCAGCTGTGGAAGTTCGTGGCACCCGGCCTGCACCAGCACGAGAAGCGCTACTCGGTCACGTTCCTGGCGCTCGGCACGCCGCTGTTCCTGGCCGGCGCGGTGCTCGCGTACGTGATCATGCCGACCACGGCGATGATGCTGATCAGCTTCATCGCGGACGGCGTCAAGGCGATCGTGCCGGTGGAGACGTACCTCGACCTGATCACCCGCATGGTGCTGGTGTTCGGCCTGGGCTTCGAGCTGCCGCTGTTCCTGGTGATGCTGAACCTGATCGGCATCCTCTCCGGCAAGCGGCTGCTGGGCTGGTGGCGGGGCTTCGTGATGGGCATCACCGTGTTCGCGGCGTTCGCCACCCCGTCCACCGACCCGCTGTCGATGCTGGCGCTGGCCGCGCCGCTCTGGCTGCTGTACTTCCTGGCGGCCGGGATCGCGCTGCTCAACGACCGGCGCAAGCTGGCCCGCAACCCGGACGCCCTGCTGGACGACGAGGAGGCCTCCCAGGTCGACCTGACGGTGGATGCCGTCGAGGACGCCGAGACGGTGGGCGCGGTCGAGCCGGTGCAGGCCGGACGTCGCGACCAGATCGACGACATCACCTGATTCGCGGGAACCGCCGCTCTGTCGACGGCCCCGGACCTGACGGTCCGGGGCCGTTCGGCGTTCTCGGTGCCGGGCGGTGCGACGGTTCCGGTGCGGTCCGGTTCTTCGGGTGCGGGGGATCGGGGCTGTCCGGCACTTCGGGCGTGGGGGGCTGTCCGGTTCTTCGGGTGCGGGGGTCGTCCGGTTCTTTGGGTGCGGGGGATCGGGGCTGGTGGGGGGCTTGTCGGTGCTTCTGGACATGTGACATATTACTGAGGTGCTGAAGCGAACCTCCTACGACGTCGTGGTGGTCGGCGCCGGCGTGGTCGGCGCCGCGTGCGCCTACTACGCGGCCCGGGCCGGACTGCGGGTCGCCGTCGTCGACCGCGGCCCGGTGGCCGGCGGGACCACCGGCGCCGGCGAGGGCAACCTGCTGGTCTCCGACAAGGAACCCGGGCCCGAGCTGGAGCTGGCGCTGCTGTCCACCGCGCTGTGGCGGGAGCTGGCCGAGGAGTTCGGCGACCGCGTCGAGTACGAGCCCAAGGGCGGGCTGGTGGTCGCCTCCGCGCCGGCCGGGCTGGACGCCCTGAACGGCTTCGCGCGGAAGCAGCGGGCGGCCGGGGTGGAGGCCGTTCCGGTCGCCGCGGAGGCGTTGCGCGAGCTGGAGCCGCACCTCGCCGAGGGTCTGCCCGGCGGCGTGCTGTACCCGCAGGACGCGCAGGTCCAGCCCGCGCTGGCCGCCGCCCACCTGCTGCGCGCCTCCGGCGCCGAGCGGTACCTGGACGAGGCCGTCACGGCGGTGCGACGAGGCTCCGACGGGGCGGTCACGGGTGTGGTCACCACGCGCCGGGAGCTGGCCGCGCCCGCGGTCGTCAACGCGGCCGGCACCTGGGGCGGCGCGGTGGCCGAGCTGGCCGGGGTCCGGCTGCCGGTGCTCCCGCGGCGCGGCTTCGTGCTGGTCACCGAGCCGCTGCCGCGCATCGTCCGCCGCAAGGTGTACGCCGCCGACTACGTCGCCGACGTCGCCTCCGGCTCGGCGGACCTCCAGTCCTCCGCGGTCGTCGAGGGCACCCCCGCCGGTCCGGTGCTGATCGGCGCCAGCCGGGAGCGGGTCGGCTTCGACCGGACGCTGCGGCCCGAGGTGCTGCACCGGTTGGCCGCGCAGGCCGCGGCGCTGTTCCCGGTGCTGCGGACGACCCTCGTCCAACGCGCGTACCGGGGCTTTCGCCCGTATCTGCCCGACCACCTGCCCGCGATCGGCCACGACGCTCGGGTACCCGGTCTGTACCACGCGTGCGGCCACGAGGGGGCGGGGATCGGGCTGGCGCCGGCCACCGGGATGTTGATCGCCCGTCAACTGGTGGGTGCAGAGGCGGAGTTCGACCTGTCGCCGTTCCGGCCGGAGCGGTTCGACGAGACGGGCGAGGAGTAGGTGCGGGGGTCGGGCCGTGCTGTGGGTCGGGTGCGCGCGAGGGCGGCGGCGGGTGGCGGGACGGTGGTTGGGTCCGTTGCCGGGCCTGCGGCGCGATGCCGGTCGAGGCAGCCTGCGGCTGTCGGTGGGACTGCTGCCCGGGCGGTGGCGGGAAGTGCGGTGGGCCCGTCGGCGCTTCGCGCCGGGCGCGCGGCTTCGGTGGGGCAGTCGGTGCTGTGGGTCGGGTGCGCGCGAGGGCAGCGGGCGGGTGGCGGGTCGATCGGTCCTTCGGCGGCCGGGCGACGAGTATCGGCGCTGTGCGTCGGGCCTGCGGTGCGGTGCGGCGCGGGGTGTCGGCCGACGGTGTGTGGCCCGCTGCCGGGGCGGTGCCGGTCGGGGCAGCTGGTGGCCGGCGGGTGTGCCCGTCGGCGCTTCGCGCCGGGCGCGCGCGGCTTCGGTGCTGCGGGGTGCGTGTGCGGTGTTCGGTCGGGGGTCTCGGATGTGGCTGGTCAGTGTTGTCAGGGAGGTGTGAGCGTGGATCCGCTCGATCTGGTGGGGGCCGAGCCCGGCCCGGCGCGGGTGATCGTGTTCGACGGGCGGGCGGTGTCCGCGTTGCCCGGGCAGACGTTGGCGGCGGCGCTGTGGGCCGACGGCGTGGTGGCGTGGCGTACGACCCGGGTGGGTGGGCGGCCGCGCGGGGCGTTCTGCGGGATCGGGCAGTGCTTCGACTGCCTGGCGACCGTCAACGGGCGTCCCAATCAGCGGCTGTGTCTGGTGGTCGCCGAGGACGGCGACGTCGTCACCACCCAGGAGGGGCACGGGCATGACGAACTCGCGGTCTGAGCAGGTGCGGTACGACCTCGCGGTGATCGGTGCGGGCCCCGCCGGGCTGGCTGCCGCGGACGCCGCAGCCGGGTTCGGCCTGCGGGTCGCGCTGGTGGACGCGGGGGCGAGGCCCGGTGGGCAGTACTACCGGCACCCGGCGCCCGAACTGGGTGCGGCGCGGCCGGAGAAACTGCACCACGGGTGGCGGGCGTTCGCCGGGCTGCGCGAGCGGCTGGCGTCGGCGCCGCTGGTCGACCACCTGTCCGGGCACCACGTGTGGGCGGTGGAGCGGGGCGAGGACTGGACCCTGCACGCGACCCGTGGCCCGGAGGCCGGCGACCGGGCCACCGTCGTGGCCCGCTGCCTGCTGCTGGCCACCGGCGCGTACGAGCGTCAACTGCCTTTCCCCGGCTGGACGTTGCCCGGGGTGGTGACCGCAGGCGGGGCGCAGGCGATGCTGAAGTCCGGGCTGGTGCTGCCGGGCCGGCGGGTCGTGGTGGCGGGCAGCGGCCCGCTGCTGCTGGCCGCCGCGTCCTCGCTGGCCGCCGCCGGGGCGCGGATTCCCGCGATCGTGGAGGCGACCGACTACCTCGGGTACGCCCGTGGGCTGCCGGTGCTGGCCGGCAACGCCGCGAAGCTGGCCGAGGGCGCCGAGCACGCGGCCCGGCTGCTGCGGCACGGGGTGCGGCTGCGCCGCCGTGCCGCGGTCGTCGAGGCGCACGGCACCGACCGGATCACGGCCGTCACCGTGGCCCGGCTGGACGCCCGGTGGAAGCCGGTGCCGGGGACGGAGCGGCGGATCGCCTGCGATGCGCTGGCCGTCGGCCACGGGCTGGTCCCGCAGATCGACCTGGCCGTCGAGCTCGGCGCGGAGACCGTCGCCACCGCCGACGGCACGGCCGCGCTGCGGGTGGACGCCCAGCAGCGCACCAGCGTGCCCGGGCTGTGGGCGGCGGGGGAGACCTGCGGTGTCGGCGGCGCGGACCTGGCGCTCGCCGAGGGCGTGCTGGCCGCCCACTCGGTGGCCGGGAAGGCCGCTCCGGCACGGCAGTTGACGGTGCGTCGGCAGCGGCGGAGGTTCGCCGGGCTGATGGCCGCCGCGCACGCGCCCGGGCCGGACTGGACGGGCTGGGTGACCGACGACACCGACGTCTGCCGGTGCGAGGAAGTCCCGGCGCGGGCCGTCCGGGAGGCCGTCACCGAGCTCGGTGCGACCGACGCGCGGACCGTCAAACTGCTGACCCGGGCCGGCATGGGCTGGTGCCAGGGCCGGATGTGCGGGCCCGCGGTGGCCTGCCTGTCCGGCGGGCCGCTCGGCCGGCCCGACAGCCGGCCGCTGTCCTGCCCCGTCCCGCTGGCCCAACTGGCGCAGCAGGACGAGGCGGTGGGGCTCTCCGAGTAGAGCCCGGTGGGGCCTTGTGCGCCCCCGTCGACCACTTATAAAATGTCACACATCATATCGAGGGAGATCCCCGTGACTCGCACCGCCCACGACCCCGCCCGCCCCTGGCGCGGCATCATGGTCGCCACCACCCTGCCGTTCCACCAGGACGGCAGCGTGGACTACGACGCCTACGCCGAGCACGTCCGGTGGCTGATCGACAACGGCTGCGACGGCGTCGTCCCCAACGGCTCGCTCGGCGAGTACCAGACCCTCACCCCCGAAGAGCGCGCCAAGGTGGTCACCACCGCCGTCGAGGCCGCCGGCGACGGTGCGCGCGTGATGCCCGGCGTCGCCGCGTACGGCAGCGCCGAATCCCGCCGCTGGGCCGAACAGGCCGCCGAGGCCGGCGCCGGCTCCGTGCTGCTGCTCCCGCCGAACGCCTACCGCGCCGACCAGGACGCCGTCCGCGCCCACTACGCCGAGGTCGCCCGGGCCGGCCTGCCGATCGTCGCGTACAACAACCCGATCGACACCAAGGTCGACCTGGTCCCCGCGCTGCTCGCCGACCTGCACGCCGCCGGGCACATCGTCGCCGTCAAGGAGTTCTCCGGCGACGTCCGCCGCGCCTACGAGATCGCCGAACTCGCCCCCGGCCTCGACCTGCTGATCGGCGCCGACGACGTCCTGCTGGAGCTCGCCCTCGCCGGCGCGGTCGGCTGGATCGCCGGGTACCCCAACGCGCTGCCCGCCACCAGCGCCGAGCTGTACCACGCCGCCGTCGCCGGCGACCTGGCCACCGCGCTGCCGCTCTACAAGTCGCTGCACCCGCTGCTGCGCTGGGACTCCAAGACCGAGTTCGTCCAGGCCATCAAGCTCTCCATGGACCTGGCCGGCCGCACCGGCGGACCCACCCGCGCGCCGCGCCTGCCGCTGCGCCCCGGGATCGACGCCGCGGTGCGCGCCGCCACCGAGAAGGCGCTCGCCGAGGGCCACCGGTAGTCCGAAAAAGCCCCGGCCCCGGACCGGCGACCTCGGGGGCGCCCGGTCCGGGGCCGGACCACCAGCCGTCAGGAGAGGACCCGCGATGCGGACCCGCCACGTCTTCCACGCCGTCGACTCGCACACCGAGGGCATGCCCACCCGGGTGATCACCGGCGGCTTCGGCACCGTCCCCGGCGCCACCATGGCCGAGCGGCGCACCCACTTCCAGCAGCACCTGGACCACTTCCGCACCCTGCTGATGTACGAACCGCGCGGCCACGCCGCGATGAGCGGCGCCATCCTCCAGCCGCCCACCCGGCCGGACGCCGACTTCGGCGTGCTGTACATCGAGGTGTCCGGCCTGCTGCCGATGTGCGGCCACGGCACCATCGGCGTCGCCACCGTCCTGGTCGAGACCGGCATGGTCCCGGTGGTCGAACCCGTCACCACCGTCCGCCTGGACACCCCCGCCGGCCTGGTCGTCGCGGACGTCCAGGTGCAGGACGGCGCGGCGGTCGGCGTCACCATCCGCAACGTCGCCTCGTACGCGGTCGCCCTCGACCGCAAGCTCGACGTACCCGGGTACGGCACGGTGACGTACGACCTGGCGTACGGCGGCAACTACTACGCGATCCTGCCGCTGGAACAGTTCGGGCTGCCGTTCGAACGGGAGCGCAAGGACGACATCCTGGCGGCCGGGCTCGCCATGATGGACGCGATCAACGCCTCGCCGGAGCACCGCCCCGTGCACCCCGAGAACCCGTCCATCCACAGCTGCCACCACGTCCAGCTGCTCGCCCCCGGCTCCGACGCCGCCCACTCCCGGCACGCGATGGCCATCCACCCCGGCTGGTTCGACCGCTCCCCGTGCGGGACGGGCACCTCGGCGCGGATGGCCCAGCTGCACGCGCGGGGCGAGCTGGCGCTCGGCGCGGACTTCCGCAACGACTCCTTCCTGGGCACGACGTTCATCGGCCGCCTGGTGGAGGAGACTTCGGTGGCCGGCCTGCCCGCCGTGGTGCCGACCGTCACCGGGCGGGCCTGGCTGACCGGGACGGCGCAGTACTTCCTCGACCCGACGGATCCGTTCCCGGCCGGGTTTCAACTCTGACTGTCCGTCAATCCTGTTGTTGTGAAAGGTGTTTTGCTCGTGGTCACTGTCGACTCGTACAACCCTGCCGACCCCGACGACCTGGTGGTCTCCGCCCCCGCCGCGGGGGCCGGCGGGGTCGAGGAGGCGATCGCGCGGGCGCGGGTCGCGCAGCGGGAGTGGTGGGCGCTCGGAGCGGCGGGGCGGTCGGCGGCGCTCGGGCGGGCCGCGGCGGCCGTGGAGGCGGCGGCCGAGGAACTGGTCGCGCTGACGGTGCGTGAGGTCGGCAAGCCGCTCGCGGAGGCGCGCGGCGAGGTCGCGCGGACCGTCGCGATCTGGCGGTACTACGCGCAGGCGCCGTTCGCCGCGTCCGGCGAGGTGCACGAACCGGCCGCCGGGCAGGGCCTGCTGCTGACCCGGCGCCGGCCGTACGGCGTCGCCGGGCTGGTGACGCCGTGGAACTTCCCGCTGGCGATCCCGACCTGGAAGGCCGCGCCCGCGCTGGCCGTCGGCAACACCGTGGTGCTCAAGCCCGCCCCCGAGGCGACCGCGTGCGCGCTGCGCCTCGCCGAGCTGGCCGGCCTGCCGGACGGGGTGCTGACGGTGGTTCCCGGCGGCGGCGAGGAGGGCGCGGCGCTGGTCGCGGGCACCGACGTGGTGTCCTTCACCGGCTCGACCGCCGTCGGCCGGCAGGTGGTCGCGGCGGCCGCCGGGCGGGGCGTCCCCGTGCAGGCCGAGATGGGCGGCCTGAACGCCGCGCTCGTGCTCCCCGACGCCGACATCGCGCAGGCCGCCGCCCACCTGGCCTCGGCGATCGCCGGCTACGCGGGGCAGAAGTGCACCGCGACCAGCCGGGTGATCGCCGTCGGCGACGCGTACCAGCCGCTCGCGGAGGCCCTGGCCAAGGCGCTCGCGCAGCTCCCGGCCGCCGATCCGGCGCTGGCGGCCACCGCGTGCGGGCCGGTGATCAACCGTCAGGCGCTGACCCGGCTCACCGAGGCGATCTCCGGGGCGACGGCCGCCGGCGCGACGGTGCTGGCCGGCGGCGCCCGGCCCGCGGACCTGGCCGGCTGGTACCTGGAACCGACCCTGCTGGCCGGCGTCCCGGCCGAACACCCGCTGGCGAACGAGGAGTTCTTCGGCCCGGTCGCGGTGCTGCTGCCCGCCGCCGACCTGGACGAGGCGATCGCCCTGGCCAACGGGACCCGGCACAGCCTCTCCACCTCCGTCCACTCGCGCAGCCTGGACACCGCCCTGGCCGCCGCGGACCGGCTGGACGCGGGCATGATCCGGATCAACGCGCCCTCCAGCGGCGTGGACTACCACCTGCCGTTCGGCGGGGCGAAGGCCGCGTCGTACGGTTCCCGGGAGCAGGGCCAGGCGGTGCTGGACTTCTACACCGCCTCCCGGACCGTCAGCGTGCTGCCGGCCGAGGCGTACTGAGCCCCGGCGGGGCGGCGGCGGGGCGGTGGGGCGGTGACGGGGTGGCGTCGCGCCGGTGCGGGTCGTCCGGTTCTCCGTCAGCCGCGAAGTCTCGTACCGCCGGTGCGGCGTCCTCGTTCTGTTCCTCTGTCAGCGTGCGTCTCGTCATGGAGTCCTGATGAACATCACCACCACCGACTACCACACCGCCGGTGAGCCGTTCCGGATCGTCACCGGAGGCCTGCCGCCCGTCCCCGGGGACAGCGTCGCCGAGCGGCGGGCGATCGCCATTGGCGCGGGTGGGACGGCGACGTCGCCGCGGCGCAGCGCGTTGGACGATGTGCGGCGGCTGTTGACCCGGGAGCCGCGGGGGCACGCGGGGATGTACGGCGGGTTCGTCGTTCCGGCCGACGACGGGGAGGCGGACTTCGGGGTGCTGTTCTGGCACAAGGACGGGTACTCGACGGCGTGCGGGCACGGGACGATGGCGCTCGGGGCATGGGCGGTGGACACCGGGCAGGTGCCGGCGCCCGAGGACGGGACGGCGCTGGTGCGGATCGACGTCCCGTCGGGGCGGGTGACCGCGACGGTGCACCGGCGCGGCGGCCGCACCACCGCCGTGACGTTCCGGAACGTGCCCACCCGGGTGCTGGCGCGGAAGGTCGAACTGGCCACCTCCCGCGGGCCGGTGGCGGTCGACCTCGCGCACTCCGGCGCGGTCTACGCCTCGCTGCCGGCCGGCGCCCTCGGCCTGGCCGTCGCCCCGGAGCAGCTGCCCGAACTGACCGCCGCCGGGCGGGAGATCAGGGCCGCGCTGGAGGAGCACCCGGAGCTCGCCGAGTACCGGGACGGCGTCTACGGCGTCATCCTGTACGACGAACTGCCCGACACGCCGGCAGGCCCGCACCAGCGGAACGTCACCGTGTTCGCGGACGGCCAGATCGACCGCTCGCCGTGCGGGTCCGGCACCTCCGCCCGGCTGGCACTGCTCGCCGACGAGGGGACGCTCCGCCCGGAGCAGACGCTGCGGCACGACTCGATCATCGGCACGGTCTTCACCGGCCGGGTCCGCGAGCAGCGGCCGGACGGCGCGATCACCGAAGTCACCGGCAGTGCGCACCGTACCGGCGAGCACCGGTTCGTGCTGGACAGTGACGACACCCTCGGTGCGGGGTTCTTGCTGTGACCGAGCCTGCTGTGACCGAGCCTGCTGTGACCGAGCCTGCCGTGAAGGGTGCCTTGGAGTTGACGCTCGACCACCTTGCCGCCGTCGAGGCGCTGGAGCGCGCGCTGCTGGACGGGCTGGACGTGGAGAACTGCCCGCAGCGGTCCGCGGTGCCCGTGCCGGCGGGGGAGTTGCTGCTGATGCCCGCCGCCACCGGCGGGTACGCGGGCGTGAAGATCGCCGGGGTGGCGCCCGCCAACCCGGCCGTCGGCCTGCCCCGGATCACCGGCAGCTATCTGCTGCTGGACGGGCCGACCCTGCAACCGCTGGCCCTGCTGGACGGTGCGGCGCTCACCGCGCTGCGCACGCCCGCCGTCACCGCGCTCGCGCTGCGCGCCCTCGCGGGGCCGAAAGCCGCGCACCTGGTGGTGTTCGGCGCGGGCCCGCAGGCGTTCGGGCACGTCGCGGCGCTGCGCGCGGTGCTGCCGCTGGAACGCCTGACGGTGGTCGCCCGCCGACCCGGCCCGGCGGCCGAACTGGTGCGGTACGCCGACGGGTTGGGCCTGGACGCGGCGGTCGGCGGCGCGGCCGAGGTGGCCGGGGCGGACCTGGTGGTGTGCTGCACCACGGCGCGCACCCCGCTGTTCGACGGGCGGTCGGTGCCGGACGGCGCGGTGGTCGCGGCGGTCGGCTCGCACGAGCCGGACGCCCGCGAGGTGGACGCCCACCTGGTGGGCCGCGCCGACCTTTTCGTGGAGGCGCGGGCGGTGGCCCGGCGGGAGGCCGGGGACCTGCTGATGGCCGGGGCGGCGGAGAACCGGATGGTCAATCTGTCGGAACTGGTGACCGGCAGGGCGGTTGTCCGCCATGATCGGCCCAGGTTCTTCAAGAGCGTCGGCATGGCCTGGCAGGATCTGGCAGTGGCGGCGGCCCAGTACGGACTCGCGGATTCCGGCGAAAGCGGATCAAGGCGTTCACTCTCCGCAACGTGACATTGTACAATGGGGTTCTGCTGAAACCCCCGGAGGAACCGCCATGTCCGACCTGAAGCCCCGCAACCTCATCTCCGTCCAGGAGCGGCTGCGCGACCAGGTCGCCCACGCCCTGCGCGCCGCCCTGATCTCCGGTGAGCTGCGCCCCGGCGTGGTCTACTCCGCGCCGGCGCTGGCCGCCGACTTCGGAGTCTCCGCGACCCCCGTCCGGGAGGCGATGCTCGACCTGGCCCGCGAGGGCCTGGTCGAGGCCGTCCGTAACAAGGGCTTCCGGGTCACCGAGCTGAGCGACCGCGACCTCGACGAGTTCACCGAGATCCGCGCGCTGATCGAGGTCCCGACCGTCGGCCGGGTCGCCCGCACCGCTACCGCCGAACAACTGGAGGCGCTGCGCCCGCAGGCCGAGGCGATCGTCGCCGCCGCCCGCAAGCACGACCTGATCGGCTACCTGGAGGCCGACCGCCAGTTCCACCTGGACCTGCTCTCGCTCGCCGGTAACACCCGCCTGGTGGAGACCGTCGGCGACCTGCGCAAGCGCTCCCGCCTGTACGGCCTCAACCGGCTCGACCAGCGCGGCGAACTGGTCTCCTCCGCCGAGGAGCACCTCGAACTGCTGGACGTGCTGCTCACCGGCGACGCCAAGGCCGCCGAGGAGTGCATGACCCGCCACCTCGGCCACATCCGCCACCTGTGGGCGGCCGGCGAGCAGGCCGGGCGCTGACCGTCCGTCAGGCGGTGCGCGGGGTGCGGCTGCGCGCGGAGTGGCCGAGTTCCGAGCCCAGCCCGAAGTAGTGCCGGAAGTTGTACACCAGCGGGCTCCACGCGGCCGGCTCCACGTAGTCGGTGCCGGGCACGGTGATCGACTCGGCCGCGTGCACCCGCAGCACCTGCACCTCGGCCACCAGGAACTCGCCGGTGGCGTCCCGCCGCAGGTCCGCGACCCGGGCCTCCAGCTGGAGCGGGCACTCGGCGACCCGCGGCGGCGCGACCAGCTCCGCGGGCTGCGGCGTCAGCCCCGCGTACCCGAACTTGTCGCGGACGAAGTGCGCCGCGTCCGGCCGGCCGGTGGCGCCTCCGAGCAGCTCCACCTGCCGCCACAGCTCCGGCCCCGGCACGTTGAGCACCAGCTCCGGGCAGGCGGCGAGGTTACGGGAGCTCTGGCCGCTCGGCCCGAGGCCCAGCACCACGGTGCGGTCCAGTGCCCACGCGGAGGAGATCGGCGCCAGGTTGACCGCGCCGTCGCCGTCGACCGTGCTCAGCAGCACCACCGGGGTGCCGAAGTAGAGGATGTGCGGCTCCACCACGCGGTGTGCCAGGGACGTGCTGCCGTTGTTCATGGCACCGACCGTAGGCCGGGGACCGTTCGGCCGGCGCCGAAGTGTCTGCGCGGCACCGTGGGCGGGTGGGCATTTTGCTCGGCGTTCGCCGGTACGGGCGTTCGGGCGCGAAGTGGGGGTGCCGTGTGGCCCGCTGGGGCTGGGGGTGCGGGCTGGTCCGGCAAGGTCGGCCGGGTGGGCCGGTGGCCGGGGACCGTTCGGCCGGCGCCGAAGTGTCTGCGCGGCACCGTGGGCGGGTGGGCATTTTGCTCGGCGTTCGCCGGTACGGGCGTTCGGGCG
>NZ_JBIVPU010000010.1:0-177438 GCF_044754805.1 Kitasatospora sp. NPDC092948 | reverse complement strand
CGAAGTGGGGGTGCCGTGTGGCCCGCTGGGGCTGGGGGTGCGGGCTGGTCCGGCAAGGTCGGCCGGGCGGGCCGGTGGCCGGGGACCGTTCGGCGGGCGCCGAAGTGTCCGCGCGGCACCATGGACGGGTGGACACCTCGCTCAGCGCCCGTCGACTCGCCGATACGGCGGCTCTGCTCGCCGACTCGACCAGGGCCGGGATCTGTCTCGCCCTGTTGGACGGCCGGGCCTGGACGGCCGGCGAACTCGCCCGGCTGGCGAAGGTCGCCGCCCCCACCGCTACCGGCCACCTCAACCGGCTGGTCGCCGCCGGGCTGCTCGCCGAGGAACGCCAGGGCCGTCACCGTTACCTGCGCCTGGCCGGCCCCGCCGCCGCCGAACTCGTCGAAACGCTGGCCCAGTTCACCGGTGCCGGGCCGACGCCCGCGGCGACCTCGCTGCGCGGCGCCCGCCGGGACGGCGAACTCGCCCGCGCCCGCACCTGCTACGACCACCTGGCCGGGGAGCTGGGCGTCACCGTCACCGACGCGATGACCGCCCGCGGCCTGCTGGACGACCGGCACGGTCTCACCCTCACCTCGGCCGGCGCCGACTGGCTGGCCGCGGCCGGCATCCCCGTCGCCCCCGGCCGCCGCGCCGCCGTCCGTGCCTGCCTGGACTTCACCGAACGCCGCCCGCACCTGGCCGGCGCCGTCGGCGCCGCGCTGTGCGCGCACGCGCTGACGGCCGGCTGGGTGGAACGCCGCCCGGACAGTCGGGCGGTCCGGGTCACCGAGTCGGGGGAACGGGCGCTGCACGAACTGCTGGGCGTGCGGTGGGCCGTCGTCCGAGCCGCCGGGGGCGCACGCTGATTCGGCGGACGACGCAGCGCGGTGCGGGTGCGGGTGCCGGTGCGGGTGCGGGTGCGGGTGCGGGTGCCGTTGCGGGTGCGGGTGCGGGTGCCGGTGTCGGTGCCGTTGCGGGCCGTCGGCGGTACCGGGTGAGCTGTCGGTGGGCTAACGGGCCGTCAGGCGGCCGTCCTGCATTTCCAGGACCCGGTCGGTGCGGCCCAGCAGGTCGCGGTCGTGGGTGACCATGACGGTGGCCGTGCCGTGGGTGCGGGTGATGTCGGCGAGCAGGTCGACCACCTGCGCGCCGCGCTCGTGGTCCAGGGCCGAGGTCGGTTCGTCGACCAGCAGGACCGACGGGCTGCCGAACAGGGCGCGGGCGATGTTCACCCGCTGGCGTTCGCCGCCGGAGAGCTGGTGCGGGCGGCGCCGCTGCTTCGGACCCGCCAGGCCCACGGACTCCAGCAGCTCCTCGGCGCGGCGGCGGGCCTGGGCGGGGCGGCGGCCGCGCACCGATTCGAGGACCAGGAGCTGTTCGAGGGCGGTGAGCGAGGCCAGCAGGTTCGACTGCTGGAAGACGATGCCCAGGCGTTCGCGGCGCAGCGCCGTCCGTTCCCGGTCGCCGAGCGCGCCGGCGTCCACGCCGTCGATCAGGACCTGCCCCGTGTCGGGGCGCTGGAGCGTGGCGGCGACGGCCAGCAGGCTGGACTTTCCGGAGCCGGACGGGCCTGCGACGGCCGCGAACTCGCCCGGGGCGACCGTGAGTTCGACGTTGTCGAGGGCGGTCAGCCGACTCTCGCCGTCGGGGTAGGTGAGGGTGATGCCGCGCAGCGCGAGGCCGGTGCGGACGGCGGTGGTGGTGGTCATGGCGAAGTCCTCAGGGGGCGTAGGGTCAGCGGTTGGCGCCGAGGGCGGCGAGCGGGTCGACGGCGGTGATCCGGCGCACCGCGAGGGCCGCGCCCAGCAGGCCGAGCAGCACCATCGCGCCGACCGGCACCGCGACCGTCGACACGCCCACGTCGAACGGCACCGCCGCCGACGCGAACGCCCCGCCGACCGCGCCAATCGCCCCGCCGAGCAGCGCGCCCGCCAGCAGGACGGCCGCGGCCTGGGCGAGCGCGTCGCGCACCAGGTAGCCGCTGGACGCGCCGACGGCCTTGAGGACCGCGATGTCCGGGCGGCGCTGCACCGTCCACACCGTGAAGAACGCGCCGACCACCAGGGCGCTGACCGCGAACAGGAAGCCCTGGATCAGCTGCAGACTGCCCTGCTCGGCCGCGTACCCGTTGATGCCCGACAGCGCGTCGGCACGGGAGACCGCCTTCAGGTCGGCGGGCAGGCCGTGCGGGGCGCCGTGCACCGCGACCGCCGTCGGCTGCTTCTGGCCGGAGACCTGCTGCCACGTCGCCGGGGTGGTCCACACGCTCGGCGCGTGCGACAGCGAACGCTCCGCGGTGACGGCGCTGACCGTCAACTTCTGCGCGCCGAGAGTGACTTGGCTGCCGGGGGACAGGTGATACTGCTTCGCGACGTCGGAGCCGACGGCGACCTCGCCGTCCCCGGGCGCCGCACCGGACGACAGCGGCGGCAGCAGCGCCGCGTCGGTGCCCAGCACACTCACCGAGGCCGCGCCGCCGGGCGCCGTCAGCCGGGACATCGCCACCCCCAACGGGTGCGCGTCCTTGGTGCCCGGGGCCGCCGCCACCTTCGCCTGCTGGTCGGCCGTCACCGTGCTGGAAGCGAACGACACCTCCGGCTCGGCACCGGCCGGCGCGCCGAACACCACGCCGTCCACCGGGAGTTCGGCGACCGTCGAGGACGCGGCCGAGGCCAGCCCGCCGGTCAGGCCGTACAGGAACACCACCAGGGTCGTGATCAGAGTGACCACCGCGCCCATCAGGGCGAACCGCCCACGGGCGAAACGGATGTCACGCAAGGCGACGAACACGGGAAACCTTCCGACGGACAGCGGGCGAGACCACTCCACCCTCGCGCTTTTCGACCGCCCTGCCATCGGGGAGACGGCGGACTGTGCACCGTCCGAGCGGTGCACCCGAAAATCCATCGAACGGTTGATGCCGCGCCGCGCCGACCGGCCACCGCCGCCCCGTACCCTCGGACAGCGTGCCCCGTACCGAACCACCCCCGCCCGCGAGCCCCGCCGGTCCGCGCCGCCCGTCCGCCGGTCCGCGCCGTCCGGCCGTCGGCCCGCACCGCTCGCCCGCCGGCCCGACGCCCGCGCTGCGGCTGGCCAACCTCGCCGTGCACGGCCTGTTCTTCACCCTGCTTGCCGTGCTGCTGATCCGGGCCGCCGCCAACGGCGAACTCGGCGCGGCCGGCTGGGCCTGCACCGGGGCACTCGCCGTTGCCTACGCCGCGGGCGGGGTGCTGCGGCAGATCCGGGAATCACGGGTGCTGGGCACCGTCTGGCTGCTCGCCGTCGCCCTGCTGTGGATCGAACTCACCCTGCACCATCCCGAGTTCAGCTACCTCGCGTTCCCGCTGTACTTCGTCTGCCTGCACGTGCTGCCGCTGCGCTTCGCGCTGCCCGCCGTCGCCGCGCTGACCGCCGCGGTGATCGCCGCCCAGGCCACCACCCCCGGCGGCCTCACCACCGCCAAGGTGATCGGCCCGCTGGCCGGCGCCGTCGTCGCCCTGCTCACCGCCTACGGCTATGCCGCCCTCTACCGGGAGAGCCGGGCCCGCCAGCAGCTCATCGACGACCTGGTCCGCACCCGCGGCGAACTCGCCGCCAGCCAGCGCGAAGCCGGCCGCCTCGCCGAACGCCAGCGCCTCGCCCGGGAGATCCACGACACCCTCGCCCAGGGACTGTCCGGCATCGTCCTGCTCGCCCGCGAAGCCGCCGCCGCCCTCCCCGACACCCCGTCGGCCGCACTCCCGCTGCTCCGCGAGATCGAACAGAACGCCTCCACGAACCTCGCCGAGGCCCGCCGCTTCGTGCACGCCCTCACCCCGCCCGCGCTCGACGACACCACCCTCGCCGACGCGCTGCGCCGCCTCGCCGACGGCGCCGACGCCGCCTTCCACCTCGACGGCGAGCCCTACCCCCTGCCCGTCGAGGCCGAGGTCGCCCTGCTGCGCCTCACCCAGGAAGCCCTCGCCAACGCCGTCCGGCACGCCGCCGCCCAGCACATCGCCGTCACCCTCGGCTACCTCGACGACACCGTCACCCTCGACGTCTACGACGACGGCACCGGCTTCGACCCCGCCACCGCACCCGCCCCGGGCTCCTTCGGCCTGCACGGCATGCACGAACGCATCGCCGCCCTCGGCGGCGCCCTCACCGTCGAATCCACCCCCGGCGAAGGCACCGCCGTCGCCGCGACCCTGCCGCTGCGCGCGATCGACCCGCCGGCCGTGGAAGCCCCCCGGGCGCGTCCGACGACGCCTCCCGGCACCGCCCTGCGCCTGCGGCTCGCGGGGGTGCGGCGGTGAACGGGGGGTCGGCGGTGAGTGGGAGCGCGGCAGTGAACGGAGGTCCGGCGGTGGTCCGGGTGCTGGTGGTGGACGACCACCCCGTGGTGCGGCGCGGCCTGCGCGCGATGGTCGACGACCTGCCCGATGTCACCGCCGTCGGCGAGGCCGCGGACGGGGCCGCCGCGCTCGACCTGCTCGCCGCGCTGCCGGCCGGGCAGCGCCCGCACGTCGTCCTGATGGACCTTCAGATGGGCAGCGGCATGCACGGCGTCGAAGCCACCCGCCGGATCACCGCGCTGCCCGACCCGCCCGCCGTGCTGATCCTCACCACCTACTCCACCGATGCCGACATCCTCGCCGCCGTCGAGGCCGGCGCCACCGGCTACCTGCTCAAGGACGCCCCGCCCGAGGACCTCGCCGCCGCCATCCACGCCACCGCCCGCGGCGAGACGGTCCTCGCCCCGCCGGTCGCCGCCCGCCTGCTCGGCCGCGTCCGGGCCGGGCGCCCCACGCTCTCCCCGCGCGAGGCCGAGATCCTGCAACTCCTCGCCGAGGGCCTCCCCAACCGGCAGATCTCCAAGCGCCTGTTCATCAGCGAAGCCACCGTCAAGACCCACCTGGTGCATATCTACGACAAGCTCGGCGTCGACTCCCGGACCTCGGCCGTCGCGGCGGGCCTGGCGGCGGGCCTGATCCGGCCCGCAGGCTGAGAAATTCCGGACTCGGTCCGAAATTGGACTCGGTCTGTGTAGGGTGGGGGTATGGTCGGACTGCGAGAACTCAAGAAGGAACGCACCGGACGCCGGATCGCCGAACAGGCCCTGCGCCTGTTCGCCGAACGCGGCTTCGAGGACGTGACGATGGGCGAGATCGCCCAGGCCGCCGAAGTGGCCCGGGCGACCCTGTTCGCCTACTACCCCACCAAGGAGTCGCTGGTCCTGGCCGACGTGGCCGGCGACGACCTGGCCGCCGTGGTCGCCGACCGCCCCGACGGGCAGTCCGCCCTCGCCGCGCTGCGCACCCACCACCGCGCCCTGACGGCCGGGCAGGTCGCCGCCGCCGACCTGCCCGCCCTGCTCGCCCGGGTCCGGGTGATCCAGGCCAGCCCCAGCCTGCGGGCCGCCGCCGACAGCCTCCAGTACCGGCAGCGACAGGCCCTCGCCGACGTGCTGGCCGAGGAACACGGCGACGCCGCCGGCACCCTGATGGCCGCCCAGATCGCCGCCTCGCTGGCCGCCCTCCAGGAACGCCACTTCGCCCGCCTGGTCGCCGGCACGCCCGCCGAACAGGCCGGCCGGATCCTCGCCGAAGACCTCGAACTCGCCTTCGACCTGCTGGAACACGGCCACGGCGGCGGTTACGGCGGCCGCGGCAGCAGCAGTGGCAGTGGCGGGACGGAGGCGCGCTGACCGTGCATACCCTGGGCATCACCTACGACACCGGGACTTTCACCGGCGAACGCCTCACCCGCCGCCGCCACGACCCCGCGCAGGTCCGCCGCGACCTGACGGTGATCGCCGACGACCTGCACTGCGACGCCGTCCGGATCACCGGCGGCGACCCCGAACGGCTCGATACGGCCGCACAGTTCGCCGCCGAAGCCGGACTCGAGGTCTGGTACTCGCCGTTCCCCGCCGACCTGCCGCCCGCACAACTGCTGCCGCTGTTCGCGGACTGCGCCCGACGGGCGGAGGCGCTGCGCCGCTCCGGCGCCCGGGTGGTGTTCGTCGCGGGCTGCGAACTCAGCGTGTTCGCCGAAGGGTTCCTGCCCGGCGCCACCCACCTCGACCGGCTGCACGCCATGACCACCGCCGACCTGGACTGGTGGCTGTCGCTCGGCCCCGTCCCGGAACGGCTGAACGCCTTCCTCGCCGAGACCGCGACGACCGTCCGCCAGGAGTTCGCCGGCCCCGTCGGCTACGCGTCCGGGCCGTGGGAGCCCGTCGACTGGACCCCGTTCGACCTGGTCGGCCTCGACGCATACCGCTCCGCGCAGAACACCGCCGAGTTCCATGAGCAGCTGCGCGCCGCCCGCGCCCACGGCAAACCCGTCGCCGTCACCGAGTTCGGCACCTGCGCCTACCGGGGTGCCGCCGACCTCGGCGGCATGGCCTGGCAGGTCCCGCCCGGCGCCGTCCCCGACGAGAGCGAACAGGTCCGCCACCTCGACGACCTGCTCGACGTCTTCGAACAGGAGGGCATCGACAGCGCCTTCTGGTTCACCTTCGCCGCCTACGACAAGCCCGGCGCCCGCGACCTCGGCTCGTACGGCGTGGTCCGCACCCTGGACGGCGACCGGTGGGAACGCAAGCAGGTGTTCGACGCGATGGCGGCGCGGTACGGGCGCTGACGGGAACCCACTCGGCCGCCGCCGCGTCGGCCGGGGCGGCGAAGAACGTGACGACAGTGCTCACCGGGCCTTGCCGGCAAGGGGCTTGGCCGGGGTACCGGCCGCACCCGTGGTGCGCGAGAATCGGGCGCATGGTGAGAGTCGGTTCGGTAGTGGTGGGTGTGGCGGACGTGGCGCGGGCGGCGGCGTTCTGGACGGGGGCCCTCGGGTACGTGCCCCGGGAGGAGATGACGGACGACTGGGTGGTCCTGGTGCCTGCGGACAGCAGCGGGGACGGGAGCGGGGGCGGGGGCGTTCAGGTGGCGCTGATGCGCACCGACACGCCCGTTCAGGAGCACCCGCGGGTCCACCTCGACCTGTACGCCCGCGACGCGGCCGAGCAGGCCGCCGAGATCGAGCGGCTGCTGGCCCTCGGCGGGCAGCGCGTCGACTGGGACAGCTACCCCGAGGACCCGGACTTCGTGGTGCTCGCCGACACCGAAGGCAACCGCTTCTGCGTGATCGACACCAGCCACCCCTGAGCGCCGGCTCCCGGGAAAACCGCTGGTCGGGCGGGTGGTGGGGCTGACAGGCTGTGGGGCATGGAGTCCTTGCGCGCGGTGGCGAACCGTCAGGTCGTCGGATGGATCCGGCCCGAGCAGCTGCCGATGGCGGCCGCAGAGCTACTGGTCGACGGCCACGACGCGCCGTCGCTGGTGGAGCTGGCCGGGTGCAGCGGCCGGGAGCGGAGCGCCGAGCTGGAGCAGCTGTGGCATCGGGCACTCGACGAACTGGGCGTGCAGCAGTCGGAGTCGGAGTCGGGGTCGGAGGAGGTGGAGCGCTGGGCGCTGCACGACATCGCCGCCCGGCTGGCCTCCGGCGAGATCCGGTCGATGCCCGAGGTGATGGCCGCCGCCAACGGGCTGGACGGCGCGGAGGGGGAGGCGGAGCTGCGCTTCCTCCGCGCCGTCAGGGAGGGCTGCTGCGAGGGCTGCGTCACCGAACAGGCCACGGCCGGAGGGTCGGAGCCGTTCGCCGCATGGGAGGCGCAGGTCCGCGCTGCTGCGGCCGCCCTTGTGGCGGGCCGGCGGTGAGGCGGAGATCGAACCTGGAGCGGGTGCGCCTGGTTGCTCTGCGGTCCTGCTCGGGCGTGCCGGGAGCCGATTAACTTCCAATGACAGCCGGGGAGTTGGTGACAGAAGACGACGAATTGCCGCTGGTGCAGGGGGGACTTCGGCCTGCCGTACCCCGGGCCGGTGGACGGCGAGCGATGGCTGCTGCGCGGGTGGTGGCCGGCGGCGTGGCGCACGGGGAACTCGCCGAGGCGGTGATTCATCGGCCGCTCGACGAGCTGGACCGGGGGAGGAAGCCCCGGACGGGCTGCTGGCCGTCCACTGCGAGTGCCGTGTCGGGTTCCTGGCACCCTGGGGAATCTCCTCCGGCGGGAGGCCGACGTGCGGTCCGCTGTCGCCGTCCTCCTCGCGAAGGAGTGAACCCGGCCGCCCCCTGCCGTAATGCCCCGGGGCGTCACGGCAGGAGGCGGGGCGAGGTGGGGCGTCAGGCGAACTGGCCCGGGACGTAGTCGCCGGCGGGCTGGCGGATGATGACGTTGACGCGGTTGTAGGTGTTGATCAGGGCGATCAGGCCGACCAGGGCGATCAGCTGCTCCTCGTCGTAGTGCTTGGCGGCCTCCGCCCAGACCTCGTCGCTGACCCCGCCCGCGGCGTCGGCGATCCGGGTGCCCTGCTCGGCGAGTTCCAGGGCGGCGCGCTCGGCGTCGGTGAAGCAGGTCGCCTCCCGCCAGGCGGCGACCATGTTCAGCCGCTGCTGGGTCTCCCCGGCGTGGGTGGCGTCCTTGGTGTGCATGTCGGTGCAGAAACCGCAGCCGTTGATCTGGCTGGCCCGGATCTTCACCAACTCCTGGGTGGCGGCGGGCAGCGAGGAGCCGCCGATGGCCGCGCCGGCCGAGTTGATGTGCTTGATGATCTTCCCGGCGAGCGGGCTGCCGAAGTAGTTGAGGCGAGCGTTCACGGTGCGGGCTCCTTGTCGTGTGTACTTCTGCAAGGACTGACCCCGCTGCGCCCCCGAATGTGACGGCCCCGCAGATGTGACGCCCGTCACGCTACCGGTCCGGGCCGGTCAGTCCGCGCAGGCAGGCCCGGCCGGATCGCGGCGCCGGGAATCGGCGGAACGGTTGTCGGCGCCAAGGCCGGCCGAGAACGGGCGTTGCGCTCCCTGGCTGCGGGATGGAGCTTCAGTGCGCGCGGACCCCGTCGATGGACAGGTCGAGCAGTCGGTCGGCCTCGGCCGCGCCGCCGGGTCCTCCCTGGTGGCCGAAGCGATGGCGCCGACGAGTTTGAGCAGTTGGGTGATGGGGACGTCTGGGCGTGCGGCGTTCGCGCGGCGGGCGCGGTCGAGGACCTCGGCTACGGCACCCTGTGGTTCGCCGAGACCACCGGGCGGGAGGCCATGGCGCAGGCCGCGATCCTGCCGGCCGCCACCGGGCGGGAGGCCATGGCGCAGGCCGCGATCCTGCCGGCCGCCACCGGGCGGATCACCGTGGCCGCCGGCATGGCCGACATCCACGCGCGCGACGCGGTGACGACCGGCGCCGCCCACCGGACCCTGGAGGAGGCGTTCCCCGGGCGATTCGTGCTCGGGCTGTGGGAGAGCCACCTCAGCCTCGCCGAGAACGTCCGCGGGCACCGCTTCGACCCGCCGCCGGCCGCGATGCGCACCCACCTCGACATGCTGGACGGCTCCCCGTTCGGTCCACCCGGCACGGCAGCTCCGCAGCCGCGTCTGCTCGCCGCCTGGACCGGGGCATGCTCGCGATCGCCTCCGAACGCGCTCGGGGCGCAACCGTGTTGGGCATGCCCGTCGAGCACACACGAACGGCGCGGACGGCGCTCGGCCCCGACGCACTCCTGGCCGTGACCCAATGGAACAGCCGGCCACCCGCCTGCTGCCCTGACCGGATCAGTGCGGGCCCGTCCCGACGCTGCGCACCCACACCGGGAAGGGCGGGAACTCCGGTTCGGGCGCCGACTCGTCAGGAACGTCGTCGAGACCGTCGTCGGAAGCGTCGTCAGGAGTGAAGTCGAGTTCGGTCCAGGGGACCGTGCCCGGCTGCTCGTCGCGCAGGTAGCCCTCGACGACCGGACCGAGGTCGTCGACCGGCCGGTACGCGCCGCCGAAGGGCAACTGTTCGGCGGGCACCGACCCGGTCGAGCAACGGAGCTGGCCGGCCTGGTCGTCGTGCCATACGTAGAAGGTCGCCATGCCGGTGAAGCCCAGTGTGTGGATGCGCTGCCCGATGCGTTCGGCGGTGTGCTCGAAGGCGGCGACCACCTCCGGCACGGACAGCGCCCGCCGGTCCTCGTCGTCGGTGCTCAGCCACCAGGTGTTGGTCTCCCACTCCACCCGCCGGTCGGCCGGCTCCAGCGCCAGCGGTTCGTCCGCCACCTCGGCGATCCAGGTCAACAGCATCCGGCGAGTGTTTCGGCGTGGCCGTTGCTCCGCAAACCGGTGGAGCAACGGCCATGGCCTCTTGGTTCAGTGGCGGGTCGGTCCGCGGTCGAGGTGGGCGACGGTCAGGTTGGGGTCAATGCCGGTGGAGTACGCGGCGTTGGCGATGTAGGCGGTGCGGCCGTGGACGGCGACGGAGGTCGGGTTCTGGAGGCCGTCCGCCGCGGTGAGGACGGTGGAGTGGGTGCCGTCGGGGTCGACCAGGAGGACTTGGCTGGGGCCCTGGGCGATGGCGGCGAGGAGCTGGTCGCCCCGGCCGGTGAAGTCGAAGTCGTCGACGGGGCCGAGGCCGGTGGCCCGGGTCTCGACCGGGCCGGGACGGCCGTTCCGGCCGATGGGGACGCGCAGGATCGTGCCGTGCGAGATGTTGCCGACCCAGACCGCGTTGTCGTGCACCTTCAGGCCGTTGGCGCCGAGGTTGTCGGCGGTCGGCGCGAACTCCGGGGCGGTGGCCCAGCGGGTGGCGGTCCCGCCGGTGACGGGGGCGGTCCAGACGGTGCCCAGGTTCGAGTCGGCGATGTAGAAGGTGCCGGTGCGCCCGTCCAGCGCCATGCCGTTGGGGAGGCTGTCCGCCGGGAGGGAGACGATGTGCTCGGGTGTGCTGCGGCCGGGCCTCAGCCGCCAGACGCCGGTGAAGTCCGGGCGGCCCGCGACGTACAGCGCGTACAGGGTGCCGTCCTCGCCGCGGGCGATGCCCATGGCGATGGGCTGACCGAAGACCGGGGTGTGGACGCCGCCGTCGGGCGGGGTCGGGAGCGTGGCCAGCACCCGGGTGCGACCGTCGAGAGTGACGTGTGCGATCTGGTGGCTCACGGAGAACGTGACGTCGGCCGAGCCGTCGGGCTCCACGGTGATGTTCTCCGCCGTCTGGCCGGCAGCCAGGTCGAAGTGTGCGGCGACGCGTGCGTGACTGACGCCGGCCACCGGGCCGGCGGCCGTGGCGGCGGAGGCCGAGCCGGTCGGCGTCATGGCGAGCACGGTGGCGGCCGCCAGGATGCCGGCGGCGAGTGCCGGTCGGGACGTGAGTGTCTTGGACAAGGTCGTTTCCCCCGAAAGAAGTTGTGCGACGAGCGCCGGCCGAGGCCCTGCCTCCCGGTCGCTACTGGCGTGAATCCGTGGAATCGTCCGGCGGGCAACCGGGACGATCGGTGCGGTTGCTGCGCCGACGTGACTGATGGTCAGCACCGGGACGGAGCCCGACAAGGGAGGCGTAGGCCGTTCCGGACATGCGCGGGGTGGTTCGCAGCGGAGAAGACCGGCAGTCAGGACACTCCCGAGGCGCGCAGTGCCGGAAGTTGCTCCGCGCCTGATGCGTGGCGACAGGGAAAGGCGTGCAGCCACGGTGAGGTGCCGCGACCGTCGGCCGGGGGAGTGGGCGCGCGGCACGCGGCGGGTGCGGCGCTTCCCGGTGCAGTCGGCCGGTTCTCGCCCCTCGGCGTCCGGCGTTTCCCGCGCAAGGGTCCGAGGCCCGTGCGCAGGGCGGCGCGCGATTGTAGGTTCGTCATTTACTCGCTTTTTTCGAGTTGTTGAAACGTCGGCGAGCTTTTCGGAGGACATGACACCTGCTCGGAGCGGCAGTTGACTTCCGAGGCAGAGGAGCGAAGACGCGCGGGGCAGGCTGGGCGTGTGAAGATCACGGGTGGGGCGAACATTCCGGCAGGGGGTTCCGGTCAGGGGCGGGTCGACGCGATCCGGCCACTCGGTGTGCTCACCGTCGGGGGCGGACGGGTGCGGCCGGGGATCCGCACGATGCCCGGGTTCGTGCGGCGGCTGATGACAGTGGAGCTGCCGGACGGCACACCGGAGGAGATCGTCGAGGTCGTCCCCTGCCTCGGCCGCTTCGGAACGCGGGGTGTCGGACTGCGCACCGTCGACGGGCGCCACCACTACCTCTGGACCGGGGCCACGGCGAAGGTCCTCGACGCCTGCCGCAGCGAAGGCTTCACGGTGACGACCGACGTGCAGAACTGCGACTACCGGTCCTGAAACACCGGCCGACCCCCGTCGAATGGCCGCCGGCGCGATCCACCGTGAACGTAGGGTGGGCAGCGACCGCAGTGGGCGCGCACGGAGGCGAGGGGACGGCATGGCATTCGACTGGGAGGTGCCGCTGATCGCGGCCCCGATGGCGGGCGGGCCGAGCACGCCCGAGCTGGTCGCAGCCGTCAACGGCGCGGGCGGCCTAGGGTTCCTCGCCGCCGGGTACCGGACGGTCGACGGGACGCTCGATCAGATCCGCCGGACCCGCGAGCTGACGGACCGTCCGTTCGGCGTCAACCTGTTCGTGCCCGCGCCGCCCTCCGACCCGGGGCCGGTCGCCGCCTACCGCGAGCTGCTGCGGCCGGAGGCCGAGCGGTGGGGCGTCGAACTGCCCGCCGAGATCAGGTCCGACCGGGACGACTGGGAGGCCAAGCTCGAAGCGCTGCTGCGCGACCCCGTGCCGTACGTCTCCTACACCTTCGGCCTGCCCGAGCGGGCCGAGGCCGAGGCGCTCCGCGCCGCCGGAATCCGCCAACTCGGCACCGTCACCAGCCCCGAGGAGGCCCGGGCCGCGACCGCACTCGGCATGGACGCCCTGACCGTCCAGGGCCCGGAGGCCGGCGGCCACCGGGGCACCCACCGCGCCGAGGATGTCCCCGGCACTCTCCCGCTGCTCGAACTCCTCGCCGCCGTACGGGAGGTGACGGCCCTACCGCTCATTGCCGCCGGCGGCCTGGGCGACGGGCCGGCCGTCGCCGCCGCGCTGCGGGCCGGCGCGGTTGCCGCCCAGCTCGGCACCGCGTACCTGCGCACCGACGAATCCGGCGCCTCGGCCGCCCACCGTCGGGCCCTGGTCGAACTCCCCGACACCACCGTCACCCGCGCCTTCACCGGCCGCCCGGCCCGGGCCCTGCGCAACGCTTTCGTCACCCGCTACGACGCCGACGCCCCGCCGGCGTACCCCGAAGTCCACTACCTCACCCAGCCCCTGCGAGCGGCTGCCGCCAGGCGTGAGGACCCGGACGGTATGCATCTGTGGGCGGGCACTGCGCACGCGTTGGCTCGTGAGGGGGGTGCGGGGGCGGTGACGCGTGTGTTGTGGGGGGACGCGCTGCGCGCGGGGTGAGGGTGAGGGGGGGTGTTGGGCTGCTGCCGTCAGGCGTGAGGGCCCGGAGGGTGTGCATCTGTGGGCGGGTGCCGCGCACGCGTTGGCTGGTGTGGGGGGTGCGGGGGTGGTGACGCGTGCCTTGTGTTGTGGGGGGATGCGCTGCGCGCGGGGTGAGGGTGAGGGGGGGTGTTGGGCGGCTGCCGTCAGGCGTGAGGATCCGGACGGTGTGCATCTGTGGGCGGGCACTGCGCACGGGTTGGCTCGTGAGGGGGGTGCGGGGGTGGTGACGCGTGTGTTGTGGGGGGATGCGCTGCGCGCGGGGTGAGGTGTTGGGCGGTTGCCGCTTGGAGGGTGCCTGTGGGCGGGTGCCGCGCATGCGTTGGTCCGGGCGGGCGGGCGGGCGGCGCGGTGGAGGTGGCTTGGGTGTTCTGGGGGGACGCTCGGCGCGCGGGGCGTAGGGCCGGTTTACGGGTGGAGGGTGTGGCGGTACCAGGTGCCGTGTTTGCCGCCGAGGTCGGCGGGGGTGGCGGGGCCGATCGGGACGAATCCGGTTTTGGTGAGGACTTTTCGGGAGGCGGGGTTGTCGTCGGAGACGGCCGCCCGCAGGGTGTGCAGGCCGTGTGCGGCCGGGGCTGTCCGGCACAGCTCTCGGACGGCCGCGGTCGCCACGCCGCGGCCGGCGGCGTGCTCGGCGACCCGGTAGCCGAGGACGGCGGCGCCGTCGGCCAGGTCGTAGAGGTTGAACCTGCCGAGCACCGAGCCGTCCTCGTCGATGTACAGGTAGAAGGCGCACTCGCCGGCCTGCTGCTCGGCGAGCGCGGCCCGGTGGCGGTCGGTGAACTCGTCGAAGTATGCGTCGCCGCGGTCGGTGATCGAGGCGGCGAAGTAGGCGCGGTTCGCCAGCTCGAAGGCCAGGACGGCGGGGGCGTGGTCGGCGTGCAGCGGCGTCAGCTCGGGCATGGCCCGACCGTGCCAGGGGCGGTGCTCAGACGACATCGGCGCTGCCCTCCCGGTAGATCTTCGCCGCGGTGATGCGGCCGTCGCGCAGCCGGTAGAAGCCCGCGACGGAGCAGGTTCGTTCCTCGCCCGCGACAGTCATCGTTTCGACGAGTTGGCAGGCCGCACGGTCGGCGTCCGCCAGGAGGTTCTGGACCGTCAGCCTCGGCAGCAGGCCGGCCATGGCGTCGGCGAACAGTTCGGTCAGCGCGGTGCGGCCGCGGACGACCGTCGTCCCGGTGATCCACACCGCGTCCTCGGTGAAGCCGTCCATGAGTGCGGCGAGGTCGCGGTGGTTGAAGGCGCGGATGTGCTCGCCGATGGCGGCGGCGACGGTCGAATCGGTCACCGGCACAGTGTGCCGGGCTCGCGCCGCCCGTGCCCGGGAATTTTCGACGGGGCGACGGGCGGGCGCCCGTGGCGTGTGATCATGCCGGAGGACCGCCCGAGTCCGACCGCGAAGAACGGAGCCACCATGGCCGAGCGCCCCCACGTGCTGCTGAGCGTCGCCACCTCGATCGACGGGTACATCGACGACACCTCGCCGTCGCGGCTGCTGCTGTCGAACGCCGAGGACTTCGACCGGGTCGACCGGCTGCGGGCCGAGTCGGACGCGATCCTGGTCGGCGGCAACACGCTGCGGTCGGACAATCCGCGGCTGCTCGTCAACAGCGAGCAGCGGCGGGCCGAGCGGGTGGCCGCCGGGAAGCCGGCGTACCCGTTGAAGGTGACGGTCACGGCGAGCGGCGACCTCGAACGGGGCCTGAACTTCTGGCAGTTCGGCGACCGGAAGGTCGTCTACACCACCAGGGCCGGCGCGGCGAGGCTGGGCGACAGTCTGGACGGGCTGGCCGAGGTGGTCGGCATCGGGGACTCCGTCGACTTCGGGGCGATGCTCGACGATCTGGCCGCGCGCGGTGTGCGGCGGCTGATGGTGGAGGGCGGCGGCCGGATCCACACCCAGTTCCTGGCGCTGGGCCTGGCCGACGAGGTCCGGCTGGCGGTGGCGCCGCTGCTGGTCGGCGAGGCCGGTGCGCCGCGGTTCGTGTACCCGGCCGCGTTCCCGGGCGGCAGCACGCGCCGGATGAGGCTGTTGGGCGCGGAGACGGTGGGCGACGTGGTGGTGCTGCGCTACGCGCCGAAGGAGAACTGACGCGGCGTCGGCCCGGGCGGGCCGGTTCGCGGGCGGGTCGTGGCCGGTTCGCGGGCGGGTGCGGCAGTGAGCAGCCTGCGCACCCGCCCGGCGGCCCCGGTTGTCAGGCCAGCAGTTCGCCCATCCAGGACTCGATGCCGTCCACCGTCCGCGGCAGTGCGGCGGACATCAGGCGGGCGCCGTCGGCGGTGATGACCAGGTCGTCCTCGATGCGGATGCCGATGCCGCGCAGGGCGGGCGGCAGGGTGAGGTCGTCGGGCTGGAGGTAGAGGCCGGGCTCGACGGTGAGCACCATGCCTTCCTCCAGGACGCCGTCCAGGTACGTCTCGGCGCGGGCCTTCGCGCAGTCGTGGACGTCCAGGCCGAGCATGTGGCCGCTGGCGCAGAGGGTGTAGCGGCGGTAGAGGCCGGAGTCCTCGCGCAGCGCCTGCTCGGCGGGGACGGGGAGCACGCCCCACTCGGCGAGGCCCTCGGCGATCACGCGCATCGCGGCGCGGTGGAAGTCGCGGAAGGACGCGCCGGGGCGCAGCGCGGCGATGCCGGCGCTCTGGGCGGCGAGGACGAGTTCGTAGGCGTCGCGCTGGGCGGGGGAGAAGGCGCCGGACAGCGGCAGGGTGCGGGTGATGTCGGCGGTGTAGAGGGTGTCGGTCTCCACGCCCGCGTCCAGCAGCAGGAGTTGGGCGGGGTCGAGCGGGCCGTCGTTGCGGATCCAGTGCAGGACGCAGGCGTGCGCGCCGGAGGCGACGATGGTCTCGTAGCCGGTGCCGTTGCCCTCGGCGCGGGCGCGGGCGTTGAACGCGCCCTCCAGGACGCGTTCGCCGCGGTGGTGGCGCAGGGCGTCGGGCAGGGCGCGGACCACGTCGGCGAAGCCGGTGGCGGTGTGGTCGACGGAGAGCTGGAGCTGCTCGACCTCCCACGGGTCCTTGATCAGGCACAACTCGCTGAGCGCGGCCGCGAGTTGTCCGTCGCCGGCGGCGCGGTCGGCGGCCGGGCGGCCGGCCAGGGCGTCGAGTGCGGGGTCGACGCCGGCGAGGACGCGGGTGGGGGTGTTGCCGGTGAACAGCTTCGGCAGGTCGTCGAGGTGGGCGGTGCGCAGCCCGGTGAGCCGGCCGGCCTCGGCGAGGTCGGGGCGGCGGCCGACCCAGAACTCGCCGTAGCGGCGGTCGCGGTAGAACTCGGCGGAGCCGTCGGCCCGGTCGGAGCGGGGCCGCAGGTACAGCACGGCCTCGCCGTCGGGCTCGATCACCAGGACGTGGCCGACCTGCTCCTCGCCGGTCAGTCCGGTGAGGTGGGCGTAGGCGCTGTTCGGGCGGAAGCGGTAGTCGCAGTCGTTGCTGCGGATCTTCAACTGCCCGGCGGGGACGAACAGTCGCTCGCCGGGGAAGGCGGCGGCGATCCGGGCCCGGCGGGCCGGGAAGTACGCGTGGCCGGGGACGCGGGCGTCCGCGGGCAGGGGGGTGGCGGCCCACTGGCCGGCCATGTAGGCGGCCAGGGCGGGGGTGATGGGCAGGTCGTGGCTGCCGGTGTTCAGTGCGGGCTGGTCGGCCATCGCGGGGGGACTCCTCGAAGCGGGGCAGGGTCAACTGTTGTGAGCGGCAAGGACATTGCACTGCTGAGCGGCGGGCAATGACACGGCTCGGTAACGGTCGGGCCGCCTCATTGCGCAGTGCAATTTCACATTACTATGTTACGGGTCACACCTCAGAGCGGGCCAGACCCCGGCGGCACGGATCCCCGGTTGAGCGGCCCCCAGTTTCGGAGTGCACTCATGAACAGGCGTACCCACACCGCCCTCGCGGCGGCCATCGCGGCATCCCTCACCCTCGCCCTCGGCGCGTGCAGCAGCAGCGGAAGCGACACCGGCGACACCGGCGGACAGCAGGGGGTGACCACCGCGGGCAACGGCATCGTCGGCGGCACGCCGGTCAAGGGCGGCACCCTGACCATCCTGTCGAACCAGGACTTCGACCAGCTCGACCCGGCCCGCAACTGGACCATGCCCGTGATGGACGTCGGCGTGCGCATGCTCTACCGCACCCTGACCACCTTCAAGGCCGCCCCGGGCGCCGAGGGCCTGAAGCTCGAACCCGACCTGGCCACCGACCTCGGCACCCCCAGCGACGGCGCGAAGACCTGGACCTTCCACCTGAAGGACAACCTCAAGTACGAGGACGGCACCCCCATCACCGCCGACGACATCAAGTACAACGTCGAGCGGTCGTACTCCCCGGAGCTGCCCGGCGGCCCCGACTACGCGGTGCGCTACCTCAACGCCCCGGCCGGCTACCAGGGCCCGCTCGGCGGTGAGCGGCTCGGCAAGGAGGCCATCGAGGTCCCCGATGCCAAGACCATCGTCTTCCACCTCAAGCGCCCGGTCGCCGAGTTCGCCTTCACCGTCTCGCTGCCCACCTTCTCGCCGGTGCCCAAGGCCAAGGAGACCGGCGCCAACTACTCCAACCACCCGGTCTCCTCCGGCCCCTACAAGATCGAGAGCTACGACCGGGGCAAGCGCATGGTGCTGGTCCGCAACACCAACTGGGACCAGGCCACCGACCCGGTCCGCAAGGCCTACCCCGACCGGATCGTCGTCGACCAGACCCTCAAGGGCACCGGCATCGCCGACCGCCTGATCGCCGACCAGGGCGACGACCGGAACGCCGTCTCCTACGTCGACCTGGTGCCCGCGAAGATCTCCGAGGTGCTCACCAACCCCGACGTGAAGAAGCGGCTGGTCAGCGAGAACGCGGGCTGCACCACCAAGCTGGACATGAACACCACCAAGGCCCCGTTCGACAACGCCAAGGTCCGCCTGGCCATGCAGTACGCGGTGGACAAGGAGTCCTTCGCCGCCGCCATGGGCGGCCCCGCGTTCAACGACATCGCCACCACCTACCTGCCGCCGGTGCTCACCGCCGGCGCGCCCGTCGACCACTTCATGATCAAGCCGGGCGGCGACCCCGAGAAGGCCAAGCAGCTGCTCGCCGAGGCGGGCTTCCCGAACGGCTTCTCCACCGAGCTGGTCACCTCCACCGGCGGCAAGGCGCAGGCCGAGGCCGTCCAGGCCGCGCTGAAGCGGGCCGGCGTGAACGTCACCATCACCACCGTCGACCCCACCGCCGTCAACTCCATCGTCGGCGACAAGGACAAGCAGCCCGGCCTCACCAGCCTCGGCTGGTGTCCCGACTACCCGTCCGCCGCCACCTTCCTGCCGATGATCTTCGACGGCCGGGCGATCAAGGACAAGGGCAACAACGGCAACATGACCCGGTTCAACGACCCGGCCGTCAACGCCGAACTCGACCGGATCGCCGCCATGGACGACCTGCAGAAGGCCAACTCCGCCTGGCTCGCCCTGGACGCCAAGATCATGGACGCCTCGCCCGCCGTCCCGATGGTCTGGCAGAAGAAGCCCGTGCTGGTCGGCTCCAACATCGCCGGCGCCTACGCCCACCCGGTCTGGGCCGGCCAGTTGGACTACGCGGTCATCGGCCTCAAGTCCGTGAACTAGACCGGGAGTTGCCCACCATGACCACCCCGCTCCCGGCCGCCCCGGCCGAGGAAGCGGGGGCCCCGGCCACCGCCGCCGCCCCCGCCTCCCCGTGGGCCCTCGCCCTGCACCGCCTGCGCCGGCAGAGGACCGCCCTCGTCGGCGCCGGCATCATCGCCTTCTTCGTGCTCGCCGCACTCCTCGCCCCGGTGCTCACCGCGATCAGCGGCACCCGCCCCGACACCGTCGACAAGAAGGCCGTCGACCCCTACCTCGGCGGCCTGCCCCGCGGCTCCCTCGGCGGCATCGGCGCCCACCACTGGCTCGGCGTCGAACCACTGCTCGGCCGCGACATCTTCGCCCGGCTGCTCTACGGCGCCCAGATCAGCCTGCTGGTCGCCTTCAGCGCCGCCCTGCTGATCACCCTGATCGGCACCGTCCTCGGCATCACCGCCGGCTACTTCGGCGGTCGCGTCGACGCCCTGATCAGCCGGTTCATGGACGTCATGATGTCCTTCCCCAGCCTGATCTTCATGATCGCGCTGCTCTCCGTCGCCCGGGACGTCAACCGCGTCCTGCTGCTGATCGGCGTCATGTCGCTGTTCTCCTGGCCCTACATCGCCCGTGTCGTCCGCGGCCAGACCCTCTCGCTGCGACACCGCGAGTACGTCGAGGCCGCCCGCGCCAGCGGCACGAGCAGCGCCCGCATCCTGTTCGGCGAGATCCTGCCCAACCTCACCGGCACGATCATCGTCTACATCACCCTCGCCGTCCCCGGCCTGATCGGCACCGAGGCCGCGCTCAGCTTCCTCGGCGTCGGCATCCGCCCGCCCACGCCCTCGTGGGGCCAGATGATCGCCGACGCGGTGCTCTACTACAAGGTCGACCCGATGTTCTTCGTCCTCCCCAGCGCCTGCCTGTTCCTGGTCGTCCTCGCCTTCACCCTGGTCGGCGACGCCCTGCGGGACGCCCTCGACCCGAAGGGCAGCCGGGCATGATCGGATACCTGCTCCGCCGGCTGGCCGCGATGGCGGCCACCCTGCTGATCGTCTGCGCGCTCACCTTCGCCGTCTTCTACCTGCTGCCCAGCGACCCCGCCGCCCAGTTCTGCGGCAAGGACTGCTCCACCGAACGCATCGAACTCGTCCGGCAGCAACTCGGACTGGCCGACCCCCTGATCGTCCAGTTCTGGCACTACGTCCGAGGCATCTTCGCCGGCCAGACCCTCGGCACCGGCCCGTACGCCGTGCACTGCGGCTTCCCCTGCTTCGGCTACTCCTTCCAATCCGCCCAGCCCGTATGGGCGTTGATGATGGACCGGCTCCCCACCAGCATCTCGCTCGCGCTCGGCGCCGCCGTGCTCTGGCTGGTCCTCGGCGTCGGCGCCGGCGTGGTCTCCGCCCTGCGCCGCGGCACCTGGATCGACCGCACCCTGATGGTCGGCACCATCGGCATCGCCGCCCTGCCGGTCTACTTCACCGCGATGATCCTGCTCTACGTGGTCGTCACCGTCGCCGGCATCCTCCCCTACCCCCGGTACATCGCCTTCGGCGAGAACCCCGGCCAGTGGGTCACCAACCTGATCCTCCCGTGGATCACCCTCGCCCTGCTGAACGCCGCCATCTACGCCCGGATGACCCGCAGCTCCGTCATCGAGACGATGGCCGAACCGTACGTCCGCACCGCCCGCGCCAAGGGCATGCCGGAGCGCCGCGTGGTCGGCAAGCACGGACTGCGCCCCGCCCTCACCCCCGTCGCCACCATGCTCGGCATGGACCTCGGCGGGCTGCTGGCCGGCGCACTGATCACCGAATCGCTGTTCAGCCTCCCCGGCATCGGCAAGCTCTTCGCCGACTCCCTCAACAAGTCCGACCAGCCGGTGATCATGGGCGTGACGCTGCTCGCCTCCTTCTTCATCGTCACCTCCAACCTGGTCGTGGACCTCGTCTACGCCTGGATCGACCCGAGGGCGAGGCTGTCATGACCACCCACCCCCTGCTCGACGTCCGCGACCTGACCGTCGAGTTCCCCACCCCCGAAGGACCCGTCCGCGCCGTCAAGGGCGTCGACTTCACCGTCGAACGCGGACGCACCCTCGGCATCGTCGGCGAATCCGGCTCCGGAAAGTCCGTCACCTCCCTCGCCGTCATGGGACTGCACCGCGGCGCCACCGTCACCGGCTCCGCGAAACTCGACGGCGCCGAACTGATCGGCGCCCCCGACGACCGGCTCCGCACCCTGCGCGGCCGGAAGATGGCGATGGTCTTCCAGGACGCCCTGACAGCCCTGCACCCCTACTTCACCGTCGGCGACCAGATCGCCGAGGCCTACCGCCAGCACTTCGGCGGCACCCGCAAGGCCGCCCACGCCCGAGCCGTCGACGTCCTCGGCGACGTCGGCATCCCCGAACCCGCCCGCCGGGCCCGCGAACACCCGCACCAGTTCTCCGGCGGCATGCGCCAACGCGCCATGATCGCCCTCGCACTGTCCTGCGAACCCGACCTGATCATCGCGGACGAACCGACCACCGCCCTGGACGTCACCGTCCAGGCCCAGGTCCTCGACCTGCTGACGCGCCTCCAACAGGAACACGGACTCGGCATCGTCATGATCACCCACGACCTCGGCGTGATCGCCCGGGTCGCCGACGAGGTCCTCGTCATGTACGGCGGCTCCGCCGCCGAACAGGCCCCCGCCGACACGCTGTTCGCCGGCCCGCGCCACCCCTACACCCGCGGCCTGCTCGACTCCCTGCCCCGCCTCGACGCCGAGGACGGCACCGACCTGCGCGCCATCCCCGGCACCCCGCCCTCCCTGCTCGCCCCGCCCGCCGGCTGCGCCTTCCACCCGCGCTGCCCCGCCTACGCGGCCACCGTCGACGCCCGCTGCACCGGCGACCGGCCGCTGCTGCGCACCGTCGCCGACGGCCACCGCAGCGCCTGCGTCCTCGATGAGGTGACCGCATGACCACCGAGACCGCCCACCGGGCCGACCGCACCCAACCCGACGCCCCCGAAGCCCTGTTGAGCGTCCGCGACCTCGGCATTACCTTCCCCGGCGCGCGCGGCGCGCTGCGCCGCCTCCCCGGCGTCCGGGCCGTCGACGGCGTCACCTTCGACGTCCGCCCCGGCGAGACCCTCGGCCTGGTCGGCGAATCCGGCTGCGGCAAATCCACCACCGGGCGGATGCTGGTCCGGCTGCTCGACCCGACCAAAGGCACCGTCAGCTTCCGCGGCCAGGACATCACCCGCACCCCGCAGCGCCGACTGCGGCCGCTGCGCAGCAAGTTCCAGATGATCTTCCAGGACCCGTTCGCCTCGCTCAACCCGCGGCAGACCGTCCAGCAGATCATCGCCGCACCCCTGCGCGCCCAGGGCGCGTCCGCCGCGGCGATCACGAGCGAGATCCGCGACCTGATCCGGCTGGTCGGACTCGCCCCCGAACACCTGGAGCGCTACCCCCACCAGTTCTCCGGCGGCCAGGCCCAGCGCATCGGCATCGCCCGCGCGCTCGCCACCCGCCCCGAACTCGTCGTCGCCGACGAACCCGTCTCCGCCCTCGACGTCTCCATCCAGGCGCAGATCGTCGGCCTGATGGAACGCCTCCAACGCGAACTCGGCGTGGCCTACGTGTTCATCGCCCACGACCTCGCCGTGGTCAAGCACATCAGCCACCGGGTCGCCGTGATGTACCTCGGCCGGATCGTCGAGATCGGCGACAAGAACGACGTCTACCGGCGGCCCGCACACCCCTACACCAAGGCCCTGCTGTCCGCCGTCCCCCTGCCCGACCCCGCCGCCGAACGCACCCGCGAACGCATCGTCCTGCTCGGCGACCCGCCCAGCCCCGCCACCCCGCCGCCCGGCTGCACCTTCCACCCGCGCTGCCCCAAGGCACAGGCACTCTGCCGCACCGAGGCGCCGGAGCTCGCCCCGGACACCCCCACCCGCCAGGTCGCCTGCCACTTCCCCGAGGCATAGCGCCGCCGGGGCCGAAGGCCCGCCGCGCGCCGCAGCCCGGCCCACGTCGCAGGCCGCCGCACCGAGAACCCCCGCCCCGACCGGCCGTCCTCCCGCTTCCGCGGCCGGCCGGGGCGGGACCACCCCGTGAAAGGAAACCCCGCGTGACCGCACTGTCCTGGGACGGCTCCGCCCCGCCGTCCGGCCGCACCGAGACCTCCCGCACCGTCGACGCCGGCCCGCTCGCCGTCCGGGTGACGGCGGTCGGCAGCGGGACGGCCCCGGCCGTGACCGTGACCGAACTCGCCGCCCCCGGTGTGCTGGTGATCGAGGCCGTCACCGCAGAACCGGACGCCCGCCTGCGGATCGAGTGGCAACTGCCCTGCACCGGCGCCACCGGCTACTGGACGCCCAACACCAACGCCCGCTGGCTGCCCCCGAGTTGGGCGACACCCCGGGAAGCGTCACTGCCCAAGGGCGCACCCGTCGGCAGCCTGGTCGGCCCGGGCGACCGCGCACTGTGCACCTTCGCCGTCGGCGAGCTCGTCCGCCCCGTCGCCATCGGCGAAGGCGCGGTCGAGGAGACCGGCCGCTACAGCTGGTGGATCGAACAGGACGGCCCCCGGGCCCTGCTGCGCATCGACCTGAGCAGACGTCACTTCGCCGACACCGTACGGGAGTCCGCCCGGTGGTGGGCCGGCCTCGCGCCCGTCCGGACCGTCCCCGACGCCGCCTTCGAGCCGGTGTTCTGCACCTGGTACGCGCTGCACCTGGCGATGGCCGCCGCCGACGTCGAACGCCTCGCCGCCCTCGCCGCCCCGCTCGGCTTCCGCACCCTGATCGTCGACGACGGCTGGCAGACCGACGAACGCACCCGCTCCTACGCCACCACCGGCGACTGGCGGCCCGCCCCCACCGACTTCCCGGACTTCGCCGCGCACGTCGCCCGCGTCCGCAGCCTCGGCCTCAACTACCTGCTGTGGCACGCCGTCCCGTTCGTCGGCGACCGCAGCGAAGCGGCGCAACAGCTGGCCGGACACACCCTCGCCCACCTGCCGCAACTGGAGACCTTCCTGCTCGACCCGCGCAGCGCCACCGTCCGCGCCCACCAGGTCGAACGGCTCGCCGCCGCCGTCGAGCAGTACGGCGTCGACGGCCTGAAGGTCGACTTCGTCGACACCTTCGCCCGCCGGCCCGCACCCGGCGCCGCACCGCACGCCGCCTCGCCCGAAGCGGACTGCGCCACCGTCGCCGAAGGCGTGCAGAAACTGCTCGCCGCCCTCGACGAACGCCTCCGCGCCACCCGCCCCGACGTCCTGGTCGAGCACCGGCAGGACTACCTCGGGCCCGGCCTGTGGCCGTACGCCACCATGGTCCGGGCCGCGGACTGCCCGCACAACGCGGTGGAGAACCGGGTCCGCACCGCCGACCTGCGCCTCACCGCCGGGCCGCTCGCCGTGCACGCCGACCCGCTGACCTGGCACCCGCAGGAGAGCCCGGAACAGATCGCCGTGCTGCTCCAGTCGGTGCTGTTCGCCACCGCCCAGGTCTCCGTCGACCTCGGCGCGCAGCGCGCCGACCAGCTGGCCGCGCTGAAGTTCTGGCTGGGCGTCATGACCGAGCACCGCGACCTGCTCCAGCGCGGCGAACTGCGCCCGCACCGACCCGAGTTGGCCTACCCGGTGATCGAGGCGCGGAGCGCGGACGCGCTCGCCTTCGGTCGCTACGCCCCGCTGCCGCTGCGCGTCACCGGCGACTGGCGGCGGCTGCTGGTGGCGAACGCCGACCCGGACACCCTGGTGCGGATCGAGTTCGACCGGCCGCCCGGCCGGGTCGAGCTGCTGGTGCAGGACTGCCTGGGCGGGGAGGTGGCGCGGGCACAGACCCCGGTGGACGGGATCGAGCTCGCCGTCCGGGTGCCCACCGGGGGCCTGCTCACGCTCGGCCGCGCCGCCGGAGCGTGAGCAGATTGGGCGTCAGACCTCCAGGTCGGTCTCGACCTTCTTCAGCTGGTGGCGGGCCATCGCCAGGTTCGCCCGGTTGCGGTCCAGCGCCAGGTAGAGGAACAGGCCCTGGCCGGAGCGGGAGGTGAGCGGGCGGATCAGGTGGTACTGGGTGGAGAGGGTGATCAGGATGTCCTCGATCGCCTCGTTCAGGTTGAGCAGTTCCATCGCGCGCAGCTTGGCGCGGACCACGTCGGTGTTGCCGGCGGCGGCGACGTTCAGGTCCAGGTCCGGGCCGCCGCCGATCAGGCCCAGGGCCATCCCGCTGTTGTAGTCGACCAGGGCGACACCGATGGTGCCCTCGATCGACCCCATGATGTCCTTGAGCGCGGTTTCCAGGGTGGACATGGAGCAAGTACCTCTTCCGATGAGCGAATGAGCGAATTGACGGCACGTCGGATCGACGGACCGGGTGTGCGGAGATGACACGAGCTGACACGAGCTGACACGAGCTGAGACGAGCGTCAAAGGGGGGAGGGGAGGAGCGTCAGAGCGGGCTGCGGTCGAGGTCCGTGTCGGCGAGGGCAGCTATCCGGGCCCCGGCCCGGCGGGCCTCCAGGTGCAGCCGGCCGACGTTGGCCTGCGCGCCCGCCAGCAGGGTGAGCACCGTGTACGAGCCGGCCGCGTACGTCGCCGTGTAGCCGCGCTCGCCGCGGGTGATCAGCTCCAGGAAGGCGCCCTGCCCGGTGGCCTCCGTGAGCCGCGCGCCGACGCCGAGCGCCGCGGCGGTCAGCGCGGCCACGCTCTCCGCCTCCAGGGCGCTGGTGTCGTGGGCCACCACCAGGCCGTCGACGGTGGCGACCAGCGAACCCGTCAGATGCGGGACGCGGGACCGCAGGCCGCGCAGTTCGGCCTGGACCTCGGCTTCGGGCAGCACGGACGTCCTCCTCGCGGTCAGTTGACGAAAGGTGCGCTTCATGACTCGGACGGCAGGCAGGCGCGGGCGGGCAGGGCGGTCACAGGGCCTCCAGGGCGGCACGTAGTCGGAGCAGCAGGCCCACCTCCGGGTCCGAGGTGTCGTAGGAGCGCGGGCCGGGCGGCAGCAGCACGTCCGGCGGCGCCGGCCTTGGCCCGGCGGCCGGTGGCGGGGCGGGGAGGACGGCGGGCCGGACGGCCGGGAGCGGACCGGTGACCGGAGGCGGGTCGGAGGGGACGGCCGTGAGCAGCCCGGCGGCGGCCAGCTGCCGGACGTCCAGCAGGGTGCCGAAGGTGGTGCGGCCGAGCAGCCGGGCCAGTTCGGGCACGGTGCGGGTGCCGTCGGCGGCGGCCAGCAGCGCCTGCCGCCGGTGGCGCGGCACGGCGGTGCGGCGGACCGGGGCGGCGCCGGTGGCGACCGGCGGGACGGAGTCGAGGTCGGCGGCCGGCCAGCAGGCGTCCAGCAGGGCGCGCCGTCGGCCGACCGCGCCGCGCAGCTCCAGGACGGACAGCGGGCGGGCGAGCCGGAAGGCGGGCCGGACGGCGGAGTCGAAGCGCAGCTCGCCGTCGTGCTGGGCGAGCGCGTCGTGGGCGCCGTCCAAGGTGGCGGCCAGGCGGGCGAGTTCGAGTTCGGCGCGGCCGATCCGGCCGGTGGAGAGCAGGTGGTCGGCGGGGTGTCCGCCGCTCAGCACCGCGCTCTCCTCCCAGTCGCGGACGGTGATCCGGCCCGCGCCGGTGAGCAGGTGGCCGACGCTCGCCCCGCGCGGGGACTCGGCGTGCACCACCAGGCCGGCCGCCAGGTGCACCGCGCCGGCCGGGCCGTGCAGGACGCCGGTGGCGCCCTCGGCGGCCAGGTCGGTGAGCGCCGCCTCGAAGGTGGTCGCCGGTGCGCAGCTGGACCGCCGCCGGCGGGGCAGCGGGGCGGCCCGGGTGTGCCGCGGCCGGGGGGTCTGCTGCGGGGCGGTGGTGGCGTGGGCGTGCCGCGGCCGGGGGTTCGACGGCTGGGCGGCGGCGGTCAGTTGGGGAGCGGGAAGGGGGGAGGCGACCAGCAGCGGCGGCACCGTCGGCATCGGCGGGACGAGGTGCGGGTCGATGGTGGAGGCGGGGCTGAGCGTGTCGGCGGGCCACATCAGGTGAGCACCAGTCGGTCGGCGATGGCGGCGAGACGGATCCGGGCCATCGCCAGGTTGGCGTGGTCGCGGTCCAGCCGGAGGTAGAGGAAGACGTTCGCGTCGAAGGCGGTGGGGACGAACCGGATCAAGTGGTAGGTGCCGGCCGAGGTGACGATGACGTCCTCGGCCGGCGGGGCGCCGGAGTCCGGGTCGGCGAACGAGGGGGTCTGGGTGACGGCCCGGGCGAGTTCGGTGGCGTCGGCCGCCCCGACCTCGTGGTCACCGTCGGGGCCGAGCCCGGCGGTGCCGATGGCCAGGCCGTTGGTCCAGTCGACCAGGCTGACCCCGAGCGCGCCGGTGATCCCCATGGCTTCCGCAAGGCACTCTTCGATCCCGGGCACGAACGGCGTTCCCTCCCCACCGTGCGGTGCACGGTGCGTCCCTGGCCACCGCTTTCACCTGCGGTAGTCTGACCGGGACGCAACGCTACCGGCGGGGCCCCCGCAGGGCGAGACTTTCAGCCATATCCGTCGGGCATATGCCCGAATGCGCTATCGTGCGCGCCCCTTGCGCCCCGGGGTCAGGCCGGGTGTTCGATCAGTTCTTCCTGGTCAGCCGCCTCGTCGCGGTCCACCGCCGAGTCCTGGGCGGGCAGTTCGCGCAGCCGGGGGATCGGCGAGAAAACCACCCACAGTCCGGAAGCCACCGCTCCGATCGCGGCGATCCAGAGCGCGGGGCGCAGGCCCAGGGTGGCGCCGAGCAGGCCGCCGAGCAGCGAACCGAGCGGCCGCACACCGTAGTTGACGGCCTGGTAGGCACCGAAGACCCGGGAGCGCAGGGCGTCGGGGATGCAGGCGGCGAAGATCGCGCCGGCCGAGATGTCGAGGATCATCACACCGACGCCGGACAGGAACTCGGCGCCGAACAGCAGCGCGGCGGCGGTGGCGGTCGAGCCGCCGGCCAGCGGGATCAGCAGCAGCGGCGCGGGGAACAGCACCAGCCCGAACAGGAAGGCCGGCCCGACGCCGATCCGGGCGGCCAGCCGTCCGGTGACCGCCGCGCCGAGCAGCGTGCCGACCGCGCCGGCGGCCAGCACCGTGCCCAACAGGCCCGCGCTGAAGCCGAGTTCCCGGGTGGCGTAGAGCACGAACAGCGCGCCGATGACGAAAGTGAACAGGTTGACGGTGGCGGTGCCCAGCAGCGAGGCCCGGATCACGGGGGAGCGGCGGATCCAGCGCAGGCCCTCGCCGGCCGAGCCGCGACCGGCCTCGACGGGCGGCGGCTCCGCCGGGTCGATCCGGTGCAGGAACAGCGCCGACACCAGGAAGGACGCCGCGTCCACCACCAACGCCATGGGCGCGGCCAGCAGTTGGACCAGCAGACCGCCCAGGCCGGGGCCCGCCACGTAGGTGGCGGCGCGGCTGCCGTTGATCAGCGCGTGGCCGCGCAGGTACTGGTCGGCGGGGACGAGCGCGACGAACAGCGGCGGGTTGCAGACGTTGAAGAACACCGACAGCGCGCCCACCGCCAGCACCACCGCGTACAGCTGGAACAGCGTCAGCACGCCCGCAGCCCAGGCGAGCGGCACGGTCAGCAGCACCGCGGCGCGCCCCAGGTCGGTGGCGATCATCACCCGTCGGCGCCGCCCGTAGCGGTCCGCCCAGCCGCCCGCGTGCAGCGACAGCAGCAGGTACGGCAGGTAGCCGGCGGCGGCCAGGTAGCCCATCTGCGCGGCGTCGGCGTGCAGCGCGGAGACCGCGATCAGCGGGATCACCAGCAGGGTGATCTGATCGCCCAGTGAGGAGACGGTCTGTCCGCTCCAGTAGCGGCGGAAGGCCGGCTCGCGCAGCAGTTCGGGTATCCGGAGGCGGGCGATCACGGGCGCACGTCCGTCGGCACGACCAGCTGCATCAGCTGGACCGGGCGCGCGCCGTCGGGCGCGTCCGCCGTGCGCTCCAGGTAGGGGAGCGTCAACTCCTCGATCCGGGTGAGGAGTTCGGTGAGCTCCTCGGCGGTGACGCGGACCACGGTGTCGCCGAAGCCGGCCGCCTCGCGCCACTCGGGCGGGTCCTCGGCGCGGTGCGCCAGCCAGGCGGCGGCGCGGGCGAAGTAGCCGTCCAGCACCGCGCGTTGCAGAGTGTCGACGGCCGCCGCCTGGTCCGGGTCGGCGGGGGAGGCGTCCCAGCTGGTGAAGGCCGCGGTCGCCCGCCAGGGCTTCTCCCGGCCGCGCCCGCCGCCGGCCTCCTCCACCAGCCCGTACTTGGCGAGTTGGCGCAGGTGGAAGGAGCAGCTGGCGACGGACTCGGTGCCGAGCAGCTCCGCGGCCCGGGTCGCGGTCAGCGGCCCGTGCACGCGGAGCAGCCCGACCAGGGCCATCCGGGTCGGATGGGCGTAGGCGCGCAGGGCGCGCGGGTCGGTCAGCCGGACGGCCGACGGCTGTTCGCTCATGCATCTAAAGCTATCTTTCGAAAGAAAGCTTTACAAGCGGAGCAGCCGTCGGCCGGTGCGGAACTCAGGACGCCGGGCCCACCCGCACCGTGGTCAGCTTCCCGCCCTGGGTCTCGCGGACCACCTCGATCCGGGTGTTGGTGTCCGGCACCTTCACCCCGAGCTGCGGAATCGCCGGGTCGCTGTACACCCCGCGGTGGTCGTCGAACGCCGGCACCGCCGGCTCCGAGGCCACCTTGGTCGGCGCGCCCGCCTTGTGCAGCGTGAACGCGTCGGTCTTCTTCAGCGAGAACGTCGCGTCGTACGACTGCGACCGCCCGTTGGTGAGCGAGCCGTCCGCGAACCGCAGCGCCTTCGGGTGCGCGTCCACCGGCAGGATCAGCCCGCCGCCCAGGTGGTCAACGGTGTTGTTGTCGTCGTAGGAGGTGTCCCACAGCCACACCAACACCCCCTCCTGGTATGGGTAGTTGTCGATCACATCGGACTTGCCCGGCACACCCGAGTACCCGAAGTTGTACGGCCCGGTCTTCAGGAACGCGCCGTACCCGGCGTACCGGCGGTTCTCCACCAGGTAGGCCCGCGGGTGCTGCTTGACGGCGTCCTTGCCGTGGATGACCGAGAACCCGACGGCCGCCCAGTCGCCCGGGCCGTTCTCCGCACCGTCGGACAGCAGCACCGCGCCGTCCGCGGTCAGCTTCACCGCGTCCACCAGCACGCCCCGGCCGTGCGTGTTGGTGTCGGAGGTGACGTGGAACCGCACCTGCACCCGCTTGCCCAGGAACCCGTCCAACGGGATGTGCAGCTGCTGCCAGCCGCCCGAACTGCCGCTCAGCCCCGGCGTGTTGGCGCTGGTGTCGCCGATCGGCCGCCCGTCGGCGGTGCCGTGCAGCGGCGTCCAGGTCCGGCCGCCGTCGGCGGAGGCCTCCACGGTGAAGAAGTCGTAGTCCTGCTCGGTGTCCCACCAGGCGGCCGCGTCCAGCGCGGCCGACGCGGAGGCGCCGGTCAGGTCCACGGTGCGGGCCAGCGACGCGTCCATGTTGTCGCCGGTGTCGCTCCACCACTGCGCGCCGCCCTCGAACGGGTCGGCCAGCGTCGTCGTGGTCGAACCCGGCGGCAGGTGCACCAGCACGGCCTGCGCCTGATCGGTGTTGTACCCGGACACGCCCAGGGTGTGGCTGGAACGCGTGGCGGCCTGCGCCTCGTCGTAGTTCAGCCAGCCCATCTGCAGCTTGCTCCAGGCGTCCAGATCGCCCGGGAACTCACCGGTGGTGTTCTTCCCCCGGCCCAGGTACGAGCCCGAGGACATCAACGACCAGAAGCTGACGGCATTGTCGCCGCCGTTGGTCGAATACAGGTCCGGCAGGCCCAGGTTGTGCCCGAACTCGTGCGAGAACAGGCCGACCCCGCTGTTCTCGCCCGCCTGCACGTAGTCGTACACGTACAGCCCGGTGTCGCCGACCGGCGCACCGCCGATCCGGTTGCCCGCCGGGCCGGTCTGCCCGGACGGGTCGGGGAAGGTCCAACTGCGGTGCGCCCACAGGGCGTCGCCGCCCTGCGCTCCGCCGCCCCAGGTCTCGTCGACGCCGGCGTGCACCACGATCACGTTGTCGAGGTAGCCGTCCGGCTCGTCGAAGTCGCCGTCCTTGTCGTAGTCGTAGCGGTCCTGGACGTCGTACTGCGACAGCTGCGCCCTGATGTCCGCCGCGGTACGGCCCTTGGCGATCTCGCCGTCGTACCAGGCCTTGGTGGCGTCCCGGACGAACTCCTGCGCCTGCGTCCAACCGCCGCCGCCCTGCGGGCCCTTGTTGGAGCCGTAGCGGGCCTCGTTCCACGGCAGGGTGACCCAGTCGGTGACGGTGCCCTCGATGTCGTACCGGCCCGAGGACTGGGTGCGGTAGAAGTTGCGCATCGAGTTCGCGCCGGGCGTGTCGTCGAAGAACATCTTCTGGTAGAAGTCGCGGCTGAAGTCGCTCTGCCAGTAGGTGTGGGTGTCGTTCGTGCCCGGCTGCGGAATCCGGTTGTGCTGCGGGCCGGGGGTGCCGCCGTAGCGCGGCTTGCCGTCGTACAGCGTGGTGTTGTCGACCTGGTCGCCGAACTGGGCGAGGATCACGAACACCTTGTCGGTGCGCTGGTGGGCGAGTTGGACGTAGTCGTTGCCGATCTTCACCTTGGCCGGGGTGGTGCCCTTGTCGCTCTTGGCGACCTGGCCCTGGTTGACCTGCGCCATGGCCTGCGCCTTGAGCGCCTGCCGGGCCCGCTCCTGCGGCGGCACCGGCGACGGCGGGGCCTCCCGGCCCTCGGTCGGCGCCGACTGCGCGGTGGTGGACGGCGGTTGGGCCTGCGCGGGGGTGGCGGTCAGGGCTATCGCGCCGGTGGTCAGCGCAGCCAGGAGGGCTGTGGGGAGTCTGCGCAAGTGACCTTCTCCTTGATGGAAGGGGGAGGTAAAGGAATGGCCTGTAATATTTCACATGTGATGCTTTAGGCGGAAGGGGTGGCGCCCAACTCCTCCTGGAAATCCGCCGGGAGTCCCCGCTCCGCCGGGAGGCCCAACTTCTCGCGGAAGAACGCGAGTTCGGCCGCGGCCACCCGCTCCAGCTCCCCGTCCGGCAGCATGTGGCTCACCCCGGGCAGCGGCAGCACCGCATGCGGGCGGCCCGCCCGGGTCAGCGCCTGCGACAGCAGCAGCGAGTGCGACGGGTGCACGTTGTCGTCCGCCAGCCCGTGGATCAGCAGCAGCGGACGGCGCAGTGACGGCGCGTCGGCGAGCAGGCAGTCCGCCGCGTACCCCTCCGGGTTGTCCTGCGGCAGGCCCAAGTACCGCTCGGTGTACGCCGTGTCGTACAGCCGGAAGTCGGTCGGCGGCGCACCCGCGCTCGCCGCGTGGAACACGTCCGGACGGCGCAGCACCGCCAGCGCCGCGAAGTACCCGCCGTACGACCAGCCGCGCACGCCCACCCGGGTCAGGTCCAGATCGGGGTGCGCCGCGCCCAGCGCGTGCAGCGCCGCCACCTGGTCGTCGATCGCCACCTGCGAGAAGCGACGGAAGATCGCCCGGGTGAACTCCGGTGACACGAACGGCGTTCCGCGGTTGTCCACGGTCACCACCGCGAAGCCCCGGTCGGCCCACCACTGCTTCAGCTGCCAGCGGCGCGGCTCGTTGGCGACCGCCTGGTAGCCCGGCCCGCCGTAGACGTCCAGCAGCACCGGAAGCCGGTTCCCCGCGACGTGGTCGCGCGGGTACAGCACCGCCGAGGGCAGCCCGTGCTCGGTGACGCGTCGCAGCAACGGCTGTGGCCGGTAGGGGAGTTCGGCTGACAGGTCGGGGAAGGCGGTGCGGGCGCCGTGGTGGTGCCAGGTGCGGCGGACGCCGTCGGGGCCGGCCTCGGTCAGCAGCAGGACGCCGTCACCGTGCGCGGCCACCGTGTGCACGCCCGGGCCGTCGGTGAGCCGCTGCGGGGCGCCGCCGTCCGGGTCCAGCAGGAACACCTGCTGGTCGGCCGGGTCGCCGTCGCCCGCCTCGACCAGCAGGCCGCCCTGCCACGGGCCGACCACCCGGCGCACCTGGAGCCGCTCGTCGGTGAGCGCCTTGCCGTCCAGCGCCAGCCCGCGGGCCGCCGGGGTGTCCAGTGAGGTCAGCACCCGGCCGTCGGGCAGCCGCTGCGGCGTGCCCGGCAGCGGGTCGACCCAGAACTCGTCCTCGGTGCGGGAGAGTTCGCGCGTGACGCCGGTGACCGGGTCGGCGGTCAGCAGCAGCACCCGCTGCTGGAGCCGGTCCGCGACGGTCAGCAGGATCTCCCCGCCGCCGTCCCAGTCGGCCGCCAGCAGGTACGGGAACTCGGCGTCGTCCCAGCGCAGTTGCGTGCCCCCGCCGTTCAGCGGCAGCACCCACAGCTGGACGTCCGCGTTCGGGCCGCCCGTCTGCGGGTACGCGAACGAATCCGGCGCCTGCTCGGGGTGCGCCGGGTCGCCGAGGTGCCGCAGCGGCAGCGCCGACTCGTCCACCCGGGCGGCCAGCAGCGCGGCGCCGTCGGGCGACCACCAGTGCCCCCGGGAACGGCCCAGCTCCTCGGCCGCCGCGAACTCCGCCACGCCCCAGCGCGCGCCGTCCGCCGGGCTGAGCCTGCCCTCCGTCCGGCTGCGCGGGGCGGTTGCCCCGTCCGCCCGGCCGGTCGGATCGGTCGGCGTCAGGTGCAGGGCGTCGTCGGCGACGTACGCGACCAGCGAGCCGTCCGGGCTCGGGCGCGGGTCGAACGCGGGCCCGGCGACGGGGAGTTCGGTGCAGTCGCCGGTCGTGGTGTCGCAGTGGAACAGCCGGCCGTCGAGGGCGAAGACCGCGGTGCCGAGGTCGGTGGTGGCGGCGAACGAGCCGATGCCGGGCGCCCACACCCGGATCCGCTCGCGCAGCCGGCGCTCCACCGGAGGCAGCTTCCCGACCGCGCCGGTGCGGTCGGGAGCGAGCGTCGACGGGTCGGCCACCAGGCATTCCTGATGGGTCGTCAGATCGTAGCTCCACAGGCGCTCGACCGGGTCGGTCGGTCCGGCGGAGCGCAGGAACAGGGCGCGGCTCGCATCGGCGGCGAGGGTGACCGCGCGGGGCGAGCCGTAGCTGAAGCGGCCGGCGGCGGCGCTCAGCGCGAGGAAGGGGTCGGTGTGGGTCACCCGCCGATGGTTGCCGGGCAGGGGTGGGTTCGGCTAGAAGTATGACCTGTGAAATGTCACACAACATAAACCGCGACCGGGGGATGCCTGGAGGGACACCCCGGGGACGCCCGCGGAACGCCCGGGGGGGCGAAGGTGTCGAGCAGGAGGAGTGGTCGAGTGGTTGCATGTGGTTGCGCGAGTTCGGTTCTCGTCCCGAACTCGCGCTCGAACTCGCCCGGGCGGGCAGCCCTCGCGGGCCACCCCGAGTGCCGGCGGGTGGCCCGTCGGGGTGTCAGCGGGCGGCGCGGAGCTCCTCCAGGAGCATGCCCTGGTCGGCGAGCAGCTCGGTGAGTATCCGGCGGGCGGTGCGCAGCAGTTCGGCGACATCGGCGCCGGCGAGTGCGTAGACCACGGTGGAGCCCTCCCGGGTGGCGGTGACCAGGCCGGAGCGGCGCAGGATGGCCAACTGCTGGGAGAGACTGGAGGGTTCGACGTCGAGCTCGGGCAACAGGTCCCGGACGGGCGTCGGCCCGGCCTGGAGCAGTTCGAGCACTCGGATCCGGACCGGGTGGCCGAGCATCCGGAAGAACTCGGCCTTGGCCTGGTACAGCGGTACGGGCATGCTTCCTCCCCTTTGTTTCCGGCGGCCCGCGGGCCGCCGCCCCGCGCTCAGACCTCCAGGGACGCCTCGATGCGCTTCAACTGGTGCCGGGCCATCGCCAGGTTGGACCGGCTGCGGTTGAGCGCGAGGTAGAGGAACAGGCCGCGTCCGCCGGCCGTGGTCAGCGGGCGGATCAGGTGGTACTGCCCGGTCAGGGTGACCAGGATGTCCTCGATGCCGTCGTCGTGGAGGTTGAGCATCTCCATCGCCCGCATCTTGGCACGCACCAGGTCGGTATTGGCGGCCGCGGCGACATTCAGGTCGATCTCCCCGCCGTCGCCGAGGGTGCCGAGCGCCATCCCGCTGCCGTAGTCCACCAGGGCAACCCCGATGGCGCCTTCGATGGTCATGGCTTCTTTGAGCGAGGTCTCGAGGTTCGCCATTGCCTGTCCTTCTGCTGTCGTGGCCGGGTCGGTCGGCACGACTGTAGGAACCGGATCGCAGTTCGGCCGAGTGTTGACCGAAATCGTTCGAAGCTGGTCGTGTTCCGATCGAAAACGGTCGAAGCCGCGACCACTTGAAGACATTTGAAACTCAGGATGTGAACACTTCTCGGAAACGTCGACCACTGGAACGTCGACCACTGGAACGTCGGCCGCCGGGAAGGTCGACCACCACCGGGAACCTGACGGGGCCCCGGAACCCGACCGGGCCCCGGAACGTGACGGGGCCCGGGAGCGGTATCCAGCTCCCGGGCCCCTGAGGTGCCACCCAATTGTTCTGCGCCGGCACGTTTAAGGCCGAGGGTCACTCTCACGACGTCGTGCTTTGCCATTGAAGCTACCGCACCAGGGAGAGGTGCAGGCGGGAGTCGAACCCGCATCCGACGTCACCGGCCCTCGGCCGGTCGATCCGGCGCTCGGCGGCGAATGCTGAGACTTGAGCGAGAGTCTGAGATTGACGGGGCTGCCTCTGCCGAGTTGGGCCACCCCGGCGCGCGTTGGTGCCGGGGGGAGGACTCGAACCTCCACCGTGTACCCCGAAGTCAGCTTCAACTTCAGTGTCAGCTTGCGCTTTTCGCGCCACCCCCGGTCTCACCCGGGGGGCTCTTGGGGCTACCCGAACAGGTAGCCGAACACGGCGTCGCCGACCCGGCGGTCGGTGACCTCCGCGGCGTTCGCCTCCTCACGGGCGAACTGCACCGCCTGCTGGAGCTTCTCCACCCGCTCCAGCAGCTCGTTCACCCGCCGCGCCGGCAGCGCGCCGGAGAACTTCACGGTCGTCCAGTACCCGATCGCGACGTCCTCGTAGTAGACCTCGACCTGCGCCGGGTGCTTCTCCGTCGCCTCCGCCTTCACGTGGTTGCGCGGCACCTTCTTGGTGCGGATGGTGCGCACCGCCTCGGTCTTCCACGCGTCCGAGGACGGGTCGTGCGACCAGGACTCGGCGGCGTCCAGCACCGGCAGCTTGCGGACGAACGTCCGCAGGTCGGTCAACTGCTTCTCCAGGAACAGCAGGTACGTGACGGGCGCGCCGGCCACCAGCGTCCGCCCGTCCACCACCACGTCCGCCCGGGCCTCGGTGTTGGCCCAGTCCTTCGTCGCGGTGACGTCGAACAGCCGGGTGAGCGTCGCGGCGGTGGTGCGCAGCACGTCCTCCGCCTTGACCTGCACCCTGGTCGACTCGGGCGGCAACTGCTCGCCCTCCTCGTCCTTCGGCTGGTACGCCCGGGAGATGCCGGCCAGCAGGGCGGGCTTCTGCAGATCCTGGTGAGCCTGCGTCAGCTCCTGGAACGACTTCGACTTGACGCCTTTTTCCACGGCGATGATCTGGTTCAACTTGGCCACGGGCAGGACGCTAGCGGAACGCGAGTTCGACCCGCACCCGGTTTTCCCGCCCGTTCCACCGCGCCCCACGCCATCGCCCGCGCCGCGTCCCACGCCATGCCACACGCCATACCCCATGCCCCGTTCCATGTCGTCCCACGGCCCGTTTCCGATCACCCCGGGCAGCGGCCCGCTCACGCTTCGCACGCTCCGCCCGGCCCGCTTTCAGCTGCCGGAAAAGTCTGATGTTGATGTCACTCCAGGCGGGTAATCTCAGGCTGAGATGCTCGATCACCACACCCCAAGCACCCGCTGCGCCCCGTCGCCGTTCCAGGCCACGGCCCCGCAGCCGCAGGCGTCGCCGTCTGCGCCCCCGTCCAGCCACACCCACGGGAAGAAAAGGTGACGCCAGTGCACGGCAACCCCACGCCCGAAGAGCAGCTCAGCCCCGCCGAGCGGTACGCGGCCTCCCGCGAGCGCGCCAAGGAGCAGGCAACGGCCCTCTACGGCTTCAAGCAGCTGTACGACTTCCCGCTCGACGACTTCCAGCTCCGCGCCTGCGAGACGCTGGAGAGCGGCAAGGGCGTCCTGGTCGCCGCCCCCACCGGCAGCGGCAAGACCATCGTCGGCGAGTTCGCCGTCCACCTGGCGCTGGCCGCCGGGCGCAAGTGCTTCTACACCACGCCCATCAAGGCGCTGTCCAACCAGAAGTACGGCGACCTGGTCAAGCGCTACGGCCAGGCCAAGGTCGGCCTGCTCACCGGCGACAACTCCGTCAACGGCGACGCACCGGTGGTCGTGATGACCACCGAGGTGCTGCGCAACATGCTGTACGCGGGCTCCAGCGCCCTCGACGGCCTCGGCTACGTGGTGATGGACGAGGTCCACTACCTCGCCGACCGCTTCCGCGGCGCCGTCTGGGAGGAGGTCATCATCCACCTCCCCGAATCCGTGACGCTGGTGTCGCTGTCCGCGACCGTCTCCAACGCCGAGGAGTTCGGCGACTGGCTGGACACCGTCCGCGGCGGCACCGAGGTCATCGTCTCCGAGCACCGTCCCGTGCCGCTCTGGCAGCACGTGATGGCCGGCAACCGGATGTACGACCTGTTCGCCAGCCCGGACCGGGACGGCCGCCCCAAGGGCAGCCTGAAGAACCCCGCCAAGGCGGTCAACCCCGAACTGGTGCGGCTGGCCCGCTCCGAGTCCGACCGCGGCCGCGACAGGTTCGCCCGCGGCCGCGGCCGCTCGATGCCCACCGGCCGCCCCGGCCGGGTGTGGACGCCCGGCCGGGTCGACGTCATCGACCGGCTCGACGCCGAGGGCCTGCTCCCCGCGATCACCTTCATCTTCAGCCGGGCCGGCTGCGAGGCCGCCGTCCAGCAGTGCCTCAACTCCGGCCTGCGCCTGAACCGGGACGCCGACCGCCTCACCGTCCGCCAGTTCGTCGAGGAACGCTGCCGCGACATCCCCGACGAGGACCTCAACGTGCTCGGCTACTACGAGTGGCTCGACGGCCTGGAGCGCGGCATCGCCGCCCACCACGCCGGCATGCTGCCCCGGTTCAAGGAAGTCGTCGAGGAACTCTTCGTCAAGGGCCTGGTCAAGGCCGTCTTCGCCACCGAGACGCTCGCCCTCGGCATCAACATGCCCGCCCGCTCGGTGGTCATGGAGAAGCTGGTCAAGTGGAACGGCGAGACCCACGCCGACATCACCCCCGGCGAGTACACCCAGCTCACCGGCCGGGCCGGCCGCCGCGGCATCGACGTCGAGGGCCACGCCGTGGTGCTGTGGCAGCGCGGCCTCGACCCGGAGGCGCTGGCCGGCCTGGCCGGCACCCGCACCTACCCGCTGAAGTCCTCCTTCCGCCCGTCCTACAACATGGCCGTCAACCTGGTCGGCCAGTTCGGACGGCACCGCTCCCGCGAACTGCTGGAGACCTCCTTCGCGCAGTTCCAGGCCGACCGCTCGGTGGTCGGCATCGCCCGCCAGGTCCAGCGCAACGAAGAAGGCCTGGACGGCTACCGCGAGTCGATGACCTGCCACCTCGGCGACTTCGACGAATACATGTCGCTGCGCCGGCAGCTCAAGGACCGCGAGAACGAACTCGCCCGCGAAGGCTCCTCGCAGCGCCGCGCCGCCGCCGTCGACTCCATCGAGCAGCTCAAGCCCGGCGACATCATCCACGTCCCCACCGGCAAGTTCGCCGGCCTCGCCCTCGTCCTGGACCCCGGCCTGCCGCCGGACGTCCGCGGGCGGCACGGCCGCACCGGCCCCCGCCACCCCGACTACCAGGACGGGCCGCGCCCCGTCGTGCTCACCGCCGAGCGCCAGGTCAAGCGCCTCGCGATGATCGACTTCCCGTACCCGGTCGCCGCCATGGACCGGATGCGCATCCCCAAGTCCTTCAACCCGCGCAGCCCGCAGTCCCGGCGCGACCTCGCCTCCGCGCTGCGGACCAAGGCCGGCCACCTCGAACCCGAGCGCTACCGCAAGGGCCGCGCCGCCGCCGCCGACGACCCCGAGATCGCCCGGCTGCGGGTCGCCCTGCGCCAGCACCCCTGCCACGGCTGCGACGAACGCGAGGACCACGCCCGCTGGTCCGAGCGCTACTACCGCCTGCACCGCGACACCGAACTGCTGGAACGCCGGATGCGCTCCCGCACCCACACCATCGCCCGCACCTTCGACCGCGTCTGCGGGCTGCTCACCGAGCTCGGCTACCTCAGCGGCGACACCGTCACCGACGACGGCAAGCGCCTGGCCCGGCTCTACGGCGAACTCGACCTGCTCGCCTCCGAATGCATCCGCGAAGGCATCTGGGACGGCCTCGCCGCCGCCGAACTCGCCGCCTGCGCCTCCGCGTTGGTCTACGAGGCCCGGCAGTCCGACGACGCCACCGCCCCCCGCGTCCCCGAGGGCGGCGCCAAGGACGCACTCGGCCGGATGGTCCGCATCTGGGGCAAACTCGACGCCCTGGAGGAACAGCACAAGATCTCCACCGCCGAGGGCGTCGGCCAGCGCGAACCCGACCTGGGCTTCGCCTGGGCCGCCTACCGCTGGGCGCTCGGCCACGACCTGGACGCCGTGCTGCGCGACGCCGACATGCCCGCCGGCGACTTCGTCCGCTGGACCAAGCAACTCATCGACGTCCTCGGCCAGATCCAGGACGCCGCCGGCGACAACGTCGAACTCCGCCGCACCGCCCGCAAGGCCGTCGACGGCATGCGCCGCGGCATCATCGCCTACTCGTCGGTGGGCTGACCTTCTCCACACCTCGGGCCCGGTTGCTGCTCTCCGCAGCGGCCGGGCCCGACGCCGTTCACGGGCTCAGGGACGGAACGCCACCGCCCCGTAGCAGGAAGCCTGCGCATCGGTGACTTCGATCCGGGCGGATTCGGCGTCCGGACGCCAGCGCGGGGTGGACACGATGCCGGGGTCGGCCAGCTTCCAGCCCTCGAAGAAACGGGCGAACTCGGCCTGGGCGCGAGTCTGGACGTACGTGCCGGACGCCCGGTACGCGCGGACGCCGCGAGCCGTCTCCTCGGGCGCGAAGTCGGGGGTGATGTGCGACAGCACCAAGGCGCTCCCGGGCGCGCGCAGCCTGCGCTTGAACACCTCGGCAATCTCGTACGCGCCGTCGCCGTCCGAGACGAAGTGCAGCAGCGCGTTCATGCTGAGCGCCACCGGCCGGTCCAGGTCGATCACCCCGGTCATCTTGACGGCGTCGAGCACGTGCTCCGGGTCACGCACGTCCGCCTGAATGTAGGCGGTGCGGCCCTCCGGCGTGCTGCGCAGCAGCGCCCGCGCATGGGTGAGCACGATCGGGTCGTTGTCCGCGTAGACCACCCGGCAGGAGGGGTTGACCTGTTGGGCGACCTCGTGCAGGTTCGGCGAGGTGGGGATGCCGGTGCCGATGTCGAGGAATTGGGTGATGCCGTGCCGGGCCAGCATTCTGGTCGTCCGGCGCATGAAGGCCCGGTTGGCGCGGGCGGCGACCGGCGCGTTGGGGAACACCGCGAGGGTCTGCGCGGCGGCGGTCCGGTCCGGCTCGAAGTTGGTGGTGCCGCCGAGGAAGTAGTCGTACATCCGCGCGGAGTGCGGGCGGTGGATGTCGAGGGTCACCTCGGCACCGGGTGTGTCGTCGCTTCCCGTGGTTTCGTCCGCCATCAGTTCCCCCCAGTCCTCGGCGTGACTTCCTCCCACTATGCCCACAGCTCCCGGCGGGCAATCAAGGCGAAGCTGTGGGGTTCGCCACCGAGTGCCACGGCCTGCCACTCAACGCCTCCAGTTCGATCGTCTCCGAGCGGTAATTGACGATTCATCATTTGAATGATCGTCAATTATGGTGTCATAAGGTTCAGTTGTGTGATCGACTTCATATGCGATGGTCCGATGCGCTTTCATGGTGATAATGCGGAGAGTGAACGGGTCGCTACGGAACAAGACTTGAGGTCGGCAGAGAGGCCGGCCGATGGAGGAATCAATACGTGAATCAGCACGAGAAGGCGCCGCGCCTCCACCAGGGGACAGAACTGCGACGGTCGTACGACGCGTTCTGCGACAGGTACAGCGGCGTCTGGCTCGACCTTGCTTGCGACAGGCTCCACGAGGAGGAGCGCGCCCTGCGGGCGGTTGAGGAGCTGAAGCGGCAGGTTAAGGACCAATGGTGTGCCCTGAGGCGCAAGGAGTATCCGGCCTATGCGGCCCGAAAGCTGCTCGCCAACCTGATCGTGAACACCACCGAGACCGTCCTCGGTGCCGGACAGCCGCCCCGCAACCTGCAGGGCGGTCGCCGGCCTGTCGAGCGGGCCCAGGGCAAACTGAGGGATCTCGGCCAGCGCCAGGACGTGGATCGGGCGCTGCGGCGCCTCCCCGAGATCCAGCGCACGGCAGTGCTCCTGCGTCACGGCCATGGGCACGACTACCCGGTGATCGCCGAGAGCCTGGGCATGTCCGAGGAACGTACGAAAGACACCGTCCACCAGGGAATGCGCAAGCTCCGCCGCCTGCTGGGTGCAGAGGAAACAGAGAACGAGGAGTGACCATGGGACGCGACCGCTCGGGCTCCGCCTCCTCCTGCGCAGGACAGCGGACCGGACCGACCGACGAGGGGCACCACGACCCGTCAGAGCCGGAACCGGCGGTCGCGGCCCGCAACGTCTGGAGCCGCCTGTTCGGTGCGCCGCACCCGATGGGCACTGAACATGACCAGGCGGCTCACGAACTCGGCCTCGCCGTCTCGCTCGTCCTCGCCCAGCCCCAGGCCCCCACCTCGCTGGGGCAACTGGTCAACAGTCACCGCATCCACCCCGGGGGCGCATTGGTCCTCGGGGCCCTGCTCCAGGCGACCGGCCACCGGGAGGCCGCGCAGTTCTGGTGGGAGTTCGCCGCCGGCGCCGGCAGCTACACCGCCGCCAGCTGCCTCAACCTGCTGCACCGCAGCTGCGCCGAGTTCGAGGACGCCGACCTGTGGCGCTATCGGGCCGAGGCGATGGCCGAGGAGCCCCGTTCACCTGTCGCCCCCGTCGCATTCGACGGCAGCCTGCTCCCCACCCACGTCCGCGACGACATCATCGCCCGCGGCCGCGAAGGCCTGGACATTCACCTTCCGGCGCGGATCGCCGCCATCATTCACCAGCTCCCGGTCGCCGCCGACGACGAGGACTACGGCGAGATTCCCCAGCCGGACCCCTCGCTGCTGCCCAACCTGACCATCGCCGGCGACGCCGCCCGCCTCGACGAGCCCGTCCTCTGGTACGACCTCCACCGCCCCCCGGCCGGGAACACTCCCACAGCCACCCGGAACCCGTGCAGCTGACGCGTTACCGGCGCGCGGCCAGGACCTCCAGGAGGCGGGTCAGGGAGGTGCCGAGGCCCCAGCGTTCGGCGAGGGACTCCAGGGCCATGGGGTGCATGGAGACGGCCGCCGCCGTCGGTACGGAACTCCTCGGCTGTGGGGAGGAGTTGTTGTGAGCTCTCTGCAATTCGGCGAGGGGCGGCGACGTGTACGTGATCGTCAGCCGGCGGCCCGCTGTGCAGGGACGAGGTCCGAGTGCTGCGACTGCGCGATGGTGCCGTAGAGCGTGTCCGGCTGCTGTGCGGTGGGTCGAACGCTGTCCGGTGGAAACGGCCGCGCGAGCGTTCGTCGGCCGATAGCGTCTACCGGTGTGACGATCCCACCGAACGAGCTTCCGGCTCAGCTGGGCTTGCTGGACCTGTCGGTTGACCTCTCAGTCCCAGACGTCTACTCCGGCACTGACTTCACGCTCTACCTGCACATCAAGAATCCGTTCGCCCAGTCCGCCTGGATCGACTCGGTCGAATTGAGCCTGCCGACACAGCTCCGCCAGCGTCCCAACGGCCCGCCCGAACCCGGTTTGGGGTGGCGCGGCCGCCGCGCGGAACGGAAGGCGGTCAAGGAGATCGGGGCCCGTGACCGCCGCATCGCGGACCTGGAGGAGGAGTTCGCGGACCTGGCGGATCGCGAGGGCCCGCAGGGCAGGCGAATCCGCCGCCAGGTGGGCGAGTTGGAACGGGCGAATCGAGTCACCTGGCTGAAGGTCAAGTCCCAGCTCCATGTCGAATCGATCCATGGCGACGTCAACATCTCGGGCTACTTGCGGAACGTGCGCGTCACCAACAGACACGGCGATACCAACGTCACTATGCGCGACAGCGGCGAGCGAGCCAAACTGGTTGGCTCGCTTCCGGCCAGCGCCGCACTCGAGCCGGGCTGCACCGACGTCTGGACCATCCGGCTGGGAACCGGTCGTAGCCCCTTCTTCATTCCTGCGAAGTACCACCTGCAGCTGACGGTGATCTACGGGTTCGAGGTCAGGCCGACATCGAAGCCCGCCGACGATGGGGAGCGCCCGCCACCGGAATCCGGAGGTACCGCGGGCGGGCGCAGGCGGGTCTTCTCGAACACCACCTCGTTCACCGTTCCCGTCAAGTCCGCGATGCGCAACGTCATGCTGGGCGGGGCCTCAGGCGGGGTGGTCGGGAGTGCCGCGCGATCCCTGCAGGGCGCAAGGACCGACGGCCTCCTCGATCATGGCCATACCGGGGCTGCCCTCCTCGCGTTGGCGCTCTCGGCGATCCTCAGCTGGGCCGCCATCATCTTCTCGGCCCGGAAGTCAGAGGCGCAGTCCTTCATCACCGTTGAGGATTTCTGGGGTGGTCTGCTGGTCGGCTTCCTGATCGGTTACTCCGGCACGGCAGCCTTCAGCGAGATGACGGGCCTGAAGACCTGACGGCCCTCCACTGCGGACAAGTGACGGAGGCTCCGCCGGTGTGACGGCCGCCCGCACCCCCCCGCATGGTGAAGACCTGCATCCGGCTCCGCATCCCCGTTGTGGCCGCCATGGCGTACACCGGCGCTGGCGGAACGCTCGTGGTACCCGCCAGGCACACGCCTCGCGGAGAACTCACGGCCGGGAGCCAACCGCTGAACTCAGTGGTTGGCCGCGAGGGTGTCCAGGAGGCGGGTCAGCGAGGTGCCGAGGCCCCAGCGGGTGGCGAGGTGTTCGAGGGCCATGGGGTCGCGGGGTTCGCGGGGCAACTGGGGGTCGAAGGGCGGGAGTTGGATGTCGGTGGCGACGCGGACCACGGTGGGGGCGACGTCGAGGTAGGGGGCTGCTTCGAGGATGTTCTTGCGGCGGGCCGGGGTGAGTTTGGAGGTGGGGTCGGCGGCGGCGGCGCGGACGGCGGGGAGGTCGCCGTAGGTCTGGATCAGTTGGGTGGCGGTCTTCTCGCCGATGCCCTTCACGCCCGGGAGGCCGTCGCTGGCGTCGCCGCGGAGGGCGGCGAGATCGGCGTAGGACGAGCCGGGGACACCGTACTTCTCCAGCAGGGCCGCGTCGTCCATGCGCTGGGCGGCGCCGACGCCCTTCGCGGGGTAGAGGACCGTCACCGCGCGGGCGTCGTCGACCAGTTGGAACAGGTCGCGGTCGCCGGTGACGATCTCGACGGGGCCGGTGGCGCGGGTGGCCAGGGTGCCGATCACGTCGTCGGCCTCGTAGTCGGGGACGCCGACGCGGGCGATGCCGATGGCGTCCAGGACCTGTTCGATCACCGGGACCTGGGGGGCGAGGGTGTCGGGGACCTCCTCCTCGCCGGCGGTGGCGGTCTCGGCGACGCGGTGGGTCTTGTAGGTGGGGATCAGGTCGACCCGCCACTGGGGGCGCCAGTCGGCGTCCATGCAGGCGACCAGGTGGTCCGGGCCGTGGTCCTGGACCAGGCGGGCGATGAAGTCCAGCAGCCCGCGCACCGCGTTCACCGGCTCGCCCTGCGGCGAGCGCAGCGAATCCGGTACGCCGAAATAGGCGCGGAAGTAGAGGCTGGCGGTGTCGAGCAGCATCAGGCGCGGTGTGTTCGGTGCGGTCACCCCCCGATCATGCCGCATGCCGGTGACAGTCAGGCCCTGACAGGGGGTCAGTGCGGGTGCGGGCCGGAGCGGTGCACCGGGCCGTGGGCGTCCTCGCAGTGCTCGCGGGCCTCCTGTTCGGCGGCTGCCGCCGCGCTGTCCGACGAGATCTGGAGGAGGTCGTCCGTGCCGCTCTCGCCGACGTGGTCGACCTGGAGGGTGGCGTGGGTGATCCGGTACTCCTCGCGCAGCCGGCGCTGCAACTCGCGCTGCACCGCGTGGCAGTCGCCGCCCGGGGCGACCAGGATGTGCGCCGACAGTGCGGGCTGGTTGGAGGTGATCTCCCAGATGTGCAGGTCGTGGATCTCGTCGACCTGCGGGGTGGCGACCAGTTGGTCCGCCACCTGGTCCGGGTCGATGCCGGCCGGCGCCGCCTCCAGGAAGATCCGCGCGGAGTCCCGGACCAGCCCGATCCCGGCCCGCAGCATCAGCGCCACCACGACCAGCGAGGCGATGGCGTCCGCCCGGGCGAAGCCGGTGAACAGCACCACCGCACCGGCGACCGCCGTCGCGATGAACGCGTACAGGTCCGTCAGGACGTGCTGGAAAGCGCCTTCCACGTTCAGCGAGGACCGGTTCGCCTTCGACATGCACCAGGTCGCCGCGAGGTTCACCACCACGCCCACCAGCGCCGTCACCAGCACCAGCGAGCCCTCCACCGCCGGCGGCGCGATCAGCCGGGAGACCGCCTCGTAGCCCAGCCACGCCGACAGCACCAGCAGAGTGACTCCGTTCGCCTGCGCGGAGAGGATCTCCGCCCGCTTCAGGCCGTACGTGTAGCCGCCGCGCGCCGGACGCGCCGCCAGCCGCATCGCCACCAGGGCCAGTGCGATCGACGCCGCGTCGGTCAGCATGTGCGCCGCGTCCGAGATCAGCGCCAGCGACTGGGCCGCGAAACCGACCACCACCTCGCCGGCCATGAACACCACCAGCAGGATCAGCGCGCTCCACAGCCAGCGGCGGTCCGCATCCGCCGAGACGGCGTGACTGTGGCCGCCGTGGCCGCCGTGCCCATGGCCGTGATCGTGGCCGTGATCGTGGTCGTCGTGCGCGTGCGCGTGCTCGTGCTCGGCCATCGAGGCTCCTCCGCTCCGGTCTCCGACCCCGAAGTGAACCCCAATTCGGAGGAAGATCCAAAGGCTGCACTGGTGACCGTTGTCGTTCCCTTGTAGGCCATTCGGGTCAGGTAGGGTGCGGCCCGCATCCGCGCAGGTCGTGCGGGTTTTCGAGTCGGTGGACAGGAGCGCGCAGTGGTGACGGAGCAGGTGCCGCTGACGGTGATCGCCAAGGAGTGGGGCCGGATCGGCGTGCTGGGGTTCGGCGGACCGCCCGCGCACATCCTGCTGCTGCGCCGGCTGTGCGTGGAGCAGCGCGGCTGGCTCGCCGCGAGCGAGTTCGAGGACGGCATCGCCGCCACCAATCTGCTGCCCGGCCCCGCCTCCACCCAGCTGGCGATCCTCACCGCCTGGCGGGTGCGCGGGACAGTCGGCGCGCTGGTCGGCGGGGCCGCGTTCATCCTGCCCGGGCTGCTGCTGATCCTGCTGCTGTCCGCGCTGTTCCTGGCCGGAAACCCGCCCCGCTGGGTGCTCGGCGCGGCGGCCGGGGCGGGCGCGGCGGTCGCCGCCGTCGCCGCGCAGGCCGCGAGCGCGCTCGTCCCGGCCAGCCTCCAGCGCTCGGGCAACGGGGCGGCCCGGGTCCGCTGGGCGGGCTACCTGCTGCTCGGCGCGGCGGCGGCGATCCTCACCGGCCCGTGGCTGGTCCTGGTCCTGCTGGCCACCGGTGCCGCCGAGATCGCCTTCCGGCGCGGCACCCGCCGAACCGATCGCGGTGTCCTCCGCGACAACCGCAGCGCCGGTCGAATCGATGGCGGTGCCCGGCGAGACAACCGCGGTGCCGCCCGAACCGACGGTGGCGCTCGCCGAACCAGCCGAACGGGTGACACCGCACTGCCCCGACCGGAGGGTGAGGCCCCGCGCGCGGTGCTGCCGCTGCTCGTCCCGGGCCTGGCCGCGACCGGCGGACTCGGCGCGCTCGCCTGGGTCGCCTTCAAGGTGGGCGCGCTGTCCTACGGCGGCGGCTTCGTGATCATTCCGCTGATGCAGCAGGACGCGGTGCACCGCTACCACTGGATGACGGACGGCCAGTTCCTGAACGCGGTCGCGCTCGGCCAGATCACCCCCGGCCCGGTCGTGCAGACCGTCGCCGTGGTCGGCTACGCGGTGGCGGGCGTCCTCGGCGGACTGTTCGCCGCGGCGGTGGCGTTCGGCCCGTCCTTCCTACTCGTCCTGCTCGGCGCGCCCCACTTCGACCGCCTGCGCGCCAACACCGCCGTCCAGGACTTCCTGACCGGCGCCGGCCCGGCCGTGATCGGCGCGATCGCCGGCTCCGCGATTCCGCTGGCGCTGGCCCTCCACCAGCCGTGGCAGTACGCGATCCTGGCCCTCGCCGCGCTGTGGCTGCTCGCCCTGCGCCGCGGCGTCGTCCCCTGCCTGCTGGGTGCCGCGGCCCTCGGCACCGTCGCCGCAGCGGCCGGCCTCGCGCTCCCGTGACCGGAGGGAGTTGGGGGGACGGTGGCGTGGTGCCTGGGGAAGTGCACGTCGGGTTCGTACAGTGACTGACGAACCGTCAGAACAGGAGTCGATCCGAATGACTGCCGTGCCCCGCAAGCGCGTTGCCGCCCTGCTCGCCGCCCTGCCGCTCGCCGCACTGGTCTGGACGGCGGTGCAGGCTCCGCCGGCCGCCGCCCGGACCGCGAGCGCCTGCGGCGACGCCGTCGAGCGGACCCGGCAGGACCTGGCCAACGCCGGCGCCCCCACCGACGACACCGACTGGCAGGACGTCCGCAACGACGCCCAGCAGTTCCTCGACGACCACCCCTGGGACGGCCCCGCCACCGAGGCGCTGAAGCGGGACATCAACGCGCTGGACGCCTACTGCGCGCCCTGACCACCGCTCCCGTACGACAGCCACCGCTCCCGCACGACAGTCACCACTCCCGCACGACGGCCGTCGGTGAGGCTCAGACGGCCGGGACGGGGACGGGGACGCCGGAACGGCGGGTGGCGTGGACGAGCGCGTGGGCGAGGCGGCGGTCCTCGGATTGCTCGGGGTGCCACTGGACGCCGAGGGTGAAGCCGGGGCCCTCGACCGCTTCGACGGTGCCGTCGGTGGCATGGGCGCAGACGGTGAGGCCTTCGCCGAGGCGGGCGACGGCCTGGTGGTGGTAGGTGGGGACGACGACGGACGGCTCGGGGAGCAGGTCGGCGAGCAGGGTGCCGGCGACCGGCTGGATCGGGTGGCGGCCGTACTCGGCGGGGGCGCCGAGGTGGTCGTGGTGCTCGCCGACGACGTCCGGCAGGTGCTGGATCAGTGAGCCGCCGCAGACCACGTTGAGCAGTTGCATGCCGCGGCAGATGCCCAGCAGCGGGGTTCCGGCGGCGAGCGCGGCGCGGATCAGCGCGGCCTCCCACAGGTCGCGTTCGGGTGCGGTGGCGACCGTGCGGGGGTGGGCGGGCTCGCCGTACAGCGCGGGGGAGACGTCCTCGCCGCCCGCGAGCACCAGGCCGTCCAGGCGGGACACCACGGTCGCCGCGTGTTCGGGTGCGTCGGGCGGCAGCATGACGGCGATGCCGCCGGCCTCCTGGAAGAGGGCCGGGTAGCGCTCGGGGAGCAGCACCGACCGCATGCTGTCCCACCGTCCCCAGCCGGCGTCGGTGAGAAAGGTGCTGATCCCGATCACGGGTCGAGAGGTCATGGCGCGCATCCTGTCGCGCCGTCGCGCCCCGGTAGTGCGACGCGCCATCGGCGTGCGCCCGACGCGCCCCGGCCGGCGTATCGGGACCACCCGAATGGCGGTTGTGCGCGATTCTCACCCGAATCTCATCGCCGGACCCCGGATTGTGGCCGCACGCTGATTTCCCACTTATCCGCGGCCGCTTAGGGTCTTGGGTGTGAGTGAGCAGCAGATTCCGGCCGGGTGGTACCCGGACCCCGTCGACACCGACAGCGACCCCCGCCCCGAGCGCTGGTGGGACGGCAAGGGCTGGACCGCCAGCACCCGTCCGGCCCCGGCCGCCCCCGCCGCCACGCCCGCGGACGCCTACACCGGCGCGTCCACCGACGCCCCCGCCGGCCCGCCGGGCGGCACGCCCGCGGACGCCGTGCCGCCCGCGTCCGACACCGAGGAGACCACCGTCCTGGAGGGCACCGTGCTGGATGCCTCCGGGCAGGCCGTCCAGTACCCGCCGCTGCCCCCGTACGCCGAGCAGCCGTCGGCCAAGCAGCGCCGCGGACCGTCCAAGCCGGTGGTGATCGCGGCCTCGGTGGCCGCGCTGCTCGGCCTGGCGGTCGGCTCCGGCGTCACCTACCTGGCGATGGACGGGCACTCCGACACGTCCGCCGCCGCCAAGCCGTCGTCGCAGGGCCGGCACGGCTACAACGGCAACCCGGGCGACGGCTCCGGCGGCCAGAACGGCGGCGGCAGCGGGAGCGGCGGGAACGGCAGCAGCGGCGGGAACGGCAAGGGCAACGGCTCGGGCAACGGCCTGCCGGGCTTCCCCGGGTTCCCCGGCCAGGGGGGCGGCAACGGCCCGGGCGGCGGGAAGGGCGGCGGCGCGAGCGCGAACCTCGCCGTCGACGCGGTCAACGGCGTCTCGGTGCCGGTCCCGGACGGCTGGACGGGCGGCACCACCACGGACGGCTTCGCCAGCGCGTTGGTCGGCGAGTACACCTGCGTCGACGGCTCGGACAGCTGCTCGCTGGGCGGCGTCAACACCAGCAAGATCAGCGGCAGTGACGCCAAGCAGGCCGCACAGCAGGACATCGCGGCCGCCGCGAAGGACTCCTACGGCGACATCACCGGCCACCAGGAGCTGAAGAACGAGGCGGTCACGGTGGCCGGCCGGGCCGGCTGGCTGGTGCGCTGGCAGGTCGACGCGCCCAAGGGCAACAACGGGTACGTGGAGACGGTGGTCTTCCCGGCCGCGAACGGCAAGGCGCTGGTCGCCGTCCACCTGGGCTTCGACATCGCCGACAAGGCCCCGGGCGTCGATCAGATGGACACCATCGTCAAGGGCATCGCCGACTTCCAGGGCGCCACCGGAACGGGCCCCGGCACCACCACCTGAGCGGTGCCGCCGCGGCTCAACCCTCCTCGCGCAGAAGAGTGTTGAGCCGCGCGGCCTGCCGCACCAGATGGTCCCGCTCGGCCACCGCCCCGGCCTTCGCCGCCGCCTCGGCGTACAGCCGGGCCGCCGTCCGCAGCTCGCCGGCGCGCTCGTGCAGGTACGCGGACGCGGCGGTGTGCCGGGGCAGCGCGTCGTCCAGCTCGGCGAGCGCGGCCAGGCCCGCCCGCGGGCCGTCCGCCTCGCCGACGGCCACGGCCCGGTTGAGCCGCACCACCGGACTGTCCGTCAGCGCGGCCAGTTCGTCGTACCACTCCACGATCTGCACCCAGTCGGTCTCCTCGGCCGTCGGCGCGTCCGCGTGCAGCGCGGCGATCGCGGCCTGCGCCTGGAACTCGCCCAACCGGTCGCGGGCGAGGGCGGATCGAAGGACCGTCACCCCCTCGGCGATCAGCGCGGTGTCCCAGCGGGAGCGGTCCTGCTCGGCCAGCGGGACGAGACTGCCGTCCGGCGCGGTGCGCCCGGCCCGGCGGGCGTGGTGCAGCAGCATCAGCGCCAGCAGGCCGGACACCTCCGGATCGTCGACCCGGGCGGCCAGCTGCCTGGTCAGCCGGATCGCCTCCGCCGCCAGGTCGACGTCCCCCGAGTAGCCCTCGTTGAACACCAGGTACAGCACTCGCAGCACCGTCGCCGGGTCGCCGGGCCGGTCCAGCCGCGCGCCGCTCACCGTCCGCTTCGCGCGACTGATCCGCTGCGCCATGGTCGCCTCCGGCACCAGGTACGCCTGCGCGATCTGACGGGTCGTCAACCCGCCGACGGCGCGCAGCGTCAGCGCCACCGCCGAGGCCGGCGTCAACGACGGGTGCGCGCACAGGAAGTACAGCTGCAACGAGTCGTCGGCGGCCGGCACCGGACCGGGCTCCGGCCGCTCGTCCACCAGGTCCTCACGGCGGCGGCGCGCCGCGTCCGAGCGCGCCGCGTCCAGGAAGCGCCGCCAGCCGACCGTGATCAGCCAGCCCTTCGGGTCGCGCGGCGGATCGGCCGGCCAGGTCCGCACCGCCTCCAGCAGCGCCTCCTGGACGGCGTCCTCGGCCGCCGCGAAGTCCGCGCCGCGCCGCACCAGGACGGCCAGCACCTCGGGCGTCAACGCGCGCAGCAGCGCCTCGTCCGGCATGCCGTCCTGCGGGTGGTCGCTCACTCGGTGACGGTGTCCGGCATCTCGGTCAGGAACGGGCGCAGCTCCAGCCACTCGTGGATCGGCTCGCCGTTCGCGCCCGGCGCCGCGGACAGCTCGGCGGCGCACTCCAGCGCCCGCTCGTAGGAGTCGACGTCGATCGCCATCCAGCCGGCGATCAGGTCCTTGGTCTCGGCGAACGGCCCGTCGGTGACCGGCGGGCGGCCCTCGCCGTCGGACCGCACCCAGGTGCCCTGCGGGGCGAGCGCCTGCGCGTCGACGAACTCGCCGCTCTCCCGCAGCTTGTCCGCGAAGTCGTTCATGTACTGGATGTGCGCCGAGACCTCCTCGGGCGTCCACCGGTCCATCGGCACGCAGTTCACCGCGTCCGGGGCGCCCCGGTAGTGCTTCAGCAGCAGGTACTTCGCCATGGTTCTCACTCCTCGGTGGTGACGCGACCCATTGTGGTCGCCTTCACCCCGGGGACGGAGCCGCGACGGCGTTCTCGACACGGCCGGCCGAAGAAAATCCGGTCAGAGGAACGTGCGGCCCTCGCCGCGGTACGTCGGCACCGTCTCCACCACCGCGTCGCCCTCGACCAGGTGCAGCTGCGCGAACCGCTCGCACAGCTCACCGGCCTTCGCGTGCCGGAACCACACCCGGTCGCCGATCAGCAGGTCGTCCGCCGCCGAGCCCAGCAGCGGCGTCTGCACCTCGCCCGCGCCCTCCTGCGGGTCGTAGCGCAGCCCGGCCGGCAGGTACGGCACGGGGGAGCGGTCCGCGCCCGCCGGGCCGGACGCCGGGTAGCCGCCGCCGAGGACCGTCACCACGCCGACCCCGGGCCGGCGCACCACCGGCTGCGCGAACAGCGCCGCCGGACGGCCCCGGAACGAGCGGTAGTTGTCGAACAGCCGCGGCACGAACAGCCCCGAACCGGCCGCCACCTCCGTCACCGCCGCCTCCGCCACCGTGGACTCCACGCTGCCGGTGCCACCGCCGTTCACGAACTCCAGGTCGGCGACCTGCCGCACCCGGCGCACCACCTCGGCGCGCCGCTGCGCCAGCTCGGCCCGCGCCTTCGCCTGCATCAGCCGGATCGCCGCCGACCGCAGAGGCCGGCCCGGCAGCGCGTCCCCGACGCCCGCCACATGGCCCTCGTACGCCATCAGCCCGACCACCTGGAAGCCGCGCCGCCCGTTCACCGTCTCGGCGAGCCGGCCCAGCTGCTCGGGCGTCCGCAGCGGGGAGCGCCGGGCCCCGACCCGGACCCGGCCGCCCAGCAGGTGCAGCGAGGTGTCCAGCTCCAGGCAGACCCGCACCGTCGCCGAACCCTCCCGGGCCGCGTCGATCAGCTCCAACTGCGCCACGTCGTCCACCAGCACCGTCACCTGCCGGGCCAGCTCCGGGTCCGCCGTCAGCCGGCCGAACCCGGCCCGGTCCGCCGACGGGTACGCCAGCAGCACGTCCGTGAACCCGCTGCCGGCCAGCCACAGCGACTCGGCGAGGGTGAAACTCATGACGCCCGCGAAGCCGTCCCGCGCCAGCACCCGTTCCAGCAGCGCCCGGCAGCGCACCGACTTCGACGCCACCCGGACGGGCTTCCCGCCGGCCCGCCGCACCAGGTCCGCCGCGTTGGCGTCGAACGCGGCCAGGTCGACGATCGCCAGCGGCGCGTCCAGGTGGGCCGTCGCCCGGTCGTACCTGGCGCGGTCGGACACGGTGCCGCTGGTCGCGGCGGTTTCAGCGAGAGCCATGGCCCGCACCCTGCCACATCGCCCTACCGGGCGGTAGATCCCCGTTCCGGGTAGTTCATACGACTGATTTTCCGGCGCTCTCCGTGCCTGCCTGCCGGTCGGGTGCACGTCGGCGGGCGAGCGTGGGGCCCGTTGCGTGCTCATCCGCCGGTCAGGACCCGGGGCTGCCCGGCCCGATCGGCCGACACCGAGGGCTGGTCCTACATGGTCGAGGCGTGGTCGGCATTTCGACGGAGACGGTGTGCGCCCTTCCTGGCCGCGCTGCTGACCTGGGGGCTGGTGGCACTCTCCGCCCCGCCGCTGGCCGCAGCCGACCCGCTGGCGCCGGCAGCGGCCCCGGCTGCGTCGCCAGAGCCCGTCGCGCCGCAGCCGGAACGCGTCGCGCCTCCGGTGGATCCGGCCGCGGCCGGGGACGTCGTCGACGTGACGACCAACATCTCCGGGCCGACCAGCGCCTCCGCCGGCCAGGAGTTCACCTACACGGTGACCATGACGGACAACACGCTGACCGCGGCCGACGGAGCGCCGTTCACCGTGACCCTGCCCGCCGCCGCGACGAACGTGGCCGCCACCTGCTCGGCCGCCGCCGGCGCCGCCTGCCCGGCGGCGCTGACGGTGACGAACAGTCAGATCTCCGGCACCGCCGTCAGCCTGCCGCACCTCGGCGTGCTGACCCTGACCGTGACCGGCCGCTACGGCGCCCCCTCGCCGTCCTCGGTGACGGCGTCCTCCCACATCGACCCGCCGCCGGGGGCCACCGACTCGGACCCGAGCTCCAACGACAGCTCGGTCAGCACCACGATCAAGAACCAGATGAGCCTGCGGGTCACCAAGTCCCAATCGTCGACCACGATCCTGCCGGGCCAACCGAACACCTACACCGTCACGTTCAGCAACGAGGGCGACGGCTGGGCGGACGGCTCGCTGATCCGCGACTACCTGTCCTCGTCGAGGTCGCTGTACACCTCGTACGCCGTGCACATCGTGTCCTGCGACGGCACCGGCGGCGCGTCCTGCCCGTCGTTCATCCACGACACCACCGCCACCAACAGCACCATGATCTTCTCCGGTGACCCCGGGCCGTTCCCGCCCGGGGCGAGCCTGACGGTGGTGATGACGGTCGACCCGTTCGGTCCGGAGCCGGCCTGCTCCTCGGCGCCGGCCGCGGACATCGTCGGCAACACCGCCAACTTCTTCACGCCGAACGGTGTCACCAACACCCTGTCCAGCCAGGCGTACGTCTCGGCGACCGGCCTCACCCCGAGCCAGTGCCCGCAGACGAACATCTCCGTCACCAAGACGCAGGCCAACACACAGATCCTGCCGGGCATGCCCAACACCTACACCGTCACCTACAAGAACAACGGCCCGCTCGCGGCGGACGGCACACTGATCCGCGACTACCTGAGCTCCGACCAGAACATCTTCACCTCGTACGCCGTGCACATCGTCTCCTGCGACGGCACCGGCGGGGTGAGTTGCCCGTCGTTCATCCAGGACACCACGGCCACCAACAACACCATGGTCTACTCCGGCGACCTGGGCGCGTTCCCGCCCGGCGCCGTGCTGACCGTCGTCATGACGGTCGACCCGTCCGGCACGCCCACCGCCTGTACCCGGAACCCGACCGTCGACCGGATCTTCAACACCGCGCAGGTGTTCACCGCCGCGCCGCTGGTCAACACCGGCACCAGCACGGCGGGAACCACCGCGACCGGGCTGACCCCCGACAAGTGCCCGGAGACGAACATCTCCGTCACCAAGACGCAGAGCAACCCGCTGCTGCTGCCGGGCATGCCCAACACCTACACCGTCACCTACACGAACAACGGCCCGAACGCGGCGGACGGCGCGACGATCCGCGACTACCCGAGCCAGCAGACGACCCTCTACCGCTCCTACCACGTGCACATCGTGTCGTGCACCGCCGAGGGCGGCGCCAGCTGCCCGTCGTTCCTCCAGGACACCACCATCAACGACAGTCAGATGGCCTTCTCGGGAACCATCGGGGCGTTCCCGCCCGGCGCCAAACTGACCATTGTGCTGACCCTCGACCCGGTCGACCCGACCCCGCTGGCGGCCTGCCCGAACACCACCTTGACGGTCGCCAACAGCACGAACTTCTTCGTCGCGCAGCCGCTGGTCAACACCGGCAGCAGCAGCGCCGCCACCTCGGCGGCGGTTCCCTGCGCCGACATCGCCGTCAACAAGGCGGTGACGCCGGCCGCCGTCCAGGCCGGACAGGACGTCACCTACACCATCAAGGTCTCCAACGCCGCGCCGCAGACCGCCAAGTCGGTGGAGTTCTCCGACCCGCTGCCCCCGGCCACCGCGTTCGAGTACGGCTCGGCGACCTGCACGGCGAACTCCGCCGCCTCGGTCTGCGGCCCGCTGGTGTTCGACCCGGCGACCCGCACCATCACCTCCACCATCCCGCAGATCGCCGGCGGACAGGACTACGTCACCATCACCGTCACCGGCAAGGCCGGACCGATCCCCGGCACCTACTCCAACACCGCGACCGCCCGGTCCTCCACCGGCCCCGACGCCTTCCTCGACGCCATCCCCGCCTCGAACGAGAGCACCGTCTCGCTCCAGGTCTACAACACCGCCTCCACCATCACCGTCACCAAGCAGCTCACCGGCCTCCCCGCCGGCGGCCTACCCGCCCCGCTCACCTTCACCGGCACCGTCACCTGCGGCACCCAGCCGCCGCAGACCTGGACGGTCACCATCCCCGCCGGCGCGAGCAGCGCCACCGCCGCACCGCTCACCTTCTACGACGGCCAGCAGTGCACCATCACCGAGGACCCGCCGCCGACCCCGCCCGCCGGCCTGCACTACACCGGCCCCACGGTGATCAACCCCGCCGTGATCGCCAGCCTCGGCCCGCAGGCCGACCAGCAGGTCATCAGCTCCACCCCGCTGGGCACCGACGCCGAACTGAGCCTCAGCAAGAAGGTCGACCGGGCCGCCGCCACCACCGGCGACACCATCACCTACACCTACGAGGTCGCCAACACCGGCACCGTCCCGGTCACCGGCGTCACCATCACCGAGAGCGTCTTCACCGGCAGTGGCGGCAGACCCGCCCCCGTCTGCCTGCCCGCCGACCTCGCCCCCGCCGCCACCACCACCTGCACGGCCACCTACACCGTCACCGCGCAGGACGTGGCCGGCGGATCCATCACCAACACCGCCACCGCCACCGGCACCGCGGCAGAAGGGCCCGACCCGGTCAGCAACGCCGCCACCGCCACCGTGCTCACCGTCGCCGAACCCGGCATCGCACTCACCAAGAGCGTCACCCCGGGCACCGTCGACCGGGCGGGCGCCGTCCTCTCCTACGCCTTCACCGTCACCAACACCGGCGGCGTCACCCTCACCGACGTGCACATCGACGAGACCGCGTTCACCGGCTCCGGCGGCGCGCCACTGGTCGACTGCCCGGCCGCCGCGCTCACCCTCGCCCCGAACACCTCCGTGATCTGCACCGCCGCCTACACCACCACCCAGGCCGACATCGACGCCGGCACGATCACCAACACCGCCACCGCCACCGGCCAGGCACCGGAAGGCTTCGCCAACCCCGTCTCCGCCGAGGCCCGCGCCACCGTCACCGCCACCGCCGCGCCCGCCCTCACCCTGACCAAGACCGCGGGCCCCGCCGACACCCCGCTCGCCGAAGGCAGCACGGTGACCTACCAGTTCCTCGCCACCAACACCGGCAACGTCACCCTCACCGGACTCGACGTCCAGGAGACCGCGTTCGACGGCCACGGCACCCCGCCGACCGTGACCTGCCCGCCGGAGGCCGCCTCCCTCGCCCCCGGCGTCGCCATCGCCTGCACCGCCACCTACACCGTCACCGCGGCCGACGCCGACGCCGGGCGGATCACCAACACCGCCACGGCGAGCGCCACCGACCCCGACGGCCGCACCGTGCACGCCGAGGACGCCACCGCCGTCTTCCCCGCCCGGGCCACCCCGGCCCTGACCCTGGTGAAGACCGCGACCCCGACCGTCGTCCACCAGGCCGGCGAAACCGTCCACTACACCTTCACCGTCACCAACACCGGCAACGTCACCGAGACCGACATCACCGTCACCGAGACCGCGTTCACCGGCCACGGCACCCCGCCGACACCCGACTGCCCGGCGGCCGACACCGCCCGGCTGCTCCCCGGCCAGCAGGTGGTCTGCACCGCCGACTACACCGTCACCGAGGACGACCTGCGGGAGAGCCTGATCAGCAACACCGCGATCGACACCGGGCACGCGCCGGGCGGCGAGACCGTCACCTCGCCCGAGTCCACCGCCCTGGTGGCGGTCGAGCCGACCGGCCCCGTCCCGCCCGCGCCCCCGGCCCCGCCGACACCCGGCCCGACCCGTCCCGGCCACGAACTCGCCCATTCCGGCACGGCCACCGCGCCCGTGCTCGGGTACGCGGCACTGATCCTGCTGGCCGGAACGGTCCTGATGCTGTCCGTCCGCAGACGCCACGGCTGACCGGAAAACACGGTGCCCGCCCCCACCGGACGCAATCCCGGGGGGCGGGCACCTCACTGTCCGGCAGCTCAACCCCCGTCTGCTGTCCGTCCGCAGACGCCACGGCCGACCGGGAGACACGGTGCTCGCCCCCACCGGACGCAATCCCGGGGGGCGGGCACCTCACTGTCCGGCGGCTCAACCCCCGTGCAGCACCCGCAGGCGCGCCGGATCGGCCGGATCCCGGTCGACGACCTGGACCGGGGCCCACGCCCACTGCCACACGCCGATCCCCGGCACCCGCTCGAACCGGATCGGCCCCCGGCTGCCGGCCACCCGCACGGCGGACCAGTCGACGGCGCCCGAACCCGCCGTCGCCGCCAGCACGGTGACGGTGTCCCAGCCCTCGAACGCGACGAACGACGGCTCGCCGCCGAGGTGCTCGCGCAGCGCGTCCGCGACCCGCGCCCCGAGCGGGTCGAGGCGCCGCGGCAGGTAGCGCAGGAACGGCACGCCCGCACCCGCTGCGCCCAACAGGGCTGCCCACTCGGCGAATTCGGGCTGCCCGGCCGGGGCGCCGATCAGCACGTCGGCGAGCCGTCGGTCCGCGCGGACGGCCCGGACCAGCGGCACCGCCGGTTCCGGGAAGCCCGTCAGCAGCAGGACGGCGCTCGCCCCCGAGGCGGCCAGTGCGCCAGGGACGTCGGCCGGATCGAGTTCGACCACGCTGCCGCCGTGCGCCGCGAGGCGCTCGCGCAGGATGCGGGCGCCGGACTCCCAGTACGTGCCGCGCTGGGTCGCCACCGCGATCCGGCGGTGGCCGGCGGCGAGCAGGAAGTCCGCGTACACCCGCCAGCCGTGCGACTGCGCGGGCGCCAGTCGCGCCACCGCGTCCGTCGGGCCGTCGGTCAGCGCGTCCAGCACCGCCGACGAGCAGAGGAACGGCACGCCCAGCCGGTCCGCCTGCGCCGCGGCCGCGCGGGCCACCACGCTGTGGAACTCGCCCGCCAGCGCCGTCACCCCGAGGCCGGCCAGTTCGGTCACCGCCGCGGCGGCCCGCTGCGGGTCGGCGGCCGTGTCCCGCACCAGCAGTTCCACCGGCCGGCCGTCGACGCCGCCCGCCGCGTTGATCTCCCGGGCGGCCAACTCCATTCCGCCCAGCAGCTGTTGACCGGCCTCGACCCAGCCGGGCCGACTCAACGGCGCCAGGACGCCGATCCGCACCCCACCCATGCCCGTACCACTCCCGCCCGACGACGCGCCCACACCCGGTGGGCCGATCCGATCATCATGACGGCGGCGGGCGGTCGTCGACGGCCCGGGGTCAGCGAACGGCGCGCGCCGCGCCGCCGGCCTTCCGGATCTGCTCGCCCAGCTTCGAGGCGCCGGCCACCGCCTCCGAGACCAGCTTCGCCGCCTCCACCGCCTGCGGGTCCGCGGTCAGCCCGGGCAGCACCTCGGCCTGCTGCCGCATCAGGTCCGCCAGCGCGGTGGTCAGCTTCTCCATCTGCTCCAGCGAATTGGCGGCGTCGGCCGGCCGGTCCCACCCGGTGTGCCCGGCGGCCACGTCCTTCGCCGCGTCGGATACCGCCTCGGCCGCCCTGCGGACCGCGAACATCGGGTCGTACCCCACGAGCTCCCCTTCCACCGGCAGCATCCGCCACCGTCCGCCACTATCTGCCACCCTTTTCCACCGTCTGCGCCCAGCGTGCCGCATCCCTGCCGCGCCCGCGGGCAAACCCGCCGGGGCGGGCCGCTCGTACGTCCCCCCGTACGTCCTCCCGCAGGCCCCGCCCGCGCCCGCCGACCGTCCGGCGCCCGCGCCCGCCGACCGCCCCGACGTAAACGTGGCATACGCTCGACGGGTGGAGCGCAAGAACATCCCCGATCCCGGGTTCGCCGAGGACGACGGCAGTGCCGACCCCGTCCTCGCCGCGGCCCTCGCCGCCTGGCAGCAGGACCCTTCCACCGAGGGCGAGTTGCTGACCGCGTTGACGCCGAGCCGGCTGATGGTGCCGATCGTGGCCGTGCTCGGGGAGGTGGAGTTCGACGAGAACGGGCACAAGCGCGAGAAGACCAGCGACATGGCGGTGCCGGTGCTGGAGGCCGCCGACGGGCGGCGCGCGCTGCCCGCGTTCACCTCGATGGAGACGATGACCCGCTGGCGCGCGGACGCCCGGCCCGCGCCGGTGGCCGCCCCGCAGGCGGCGATGGTCGCCTTCTCCGAGCGCGCCGAGATCCTGCTGGTCGACCCGGCCGGCCCGGTCACGTACCTGCTCGGCGGCGCCCGCCTGCGCGCCGTCGCCGAGAACCGGCCCTACCTGCCGCCGCACACCGACCCCGAGGTGCACCGGGCGCTGCGCGACCTGCTGGCCGCCGAGCCGGAGGTCTCCGCCGCCCACCTCGTCCCGTCCCCCGAGGCGGACGCCACCCTCGCCCTGGTCCTCGCCGACCCCGCCGCCGACCCGCGCCCGCTGGCCGGCCGCCTGGCCCAGGCGCTGGCCGCCGACGACACCCTCCGCCTGCGGCTGGACCACGGCCTTCAGCTGGCGTTCCTGCCCCAACAGCTGGACCAGAAACCGTTCTTCTCCCGTCCCTGACAACTGCCCTGACACGAACGGGTGAAGTCACGCGAGGGCGGTTCGCGTTCGGAGTGTTGCGGCCGAACGGGGGACCGCCCTCGCTAACTTGAGGGCTCCCGGAGCGGGCGGGCGGCAGCGGGCCGCCCGCCGGCCGGCTCCGCGTGAAGGGGAGATCCCGTGTTCTCGAGGACCAAGAGGGCCGTCTGCTCGCTGGCCACGGCGTTCGCGGCTGCGGTCGCGTTCACCGTCACCGTGCCGAGCGGCCACGCGTTCGCCATCGACCACGTGCAGTGCGTCGGCGGCGAGAACTTCCTGAAGATCTGGTCGCACGGCGACGGCGGGGACCGCGTGGACTGTTACGCCAACGCCGGCACCACCGACTTCGGCGGGCGGTGGGTGGACCGCATCTTCACCGGCAACAACGACCTGATCTACTACGACGTCAACGGCGACTCGGTGCGCCTCGACCGGGGGACGGACATCACCTACCCCAACCGCCCGGCCAAGGTCCGGTCGATCCAGATCCTCTGAACGGCCCGGCCGGGCCCCGTTCCTGACGAGGCGTCAGGAACGGGGCCCGGCCGCCGGATCAGCCGGTGATCGGGCGGACGTCCAGGCGGACGTGGTCGATCGCCCAGTACCAGTTGTTGCCCGCGTCGTACATGCGGAACTTCAGGGTGACCGTCCTGGCGTCCGCGGGGACGGCGAACCGGCGGGTGACGAAGGTGTTCTCGACGTCCTTGCCGGCGTTGTCGTTGCCGGTGGTGTCGCTGCTGTAGGCGAGCAGGCGGGTTTCGGCGCCGGTGTCGAAGACGGCGGTGACGGACGCCTTCTGGGGGGCCTCCTGGCGGTAGTGGGAGTCGAAGGCGAGGTACAGGTCGGCGGTGCCGGGCGGGATCGGGACGGCGGGGGAGACCAGGGTGGAGTCGAACCGGCCCTTGGCGGACGGGTTTCCGGTGTCGTCCCAGTCGTCGGGGTCGGCGACGGCGAGGAGGCCGAGGCCGCGGGTGAAGTTGCCGCGGTTCTGCTCGCCGAGGGAGGCCCATTCGCGCTTGGTGTGGAAGGTCCAGCCCTGGAGCCGGACGGTGCCCTGCGGCATGCCGGGCGCGTTGACCACGGACCAGCCGGCGGGCGCCTTCGGAGTCCAGCCGAGCAGGCCGGAGACGGCGGTGAGCTGCGGGGCCAGCGACTCGAAGTCCTCGCCGAGCAGGTAGCCGCCCATCGACGGGGCGATGCGCGCCGCGACCTCCCCGTCGGCGACGGCGTAGCGGTCGCCGGCGCTCGCCCGGACGGTGACCAGCAGTCGGCCGGTGCCGGTCGCGGGCAGCGCGGCGGGCGGCAGGATCTCCCACTCGGCGTCGACGGCCGTGCCGGCGGCCAGAGTCGCGGGCGGCGCGGTCACCACGCGGGCGGCGCTCCAGCCGGCCGGCAGGATCGGCGCGGCGTCCAGCGCGGTGAGGTCGGCGCCGGCGGTGAACCGGGCCTTGAGCCGGGTGGGCTTCCCGGCGAGCAGCAGCGGCTCGTCGATGGTGGCGGACGCGGAGCCCAGCGAGACGTCGACGACCAGCGGGTCGGCCAGGCCGATCGCCGGGTCGGTGCGGCCGACGGCCTGGTTCGGCAGGCGGCCGGCCCGGCGGAAGCGGTAGCGGGCGTCGTCCCGGGCAGTGACCACCACGTCGTACCAACCCTCCTTGCCCACCGGCAGGTTGACGACCGCGGACTCGCCCGCGCCGAGCCGCACCTCGCGCTGCCCGCCGCCGTAGGCGAGGTCGCCGATGGTCATCACCCGGCTGACGTCGGTGCGGTTGGCGACCTCGACGGCCAGCTGCCAGCCGCCCCCGCCGTCCTCGGAGACGGACGTCTCGTACGAGCTGGCCGCGTCGCCGCGCAGGTGCCACAGCGCGCCGTTCGGGCCGTGCAGCCGCAGGTCGTAGCCGTCCGGGCCGAGCTGCCAGCTGTCGGAGAGCTTGCCCTTGACGTCCACCGTGTAGTGCCGGGGCGCGGTGCCGGGCTCCGGGTAGGCGGCGATCACCGCGCCCTGCCGGCCGGGGTTGGCCAGGTCCAGGGTGAGCACGCCCTTGCGGACCCGCGCCTTGACCTGCAGGTGGTACGGGACGGGCCGGGCGGTGCGGGTGGCGCGCGGCTGCTGCGGGAAGGCCTGCGGCTTGGGCACGGTCGGCGCGGGCAGCTTGCCGGTGTCGGTGACCTTCTGCCGGTTGCCGGAGGTGTCGGGCAGCGTCGGCCACGCCGGGTCCTGCCCGGAGAAGTCGAACAGGTTGGTGAGGTCGCCGGTGATCGCCCGCCGCCACGGCGAGATGTTCGGCTCGGCGACGCCGAAGCGCTTCTCCAGGAACCGGATCACCGAGGTGTGGTCGTACACCGTGGAGTCGACCACGCCGCCGCGGGTCCAGGGCGAGACCACCACCATCGGCACCCGCACGCCCAGGCCCATCGGGAACGGCCCGGCCACCAGGGTCTCCCCGGCGGGCAGCGCGGTCGACCAGCCGAGGCTGCCGTCCGCGTTCCTGACCCGGTAGCGGCCGTCCTGCCCGACCACCCGGTGGTAGGTCGAGCCGCCCTTGGACACCCGCACCACCACCTCGCCGTCCACCGACACGGTGGAGGCGCCGCGCCCGGCGGCCAGCGGCGGGACGGGCGGCAGCTGGTGGTCGAAGAAGCCGCCGTGCTCGTCGTAGTTGAGGATGAACACGGTCTTCGCCCACACGTCAGGGTTGGCGGCCAGCGCGGCGAGCAGCCGGGCCGTCAGATGCTCCCCGTTCGGGGGTGCGTAGTTGGCGTGCTCGGACAGCGCGGCCGGCGCGATCAGCCAGGACACCTGCGGAAGCTTGTCGGCCCGCACGTCGGAGGCGAACGCGTCCACCAGGGCGTCGCCCATGGCGAACGGGTCGCCCTTCTTCGCCGGGTCGCCGACCTGCCGCAGGCCGCGCTCGTACAGCGCCGAACCCGGCTTGGCCTGAATGAAGTTGGTGAACCAGGCCAGCGCGTTGTCGTCGAAGTTGTCCAGCGCCTGGTACGTCTGCCAGCTGATCCCGGCGCGCTCCAGCCGCTCCGCGTAGGTGGTCCACTCGAAGCCGGCGGCGGGCTCGGAGTTGTCGGTCATCGGGATGTCGCGGACGGTGCCGCCGCTGGTGCCCGACATGAAGTGCTCGCGGTTGGTGTTGGTGTTGCACTGCACCGAGGCGTAGTACGCGTCGCAGGTGGTGAACACCGAGGCCAGCGCGTGGTAGAAGGGCATGTCGGCGCTCTCGTAGTAGCCCTGGCCGAGCCAGCCGGACGAGCGCCGGGTCACCGAGCCGTCCGCCCGGCCGTCGTTCCAGGCGTTCATCGAGTCGCCGTAGCCGAACGCGGGCGCGCCCTGCTGGTAGGCGCTGGTGTGGGCGGCGTTCATCGGGAACGGCAGCAGGTAGCCCTCGGGCCGGGACGGGTCGGGCTGGTGGAAGACCGAGCGGCCGTTGACGCCGCGCACCGCGGCGCGGTCGCCGAAGCCGCGGACTCCGGGCAGGGTGCCGAAGTAGTGGTCGAACGCCCGGTTCTCCTGCATGAAGATCACCACATGCTGGATGTCCTCCAGCTTGCCCGGGCGGGCGGGGGCGGCCAGCGCCTGACGGACGCTCAGCGGCAGCGCGGACAGCACGGCCGCAGCGGCGGCGCCGCCCAGCAGGGTGCGGCGCGACAGTTCGGGACTCATCGGGGGCTCCTCGTGCACGGTGCCGGGCTTCGCTCCGCCCGGCCGCGACCATTCCTAGGCCGCCCAAGTGGACTGGACCGGTGCGGCGGATGGCCGGCGGATGACGCGCTCCGCAACCTGTACAGACATCTCGGAGGCGAGGGGCGGGCGGGGAAAACCCCGTGACGGCCCGCGCCCACGTTCGGTAAGATCCACAAGCGCACTTGGACCCTTACCTTCGAGGCCCTTGCCTGCGGAACCCCTGCCCGCGAGACCGTTGCCTGCCGTGGAGTGTGGCCATGCCCGACGACCCGACCGTCCCCGCCCTCGTCCGCGCCTGGATCAGCGGCTGGACGGTCTCCCGCGGCGCCGCCGACCCCCGGGCCGAGCCCTGGGGCTGGAGCATCGACGTCGGCCAACCCCGCCACCCCTGGCGGCACGTGCTGCCCGCCCCCGTCGAGACGGACGTCCGCGAACTCACCGAGGGCACCACCGTCCCGTGGACCTGGCTCAAGCTGTTCGACGTGGACGAACGCGCCCTGCCCTGGATCGGGCCGGGCTGGCACGTGGACGTCCCCGGCCATCTGATGACCTGCCGGCTGCGCCCCGAGGACCCGGCCGTCCCGGACGGCTACCGGATCACCACCTGGAGCCGCGGCGGCGTGATCCGCGCCCTGGTCCGCACCGTCGACGGCGAGTACGCCGCACGCGGGCAGATCGGCCTCGGCCCCGCGGTCGGCCCCGGCCCCGCGGTCGGTGTCGCGCCGGACGCCCCGCTGCTCGCCGTCGCCGACCAGATCGAGACGGCCCCCGAGCACCGCCGCCGCGGCCTCGGCTCGCTGCTGATGCGCACCCTGCAGCGCGAGGCGCACGCGGCCGGCGCGCGCACCGGCCTGCTGGTCGGCACCACCGAGGGGCGCGCCCTCTACACCGCCCTCGGCTGGCGGTGGCACGCCCCGATGCTCAGCCTCTGGTACGACCCGTCCACGCCCACCGAGCACCCGCTCGGCGGTTCGTGAGGCTGCGTCGCGCAGGCTGTGGCGTGCCGCTTCACCGTGCGGCTGGGCCGAGGGGCTGCGTCGCGAGGTTGTGGCGTGCCGTTGCGTCGAGGGGCTCGGACATGCCGACGCCCGCCGGGAGGGCGCACTCCTGGCGGGCGGTGATCGGTTGCGACGGGGTGGATCGGAGCGGCGTTCAGGCGGCGATCAGCAGGGTGCGGCGCGGGGCGATCACGCGGCCGTCCGGCAGCAGCTCGCCGGTGTCGTCGAACAGCAGCACCCCGTTGCACAGCAGGCTCCAGCCCTGCTCGGGGTGGCGGGCGACCGCCTCGGCCGCTTCACGGTCGGACGACTCGGCGGACGGACAGTCGGTTCGGTGCTGGCACATCGTTGTACCTCGCTTCGCTCGGGATTCGCGCCGCCGCACGGCCACCCCCGGGGCGCCCGCCCTGCCGACGGAAATTTTTTCTCACCGCATCAGGTGTGAAACGGCGTCAGCCGGGTAGGACGTCTGGTCCTCCTCCCGACCGACACCAGTGTCCGACTCTCCGGGCGATCGCGCAGGCATTTGGTGACATGCGCCACAGAAGATCGGTCGAGATCACCCTACCGGGCGGCGGGCGGTCCGATCCGAGCCCGAACGGGCCATCCCGCAACGATCCGATCGGATCAGTGCGGCATGGCCCGTCCGGGTGGTGCCGCAGTGGTCTGCGGCGGTGGGTCAGCCGATCAGCGCGGTGGGTCGGGCGGCGGGGGCGTGCGCCAGCCGGGCCAGCAGCTCCGCGGCGGGCAGCACCTGATGGGCCGCCACCCCGAGCGGGGCGGGGGCCAGCGGGATCAGCAGGTCCTCCCCGGGCGGCGCGCTGTGCAGCCACAGCGCGGACGCGTAGTGCTCGGGCAGCGACAGCAGCCGCGGCTCGTAGCGGGCGGGGGAGGGGTGCACCAGCTGCCAGGCCTGGCGCAGCGCCCGCACCGTGGAGTCCAGGTAGGGCCCGGCGTGCAGGTGCGAGAACACCGGCCCGTCCGCGCCGGCGGCGACCTCGGCGGCGGCCACCACCTGCTCCAGCCCGTCCTCGGTGAACTCGCCGGTGACCAGCGGCCGGTGCTCCGCCCGCCCGCCCGCGACGTCGCAGTCCCCGTGCGGACACGGCGGCCCCGCCGCGTCCGGACCGGCGGCCAGCAGGAACCGCCAGCCGATGCAGTCCGCCCCGGCCAGCCGGGGCTCCGGCCCGCGCAGGGCGTGCACCGGCAGCGCGAGCAGCGGCTCCGGGCGGTCGGCGCTATGGCGGAGCACGGCGGCCGCCGACGGCGGCAGGGCCGCCTCGGGTGCGAGGGCCGAGCACACGGCGCGCAGGGCGCCGGCCGGGGGCTGGGACAGGTGCAACGTCATGGTGAGTCGCCTCTCCGTTCGAGATCGGCGTACTGCGGCATACCGGCATGGCTTCGACAGTGGGGGTCTGGCCGTGTCCGGTTGGGCAAGATCGCCGAGGGGGTGGGCGGGTCGTCGACGAGTCCCTCGACAGTGGGGGTTTCTCGGACGGCCCTGACCTGGCCTGAGCGGCGTGCGAATTCTACTCGAACAAGTGCGCAGGGTGACCTTCATATCACGTTCCGTGGTATCGCGCAAGCGGGTTTGAACTGACGAACCGTCAGAAACTGCGCCTCGTTCATCCGTTCGGACCGTGGGCTAGAAATCTTCGCGCTGGGCATGATGCACAGGCACTGTCGACCGAGAGGAGGAAAGGCACCGTGGGCGAGAAGGTCGTGGCGACCCGGGCGGAGCTGGCCGACCGGCAGCTGTACCGCCGCAAGCTCCAGTCCTGTCTGGACGTCCTGGGGCGAATGCTCAAGGAGGAACGGTTCGACCGCCCGAAAGCCATGATGGGCGTGGAGATCGAACTCAATCTGGCCGACGAGCAGGGACTGCCCATGCTCGGCAACGAAGCGGTGCTGGACGCGATCGCCTCCGCCGACTTCCAGACGGAGCTCGGACGCTTCAACATCGAGCTGAACATCGCCCCCCGCCGCCTGGGCGGGCACGTCTTCGAGGACCTGCGCGAGGAGCTCGACACCGCCCTGCGCTACGCCGACCGGCGGGCCGAGGCGGCCGGCGGGCGGCTCGTCATGGTCGGCATCCTGCCCACCCTCGACCTGGAGCACGCCGGGCTGGAGGCGATGAGCAGCAACGACCGCTACACCCTGCTCAGCGACCAGATCCTGGCCGCCCGCGGCGAGGACATCGCCCTCGACATCGACGGCGTGGAGCGGCTGACCATCGACTCGGTGTCGATGGTCGCCGAGGCCGCCGCCACCTCCCTGCAACTGCACCTCCAGGTCACCCCCGCCCGGTTCGCCTCGGTGTGGAACGCCGCCCAGTCGATCTGCGGCGTGCAGCTCGCCCTCGGCGCCAACTCGCCGTTCCTGTTCGGCCGCGAGCTGTGGCGCGAGACCCGCCCGGTGCTGTTCCAGCAGGCCTGCGACACCCGCACGGCCGAACTCAAGGCCCAGGGCGTGCGCCCGATCACCTGGTTCGGCGAGCGCTGGGTCGACTCCGCCTACGACCTGTTCGAGGAGAACCTGCGCTACTTCCCCGCGCTGCTGCCGATCTGCGACGACGAGGACCCGGTCAAGGTGCTCGCCTCCGGCGGTGCCCCCCGGCTCGGCGAGATGCGGCTGCACAACGGCACCATCTACCGCTGGAACCGCCCCGTGTACGACGTCGCCGACGGCGTCGCCCACCTGCGGGTGGAGAACCGCTGCCTGCCCGCCGGCCCGACCGTCGCCGACGTCCTCGCCAACGCCGCCTTCTTCTACGGCCTGGTCCGGGTGCTGGCCGAGCAGCCCCGCCCGATCTGGAGCAGGCTGCCCTACGAGAAGGCCGACGAGAACTTCCGCAACGGCGCCCGCTACGGCATCGACGCCGTCCAGTGGTGGCCCCGCTCCGGCCGCGGCGCCCGCGGCCTGGTCGAACTGCCCGCCACCGACCTGGTGCTGAACGAGCTGCTGCCGCTCGCCCACCAGGGCCTGGACGAGTGGGGCATCGCCGCCCGCGACCGGGACCACTACCTCGGGATCATCGAGCAGCGCTGCCTGCGCCGCACCAACGGCGCCGCCTGGCAGGCCGCCACCGTGCACCGCCTGCGCGAACGCCACGGCCTCGACCCGAACGCCGCGATCGCCGCGATGACCCGGCGCTACATCGAGGGCATGCGCAGCGGCGAGCCCGTGCACACCTGGCCGGTGGACTGACCGCCTCCCGGGGTCCGAGAACGTCTCATCGTCCTGTGGAAAGATGATCGGCCCGGAGCTCGGAAGTGAGCTCCGGGCCGCATCCGTCCTCGGGGAGACCAGTGACCACCGCCTCGGCCGAGCCCGCCACCACCACGACGCCCTCCCGCCGCCTGCTCGTCGTCGAACTGCTCATCGTCCTCGGGCTCTCGCTCGGCGCGAGCGGCGTCTCCGCGCTGATCAGCTTCATCGGCTCGCTCACCGAACCCGGCGGCCTCGGCCAACAGGTCGCCACCCTCAACGCCTCCCGCGCCCCCGGCCGGCCCTGGCTCGACCTCGCCTGGCAGCTGTTCTACATCGCCCGCGCCCTGATGCCCGTCGCCCTGGTCGGCTACCTGCTGGTCCGCGAAGGCGCCTCGCTGCGCACCATCGGCTTCGACCTGCGGCACAAGCTCTCCGACCTCGGCCGCGGCACGCTGCTCGCCGCCGCGATCGGCGGCTCCGGCCTCGCGTTCTACGTCGCCATGCAGGCGGCCGGCTTCAACCTGACCGTCGCCGGATCCGGCCTGCCGGACGTGTGGTGGCGGATCCCCGTGCTGATCGCCTCCGCCTGGCAGAACGCCGTCCTGGAAGAGGTCGTGGTGGTCGGCTACCTGGTGCGCCGCCTGCACCAGCTCGGCTGGACCTGGCCGGCGATCATCGCCGCCAGCGCCCTGCTGCGCGGCTCCTACCACCTGTACCAGGGCATCGGCGGCCTGACCGGCAACATCGTGATGGGCGTGGTGTTCTGCCTGCTGTACCGCCGCTGGCGCCGGGTCGGCCCGCTGGTCGCCGCGCACGGCCTGATCGACATGGTCGGCTTCATCGGCTACGCCCTGCTGGCCGGCCACCTCAGCTGGCTGCCCTCCTGACCCGGCCTTTGCTGACTGGCCGTCACCTGCGGGTAGGGTGAGGCCGGGTGGGCGCGCGGCGCGTCGGCGAGCAGGGGAGCGGGAGCGGCATGGACGGGCAGCAGGGCTGGCACGGCGACCGGGGCCGGCAGCGCGCCCGGCGGATCGCGGACGCGCTGCACAAGCTCACCGGCATCGAGCCGCTGGTCGAACGCGACCGGGCCGGCGGAGGCACCAAGGTCAGCCTCAAGGTCGCCGAACGCCCGGACCACACCCAGACGTTGGCGGTGCTGCGGGTGCTGCGGCACGGCGACCGCTTCGGGCACAGCCGCACCGCCCGCTGGGAGCGGGTCTGGGTCGTGGTGGACGCGCCGTCGGCCGCGCGCCCCGATCCCGCACCGGCGCCGGTCAGCCCGTCCGCCGGTTGAGCCAGCTCTGCGCCGGGGGGCGGCGCAGCAGCCGGTCGACGTGTTCGCGCAGCAGGCCCTGCGCCGGGTCGATCGGCATCAGCAGCCGGTCCGGGCGCAGCAGGCTGCGGCGCACCAGCCGGGACGGGATGCAGTCGTCGATCCAGGCGAACGGGCGGCCCTGGGCGTAGCGCAGCAGCGGCGCCCACTTGAAGGCGGAGAACAGTTCCATCAGCGGGACCCGCGGGTCGCCGGGCTGGGGGACGTAGCCGCTGAACTTCACCACCGGGAGTTCGGGAAGGCCCAGCAGCGGGGCGATGTACCGATTCGCCTCGTACTCCCAGGTGGTGGCCCACACCAGGTCGTAGCGGTCGGCCAGTTCGTGCAGCCACTCGCCGTGGCGCGGTGACAGCAGCACCGAATAGCCCAGCAGAGTATGGGAGTCGAAGTCCCCGTCGGGGTGCGGGAACACCGGGTTCAGCACCCCGTCGACGTCAACGTACAGCAGCGGCTTGCCCATGCGGGTTCCTCACCGGGTCGTGGCCAGTTGCCCGCACGGACGCAGCCGGGCCCCCGGGGGTTGCAGGCCGGGGCGGCAGTCACCCGGACGGGGCGGGCTCCGGTTGCACCGTGTTGCCGCGCGCCTCGGGCACCGCGCGCTCCAACTGCCGTACCTCGGGCACCAGCAGCACCGCCGCGGCCAGGCCGAGACAGGTCAGCGCGCAGGCCCACAGCGCGCCGGACCGGCCCAGTGCGTCGGCCGCCGGGCCGGCCAGCGCGGTGCCCGCGGGCATCAGCGCGAACGAGCCGAAGGCGTCGTACGCGGAGATCCGCGACAGCATCTCCTCCGGGATCTCCTGACGGAGCGTCACCATCCAGCCGACCACGAAGACCGTGACGCCGACGCCGGACAGGAACATCGCCGCCACGACGGGTATCAGCGGCAGGCCGAGGGCCAGTGCGAGCGCGGGCAGGCCGAACAGGAACACGCCGCCGTTGCCGACCAGCAGCATCCGGCGGGGCTGCCAGCGGGCCATCAGCACCGCGCTCACCACCATGCCGACGCTGAGCGCGGCCATCGCGGTGCCCCACGCCTTGGCGCCGCCCATCCGCTCCTCGGCGACCACCGGCCCGTAGACCGTCTCCACGGCCAGCACGCAGGCGTTCATCAGGGAGAACTGCACGACGATCGCCCACAGCCAGCGGCGCGAGACGAACTCCCGCCAGCCGGCCCGCAGTTCGTGCACCAGGCTGGGCCCGGTCTCGCGCCGTTCGCCGACCTGCGTCAGGCCGGTGCGCATCAGGGCGGCCACCGCGAAGCAGAGCGCGTCCCCCGCCAGCACCCAGCCCGGGCCGATCAGCCCGGCGAGCAGGCCGCCGAGCGCGGCGCCGGCGATCTGTGCGCCGTTCATGCCCATCTTGAACACCGACAGGGCCTTCGACGCGTGCTCGGCCGGCACCGCCTGGAGGATCACGCCCTCGGCGGCCGGGGTGTAGAACGCCTGCCCGGCGCCGCCGGCCGCGGCGAGCGCCATCAGCCCCCACAGCGGCGGATGCCCGATCAGCACCAGTGCGGCGAGCGCGCCCTGGGACACCGCGTTGAAGACGTTGGCGCCCACCATCACCACGTGCCGCGGCCAGCGGTCGGCGACGGCCCCGCCGATCAGCATCAGCGCCACCAGCGGCACCGTCCGCGCCGCCGTCACGTAGCCGACCTCGGCGGCGCCCCAGCCCGCCACGCCCAGCACGGCGAACGCGGTGGCGATCGGCGCGGCGGCGTTGCCGAGCCCGCTCACCACCGTGGCGGCGGTCTGAATCCGGTAGTTCCGGCCTGCCCAGGCCGGGTAGGTGATGCGCACTGCCCGACGATGACTCCCGAACGCCCGCCCTGTCCACCGAATTTCGGGGCGCCCGGCCGTTCTCAGGGCGTCCAGCCGTCCGCGAGCAGCCCCAGCACCACCTCGTCGACGAACCGCCCCGACACCCAGGCGGCGCCGCGCATCGTCCCCTCGACGCGGAACCCGGCCCGTTCGGCGGCGCCGATCATCGCCGTGTTGTCCGCCAGCGTGTCCACCTGCAGGCGGTGCAGGCCGCGGACCTCGAAGCCGTACCGGCACAGCACCCGCACCGCGTCCGCCCCGAGGCCGCGCCCGCGCATCGCCGGCAGCAGGGAGAGGCCGAGGTGGGCGGAGCGGTGGTGGGTGTCGACGCCCCACACCACGGCGGCGCCGGCGAGGGCGCCGCCCTCGCGCTCCACCACCGAGAACACCGCGGGCTCCTCCGTGCCCGTGGCCCGGAACGGCGACGCCTCGACGGGCAGCGGCCGCCACGGCCGCCCGTCCGTCCGGGTGCGCATCGCGACGTCCTCGTACAGTTCTTCGTGCAGCACCGCGACGTCGCTCTCGCGCCGGGCCCGCAGCAGGGTCTTCGCTCCGATCAGCATCCGTCAGAGCTACCACCGGCCGCCCGGCCCCCGCCAGCGGGAATTCCCGCCGGGGCGTCAACCCAGGTGCGCCCAGAGGAAGGTGAGGGTGCGGCGCCAGGCGATGGCGGCCTGCAACGGGTCGTAGCTGCTGGGGGTCTTCTCGTCGTTCATGAAGGCGTGGCCGGCCGGGTAGAAGTGGATCTCGGGGCGGCGGTCGGTGGCCTCGCCGATCCGGATCGCGGCCTCGTCGACGGCGGCGGCGGGCAGCGAGGCGTCCTGTTCGCCGTAGTGGCCGAGGACGTGCGCGGTCAGGCCGCGGTAGTCGTAGTCGGGGTCGCCGGGCAGGCCGTAGAACGGGACGACGGCGGCGACCCGGTCGCCCTCGCGGGCGGCGAGCTGAAGGGCGAGGCCGCCGCCCATGCAGAAGCCGGTCACGCCGATCGCGTCGCCGACCGAGCCGGGGTGCGCCAGCAGGTAGGAGACGGCGGCGGCGAGCTCCTCCGCGGCCCGCTCGGCGGGCAGTTCGCGCTTCATCCGGGCGGCGGACTCCCGGTCGTGGGTGACGGTGCCGCCGTACAGGTCGGGCGCGAGCGCGAGGAAGCCCTCTGCGGCGAGCCGGTCGGTGAGTTCGGCGATGTGCCGGGTGAGCCCCCACCACTCCTGGATCACCAGGACTCCGGGGCCGACCCCGGCGGGCGGCACCGCCAGGTAGCCGTGCACGGTCCGGCCGGAGGGGCCGGCGAAGCTGACGTTCTGGCGGGCAGCGCCCATGGCCTCTCCGTCGGGGTGGCCGCGCGGGCGGCGGCGGGCAGGAAGGTTCGTCTGGCACTCTAGGCCCGGTTCCGCCGCCGTCAGCGGCACACCGAGGGTGTGTCAGCGAGAGTTCAGCCCATCTCCTCCAGCGCTTTGCCCTTGGTCTCCCTGATGGAGAAGGCCACGAACGGGATCGACAGCAGGGCGAAGCAGGCGTAGATCACGTACGTCGCGGACAGGTTCCAGTCCGAGAGGGTCGGGAAGGAGACGGTGATCGCCCAGTTGGCGATCCACTGCGCGGACGCGGCGACCGACAGGGCCAGCGCCCGGATCGCGTTCGGGAACATCTCGCCGAGCAGCACCCACACCACCACGCCCCAGGAGAACGCGAAGCAGAACACGAAGACGTGCGCGGCGATCAGCGCGGTCGTCGCGTAGGCGTTCGCCAGGGTGGCGGTGTCGCCGGTGCCGTGCCGGTAGGAGAACGCCCAGGCGGCCAGCGCGAGCGCGACCGCCATGCCGGCGGAGCCGGCCAGCGCCAGCGGCTTGCGGCCGATCCGGTCGACCAGGGCCATCGCCACCACCGTGCCGATGACGTTGACGATCGAGGTGGACAGCGAGATCAGCAGCGAGTTGGACTCGTTGATGCCGACCGACTGCCACAGGAACGACGAGTAGTAGAAGATCACGTTGATGCCGACGAACTGCTGGAACACCGAGGCGCCGATGCCGACCCAGACGATCGGCAGCAGGCCGAGCCGGCCGCCGGTCAGGTCCGACAGCCGCGGCTTGCGGCGGGTGTCCAGCACCCGGCGGATCTCCGCCACCCGCCTGTCCAGGTCGACGTGCTCGCCCTCCACCTCGACCAGCACCTTGCGGGCCTGCTCCTCGCGCCCGTCGGCGATCAGGTAGCGCGGCGACTCGGGGATGGCCAGCGCCATCAGCCCGTACACCAGGGCGGGCACCGCCTCCACGCCGAGCATCCACTGCCAGGCCTGGATGCCCCCCAGGTGGTTGGTGGACTCGCCGCCCGCGGCCTGGTTGAGCGCCCAGTTGGCGAGCTGCGAGACGGTGATGCCGAGCACGATCGCCATCTGCTGGAACGAGGCGAGCCGGCCCCGGTACGCGGTCGGCGCGACCTCGGCGATGTAGGTGGGGGCGATCACCGAGGCGATGCCGATCGCGATGCCGCCGAGCACGCGCCACACCCCCAGCACCTGGATGCTGGGCGGGAACATCGACCCGACGCCGCTGATCGCGAACAGCGTCGCGGCCAGCAGCATCGTCCGCACCCGGCCCAGGTGGTCGGCCAGCCAGCCGGCCATCACCGCGCCGGCCGCCGAGCCGAGCAGCGCGATCGCCACCACGAACGCGGTCTCGCCGTTGCCGACGCCGAAGTGCTTCTGAATGCCGGTGACCGCGCCGTTGATCACCGCGCTGTCGTAGCCGAACAGGAAGCCGCCCATCGCGGCGGCGGCGGAGATGAACACCACATGGCCGAGGTGCTCGTCCCGGACGGAGGGGTGGGTAGCCAGTGCTCTCTCCCTACGTGACGATCCGTCCGGTTACGGGCGGAATTATCCGGAGGTAATTCGACCAGCGGCCACCCCGTGGCGCGGCTTCGACACGCCCGGAACCGATGAGCTGTCAGTCCGACGAACCGCCGGGGGCCGGTCCGCCGACCCCGAGGGCCGGGCGGCGGGTGCGCCGCCGCAGCAGCTGCGCCCGGGCCGCCGCGTCCTGCGGGTTGCCGGTCGCCGCGTGCCGCTCGGCCAGCCGCTCGGCGATCTCCAGCTGGAGCTCCACCGGCTTCTTGTCGTCGTACTTGAACTTCGCCCGCACCCGGCGCACCGTCAGCCGCAGCCCGCACAGGCCGGTCAGCAGCGGACCGTACGGCGCCTGTCCGACCGTCACCCGGTCCTCGGTGTTCTCGGGCTGGGAGTGCGCCAGCTGCCGGTTGAGGATCTCCGCCTTGCCGGCCGGGTCCTCCACCAGCTCCGCGGTGCAGGAGAACTGCACCGAGGCGTAGTAGCTGGTCGGCGTGTACGGCGCGTCGCGCCAGCGGCCCGGCGCGAACGCGTAGTCGTCGGTGACCGCCAGCGTCACGTGCGGGTCGGCGCGCACCGCCCCCAGCAGCGGGTTGGGGGCGGCCAGGTGCAGCAGGACCTCGCCCGCCGCGGCGTCCAGCAGGAAGTGCGTGGGCACCAGCACCGGGCCCTCGGGGCCGTTGGCGGCCAGCGTGCCGAAGTCCCGCCCGGCCGCCAGCCACTCCTGCCACTCCCGGTCCGTGCCCCGGTCCCAGCCCCGGATCAGCACGCCGGGCCCGCCAGGTAGCCGGGCAGCGGGACGTCCGTGTGCGGGGAGGGCTCCGGCGCGCCGCGGACGGGGGAGACCGGCACCAGGCCCGCCCAGTACGGCAGGTCGAGGTCCGCCTCGTCGTCGTTCACGCCGCCGGTGCGGGACTTCGCCGACACCTGGTCCAGATCCAGCCGGATCACCGCCGTCGCCGCCAGCTCCTTCGCGTTGCCCGGCCGGCAGTCCGCGGACCGGCCCGGCACCACCTGATCGACGATCGCGTCCAGCGCCGCCCGCAGCTCCGCCGGGTCGGTGACCTGGTACGCGGTGCCGTGCGCCACCACCGAGCGGTAGTTGACGGAGTGGTGGAACGCCGACTTGGCCAGCACCAGGGCGTCCAGGTGCGTGACCGTCACGCACACCGCCAGGCCCTGGTCGTCCTGCGCCCCGCGCAGCGGGCGGCTGCCGGTCGAGCCGTGGATGTACAGCCGCTCGCCGACCCGTGCGTACAGGGTGGGCAGCACCACCGGCCGGCCGTCCCGGACGAAGCCCAGGTGGCACAGGTACCCGGCGTCCAGGATCGCGTGCAGCGAGTACCGGTCCCAGTCGGCGCGCTCCTTGCTGCGGGTGGGGGTGGTGAGGGCGTTCCGGGCGTACGTGTCCTTCGGCAGGTCCGACATGACAACCCCTCTGTACTAGTGCATAATTGCGTTTGTGCTAGGAGAGTATCGGATCACGGGTCGGCGGGCCAGCGAGATCGCCGCCGACGTCGAACGCGCCATCGCCGACGGACAGTTGGAGCCCGGAGCCGCCCTGCCGCCGCTGCGCGACCTGGCCGGCGAACTCGGGGTCAACCCCAACACCGTCGCCGCCGCCTACCGCCTGCTGCGCGAACGCGGCGTCATCGAGACCGCCGGCCGGCGCGGCAGCCGAATCAGGCCCCGCCCCGCCACCACCCCCCGCGACGAGGCCCGGCTGCCCGTCCCGCCCGGCGCCCGCGACCTGTCGGCCGGCAACCCCGACCCCGCCCTGCTGCCCCCGCTCGGCCCCGCGCTGGCCGCCGCCGCGGCCGGCCCCACCGTCATGTACGGCCACCCCGTCGCCGAACCCGAACTCCTCGACGGCTTCCGCGCCGAGTTCCGCGCCGACGGCGCCCCAGACGGCGAACTCGCCGTCTGCTCAGGCGCGTTGGACACCATCGGCCGCGTCCTGGCCGCCACCCTGCGCACCGGCGACACCGTCGCCGTCGAGGACCCGGGCTGGGGCAGCGTCCTCGACCTGGTCCCCGCCCTCGGCCTGCGCACCGCCGGCGTCCCCGTCGACGACGAAGGCCCGCTCCCGCACGCCGTCGCCGCCGCCCTCGACGCCGGCGCCCGCGCCCTGATCGTCACCAGCCGCGCCCAGAACCCCACCGGCGCCGCCCTCACCCCCGCCCGCGCCGCCGCCCTGCGCACCGTCCTCGCCGCCCGCCCCCGCACCGTGCTGATCGAGGACGACCACGGCCACGGCATGGTCGACCAGCCCTTCCGGTCGCTCGCCTCCGACGGCCGCGGCGGCACCACCGTCACCCACTGGGCACTGGTCCGCTCCGCAGCCAAGGCCCTCGGCCCCGACCTGCGGGTCGCCGTCCTCACCGGCGACGCCGACACCGTCGCCCGCGTCCTCGGCCGCCAGCGCCTGGACACCGGCTGGGTCAGCCACCTGCTGCAACGCGCCGTCGTCGAACTGCGCCGCACCGACGCCGCGCCCGCCGCCACCATCGCCGCCGCCTACCGGGCCCGCCGCGACGCGCTGCTCACCGCGCTCGCCGCGCACGGCGTCCGCGCCCACGGCGAGAGCGGCGTCAACGTCTGGGTGCCCGTCCCCGACGAGACCGCCGTCTGCGCCGCCCTCCTGCACCGCGGCTGGGTGGTCGCCCCCGGCTCCCGCTTCCGCCTCGCCTCGCCGCCCGCCGTCCGGATCGGCATCGCCCCCCTCGACCCCGCCGACGCCCCCGCCCTGGCCGCCGCCGTCGCCGACGTCCTGCACGGCCCGGTGCACGGCTCGCGGGTGACCTGAGATGCGGATCGACCTGGCCCGACTGCACCCCGGCCCGCCCGTGCTCGCCGAGGTGGCGACCCCCTACGGCCCGGCCGTCGCCCGTTGGCGCGGCGATCCGGCCGACCCGCCCGGGCCGTACGCCGTGGAGTGGACGATCGACGAGGACCACGCCGTCGTCCGCCCCGCCGCCGGGCCCGGCCCGCAGATCCGCACCGACGGCGAACTGCTCGTGCTGCGCGGCGAGTTCGACGGCGACGGGGTGCTGCGGATCGGCACCGCCGTCGTGCTGCTCGACCTGCCCGGCCGCCCGCCCGGCCCGCTGGAGATCGCCGTCCCGCGCGAGCACGCCGAGCTGTACCCGTACACCCTGTGACGCCGCCCGCCCGCACGACGCGGCCCCCGCCCGGCAGCCGGACGGGGGCCTTGTCGGGGGCGCGGGCGTCAGCCCTTGGCCAGCAGGGCCTGGGCGTGTTCGCGGACCTGGTCGCGGGAGAGGTACGCGTCGGTGTACTCGAAGTCCCGCAGCCGGGCGGGCTGGCGGGCCAGGAAGCCGGTGCGCACGAAGTCGTCGCCGGCGGTGGCGTTCAGCAGCCAATTGGCACTGGTGCGGTACTTCGCGGAGTTGGTGCGCATCGCCATCACGTGGTAGCTGCGAGCCACCAACTGGGCGGGCAGGCCGTGCAGTTCGACGCCCATCGGCTTGGACACCGCGTCCTTGCCGCCGAGGTCGACCACCAGGCCCAGGTCCTTGTGGAAGTACGGCTGCAACGGCTGGTTGCGCACCGCCGCCACCAGGTTGTCGGCCAGCCGCCGGCCCTGCCGCGCCGAGTGCTGCGCGGTCGGCGGGCACACCGCGCCGTCGCCCTTGGCGAGGTCCGGCACCGCGGCGGCGTCACCGAGCGCGAACATGCCCTCGTACTGCGGCACCCGCATCTCCGCCGTCACCGCCAGGCGCCCGCGCACCGTCTCCGCGTCCAGCGTGCCGATCAGCGGCGACGCGGCCACGCCCGCCGTCCAGATCAGCGTCCGGCACGGCAGCGTCCGGCCGTCGGTGAACTTCACCGTCTCCGCGCCGACCTCCGCGACCGACACGCCCAGCGACACGTCCACGCCGCGCCCCCGGAGGATCTCCATCGCGGTCTCGCCGAGCTTGTCGCCCAGCTCCGGCATCAACTTCGGCGCGATGTCGATCAGGTGCCACTTGATCAGGTCCGGGTCCAGCCGCGGGTAGCGCTTGATCGCCGCCGTGGTGAGCCGTTGCAGACAGGCCGCCGTCTCGGTGCCCGCGTAGCCGCCGCCGACCACCACGAACTGCAGCCGCGACGCCCGCTCCTTCTCGTCCATCGACGCGGACGCCAGGTCGAGCTGCGCGATCACGTGGTCGCGGATGTACGTCGCCTCGGCGAGGGTCTTCATGCCGCGCGCGTAGTCCGGCAGACCCGGGATGTCGAAGGTCCGGGTGACGCTGCCCGGCGACAGCACCAGGTAGTCGTACTTCTCCGCCACCACCTCGTCGGTGATCTTGCGGACCACCGCCACCCTGGAGCGCGGATCGATGCCGATCGCCCCGCCGGGGACTATGTGGGTGCGCCGCAGCGTGCGCCGCAGCGAGATCGCCACCGACTGCGGGGTCAGCACCCCGGCTGCGACGTGCGGCAGCAGCGGCAGGTACAGCTGGTAGCTGAACGGCGTGACCAGCGAGATCTCCGCCTCGGAAGGGGCGAGCTTGCGCTCCAGACGGCGCGCGCACTCCAGCCCGGCGAAGCCACCGCCGACGATCAGGATCCGAGGTCGTTCCATCGTTCATCCCCTACGTTTGCGGGTCCGTGACTGAGTCCGTGACTGACTTGAGAACGACTGTTGGCAACAGTCCGTGACTGACTTAAGGACGACTGCTGGCCACACTCGCACGGCCCCCGGGCGGGTGCATCTCCAACCGCTCCCCGGCCCGTGCCCGCCGGTGAGGGCCGCTAGGCTGTCGGGATGCTCTCCGAGGTGACGGCCGTCCGCTACGCGACGCCGCTGCGCGAAGGCGGTTCGATGCCGGGCCTGATCGAGGCCGACGACCGCCGCCTGTACGTGCTGAAATGGGTCGGCGCGGCCCAGGGCCGCAAGGCGCTGGTGGCCGAGGTGCTGGCCGGTGAACTCGGCCGCCGGCTCGGCCTGCCGGTGCCCGAACTCGCCCTGGTCGACCTCGACCCGGTGCTCGCCCGCAGCGAGCCCGAGGTGCAGATCCAGGACCAGATGCGGGCCAGCGGCGGCACCAACCTCGGCATGGCGTACGTGTCCGGGGCGCTCAACTTCGACCCGCTGTGCTTCGAGGTCGACACCGACACCGCCGCCCGGGTGCTCTGGTTCGACGCCCTGATCGGCAACGTCGACCGGTCCTGGCGCAACCCCAACCTGCTGGTCGCCGCCGGCGGCCTGCGGCTCATCGACCATGGCGCCAGCCTGATCTTCCACCACAGCTGGCCGCGCGCCGAAGCCTGGCGGCGCAAGCCCTACGACGCCTCCGACCACGCCCTGCGGCACGCCGCCGGCCACCTGGGAGAGGTCGACGCCGAACTCGCCGCCCTCGCCGAGGCCGCGCTGCCCGCCGCCGTCGCCGCCCTCCCCGACGTCTGGCTCGCCGACGAGCCCGGCTTCGACACCCCCGACGACGTCCGCGCCGCCTACACCGCGCAGCTCACCGCCCGCCTCGCCGGGCCCCGCGACTGGCTCCCGGAGGTGGCCGCCTGATGGACCAGCACCCCAAGGACTACGAGTACGCGCTGATCCGCGCCGTCCCCCGGGTCGAACGCGGCGAGTGCGTCAACATCGGCGTCCTGCTGTACTGCCGCGACTCCGGCTTCCTCGGCGCCCGTACCCACCTCGACCAGGGCCGGCTGCTCGCCCTCGACCCGGTCGCCGACGTGGACGGCGTCCGGCGCGCCCTGCGCGGCATCGAAGCGGTCTGCGCGGGCGGCGAAGCCGCCGGGCCGGCCGCCGCCGACAGCCCCGGACAGCGCTTCCGCTGGCTCACCGCCCCGCGCAGCGCCGTCGTCCAGCCCGGCCCCGTGCACACCGGCCTGACCACCGATCCGGACGCGGAACTCCACCACCTGTTCGACCGTCTGGTGCTGTAACGCCCGCCTTTCCTGGACATCCCGACTACTTGCCTCACTCAATACTGGAGGCACTGAAACGATGGGCGTACTCTGACCGCCATGGGCAGCACCACAGCCACCGGCACCGCACCCTCCACCGGCGAACTGATGGAACAGGTCGCGGCAGTCGGCGCGGCATACTTCCAGGACTTCGCCGCCGCCGCGGCCCGCCACGGCCTCAACTCCTCGCAGGCCAAAGCACTCAAGGCGGTCCTCGAACCCGTCCCGATGCGCGCCCTGGCCGGCCGCCTCGGCTGCGACGCCTCCAACGTCACCGGCATCGTCGACCGCCTCGAAGCGCTCGGCTACGCCCACCGCGAAGCCGCCGCCGCCGACCGCCGCGTCAAGATCGTCACCATCACCGACGACGGCCGCACCGTCCTCGACCGGATCCGCGACGACATGACCCGCGCCCGCCAGGCCTTCGACAGCCTCGACGCCGAGCAACGCACCGCGCTGTCCCGACTCTGCCAACAGGTCCTGCCGCTGCTCCGCCCCTGACCGCCCGCCCGCCGCCCGCCCGACCGCCGCACGGAGGCCGCCGGGCGCCCGTCGGCAGCCGGGTGCTCACTGTCTGTCCCATGCCCTACGCTCACCGGATGCACCAGGCGAACGGATGGACCTCGACCGGGCTGCGCTGGCTGGACGGCGCACCCCGCCTCACCGCCACCGACGGCACCACCAGGCACGACCGGCCCCTCACCGACGGACTCCCCGTCGCCTGGCGGATCGCCGGCCCCCGCCGCTGCACCGGCGCCACCACCGCCCGCGGCCACCGGCCCTGCCCGCACCAGGCCGCCATCGAACCCGACGGCACCACCACCCAGTGCCCCACCTGCCAGAACGCCGACCGCGGCCTGCAACTCGCCCGCGACCGGATCCTCGACGACGGCCGCAGCTACCGCCTCTACCTCGCCTGGTTCGGCCCCGGCCTGCTCAAGGTCGGCCTCACCGCCGAAGAACGCGGCACCGTCCGCCTGCTCGAACAGGCCGCCCTCACCTGGACGTTCCTCGCCCACGGCCCGCTGCCCGCCGTCCGCCGCGCCGAACTCACCCTCGCCCACGCCAAACTGGCCCGCGAACGCATCCCCGCCACCGCCAAGTACCCCGCCTGGTGGGCCCTGCCCACCCCCGCCGACCGGCACGCCGAACTCACCGCCGGCCGCACCCGCGCCCTCCGCCTGCTCGACGGCCACCCGCTCACCCTGCTGCCCGACCACCCCGTCACCGACCAGGTCGAGCTGTACGGCCTCACCGACGGCGCCCCCGAGCAGTACCAGCAGGTCAAGGCGCTCAGCGACGGCGCCCGCCTGACCGGCCGACTGCGCCGACCGATCGGCGGCCACCTCTTCCTCGACCCGCCCGCCGGGCCCCCGCTGCTCCTCGACACCCGCCTGCTCACCGGCTGGACCCTGCACGCCGAGGCCGCCGACGCCTGCGACGGCCTCACCCTGCTGCCCCGGGCCCGCCCCGCCGCCGAACAGGACACGCTGTTCTGACGAATACTCAGCTCTTCTTTCGCGCCTCCTGCTTGCCCCGGGCGCCCACCGCCGCCAGCGTCATGTCCTGCGCCTGCGACTTCAGGTTCTTGTAGCCGTACCCGCGGTCCGTCAGCCACAACTCCGCCGCCGTCTCCGCCCGCACCGACGCCGCCACGATGTCCTCCTCCGCCTCCCCGTACTCCAGGAACCGGAAGGTGAAGAACGGGCGCGCCGACAGGTCGTACGTCAGGTGCCCCTCGTCGGTGAACTGCGCCTTCAGCACGTCGTGCTCGGCCGCCTCGGCGGTCAGCTCGGCGTGCTGCTCGGGGGTGAGCGCGTCGAAGGAACCGCGCACCATGATTCGGAACGTACGAGTCGTCATGGCGGGACCCTAACCCGGCCGGCCCGTCCGCTTCACCCCATTTTCGCCCGGCCGGTGCCCTACAGCGCCGGCGTCGACGCCGCCCCCGCCCCGCCGCCCGTGAACGCCGCCCGCAGCGGCTCCGGCAGCAGACCGTGGCTCCACCGTCAGCCGGCGGGTGGCCCGGGTCGGCGCCACGTACAGGTCGTGCCCGCCGCGCGGCGACTGCGTCAGGATCGCGGAGGCGCTGCGTTCCCCCCTGACCTCGACTGTTAGGCTTGCGAAGCGTGAGCGCGAAGCCCAAGATCCCCAATGTCCTGGCCTCCCGGTACGCCTCGGCGACCCTGGCCCAGCTGTGGTCCCCCGAGCACAAGGTGGTGCTGGAACGCCACCTGTGGCTGGCCGTCCTGAAGGCCCAGCAGGACCTCGGCATCGAGGTGCCGCCCACCGCGATCGCCGACTACGAGCGCGTCGTCGACCAGGTCGACCTGGCGTCCATCGCCGCCCGCGAGAAGGTCACCCGGCACGACGTGAAGGCCCGCATCGAGGAGTTCTCCGAACTCGCCGGGCACGAGCAGATCCACAAGGGCATGACCTCGCGCGACCTCACCGAGAACGTCGAGCAGCTCCAGATCCGCCAGTCCCTGGAGCACGTCCGCGACCGCACGGTGGCCGTGCTGGTCCGCCTCGGCCGCCTGTCCGCCCAGTACGGCGAGCTCGTGATGGCCGGCCGTTCGCACAACGTCGCCGCCCAGGCCACCACCCTCGGCAAGCGTTTCGCGACCGCCGCCGACGAGGTCCTGGTCGCCTTCGCCCGTCTGGAAGAGCTGATCGCCCGCTACCCGCTGCGCGGCGTCAAGGGCCCGGTCGGCACCTCCCAGGACATGCTCGACCTGCTCGGCGGCGACGCCGACAAGCTCGCCGAGCTGGAGCGCCGGGTGGCCGGCCACCTCGGCTTCGACAACGTCTTCACCTCGGTCGGCCAGGTCTACCCGCGCTCGCTCGACTACGACGTGGTCTCCACCCTGGTCCAGCTCTCCGCGGGCCCCTCCAGCATCGCCAAGACCATCCGCCTGATGGCCGGCCACGAGCTGGTCACCGAGGGCTTCAAGGCCGGCCAGGTCGGCTCCTCGGCGATGCCGCACAAGATGAACACCCGCTCCTGCGAGCGCGTCAACGGCCTCGCCGTCATCCTGCGCGGCTACGCCTCGATGACCGCCGAGCTCGGCGGCGACCAGTGGAACGAGGGCGACGTCTCCTGCTCCGTGGTCCGCCGGGTCGCGCTGCCGGACGCGTTCTTCGCCTTCGACGGCCTGCTGGAGACCTTCCTCACCGTCCTCGACGAGTTCGGCGCCTTCCCCGCCGTCATCGAGGCCGAGCTCGACCGCTACCTCCCGTTCCTGGCCACCACCAAGGTCCTGATGGCGGCCGTCCGGGCCGGCGTCGGCCGGGAGACCGCGCACGAGGTCATCAAGGAGCACGCCGTGGCCGCCGCCCTGGCGATGCGCGAGGGCGCCCGCGAGAACACCCTGGTGCCGGCGCTCGCCGCCGACGCCCGGATCCCGCTCGACCGCGAGGCGATCGACGCGCTGCTCGCCGACCGCCTCTCCTTCACCGGCGCCGCCGCCGCCCAGGTCGGCGAACTCGTCCGCCGCATCGAGGCCGTGGCCGCCGCCCACCCGGAGGCCGCCAAGTACGCGCCGGGCGACATCCTCTGACGCCCCGCACCGCCTTCGGTGCCCAACTGCCCGTCCCCGACGCCGAGTCGGGGGCGGGCAGTGCGCTGTCGGGAGCCCTTGGCAACGGTCGTGGCGGAGCCGTAGGGTCGGGCGTGGCCACGCTGTGCGAGCGATCGGCCACATTCGGAGCGGGGGGCGGCGTGTTCCGGTCCGATTACGAGATCCGGTCGACAACCGGCCGGGGCGGTTGCCCGATTCCCTCTACGGGCAGGTAAGTTACGCCTTGCACGTGCATATGCATCTGATGCCTTGTCAGACGAAACGGGGGAATGTCTGGTGGGCCGATCTCAGTGTCCTACGCTGTGCCTTCGCGTTGAACCGCGCCGCCGCGAGGACCTCCGCTCATGACCGCCGGGCAGATTCGGCACGGGGGAGACAGCACGCTACACGCACGCGGCACCCGATGGGGGCAAACCACCGGAACCGGTGATCGGGCGTGCGACTCGAAGGGTAGACAGAGTATGTCCGTCATGACGTCGACAGCGCAGGCGCCGGCGGAGGCCTCGAACCCGCGCGGGGAGTCAGCGATGCGACCGACGAATCAGAGGGCCGGGACGCAGATCCCCGTCCGCACGGTGGTGGGCTACCTCGGGGTGGTCGGCGCGCTGGACCTGCTGCTGTCGGCGGTGCTCGCGCGCGCGTTCACCGGCGCCACGGCCGGAGTGGCGACGGTGGCGGTGTTCTTCGCCTTCTTCGTCCCGCTCGGCGTCGCCTCGGTGCTCAGCGCGGACCGGGTGCTCGTGGTGATGGCGCAGCGGCACGGGCGCTGACACCGGCTCCCTCGCTCAACGGCCCTTCGGGGTGCGGTCGTCGAGGTCGCCCCCGGGGTCCTGCTGCTGCTCGGCCCGCACGGCCCGCTCGGTCGGTGCGGCCCGCTCGGCCTGCTCGGTCGGCACGGCCCGCTCGGCCTGCTCGCGGCGCCGGCGGTTCGCCCTGGCGGTGCGGGCGACGCCCCACCAGGTCAGCAGCCCGCTGCCGAACGTGCCGGCGGAGGCGAGCGGCATGCTGTGCAGGATGAACGCGGCGCCGGCCATCGCCCCGCCGAGCAGGAGCACCAGTCCGCCGACCGCCCCGAAGAACCGGACGGTGTCGCCGGTGTCCCGGGTGATCTCGCGCAGCAGGGTGAGCTGCCGGTCGAGGAACGCCGGCCAGCCGGTGCCCACCTGCTCGGGCGCGACGGGCACCAGTGCCTCGGGCCGGCGCCGGGCCGGCTGCTTCGGCGTGCGCCCGGCCTGCGGGTCCCGCGTGCCCTGCGTGTCCTGCGGCGGCTCGGCGGGCTGCGCGCTGCGGCGGGGCCCGCTCTGCGGCTGGCGCGGGACGTGCGGCGTCGGCGTGTTCGGCCGCCCGGCGGCGGGCGGCTCCGGAGACGGGGGCTCGGTGGCGCTGGTGGTCACGGGTAGCGGTCTCGCTTCGGGCTAGGTGAGCCGACCGGTGGCCGGCTCGGTTCAGGAGCTGACTGACGGGGGCGCCGGAACCTCCCGGCCGGACCCCGAAGGGGAGCCGCCGCTCGGTGGCGCCCCCCGGGTGGAATCGGCGCGGCCCACCGGCCGTACCTCTTCCAGCAACGGCCGGAGACGGTGAAGAATCCCGCCGCCGGCCGCATCTCGGTGCCGTCTCACTAGCGCCACTGGGTCGAACCGGCACGCCTCGGCGCCCGCCCGGCCCTTCGTCCCCGCCTTCGTCGTCGCACCCGGAGGAGAGCCTCCGGTGTCCTGCCTCGTCAGTACCGCTCGTCCGGCCTCGAACCGAGTCGGAACGCGCGGACGCCTACCCTATCGTCAACACGCCACCACTGTGGGTAACCCTCCCGGGTGGGGCGCGCGTGACCCGGAGTCTAGCCCCTGACCCCCGTCGAGGCACCCCCCGACTAGCCGTCGAACTGACGCCACGTCAAGCACGGGCAGGTCAAGATCCGTGATTTTGGCGTGAGTTGAGCTTCCCTTGGGGCTGCGGTCGGATTCCGACGAGCCCGGCCCGGTCCGATCCCCACTCCGATCCGGCCCACTCCGATCCGGCCCGGTTCGATCCCCGCTCCGATCCGGCCCGCTCCGGCCTGGTTCGCTGCGGCCCGGTTCGGCGACGGTTTCAGGCAGGGCGGCCGGAACTGGCCGATCCCTCGTCCGGGTGGATCGGGGGCGAGGTGGGGCCGCAGTACCAGTCGCAGCTGGGCTCGGCGACCGGGTGGGGCGGGGCGAGGGCGTCGGAGCGGATGGTGGTGAAGGAGAGAACGGCACCGACGACCAGGAGGCCGGCGCAGATCAGCATCGCCGTGCGGAACGAGCTGTCCACCTCGGACGGGATCCGGTACGCGTCACCGCTCAGACCGGCCAGCGGAGGAATCGCCGCGACCGCGAACAGCCCCGCGGCGCGGGCGGCCGCGTTGTTCACCCCCGACGCGATGCCCGCCCGGCGGACATCCACCGCGGCGAGAACGGTCGCCGTCAGCGGCGCCACCAGCAGCGTCATCCCCGCACCCTGGACGGTCACGGCGGGCAGCACGTCCACCCAGTAGTTCGCGTCCGGTCCGATCCGCAGCATCAGCAGCACGCCCGCCGCCACCAGCAGCGGACCGGCGGTGAGCGGAATGCGCGGACCGACCGCCCGGCCGAACTGGCCGGCCCGCCCCGAGAACAGCAGCATCAGCACGGTGATCGGCACCAGCGCCACGCCCGACAGCAACGGGGTGAACCCCGAGACGATCTGCAACTGCACCGTCAGCAGCAGGAACACCCCGCTGAACGCGGCGTACACGCACAGCGTCACCAGGTTGACCGCCGTGAACAGCCGGGAGCGGAACAGCGACAGCGGCAGCATCGGATTCGGCGAACGGTGCTCGACGAACACGAACGCGACGGCCAGCACGATGCCCGCCAGCCCCGCGAGCAGCCCGCCGACGGTCAGACCGCTCCCCGCCTCCGTCAACGCGTAGGTGACTCCCGCCAGCGCGAGCGCCGCGAGCAGCGCACCCAGCACGTCGAACCGGCCCTGCTCGGACGGGTCGCGGGTCTCCGGGACATGACGGGCCGTCACCGCCACCACGACCGCCGCCAACGGCAGGTTGAGCAGGAAGATCCACCGCCAGCCCGGGCCGTCCACCAGCCAGCCGCCCAGGAACGGGCCGACCGCCGCCGCGACGCCCCCCAGCCCCGACCACGCGCCCACCGCGCCCGCCCGGTCGTCCTCGTGGAACACCGCCTGAAGCATCGCCAGCGAACCCGGCGTCAGCAGGGCGCCGCCGATGCCCTGGAGCGCGCGCGCCAGGATCAGCACCTCCACGTTCGGCGCCGCCGCGCAGCCCGCCGAGGCCAGCGCGAACCAGCACACCCCGATCAGGAACACCCGGCGGCGGCCGTACCGGTCACCGAGCGAACCGCCCAGCAGGATCAGCGCGGCGAGCGTCAGCATGTAGGCGTTGATCGTCCACTGCAGCGACGCGAGGTTCGCCCCCAGATCCTCGCCGATCCGCGGCAGCGCGACGTTCACCACCGTCCCGTCAAGCATCGCCATCCCGGACCCCAGCGCGGTCGCCGCGACGACCCACCGCCCACGCCCCGTCCCCAACCGAATCCCGCCGGCCACACCCGCCGCATCGCTCATGCGGCCAATCCTCCGTCAGGAACCGGCACCCGACCATCCCGCCGCGCATACCGTCCACCCGGTTCGCGGGTATCACGCACCGTCACCCCGGGCGAAGCGGGCGCCGCGGGGGAACGGGCGGGCGCAGGTGGCCCGACTCCGAGCGGTGCGGGCGGGGCCTGAACAATCAGGGCCATGGCAACGAGTGAAACGAAGAGGAATCCGCTGACGGTGGCCGCCGTCCAGCCGGTGTGGGCCGGGGCCGATGTCGCGGACAACGTCGGGGAGCACGTACGGGCCATCGAACAGGCGCACGCCAGGTTGGTGGTCTTTCCCGAGCTCTCCCTCACCGGGTACGACCTCGGCGCGCCCGCGCTGACGGCGGACGACCGCCGCCTCGAACCCCTGGTGGAGGCGTGCCGCCTCGCCGGCTCGATCGCACTGGTCGGCGCGCCGGTCCGCGACCAGGACGGTCGCGAGTACATCGCCACGCTGGCCGTGACCGGTGACGGCGTGACCGTCGGCTACCGGAAGATGTGGCTGCACGGGCCCGAGTTCGACCGGTTCAGCCCCGGTGAGAAGCCGGTGGTGCTCACGGTCGACGGCTGGCGGCTCGGGCTGGCCATCTGCTACGACGCCGCCGTACCGCAGCACGCCGCCGACTCGGCGGCACTCGGCATCGACGCCTACGTGGCCGGCGCCATCTACGGCCCGGGCCCCGACTCCGCGGCCCGCCGGGACTCCCACATGAGCGAGCGGGCCGCCGCTCACGGCGTCTGGGTCGTTCTCTCCACCGCGGCCGGCCCCACCGGATCGTTCGCGGAGACCTCCGGCGGCTCGGGTGTCTGGGGGCGGAACGGAGAGATGGTCACCCAGGCGGGCCCCGACGCGGGCGAGATCACGGTGACTCGGCTCCACTGAGGAGCGGCTCGGCCTCCCGAACGGCCTCCGGACGACCCCCGGGGCCGGTTTCGTACAGCGGTCCCCGTTCTGCGCCGCCCGCCGCCCGGATGGCGACCGCTCGGCGGGTGGCGGGTGGCGGGTGGCGGGTGCGGGGTAGGTAGGCGGGTGGACGTTTCGGATGTTTCGGACGTTTCAGGGGAGGAGTGAGGCGCGCTGCCACCGGCGGGTGGTCGCGGGGGTGATGATGCCGAGGTCGGAGAAGAAGTCGACGGCCTTGCGGGACCAGTCGACGCGGGCCTGCTTCCAGTGCGGGTTGGCGGCGGCGGCGCGGCGGGCTTCGGCCGGGTCGAGGCCCGCCAGGGAGTAGACGCGGGGGTGGACGATCTCGGCGACGGACTGGCGGGCCAGGTGGGCGAGGGCGTGGCGGAACAGGGCACGGCGGGCGGGGGTCATCCGGGCCCAGCGGCGCTCCAGCTCGGGCTTGGCGTAGCCGATGTGCCGGGCCTCCTCGACGACGTGGATCCGGGCGACCGAGCGGGCCAGCGGCTGAAGGCTCTCGTCGCGGATCATCTCCCGCTGCATCGCGTCGGTGAACTCCTCCACGAAGATCGCCCCGGCGAAGGTCATCGTGGTGTCGTTGAGGAACATGTGCAGCCGCCCGAGCCGCTCCGCGCGCCTGGTCGGGCGGGCGGACGGGTAGCCGGTGGCGGCGATGTAGCGGGCGAACATGGTGGAGTGCCGGCACTCGTCCGCGACCTCGGTCAGCGCGTACTGGGCGTGCCCGGTGGTGAGGTCGTTCGCGTAGACGTGCCGGACCAGGCCCTCCATCAGGACGAGTTCGAACCAGATGCCGGCCGCGGTGGTGGAGGCGAGTTGATGGACGCTCAGCTGCGCCCGCTGCCGTTCGTCGAGGCGGTCCCAGAGCGGGGTGCCGTACAGGGTGACGCGGTGGGCGGGCAGCGCGTAGTGGTCGGGGTCGACGGGGGCGGCCCAGTCGACCTCGGTGAGCGGGTCGAAGGAGTGCTTGGCGGAGGCACGCAGCAGCCGGGCGGCGTTGAGTTCGCGGTCGGCGTTGCGCTGTTGGGCGAGCGTTCCGGTGGGGGCGGCGGTGTCGGGCATGGACGGGCTCCGGAGGTGGCGGTGGCAGGGCTCCAGGAGGAGTAAACCAATGAGACAGACTGTCAACAAGGGTTTGGGGCAGATCAGCGGCCCCGCGGCCGTCCGGCGGCAACCCGCATGCAGCCCCGGGCGGCCCCGCGCAGACTGGCCGCATGGACCCGGTCACCGCCCTGGAACGCATCGCCTTCCTGTTGGAGCGTGAACTCGCCTCCCCGTACCGGGTCAAGGCGTTCCGCACCGCCGCCGAGGCCGCCACCGGACTGCCCGCGGGGCCGGTCGACGTCGCCGACGCGGAGCGCCTGCCGGGCGTCGGGCCGGTCACCGCCCGGGTGATCGCCGACGCCACCGCGGGCCGCACCCCGCAGTACCTGTTGGAGGCGGAGGCCCGGGCCGCCGCCGGACCCGCGCCGTCCACCGCCGCGCTCCGCCTGCGCGAGCAGCTCCGCGGCGACTGCCACCTGCACTCGAACTGGTCCGACGGCGGCGCGCCGATCGAACTGATGGCCCGCACCGCGCAGGACCTCGGCCACCAGTGGGCCGCGCTCACCGACCACTCGCCGCGCCTGACGGTCGCCGGCGGCCTGAGCGCCGAGCGGCTGCGCGAACAGCTCGACGTGATCGAGGACCTGAACGGCCGGCTCACCCCGTTCCGGCTGCTGTCCGGCATCGAGTGCGACATCCTCGACGACGGCTCGCTCGACCAGGACGAGGAACTGCTGGGCCGGCTGGACGTGGTGGTCGCCTCGGTGCACTCCAAGCTGCGGATGGACCGCGCCGCGATGACCCGCCGGATGCTGGCCGCCGTCCGCAACCCGCTGGTCGACGTGCTCGGCCACTGCACCGGGCGGCGGCTCGGCGAAAAGCCGCGCCCGCAGTCCGAGTTCGACGCGGAGGCGGTGTTCGCGGCCTGCCGGGAGCACGACACCGCCGTCGAGATCAACTGTCGCCCGGACCGCCAGGATCCGCCGGACGACCTGCTCTCACTGGCCGCCGACCTCGGCTGCCTGTTCGCCATCGACACCGACGCGCACGCCCCCGGCCAGCTCGACTGGCAGATCGCCGGCTGCGAACGGGCCGCCGCGCTGGGCCTGGACGCCGAGCGGATCGTCAACGCCTGGTCGGTCGACCACCTGCTGGCCTGGTCCGGCGCGCGTTGAGGCCTGTGGGCCTTGGGCCTTGGGCCTTGGGCCTTGGGCCTTGGGCGTGTGGGCGTGTGGGCCTGTGGGGCAGTGGGCCTGTGAGCTTGGCCGACGGTCGGAGTTGGTGGCGCGAGCGGCTGAGCCGGCGGCCGGAGTTGGCGGCCGGAGGGGCTGAGCCGGTGGCCCGGGCGGCGGATCCGGGCGGGTGATCGTTCTGTCGGACTGCCGCGCTACGCTGCCCGGATGACAGAGCATCAGGCGCAGACGAACAACCCCATCCGGCCTCTGGCGTTCCACGCCGCGCCCGGCACGGAGGACTGGCGGGTCCTCGGCGAAGGGGCGTGCGCGTTCTTCCGCACCGGCTCCTTCGCCGACGGAGCCCGCCTGGTTGCCGCGATCGCCACCGCCGTGGACGGTCTCGGCGCACCCGACGTGGACCTGCGGCCGGAGGGCGTCACCGTCCGGCTGATCACGGCGGGCCAGGACTACTACGGCCTGACGGAACATCACATCGAGCTGGCCCGCCGGATCTCCACCGCCGCCCGCGCGGCCGGCGCCGCCGCCGAGCCGCACGCCGTACAGACCGTGCAGGTCACCCTGGACGCCCTGGAACGGCCCGCCGTAGTCGCCTTCTGGCAGGCCCTGCTCGGCTACCGCGACCGGGCCGGCAGCCCCGAGGACCTGATCGACCCGGCCCGCCGCGGCGCGCCGTTCTACTTCCAGCAGATGGACGAGCCCCGCCCGCAGCGCAACCGGGTGCACGTAGACGTGTGGGTGCCCCACGACGTCGCCCCGCAGCGGGTTGCCGCCGCCCTCGCCGTCGGCGGACGCCTGGTGACGGACGAACACGCGCCCACCCTGTGGATCCTCGCCGACCCCGAGGGCAACGAGGCCTGCGTCGGAGCGGCCGGCGCCACGGGCTGACGCCAGGTCGGGGCGAGCGCTTTTCGGTTGCCGGTCAGCCGGAAAGCGCTTTCCCGTTGCCTCGGGGAAAGGACGCCGCGCCGCCAGGTAAGCGCTTTCCGCCCGCCGCCCGCCGACGCCCCGTCAGGCGGGTTGCACCAGGCGGGTGCGGAGGCTGTCCAGGGTCTCGTCCTTGAGGCCGAGGGCGGCCCGGGCGTAGCTCTCCGGGTCGCCCCAGCGGTCGGCGAGGGTGTCGAGGGCGGCGGTCAGGTACTCGGCGCGGACCGACAGGACCGCGTCGGCGATCTCGGGGTCGCCGCCCCCGGCGAGGAAACGTTCCAGCAATGGCGCGTACCGGGCGTGCACCGCCGGGTCCACGGACAGGTACTCGGTGCGCACGGTCGCCTCGTCCGCGCCGAGCAGCAGCAGGATCAGGCTGGCACCCCAGCCGGTGCGGTCCTTGCCCGCGGTGCAGTGGAACAGCACCGGGCCGCCGCCCTGGTGCGCGAGCGCGGTGATCAGCTGCTTGTAGGCGTGCCGGGCGGCGGCGGAGGTGACGAAGGCACGGTAGTCCTCGGTGCGGGCGAGTGCGGCGCGGCCGCGGCCGAGGGTGCGGTTGGCGGCGGCCGGGTCGTCGAGCGCGGCGGTCAGCACGGCGGTCACGCCGTGGCCCGCCCGGTCGGCGAGCACGTCGGCGACCAGCAGGTGCGCCCCGCCGGGCACCCGGTCCGGGTACGCGGCACGGTCGGGGCCGCTGCGCAGGTCGATCACGGTGCGCACGCCGAGCGCGTCGAACATCGGGTCGCCCGCCGGGTCCAGCCGGTCCAACTGGCCGGAACGCAGCGCCAGTCCGGACCGGACCCGGGCGCCGCCGGGCAGGTCGATGCCGCCGAGGTCGCGCAGGTTGGCGACGGTGGCGGAGTCAACGATGTGCGAGTGCTGCATGACGACCTCCCTGCCGGCGGACTTGTCGCGGCCGGGCCCGGCGGCGCCGCGAGCGTCACCCCGGCAGTCCGGCCCCGTCAGCACGCTAGGCGCGCCCCGGGCGGGTCGCCCCCGGAGTACCCCCGGCCGGGCGGGCCACTGCATCGAGCGGCGGAGCGCACGCCCCGGCCGCGCGCCGTGCTGCGCGCGCCCCATTGATTGACGGCGTGTCAGCAGGCAGGGTGGCAGCGTCGGCCCCGTCGGGGGGTGGGCGACGCGCCAGGCGCGAGGAACGGGACGGGAGCCACGAATGGCAGCAAAGATCCTGATCATCACCGGTGACGCGGCCGAGTCACTGGAGGTGTTCTACCCCTACCAGCGGCTGCTGGAGGAGGGGTACGAGGTGCACATCGCCGCGCCCGCCAAGAAGACCCTGCAGTTCGTGGTGCACGACTTCGTCCCGGGCTTCGACACCTACACCGAGAAGGCCGGCTACACCTGGCCCGCCGACCTGGCGTTCGCGGACGTGGACCCGGCGCAGTACGTGGCGCTGGTGCTGCCCGGCGGCCGGGCGCCGGAGTACCTGCGCAACGACCCGGAGGTGCAGCGGATCGTGTCGCACTTCGTCGCGGACGACAAGCCGCTCGCGCAGATCTGCCACGGCCCGCTGATCACCCTGCGGACCGGTTCCATGGCCGGCCGCCGCACCGCCGCGTATCCGGCGCTGGAGCCGGACGTGGCCGCGGGCGGGGCGGACTTCGTGGACGGGGACGCGGTGGTGGACGGCACGGTGGTCTCCGCCCGTGCCTGGCCCGACCACCCCGGGTGGATGCGGGCGTTCGTGCAGCTGCTGCGGGAGAAGGCGCCGGTCGAGTAGTCCGTCGTCGGCGCGGGGTGTCGCCTTGCCCGGGCGGTCCGGGCGGGCCAGCGTGGGCCCATGGCGACACACCTCGACGACCAGGACCTGCTCGCGCTGCACGCCCGGGCCCTGGAGCACTTCGGCCGGCTGGTCCGCGCCGTTCCCGACGACCGCTGGCAGGCCCGCACGCCGTGCACCGACTGGACGGTCCGCCGGCTGGTCGAGCACCTGACCTACGAGCAGCTGTGGGTGCCCGACCTGCTGTCCGGCGCGACCGTCGCCGAGGTCGGCGACCGTTACGAGGGCGACGTGCTCGGCGACGACCCGGTGGCGGCCTGGACGGCCGCCGCCGACGCCGCCCGGGCCGCGTTCGCCGCGCCGGGCGCGCTGAAGCGCACCGTCCACCTCTCCTACGGGCAGCGGCGGGCGGCCGGGTACTGCCGGGAGATGACGGTGGACGCGATCGTGCACGGCTGGGACCTGGCCACCGGGATCGGCGCGGACGCCCGGATGGATCCGGCGGCGGCGGACTTCGCGCTGGCCGAAGTCGCCCCGCAGGCCGGGGCGTTGTCGGCCTCGGGCCTGTTCGCGGACGCGGTGCCGGTGCCGGCCGACGCCGATCCGCAGTCCCGGTTGCTGGGCCTGGTGGGCCGCGATCCCGCGGACCCGTTCGGCGGCGACTGAGGGAGCGGCAGGAGGAGGGGAGGGGGTTTCAGGGGCGGGGGCGGATGCCGTCCAGGGCGATGGCGAGGACCTTGGCGCGCTGCCGGTCGTCCGGGAAGGCGACGGAGGCGATGCCGGAGACCATGCGGAGCAGGTCGTCCATGTCCATGTCGGTGCGGACCACGCCGTCCTGCTGGGCGCGCCTCAGCAGGGGGGTGCCGGAGTCGTACATGGAGATCCGGCAGGCGACGAAGACCGCGGACTCCTCGCCCTGGAGGGCCTCGCGGATGGCGCGCTTGGTCATCGCGTAGTCGACGAAGCGGCGCAGCCAGGTGTTCAGGGCGTCCCAGGAGGGCCGGTCGGTCAGCTCGGCGGCCACCCGGCCGAGGTCCTCGACCTCGTTGGCGTAGACCGCCTCGAAGAGGTGCCGGCGGGTGGGGAAGTTGCGGTAGAGGGTGCCGATGCCGACGCCGGCCCGGCGGGCGATGTCCTCCAGGGAGGCTTCGGCGCCGTGTTCGGCGAAGGCTTCGCGGGCGGCGGTGAGCAGCGCGTCGAAGTTGCGCGCGGCGTCGGCGCGGCGCGGGCGCCGGGCGGCGAGGAACTCGGCGACGGAGACCGGTTCGGACACGGGGACCTCGTTTCGACACATCCGGATTGAACCGGAGGCTCACCTCCGCTAATCTGGAGGCATGCCTCGACTTTAGCACCGGGGCCCGAACTTCGGCCTGCCGCCCCATCGACGACAGGCCGCCCGTGTCGCCCCTGCCGGCATCCCTGCCGTCAGCCGGGGTTGACCGGGCCCGCACCATCGCCGTCGATCGTGATGGACGGCATCCGCACCGCCGTCGTCAACTCCGTTTGACCATGGCGGCGTTGACCGCCCGCACCCGCGGATCGCTCCTTTCTTCGCACCACCGCCCGTTCGGGCGTCTGCCTGCCAGTAGTGCGCCGTGGCGCGCCGTTGTCCCCGTGCGCCGCGACCCGAGTCCCGAGAGGGTTCGATGAATCGCCAGTCCCACCGCGTCACCTTCGGCGTGCTCGCCGCCGGAGCGGGCGTGTTCGCGCTGCTCCAGTCGCTGATCACACCGGCCCTGCCGATCGTTCAGGAGGCGATGCACACCTCGCAGTCCACCGTCACCTGGGTGATGACCGCCTACCTGCTGTCCGCCTCGGTGTTCACCCCGATCCTCGGCCGGGTCGGCGACCTGATCGGCAAGAAGCGCACCCTGGTCGCCGCGCTGGTCGCGCTGCTCACCGGCTGCCTGGTCGCCGCGCTCGCCCCCAACATCGCGGTGCTGCTGATCGCCCGGGTGCTCCAGGGCATCGCGGGCGCGCTGTTCCCGCTGTCCTTCGGCATCATCCGCGACGAGTTCCCGCCCGGCCGGGTGGCCACCGGCATCAGCAACATGTCCGCCGTGATCGCCGTCGGCAGCGGCCTCGGCATGGTGCTGGCCGGCCCGATCGTCGGCGCGCTGGACTACCGCTGGCTGTTCTGGCTGCCCGTCATCGTGGTGGCCGCCACCGTGCTGCTCGCCTGGCGCTACGTCCCCGAGTCGCCCACCCGCAGTGAGGGCAGCGTGGACTGGATCTCGTCCGTGCTGCTGTCCGGCTGGCTGGTCGCCCTGCTGCTGCCGGTCAGTCAGGCCGCCCAGTGGGGCTGGGGATCGGCCCGGGTGCTCGGCCTGCTCGCCGCCGCCGTCGTGCTGTTCGCGCTCTGGGCGCTCAACGAGGCCCGCTCCCGCAACCCGCTGATCGACCTGCGGGTGATGCGGCAGCACGCCGTGTGGACCACCAACACCGCGGCGCTGCTGTTCGGCGGCGGCATGTACGCGGTGTGGGCCTTCCTGCCCGGCTTCGTCCAGACGCCCGCCAGTGCGGGCTACGGCTTCGGGTCCACCGTCACCGGCGCCGGCCTGCTGATGCTGCCGATGGTCGGCGCGATGTTCGTCTCCGGCATCCTCGGCGGACGCCTGGCCGGCCGCTTCCCCGCCAAGGCGCAGCTGGTCACCGGCGCGCTGTTCGGCGCCGTCGCCTGCGCGCTGCTGGCCGCCCGGCACGGCACGCCCGCGGACGTCGCCCTCGCGGCGGGCGTGTTCGGGTTCGGCATCGGTCTGGCGTTCGCCTCGATGAGCAACCTGATCGTGCAGAGCGTCGAGCCCGCCCAGACCGGCGCCGCCACCGGCATGAACGCCAACATCCGCACCATCGGCGGCTCGATGGGCGCCGCGCTGATGACCGGCCTGGTCACCGGCCACCTGCAGCCCTCCGGGCGCCCGCTGGAGTCCGGCTACACCGACGGCTTCGCGCTGCTCGCGGCGTTCTGCCTGGCCGCGGCGCTCGCCGCGCTGCTGGTGCCGTCCCGGCGCGCCCGCCCGGTGGCCGCGCCGGTGGAGCCCGCGGCGGCCGAGCGGGACAGTGAAGTCGCCCTCGGCTGAGGGGAATCGGATGGGCGGATGCCGCCCGGATGCCCGCCGCCCCGGACCCCGTGCCGGGACGGCGGGCATCCGGGCGGCGGCGGTCGTGCTCAGCAGTCCCGCAACTCCGGGGACTGGTTCAGCAGTTGGGCCCGCGGCGAGGTGAACCTCCGGTAGGCGTCGGTCTGTTCGGCGTTCGGGTGGAAGACCGCCAGACGGTGGCAGTTCTGGAAGGCCAGCTTCACCGAGAAGTGCCGCTCCAGCGCCCCGCGGATCGAGTCGCTGGCCAGTGCGCGCAGCAGCTGGGCCCGTTCGGCGTCCGTCGGGGCGACCGTGTTGTCCGCGAACTCGGCGTCCGTGGTGGCGAGTTCCGCCGTCAGGTCGTTGACCAGCCGGTACGCGTAGGGCAGCGAGGTGCGGACGGTGGCGAGGAAGTCGGCGTCGGCGACCTCGTCGCGCTCGGCCAGCGCCAGCAGGGAGGGGGAGACGTCCAGCGACATGGGGGTAGGGCCTTTCCAGTGAATGGAAGTGGAAGTCGTTTTCAATAATGGATCCTGGCAATCCCCCTGACGCCCTGTCAATCGCGTTCCCCCGTTCGGGGCAACGCCCCGCGCCACGCCGGAACGCCGCCCCCGCCCGCCCGGCCCCCGCTTCCTACAGTGAGGTGCAGACGACCACGAGGAGAGCCCCGATGGACGAGCGGAACACGGGCGGCGCCGACCGCCGCATCCTGGACCGGATCAGCGACATGGTCGACACGGAACGGAAGCTGCGCGCCGCCCTCGTGGAGGGCCGCATCGACCCGTCCACCGAACAGCGCGAACTCAAGGACCTCGAGGAGCAGCTCGACCAGTGCTGGGACCTGCTGCGCCAGCGCCGTGCCCGCACCGACGCCGGCGAGGACCCGAACCAGGCCGCCGTGCGCAGCGTCGAGGAGGTCGAGCGGTACGAGTCCTAGCGGGTACGAGGTCCGACGGTACGAGGTCCGACGGTACGAGGTCCGACGGTTCCGGTCCCGGTGCGGGCGCGGCTACCGGCGGGTGGACGGCAGGGGGCCGTGGGCCACGCCGAGGCGGTCGAGCCGGCGCAGGTGCCCGGTGAGGCGGGACACGAACTCCGGGTAGTCGCCGGCGGTGCCCCACAGCACCTCGGAGAGGGCGCACAGCCGGGGAAAGGCCATGTACTCGACGTGCCGGCTGTTCGGCATCAGCTCGGTCCACAGGCAGCCCTGGGCGCCCAGGACGTGGGCGGCGGCGCCCGGCGGCAGGCCGGCCGGGACGGGGCGGTAGGCGTACACGTCGGCGGCGGTGAGCACCTCGGCGACCGCGAGCGGCTGCTCGACGAGGTCCGGGTCGGCCTGGTAGACGGTGAAGTAGAGCAGCTGGTGCGGCGTCATCACGACGTCGTGGCCGAGCCGGGCGGCCCGTTCGCCGCCCTCCTCGCCGCGCCAGGACATCAGCGCCGTCCCGGCGGGCAGGCCGTCCTCGAGGAGTTCGTCCCAGCCGATCGGGCGGCGGCCCCGGGCGGTGAGGAACTCGGCGAGCTGCCGGGTGAACCAGGCGGCGAGCGCGGACTCGTCGGGCAGGCCGAGTTCGCGCATCCGCTGCTGCACCCGGGGCGACTGCCGCCACTCGCGCTTGGGCACCTCGTCGCCGCCGAGGTGGACGTACGGGCCGGGGAAGACCTCCAGCACCTCGGTCAGGACGTCCCGGCAGAACTGGAGGGTGGACTCCTCGACGTTGAGGATCTGCTCGGTGATGCCCCAGGTGGTGCAGACCGGGCGGGCCGGCTCCAGGTCGTTGCCGAGCTCCGGGTAGGCGGCGATCGCGGCCCGCATGTGCCCGGGCAGGTCGATCTCCGGGACGATCGTGATGCCGCGCGAGGCCGCGTGGGCGACCAGGGCGCGCAGTTCGGCCTTGGTGTAGAAACCGCCGTGCGGCGTCCCGTCGAAGACCGCGTCCGGGTCGTCCTGGCGGGTGTAGCGGCCGACCAGGGTCTCCGCCCGCCAGGCGCCGACCTCGGTCAGCCGCGGGTACTTCTCGATCTCGATCCGCCAGCCCTGGTCGTCCGTCAGGTGCAGGTGCAGGACGTTGAGGCGGTGCAGCGCGGCCACGTCGACCAGCTTGTGCAGGAACTCGATCGGGAAGAAGTGCCGGGCGACGTCGATCAGCAGCCCGCGCCAGCCGAACCGGGGCGCGTCGGCGATCTCCACGCACGGCACCTGGACGCCGCCGCGCCCGTCGGGCCGTCCCTCGTCCGCGAGTTGACGCAGGGTCTGGGCGGCGATCCGGTGGCCGCCGGGGCCGGCGGCGGTGACGGTCGCGCCGGTGGGCGTCACCGAGATCCGGTACGCCTCCGCGGCGAGGGCGGGCTCGGTGCGCAGGGTCAGCGCGCCGGGCAGGGCGGTGGAGGTGAGCGGCAGCGGCCGGCCGAGGACGTCGCGGAGCAGGTCGGCGACGGGTTCGAGGCCGGGGGCGAGGTGCAGCGGGGTGGTCGGGGTGAGGTGCCAGCCGCCGGGGCCGGTCACCGTCATGGAAGCGGGGCGGGGGACCAGCGACAGCACGGGACGCTCCAGGGTGTGGGTGGTGGCCCGGGGCCCGACGGGTCCGGCCCCGGGCCGGGACTCAGCGGGTGCCGATCTCGTTGACGGCGAAGTTGCCCCACTGGAGGTTCGCCGCGCGGACCACCAGCCGCAGCCGGCCGGTCGTCACCGGCGCCGGAAGCCGCACCGAACGGCGTTCCACCGTCGCGGAGTTGAGCGACCAGGAGACGGTGGCGTCGGCGAGCGCGGTGACCCAGGCGGTGCCGTTCCAGTACTGGACGTCGAAGCGGGTGATGCCCTGGCCGGCCCCGAAGTGGGTGGCCAGTTCGACCTGCGAGACGGTGCGCGGGTTCGGGTAGGCAAGGGTCAGGTCGCCGCCCATCGTGACGCCGCTGGACGGCGAGGCCCAGCTGGTGGTGTCCGAGCCGTCCGCGACGGCGGCCAGGGCGCCCTGCCCGGTGGCGTACGAGCTGGTCACGGTCGGCGCGGCCTCGCCGAGGCCGGGGCCGGCGGTGCGCTGGAGCGCGCCGAGGTCGGGCATGCCCTGCGGCAGCGCGGTGCCGGCCGCGTCGCGGCCGCCGTTGTTCGGAACCTCCAGGCCCTGCTGGAGGACCGGCGACGTGGCGGTGGGGCGGTAGCCGGCCAGGTCGGCGATCGAGGCGGCCGTGCCCGGCGCGGTCAGGCCGGGGTTGCCGGTCAGCGCGGCCCGGTCGGTGGCCGGGACGGGGCCGCCGTCGTACCAGTTGCGGTCGTAGCTGATGGCGCTGCCGGTGTTGTACGGCAGGTTGGCGCCGTTGTGGACGATGTTGTTCGCCATCGTCACGCCCGCCGCGTTGTGGTAGACCGCCGTCAGCGCGGTCATCGCGGCGCCGCTGTTCGGCGACACCCACACCGTGTTGTTGTAGACCTGCACCGAGGTGGTGTTGGTGGAGAAGGTGAAGATCTCGTTGCGGTCGTTCTGGCTGACGTTGTACCGGACCACCGCCGTGGCGGGCGCCGAGTCGCCGGAGACCGAGATGAAGAACCCGCCGCCGTTGTCGTGCGAGTAGTTGTACTGCACCAGGCTGCCGCGGCTGTCCTCGTCCGCGTCCAGCGCGTCGCCGTCCATCTGCGGGCCGTTGTACTTGGTGCCGGAGATCTCGTTGAACTGGACGGTGGTGTTGTCGGCGTCCGCCCACCAGATCGCCACGTTGCCGTGCGCCTGCGCGGTGTCCGCGACCGTGTTGTGCTCCACCAGGGTGTCGCGCACCACCAGCGGCGCGATGCCGCCCGCCGCGATGCCGTGCACGTAGTTGTCGGCGATCACCGTGCCGGTGCTCGGTGTGAACGCCCGGTACTCGGTGGTCGGCGCGCCCAGGAACGGCCACAGCGACGTCCAGCCGTCGCGCTGCATCCAGGTCGACCAGCCCGAGATGCCGTACGAGGCGATGTTCGCCACCTCGTTGCCGCGCACCGTCAGCCCGGTGAAGTAGGTGGGCGTGGCCGAGCCGCGGACGGTGTAGATGATGCCGCCCGAGCCCGGGTTGGAACTGTTCGGCGGCGCGTCGATGTCGTGCACGAAGTTGCCGGTGATCCGGACGTTCGGCACCGCCCCCACGTCCTGCGCGAAGACGTTCACGCCGATCCGGTACGGCGTCGAACTCGTGATCGGGCCGGCCGAATTGGTGATCTCGAAGCCGTTCACCGTGACGTCGTGCTGATTGGCCAGCAGCACCACGGAGGCCACCGCGCCCTGCCCGTCCAGCTTCGGCCGGGCGCCGGCGCCGTACGAGGTGAAGGTGATCGGCGCGCCCGCCGTGCCGGAGCCGTGCGGGGCGAGCTGTCCGGTCCAGGCGTCGCCGGAGCGGAACGCCACGGTGTCGCCGGGCTGGAACGTCTGCCGGCCGACCTGCGCCAGCGACTTCCACGGCGCGTCGGGCGAGGTGCCGCTGTTGCTGTCGCTGCCCGTCGAGGCGGACACGTAGTAGGTGGTGCCGGCGGCGTGCGCGGCCGGGGCGGCGACGACGGTCAGGGCCGCGGCGGCCAGGGTGAGCGCCGCCAGGCCGCTCAGGCTTCTCGGCCGTCCGGGGGTGTGTGTCGAGGTCACGTACTGCCCTCTCCTGAGATGGGATTCGCGGAGACCGGACCGAATCCGGTCGCGGGGGCGGCTACTTGGTCGCGCCGAGGGTCATCCCGTCCATGATCCGCCGGCCGCACCAGAAGAACAGCGCGACCATCGGCGCGACCAGGATGGTGACGCCCGCGAACAGGCCGCCCCAGTCGGAGGTGTACTGCATGGTGCTGCTGAGCTGGTTCAGGGCGGCCGGCAGCGTGAACTTCGCCGGGTCGTGCACCATCACCGACACCAGCAGGAACTCGTTCCACAGGCCGATCGCGTTCAGCACCGTCACCGTGGTCAGGCCCGGCCGGGCCACCGGCACCATCACCGTCCAGAAGGTGCGCACCGGGCCGGCCCCGTCGAGCGCCGCCGCCTCCTCCAACTCGGCCGGCAGCGAGCGGAAGTAGCCGGTCAGCACGAACACCGTGAACGGCAGCGACATCGCCACGTCGACCACCACCAGCGAGATCCGGTCGTCCCACCAGCCGGTCACCCAGTCCACCATGAACTGGCTCACCGACGACGCCAGCGTCTGATAGGGGATCAGCACCGCCTGCACCGGGAGCGCCAGACCCGCCGCGAAGTACGTCAGCGTCGGCCCGGCCGAGCGGCGCGACGAACGCGCCAGCATGTACGCCGCCGGGGTCGCGACCAGCAGGATGGCCGCCAGCGAAACACCCACCACCACAACGGTGTTGAGCAGCATTCCGGCGAAGTCCGCAGCGTGCCAGGCCCGGGCGTAGCCGCTCAGGTCCAGCCCGTCCACGCCCAGTGGCGAGGACCACAGCGCCCGAGAGGTGCGCGCCGAGGACAGGAACGTCCACGCCAGCAGCAGCACGTTGAACGCGGCCACCGCCCACAGCAGGACCTTGACGGCGCCGGGCACCGCCAGGTCGCCGAAGAACCTTCTGACAGTCCGCAGTTGGGCCTTCACGAGATCTCCAGTCGTTCGCTGCGGCCCAGCCGGCGCACCAGCACCACCAGCGCCACGGTGAGCACCGTCAGCAGCGTCGCCATCGCCGAGGCGTAGCCCAGCTCGGGCGCCCCGCCGCCGGTGGTGTGCCCCGCCGACAGCCACTGCTGCACGGCGTAGGTACGGGAGTTGACGGACGGGGTGCCGGCCGTGCCGACGAAGCCGATCACAATGTCGAAGGTGCGCAGGCTGTTCGCCGTCCACAGCACCGCCGCGATCGCGATCATGTCGCGGGACAGCGGCAGGGTGATCCAGCGGAACTGCTGCATCCGGGTCAGACCCGTCAACTGCGCTTCCTCGTAGAGGTGCTTGGGGATCGCGTCGACCGCCGTCATCAGCAGCACGATGTAGAAACCCGACCCCATCCACACCACGCCGACCACGATGCAGCCGAAGATGTGCTGCGGATCCAGCCAGGTCTGCTGCAACGACTCCAGCCCGATCAGGCCCAGCACCCGGTTGACCACCCCGCCCGGGTTCAGCAGGAAGCCCAGCGACGTGCCGATCGCGATCATCGAGATGATCGACGGCAGATACAGCGCCGCCCGCACGAACGCCCGCCCGCGCATGTCGCGCAGCACCGCCATCGCGAGGAACGCCAGCGCGAACACCGCCGCACCGCCGACCAGCACGATCACCGCGGTGTTCCAGAACGCCTGCCGCACCGTGTCGTCCCGGAACACCCGGACGTAGTTGCGCCAGCCCACCCAGGTGACCGGCGAGCCCGGACCCGACCATTTGGCGAACGAGATCACCACGCCGTACATCGACGGGCCGAGGAACCCGAGCGTGTACATCAGCAGCGCGGGCCAGGTGAACAGCCGGAAGTACCCCTTGGAGTCGCGCTGCGCGGCCGTGCCCGGGCGGGCCCGGCCCGCGGTGCGGAACGCGGGCCGGGAACCGCGGGACGTGGACGTGGCGCCTCGCGTCGCGGTGTCAGCCATTGGCCAGCGCATCCGCGGTCTTCTTCTTGCCCTGCGCGACGAAGTCGGCCGGCGACAGCGTGCCCGCCAGCAACTGGTCGTCCAGCGGCAGGAACACGTTGTTCCACCACTTGTCGTTGGCCGTCGCACCGTCGTACGTGGTGTTGGTCTCGGTCGCCTTCAAGATCGCCTCCTGCGCCGTCCGCAGCGCGTCCGGCGCCGCCGCGTCCGCCCGGGACGGGATGTTCAGCGCGTCGGTGCCGATCTTCCCGATCACCTGGGAGCGCAGCAGGTAGCTGAGGAACAGCTCGGCCGCCTCCGGGTGCTTCGCCTTCGCGCTCACCGACCAGCCCAGCGAACCGACTTCGACGGTCGAGTGCCCGCCGTCCACCATCGGGAAGGTGAAGCTGCTCGGCTTCGCGTCGGCCGGCGCCTGCGGCTTCGTCTCCGACGGCAGCCAGGTGCCGTTCAGGTTCAGCGCCGCCTTGCCCTGCGCCCAATCGTTCTGCGCCGCCGGGTACTTGGTGCCCATGAAGCCGTCCTGGAAGTACGGCTTGAGCTCCGCCACGCCCTGCGCGGCCTTCAGCACCTCCGGCCGGTCCCACGCGGAGGCGTCCGTGCCCAGGGCCGAGAGCGAGCCCGGGCCCGCGTACCGCATCATCAACTCGTAGAACCAGTAGGCGTTGTAGAAGTTCACCAGGCCGTCCTGGGCGATCGGCGTGGCGCCCGCCGCCTTCTGCTGCTGGAGCAGCGTCAGGAACTCCGTCCAGGTGGCCGGCTGGTGCGCCGCCAGCGCCGGGGTGCGGGCCGCGTCGTACCAGACGGCGGTGGAGATCAGGGTGTGCGGGACGAACGCCAGCCGGCCGTCCTTGTCGATGGCCGACTTCAGGACGTTCGGCGGCAGCACGTCGGCCACCGACTTGCCGTCCTCGCCCGGCACCGGAAGCTTCAGCACCGCGTCGATCGGCTGCGTCATGTGCTGCCCCGCGAACGCCGCGATGTGGTCGGTGCCGCTGTCGAACATGTCCGGGCCGCTGCCCGAGGCGATCGCCTGCGGCATCGTCGTGGTGCCGGACCGGCCCAGGTACTTGATGTTCACCTTGATGCCGGTCTGCGCGGTGAAGTCGTCCGCCGCCGCCTTGAAGATCGCGGCCTGCGGCTCCTTCTCGCCCCAGGTCGACCAGTAGTCGACCTGGCCCTGCGCCTTCGCGGCGGAGGCCACATCGGCGGCCGAACCGCCCTTGGCGGCCTGCGCGCCGCCGGAGTTCTTGACGCCGCAGGAGGACACCAGCAGCACGGCCGCCAGCGAGGCGGCGACCGCGGCCGCGGTGGCCGGGGAGGGGGTACGGGACATGACGTTTCTCCATCGAGGGGGCGTGGCCGGGCGGTGGGGGAGAGGGGAGGGGTGGGTCAGGGGGCAGGTGCGGCGGCGTCGGCCGGAGCGGGTCGGAAGCGGATCACGAGGCGGGTATGGCGTAGTGGGTCGGAGTGGGTCGGGGGTGGGTCAGGGGGCAGGAATGGAGTCGTCGGCCGGAGCGAGGGTGACAACGGCGCCGGTGCGGCGGGCCTGTTCGGCGGCCCACACGGTGCGGTGCGCGGCCAGGCTGTCCCGGCCGCTGGAGCGGATCCGGTCGCCGGCGCCGGTGGCGACCGCGTCGACGAACGCCTCGAACAGCCGGTCGTCCGCGCCGCCGTGCCCGGCCGCCGCCGAGGCGTCCGCCCCGGGTACGTCGGTGGCGTCGATGAACTCCCAGGCAGCGGTGGTGAAGTCGTGCACCGACAGCCGCACGCCGTCGCCCTCGACGTAGCCGCGGGTGCCGAAGACCCGGGTCTTGCGGAAGTCCAGCGGCGTGAACGCGGACATGGTGAACGACGCGGTGCGGCCGCCGCCGAAGTCGAAGTCCACCACCTGGGTGTCCACCACGTCGTTGTCGCAGGCGTAAACGCAACGGCCGTACGGGCCGGTGCGCAGCGCCTGGCGGATCCCGTCCGCGGTGCGGTCGGCGGTGACCGCGCCGAGCGGCCAGTACTCCTTGTCGGGGTCGCCCAGGCAGCCGAGGTACAGCCGCGGCGCCGAGTACGGGCAGCTGGACTCCACCGGGCAGTCCAGGCAGTTGTCGGTGGCGGCGGCCGGCCGGTTGCCCTCGTGGAAGTGCACCAGGCCCCCGAACGAGGACACCCGCTCGGGCGGACGCCCCATCAGGTACAGCAGCCAGTCCACGTCGTGCGAGGACTTCGCCAGCAGCATCGGCGAGGACTCGTCCTCGCGCCGCCAGTTGCCGCGCACGAACGAGTGCGCCTGGTGCCACCAGCCGACCGGCTCCAGGTGCTGGATGGACACCACCTCGCCGATCCGGCCGGAGTCGATCATCTCCTTGAGGGTGCGGGTGTAGGTGGTGTAGCGCAGCACATGGCAGACCGCGAGCAGCACGCCGGCCCGCTCGGCGGCCCGCACGATGCGCAGGCAGTCCTCCTCGGTGGTGGCCATCGGCTTCTCCAGCAGCAGGTGGTAGCCCGCCTGCGCCAACGCCTCGACCGGCGCGGTGTGCTGGTTGTCCTGGGTGGCCACCACCGCGGCGTCGGCCAGCCGCGGCCGGGCCGCGAGTTCCCGCCAGTCCGCGAACACCGCGTCGTCCGGGACGCCGTACTCGGCGGCGAACGCCGCCCGGCGCTCCGGGTCCGGCTCGGCGACCGCGACGATCCGGGCGCGGTCGCCGCGGTGCGCGCTGCGGGCGTAGACCCCGCCCCGCAGCCCCGCTCCGACGACGGCCAGCGTCACCTGCTTGTCCGGCACAACACACCCCGATTTCCCAGCAGTTGGCGAATTCCGGCCGGACGGCACACCGGGCGCCCGAGCCGTGCGAAGATGACTTTCCAAGGCCACTTATGTAAGTGGCTTGTGGAATCATGGGGAGCGAAACCGGCCACCGTCAAGACTTCGGCGCGCAACGATGTCCGACAGGCCGACCGCGCCCGGGCCGGATTCGAGCCGGTCCGCACCGACGACATACGAAAGGCAGGCGGCAGATGACCGCGGGACGTGCGACGACTTCGGCAGGCGGCGACCCGGAAGCGGCGGCGGACCCACCCGCCGCCCAGGTGCCGATGCTGCCGGCCAGTGCGGCCCAGGTGCTCGCCGCGGTGCGCGCCGCCACCGCGCCGGCCGTCACGGTCGCCGAGGCCGCCGCCGCGACCGGACTCTCCCGCCCCACCGTCGAAGTCGCCCTGGACCGGCTCGCCGCGCACGGCCTGGTCGGCGAACTCGCCCCCGACCCCGGCGAACGCCGCATGGGCCGACCCGCCCGCAACTACCGCTTCCGGCCCGGCGCCGGACACGTCCTCGGCCTCGACATCGGCAAGTACAAGGTGCTCGCCGTCGTCGCCGACCTCGACGGCGACGTGGTGGCCACCCACCGCGTCGAGGTCGACCCGGCGCAGCCGCGCAAGGCCCGGCTGGCCGCGACCCGCACCGCGGCGAAGGCGGCCCTCGCCGCCGTCGGGCTCACCGCCGACCGGCTGTGGGCGGTCACCGCCGGCACCACCGGCATCGTCGACCGCGACGGCCGGATCAAACTCAGCTCCGCCCTCCCCGAATGGACCGGCCTGCACCTGGCCCGCTCACTCGGCCGCACCTTCGCCTGCCCCGTCCTGGTCGACAATGACTGCCGGCTCGCCGCCGTCGCCGAACGCTGGCTCGGCGTCGCCCGCCACGTCGACGACGTCGTCTACCTGCTCGCCGGCATGCGGATGGGCGTCGGCGTCCTCAACGGCGGCGTCCTGCAACGCGGCCACAACGGCTCGCTCGGCGAGATCGGCGCCCTCCCCGAGATCGGCTGGAACGCCGCCCCCGGCCACCTGGTCGACGACCCCGACGCGGAATCCTCCGAACAGGCCGTCACCGCGCTCATCGCCGCCGCGCGGGCCGGAGACCCGGACGCCGCCGAACGGATCCGCCGCTTCCTCGGCGCCATCACCCTCGGCGCCGCGACCGTCGCCCTCGCCTTCGACCCCGAACTCGTCGTCGTCGGCGGCGGATTCTCCCGCGCGGACGACCTGGTCCAGGCCCCCGTCCAGCACGCCCTCGACACCCTCTGCCCGATGCCGCCCCGCGTCGCGTCCTCGGCGCTGGGGGAGGACGCGGTGGCGCTGGGGGCGGTGCGAGTGGCGCTGGACCACGTGGCGGCGCAACTCGCCTGAGGCAGGGGGCGGGCCGGGCCGGGGGGCGTCGGGGCCGAGCCGGGGCCGGGAGGCGGGCCGGAGCGGGGAGGGCGGTGAGGCTGTCAGAGGGTGGCGAGGCGGGTGAGCGGGCCCGTCGGGTCGGGGAGGCCGCAGGCGGTGCGGACGGCGGCGTCGTGGGCGGCGGCCAGGGCGTCGAGGCGCGACAGCCGGGTGCGGCCCTGGCGGGAGAGGTGCGCGGTGATCCGGCGGCGGTCGTGGTCGCCCTGGCGGCGGTGGACCAGCCCGCCGTCCGCGAGCGCGTCCACCAGGCGGCTCAGGCTCGCCTGCGGAATCAGCAGGGCCTGCGCCAACTCGCCCATCGCCCGGCCCTCGCCGTCCGCGAGCGCCCGCAGCACCCGCCACTGGTCGACCGTGCAGTCCTCCTCCGCGAGCGCCGCCGCCAGGCCGGAGGTGAGCCGGCGGTGGGCCAGCGCCACCAGTTCCACCAGCAGCGGCGGCTCGACCGCCGCCGCGGGCACGGCGGAATCCTTCGCGGCAGCGACCTTCGTGGCCATCCGACCCTCCCGTTCCGAGGTCTCCCCGAGCCTCCCGGGCTTTCCCGGGGCCGGGATCCCGACCATACTCGCCCTGGTGATGCCGGATGTCAGACTGGTCGACCCGCTCGACGCGCTGCACCTCCCCAGGGAGGGCGGCGCGTTCCGCGTCGGCCTGGTCGTCCCGCAGTCCGGCCCGCTCGGCCTGACCGGCCCGTCCGCACTCGACGGCGCCCTGCTCGCCGCCCACGAGATCAACGCCCGCGGCGGCATCCACGGCCGCCCCCTCGACCTCGTCCTGGTCGACGGCGGCGGCGCACCCGGCCCCGTCGCCGCGGAAGTCCGCCGACTGCTCGACGCCGGCGCCCTGGACGCCATCGCCGGCTGCCACACCAGCGACGTCCACCGCGCCGTCGAAACCGTCACCGCCGGACGCCTCGCCTACATCTACACCCCGCCGCACGAAGGCGGCACCCGCCGCCCCGGCGTCCTGTGCACCGGCACCGACCCGACCGGCCAACTCGCCTTCGCCGTCACCGAGCTGACGGAGCGTCACCGACTGCGCCGATGGGCCCTGATCGGCAACGACTACATCTGGCCGCGCTCCGTCCACCGCGCCGCCGCCGACCTCGCCACCCGCGCCGGGGCCCGGATCGTGCTGGAGCGCCGCATCCCGTTCGGCACCGTCGAACCGGCCGTCGAAGCACTGCTCGACGCGCTGCGCAGCACCCGCGCCGACGCCCTGCTGCTCAGCCTGATCGGCCGCGACCAGGTCCACTTCAACCGCGCGCTGCGCCGCAGCGGGCTCGACCGGCGGCTCGTGCGGCTGTCCGGCGCGCTGGAGGAGAACGGCCTGCTCGCGCTCGGCGGCGACGACACCGGCACGCTGTACGCCGCCATGCCGTCCTTCGCCACCCTGGCCGAGGAGCCCCGGCAGCTGCTCGGCGAGCGGCACCGGGCACTGTGCGGGCCGTGGGCGCCCGTGCTGGACGCCTACGCGGTCGGGCTCTACGACGGGCTGCAGCTGCTCGCGGCACTGGCCGACCGTCACGCGCTGGAACCGGGCGGCCTCGCCCGATCGGCCGGCCGACTGCTGCGCGGCGCGCCGCGCGCCGTGCACCTGGCCCGCGCCGAGGGTCTCGGATTTTCCGTCCTGCCGTCACCTCGCGCCCGCTGACCTGCGGGTACCGCTGAGCGGTCGCTTTCTCAGCTGGCGGAACGCCGTGGCAAAACCCTTCCATATGGAAATACTTGGCTCTACAGTCTCCCCCACACACCCGCAGGGTCGTCACGGAGAGAGAGCACCATGGCTGACACACCCGCGCCCCGAGGCATCGAGAACTACGGCTACCAACAGGAGCTGCGCAGGTCGCTGACCTTCACCGACCTGCTCGTCTACGGGCTGGTCTTCATGGTGCCGATCGCCCCCTTCGGCATCTTCGGCGGCGTCTTCCAGGGCTCCGGCGGCATGGTCGCCCTGGCGTACGTCCTCGGCATGGTGGCGATGATGTTCACCGCCCTGTCCTACGCCCAGATGTCCCGGGCGTTCCCGATGGCCGGCTCGGTCTACACCTACGCCGGACGCGGCATCGGCGCACCCGTCGGTTTCCTGTCCGGCTGGATGATCCTGCTGGACTACGTGCTGGTGCCGGGCCTGCTCTACCTGATCGCCGGCGTCGCGATGAACTCGCTGGTGCCGTCCGTCCCGGTGTGGCTGTGGCTGGTCGGCTTCGTGCTGCTCAACACCGTCGTCAACTACCTGGGCATCGAGACCACCGCCAAGGTCAACAAGGCCGTGCTGGTCGGCGAACTGGTCGTGCTCGCCGTGTTCCTGGTGGTCGGCGTGATCGCGCTCGCGAACGGCAAGGGCCGCGGCTTCGACTTCACGCCGCTGTACAACTCGCACACCTTCTCGTGGAGCCTGGCCTTCGGCGCGGTCTCGATCGCGGTGCTCAGCTTCCTCGGCTTCGACGGCATCTCCACCCTCTCGGAGGAGAACCGCGACTCCACCAAGGCGATCGGCCGGTCGATGGTGGCCGCACTGCTGCTCGCGGGCACCCTGTTCATCGTGCAGACCTGGGTGGCGTCGCTGCTGGTCGCCGACCCGGACGCGCTGATCCGCGACGGCGACCCGAACGGCACCGCCTTCTACGACGCCGCCCGCACCGCCGGCGGCGGCTGGCTGGCCACCGTGACCGCCGCGTCCACCGCCGTCGCCTGGGGCTTCGCCAACTCGCTGGTCGCGCAGGCCGCCACCTCGCGTCTGCTGTTCGCGATGGCCCGCGACCGCCAGCTGCCCCGCTTCCTCGCCAAGATCCACCCCACCCGCCGGGTGCCCGTCAACGCGACCCTGCTGACCGCCGGCATCTCGCTGGTGCTCGGCCTGTACATGGCCTCGCGCAGCGACGGCATCACCCTGCTCAGCACCCTGGTCAACTTCGGTGCGCTGACCACCTTCCTGGTGCTGCACGTCGCCGTCGTCGTCCACTACCTGATCCGCAAGCGCAGCAAGGACTACTGGCGGCACCTGATCGCCCCGCTGCTGGGCTTCGCGATCCTCGCCTACGTGGTCGTCAACGCCAACATCGCCGCCCAACGGCTCGGCTTCGTCTGGCTGTTGATCGGCGGGATCGTCCTGGCCGGCCTGATGCTGACCGGCCGCCGGCCCCGACTGGCCGTCACCGAGGCCGACGCCGCCACCACCACCCCCGAGGAGACCGAGAAGTGAGCCTGCCCGAGATCGTCCAGCTGAACCCCGCGCCGGAGGACTGGGCGTACACCTTCGGCGGACGCGCCCCGCTGACCACCGTTCAGCCCGGCAGCATCGTCGAACTGACCACCGAGGACTGCTTCGGCGGCAAGGTCCGCGGCACCGGCGACCTGCCCAGCCAGGTCTGCGTCTTCCCCTACCTCAACCCCGTGACCGGCCCGATCGCGGTGGCCGGGGCCGAGCCCGGGGACGTCCTCGCCGTGCACTTCGTGGAGATCACCCCCGCCCGGGACCACGGCATCTCCAGCACCTTCCCGCACTTCGGCGCGCTGACCGCCACCCACCAGACCGCGATGCTGCACCCCGCGCTGGAGGAACGCGTCTGGATCTACGACCTCGACGTCGCCGCGGGCCTGTGCCACTTCCGGGCCCGGCGCGGCGACTTCACCGTCGCGCTGCCGCTCGACCCGATGCACGGCACCGTCGGCGTCGCCCCCGCCGCCGGCGAGGTGCTGGCCTCGATCACGCCCGGCGCGCACGGCGGCAACCTGGACACTCCCGAGATGCGGGCCGGCACCACCGCGTACTTCGGCGTCAACGTCGATGGCGGCCTGCTGGCCATCGGCGACGGGCACGCCCGCCAGGGCGAGGGCGAGGTGTGCGGCACCGCCGTCGAGGCGGCCATGCGCACCACCGTGATCGTCGACCTGATCAAGGGCGGCGGACCGGCCTGGCCCCGCCTGGAGAACGACGACTACCTGATCAGCACCGGCTCCGCCCGCCCGCTGGAGGACGCGTTCCGGATCAGCCAGCACGACCTGGTCGGCTGGACCGGCGAACTCCTGGGTCTGGACCAGCTCGACGCCTACCAGTTGGTCAGCCAGGCCGGTCTGGCGCCGGCCGCGAACGTCTGCGACACCAACTACACGATGGTCGCCAAGCTGCCGAAGTCCGTCCTCGGCCGGGCCCGCGCGTACGACGGGCTGCACGAGCAGCTCCGCGAGACCGCGGCGGCGTACCTGCGGCACCGGTAGGACCGGCCGGGGCGACGCTCTCCTGACGACAGCCGGCGCCCGGGCGGGGAGGAACCTCCCTGGCCGGGCGCCGGCTGCGTGGTTCAGGTTGCGATTGCGTCGTTCAGGCTTCGGCTGGGTGGGTTCGGGTTGCGGCTGGCTGGCTGGCTGGGTTGCGGTTGCGGCTGGTTGCGGCTGCGGCTGCCGGGTTTTCGGGGTGCGGCCGCTTCGTCTCAGGCCCCGGCCGCGTCCAGGTTCGCGGTCAGGCGGGTGAGCAGTTCGCGCAGCGTGCGCAGGTCGGAGAGGGGGAGTCCGGCCGCGGCGCCGATGTACCGGGGGACGGCGCGGGCGGGTTCGCGCAGGTCGCGGCCGGTCGGGGTGAGCGAGACGATCACCGACCGCTCGTCCTGCGGGCTGCGCTCGCGCACCACCAGCCCCGTCGCCTCCAGCCGCTTGAGCAGCGGGGAGAGCGTGCCGGAGTCCAGCCGCAGGCGCTCGCCGAGGCGCTTGACGGGGAGTTCGTCGTGCTCCCAGAGCACCAGCATCACGAGGTACTGGGGGTACGTCAGACCGATGTCCTTCAGCGCCGTCCGGTAGATGCTGCCGAACGCGCGGGACGCGGCGCTCAGCGAGAAGCAGAGCTGCTGGTCGAGCAGGAGCAGGTCGGAGCCAGCGGCCGCGAGGTCGTCCAGCGTCGCGTCAACTCCGTGGGGTGCCCCGGGAGTTCGGTTCTCGTCGGGCCTGGTCTCGTGCCTGGTCATGGTTCAAGGGTAGCAAGCGGGTCGGTCGAGCCCGATTGAGTTGTGCGCAATTGAATTGGGTGCTTTACTTCTGGGGCAGGGCAGGCCGGGGACGGCGCCGCGGACGAGTGCCGCCGGACGGAACCGGTCCGCCGAAGACGAACGCTGGGATCAGGACGACAGGAGAGCTCGACATGGAACCGCTCTACACCGCCGTTGCCACCTCCAACGGCCGCGAGGGCCGCTCCGTCACCTCGGACGGCAAGCTCGACCTCAAGCTCTCGATGCCGCCCGCGCTGGGCGGCGACGGTGTGGGCACCAACCCCGAGCAGCTGTTCGCCGCCGGGTACGCGGCCTGCTTCTCGGGCGCGCTCGGCCTGGTCGCCCGCCAGTCGAAGGTCGACATCTCGGACGTCTCGGTCACCGCCGAGGTCACCATCGGCACCGACGAGACCGGCTTCGGCCTGGCCGTCGTCATTCGGGTGGAACTGCCGGAAGACCTGGCCGGCGAGACCGGTGAACTGCTGGTCAAGCAGGCCCACCAGGTCTGCCCGTACTCCAAGGCGATCAGCGGGAACATTCCGGTGGAGCTGATCGTCGAGTAGGGCAGAGGCAGCAGGCAGGGGTCTCACCTGGGGTCTGCGGGCCGCATCCGCGTGGGGGCGGAGCGGCCCGCAGTGGTGTCCGGGTACTTCCCTGCGCTGTACGGGCGCTTGCCCGGCGTTGTCCAGGTGCTTCCCCGGCGTGGTCCGGGTACTTGCCCGGCCGGGACTCGGTCGCTCGGTTGCTCGACCGGTCGATAGGTTGGTCGAGCGGTTGGTCGAGCGGTTGGGCCGGGCTTGGGTCGGGCCGGGCGTGGGTCGGGCCGGGGGTCGGCCGGTAAGCCTCGGGTCAGAGCGGGAGCAGCTCCGGGCGCTTCGCCTCGATGTGGTCGCCGGACGACTCGCCGCGCAGGCGACGGCCCACCCACGGCAGCAGGTAGGTGCGGGCCCATTGGAGGTTCTCCCGGCGCTGCTCCGCCGGGGTGGTGACCGGCGCCGGCGGCCAGGCCGCCTCGGGGTCGTCGAGCCCCGTCATGCCGAGGGCGCGCCCCGCCAGCAGCGCCACCCGCTGGTGGCCCTCCGGCGACAGGTGCAGCCGGTCCTCCGACCAGGCCCGGCGGTCGTGCACCGCACGCAGCGACCACAGGTCCGCGACGGCCAGGCCGTTGCGGTCGGCGATCGCCCACAGGTGGGAGTTGTAGGTCGCCACCTTGCCGCGCAGGTGACGCAGCACCGGCACGGTGCGGGTGTCGAAGCCGGTGCAGATCAGCACCCGACCGGCATGCTCGCGCAGCTCCAGGACGGCCGACTCGAAGTGCTCGGCGATCAGGTCCGGGTCGCTGCCCGGACGCAGGATGTCATTGCCGCCCGCGCACAACGTGACCAGCTCGGGCTGGAGTTCGCGGACCTTCGGGACCTGCTCGGCGACGATCTGGTCCAGCAGACGGCCGCGCACGGCCAGGTTGGCGTACCGGAAGTCGGACTCCGGACGTCGCGCGGCCAGCATGCCGGCCAGCCGGTCGGCCCAGCCGGCGAACTGCCCGTCGGGGCCGGGATCGTTCAGGCCCTCGGTGAAACTGTCACCGAGCGCGGCGTACGAACTGATGTCGAGGGTCTCCTGGTAGTCGGCCATGGAGGAGATAGTTCACTGTGTGAAGTGACCTACGCCACCGTAGGTGGCCGGTAGCGGACCGTGATCTCCGCCACGGGCCCTCGCCGGGCTACTCTTCATGGGTGCGGGGGACGGGCAGACGCGAGCGGGCGACGACGACAGGAGACCGGTGTGACCAGCGACGGCGTGCGTGACGAGAAGGCGCGTCGCAAGCAGATGATGATCCGCGCGCTGATCTACATCGTGGGTACCCACCTGTTTGCCGGCTTCGTGGGCCTGCTGTTCGTCGTCGGCCACCGCTGACACCGCCCCTGCCGCGGGGCTGCGCCGGCACCCCTCTGCCGCGGGGCTGCCCCAGTGCCCCTTGCTGAGGGGCTGCACCGGTGCCGTTACTTCGGGGCTGTACCGGTGTCCTTACTTCGGGCTGTGTCGGTCCGCGGACCGGGCAGCGCCCGGGCGGCGACCTTGGCCAGGTGAGCGTCGAACGCGGCGGCCGGATCCGGGTGCACCCGGGCCAGCGCGACCATCGCGGTGATCATCACGTCGCACAGTTCGCCCGCCACGTCGTCCCAGGTGTGCGAGAAGCCCTTGCGCGGATTCTGACCCAGCGCGCCGATCACCGCCTCGGCCACCTCGCCGGCCTCCTCGCTGACCTTCAGGCACTGCAACACCCGCTGCATCTCCGGGGATTGACTGCTTCCCTCGGCCAGCCACGCGGCCAGTCGCCGCACCGTCTCCCACTGCTGCGCTTCCACGTCCGCGCCCCTTTCGCCGCCGCAGGCTGCGCCGCCGTCCGTGTCGCCGGCTGTGCTGCCGTCCGTGCTGCCGTCCGTGCTGCCGCAACGACCGTACCCGGCGTGGACGGTGCTCGGGCGCGGTCGTTGCGGTTGTTGCGGTCGCCGTGATCGCTTCGGACGGGGCGGGCGGGTCAGCGCAGGCGCTGCTGCCAGTCGATCGGGACGTGGCCGGCCGGGCCGGGCACCGGCTGGGTGACCGGGTGCGCGGACGGGCCGGTCAGCGACGGGCCCTCGTAGAACTCCTCGGTCTCGGTGTTCCAGAACCAGTCCTCACCCGGCTCGAAACTGGTCAGGAACGGATGGCCGGCCGACCGGGCGTGCGTGGTGGCGTGCTGGGACGGCGAGGAGTCGCAGCACCCGATGTGTCCGCATGCCGCGCACCGGCGCAGGTGGAACCACCAGCCCTGACCTTCGCCGGCCAGACACTCCACGCAGCCGTCGCCACTGGGCGGCACCTTCGGGTCGATACCGGGGATCGTCGTGTCGTCACTCATCTCGGGCACCTCCTCGGAAAGGGTATGCCGGGGGTGGCGGCCGACGCCGGTAAGACGGGGCCCGGGCGCGGCGCGACGCTGCGCGACGTTGTGCGACCTTGTGTGACGCCGCGCGATTTGCGAGGCGGGCTCGACGGGTTGCGGTGGCAGGTGGGGCGGGATTGTGCGGGCGGGGGTGGGGGTGACGTTTGACGCCGCTCAGGGGTTTCCTTTGCCGTCCCAGGGGTGCTGACGGTGTGAAGGTGGATTCCGTACTGATCTACAGTGCTGTAGATTCAAGAACGGGGCCTGGGCCTGCGGACGCGGCCGGGGGCCGGCCGCCGGGCCGAACTGCCGGGCCCGGCACGGGGATACCACAGGAGGGCAACATGGGAGTCTCGCTCGCCAAGGGCGGAAACGTCTCGCTGACGAAGGAGGCCCCGGGGCTCACCGCCGTCATCGTCGGCCTCGGCTGGGACGTTCGCGCCACCACGGGCGCCGACTTCGACCTCGACGCCAGCGCACTGCTGTGCAACGAGGCCGGCCGGGTCCTCAGCGACCAGCACTTCGTCTTCTACAACAACCTTCGCAGCCCCGAGGGTTCGGTCGAGCACAGCGGCGACAACCTCACCGGCGGCGGTGGCGGCGACGACGAGCAGATCAAGGTCGACCTGATGGCCGTCCCGCCGCAGGTCGCCAAGGTCGTCTTCCCGGTGTCGATCTACGACGCCGAGCAGCGCCGCCAGAGCTTCGGCCAGGTCCGCAACGCATTCATCCGCGTCATCAACGAGGCCGACGGCAGCGAGGTCGCGCGCTACGACCTGACCGAGGACGCGTCCACCGAGACCGCGATGGTCTTCGGCGAGCTCTACCGCTACGGCTCCGAATGGAAGTTCCGCGCCATCGGCCAGGGCTACGCGTCGGGCCTGCGCGGCATCGCGCTGGACTACGGCGTCAACGTCTGACGCATTCAGCGGTCAAGCCGGGGGCCGGATCCGAGGGATCCGGCCCCCGTCGCGTTTTCTGCGCTCGCTTCGACGAACCGCACCTTCCGGCCGAGACGGGCTGACGATGCGGCGGCCCGTCGCCGCGCGGTGGGCGCAGCTCCCAGCGCGGCCGCCAGCGCGGCCGTTACGACGGAGGCGTGGGACCGGGCGTGGTCCGCACCCTCGACGAGGCTCGGCGAACGGCACGGTGGCGTCGGCAGGTTCGGCGGCGGGTCGTCGGTGACAAGACATCCGCGCAGCAGTCGGGTCGTCTCGGTGCGGTGCGGTGCGGTGCGGTGCGGTGCGGCGCGGTGGTGGCGGCGGGGGTGTCGGGGTTGGGTGGGGGCGGGCGGTGTGGCAGGCTCGGCGCATGGAACAGCGTGTACTTGGCCGGACCGGGCGTCCGGTGTCGGTGGTGGGTCTCGGGACGTGGCAGCTGGGCGCCGACTGGGGCGTGGTGCTGGAGGACGACGCGCTGGCGGTGCTCGATGCCGCCGCCGACGCCGGGGTGACGTTCTTCGACACCGCCGACGTCTACGGGGACGGCCGCAGCGAGCAGTTGATCGGGCGTTTCCTGAAGTCCCGGCAGGGTGAGGGCCTGACGGTCGCCACCAAGCTCGGCCGGCGGCTGCCGCAGCTGCCGGAGAACTACACCCTCGCCAACTTCCGTGAGTGGACCGACCGTTCGCGTCGCAACCTGGGCGTGGAGCGGCTCGATCTGGTGCAGCTGCACTGCCCGCCCACGGCGGTGTACTCCAGTGACGAGGTGTTCGACGCGCTCGACACCCTGGTCGAGGAGGGCCGCACCGCGGCGTACGGCGTCAGCGTGGAGACGTGCGCGGAGGCGTTGACCGCGATCGCCCGGCCCGGCGTCGCCAGCGTGCAGATCATCCTGAACCCGTTCCGGCTGAAGCCGCTGGACGAGGTGCTGCCCGCCGCCGAGAAGGCCGGGGTCGGCATCATCGCCCGCGTGCCGTTGGCGTCCGGCCTGCTGTCCGGCAAGTACACCAAGAGCACCCTGTTCGGCGCGGACGACCACCGCACCTACAACCGGGACGGCTCCGCGTTCGACCAGGGCGAGACGTTCTCCGGCGTCGACTTCGCGACCGGCGTCGAGGCCGCCGAGGAGTTCGCCCGTCTCGCCCCGCCCGGAGCCACCTCCGCGCAGACCGCGCTGCGCTGGATCGTTCAGCAGCCCGGCGTCACCACGGTCATCCCCGGTGCCCGCAACCCCGAGCAGGCGCGGGCGAACGCCGAGACGGCCGCTCTGCCGCCGCTCTCGCCGCAGACCCTGACCGCCGTCCAGGACCTGTACGACCGCCGCCTGCGGGCGCAGGTGCACTCGCGCTGGTGAGCGCCGGCTGACCGTCCGCGAGGCAACGGGAAAGCGCTTACCGGACGGCGTCGGACGCGTTGTCGGGCGGTGTCGGGTGGTGTCGGTCGGTGTCGGCAAGCGCTTTCCCGCTCCCGCCTCCGCCTCCGCCTCCGCCTCCGCCTCCGCCTCCGCGTCCGCCTCCGCGTCCGACTCCGCTCCCGCCGCCCGCTTCTGTTGGCGTGACCACATGTGTGGAGGCCCGTGCCGGGGCACGGGCCTCCCACGGTGCCGGGGTGTCAGTTGCCCATGCCGGTTGCCGCGTTGAGCAGGGTGCTCGACGAGTCGTCGCCGTCGAGGGAGTAGATCATGATGCCTCCGAGGCCCATGCTCTTGATGTACTGCCGTTTGTCGGCGAGGGAGTCGGGGGTCTCGATGCTCCAGAAGTTGGTGCCGTCGTAGATCCAGGTGCTCCTGGCCTGCTGGTCGTAGTAGTAACTGCCGGTCAGACCTGCTGCTTTGAGTTCCTTCCAGACGGCGGTGCCGGGTTGCTGGGAGAGCGGGAAGGGCGCGGTGGGGCCGGTGACGGACTGGTAGCGGCCGTGCTGTCCGCCGTCGGGTGCGCCGGTCCAGCCGCGTCCGTAGAACGGGACGCCCAGGGCCAGCTTGCCGGCCGGGAAGCCGCCGCCGAGGTAGTGGGTGATCGCGTCGTTGACGGTGAAGCCGGTGCCGAAGGCCGGGCTTGCGGGGCTGTCGTACAGCGGGGCCTGGAAGTTGGTGGGCCCGTTGGTCTCGAAGGCGCCGTGCATGTCGTAGGTCATGACGTCGCCCAGGTCGAGGGCGTTGGCGATGCTCGGGAGGTCGAGGTTGTTGATCTCGCGGGGCCCGGCAGGCAGCGCGGCGGTGAGCATGTGCTGGCCGCCGAGGGCGTTGAGTTCGCTGCGGAACTCGTTGAGCAGGGCGGTGTAGTTGGCCCCGTCCTGCGGGGAGACGTGGTTGCCCGCGTGGCCGTTGGCGCTGCCCGGGAACTCCCAGTCGATGTCGAACCCGTCGAAGACCCCGGCCGCGACGCCGGCACCGCCGGCCGGGTCGTCGCCGACCGTCGGCAGGTTGCCCTTGATGTACATGTCGATGCAGGAGCTGACGAACTTCTTGCGGGCGTCGTCGGTGGCGGCCGCGTCCGAGAAGTACTTCGAGTACGTCCACCCGCCGATCGACACCAGGACCTTCAGGTTCGGATACTTGGCCTTCAACTGCTTGAGCTGGTTGAAGTTGCCCCGCAGCGGCTGGCTCCAGTTGTCGCTGCTGCCGTCGACGCTGATGTCGGACGTGTAGATCTTCTGATAGTCGGCGTACGCGTCGGCCGAGCCGTCGTTGCCGGTGGTGTCGCTCTCGTCCGGCGACGACGGCTTGTTCGCCGCCATGCAGGTCAGGTTGACCGGGTCGATGTTCTCGAACGCGTAGTTGAGGACGGTCAGCTTGTCGGCGATGCCGTCGGTGTCGAGGTTCTTCGGGTAGAAGGCGTTGGCGTACGTCGACCAGCCGGTGTAGTAGCCGACCCGCTGCGCGGGCTGACCGGCGTCGGGGGTGACGATGCGCAGGTACGACTCGAAGCCGTCCGGGTCCGTGTCGCGCTGCGGTGAGCCGGTCAGGTCGAACGGGCTGAGGATGAACTGCTGGTTGGGGTCGGCGTTGCAGTTCCAGGCGTCCAGGTAGCCGTCGTTGGGGTTGCTGGGAGCCCCCGCGACGTCCATGCACAGATCGGGGTAGAGGACGCTCTGCAGGACCACCTGACCGTCGTCGAGCTGGTAGGCGTGCCAGAGCTGGCTCGTCCCGCCGCTGCAGTCCCACAGGACGAGTTTGCGGCCGGCGGTGACGTTCCGGTCGCTCTGGTAGATGTCGATGCAGCGGTGGCTGCCCACGCCCTCGAAGGTGACGACGTTGTCTCCGCGCCAGTGGGGGATCCAGCCCTGGTTGCTCAGGCCGTTGCGGTGCCAGGAGACGATGTCCGTGTCGTTGGCGGTCCGCTCGTGGTAGGCGTCCAGGACGCCGCCGGAGATCGCGGCCCCGATCGTGACCGTCGCCGGCGTGATCCGCGACAGGTCGTCAGGGTGCGCGACCTGCGTGTTGCTCGGGTGGGCGGGCGTGATGACCCACCGTTCGTTGGGGGTGTTCTCGCAGCCGTACAGGATGATGTTCGCGGTCAGGTTGGGGTCGCTCTGGCCGCCGTCGATGTTCATGCACAGGCCGGGCAGCAGCACGCTCTGGAACTGGTACTGCTCGTTGCCCAGGGAGACGGGCACCCACCGCTGGCTGGCCGTGTCGGAGCAGTCCCAGAGCGAGAGGGACCGGCCGGAACCCGGATTCTGCTCGCTGTTGGTGATGTCGATGCACCTGCCGCTGCCCTCGCCCTGGAAGCGGACCGTGTTGTCGCCGTAGAAGTCCAGCGTCCAGCTCTGGTTGCTCTGTCCGTTGCGGATGTAGGAGTCGACGGGGGTGAGGTTGTCGGTCCGCTCGTGGTAGACGTCCAGGACGCCGCCGGCGGCCATGCTCTCCACCGCCCGTCCGCCGACGGACTGCGTGTGGGTCGCGGCGGCCGTCAACTGGCCGACGAGCACGGGCATGTGGTCGGAGTCGAGGAAGTCCCGGTTGATGTTGACCATCGGTGCGACCATCACACCGCCAGGGTTGCCGCCGGAGTAGACCGCGTAGTCGAGTTCGCCGCCCGACGCCTGGGTCTGCTGCCCGCTGCTGAAGATGCCGGCCCCGGCGGGAAGCCCCGCCGCCTGGAGAGATGCCGGACTCCGGTTCCAGTCGCCGAGGGCGACCCAGTCCTCGCCCTGATTGCGGGCCGCCACGAACTGGCTGATGTTCCGCAGCAGCCCGGGAGCGTCGGGGCCGCCGGTGCCGGACAGGGCATGGACGGTGAAGTACCAGGTGCTGCCGAATCGCAGGCCCAGCGTCGCACGCGCCGCCCAACCGGTCTGCGGCCCCAGCGGGTTGGGCACGATGACGACATCGTCCGCCCCCCGTTCGGTGACGAAGCCGATGTTGACGCGCCCGCCGTCCCAGGTGCCGTTCTGCGTGTCCGTCTGCAGGAAGTACACGTCGTGGTTGACGCCGCCGGAGGCCCACTGGCTGTGGCGCACCTGCTGCGGACCGCCCGCGTTCGCGGAGGGCGGCAGGGTGCCCTGGAGGTTGGCATTGCCCGGGATGGGCACCAGGCCGCCGTTGGCGAGGCTGAGGTTTTCCCTGGTGGTCCCGCGGGCCTCCCGCGGCACGTCCGATCCCATCTCCTGGAGCGCCAGGATCGGCGGTCTCACCGCCCCGTTGACCATGTTGCCGATGTTGATGGTCCACTTGCTCTGGCCACCCGACTGGGCACCCTGCATGTTCCAGGTGATCAGCGGCGGCGAGCCTGGAACGGCGGCAGCCGGCGCCGCCGTCACCAGGCCCAGCAGGCCGGCCGCCAGCGTGAGCACGACTGAGACGGCGACATTTCGCCGTCGGCCGCGGCCTGTTGAGTCGGTCGAGGCAGGTCTCTGCATTGTCATTTACTCCCATTCCGAGGACAGGCCGCGCACGGGACTGTCCTCAAACGACCTGTGGTGTTCTGGCTGGCTGGATCTTCCGGTTCGGCACACGGACGAAGGCATGCTCGACAGGGGCAGGACCTTCCGGTGGGGCGTTGTGTTCCGCTGGCCGGGCTGGGGCTGGGGCTGGGGCTGGGGCTGTGGGGCTGGAGCTGGGGCTCGGCTGTGGGGCTGGGCAGGGCCGGAGCGAGTCGGGGCCGACGTCGGTGACGAGGTGTCAGACCGCAGCTGGGCATCGGCGCGGGAGTGGGTGCGGGTGCGGGTGCGGGTGTGGGCGCGGGTGTGGGCGTTCACGGAGACGAGGAGCTTCGACACCGGCGGCCGTGCGGGTGTGGTTGAGGCCGGGCGCTCTGCCGTGATCGTGTTGCCTGTGCGCGAGCAGCAGGTCGCGGTACTTCTGCTGCGGCTCGCGCCTCACCTGGAGCGTGCCGTCGGGGCCGTGCTCACGCGGCTCGGCGTCGATGTCCTCGGCGAGCCTGCGGTCCTGTGTCCGGGCCGGCCGGAGAACCCGGCGTCCGTGCCCGACCGCGGTTCGGGCGCAGCCTGAGCGGAGTCGGACGCAACGGCGATAGCGCCGTGCACGGGGGCGAGGGCAGGGCCGGCTGATTCGGACATGGCGCACCTTCCGCTCGACTGGGCTTTGCCAAGCGTGGGCCGGTCAGTGGGTTCCGCTTTGTCTGCCGGTGCATCCGCATCCGTCCCGGAGTGCACGCGTACGGTCGTTTCCGCTCAACCGTTTCATCCGCCCGGATCTGCGCCGACAACGGGAAAGCGCTTGCCGGGTGGTGTCGGCAAGCGCTTTCCCGTTGCTGTCCGGGGTTCAGGGTTCGGGCCCGGGGTTCAGGCTTCGGGGGCTGGGTTCAGGGCTGGGGCGGGGCGGGGCGGGCGTTCGGGTGTAGTGGCGTCCAGCGTGGCGGCGGAGTGTCGCTGCGGGGATCAGGGCAGTGGTTCGGCGTGCATCGGCGTCCGGGGAGTCTGGTGGCCGCCGCTCGCCATCATCCGGACCTCGCCGGCGTCACTGATCTCGGCCTGCACGATGCCGGACGCGTCCGCGTACACGGGGTGCCCGCCGGGCCCTCGGGTGCCGGTCGCCTCGACCACCACCACGTCCTGATCGGCGTGGCCGCCGATCTCCCCGGGGAAGGTGAGAGCGAATCGTCGAGCCATGGCCGGACCTCCTTCCGGTCGTTCGTTCCATCCTAGGCAGCGCCCGGCCCGCCGGTCGCTCCCAGGCAGCGGAGACCGCGGCCCGGTCAGGCCAGCAGGTGGAGACGTTGCGCGGCCGGACCGACCCGGACGGTCTGGCCCCAGGTGAGGTGCAGGGCGTCGGACTCGATGCCGTCACCGAACGCCACCAGTCGCTCGGACTCCACGGTGAGGGTCAGCAGCTGGTCGGCGCCCAGCAGACCCTCCACCCGGGAGGTGCCGGTGACCGGGGACGGCCACGCCTCCCGGACGAACCAGGACAGCTCTGCCGCCGCCGGTCCGGGCAGCGGGAGCCGGCTGGACCGCTCCAGCCAGGCCGACCGGCACCACCCGGTCGCGCCGGTGCCGGTGCCGACGAGCACGCCCGAGGACGCCTGCGACTCCGGGTCGCCACCGGGTGCGGACAGCCGGTAGCGGGCGGTCTGGTGACCGGGCTGCCCGAGGTAGATCTCGTTCAGCGCCAACAGCCGCTGGGTGTCGTCCGCCACCGCCTCCACCATGGTGCGAAGCTCCAGCCGTTTCTCCGCGCCCGGCCCGACGGCCGCCCGCAGCAGCGCCCCGGCCCGGCCGGCGCGGTGGCGGACCAGGACGCCCGGGTTGCGGCCCGGCTCCGCGTCGATGCCGATCACCGGCTGCCCGGTCAGGTACTTGGCGGTGTTGGCGACCAGCCCGTCCTGGCCGACCACCACCACCAGGTCCTCCGGCGCGAACAGGAAACGGTCCAGGTCCGCGCGCTCCACCCGGGTCTGCCGCCAGTCCAGCGGCACCGCAGCCGAGACCTCGGCCAGCGCGTCCCGGGCGAGGTCGTGCCGCCGCTCCGCCTCGTCGAGCGACCGGCCCCGGCCGGCGAGGAAGAACTCCGCCTGGCCGTGCGTGCCGTGGTGGGCGATCAACTCCTGGTACTCGGTGCGGCGGTGGACCAGCACCACGCGTGGGGCGAGGCTCACCGCTCCGGCCGACCCGTGGTGCGGCCCGGGGCGGACCTGGTGGCCTTGGTGGCCGGGGTGTCGGCAGCGTCTGGGGTGTCGGAAGTGGCCGGGGTGCCGGGAGTGGTCGGGGTGCCGGCAGCGGCCGCGGGCATCGGGGTGGACAGCCGGGTGAGCAGGCCGGTCAGCACGTCCGGGGTGAGGGTGATGCTGTCGATCCGCGGTAGGTGCTCGGCCAACCGGATCAGCGCCAATGCCTGAAGGATCTCCGGTCCGACCTGCTGGTGCGCCGACAGCCACGCCGCCTCGGCCGCGGCCTTCGCCTCGCCCAGCGACCGTGCCGCCTCGGCCTGTTGGGCGGCCAGGGTGCCCGCCGCCTCGGCCTCTGCCACCGCCAGGCGGGTGCGGCGGGCTGCCTCGGCGTCGGTGCGCACCGCGTCCGCGGCCGCCTTCTGCTCCGCCTCGCGGCGGGCGTTGGTGCCGTGCTGCTTCACCAATTCCTCTTCGCGGCGCGCCAGTTCGATCCGGCTGGCGAGCTCGTTCTCCGCGATGGCGCGTTCTCGCTCGACCGCGACCGCGCGGCGCTCGTAGGTCGCCCGGTCCGCCTCCTGCTGGACCTGCTCGCGGGCCGGGGTGCGCAGCGCCCGCTCCAGCTCGGCCTCGGGTCGGACGGCGGTGACGCGCACCGCAAGCACTGTTAGTCCGATTTCGCCCAGCCGGGGTTCGGCGGCCAGGCCCTCGGTGATCCGTTCGCGGACCGCCGCCACACCGTCAACCAGCGTGTCTGCCAGTGCAGTTCGGGCTATCAGTTGGAGGGCGTGCTGCTGCGCGGTCTCGGTGAGCAGGGTGGCGAGCTGGGCGAGCGGCTCGGCCCGCCACACGCCGGTGTCCGGGTCGATGCCGAAGTCCATGCGGGTGGCGGCGAGCGCCGGGTCGCTGATCCGGTACGTGACGGTGGCCTGTACGGCGAGGTCCTGGAAGTCGGACGTGCGGGCGTGGAACATCATCGCCAACTCGCGGTCGTCACCCGGTACTTCGGATATCGCGGCGGTGAGCGGTCGGAACCAGAAAGCGAGGCCGACGCCTTCGTGGGCGAGCTGCCCGCCGCGCAGGTGGCGGATGTGGCTGGTGGGGGCGGAGCGCAGGTGGCGGAAACCGAAGCGGCGGGTGATGTCGGCCATGGTGTCGCGACCGTCCTTTCTTTTCGTCTCCATGACGATAAGGCTGGCCGACCGTTGTCGTCAATACGACGAAAAGGGGGTTCGGGGGTGTGGCCGTGCAGCGCTCCGTCTGCGGCGCGGGGCGCTGGCGCGGGGTGCGGGTGCGGGTGCGGTGCGGCGCGGTGCTGGTGCTGGTGTGGGGGTGGGTTGTGCGGGGCTGGTGCGTGCGGGCTCTGTGTGGCGTCAGAGTGCCGCGCGGGTGCGGGAGGTGGTGGAGATTGCGCCGAGGTCCCGGTCGCCGTGGCCGTGGGCGATGGCCTGGAGCAGGGAGTCGCGCAGCAACGAGGCGAGGGGCAGCGGGACGTTGGCGCCGGCGGCAGTGTCCAGGGCGAGGTTCACGTCCTTCAGGCCGAGCGCAAGGCGGAACCCGGCCGGTTCGAACGCCTGCTCGGTGATCATCGCGCCGTAGCCCGCGTAAACAGGGCCCGGGAACAGGGAGTTGGTGAGGACGTCGAGCAGTGCGGACGGCGCGAGCCCGTTCGACTCGGCGAGCGCGGCGGCCTCGGAGAACGCCTCGATCGCCGACACGAGGAGGAAGTTGGCGCTGATCTTCGCGACGTTCGCTGCCGCCGGATCCTCGCCGAGATTCCAGGTGCGCCTGCCCATGGCGTCGAACAGCGGTGCCACCCAGTCGAGTTCGGCCGCAGGACCGGCCGCCAGGATGTTCAGGTTCCCGGCCGCCGCCGCATCCGACCGGCCCAGCACCGGAGCCGCGATGTACCCGAGACCGTGCTGCGCGTGCAACGCGGCGGCGCGGCGCGCCAACCCCGGCGAGACGGTGGCCATGTTGACGTGCAACGCGACCCGTGCCACGGACAGCAACTCCTCGTCCAGCAGCAGCCGTTCGACCACCTGATCGTCCGCCAGCATGGAGATCGCCACCTCCGCGCCGAACGCCTCCGCGAGCGTCCCCGCCGCCGACGCCCCGTCCGCGACCAGCTCCGCCACCGGCTCTGCCGACCGGTTCCACACCCGTACCGAGTGCCCCGCCTCCAGCAGCCGACGAGCCATCGCCCGCCCCATTGCGCCCAGACCGATGAAACCGACGTCCATGCTCACTGCCTCCCGGTCGGGGCGCGTATGGTGCTTCGACTGCTTCGACTGCTTCGACGGCGATGCTACGACGGGACTCCGCGTGTCGGGCGGTACGGCGCGGCCGTATGCGTGCGGGGTGGCCTGTTCGAGCGGCGGCCGGGTGGCGATACTGGTCCGCATGGGGTTCATCGTCTTCATGACGCTGCCGGGCCTGGTGCTGATACTCACCGCACTCGCGGTGGTCGACCAGGTGCTGCTACGGGCCGGGCGGGCAGGCCTGCTGCCCTGGCGGCCCGGCGGCCGGCAGGGGCAGATATCGGCGACCGGGTTCGAACAGCTGCACGCCCAGTTCTCGGCGGGCAAGCAGAACGAGCTGAAGGAGCGGCAGTCGGCGCTGATGCTCCGCGACGAGGACGAGGACGGAGCCCCGCCCCACGGCAGCCGAATCGACCTCACCCGAGGTTCGGCCGTGATCCGGCTGCCGAAGTCCTCCTGACGGCGGCGCGGACCCCGGGCGCGGCTCGGTCGGCCGTTCAAGGGGTCTCGGCGTCCACTCGGAATCCGTCCGGCGACGGGCTGACGGGCCCGTCAAGGCCGTGGCGAACGCGGGCGGCACGGCGAAGTCCTCCTCGCGCAGCTCTTCGCAGTCCCTTGAGCGGGTTCACGTAATGCAGCAGCAGCGCCGCCCCCGGGTGGTGTGCGGCCACGAACGCCTCGTCCTCGGACCCCAGCTCGTCGTCCACCCGGATCTCGAACGTGCCTACTGGGCTTCGTCGTTCACGTCGCCGCTCGCAGCCGCAGCTCCGTGGCCGGTCGCCTCCCTCATGGTCTGCTTGATCCACTTGGCGTACGCGGGCGCGCTGGCGTAGAGGCCCGGCCCTCCCGAACACGGAACGCCCGGGGCGCCGGGGCCCGAGGTGACGCCGACCAGTTCCCAGCGTCCGTTGCGGGCCTTCTGGAGCTGCGGGCCGCCGGAATCGCCGTTGCAGGCCATGGCGTTGGCCTTCTGACTGATCGTGCAGAGCCTGTTCGAGGTCGCGTAGCCAGGGGCGCACTCGTCGACGGCGCCGATCCGGGTGTTCAGCTCCCGGAGCTGCTCCGAGAAGGCGAACTCGCCGTCCACAGTGGTGCCGAAGCCCAGCAGGCGGGTCGAAGTGCCGGGCCGGCCCGCCTCGTTCGCGATCCTGATGGGCTGCTGGCTGACCGGTCGGTCGAGGCGGATCAGCGCGATGTCGTCCTTGTTGGGGCCCGTCCCGCCGCCGTTCAGGTAGCCGGGGTGGACGAACGTTCGGTCGATCTTCCGGACGGTCCCGCCCGACTTCCGGTGGTCGCTGCCGACGCGGACCGTGCCGTCCAGTTCGATGCCCTCGCCCGTCACGCAGTGCGCCGCCGTCAGAACCCACTGGCGGTCGATCAGCGATCCGCCGCAGCTGCCGTCGAACAGGCCGTAGTCCGGGGCCGCCATCGGGATCACCGCCATGAAGGGGTAACTCTGGCTGGCGGCACCACCGTTGACGATGGCCCCGGCGCTTCCGGCCAGGACGGTGGTGCAGGCGACGGCGGCGAGGGTTCCGGCAGTGGCCAGCCGGGTCGCACTGCGGCGGGACGGCTTCAGGTTGAACACGGACAGTTCCTTCCGTTCGGGGAACGCGTATGGGTTCAGCCTGCTTCGCCCGTGATCCACTGCGCGATGGTGGCAGCAGGTGGATCCGCGGTCGGGCCACCGGCCCTGTGGCTGGTGGGGTTGTCCCCCTGGCCGAGTCGGGGGTCAGGGCCTTGCCGGGAGCGACTGCGTCGGGCCCGCTCTGCGGGGAGCGCGAGTGCCGCGGGGGCGGCGTCGGGCGCTGCGGGCACCTGCGCCGCCACCGATGTGCGGGCCGCGCGCGAGAGGGGCGGCGCCGTTCGTGCCCGGTGCCGGAATCGGCGGGAAGCGGGTGCGCGGTGGCTGCTGCGACACCGAGCGGGAGCTGCCGTACCGAGCTGCTGTGTCGCCAACCGCTTTACGCGGTGGGCGAGGTGTCTGCCGTGGACGGAGCCGGCAGGTCGCCGATGGACGGTTCGGGGGTGGGGACGGTGAGGCGGGCGACGATGGCGGCGGTCGCCTCGGCCTCCGCCAGGTCGAGGCGGCGGGCCGATCCGCGCAGCTGGTGGCGGGCCTCGATCGCGGCGAGGGCGAGGAGGCCCGGGAGCAGGTCCGTGGAGCGCGCCGCGACCCAGCGGGTGCCCTGGGTGGCCATCCACCACAGGTCCGCGCCGGGAGCCGGTGCGACGGTGGCCAGTTCGGCAGGCGGCGGGCCCACCGGGTGGCCGGCCTCGACGAGCAGGGAATGGAAGCCGCATGCGATCAACTGGTGCCCGGCGGCGCTGGGATGGAGCCGGTCCACGCTCAACAGGGCGCGCCGGGCCGTCCACGGCAGGTCCGCGAGATGCAGGTGCACCGCGTGGTGGTGCTCGGACAACGCATGGACCACCGCGTTGACGCCGCGCATCCGGCGCGCCAGCGGGCGGGCGAGTGGTGTCGGCAGCCGCAACAGCCGACCCGGATCGGGCAGGCATGCGGTGAGCGGAACGGTGCCGACTGCCGTCAACGAGCGTAGAACAGCAGATAGATGGCGAGCCGTCAGATCGAGGTCGAAAGAGGCGCGCAGGGTGTCGTTGCCGCCGACCACCACCGCCGCGTATTGCGGCCGCAGGGCCAGCGCGGCGGGCAGTTGGGAGACCAGCAGGTCCCGGCTGAGTGCGCCGCTGTTGGCAAGGTTGCGGAAGTTCACGGGGCCCGGCGAGAGGCTGGGTGCGAGCAGCGCCGCCCAGCCGCGTCGGCCGCCGGGGACGGGGTCGCCGACACCCTCGGTGAGGGAGTCGCCGAGAGCAGCGAACCGTACCGTCATCACGTCCCTCCAAGTGGGGTTGGGTGGGGATTGAATTGCGGTGGGGGAGTGGGGAGTTGATTCCGTCATTGGTGGCGGCGGGCGGCGGGCGACGGGCCCGTTGGGGAGGGCGGAGTGGGGCAGTTCGCTGTGGTGCGAGGCGTGGGCGGCGGACCCGGTGGGGAGTTGGCGTTCGCCCGTAGTGGTGTGTGACGGGGAATCGGGCCCACTTGTCCGGGGCAGCGGGCAGCGGGCAGCGGGCAGCGGGCAAGGGGCAACGGGTGACGGGTGACGGGTGTGGAGTCGGGGGACCGGGCCGTTGGCGTGCGAAGCGTGCGAAGCGTGCGAGGCGCGAGACGTAGGCGGCGGGCCCGGTGGGGCCGGGGGAGTTGGAGGCCGTTCGCTACGTGGTGAGGCGTGCGGTGGTGGGGCCGGTGGTGGCGGGGTGCAGGGCGTCGTGGGCGGTGAGGAAGGCGGTGGTGGCGGCGTCCCAGCTGAACTGCTCGGCGCGGCTGCGGGCGGCGTTGCGGCGTTCGGGTTCGGGGCGGTTCAGCAACTCGCTTACGACGTCGGCGAATCCGGGGCCGGTGTCGGCGGCGGCGAGGCCTGCCCGGCCGACCACCTGCGGCAGTGCGGAGGAGCGGCTGACCGCGACCGGGGTGCCGCAGGCCAGGGTCTCGAGCGCGGCCAGGCCGAAGGTCTCCACCGGCCCGGGGGCGATCACCGCGTCCGCCGTCGCCAACAGGGCTGCGACGTCGGAACGTTCGGAGAGATGGCCGAGGAAGGTCACGGGCAGCCGCCACTCGGCGGCCTGCCGCTCCAGCCGGTGGCGCAGCGGGCCCGTTCCGGCGACGGCCAGCACTGCCGGGACGCGATGGCGACGACGCAGCTCCGCCAGCGCTTCGAGGGCCCGCTCCGGGCGCTTCTCGCCCGACAGCCGCGAGCACATCACCAGCAGTACTTGGCCCGGATCGGCCAGTCGCGCCCGCAGTTCGGGGTCGTGGCGATCCGGATGCATGGTGGTGAGGTCGACGCCCAGCGGGGCCTGGGCGAGATTGTCCGCGCCGATCCGCTCGAACTCCTCGGCGGCCCATGCGGTCGTGCACAGTACCGTGTCGTAGGCCTTCGCCGTACGGGAGTTGAGCCGGTCGGCGAGGCCGCGGGCTGTGCGTCCGGGCACGCCCCAGGTGCCGAGGACGCCCGTGGCGCTCTCGTGCGAGACCATCATCGACCGTACCCCGTGAGCCTTCGCCCAGGCACCCGTCCAGCGCAGCGTGGTGCGGTCCGAGACCTCCAGCCGGTCCGGGGCCAACTGCTCAAGGACGGAGGCCACTTGACGTCGGTCCCGGAGCACCCGGTAGCCGCCGCTGCCCGGTACCCGGGGGCCGGGCAGAGTGATCACCCGGCCCTGCTCCGTCCATTCGTCGTGGCGGCGCTCCCCGGGGACGACCAGCACCGGCAGGTGACCTGCCGCCAGGTAGCCGGCACCGAGGTGTCGGAGCGCGGTGCGCAGGCCGCCCGACACCGGGGTGACGAAGTTCGCCACCCGGACGATCCTCAGTTCTCCACTCACGCCGGCTGCTCCTCGACGAGCTCACCGGCCGCGGCGGGCACGGTGGCCGCAGCGGGCGCAGCGGCCGGGGCGGACAGGGCAGACGGAGCGGGCAGGGAGGTCTGGGCTGGCAGGGTGGTCGGGGTCGGCAGGGCCGGTGCAGGCGAGGGCTGACGGGGCGTCGGTATCGGCGGCAGAACGGTCTGCTCCTCCGCCGGTTCGGACCCCGGGCCAGCTCCCGGTCCGGACCCCGGGGCAGGTACCGGATCAGGCGCGGGGGAAGCGGCAGAGGAGCGGGAAAGCGTTTTCCCGTTGGTGCGTGGGGGCGCGGTGGCGAGGCGGGCACGGTATTCGGCGAGGACGTCCTGGTAGTGCTGGACGAGTTGGTCGCCGACGGCCTCCCAGGTGCGGTCGGTGACGTCTGCGCGGCCGGCCGCGCCGTAGCGGGCGCGGAGGGCGGGGGCGGCGGCGAGGTCGGCGACGGCACGGGCGACGGCTCCGGCGTCACGCGGGGCGACCAGCAGACCGGTGCGGTGGTGGCCGACCAGGTCGAGCGGGCCGCCGACGGCCGGCGCGACCACCGGGACGCCGCTGGCCATCGCCTCCTGGATGGTCTGACAGAAGGTCTCCAACGGGCCGGTGTGCACGAACACGTCCAACGAGGCGAAGCAGCGGGCGAGTTCGGCACCGGTGCGGCGGCCGAGGAACACGGCGCCGGGCATGGCGGCCTTCAAGGCGGGGGCGCTCGGCCCGTCGCCGATCACCACCACCCGCACCCCGGGCAGCCGGGAGGTCTCGGCGAGCAGGTCGACCCGCTTCTCCGGGGCGAGCCGGCCGACGTAGCCGACCAGCACTTCACCGCCGGGGGCCAGTGAACGGCGCAGCGCCTCGTCCCGGTGGTCGGGGTGGAAGCGTGCCGAGTCGACGCCGCGCGCCCAGATCCGGACGTTGCGCACGCCGTGCGCGGTCAGGTCCTGGGCGGCGGGGGTGGAGGGGGCGAGGTTGCGCGCGGCGGAGCGGTGCACGGAGCGGATCCGCGCCCAGGCGAGCGCCGACCCCAGTCCGCGGCCCATCCGGTACGCCTGCGCGTACCCGGCCAGGTCGGTCTGGTAGACGGCCACCGTCGGCAGGTCGAGGCGCTCGGTGATCCTGGCCGCGCGCGCACCGAGGACGAACGGACTGGCCAGGTGCACCACGTCCGGCTGGTGGGCGGTCAGCGCGGCGGCCAGCCGGCGGCTGGGCAGCGCGATGCGGACCTGCGGGTAGCGGGGCAGCGGAACGGACGGGATGCGCACCACCGGCAGCGGTTCCCGTTCCGGACCGAAGGACTGCGGCGGACAGTGCGCGCCCCGGGCCGGCGCGGGCGTGATCACCAGTGGCTGGTGACCCCGCCGGACGAGGTGCTCGGCGGCCCGAAGCACGCTGTGGGCCACCCCGTTGACCTCGGGTGGGAAGGACTCGGTGACGATGGCGACTCGCATGCCAACGTTGTGGCCAAGCCGGGCGTGCGCCCGGACAAGGGGATCTTTCGCGCAGACGAACGTCTGCCGCCATTTCCGCACACCCGGGCGACGCCACCGGCCGCCGGCTGCCGACCGTCACCCGCCACCGCCACCGCCACGGCGAGGCGCGCAAACGGCCCGCGAGGTGTGCGGAGAGGCGCGCGAAACATGGATCGAACGGACTTGCGGGCCCGACAGCCGCCCGCTCTCGCGGACCCGCCTGGGCAGGTGCCGAACCGCACGGCTGCCGGACCAATTCCCAAAGCTTGTCAGCACCATGGGCGAAGATCATCATAGCCGCTCCCGCGTGGTACTCCACCTCGGCGCCGGTCACGGCCCGAGCCCACCGCGTCGGCGAACATCGGCCGACCGGTTCCGTCCACGCTTCGGCAGGCAACTCGCAGCGCACCCCGCTCAGGGCTTCGGATGCGGCAGCGGACGGGCCAGCCGCCGTACCTCCTCCAGGCGCGCCGGATCGGGCTCCTGCCGGGTGAAGAGGTCGTGCCCGACCACTGTCGACTCCCAGTCGTCCGGGGCCTCCGCGGACCGCGTCAACAGCCAGGCGGCCGAGATCCACTCCGCCCCGTTCTGCTGGTACTGGCCGCTCCAGGAGGTCACCGAGCCCGCGTCGCCGAGGTCGTTGTGCCACGCCACCGTCCAGCCCACCGCTGTGCCGTGCCCGGCCTGCGCCGGTGCCACCAGGCGTCCCACCAGCGGATACGCGCCGCTCGCCCGGCCCGTCGCGGACACGTACGACCCGGTCAGCGATCCGTCCGGACCCGCCACCAGCCGCATGTGCGAACCCAGTTCGCTGTACCAGTCGCCGGTGATGCCCACGCTGCTCCTCCCGCTGCCCTGCCGGCCGCCGCCACGCCCGGCCCGGACGCGGCAGCCACCACTGTGCCGCCCCCGGCCGCCCGGGCGACGGCGACGCGCGGACACCGCACCAGGGATGACCCGAGTGCGCCGCACAGGCCTCCGCTGCGCCCCGCCGACCGGAGAGCGGCCCCCGGACGGCCGGGAGCGGGCCCGGGCGGGCCGGAGAACGAGCCCTCGGGCGGGTGCACCTCGGTGACCGGGGACAATGGTGTCCGGACGGAACCGATCCGAGTCCGCCGCCCCCGCCCCGCAGGAGACCCCGCACCGTGACCGACCAGCAGCATCCTGCCCCGACCGGCCGTCGCCTCGACCTGCTCGCCGACTGCTCCGCCTGCTTCGGGCTGTGCTGTGTCGCCCTGCCCTTCGCCAAGTCCGCCGACTTCGCGGCCAACAAGAACGCCGGCACTCCCTGCCGCAACCTCGACGCCGACTACCGCTGCGGAATCCACGTCAAGCTGCGCGACCGCGGCTACCAGGGCTGCACCGTCTTCGACTGCCTCGGCGCCGGCCAGAAGATCTCCCAGCACACCTTCGGTGGACGCAGCTGGCGCGAAGACCCGGACACCGCGCGGAAGATGTTCGAGGCGTTCCCGGTGATGCGTCAACTTCACGAACTGCTCCAGTACTTGACCGACGCGCTGGAACTTCCGCAGGCCCGGCCGGTGCACGCCGAACTGCGCCGCGCGAGCGACGCCATCGACGAGCTGACCCGCCGGGACGCCGCCGCCCTGATCGCCGCCGACGTCCCCGCGATCCGTGCCGAGACCAGCGAACTCCTGCTGCGCGCCAGCGAGTTGGCGCGCAACGCGCTGCCCGGCAAGAAGCGCAACCATCGCGGTGCGGACCTGATCGGGGCCCGCCTGAAGGGCGCCGACCTGCGCGGCGCGAACCTGCGCGGCGCCTACCTGATCGCCGCCGACCTGTCCGGGGCGGACCTGCGCAGCGCCGACCTGATCGGTGCGGACCTGCGCGACGCCGACCTGCGCGGAGCGGACCTGACCGGCGCGCTGTTCCTGACGCAGTCCCAACTCAACGCGGCCAAGGGCGACTCCACCACCCGCATCGGCTCCGCACTGGCCCGGCCCGCGCACTGGTGATGCCGGCCCCGGCCGGGGTGCGTCCGGGTCGGGCGCAGCGGGCGGAAGGGGGCGTGAGGGGCGCGTGAGGGGCCCGGAAACGGGATTAATGAACTGCGGCGGGTGCGGTCCCCGCGTATGGTCATGAACTCCCCCGACGCGAGAGGAGGATCATCCGCGATGGGCCTGTTCAAAGACGCACCGCCGCGCGAACACCCGGAATTCACCCAACTACGCTTCATGGCCGCCGGCACACCCTCATGGTGGAAACGCAACCGCCACAAGGCACTTGGCATCGCCGGCCTGCTGATCGGCTTCTGGCTGGCCGGACATCACGACACCGCAGCACCCGCCACACCCGCGGCACCCGCACCACCCACGGCACCCGCCGGGCTCTGCACCCCGGCCGCCGGACACTAGCCGCACCTTGCCGCGGAGGCCGTCCGCCGGCGTTCGACCGTGACACCTGCAGGCGGCGCAACACGGTCGAGCGCTGCATCGGCAAGCTCAAGCAGTGGCGCGGCCTCGCCACCCGCTTCGACGAGACCGCCACCAGTCACCTCGCCGCACTTCACCTCGCCGCCATCTACATCTGGTCAGCGAGACGATCCGAAGGAGCGGGCCTATACGCCATGGGTGAAGGCACGGTACTCCCGGGCCACCAGCTCCACCTCGTGGAAATGCCTGTGGAGGTACTGCCCGATCGAGACGATCTCGCCGTCAGCCGCGATGCTCGCGTATGCCTGTGCGTACTCGCGAGGGTCCGTGCGGGAGGAGTAGACGCGAGGACTCTGCTCTCGATGTATCCAGATGCGGTGCTCGTCGGCCATTGTCGGCTCGGCCCCAGAAGGTCCGATCTTCTCCAGGAGCACGTAGTGCAGGCCGAGGAGATCCAAGAGCTCTCGGTCACGTTCCCACACGGTCCCCGCGTACATGTTGGCCATCAGGAACAGCGGATCGCGGTACACCAGCCGTACCGCATCGGGCAACGACATGCCTCGGCCGTTCCAGCACAGGGCGCCACGCACCGAGCGCCGTAGCCCGTGGCGGGGTACGGCCTCGGCCATGACCATGGGCAGAAGATTCTCCAGGCCGTCCGGCCACCCATGGATGATGGCCTGCAGGAGGTCACAGGGGTTGTAGACGTGTAGTCCGACGTCTCCCTCGCCAACCTTCGGACCCACCTCGTCGAGCCAGCCGTCCAAGAGTGACTCCCACTCGTGGTTGCCGGCGAGGCTCTGCCGAGCCTCCTGTCTGAATGCCTTCCAACGGCTGGCTACCTGCGGGCTGGCGGTGCCTGTGTACAGGATCTGGCTGTCGCCTCGTTCATCCCCGGACAGAAACCGGAACAGGTCCTGCTGCTCGAACGCGGCTGTGACGTCGTAGGCGCCGGTGCCGCGGAAGCCTCGGACCGCCCAGTTGGGGTCCTCCTGAAGGTTCTTCAACAGCCCCGGCCGTGCGGACTCCATGTTCATTCCGCGTAGCTCGCTGCGCGCAAGACGGTTGCAGATCTCGCAGAGCGCCAGGTACTCCGCCTGGTGCTCGTCAGCGAACGGCTCAGGCCCGTCGTAACCACCCAGAAGATCCGCTGCAGCGAGCTCCTCGTTCACCCGGCCGACCGCCAGGTACAGGCCGAACGGCGCAGGAACGCAGTGCTTCTCCGCTACCCGGTCCAGATCCGCCGCCAGCAGGTCGAGTGCCCCCAACTCGTCCGCGACCTTGCAGATGATTCGCCAGCCCTGCTCACGCTGTTCCTCCGTGGCGAAGAAGAACAGGTTGTGGATGGGGGTGATACGGGGTTCGAAGGCCCGAGGCAGAAGCTTCACCCGTTCGGCTCCGATGGGTGTGCCGTCGCTGTCCAGGAGTAGTTGGTAGCCGCGAAGATCATGACTCCAGTCGCGTGCGGCATGGCTGGCGGCGATCAGGAGTTCTTCCCAGTCATCCGGCATGGCAACGATCACCGCACGGATGCGGTCCGGCGCGATGTTCTTCTCCCGGCAGAGAAGCTCGGTGTACTTGTTGACCTCGTGCAGGGCTTGCCGCGCGCTGGACCGGGACCGCTTCAGCTCGATGACCACCCACATCTGATGACGGTCACGGGCCAGGATGTCGATGCTGCCCCTGGTGCCGTGTGTGTTGGGCAGCGGGTACTCCTCGAACTGCACCGGCCGGAGCCCTGGCTCGATCAGCTCCAGGTTCTGTACGAGCGCATTGCGGAGAACGCTTTCGAGGGGCAGTGGCATGGCCGAAGGCTAGGCCGGAGCACTGACAAAAGGCGTGTGGGTGGGGCCCAGTTGGCGAGTGTCCTGCCCCGAGTTTGCCGCCTATCAGATCATCAGACCATTGGATCTGGGGTGCCGTTGACTGATTCGCAGTGGGCGCGGCTGGAGCCGTTGTTGCCGGACCGGACGCCTCGTCGGCGCGGGCGGTGGCGGGATCGCCGGGAGGTGATCGACGCGATCGCGTTCAAGTACCGCACGGGGACGCCGTGGGCGGATCTGCCGGAGCGGTTCGGGCCGTGGAAGGGCGCCCACAACCGGTTGCGGATGTGGGCGCCCGGCGGCACGAGGGAGAAGGTGTCCACCGCCCTGCCGGCGCAGACGGACGCGGACGGCGAGCCGGACCGGGTCGTGGCGGTCGACTCGACGATCGTTCGCGCGCATCGGCACGCCGCCGGCGCCCGTCAAAAGGGGCGGCTGGCGGCGAGCCCGCCGATCGTGCCCTCGGACGCTTCCGCGGTGGGGCGACGACGAGGTCGACTTGGCCGCCGACGGGCGGCGCTGAGGGCCGCTCGCCTTCGTGATCACGCCGGGCCGGGCCGGCGACGCGCCGGCGTTCGGGCGGGTCATGGCGCGGATCCGGGTTCCCCGGCCGGTCGCCCGGCCCCGCACGAGACCGGAGGCGGTCCTGGCCGACAAGGCCTGTTCATCGCGGACGATCCGCGCCGTCCTGCGACGGCGCGGGATCCGGGCGGTGATCCCGCAGCCCGCCGACCAGGTCGCCGACCGTGAATGGCGCGGAAGCCGGGGTGGCCGCCCGCCATGTTCTCGATGTCGTTGTTGACGCTCGTCCTCGCCGCATGGCAGCACCTTTTGCGAAGCCTCCGCGGTCACGGGTGGCAGCCTGCCCATGCAGGTGGTTCATCGATCTACGGGGCCGCATCGCGTCGACAGTGGTTTCGACCAGAGGGGGAGGCGGCGTACACCGGAACCTCTGAAAATGGGCCATTCCCGCGCCAACGGCGTGTGACCCCGCAGGCCGATGAGAGACCTACGTAGGCCCTCGGTGCCGCTGCCAGTGACGGCAACGGGCGGCACCGAGGGCCGAGTTCACCCACCGCCGGGTGGACCGGCGTCAGGACGGGGCGCCGGGTGCCGGGGCGGCCGGGGTCACTTGCCGTTGTGCAGGGCGGCGAGCGTCGTCTGGAACGCGGCACCGGAGTTGCGCGGACGGTTGTAGGGCAGCTTGCCCAGCATCGCGCCCATCGCGCAGGTGTTGGTGGCCGCCGAGAACAGGAGGCCGGCGCCGACCGCGGCCGACACCCAGCGCACGCCCGGCACTGCCAGGTCGATCACCACGCCGGCCAGCACCAGCGAGCCCGCCACCATCCGGACCTGGCGGTCCATCGCCCAGCGGGCCTTCTCGCCCGGCACCCGGTTCAGCGGGTGGCCGCCGGACGACCAGGCGGCGGTGCCGCCGGAGACCAGCAGCGCCGAGATTCCGGCGGCGGACAGCTGCTCGCACGCGTTGAGCGCCCGCGCGCCCGAGGCGCAGGTGATCGCCAGCTCGCCGCGCTCGGCGGCGGCACGCAGGGCGGGCAGCGCCTGCGCGAGCTGGTCCAGCGGCACGTTGTGCGCGCCGGGGATGTGGCCGCCGGCGAACTCGCCGGGCGATCGCACGTCGATGACGGTCAGCTGCTGAAGCCGGGGCTGGAGCTGGTCGACGGTCAGGGGCGTGGTCATAGGGAGTGGGGCCTTTCGACAGGAGTGGTCCGGCGTACGGTGTTGCCGCCGGGTGGGGCAGTGGAGCGGGTGCGCAGGTGGGACTGCGCGGGATGGACGACGCAGATGGCTGCCGCGCTGTGGGGCGCGGCGGTCAGAGTACGGCGTCCACCAGCATCAGGGCGGCCACCGCGAGCAGCGCCGCGGCGAAGATCCGCTGGAGGGTGCGGCCGGACAGCTTCGACGCCAGCCGCTTGCCGTCCCACGCGCCGAGGATCGCTGCGGCGGCGAACGGGCCGACCACCGACCACGGGATGTCGGCGGCGCCGCCGAGCCGGGGCAGCAGTGCGGACAGCGAGTTCAGCGTGATCACCAGCAGGCTGGTGCCGATCGCCTCGGCCATCGGGAACGCCAGGAACGACACCAGCGCGGGAACGGCGAGGAACCCGCCGCCGACACCCAGGACGCCGGTCGCCGCCCCCAGCCCCGCACCCGCCAGCGCGGACCGCTTCGCGGACGCCGGGACGGGAGCGGGATCGGTTTCGGCGGACCCGTCCGGCTGGTCCGAGGCGGCGGACCCGGACGCGCTCGCGGCCTGCTCGGAAGGCAGTGGGAAAGCGTTTTCCCGCTGTTGATCCGCGACGCGTGCCGGCTCCGGCACACCGCCGACGGCTGCTGCCTGTGCCGCGCCCGTCGCGCCCGTCGCGCGCGTTGTCCCCGTTGTGCCCGTCGCGCCTGTCGCGTCCGGTGTCCCCGTCGCGCCCTGGAGGGCGAGCGCCGGGGCGGCTTCCGGGGCCCGTCCCTGGGTGGGGACGGAGGCCTTCGGAGCGGGGTGGGCCTTCGAAGCGGCGTGCCGGGGGCGCGGGTTGCGTCCGGAGGCCAGCATCCGCCAGGCGGCCAGGCCCGCGAGCAGGGCGAACGCGGCGGTCAGTGCCGAGCCGGGCAGGTGCCGGGACAGGGCGCCGCCGAGGGCGGCGAACGGGAGTCCGGCGGCGCCGAACAGCAGCCCGCTGCGCCAGCGGACGCGGCCGGCCCTGGCGTGGGCGACCAGTCCGGTGAGGGAGGTCACGGCGACGATGATCAGGCTGGCGGTGGTGGCGGTGCCCGGCGTCAGGCCGAGCAGGTAGATCAGCGCGGGGACGGCCAGCATGCTGCCGCCGCCGCCGAGCCCGCCGAGGGCCAGCCCGACCACCGCGCCGGCGATCAGGGCGAGAACGACGGCTGTCATATCGCGGCGCCGTGGGAACACGTGCCCTGGTGCGACGGCAGGCCCGCCTCCAGCCAGGCGCGCATTCCGCCGACCACGTTGACCGTCCGGACGCCGCGGGCGTTCAGCAGGTCGGTGGCCACCTTCGACCGGTTGCCGGAGCGGCACAGCGCCAGCACCAGCGGGCCTTCGTCGCCGGGTTCGCGGGGGCCGTCGAAGCCGTCGTACGTGCCGAGGCGGCCGAGCGGGACGAGCACCGCGTCGGGGGCGTGCACCTCGACGTACTCCGCGGGCTCGCGGACGTCCAGCAGCACGGCCTCGCCGGCGGCGGCCAGGCGGTGCGCCTCGGCGGGGTCGATCTGCGCGGGAGCGGGCGGCTGGTGGGACAGGGCCACGGGGTCCTCCTGGGCGGTGATGAGGGTGGGCGTGCGGAGTGCGCGCCGGGGGTCCGGCGGCACTCCAAAGCGGTACTCCACGGCAGCGGGCCACAGCGGCGGGCGTCGTAGAGGCGTGCCACAGCGGCGTGCCACAGCGGCGTGTCGCGGAGGCGTGCCGCGGCTGCGTGCCGCAGAGGCCGCGACCCCCGGAGAAAGATACCGGAGGGGGTATATCGTTGGGGTCGAGCATATACCCCCACCCGTATCGTCCGAGATCCGCTACAGTCGGGAACTGCCTGCAATAATACCCATAGGGGTATCGGCGGGCCCGGTCGTGGGGCGGCGGAACAGCCACCTGCGCCCGCATGCGGATCCACCGCCCGCACCGCACCTCCCACCCTCCGGCCGTGACCGGCCGACGCAGAGAATGAGGACGCCCGTGTTCTTCGCCCAGTACTACCTCGACTGCCTCTCCCAGGCCTCGTACCTGATCGCGGACGAGACCACCGGCCGCGCCGTGGTGGTCGACCCGCGCCGCGACGTGGACGAGTACCTGGCCGAGGCCGAAGCGCGCGGCTTCACGGTCGAGGGCGTCATCAACACCCACTTCCACGCCGACTTCCTCTCCGGCCACCTCGAACTCGCCGCCCGCACCGGCGCCTGGATCGGCTACGGCCGCCGCGCCGAGACGGAGTACCCGATCCGCAAGCTCGCCGAGGGCGAGCGGATCAGCCTCGGCGCCGTGGAGCTGGAGATCCTGGAGACGCCCGGCCACACCCCCGAGTCGATCAGTGTCCTGGTCCGCGAGAACGCCGACGACACCGTCCCGTACGGCGTGCTCACCGGCGACGCCCTGTTCATCGGCGACGTCGGCCGCCCCGACCTGCTGGCCTCCGCCGGCGTCACCGCCGACGAGCTCGGCCGGATGCTGTACGACAGCGTCCAGCGCAAGCTGATGGCGCTGCCCGACGAGGTCCGGGTCTACCCCGCGCACGGCGCCGGCTCCGCCTGCGGAAAGAACCTGTCCACCGAACTGCAGTCCACCATCGGGCAGCAGCGCCTCACCAACTACGCCTGCGCGCCGATGGCCGAGGACGAGTTCGTGGCCATCGTCACCGCCGGCCAGCCCGCCGCCCCCGGCTACTTCGGCTACGACGCCGACCTCAACCGGCGCGAGCGCGAACTGTTCGACGCCGCCGCGCTCGCCACCCCGCTGGACACCGAGACCTTCCTCGCCCGCCGCGCCGAGGGCGCGATCGTGGTCGACGCCCGCGATCCGCTCGACTTCGCCGCCGGACACCTGGCCGGCGCCATCAACGTCCCCGCCGACGGACGCTTCGCCGAACAGTCCGGCACCGTCCTCGACCCGTCGTGGCAGTTGCTGGTGGTCGCCCCCGAAGGCCGCGAGCAGGAGACCGTCACCCGACTCGCCCGGATCGGCTTCGACCGCGTCGCCGGCCACCTCGCCGACCCCGAGGCGACGTTCCGCACGGTCCCCGAGCAGATGCGCCAGGCCGCCCGCCGCACCGTCGCCGACCTGCGCACCGAACTCGCGGGCAGCGAGCCGCCGTTGGTGCTCGACGTGCGGGGCGGAGCGGAGCGCGAGGGCGGACTGATCCCCGGCTCGATGCACCTCCCGCTGGCCGAGCTCCCCAAGCGTCTCGCCGAGGTCCCGCAGGACCGCGCCGTCGTCGTGCACTGCGCCGGCGGCCACCGCTCGTCCATCGCCGCCAGCCTGCTGCGCCACCACGGCCACCCGCAGATCTCCGACCTGCTCGGCGGCTACGGCGCATGGGAATCCGCCGCCTGACCACGACCGACCCCGCCACGACCGGTGGGCGGGAATGTCCCGCCCGCCGCCCCGGTTGATACCGGCGGGGGTATTACCGGCCCCGCCCGGCACCCGCCGGAGCAAGGCCCAGCACAAGGAGGAGACCCGATGCAGGTGGACGACACGGCCGTCGGCGCCGTACTGAACCGGCTGCGCCGAGCCCAGGGCCAGCTGGCGGGCGTCATCGCCATGATCGAGGCCGGCCGCGACTGCAAGGACGTCGTCACCCAGCTCGCCGCGGTCTCGCGGGCACTCGACCGGGCCGGCTTCAAGATCGTCGCGAGCGGCATGCGCCAGTGCATGGCCGAGGCGGAGGAGGGCGGCGCGCCGATGAGCGAGGCGGAGCTGGAGAAGCTGTTCCTCACGCTCGCCTGAGCGTCTTCGGGGCCCCATGCTCGCCCGGGCGTCCTCGGAGCCCTCACGCTCGGCTGAGCGTCTTCAGGGCGGGGCGACGTTCGGCGTCGGCTCAACCTCCACAGCGCGAGGCCGCAGGTGTCCATCGGCAGGTGGCCGCCTGTGGCCTCGTTGTGCGTGCCGTCGCCAGGTCGGCTTCGGACGTGAACCTTCCTTCGGCGGCCCCGCGATTCCACCGCAGCCGCCACCACTCCAGGCGGTCCGCCGAGTCCTGCGGGAGGACTGGCTGGACGCGGCGGCGACCAGCGGCGCCACGGCCTGACGGGCGGGAATCGCCCAGGCGGGGGAGTGTGCGGCGGGACAGAACGGCAGCCAACCCGCGACCGTGATCGGCGAGTTGGTGCAGCACCGCGACGGGCTGTGCGCGGGGGTCCTCCAGAAGGGCCGCGACCGGGCCGGTGTCGGTGCCGGTGAGGAGCGCTACCGACTCGCAGTTGCGCTGCGCGAGGTGGACACGCCCGACTACGCCAGGGTGAGGAACAGCTTCTCGAGTTCCGCCTCGGTCATCGGCGGAGCGTTCTCGTCGCCCGACGCGAGGCACTGCCGCATCCCGCTCGCCAGGATCTTGAACCCGGCCCGGTCGAGGGCCCGCGACACTGCGGCGAGTTGAGTGACCACGTCCTTGCAGTCGCGGCCGGCCTCGATCATCGCGATCACGCCGGTCAGTTGGCCCTGGGCTCGGCGCAGTCGGTTCAGCACCGCGCCGACGGCCTCCTCGTCCACCTGCATGGAGCACTCCTCGCCTTCTCTGAACTCGCCCGATCATACGGGAGCCGTACGGTCGTACCTGCCGTTCCCGTCGTGTACGGACGGCTTGGGTCGGTGCGCGGCGTCCGCGCGGGGCCGCGGGGCCTCCCGGCGGTCGGGGACGCGGACCGGCGGTTCCGACAGGTGGGTGGTGCAGGTCCGGTGCCCGGTGTAGCGGTGGCGGTCCACCACCCGCTGCGCGGCGGCAGCCAGTTGGCGGCGGCCGGGAAACAGCGCGGGTGGCAGTTGCGGCAGGAACTCGACCTCGCCGACCAGGCCGCGCATCGAGACCACCCGCCAGAGCGACGGCAGCAAGCCGTCCTCGCCGACGAAGGCCGGTACGGTGCTCGGCCCGCTCGCCGTACGGTAGCGCAGCGCCAGCGGTTGAACGGGAACGTCGGCGCGTACCGCCGCTTCGAACAGGGCGGGGCGGAACCGGCCGCCGCCCCGGCCGCACCAGGTCGAGCCCTCCGGGAAGACGACCACCCGCTCGCCGCGGCGAAGCGCCAGCGCGATGCGGTCGACGGTGGAGGGCAGGGCGCGCAGGCGGTCGCGGTCGATGAAGATGGTGCCGCCCCAGGCGGCGAGCGGGCCGAGCACCGGCCAGCGGCCGACCTCGGTCTTGGCGAGCATGCGGCCGGGGCGGACGGCGGCGACCAGCAGGATGTCCAGCCAGGAGATGTGGTTGGACACCAGGAGCGAGCCGCCAACCTGCCTGCCCGGTACGGCGATCGGCCGCACCCGTACTCCGAGCGCGCCCAGCAGCAGTCGCGCCCAGCAGCGCACCAGCCGCTCGGCCGGCAGCCACGTCAGCGCCCGCACCACGGGCGTCGCCGCGACGCCCGCGAGCAGCACCGTCAGGCACCCGGCCAGCCGCAGCGCCCGGCGGATCATCCCCACCCGGGGCCCGGTGACCGTCACGCAGTCACCGGGCGTGCAGGGCGCGGTCGGCAGCCAGGCACTCATGCCGCGGTCGCCGCCGTTACCGTGGTCGGCGTCGCCGTTGTTGCAGCATTGTCGGAAGTGTCGCCGTTCTCAAGAGAGTTGATGGTGGAGATCGGCAGGTCGGCGGCCGCTGCCAGGAAGTGCCGCAGGTAGCGCGGGTCGGTGCGCTCCAGCGACAGCAGCACGTACAGGTCTGCGACGTTGAAGTCCGGGTCGTAGGCGGGCTCGCCGCACACCCACGCACCGAGGCGCAGGTAGCCGCGCAGCAGCGCCGGGATCGGGGTCCGGCCCTGGCGGGCTATCCCGTCCGCCGACCACGGGCGCAGCGGCGTGACCCGGTACTCCTGCGGTGCAAGGTACTTGGCGGACACCGCGTCCCACACCCCGGCGGCCGTCGTGCCGCCGTCGGACAGCGGGACCGAGCAGCAGCCGGCCAGCCACGCGTTGCCGGTGGCCGTCATGTAGCGGGCGATGCCGCCCCACATCAGGTTGATGACCGCGCCGTTGCCCCGGTGCGCCTCGGCGATGCAGGACCGGCCGACCTCCACCAGGCCGTCCCGCAGGCCGCCGAGCCGGCTCAGGTCGAACTCGGTGTCGGAGTACAACCGGCCTGCGCGGCGCGCCTGTTCGGGGCGCAGCAGCCGGTACGTGCCGACCACCTCGCCGCTGGGCTGCTCGCGTACCAGCAGGTGGTCGCAGTACTCGTCGAACGGGTCCGCGTCCAGGCCCGGCAGCGGCGAGTCCAGCACCGCCCCCATCTCCTGGGCGAACACCTGGTACCGCAGCCGCTGCGCGGCCCGCACGTCCTCCTCGGTCCGTGCGAACACCAGCTGGTAGGAGGGCTGTTGACCGGCCGCCGCGAGCGTGGGGACGGCGGACGACTGGACGGGACGGACAGGGGCGGTGGTCATGGCGGACTCTCCGGGGTCTCGGGGCACGGTACGGTGGCGGCGAACAGCACGGGACGACACGCGACGACACGGCGCCCGCCGCCGGTCCGCCGGTCGGGCGGAGCCGGTCGCGAGCGGCATGGGTATGTCTCCCCGACTCGCCTGGCCCTCAGGTGGACACCCGAGGGAGACCAGATGTGCACCTGCTGAATGACCGGTTCGCCAAGCGGAGTAGGGCAGTTCGTGATCCCCCGGACGCCGCTTGCCGCCCGGATCTGTCCCCGCCCGAGTCCGTCCCCGCCCGAACGCCGATTGCCGCCCGGGTCCGTCCGTCCGGGTCCGGCCCGCCAGGGTTCGGCCTTGGCCGGGTTCGGCCCCGCCCCGATCCGGTCCCGCCCCGATCCGGACGCCCGGTGGTCACCGGCCGGACGCGGACCTGTCGCCCGGCCGCCACGCCACTCTGCCAGCGTTCCCGACATGCCGAACACGGGCGCGAACGCCTACCCGAGCCGGTACCGGTGGCTCGGACTCCTGGGGTCGCTCGCCCTCGCCGCCGGCGCCCTCACCGCAGGCGCTCGGTCCGCCGCCGACACCGGCCCCACCCTGCGCGCCTCCGGTGGCGCCGGCACCGTCCTGGTCTTCGCCGGCCTCGCCGCCCTCACCGCCGCCTGGCTGCTCCTCGGACGCCCCGCAGACGGCCAACCACCCCCCGGAACCCGCTGGTTGACCGCCACCCTGGCCTGGTGGGCCGCCCCGCTGCTGCTCGTGCCGCCGCTGTTCAGTCGCGACGTCTACAGCTACCTCGCCCAAGGGGCCATGCTCGCCCACGGGTTGGACGTCTACACGCACGGCCCCGCCGACCTCGGCGGCCCAACTGCCCTACAGATACCGCAAGTCTGGCAGCACACCCCCGCCCCCTACGGGCCCGCGTTCCTGCTGCTGGCCCGCGCCGCCGCCCCGCTCGCCGAACACCCCTGGGCCGGAACGCTGGCCCTGCGCCTGGCCGCCGTACTGGCGGTCGCCGCGCTCACCGCCCTGCTGCCCGCCCTCGCCCGCACCCTCGGCGTCGACCCCGCCGCCGCGCTGCGCCTGGGCGCGCTCAACCCGCTGGTGCTGCTGCACCTGATCGCCGGTGCGCACAACGACGCCCTGGCGTTCGCCCTGCTGTTCGGCGGACTGCTCGCCGCCACCCGACGACGGGTCGTGCTCGCCGCCGCGCTGATCGCCCTCGCCGCACTGGTGAAGGCCCCGGCCGGGATCGCCCTGCCCGTGGCGTGCCTGCTCGCCGAGACCGATCGCGCCTGGCGTCCCCAACTGCGAGCAGCGGCAAAGGCAGTGGCCGCCGCCACCGTGACGGTGCTCGCCGTCACCGCCGCCGCCGGAACCGGATACGGCTGGATCGCCGCCCTCACCACCTCGGCCACCAGCACCAGTTGGTCACCCAGCACCAGCCTCGGCCGACTGGCCACCGCCCTCACCGGCGTTGGCCCGGACGGCGCGGTCGCCGCCGCCCGACTGCTCGGGATGGTGCTCGCAGCCGTGACAATCGCCGTACTGGTACGAAGAGTTGCCCGACGGGAGGACGAACCGGTGGCGGCCCTGGCGCTCGCGTTCACCGCCCTGGTCGCGCTCGGACCGGCGTTCCGGCCCTGGTACGGGCTGTGGGCCGTGTTGCCCGCCGCGCTTGCCGCCCGTTCCCCGACCGTCCGCCGGGTCGCCGAACTCGGGTGCGCTGTCCTGGCGTTCACCGTGATGCCGGACGGGTTCAGCCCCGACGGCGCGGAACTGGTGCTCGCCGTCGGCGGGTTCGTGATCGGGGCCGCCGCCGTACTGGCGGCGGAACGCGGGAAGCTCTTCGACGAAAGGCAGTTGGCGTGCTGACCCGAGGCACCACGGGCGGGCGGGCGGCGGTCCTTTCCGTCGCCGTGCTGGTCACGGCCGTTGTCCTGGCGGTCATCCCGGGCCACCGCGGCTGGTTCGACATCGGCGTGTACTACGGCGCCGTGCAGCACTGGCTGGACACCGGCCGGCTCTACGACTACGTCCGCCCCGGCACCGTCTACGGGTTCACCTACCCGCCGTTCGCCGCGGTCTGCATGCTGCCGATGCGCCTGCTCGGCTGGCACCCCGCGATCGCGGTCGGCGTCACGCTGTCCGCCGTCGCCACCGGTCTGCTGCTGTACTGGCTGATCGACCCGATCGCGCGCCGACGCGGCTGGTGCCGCTGGTACGCCTTCGGACTGGCGGCCTGCCTGTGCGCCCTCACCAACCCCGTGCGCGACACCTTCAGCTTCGGACAGGTCAACCTGCTCCTGGTGGCCCTGGTCTTTGCCGATCGCCAACTCGCCGACAGCCGCTGGAAGTTCCTCGCCGGCATCGGCACCGGACTGGCCGCCGCGATCAAACTCACCCCCGCGCTGTTCATCGCCCACCTGCTGCTCACCCGCCAGTGGCGCGCCGCCGCGACCGCCACCGTCACCGCACTGGGCGCCACCGGAGTCGGCTTCCTGATCGGCCCCGAGGTGTCCCGCCAGTTCTGGACCAGCACACTCTGGGACACCGACCGGGTCGGCGGCTTCGCCAACATGTCCAACCAGTCCCTGCAGGGGCTCATCGCCCGCCTGGGCCCCCAACTCCCCGGCCGCGTCCTGTGGGTGGCCGCCTCGGTCGCCGTCCTCGCGATCTGGGCCCACCGTCTTCGCCGCGCCACCCGGGCCCGCGACACCCTTGCCGCCTACAGCCTCACCGGCCTGGCCTGCTGCCTGGTCAGCCCGATCACCTGGGTGCACCACCTGGTGTGGGCACTGCCCGCCCTGGTCGTCCTCGCCGACGCCGCCCTGCGCGAACGCCGTCGCGACCTGCTCACCGTCAGCTGGCTGCTCCAACTGGTGCTCTCCAGCGGCATGGTGTGGCTCTGGCGCCCCGACGGACGGACCCCCGGCACCCTGTTCGGCGGCAGCGCCTACGTCCTGGTGACCTTCGCGCTGCTGGTCGCCATGCCGATCCGCCACCGCCCCGACGACCACCCGGAGCCCACCGCGCCCCTGCCTCCCCGGACCCGCACCGCCGGACCGGGCACCGCCCCTGCCGGACCGGGCGCCGACCCCGTCGGACCGGGCGCAGTCCCCGTCGACAACCCCCGCCCCGGACGGTCCCGCAAACGCCCGGCCGCCGTCGGCCGGACGGAGACACCGCAGGTCGCCGTGCGCGGATAAGCGATGGACCCCAGTTGCCCCCACTGCCACAGTGGGCCGCATGATCACGCCGGATCCACCGTTCGTACCGGGACTCGAACTCGCCGCAGCACTGTACGGGGACGCCGTCCGACCCCTGTTGGAAAGCGCTTACCCGCAGCTCGGCTACGCCGCCGCGCGGATCGGCCCCGGCTCCGACGTACTCGGCTTCGACACCGCCCGCTCCGCCGACCACGACTGGGGGCCGCGGCTGCAACTCTTCCTCACCCCCGAGGACACCGAGCGGCACGGCGCGGCCATCACCGCACTGCTCGCCGACCGCCTGCCCCGGCAGATCCGCGGCTGGTCCACCCACTTCCGGCACACCGGCGACCCGGACAACCCGGTCAGCCACCTCGAACCCGCCGCCGGCAGCACCGTGGACCACCGCGTCACCGTCCACCAGCTGCCCGGCTGGCTCACCACCCACCTCGGCCCCGGAGCCGCCGGCTGGACCGACGCCGACCCCACCACCGCCGACTGGCTCGCCCTCCCGCAACAGCGACTCGCCGAACTCACCGCCGGCACCGTCCTGCGCGACGACCACGGAACCCTCACTGCCGTCCGCCGACGCCTCCACTGGTACCCCGAGCAGCTGTGGCGGTACCTGATGGCCTGCCAGTGGCAGCGCATCGGCCAGGAAGAGGCGTTCGTCGGCCGCTGCGCCGAGACCGACGACGACCTCGGAGCGGCCGTCGTCGCCGCCCGCCTGGCCCGCGACCTGATGCGGCTCACCCTGCTGCAACATCGCGCCTACGCGCCCTACAGCAAGTGGCTAGGCCGAGCGTTCACCCGACTGCCCGCCGACCCCGCCCTCGGCCCCGCACTGCGTGCCGCCCTCGCCGCCACCGACCACGACACCCGCGAACGCCACCTGTGCGACGCCTACGAGTCCGCCGCCCGCACCCACAACGCGCTGGCGCTCACCGAGCCGCTCGACCCGGCCCGCCGTTCGTACCACAGCCGCCCGTACCAGGTCCTGCACGCCGACCGGTTCGCCCGCGCCCTCCGACACACCGTCACCGACCCCGAACTGCGTGACCTCCCGCTGACCGGCGCAGTCGACCAGTGGGCCGACAGCACCGACCTGCTCGACCGCCCGGCGGCCGTCCGGGCAGCCATCGACGCCCTGGCCGACGAGGCGCGCTGATCGGTGGACACGGGAGCCGTGCGAGAGCCGCGACATCCGGTGTCAAAGTCCGTCCGGATCGCCTCTCGGCCCGGTGCCGTCGGCCGCTGGAAGGTCCGGCGGTCCGGCGGTCCGGCGGCGAGGCTTCAGGACGGCCGGGAGGCGCGCAGCGAGTAGACCAGCGGGAGGCGGGGGCCGGGTGGCAGGAAGAAGTGGCCGTACGCGTGCTCGTGCAGGAACTCGAGGCGCAGTCCGGCCGCGGCCAGCGCGCTGACGACGTCGCCGATGCCGTGCCGCCACTGCACCGTCCGGGTCGCCGACATCGACGCGTCCCGGTCGGCGTAGCTGCCCGGCGTGTCCAGCACGGCCGGCGCGCGGTCGAAGTAGTCCTCCACCACGGTGCGGCCGTCCTCCGCGACCAGCTCCGCGACCGGGTGGAACTCCGACAGGTACACGAACCCGCCCGGGCGGACCAGCGCCGCCACCGTGCGCGCCCAACGCGCCAGATCCGGCAGCCAGTTCAGCGCACCCATCCCCGTGTACACCACGTCGAACGTCTCGCCGCCGAGCGCCGCCACCGCCCCGTACACATCCGAGGCGACAAACCGCGCCGAGTCCACGCCGATCCGCCTCGCCAACTGCGCGGCCTCCACGAGCGCCGGCTCGGAGAAGTCCAACCCCGTCACCAGCGCACCGCGCCGCGCCCACGAAAGGGTGTCCAGGGCGATGTGGCACTGCAGGTGCAGCAAGCGCTTTCCGGTGACGTCCCCGACCTCCGCGAGTTCGAAGTCCCGCAACACCTCGGCACCGCCCACGAACGCCGGAACGTCGTAGAACGCCCCACCGACATGGACCGGTACCCGCTCGTCCCAGTTCGCACGATTGGCCGCCTGCCAGTCCGTCCAGTCGGCGGACGGAGCGGATGGAGAGGGCGGAGCAGACGGAGCGGGCGGAGCGGATGGAACGGCCGGGGTCGACGGAACGGCCAGGGCGGGGGAGTCGCTCGGCGTGGCTGGGACGGCCCGGGGGGCGTCGGAGAAGGCGGACATGGCGGCAGAGCCTTCCCGGTTGCCGGTGGCCGGTCAACAAGATTTCCGGTAAGTCGAACCAGCGGACACCCGGTCGGCGGCTCGGATGCCGGAAAGTTGACGGCCGATCAGGTGAGCGGCCCGGCCGTCCATCGCTCGGCGAGGACGGCGCCCGCCCGGTGCAGCCAGCGAGCCGGCTCGGACCGGGCCGCGGACGCGGAGCCGGCCAACGAGGAGAGGGTGAGGACCCCGTCCACTGCCGACTCGCCCGCCACCACGCTCGCCGGGACGTTCGCCGTCTCGGCCAGGCGCACCACCTCGCCGACGGCCTTCCCCTGGAGGCTGGTCGCGTCGTACCGGCCCTCGCCGGTGATCAACAGGTCTGCCGACGTCAACAGCCCCGGCAGCCCGAGGAGTCGAGCCACCGCCGGGGCGCCCGGCTCGACCACCGCGCCCCAACCGGCCAACAGCCCGTAGCCCGTTCCGCCTGCCGCACCCGCGCCCGGATGTGACGGATCGCCGCCCATCAGCTCTGCCAGGCGCGTCAATCGCCCTTCCAGCAGCGGAAGTTCGTTCTCACCGGCACCCTTCTGCGGACCGTACACGGCTGCCGCGCCACGCTCGCCCAGCAGCGGATTGGTCACGTCCGTGAGCAGTACCACCCCGGCGGGCGGGGCGGAACGCATCCTTGACCTGTCGAAGGTGACCGCAACAGCCATTGCTGCATCGAAAGTTGACGGAGCGTAAGGGATTTCCTGGCCTGCATCGTTCAGCAGGCGGGCGCCGAGCGCGGACAGCAGCCCGAAACCGCCGTCGGTGGATGCCGAGCCGCCGAGGCCGATCAGCAGCCGGGTTGCGCCGGCGTCCAGCGCGGCGGAGATGGTCTCGCCGGTGCCCTGCGTGGTCGCGGTCAGCGGGCGCAACTCGCCACCCAGCAGCGGAAGTCCACTGGCCACGGCCAGCTCGACCACCGCCGTGCCGTCCGGCAGCAGCGCGAACTGCCCGCGCACCGGGCGCCCGTCCGGCCCGGTGACGTCCGGGACGTCGACCAGTCGCGCGCCGGGGCTGGCCGAGACGACTGCCGCGAGCGTCCCCTCCCCGCCGTCCGCCATCGGAACGCACCGCACCTCGTCCGCCGGCCGGACCGAACGCCAGCCCGCAGCCAGCGCCTCGGCGGCGTCCGCCGCGTCGATCGTTCCCTTGAACGAGTCCGGCGCCACGACGATCCGCATCCGCCCCACCTCCGCCTCTCTCGATTCGACCGGCCGTCGCCGACCCGCCGCCTCTGACTCGCTACCTCGGACCGGCCAACCTCGGACCGGCCGCCTCTGACTCGCCAGGTCGGACCGGCCGACCTCGGACCGGCCGGTCGCGCCGTGGCCGGTGCCCTTGGCGCGGTACCACTCAACCGGACCGAACCGTACGCCCACCACCACGACACGATCCGACGCAGCGTGGCACCGCGTGGTAGCAACGGCAGGGCGGGTGCGGGTCGACCGGAGAGCGGCCGGCCCGCGTGCCCGTCCGTATGCGTCAGCGACGCACCAGGGTCAGCGACGCACCAGGTGCGTCCGGTGACGTTCCTTCAGTGTGGCCAGGGTCTGCGCGCCCGGCGTGTTCCACACCTGCTCGTTGAACAGCTCGACCTCGATCCAGCCGTCGTAGCCGGCGGCAGCCACCCGGTCGGTCAGCCAACCGAAGTCGATGTGCCCGTCGCCGACATGGCCCCGGCCCAGCAGCGCGTCCGCCGGCAGCGGGAGCGTCCAGTCGCACACCTGGTAGGAGGCGATCCGGCCACCCGCACCCGCGCGGGCGATCTGGCGCTCCAACTCCGGGTCCCACCAGACGTGGTAGCTGTCCACCACGACGCCGACCTGCTCGGCCGGGTGGGCCTCGGCGAGGTCCAGCGCCTGGCCCAGCGTGGAGACCACCGCCCGGTCCGCGCAGAACATCGGGTGCAGCGGCTCGATCGCCAACCGGACCCCGAAGTCACCCGCGTGCGGGGCGAGTTCACCGATCATGTCGGCCACCTGCCGACGCGCCCCGACCAGGTCCCGGCTGCCCGACGGCAGGCCGCCCACTACCAACACCAGTGTGTCGGTGCCGAGTTCGGCCGCCTCCTCGATCGCCGCCAGGTTGTCCGCGAGCGCCGCCCGGCGCGCCTCCTCGTCACCGGCGGTCAGGAACCCGCCCCGGCACAGGCTGCTCACCGCGACACCCGCGTCCCGGCACAGCCGCGCCGCCCGGGCCAGTCCCGCCTCGGCGACCTTGTCGCGCCACAGGCCGATCGCCGGAATCCCGGCGTCCACGCAGCCGCGCACTGCCTCCTCCAGGCTCCAGCCCTTGGTGGTGATCTGGTTCAGCGACAGCCGCTCGCACCCCTCGGCCACCTTCAGCACCGCCGCGCTCATGCCCGCACCCCCGCCAGCGCCAGGAACTCCCGCATCCGACCGGCCGCCAACTCCGGATCGCCCAACACCCCGGCCACGTCCGCCAGTCGGAACAGCTCCACCAGGTGACTCACCGAACGGCCGCTCTGCGCACCCGCCACCATGGTGAAGTGGTCCTGGTGCCCGCACAGCCAGGCCAGGAACACGATGCCGGTCTTGTAGTGGAACGTCGGCGCCGCGAACAAGTGCCGGGCCAGCGGCACCGTCGGCCCGAACAGCTCGTCGTAGCGCGCCACATCACCGGCGTCCAGCGCCTGCAACGCGGCCGCCGCGACCTCCGCGATCGGATCGAACACACCCAGCAGCGCATCGCTGTGCCCGACCTCGTCACCCCGCACCAGCTCCGGGTAGTTGAAGTCGTCACCGGTGTACATCCGCACCCCGGACGGCAGTTCACGCCGCAGCGCGATCTCCCGACCCGCGTCCAGCAGCGACACCTTGATGCCGTCGATCCGCCCCGGGTGGCTGCGAATCAGCTCCAGCACCGTCTGCGCGGCCGCATCCAGATCCGTCGAACCCCAGTAGCCGGCCAGCGCCGGATCGAACATCTCGCCCAACCAGTGCAGAATCACTGGCCGTTCGGCCTGCTCGACCAGCTTCCCGTACACCGACAGGTAGTCCTCCGGACCGCGCGCCGACGCCGCCAGCGCCCGGCTCGCCATCAGGATCGGCTGCGCACCCGCCGCCTCGACCACCGCGAGCTGCTCCTCGTACGCCGCCGACACCTCGGCCAACGAGACGTTCACGGACGTCAGTTGGTCGGTGCCCGCGCCGCACGCCAGCCGGCCGCCGACGGACTTCGCCGCCGCACCCGAACGGGCGATCAGCTCCTGCGTCGCAGCCCAGTCCAGGCCCATTCCGCGCTGCGCGGTGTCCATCGCATCGGCGACACCAAGGCCCAACTCCCAGAGCCGGTGCCGGAACTTGAGCGTCCCCTCCCAGTCCACGGCGGCCGGCGCACCGGGCGCGTTCCCGCCCAGCGGATCGGCCACCACGTGGGCGGCCGCGAACGCCACCCGGGACGCGGCCGGCCCCGACGGGGCGGCGAGCGCCACGGGCTCGCGCAACTGGTACCGGCCGATGCCGGGCAGATCGAGATGAGTCATGGTGTCAGGCCTTGGGATCGGGCGATCACACGGATCGACGAGAGGGGAGGGGCGGAGGGAGGTGCGGGGAGGAAAGAGAGAGGCGGGGCGGGGCGGGACGGTCAGAGGCTGAGCTCCGGCACGTCCAGTCGGCGTCCCTCGCGGGCCGAACGCAGGCCCAGCTCGGCCAGCTGCACGCCCTTGGCGCCCTCCAGCAGGTCCCACTGGTACGGCGCGCCGGTCACGACGTGCTTGAGGAACAGTTCCCACTGCACCTTGAAGCCGTTGTCGAACTCGGCGTTGTCCGGCACCTGCTGCCACTGCTCGCGGAACTGCTCGGTGGCCGGCAGGTCCGGGTTCCACACCGGATTCGGCGTCGAACCACGGTGCTGGATACGGCAGTTGCGCAGACCGGCGACCGCGCTGCCCTCGGTGCCGTCCACCTGGAACTCCACCAGCTCGTCCCGGTCCACCCGGACCGCCCACGACGAGTTGACCTGGGCGACGATCCCGCCCTCCAGCTCGAACACGCCGTACGCCGCGTCGTCCGCCGTCGCCGGGTACGGGCGGCCCTGCTCGTCGACCCGCTGCGGAATGTGCGTGGCAGCGTGCGCGTACACCGAGCGGACCGGGGCGATGATGCCGTCCAGCACGTAACGCCAGTGCGGGAACATGTCCAGGATCATGCCGCCGCCGTCCTCGGCCCGGTAGTTCCAGGACGGACGCTGCGCGTCCTGCCAGTCGCCCTCGAACACCCAGTAGCCGAACTCGCCGCGCACCGACAGGATGCGGCCGAAGAAGCCGCCGTCCACCAGGCGCTTCAGCTTCAGCAGACCCGGCAGGAACAGCTTGTCCTGCACCGCGCCGTTGCAGACCCCGGCGGCCCGCGCCAGGCGCGCCAACTCCAGCGCCGCGTCCAGCGACTCGGCGGTCGGCTTCTCGGTGTAGATGTGCTTCCCGGCCGCGATCGCGGCCTTGATCGCGGACTCCCGGGCCTGGGTGACCTGCGCGTCGAAGTAGATCTCAGCCAGCGGGTGCGCCAACGCCTCGTCCAGCGAGGTGGTCCAGTGCGACAGGCCGTGCCGCTTCGCCAGCTCTTCCAGCTTCGCGGCGCTGCGCCCGACCAGGATCGGCTCCGGCCACAGCACCTGGCCGTCGCCGAGCGGCAGGCCGCCCTGTTCGCGGATGGCCAGGATCGAGCGCACCAGGTGCTGGCGGTAACCCATCCGGCCGGTGACGCCGTTCATGACGATGCCGATGACCCTGCGGGACATGGGGGGTCCTTTCCGTGGACGGAAGTTGTGGTGACGGGGAGGGGCGGCCGACGGAGCTGGAAAGCGCTTACCGGTTGCGCCCGCAGAAGCCAGGGAACGGCCCCTGGGTCACTCCCGGGAGCGACCCGCAGGGGTTGGCCCGGGAGCGACCCAGGGGCGTCCCGGGGGCGATCCCTGGACGTTCCCGGGGTGTTCCGCTGGCGTTCCCGGCACGGTGCGGGAAAGCGCTTTCCAGTTCGGTTGGCCGACCGGCCCGCGATGGTGTTCGAGGGGTGGGTCGAGGTGCTGCAGAGGCCCTGTGCGGCCTGCTGGAAAGCGCTTTCCGCAGCGGCCGCGCAAGACCCTTGGAAAGCGCTTTCCATGCGCCGAGGCTAAGCGGCCCGCCCGCCCCGGTCAAGGCGTTGCGGTCGCCTCGGCCGCCCGGACCCGGCCGAGCGGTACCCTGTCCCTCGATCATTGGCAAGCAGGGCGCGGAAAGCGGGGAGTATCGGGTGGCTGTCACTCTCGGGGATGTGGCGCGGCACGCTGGTGTCTCGCTGGCCACCGCCTCCCGGGCCCTGAACGGCTCGGCGCGGTCGGTGACGGAGGAGCTGTCGGCGAAGGTTCGGGCGAGTGCCGATGCTCTGGGCTACCTCCCGAACGCGCCGGCGCAGGCCCTGGCCCGGTCGTCCGGCGCGACCATCGGCGTGCTGCTGCACGACGTCGCCGACCCGTACTTCGGCGGCATCGCCCGCGGTATCGGCGACGCCGCCGCCCGCGCGGGCCTGCTGTCGCTGGTGACCAGCACCGACGGTGATCCCCGGCGGGAGCTGGAGGCGATCCGGATGCTGCACGCGCACCGGGCCCGGGCGATCATCCTGGCCGGGTCCGCGTACAACGACGTCTCGGTGATCCAGCAGCTGGACGAGGCGTTGACGGCCTATCAGGAGCAGGGCGGCCGAGTCGCCGCGATCACCGACCACGGCCCGCTGTACGACACCGTCCAGGTGGACAACAAGGCGGGAGCCGCGTCGCTCACCCACTCAATGGCCCAACTCGGCCACGACCACTTCGCGGTGATCACCGGCCCCGAGCGGATGCGGGTCGCCGAGGACCGCCTCGACGGTGTCCTGGACGCGCTGAGCGAGAACGGGCTCACGCTGCCCGAAGGGATGCTCCAGCGCACGGAGTTCACCCGTGAGGGCGGTCGGGCGGCGATGGCCCGCATCCTGGACGTCGCCCGGGAGAGTGGAACCCCGCTGCCCACCGCCGTGCTCGCCCTCTCCGACATCTGCGCCGCCGGCGTCCTCGCCGAACTGCGCGACCGCGGCATCTCCGTCCCCGACGAGATCTCGGTGGCCGGCTTCGACGACATCCCGCTGGCGACCGACCTGGCCCCGGCGCTGAGCACCGTCCGCCTGCCGCTCGCCAGGATGGGCGAGTCCGCCGTCCGACTGGCCCTGCGCGAGGGCGGCGGTCGGGAGGGCAGGGCCGACACGGCTTCCGCCCGAGCCGAGGTAGTGCTGCGCGACAGCACGGCCGCACCGCGGACCGACTGACGTCGCGTCGGGACGGGATGGAGCGGCCCGGGACGGGACGGGACGGAGCGGGACGGGACGGGACGGAGCGGGACGGCTCGGCTCGCGGGTGAGCGTTGCCGCGATGCCGTCCCGTCCGGGCTGCGCGGGCCGTTCGGGCCGTTCGGGCAGTGCGTCTCATCCGTTTCATCCGTCCTGTCCAGACGGGGCGGACCGTGCGGCATCGAGTGTCCGGCATGGCTTCGTCTCTCGGTCCAGGTGTGAGCCGGTCAACGAGAAGTACGCCGAGCGCCGGGCCGCAACGTACCTCTACCAGTACTGCACCGGGCAGTTGCCGCCGGGCGAGCCCGAGCTCGAGGCGTGGGAGTGCGAGCTGTACTGACGTTCGGGCCTCGGCGCCGGCCGGGCGGTGGGAAATACGATTGCGCCCGGCGAGCGTGCCCTCGTAGCGTCCGGCTGTGACCCACACCTACCCGCCGCTGAATGTTCGGATCAGGACGCCGCGGCTGACGCTCGCCGGGGCGACGGACGAGCTGCTGGAGCGGCTGGTTCCGCTGGTGCGTGCGGGAGTTGCCAATGAGCCGCCGTGGCCGTTCGACGATCCGATGTCGCTGTACGCGGACAGCCCGGACCGCGAGTGGAAGTGGTTGCGGGCGATCTGGGCGGGGCGGGCGCGGGTGAGCGAGAGCTTCTGGCGGCTGTACTTCGTGGTGTTGCTGGACGGCGAGCCGATCGGGATGCAGGACCTGGTGGGAGCCGACTTCGCCAGGTTCGGGACGGTCTCCTCCTTCTCGTGGCTGGCGCCGGACCGCCGGGGGCAGGGCATCGGACGGGAGATGCGCGCGGCCGTCCTGCACCTGGCGTTCGCCGGGCTGGGCGCCCGTGAGGCCGAGAGTGATGCGTTCGTCGACAACCACGCGTCCAACAAGGTGTCCCGGACACTGGGTTACGAGCCGAACGGCACCACCTGGGACAGCCGCCGCGGCGAGGTCGCACCGATACAGCGCTGGCTGCTGACCCGGGACGCGTGGGAACGGACCCGCCGCGAGGACATCGAGCTGGCGGGTGTCCAGGAGTGCCTCCCCGCGCTGGGCCTCGCCTGACCGTCAGCTCCACCCGGCACGTGCCAGCGTCGGGACCGGGGGCCGAAGTCGTTCGCGTTCGGCCCGCGCGCCGGGCCGCGGAATCGTGCGCACTGTGGGCTCGGGCGCTGTTCCGGTCGCTGCCGAGTGACAGGGGCGGCGCCCACGCAGGTGTGCCGGGCGGCGGACTGCCGCTCTCAGCTGAGCTCGGCCCGGGGGGCGGTGGAGCCGTCCCGGTCCGGTGCCTCCCGGAGGGCGAGCGTTCCGTCCGCTGCCTCGTCGACCCGCACCATGAGGCAGCCGCGATCCTCACCGGGCGACGTGAGCGAGAAGTTGGGCAACGCGAGCGAGAAGTGGGGGTCCGTCCCCATGAGGAAGTCCCAGCCCGCACGTCGATCCGTGCCGAGCGTCGAGGAATGCCGGCCGGACGCGCGCCGCGTGCCGGCCGCGTCGACCGTCACGGTGAGGTCGATGTCGTACTCGTCGATGCAGAGCTAGTCATTGGCCCGCCATTCCATGCGTGCCGGGCCCAAGTACCGGTCCATGCGCACACTATGCACCCTGTCCCGAATGCGGTGCGGACCGTTTGCGGGGTGCGGTGCTCCCGGGGCGGGGGCAGCCGTCGGTCGGGGGTGACAGGAGGTCGGTCGCGGATCGGTGAATCTTGGCGAGGGCGATCAGGAGGTGCTTGCGCTCGGTGGGGGTGAGGGTGGCCATGACCTGGTCCTCGATGGTTTGACGTTCGGTTTCGACGGGGTGTTGGAGGGCGCGGCCGGCGCCGGTGAGCCAGAGGCGCACCAGGCGGTTGTCATGGTTGTCGGGGCGGCGGGTGAGGAGGCCGGCGGTGGCCATCCGGGTGGCCATTTTGACCACGGTGGGGGTGGTGACGTTCAGCGCGGCGGCGACTTCGCCGGGGGTGCGGCCGTCACGTTCCCACAGGGCGGCGAGGAGATGGTTCTGGCCGAGGTGGAGGCCGTGGCGGCGCATCGCGCCGTCGGCGAGCGCCCGGAGCGCCTTCGAGGTCTTGCCGTGCAGGTCCAGGAACTCGGGCATCGCGGCCTCCGGAGGGGAGTGGGGCTGGGGTCGGAACGGGCTTGCGGGGAGGATTGATTGACGGTCAATCAGTTTTTGGTTGACGTTCCCGCCGGATCGTTAGTCGGCTAACGTCCTCAGGGGGGTCGATGATACTGATCATCGGCGCGACCGGGGAACACCCGGCGGGAGCTGGTGCACACGCTCGACATGATGGACGCCGAGCTGCGCCTGTTGGTTCGTTGGTTCGCGCATCGGACCGGGCCGCCGGGCTGCCCGCCCGTGCCGAGCGTTTCGCCGGGGATCTGAGCGAACCGCCCACGTCGGAAGGGGCGTTGGCGGGTGTGGAGAGGCTGTTCCTGCGGATGCCCGGCATCGGGACCGTGCACACCACGAACACCGCGCACGCCATTGCCACCGCCGGGGGTGTGGGAGTGCCCCGTGTGGTGCACCTGTCGGCGGGCGGGCTGGGCGGCCCGATGCTCGCGGTGCGGGGCTGGCACCGCCAACGCGAGGAGAGTGTGCGCGGCTGCGGCATTCGGCGGTGCTGCGGCCCGGCGGCGTCATGACCGGCGCCGTCGAGTGGGTGTCGACGATCCGCGCGGAGAGCTGCCTTCTGGGAGCCGGCCGATATCGCCGCCGTCGCCGCCAAGGTCCGCACCGGGGACGGCCGCGAAGGCGCGCGCGGAATGCGTGCTGCTCGGCGACGAGCGCCTCACGGTCGCCGAGCAGGTCCGGATCCTCGTGACGGCGACCGGCCGCCGCATCGCGGTCCGCCCGGTGGAGAGGCCCGCCGAGGCGGTCCCGTCCCGCTTTCCCGGCGGAGTGCCGCAGGCGCCGGCCGGTGCCGTCGTCGAGCGGGTCACGCTGCTGCGCGCCGACACCGTCGGGCCGCGCACCGGCACCGTGGCACGACCGCTGGGAAGCCGGCCGGCCGCGTGCGCGACCGGCTGAGCGCGCAGCGCCGACGCGTTCCGGCCGGACGGCGACGTGCCGCGGTGGGCGGTCCTCCGGTCGGCCGCAGGGAAGGAAAGGCGCTGCGGCGGACCGGAGTGGGCGGCGGGGAGGAGCGTCAGGACTGCCCGCCGCCGAGGTACTGCTCCAGTTGCTGCTGGTTGACGACCAGGCGCAGGCAGAGGTGCCGGAACTGGGTGAGCTCGTCGGGGGTGAAGCCGCGGAAGACGGCGGACATGGCGCGCTGGGTCGGCAGACGGAAGGCGTCGAGCCAGTCGCGACCGGCGGGGGTGATGGTGACGCGGACGGAGCGCCGGTCCTCGGGGTGCTGGACGCGGCGGGCCAGGGTCTCGCGTTCCAGGGTGTCGACCAGGCCGGTCACGTTGCGGGAGCTGACGCCGGCCGCGCGGGCGAGTTCGCCGATGGTGAGGCCGTCCGCGCCGGCGTTGCCGAGCCGGGTGAGCAGATCGAGGGCTCCGGCGCTGAGGCCGCGGCCGCCGGCGCCGCGGGCGCGCAGGCGGTCGACGGACTGGGAGGCGGAGCGGACGGCGGCGGCGGCTTCGAGTGCGAGGGTGTCGTCGTCGAGCGCGAATGCGGCCATGGAGGCGCGCACGCCGGGGTCGTAGAGGTGACCGTCGGGGTCGGTGGCGAGAGCGGGTTCGGGAGTGGGTTCAGGGGCGGGCAAGTTATGTACGTCCTTCAACATGAAGCAGTACCTTAAATGCTGTCACCCTGATGGTCCAGCCCCGAAGCCTGACTGACGGCCGATCAACCCACCGGCGGAGAATGCGGCTTGGCGACAGGTCTCGCCCGCTCGACCGTTCGGCGCAGCGACGCGCCGCCGACGGCGCAGTCGGCGCGCGGGGAGGGGAGGTGCTCGTTAGCGTCCGAGGGCGGGAGGGCATCCGGGCCGCGGTGCCGTGCCGGGCCGCCCGATCGAGGATCGGACCGAGTCGAGCGCTAGGAGAGTGCGCGTGGCCGCGACACCGCCGCCCCCCGGGGGGACACCGGACGGGGGTACGGAGGGCAGTTCGGCCGGGGACGGGCCGCCTCCGTACCGCGCGGGCGCCGCGCGCGCGGATTCGCGTCCGGTGGAGACGACCTCGCCGGCCGGTCGGGCGTCGATGGTGGCGGGGGCGGCGAGCGTGCTGCTGATCGCGGCGATCCTGATGGGCAGCCGGGAGCTGCGCGACTTCGACTCGGCGCTGGTGCCGTACGCGGTGGCGTCGGTGTTCCTGACCTTCGGCGTGGTGTACCGGTACATGATGTGGGTCTCCGCGCCGGCCGCCCGCCGACTGTTCCGGGAGGGCTGGAGTGCGGCCCTGTCCTGGGAGAACCTGAAGCGCTCGCCGACCGCGCTGCCGCGGATGGCCGTCACTTACCTGGGCTTCCAGAAGTTCCTCGGCGCGCGCTCGCACGCCCGTTGGGCCGCACATCAACTGATCTTCTGGGGCTGCCTGTTGGCGGCGGTCATCACCTTCCCGCTGACCTGGGGCTGGTTCACCTTCACCGCCTCCAGTGCGACCGGTCCGGGCTACGAGATGCGGCTGTGGGGGCTGAAGCTGTTCGGCTTCGACTCCGGCAGCTTCCTCGGCTGGGCGCTCTACCACGGGCTGGACCTGGCCGCGGTGATGGTGATCGGCGGCGTCGGCTACTTCCTGTGGCGCCGGGTACGGGACCGGGCCGCGACCACCGGTCAGCGGTTCGGCTACGACTTCCTTCCGCTGCTGGCGCTGCTCACGATCTCGGTGACGGGCCTGCTGCTGACCTTCTCCGAGATGTTCCTGCACGGCGGTGGCTACGAGTTCTTGGCGATCCTGCACATGGCGTCGGTGGTGCTCACCCTGGTCTACCTGCCGTTCGGGAAGTTCTTCCACATCATGCAGCGCCCGGCCGCGGTCGGCATGCAGCTGTTCAAGTACACGGCGGGGCGCAAGGGTTCGGATGCCGTGGAGCTGCGGGCGTGCCGCCGCTGCGGGCAGCCGATCGACACCGTCGCCGCCGTCGACAACCTGCGCGCCACCATGCGGGACCTGCGGCTCGGCTTCGACGAGTGGGTCGAGTACTGCCCGCGCTGCAAGCGGGTGCTGCGCGGCACCGCGTACCTGTCGAACGTCAAGCGGGGGTTCAAGTGAGCGCCGAGCACGTTCCGTTGGACCCGAGCGTCGCCCCGATCGGGACGCGGAACTTCCGCGACGCCGGCGGCCTGCCCGCTGCTGCCTGGCGGGCCGACCAGACCGAGCAGACCCTTGTCCCCACCCACTGCTGCTTCTGCGGCGTCCAGTGCGGCATGTACCTGCGGGTGGACGGCCGCGGCAAGGTGTTCGGCGTCGAGCCGCGCAACCACGACATCAACCGAATGCGCCTGTGCCCCAAGGGAATCAATGCCTACCAGCAGGTCAACCACCCGGACCGGCTGACCGCGCCGCTGCTTCGGCGGGAGCGCAACCAGCCGCTGCGGGAGGTGAGTTGGGACGAGGCGCTGGAGTTCACGGTGGAGCAGATCGGCCGGATCCAGCGCGAGCACGGCCGGGACGCCTTCGGGGTGCTCGGCGGGGCCAGCCTGTTCTCCGAAAAGACCTACCTGGTGGGCAAGTTCGCCCGGGTCGCGTTGAAGACCCGGCACGTGGACTACAACGGCCGGCTGTGCATGGTGAGCGCCGCGGGCGCCAACAAGCTGGCATTCGGCATCGACCGGGCGGCCAACCCGTTCGCCGACATCCTGCAGACCGACTGCCTGCTGATCGCGGGCTCCAACGTCGGCGAGTGCTTCCCGGTGCTGACCCAGTACGTGTGGGGAGCCCGCGACCGGGGCGCGACGCTGATCGTCGTCGACCCGCGGGAGACCGCGGTCGCCCGCACCGCCGACATCCACGTCGCGCTCAAGTCCGGTACGGATTCCGCGTTCTTCAACGCTGTGCTGCACGTGATCGTGGAGGAGGGGCTGACCGACGAGGCGTTCCTGGCGGCGAACACCACCGGCTGGGCGGAGGTGAAGGCCGCCGTCAAGGAGTACCCGCCGAGCCGGGCCGCCGAGATCTGCGGCATCCCGGCCGAGCAAGTCGTGGAAGTGGCACGGGCGTTCGGCCGGGCGCGGCGGGCGATGGGCTGGCACGCGCGCGGCATCGAGCACCACACCCAGGGCGTGGAGAACTGCCTGACCGTCATCAACCTGTGCACCGCGACCGGCAACCTCGGCCGCCCGGGCGCCGGTTACGGCACCCTCACCGGCCAGGGCAACGGGCAGGGCGGCCGCGAACACGGCCAGAAGTCCGACCTGCTGCCCGGCGGCCGGTCCATCAACGACCCGGCGCACCGCCGGCAGATCTCCGCGATCTGGGGCATCGAGGAGTCCGAACTCCCGCCCGCCGGAACGTCGATGATGGAAATGGTGTGGCAGATGCAGCGCCAGGAGATCCGCGGCCTGATCGGCATCTGCAACAACCCGTTCGTCTCGCTGCCCAACTACGCGGTGGTGAAGGACGGTTACGACAAGCTGGAGTTCCACGCCCAGTTCGACTTCTTCCTGTCCGAGACCGCCGCCAACGCGCACGTGGTCTTCCCCGTCACCACCTGGGCCGAGGACGAGGGCGTGATGGCCAACGCCGAGGCCCGTGTCGTCAAGCACAACAAGGCGCAGGAACCCCCCGAGGGCGTGCGCACCGACACCTGGGTGATGTGCGAAATCGCCCGACGGCTCGGCGCGGGAAGCAAGTTCGCCTTCGAGGACTCGCGCGACGTGTTCGACGAACTGCGCCGCGCCTCGGCGGGCACGGTGATCGACTACTACGGCATCACCTACGACCGGCTGGAGCAGACCGGCGGCCTGGTGTGGCCCTGCCCGGGCCTGGAACACCCGGGTACGCCAAGGCTGTTCGAGGACGGGAAGAGCTACCACCCGGACGGGAAGATCCACCTCCAGGTGGTCGAGTGGCACCCGCCGGCCGACCCGTACGACGACGAGTTCCCGATGACGCTGACCACCGGCCGCACCGTCGCGCACTACCTGTCGGGCAACCAGACCCGGCGCCTGGGCGGGCTGGTCGAGCAGACACCGCGCCCGTGGGTGGAGGTGCACCCGTCGCAGGGCTTCCGCAACGGCGAGCCGGTGCGGGTGGTCACCCGGCGTGGCAGTGAGGTGCTGCCGGCGCTGGTCACCGAGGCGATCCGGCCGGACCACGTGTTCGTGCCCTACCACTGGCCGTACCCGGTGGCCGCCAACGAGTTGACCATCGACGCCCTCGACCCGCGTTCGAAGATCCCCGAGTACAAGGTGTGCGCGGTGCGGATCGAACGCGCCCGCACCGTCGAACCCGTGCCCGCGCCGCCCACCCCGCCGGGCCGCGAGGCGTACCCGGAGGCCCAGGCGTCGCGCACCGACCCGCTGCCGCCGACGTCGCCGCAGGGCCGCGGCACCGGAGAGAGGGGCTGAGCCACGATGCTCGGACGCACCGTCTTCATCGACCCCGGGCGCTGCATCGGCTGCCAGGCCTGCGTGTCGGCGTGCCGCGAATGCGACTCGCACCGCGGAAAGACGATGATCCACCTGGACTACACCGACGAGGGCCGCACCGTCGCCTCGCTGCCCACCCTGTGCATGCACTGCGAGGACCCGGTAGCCCCGTGCGCCGAGGTCTGCCCCGCCGAGGCGATCCTGATCACCGCCGACGGCGTCGTCCACGAGGCCGACGCGACGCGCTGCATCGGCTGCGCCAACTGCGTCAACGCCTGCCCGTTCGGCGTGCCCAAGATCGACCTGGCCGCGAAGCTCCAGATGAAGTGCAACCTCTGCTACGACCGCACCTCCTACGGCCTGGCCCCGATGTGCGCCACCGTCTGCCCGACCGGCGCGCTGTTCTACGGCACCGCCGAGGAGCTGCAGGCCGAACGGCCCGGCGTGCAGGTCTCCACCGAGTTCGTGTTCGGCGCCACCACGGTCTCCACCGGCGTCGCCATGGTGGTGCCGCCGGAGCGCCGCGCACCCGTCCCCGGCGGGCTGCTGAACGTGATCGAAGTCAACGGGCGGCCCACGCCCGGGAACGGAGCACCGGCGTGACCGGCCCCGTCGACCCGTCCGATCCCGACAGCCCCGAGGACCGCCACCGCGCCGAGCAGGACGCGCTGCGCGAGCGGATCAGCGCCGACCCGCTCACCACCCGCCGCGACTACCTGCGGATCGTCGCCACCGTCTCCGGTGGCCTGGCGGCCGGCTCCGTCGTCGTCTCGGCGGGCGCCCTGCACCGGCACGGCGACGGCATCGCCGCCCCGCTGAAGGTCGCCGACCGGCTGGAGAACGGGCAGGCGGTGAGCTTCGACTACCCCGGCGAGGACGACCGGGCGATGGCGATCCGGCTGCCCGACGGCACCCTCGTCGGCTACTCCACCGTCTGCACCCACCTCGCCTGCGGCGTGCTGTGGCGAGCCGACCAGGGCATCGACGGCGACCTCTACTGCCCGTGCCACGAAGGGAAGTTCGACGCCCGAACCGGCGCGGTGACAGCCGGCCCGCCGCCCCGGCCGCTGCCCAAGGTGGTGATGGTCGAGGACGCCCGGGGAGCGGTGTGGGCGATCGGCACCGCCCGCTCCGGCGAGGACGAGCAGAGCGGCCTCTGCCGGGGCCTGCGCGGCCGCAACCCGGCACTGGCCGAGGCCGCCGGATGCCCGACCAGGAAGAGCGGCAAATGAGCACTTGTGGAAGAGAGTTGACGGAGCGTCAGGAGAGAGTGCGGTGAGCGTCCCCGAAGGCCACTTCCCGGGGGGCTACCACCCCGGCAGCGACGAACCGCGCCTCAACCGGCCCGTCCACGAACGCTACCCGCAGATCCGGCCGACCTCCGGCTACGCCGACGCCCGGGTCACCGCCACCGGCCCCGGCCCCGGCGCGGGCACCGACCCGCAGCCGGAACGCTCCGCGATCCTCTCCGCCCGCGTCGGCCTCGCCATCACCGTCGTCATCGGCCAGCTGTGGGCGCTCACCGTCGCCACCGACGCCTGGATGCGCGGCGAGACCGCCACCGCCTGGTGGTCCACCGGCTTCAGCGCCGCGTCCTTCCTGGTCGTCCTGCTCGCCTGGCGGATCTCCCCGAACGACCGCTGAACCTGCCGCCGGGCGCCCGGCTGCTGAGCGTGCGCCGCCCGGAATGTGGTGATACCTCTCGAAGGACCTGTGGAAGGGAGCCCCGATGAACTACCCGTTGCTCAACCTGTTCTGGACGATGCTGTGGCTTTTCCTCTGGATCCTCTGGCTCTTCCTGCTGTTCAAGGTGATCACCGACATCTTCCTCAGCCACGACATGGGCGGCTGGGGCAAGGCCGGCTGGACGATCTTCGTCATCCTGCTGCCCTACCTCGGCGTGCTCGTCTACCTGATCGCCCGAGGCAAATCCATGGGCAACCGCGACCGGGCACGCGCCATGAAAGCCGAGGGCGACTTCCAGGACTACATCCGCAAAGCCGCCGGCACCGAGAACCGCGACGCCGGAGCCCGGCACGTCGACGAACTCGCCCGCCTCGCCGACCTGAAGAACAGCGGCGCCATCTCCGACGACGAATACCGCGCGGCGAAGAGCAAACTGCTCGCCTGAGACCCCGCCGACCGGCGGGCGGGAGGAGGAACGGCAGGGTGCCGGACACACCACTGACACCCGAGGTGTTCGACCGGGCCATCGTGGCGATCGCACTGACCGCCGGCAGCGACCACCGCCTGGTGTACGTCAACGACGCGTTCCGCGACCTGTTCGGCGACCGCCCGCTCGGCGCCCCGGCCCGCGACGTCTTCACGGAACCGGGCGCCGAGCGGTTCGTCGCCACCCTCGACGCGGTGCTCGCCGACGGCACCGCCCGCCAGGTCACCACCCCCCGCACGCTCGGCTGCCCCGACAGCGGCACCGCCCACCGGCACTTCGTCTACTCCAGCTCGCCCGCCGGCACCCTGCACGGCCCCGGCATCCCGTACGGCCCCGCCATCCTCACCGCCGCCGTCGACACCACCGCCGAACTGCACTCCGCCCTGGAGACCGAACGCCTCTCCGCCGAACGCCTGCAGACACTGCGGCGCTACGAGGCACTGATGGCCGCCGCCTCCCAGATGGTGTGGCTGGTCCACGCCGACGGCACGGCCGACGAACTCGTCCCCGGCTGGGAGGCCCTCACCGGCCAACCGTTCGCCGAAGCGGCCCGCACCGGCTGGCTGAACGTCGTCCACCCCCAGGACCGCGACCAGGTCGCCACCCGCTGGGCCGACGCCGCCCGCGACCTGCCCACCGCCTTCGAACACGTCTTCCGGGTGCACGGCAAGGACGGCGGCTACCGGCACGTCCGGGCCCGCGCCGTCCCCATCGTCCGCGACGGCGGACCCGCCGAATGGATCGGCACCACCAGCGACATCGAGGACCAGTGGCGCAACCGCCTGCGCGAGCGCCTGCTCGCCCGGGCCGGCGCCGTCACCGAGGCCGAACGCCCCGAGGACGCCTTCGCCGCACTCGCCGCCACCCTCGTCCCCGACCTCACCGACGTGTGCGCCGTCTACCTGCTGCGCGAACCCGACGCCGCCGGCGGCGACGTCGTCGCCACCCGCATCGCCTCCGTCGCCCGCCCCGGACTGCCCCCGCTGCCACCCATCAACCGGCAGACCTTCACCCTCGGCGAACGCGCCCGGAAAGCGGTTTCCGACCGCACCCCCGTCACGATCGAATTCACCGGCGCCGACGTCCCCGGCGGCAGCCTCCCCGAGATCTCCGTCCGCTGGCTGGTCCGCGCCCGCGCCACCAGCCTCACCCTGCTGCCGATCGTCGTCGACGGCGCCGTCGTCGCCCTCGCCGTCACCGCAGACTGCGAAGGCGCACCCCCGCCCGGCCCCGCCGACATCGACCTCCAGCACGAAATCCTGCAACGCGCCCAGGCCCCGCTGCGCCAGGCCCTCGCCCTGCAACGCGCCCGGCACACCGCCGTCGTCCTGCAACGCGCCATGCTCACCACCCCGCCCCGGATCGGCGGCGCCGACCTCGCCGCCCGCTACCGCCCCGGCAGCCGCAGCGCCGAAGTCGGCGGCGACTGGTACGACGCCTTCACCCTCCCCGACGGATCACTCGCCATGACCATCGGCGACGTCGCCGGCCACGACCTCGCCGCCGCCACCACCATGGGCCAACTCCGCGCCATGCTGCGCTCCATCGCCTACACCCGCCCGCACGGCCACACCCCCGCCGACACCCTGCGCGAACTCGACACCGCCGCCGAAGGACTCGGCGTCGGCAGCTTCGCCACCGCCGTGCACGCCCGCCTCACCCGGCACGGCGCGGACGGCGCCTGGGAGGTCGAGTGGAGCAACGCCGGCCACCCGCCGCCCGTCCTGGTCCCCGTCACCGGCCCGCCCCGCCTGCTCACCGCCGAGGACGCCGACGTTCCGCTGTGCGTCGACCCCGGCCGCCCCCGCGTCACCCACCGCGACCCGATAGGCCCCGGCGAGACGCTGCTGTTCTACACCGACGGGCTGGTCGAAGTCCCCGGCGAACACCTGGGCGAAGGCATCGCCCGCCTCTGCGCAGCCGCCGCCGAAGCCCGCCACCGCCCACTCGCCGACCTCTGCGCACACCTGGCCGGCCGGGTCGTCGACGTCCGCGACGACATCGCCCTGATCGCCTTCCGGCCGGGGAGACCCGCATGACCACCCCCAACGACGACCCGGAACGGCCCGGCACCAGCGCCGACAGGTCGCGAGCTGCTGCTCCTGGCGGCGGCCCGGAACGGCCCGAGACTGCTGGCGGGTCGCGAGGTGCTGCTCCTGGCGGCGGCCGGGAAGGGTCTGAGATTGCTGGCGGGTCGCGAGGTGCTGCTCCTGGCGGCGGCCGGGAAGGGTCCGAGACCGCCGGCGGGCCGCACGACACCGCCCCCGACGGCGGCCAGGTCGCCCCGGGTACCGACGACGCGGCAGTGCTCGACGCCGTTTTCGAGCAGGCCCCCATGAGCCTCTACCTGCTCGACCAGGACCTGCGCCCGGTCCGCCGCAACGCCGCCGCCCGCCACGCGGACAGCCCGCCCGGCACCAGCCCCGGCCCCGGTCCCGTCAGCAGCCCCGGCACCGCCGGCCCCGGCCCCGGTCCCGTCAGCAGCCCCGGTCCCGGCACCAGCCCCGGCGCCGCCGGCCGCCGCGTCGGCGACCTCGCGCCCGGCTTCGACGACACCGAACTCCAGGCCCTCGCCCGGCAGGCCCTCCACGACGGCGAGTGGATCCGTGAGCACCTGGTCCGCGTCCGCACCCCCGGCGAGCCCGGCCGCGACACGGTCGACGCCGTGACGTTCTTCCCGATCGACTCCGCCACCGGCCACCGCTACCTGGTCGCCACCGTCGAGGACGTCACCGAACGCCAGGCCGCCCACGAACGCCTCGACATCCTGCACACCGCACACCGCCAACTCGGCGCCTCGCTCGACGCCATCGGCTCCGCCCAGGAACTCGCGGACGTCGCCGTGCCCCGCCTCGCCGACATCGCCACCGTCGACCTCCTCGACGAACCACTGCGCGGCCTGCCGCCCCGTACCGGACCCGTCGACCCCACCGCCCCGCTGCGCCGCGCCGCCTACCGCGCCACCCACGGCTCCGGCCGCTCGCCCCTCGAACAGGGGCCCATTCCGCACGGCGAACTCTCCACCTACGGCGCACCCACGCCGTACAGCCAGGTGCTGGACGACGGGCGGGCCCGGCTGGTGCGCGGATTGAACGGCGACGAGAACTGGCTGACCGCCGACCCGGTCCGCGGCCGCCGACTGGCCGGACTCGGCGTGCACTCGATGATCGTCGCGCCCCTGGTCGCGCACGACACCGTCCTCGGCCTGCTCGCCCTCTACCGGACGCGGCGGCCGGACCCGTTCGAACAGGCCGACCTGGACCTTGCGGCCGACCTCGCCGCCCGCGGCGCCCTCTCCATCGACAAGGCCCGCAGCTACGCCCGCGAACGCACCATCGCCACCACCCTGCAACGCCAACTGCTGCCCAGGGAACCGGCCGAACTGAGCGCCGTGGAGACCGCACAGGTGTACCTGCCGGGCGCGATCGGCCCCGGCGGCGACTGGTACGACGTCATCCCGCTGTCCGCCGCCCGGGTCGGCCTGGCGATCGGCAGCATCACCGGAAGCGGCATCGAAGCCGCCGCCCTGATGGGCCAACTCCGCACCGCGCTGCGCACCTTGGCCGTGCAGGACCTGGCGCCGGACGAACTGCTGGTCCGCCTCGACGAGGTCGCGCGGGTCCTGACCGACGAGCAGCGCGGCAGCCTGCCGACCGGAGCTGACCGGCTCCCGGACGGCCTCGCGTCCTGCCTGTACCTGGTGTACGACCCGATCTCCCGGACCTGCACCGCCGCGTCCGCCGGCCACCCCTCGCCGGTGCTGATCGGCCCGGACGGCGGGCCGCTGCCGTTCGAGCTCGCACCCGCGCCGCCGCTGGGCTGGGGCGACTGCTGCTACGAGACGACCACCGCCGAACTGGACGAGGGCTGCGTACTGGCGCTGTACACCGAGGGGTTGATGTCCGGCCGGGCCCGGCACACCGGCGAGAACGGCAGGCCGGCGGAGGACGTCGGCACCCGGAGGGCGGTGCTGGAACGGACCCTCGCGCAGGCCAACGAGGAACAACTGCCCGACCTGTGCGACCAGGTGGTGTACGCGCTGCTGCCCGAACGGCAGCGCGAGGACGCCGTGCTGCTGCTGGCCCGCACCCGGGCGCTGCCGGACGAGCGGGTCGCGGTGTGGACCCTGCCGGACGACCCGGCGGTGGTGCGCACCGCCCGCCGACTGGCCGAACACCAGCTCGCCGCCTGGGAGTTGGAGGGCCTGGAGTTCACCACCGAGCTGATCGTCAGCGAGCTGGTCACCAACGCGATCCGGTACGGGGAGCCGCCGATCCGGCTGCGGATGATCCACGACCAGGGCCTGATCTGCGAGGTGTCGGACAACTCGGCCAGCAGCCCGCACATGCGGCGCGCCAAGAGCACCGACGAGGGCGGCCGCGGACTGTTCATCATCGGGCATCTGGCGCAGCGCTGGGGCACCCGCTCCGGCCGGCACGGCAAGACCATCTGGGCGCAGCAGGACCTGTCGTCAACGGGCGTCCCGGACTTGGAGATCGGCGGGCTCGACGACCTCGGCGGGCTCGACGACCCTGGCGGGCTCGGTGGGAGCGACACGTAGCGGGCGGGGGAGTCGGCGGGCGGGCCGGCGGCTCCGCGGATCGGTCTTCCGCGGGGCGCCGGCCCGGTGCGGCGTCAGGGACGGTTCTTCGGGGCGTGCTCGGCGGTCTTCGCCGGGTTGAACTCGGCGACGGGCGCCAGGATTTCGTCCATCCGGGCGAGCAGCTCCGGCTCCAGCTTCACACCGGCGGCCTTGACGTTCTCGGTGACCTGCTCGGGCCGGGAGGCGCCGATGATCGCCGCGGACACGTTGGGGTTCTGCAGCACCCAGGCGACGGCCAGCTGGGCCAGCGACAGCCCCTGCTGGTCCGCGAGCGGACGCAGCAGCTGGACGCGCTCCAGTACGTCGTCGCGCAGCCAGCGGGCGACGAAGTTCGCGCCGCCCTTCTCGTCGGTGGCCCGGGAGCCCGCCGGCGGCTCGGCGCCGACCCGGTACTTGCCGGTGAGCACGCCCTGCGCGATCGGTGACCACACCACCTGGCCGAGCCCCAGCTCCTCGGACACCGGGACGACCTCGCCCTCGATGACCCGCCACAGCGCGCTGTACTGGGGCTGGTTGGAGACGAACGGGACGCGCAGCTCGCGGGCCAGCGCGTGCCCGGCCCGGATCTGGTCGGCCGTCCACTCGGACACGCCGATGTACAGCGCCTTGCCGGAACGCACCACGTCGGCGAACGCCTCCATGGTCTCCTCCAGCGGCGTGGACGGGTCGTACCGGTGCGCCTGGTACACGTCCACGTAGTCGGTCTGAAGGCGGCGCAGCGAGCCGTCGATCGACTCCATGATGTGCTTGCGGCCGAGCCCCCGGTCGTTGCGGCCGGGCCCGGTCGGCCAGAACACCTTGGTGAGGATCTCCAGCCCCTCGCGGCGCTCGCCCTTCAGCGCCCGGCCGAGGACCGACTCGGCGCGGGTCTCCGCGTACACGTCGGCGGTGTCGAAGGTGGTGATGCCCGCGTCGAGGGCGGCGCGGATGCATGCCGCCGCGGTGTCCTCCTCGACCTGCGAACCGTGGGTGAGCCAGTTGCCGTAGGCGATTTCACTGACGATCAGGCCGCTGCGGCCCAGGTGACGGAATTCCATGATCTGTACGGTACGTCAGCTGACGGCTCCGGTGGGTACCATCGCCGTGCCGCAGGAACCGGAGCGGGCCGGTGTCGGGCGGGCGTGTCGGCGTCGCGTTTCCTGGCGCCGGTGCGGGTGTGACGACCTGGACGTGGACGACAGTTGAGTCTGTGACGGTGTTGCCGGCGGGGGCGGGCGGACTGTCCCGACCGGAGAAGAGGAACCGTGACCCACCCGCAAGCGGCGTCGCCCGGGCGGAGACGGCCCGCAGGCGTGGCTCCCGAGCCCGCCAGATGGAGTCGGCAGCGGCTGCGCAGCAACAACGAGTGGCTGCTGCTGGAGCTGCTGCGCACCGGCGGCCCGTCCTCGCGGGCCCAACTCGCCCGCGACACCGGCCTGTCGAAGCCGACGGTGTCCGCCGCGCTGGGCTCGCTGGAGACGGCCGGGCTGGTCCGGGAGGCGGGCACCCTGGCCCCCGACCGGGGTCGCACCGCCGTGCTGTACCGGGCCCATGCCGGAGCCGGGCACGTGCTCGGGATGGACGTCGGCCGGGCCCGGCTGCGGGTCGCCGTCGCCGACCTGTCGGGCCGGGTGGTGGCCCGCCGGGACGCCCCGAACCGCGGCTGGACCGGCTCCGCCGTCGCGGACGCGCTGGTCGCCACCGCCCGGGACACGCTCGCCGATGCGGGCCTCGCCGGGGGCGCCGGCGGCCCCGCGGGCTGCCCGGCGGACGGGGTGGTGCGGGCGGTGATCGGCAGCCCCGGCGTGTGGGACGAGCGCCGGCGGGCGATGCGGCACGCCGCGCACCTGCCCGGCTGGGCCCGGACGGGCCTGTTCGACCGGATCGCGGACGGTCTCGGCATGCCCGTGCAGGTCGCCAACGACGCCAACCTCGCCGCGCTCGGCGAGTACACCTACGGTGCGGGGGCGGGCAGTTCGGTCTTCGCCTACCTGCTGGTCGGAACGGGCGTCGGCGTCGGCCTGGTGCGCGACGGCGAGCTGTGGACCGGGGCGCACGGCGCGGCCGGCGAGATAGGCATGCTCCAACTGCCGTGCCCGCCGGGCGACCTGGCGAGCCGCCGGGACGTTCCGCTGGAGGACGTGGTGGCCGCGGACGCCGTGGTCGGAGAGGCGTGGCGGCTCGGACTGACCGGTGCGAGCACCGCCGAGGAGGTGTGCGCGGCGGCCCGGGCGGGCGATCCGGCCGCGCGCGCCGCGATCACCCGGCACGCGCAGCAACTCTCCTTCGCGGTCGCGGTGGTGGCCGCCGTCGCCGACCCGGAACTGGTCGTGCTGGGCGGTGGCCTGGGCCGCAGCGCGGACCTGCTGCTGCCGCCGCTGGAGGACGCGCTGCACCGAACCTGCGAACTGCGACCCCGGGTGGTGGCCAGCACGCTCGGTGAGGACGCGGTGCTGCTGGGCGCGGTGGCGACCGCCCTGGAGTCGGCCCGGCTGGAGGTGTTCGTGCAGCGCACCGCGTCGGCGTGACACGGCCTGCGGACGGATGCGCGCGGCCCGCAGCCGGTCGTGCGTGGGCCGTGCGCGGCACGTGCGTGGGCCATACGCGGCACGTGCGTGGGCCGTGCGCCGGAAACGGGACGGAGGTCGTCGGGCCGGGGTCTTTGGGCCCTACCGGCGCGGCCGGGCCGAGGCGCACGCTCAAGACAGAGAGGCACGTGGAACGCGACGAGGATGCGGCGAGGAGTGATCCGCGATGGTCGAGTCGACGGCGGGTACGAGGGGCGGGCCGGGGGCGGCACTGGGCGTGCAGGAGCTACGGGTCCTGGTGGCGGCGGCCGGAGCCGCGCCGTCGCTGCACAACTCCCAGCCCTGGCAGTTCCGGGCGGCGGAGGACGGCCACGGGGTGCTGGTGTTCGCGGACCCGGACCGGGCCGTCCCGGTGGCCGACCCCGATGGTCGCGGCATGCTGCTCTCGGTCGGTGCGGCCCTGTTCAACCTGCGGGTGGCAGCCGCCCGGCAGGGCCTGCCCGTGGAGGAGCTGGAACTGCTGCCCGGCCCCGTCGCGGCGGACGCCCCGGTCGCAGTGGTGCACTTCGGCCGGCGTGGAGTCCCGGACGAGACCGCCGAGTTGGCGGACGCGATCGCGCTGCGGCACTCCAGCCGGGAGCCGTTCAACAACCGCGACGTCCCCGAGGCGGTGATCGGCGAGCTGATCGCGGCCGCCGCCGCCGAGGACACCGTCCTCGACGCGCTGGAGGAGTCCGAGGCGCGCCGGGTGCTGGCGCTGATCGCCGAGGCCGAGGCCCGGATCGTGGCCGACGCCGCCCGCCTTGCGGAGACCGGGAGTTGGCTGCGCGGCGAACCCTCCGCGGACGGCATCCCGGTCGAGGCGCTCGGCCCGCAGGACCACGACGCCCGGGTCCCCGTACGGGACTTCACCGGACACGGCCCCGTCCACGCGGAACGCTTCGAGGCGCTCCCGCAGTTGGTGACCATCTCCACCCGCGGCGACACCGCCGCCGACTGGCTGCGGGCCGGCCAGTCGATGGAGCGCGTCTGGCTGGTGGCCACCGCCCACGGCGTCCGCGTCTCCGTCCTCCACCAGGCCGTCGAACTCCCCGACACCCGTTGGCGGTTGCGCAACCCCGAGGCCGGCATCGGCACGGTCCAGGTGGTCCTCCGGATCGGCTACGGCCCGCGCGGCGCAGCCACCCCCCGCCGCGAGGTCGCCGACCTCCTGCGCGGAGCCGTTCCTGCGTCCTGACGGGCTGTCGGTCCTCGGAGGGATGATCGGCAGGAGAATCCCCCAGTGGACGGAGCGACCGGGATGGCGATCGGCAACGAGCTGGTGGCGGGGCACGAGTTCCTGCCCGAGATGGGCAGGGACTCGTACTACCCCGCCCACCTGGTCGAGCAGGGGCGTGCGGTGCTGCGCGCGCTGTGCGAACGGATCGAGGCGCAACGGCCGCTCGACCTGGCGGAGTTGTACGTGCTGACGCACGCCGCGACGGAGGAGTTCAACCGCCTGGGCGAGGCGTTCGAGGACGCCGGCAGCGAGATCGAGACGGTCGCCCGGGACGCGATCGGCGCGGATTTCGCGTTCGTCGCGGCGGCGTACGGCTTCACCGGCGCGGACCACGAGGAGCTGATCGCGCCGCGCGACTGGTGAGCCGTGGGCGGGCGGTGGCTGGTGAGCCTCGGACGGGGCTGTGAGCGGTCCGGGATTCCGAACGGGGCGCACTGCGGCGGGAGTTGTACCGCGCCGCAGTGCGGGCTTCAGCGGGTTCCGGTCGCGAGGAGCGCCGTGTGCGGGAGGGCGAGGGTGCCGTCCGGGGTGCGGAAGGGAGCGGCGAGGCGGTCGTACTGGCGGCGCGCCTCGGACTGGGTTTCGGGGCTCTGGGCGAGCAGGACCTGGCCGATGGTGGCGACGCCGGAGGCCGGGCCGGCCCACCAGTCGTCGGCGGCGGTGCGGTGGTCCCAGTCGACGGTGCGGCAACCGGCCTGCCGGAGACCGGCGTCGGTGAGGAGCGCGGCCAGGCCGTCCGGGGTGCGGGGGAAGTCGTCGGCCGGGTCGAGTGGCGCCAGGTGCGGCGGGCGGACGGCGCCGGCGGCCTGCATGGCCAGCGGGATCAGTGCCTGCCCCGGGGCGGGGGTGCCCGACCAGATGGTCAGGGCGAGGCGGCCGCCCGGTCGCAGGACGCGGCGCAGCTCCGCCAGGGCGAGCAGCGGGCGACCGACGTGGTTGAGCACGAAGTTGGCCGCCACCGCGTCGAACTCGCCGTCCCTGTAGGGGAGTTCCGGCAGCGTGCCGAGTTCCACCCGGGCCGCGGGCGCGGCGCGGCGGGCGAGTTCGACCATGCTCGGCTCGGCGTCCACCGCGGTCACCTCCGCACCCCGGGCGCAGGCCGCGGCAGCGACGGTGCCCGGCCCGGTGCCCACGTCCAGCAGTCGGGTTCCCGCGAACACCTCGGCGGCGTCCAGGAGTTCGGGCGCGGTGTGCGCGCAGAGCCGCCCGAACGTCGCGGCGTAGGCGGCGGCCCGCCCGGTCCAGGCGGTGCGTTCGTTGGTGTCGAAGCTCGTGGTGGTGGCCGGCATCGGTTCCCCCTGGTCGATCGGTCGGTGGGCGATCATAGCCCGGCGCGCGACCGAGGTGCAGGTGCCCAGGGCCCCCGAGGTGCAGGCGCACCGGGCGTCCGCGCGGCCATATCTCATAGGGGCTCACCGACAAATTATTTTGTCTTGACAGGAATTCTGTTCGGAGGGAGGCTGGAGTCGTTCCCGGGAGCGCCGGGGGCGTTCGAAGCGGAGGGTGGAGAAGTGCTGGACGTCGCAGTGATCGAAGAGCCCGCCGCGGCCGAGGCGTCGTTGGACCCGATACGCTCCCGGATTCTCGCCGCCCTGGCGGAGCCCGGCTCGGCCGCCATGCTGGCGGGCCGGCTGGAGCTGCCCCGGCAGAAGGTCAACTACCACCTGAAGGAGCTGGAGCGGCACGGGCTGGTCGAGCTCGCCGAGGAGCGCCGGAAGGGCAACGTCACCGAACGGGTCTACCGCGCCACGGCCGCCTCGTACGTGATCTCGCCCAGCGCGCTGGCCGCCGTCAGCCCCGATCCGGCCCGGTCGCCCGATCAGCTGTCGGCCCGCTGGCTGCTGGCGCTCGGGGCCCGGCTGGTGCAGGAGGTCGGGTCGCTACTGACCGGCGCGGCCCGGGCCGGTCAGCGGGTGGCGAGCTTCGGCATCGACGCCGAGGTGCGGTTCGCCTCCGCCGCCGACCGGGCGGCCTTCGCCGACGAGCTGGCGCAGGCCGTGGCCGGCCTGGTCGGCCGGTACCACGACGAGTCCGCGCCGCAGGGCCGCAAGCACCGGGTGGTGATCGGCCTGCACCAGATCCCCGACCCGCACCCGGCCGCCGACCGTCACCGGCCCGACGCAGCACAGGAGACCTCCCGATGACGCACCCCTTCGAGATCGAGCAGGAGATCGTCCTGCCCGCCGACCCTGAACAGGTCTGGGAGGCGATCGCCACCGGGCCCGGCATCGACTCCTGGTTCATGGGCCGCAACGAGGTCGAACCCCGCGAGAACGGCACCGCCGCCATGGACGTGGGCGGCCACCGGGAGAAGGCGGTCGTCACCGCGTACGAGCCCGGCAAACGGTTCGCCACCCGGACGGGCACCGCCGAGGACGGCCGGTTCATGGCCTTCGAGTACCTCATCGAGGGCCGCGAGGGCGGCAGCACCGTCCTGCGCGTCGTCCACAGCGGCATGCTCGGCGACGACTGGCAGGACGAGTACGACGCGCTGCGCCGCGGCTGGCCGTTCCACCTGCACACGCTCCGCGAGTACCTGACGTACTTCGCCGGGCGCACCGGCACCCCCGTCTTCGCCATGGCGCTGCCCGGCGAACGGCCCGCGCGGCAGGTCCGGGCGGCGCTCGCCCGCGGCCTGTCGCTGCCGGCCACCGTCGACGTCGGCGCGCGGGCGCACGCCGAGCCGGCCGGGCTGCCGCCGCTGGCCGGGGAGGTGACGTGGTCCGACGAGGAGCGCTGCGAGGTCCGCACCGCCGACGGGCTGTACACCTTCCACCACGGCCCCGGCCCGGTGCTGATGTTCCACCACCTGTTCGGCCGGGATGCGGATGCCGCCGCCGCGGCCACCGGGTGGCAGCAGTGGGCGGCCGGCGTCCTCGCCGAGCACTGAGCGTCGAGGCGCTGAGCGTCGAGCGCCGGGCGCCGAAGCAGTGAGCGTCGAAGCAGTGAGCGCGGACGTGCTGAGCGTGCTGAGCGTGCCGAACGCGCAGAGCGCGAGGCGCTGACCACACAGACCAGATCCGTACACCGAGGAGAGCACCCATCATGCGCACCCTGATCAGCACGGCCTTCGTCTCGCTCGACGGCGTGGTGGAGGCCCCGGGCGGCGAGCCCGGTTACCGCAACGCCGGCTGGACGTTCAAGGACATCGAGTTCGTTCCCGAGGCGTTCGAGATCAAGGCCCGGGAGCAGGAGGAGTCCGGGGCGATGCTGCTGGGCCGGGTCAGCTACGAGGCGTTCAGCCCGGTCTGGCCGGAGATGGCGGAGTTCGCGCGGTACCGGACGCTGCCGAAGTACGTCGTCTCGTCCACCCTCGGTGCGGACCAGCTGGTCTCCAACTGGGGCGAGACCAGCATTCTGCGTTCACTGGACGAGGTCGCCGCGTTGAAGGAGACCGAGGGCGGTCCGATCATCGTCCACGGCAGTGCGAGCCTGAACCGGGGCCTGTCCGACGCCGGGCTGATCGACCGGTACCACCTGCTGGTCTTCCCGCTGCTGCTCGGCGCGGGCAAGCGGATGTTCAGCGCCACCGACAAGGACGTCCAGAAGCTGGCGCTGGTCGAGCACGAGGTCTACCGCAACGGCGTGCAGAAGCAGGTCTTCGACGTCGTCCGCTGAGGAGTGAACAGGCCGACTGTCGCCAGCTGTTGACGGTCCGTCAGCGGCGGGCGGTGCGCGTGCGGCGGAACTCGAGGGCGAGCGGCAGGAGGGAGACGACGACGATCACCGCGATGGCGGGGAGCAGGTAGTGGTCGACGTTGGGGATGGTGGAGCCGAGCGCGTAGCCGCCGAGGACCAGGCCGACGGTCCAGATCAGGCCGCCGACGGTCTGCCAGAGCGCGAAGGTGCGGGTGGGGACGCCGAGGGCGCCGGCCAGCGGGTTGAGGACGGTGCGGACCACGGGGACGAAGCGGGCCAGCGTGATGGCCTTGGCGTGGCCGTAGCGGGCGAGCAGCTCCTCGGCACGCTGGGCGCCCTCGTGCAGGCGGCGGTTGCGGGAACGTTCCAGCAGGGCGCGACCGCTCTTGCGGCCGAGCAGGTGGCCGACCTGGGCCCCGGCGAGGGCGCCGACGACGGAGGCGGCCAGGACCTGCGGGAGGCTGAGGTGCGGGCCGGAGTGCAGGCCGGGGGTGCAGAGCAGGCCGGCGGTGAACAGCAGCGAGTCGCCCGGCAGGAAGAAGCCGATCAGCAGCCCGGTCTCGGCGAACAGCACGGCGGCGATGCCGAGCGCACCGAACGCCCCGAGCAGGGAGGATGCGTCGAGCGGGTTGACCGCCAGCAGGGCGGAGTGGGCGTACACGGCGTGGCCTCCGAGGCGCTCAGTGTCTACAGAGCAGTAGACCGTCTACGCGACTGTAGACGATAGAGGTGGGGGAGGCGCAAGCGCGGGGCGTCCGCGAGCGGAAAATGCGGAAGGGCGCGACCATGGCGGTCGCGCCCTTCCGGGACGGTTGGTGACAGGCTGTCAGCCGGCCTTGACCTCGGTGGTGAGCTGGGGCAGGACGGTGAACAGGTCGCCGACGACGCCGTAGTCGACGAGTTCGAAGATCGGGGCTTCGGGGTCCTTGTTGACCGCGACGATGGTCTTCGAGGTCTGCATGCCGGCGCGGTGCTGGATCGCGCCGGAGATGCCCGCGGCGACGTACAGCTG